>NZ_LT629765.1:1316542-2633085 GCF_900105305.1 Corynebacterium timonense | reverse complement strand
CGCCGCCTGCGCTCCCACAGCCCCGCCGATTCCGCCCGCCGACCCGCCGCTGGTGTACTCGGGCCTGCCGCTGCCCGTCGGGGCGCAACTCGACCCGGCCGGCGTCGACCCGGCCAGCCCCTTCGTCGACGACTCCTTCTGGGAGGGCTCGCTGCGCCCCGACGACGCCACCCCGAGGAGCGCATCCCGAGATCCTGCAGCGCGGGCGCATCGTCGTCGGCGTGGACCAGTCCCAGTACCTGCTGTCCTACCGCGACACAGCCGTCGGCGACCTGCGTGGCTTCGAAATCGACCTGGCGCACGAAATCGCCCGCGACATCTTCGGCGACCCCGACCGGGTGGACTTCCGCTTCGTGGAATCGGGCCGGCGCGTCGCCGCCCTCGAAGAGGGCGACGTGGACATCATCGTGCGCACCATGTCGATCACCCCGGAGCGCGCGAAAAACTCCGACTTTTCCGTGCCCTACCTCGCCAGCGCCGTGCGCCTGCTCACCCCCTCAACAGCGAGATCACCACCATCGCCGACGCCGCCGAGAACACCATCTGCGTCGTCGACGGCTCGAACCTCCTCGAGCTCGCCCGCACAGTCGCCCCCGAATCTGGGATCCTGCGCACACGCTCCTGGGCGGACTGCCTCATGGCCACCCAGCAGTACCAGGCTGACGCCGTGCTGTCGGACGACGCCATCCTCGCCGGCATGACCGCCCAAGACCCCCATACACGCGTGCTCGACGAGACCTACGGCATGCAGAACTACGCCGTCGGCGTCCGCCGCGGCCGCGACGGGCTCGTGCGCCAGGTCAACGAGACCATCGAACGCATCGAACACGACGGCACCTGGCAGCGCATGCGGGCGGACTGGCTCGCCGACGCCCTGACCAGCCCAGCGCCGCCCCCGGCGCGCTACCGGGAGGAGCCCGTGCAGGACCCCGTGGAGGAAAGCAATGGCTGACGCACACCACCCCGAACCCACCGAAGCCGTCGAGTTCGACCCCTTCGCCGACGACGACACAGACGACACCGAGGCCGTCGAGTTCGACCCCTTCGCCGACGACGACACAGACGACACCGACGCGCACCCGTCGACAGCGGCCCCAGCGAGGAGTACGCCGGGCTCGGCGACATCGCCGGCCTGCTCAAGGACCTGGACAAGCTGCGCGAAGGCTCCGCGAACGAGAACTCCTCGCAGCGCTCCGCCGCAAGGCGCTGGACACCTTCCGCGAGCTGCGCGGCGCCAAGCGCGCCTCCCGCACCGTCGCCGACGGCATGGTCGAGCTGCCGTGGGTCGCCCCGGGCGAGCCGCGCGACGCGCTCATCGACCCGCTGCACGCCCACTCCACCAAGGGCGTGCCTCTGCCGCAGCTCCACCCCGGCGACATCGTGGCCAGCCAGTACGAGGTGATGGGCGTCATCGCCCACGGCGGCATGGGGTGGATCTACCTCGCCCACGACCACCACGTGGCCGGCCGCGTCGTCGTGCTCAAGGGCCTGCACTCCACCAAGAACGCCGACGAGACCGCCGCCGCGGCCGCGAGCGCGAGTTCCTCGCCGACATCACCCACCCCGGCATTGTCAAGATCTTCAACTTCATCGACGACCCGCGCGTGCCCGGCGGCTTCATCGTCATGGAGTACGTCGGCGGCCCTCGCTGCGCGAGCGCCGCAACGCCGAAGCACAACACCTCCTGCCCATCGACGTGGCCATCGCCTACATCCTCGAGGTCCTGCCCGCGCTGGGCTACCTGCACTCGCGCGGCGTGGTCTACAACGACCTCAAGCCCGACAACATCATCGTCACCGAGGACCAGGTCAAGCTCATCGACCTCGGCGCCGTCTCCGGCATCGGCGCCTTCGGCTACATCTACGGCACCAAGGGCTTTCAGGCACCGGAGGTGGCGTCCGAGGGGCCGTCGATAAGCAGCGATATCTATACCGTCGGCCGCACGCTGGCCTCCCTCGTCGTCGACCTGCCGCGCGAGGACGGCGTCTACGCGCCCGGCATCCCCTCCCCACCCGCGAGCCGACGTTCCGCCGCTACCTGTCGCTGTACCGCCTGCTGCTGCGCTGCTGCCACCCCGACCCCGCGAAGCGCTTCGCCAACGTCACCGAGCTCGAGGGCCAACTCCTCGGCGTGCTGCGCGAATGCCTGGCCATCCGCGACGGCGTGACGTACCCAGCGCAGCACTCCCTGTTCTCCCGCAGCGCACGACCTTTGGCACCAAGCACCTGGTCTTTCGCACCGACCAGCTGATCGACGGCATCTCCCGCACCGTCGAAATCACCCCCAAGAGGTCTTTTCCGCGCTGCCTTCCCCGCTCATTGACCGCGCCGACGTCGGCGCCTCCATGATCCAAGGCACCTCCTACCAGGAGCCCCAGGAAACCCTGGAAAACCTGCGCCAGGCCATGCAGACACCGCAGTACGAAGAGTCGACGGAGATCCCCTTCGGCGTCGTGCGCGCCATGCTCGACATGGGCCTGACCTACCAGGCTCGCAGCTGGCTCGCCTCGCTCAGCGACAAACTCACCGCCAACTGGCGCTACGCCTGGTACTCCGGCGTGATCAACATGCTGCTCGGCGACTACGCCGAGGCCCAACGCGACTTCACCACCGTCTTGTCCCACGTCCCCGGCGAGGCCGCCCCCAAGCTCGCCATCGCCGCCGTCGACGAGCTCATCTGCCAGCAGATCGCCCCGCGCGGCACGGACTTGCTTCTCGACGACATCGCCCGCGCCAGCACCGGCATCCGCACCAACCTCGCCGACCTGCCCAACAGCGTCTTCGAAGACTGGGAAGAACGCGGTATGCTCACCCCCGAGTGGCTGCTCATCACCGACGACCCCGCCATCCTGCGCTACAACTCCCTGCGCCTCTACGCCCTCGTCTGGCAAACCAACCCGGCCACCGTCTCCGCCGCCTTCGGGCTCGCGCGCCTGCTCATGGCCGAATCCGAAGTCGAGCTCGCCGTCGCCGCCCTCGACCGCGTCCCCCAGTCCTCCCGCCACCACCGCATGGCACGGCTGACCACCATCCTCGACCTCGTCTCCGCCTCCCTCACCGAATCCCGCATCCGCCGCGCCGCCCGCCGCCTCGAAGAGATCCCGAGCAACGAACCGCGCTTCCTGCAGATCAAGGTGTACGTCCTGCGCGCCGGGCTGACCTTCCTGCGCGACGCCGACGTGGAAAAAGCAGCGTCGGACCACAACCTCTTCGAATACCCCTTCACCGTCCACGGGCTGCGCAGCGGCATCGCCACCACACTGCGCGAACAAGCCCGCGTTGCCCCCTACGCCCACCACCGCTACGCGCTCGTGGACATGGCCAACAAGGTGCGCCCCTCCACCTGGTTCTGACCCTGCGTCAGCGCGATCGCCTCACGCACCCACCGCACCAGATCGCCGTTGCTCACATCCTCCCAGCTGGCGCGGATGAGCACCTTGTCACCGTGCATCGCCCAACGCTCGCGCTCGCGTTCCTCGCGCGTCACGCCCTTCCAGTCGTCGGCCCATTTGCACTTCCCGTCGGCCCCCACCGCGATGACATCGTTGATCACCATGTCGTGCCTGCCCACCTTTGGCTCCCCCCACGACGTGACGTACCGGAACGGAACCTGCTGCTCAAGCTTCACCAACCCCGGGATCTCCGCCACTAGGATGTTGTCGCGTGCTTGCGTCTCCAGCGGGCTCTCGCTCAACGGGCTGGCGTACTCCACCAACTCCCGGAACTCCTTAATTGTTTTCGCCCTGGGCAACACAGCCACCCACCTCAGCAGCTCGTCCTTTTCCACCCCGTTGATCTGCAGCGCCGACTCCACCGCCACCAACGCCTCCGCCCGGCCGTAGTAGCGGTACGTATCAAACAGCGCCATCGCCAGCGACGTCATCATCACCGAGCCACGCTCCCTGACGTGCTGCGGCGTCAGCATACCGCTGCGATACACCACCCCCTGCGGCCACAACGCGCGGGACTTCGCTCGTGTTGTCCCCTCCAGCACGAGGTCGATGCTGTCAACCCACGACAACGTCTTCACCCCCATCAACCGCAACGCGCCGGCCCTGTAAGCACCGCTTTGCGCCTGTACCTGGTGTAGAGGTACATGATCCTCTCGAATTCTTTTTCCCCGAGTTCACTCTCATGCACTCTGTCTAGCAGCCCCCGTGGGGTGCGCGCGCGAAATGCTCACTGCACTGTGGATAACGCTGTTCACGTAGTGCTGTTATCCACAGTTTCGGTGGGGCGGGTTTGAACTGGCCCCCGAAAGTTGGACTGGTTTAATTCTAGGCGGTTAGGGTTTCAAGGGTCTGATTCCGGTATTGCATCGGGGTCAGGCCCTTGAGTCGTTGTTGGAGTCGTTGCGTGTTGTACCACTGGATGTACTCGTCGACCGCGGCGGTGAATTGCTCGATGGTGTCGAAGACTTCTCCGTGGAACATTTCGGTTTTCAGGTGGCCGAAGAAGTTCTCCATGACTGCGTTGTCGTAGCAATTGCCTTTGCGTGACATTGACTGGACTCCATGGTGCTGGCTAATCAGGGTGCGCCAGGATGAGTGCTGGTATTGGAATCCTTGATCGGTGTGGATCATCCAGCCCGGCTTTGGAGCACACGCTTCGATCGCCTGCGCCAACGAGGCCGAGGTCAAGGCTGTGGTTGGCGATGTGGCCACTGTGTGGGCGACGATTGCGCGGTCGAACAGGTCCATCACCGGTGAGAGATACACCTTGCGGCCGGCGACCTTGAACTCGGTGACGTCGCTGACGAAAACAGAGTTGGGTTTATCCGGGGTGAAGTTGCGCTCGAGTGTGTTCTCGGCGATGTGACTGGTTGTGCCTGTGTAGGAGATGTAGGGCCTGCGCTGGCGGATCTTGGCTTTCAAGCCCATCTCACGCATGAGCTTTAAGACAAGTTTGTGGTTGACTATCCAACCTTGGTTACGAAGGTCGAGCAGTACCCGCCGGTAGCCGTAGCGGTGTTTGTTGCGCTTAAAACTGTCCCGGATCGCCTGTTTGAGGGTCAAGTCCACGGTGGTGGTGTATCTGCCTTCCGATATGAACAAGCAGGATGACGGTGTCAGGGGCCGTCACGAGCTCGGTGCTGGCGTGGGCTCATGCAACCTCCTGAGTGGATTCGCCGGCATCAATGACGGTGGCTGTCATCATCGTCTTGGTCTGTTCCAGGCTGGTTAGCGACATGTAGCGTTTCTGCTGGATCCAATCATCGTGTTGCTCGGCGAGTACCGCCCCGACCAGACGCACGACGGCGTCGCGGTTGGGGAAGATCCCCACGACGTCGGTGCGACGTCTGATCTCCCGGTTGAGCCTTTCAGTGGGGTTGTTTGACCACACCTTCGTCCACACCGCTTTCGGCGCGTTCGTAAACGCCAGCAGGTCGTCCAAGGATTCCTCCAGGTAATCCGCCACATGGGGGAACTTCTGCTGGCAAAACTCAATGACGTCTCGGGCCTGGTCCCACACGGCCTGGGCGTCGGGTTGTTGGAAGATCGTGTGAAACATCGCCGACAATGTCGGCCACTGGGTTT
The DNA here is from genome assembly GCF_900105305.1 of Corynebacterium timonense. Taxonomy (NCBI): domain Bacteria; kingdom Bacillati; phylum Actinomycetota; class Actinomycetes; order Mycobacteriales; family Corynebacteriaceae; genus Corynebacterium; species Corynebacterium timonense. The sequence continues at coordinate 2,627,549 of NZ_LT629765.1, read as the reverse complement.
TCGGCACCATCGATGACAGATTCTTCGCGAAATGGGTGCGGCACCGCTGCCAGGATGCGTTGGGTAGGCAGTCACCCACAGCGGCTTGGATGCCTAGGTGGGCGTCGCTGGTGACCAGGTACACCTGATCCAGGCCCCGGGCTTTCAGGTCGCGGAAGAACCCGGTCCACGACGCGGCCGATTCGGCGGTGGCGACCTGCATACCAAGCAACTCCCGGTACCCGTCGGCGTTAACCCCGGTGGCCAGCAGCACGCTGGTTTTGACGACGCGCCCGCCTTCACGCACCTTCATCGTCAGCGCGTCGCAGGAAACATAGAGGTAGGGCCGGTGTCCAACGGGCGGGTGCGGAAGTCTTCGACCATCACGTCGAGTTCTTTGGCCATGGTAGACACCTGTGACTTCGACAGGTTGGTGATCCCGAGGGTGGCGACAAGGTCGTTCATGCGGCGGGTGGAGACCCCCTTGAGGTAGCAGGTGGCTACGACGGTGGCCAGGGCGCGTTCTGCTCGTGAGCGGCGCTCCAACAACCAGTCGGGGAAGAATGATCCGTGGCGAAGTTTCGGGATTCTCACGTCGATGGTGCCCACGCGTGTGTCCAGGTCGCGGTGGCGGTAGCCGTTTCGGTGGTTGGTGCGGGTGTCGCTGACTGTGGCGTAGTCGGCCCCGCAGATGCTGTCTGCTTGGGTGGAGAGGATCTGGTTGATGAAGTCCTGCAGCATCTGACGCATCAGATCCGGGGATGCTTGGGCGAGCAGCTCATCAAGGTAGGCGGTCGGGTCGATATGATTGGGTCCAGCGGTCATCGCGTTGGTTCCTTTCGAGGAGATGTTGGAATTGATTCGAAAGGTACTGCGGTGGCCGCCTCACACGTTCATGAGTCCCTCACCGACAGTCACAGGTACACCACGCTAGCGGACGCAACCTGTTTGAGCTCGGCATGTTTATCCGGTGCGGTGAGTCGTTTCTGGTGGTAGAAGAATGTCGAGCGTGCCATACCGGCCGCATCCAGGAGGTACTCCAAGCGGTGGTGTGACTTGAGGATGACGATCGCCTGGGCTTTTAGGCGTGTCCCTGGTTCCTCAATCCCGCAATTTTTTTAAGTAGGCGATTCCGCTTCCAGCCGTTCAACCTGGCAGCGAAGCTTTTCTTCCTCAGAAAGCACCTTCGGTTTGCCTGAACCTTTCGGCCTGCCCTTCGGCTTCGGGCGCAGAGCCTCGTCGCCGCCTTTGCGCCACTTAATCACCCAGTCCTTGACGAGTTGGTCGGATGAAAGATTGAACTTCGGGCAAGATCCATCTTCGACTCACCGGCCAGATGACGTTCCACAACCTCCTTCTTCGTCTCGAAGGAGTAGCGCTGCTTGTTCGGTTTCTCCACGAGACATAGCCTGCCACGCAGTTGGAAACGGCGATAGAGGCAGCGCGCTGCATCCCTCGAGACACCGACAACACGAGAAGCGGCGTGGGAACCCATTCCCTGCTCAAAAAGGTCGACTAACTGCTCACGCTGAACTTCACTCAGCGAACTACGTGCTCTCAAAGAACATGCTCCCCACTAGTTGTTAGCAACTGATTTCTCAGTCCAACTAATGGGGAGCAGTTCAGAGTAGAAGGGGGCATCTGGCCCAGACAGGTCGTCTTGACCAAAACTTAACCGGAACTACGACGATCCGAGATTGGCTCTTTGGTAGTTTCAATCTCTTTATCAGCTCCGTTGGCCAGTACGTTACGAGCGCTCCAATGTTGCTGCAAGTCTTTTCGTATCCAAATGGAAGCACTTAACTATTAGTTAACCTGGGCATTTACCGATTCCCCGCCCGCGGGACACGTTCACCCCGTCGCGTCCGTGACCGATCGGCCCGTTTTGTACGCACTAAAGACCGGCGCGGTCCACGCAATCTGTAGCAGCGGTTCTTTCACCTGCGTGTTCGCCGTCGATAAATAACTATTTTTAAGTCATTTCTTATACACGCGTCCCAGGTATCAATACCTACGCATGCGTAACATTAGGTTCACGTGATATTTTCCTCGATCTCTGCGAAAATAACTGCTCTGCGGGCCCTCCAACGGCGTTATACCGAACCCGTACAGGCCGATGGCATAGCAACGTGGAGGCGGGAGACACCCACCCCGAACCGGACGCTCGGGGGCCTCACATCGGACCCACGGGCCGACGCAGCCCGACGACGCCGCCGCCACAGAAAAAGGCCACGCAGCGGTTTCGCTAGCGTGGCCTACACAGGGTGGCGGGAGGGCGCCCTACACGTCGCGCCTTTCCAGCAGCACGATGCCGATCACCCACAGCGCCGCCGCCCAGCGGCGAACACTCCGAAGGACTGCACACGGTGAAGTCAGCGTGAGGGGCGTTGAAGGCAAAGGCGTAGAGGTTGGCAAAGGGCATGTACGGCGACAGCGCGTCTCCGACGCGGGGGATGAGGCTGACGAGCGCTCGAGGACGAACTGCAGACCGAAGGCGAGCGTGACGGCGCCGGCGGTGTTGCGCACGATCCAGCCGAGGCCTTGGACCATAAGGACAAGCACGGCGGCCGTCAGCGGCAGCGCCCACAGCGCGCGCGTAGTGGCGGGGTTATTCGTCCAGTCGGCGGCGTTAAACGCCAACGCGTCGCCGATAGTGAAGGACACCACGAGTGTCACCACGCCAGCAGCGCCGCGATGAGCGCATACAGCACGAGCTTCGTCGCGCCGACGGCCCACCGCGTGGGCGTGAGGCGGTACGTCGTGGCGGGGACGCCGAAGCGGTACTCGGTGGTCACCGTCATGGCCGCCTGGACGGTGAGGATGACCACGGCGATGAGCGTCACCGTCATGACAACGCTCAGCGGCACGTAGACCAGCCCGAATTCCGAGTCGGCGGAGGCCATCATGGCGGTGATCGCGGCGGGAACGGCGATGATCAGCCCGCTTGTCCACCACAGAGAGGCGGTGGTGCGCAGCTTGGTCCATTCGGAGGCGAAAAGGTTAAGCATTGTTGTCCTCCAGGCAGAGTACTGGCGTGGCCTTCGGTGGAGTGCAGGTAGGCGTCCTCGAGGGAGCCGCGGCGCTCGCTGAGCTCGGCAAGCTGGACACCGTGGCGGTAGGCCACGGCGCCGATCTCGTCGCCGTGCGGCCCTCGATGGTGACCTTGGGGCGCCCCGCGTGGTCCGCGCCGCGGGTAAAGGCGATGCCCTCGGCGGACAGCGCCGCCTCGAGCGCGTCCGTGGAGGTAGGGCGCACGACAGCGGCGACCGCCGAGTTCGACGCGATGAACTCGTCGACGCTCGTATCGGCCACGAGCTTGCCGCGTCCGATGACCACGAGGCGATCGGCGGTCTGCGCCATCTCCGCCAGCAGGTGGGAGGACACGAGGATCGTGCGGCCTTCCTCGGCCAGCCTGCGCAGCAGCGAGCGCACCCACGGATGCCCTCGGGTCGAGGCCGTTGATCGGCTCGTCGAGGATGAGCACCTCCGGATCGCCCAGCATCGCCGAGGCGATGCCCAGGCGCTGGCCCATGCCCAAGGAGAACCCACCGACCTTCTTGCCCGCGACATCGCTCAGGCCCACCAGCTCGAGGACCTCGTCGACGCGGAGGCGGGCAGCCCCGCCGCGCGCGCCTGCCACAGCAGCGTGTTGCGCGCCGTGCGGTTCGGGTGCACGCCCTTCGCGTCGAGGAGGGCGCCGACCCGGCGCGCGGGCTGTGAGAGGTCGCGGTAGGGGGAGCCGTCGATAAGCGCAGTGCCCGAGGTTGGCCTGTCCAGGCCGAGCATCATGCGCATCGTGGTGGATTTGCCGGAGCCGTTGGGGCCCAAAAATCCGGTGACCACTCCGGGGTTAACGGTAAAGGTGAGGCCGTCAACTGCCCGGACCTCACCGTAGACTTTTGTCAGGTCGCGCACTTCAATCATGCGTCTTAGTATGCACGAGCAACCTGCCCAGAGAGGCTTCGAATCCCGGGTGCAGGGGCAACGAACGCACATCATCAATGGGCACCCACCGCAAATCCTCGCTCTCGGCGTTCGGAGTGACCTCGATCGGCTGCCCCGTCGTCGTCGCGGCGAGGACCGTCGTGTAGGTCCACCCGACTCGAACGGCCCCGCCGTCACGAGCGCGTCGCGCACCCGCACCAGGCTGGTGTCAATGTCGCACTCCTCCACCGCCTCGCGCAGCGCGGCCTCCGCAACCGTCTCGTGTGAATCGCGCGCGCCGCCCGGCAGACCCCACGTATTGCCCTGCGCCGTCCACGGAGCCCGGTGCTGCAGCAAGACAGAGTCGCCTGCCTGCAAAAACAGCCCCGCGGCGCCGAAGCGCCCCCACAGCCTCAGCCCGTTCGGTCCGTCGACCCAGCCGTTTCCGTCTCCTTCCATATCCCCACAATAGGCAAAACCCTCCGGCGGCCGGGAACCCACGATATTCTTGGCTGTTATGCGCGAGGCGAGGACCACCCAACGCGGCCGCGGCACCGCGACATCCGCGGCGCGCCCCGCCCCGGACTCCGCCTCGGGTTCTGCTCCGGGCTCCGCGGGTTTTGCTTCGGAGGCGGGTTCTGCGGCGGGCGGGGACGAGTGGCTCGACAGCTTCGAGGAGCGGCCCGAAAACCGCGGGGCCCGCTCCTTCGTCGCCGACACGTTTACCGGCCCGCTGCGCTGGGTGCGCCGCGTGCTCGACTTCGCCGCCACCACCCCGGGCCGCATCATCGCGATGATGCTCGTGCTCACCCTCGCCCTCGTCGCCGCCGGCTGGGCCATGAGCTACTCCATGGCGCAGCGCCAGCAGGCTCTCAACGTCGTCGTCGACGCCACCGAGCCGATGAGCAACTCGGCGCACGTGCTCTACACCTCGTTGTCGCAGGCGGACACCGTCTCCACCACCGGGTTCATCTCCCCGGGGATGGTGGCCCAGCAGGACATGCACCTCTACCTCGCCTCCCTCGACCGCGCGATCGTCGCCGCCAACGAGATCCTCGAGGGCGCCGTCGACGCCAGCTCCGGCGACACCCGCGACGACGTGCGCGACTTGGTCACCCAGATACAGCGCGACGTGCCGCTCTACGCCGGCATCATGGAGCGCGCGAAAACCAACCAGCGGATGGGCAACCCCGTCGGCGTGGCCTACATGTCCCAGGCCTCGGGCCTCATGCGCGAGCGCATGCTCGACGACGCCTCCACGCTCTTTCGCATCAGCCGCGAGCAGGTGGCCACCCAGATGGACCGGCTCTCCTCGCCCCAGTGGGTGCCGCTGTCCGGGCTTGCCGCCGCCCTCATCTTCCTCGTGCTCGCGCAATATTATCTGTGGCGCGTGTTCCGCCGCCGCCTGAACAAGGGCTTCCTCGTGGCCAGCGCGCTCATGGTCGTCGCCATCGCGTGGGTCGGCGGCTCCAACTACGCCGCGTGGCGCTCCGGCTCCGTCGGCTTCGAGATGGCCTCGAACCCCTGGCAGGAGCTCACGGCCGCGCGTATCGACGCCCAAGAGACCCGCACCGACGAAATCTTCGCGCTCCTGCGCCGCCAAAGCGTCGACGAGTCCGAAACCTCCTTCTCCGCCACCTACGCCTCGGTCTCCAGCGCCCTCGACGCGGCCTCCGAAAACGCCGACCCCTACCTCGTCCAGTCCGGCCGCGACGCGCTCGACGCGTGGCGCGACGCCCACCGCGACCTCGTGGACACCCTCAACGAGGGCCGCTTCGACCACGCCATCGACATCCTCACCGACACCTCCCGCACGGCCGACACCACCTCCTCCGCGCTGGCCTACGCGCAGCTGGACTCGGTGTTTTCCGAGCTGATCCAGCAGACGCGCGCCGACATGCGCGAGTACATCGGCGCCTCGCTCGACGCCACCCGCGCCGTCTCCGGCGCGGTGGCCGTGCTGACCTTCCTGTCCATCCTGGCCATCTGGCTGGGCATCCGCCGCCGGCTGAGGGAGTACCTGTGATGAAGCGACTCGCCGCCCTCGCGTGCGCCGGCTCCCTCGCGCTCGCCGCCTGCGCTCCCACAGCCCCGCCGATTCCGCCCGCCGACCCGCCGCTGGTGTACTCGGGCCTGCCGCTGCCCGTCGGGGCGCAACTCGACCCGGCCGGCGTCGACCCGGCCAGCCCCTTCGTCGACGACTCCTTCTGGGAGGGCTCGCTGCGCCCCGACGACGCCACCCCCGAGGAGCGCATCCCCGAGATCCTGCAGCGCGGGCGCATCGTCGTCGGCGTGGACCAGTCCCAGTACCTGCTGTCCTACCGCGACACAGCCGTCGGCGACCTGCGTGGCTTCGAAATCGACCTGGCGCACGAAATCGCCCGCGACATCTTCGGCGACCCCGACCGGGTGGACTTCCGCTTCGTGGAATCGGGCCGGCGCGTCGCCGCCCTCGAAGAGGGCGACGTGGACATCATCGTGCGCACCATGTCGATCACCCCGGAGCGCGCGAAAAACTCCGACTTTTCCGTGCCCTACCTCGCCAGCGCCGTGCGCCTGCTCACCCCCCTCAACAGCGAGATCACCACCATCGCCGACGCCGCCGAGAACACCATCTGCGTCGTCGACGGCTCGAACCTCCTCGAGCTCGCCCGCACAGTCGCCCCCGAATCTGGGATCCTGCGCACACGCTCCTGGGCGGACTGCCTCATGGCCACCCAGCAGTACCAGGCTGACGCCGTGCTGTCGGACGACGCCATCCTCGCCGGCATGACCGCCCAAGACCCCCATACACGCGTGCTCGACGAGACCTACGGCATGCAGAACTACGCCGTCGGCGTCCGCCGCGGCCGCGACGGGCTCGTGCGCCAGGTCAACGAGACCATCGAACGCATCGAACACGACGGCACCTGGCAGCGCATGCGGGCGGACTGGCTCGCCGACGCCCTGACCAGCCCAGCGCCGCCCCCGGCGCGCTACCGGGAGGAGCCCGTGCAGGACCCCGTGGAGGAAAGCAATGGCTGACGCACACCACCCCGAACCCACCGAAGCCGTCGAGTTCGACCCCTTCGCCGACGACGACACAGACGACACCGAGGCCGTCGAGTTCGACCCCTTCGCCGACGACGACACAGACGACACCGACGCGCACCCCGTCGACAGCGGCCCCAGCGAGGAGTACGCCGGGCTCGGCGACATCGCCGGCCTGCTCAAGGACCTGGACAAGCTGCGCGAAGGCTCCGCGAACGAGAACTCCTCGCAGCGCTCCCGCCGCAAGGCGCTGGACACCTTCCGCGAGCTGCGCGGCGCCAAGCGCGCCTCCCGCACCGTCGCCGACGGCATGGTCGAGCTGCCGTGGGTCGCCCCGGGCGAGCCGCGCGACGCGCTCATCGACCCGCTGCACGCCCACTCCACCAAGGGCGTGCCTCTGCCGCAGCTCCACCCCGGCGACATCGTGGCCAGCCAGTACGAGGTGATGGGCGTCATCGCCCACGGCGGCATGGGGTGGATCTACCTCGCCCACGACCACCACGTGGCCGGCCGCGTCGTCGTGCTCAAGGGCCTGCACTCCACCAAGAACGCCGACGAGACCGCCGCCGCGGCCGCCGAGCGCGAGTTCCTCGCCGACATCACCCACCCCGGCATTGTCAAGATCTTCAACTTCATCGACGACCCGCGCGTGCCCGGCGGCTTCATCGTCATGGAGTACGTCGGCGGCCCCTCGCTGCGCGAGCGCCGCAACGCCGAAGCACAACACCTCCTGCCCATCGACGTGGCCATCGCCTACATCCTCGAGGTCCTGCCCGCGCTGGGCTACCTGCACTCGCGCGGCGTGGTCTACAACGACCTCAAGCCCGACAACATCATCGTCACCGAGGACCAGGTCAAGCTCATCGACCTCGGCGCCGTCTCCGGCATCGGCGCCTTCGGCTACATCTACGGCACCAAGGGCTTTCAGGCACCGGAGGTGGCGTCCGAGGGGCCGTCGATAAGCAGCGATATCTATACCGTCGGCCGCACGCTGGCCTCCCTCGTCGTCGACCTGCCGCGCGAGGACGGCGTCTACGCGCCCGGCATCCCCTCCCCCACCCGCGAGCCGACGTTCCGCCGCTACCTGTCGCTGTACCGCCTGCTGCTGCGCTGCTGCCACCCCGACCCCGCGAAGCGCTTCGCCAACGTCACCGAGCTCGAGGGCCAACTCCTCGGCGTGCTGCGCGAATGCCTGGCCATCCGCGACGGCGTGACGTACCCAGCGCAGCACTCCCTGTTCTCCCCGCAGCGCACGACCTTTGGCACCAAGCACCTGGTCTTTCGCACCGACCAGCTGATCGACGGCATCTCCCGCACCGTCGAAATCACCCCCCAAGAGGTCTTTTCCGCGCTGCCTTCCCCGCTCATTGACCGCGCCGACGTCGGCGCCTCCATGATCCAAGGCACCTCCTACCAGGAGCCCCAGGAAACCCTGGAAAACCTGCGCCAGGCCATGCAGACACCGCAGTACGAAGAGTCGACGGAGATCCCCTTCGGCGTCGTGCGCGCCATGCTCGACATGGGCCTGACCTACCAGGCTCGCAGCTGGCTCGCCTCGCTCAGCGACAAACTCACCGCCAACTGGCGCTACGCCTGGTACTCCGGCGTGATCAACATGCTGCTCGGCGACTACGCCGAGGCCCAACGCGACTTCACCACCGTCTTGTCCCACGTCCCCGGCGAGGCCGCCCCCAAGCTCGCCATCGCCGCCGTCGACGAGCTCATCTGCCAGCAGATCGCCCCGCGCGGCACGGACTTGCTTCTCGACGACATCGCCCGCGCCAGCACCGGCATCCGCACCAACCTCGCCGACCTGCCCAACAGCGTCTTCGAAGACTGGGAAGAACGCGGTATGCTCACCCCCGAGTGGCTGCTCATCACCGACGACCCCGCCATCCTGCGCTACAACTCCCTGCGCCTCTACGCCCTCGTCTGGCAAACCAACCCGGCCACCGTCTCCGCCGCCTTCGGGCTCGCGCGCCTGCTCATGGCCGAATCCGAAGTCGAGCTCGCCGTCGCCGCCCTCGACCGCGTCCCCCAGTCCTCCCGCCACCACCGCATGGCACGGCTGACCACCATCCTCGACCTCGTCTCCGCCTCCCTCACCGAATCCCGCATCCGCCGCGCCGCCCGCCGCCTCGAAGAGATCCCGAGCAACGAACCGCGCTTCCTGCAGATCAAGGTGTACGTCCTGCGCGCCGGGCTGACCTTCCTGCGCGACGCCGACGTGGAAAAAGCAGCGTCGGACCACAACCTCTTCGAATACCCCTTCACCGTCCACGGGCTGCGCAGCGGCATCGCCACCACACTGCGCGAACAAGCCCGCGTTGCCCCCTACGCCCACCACCGCTACGCGCTCGTGGACATGGCCAACAAGGTGCGCCCCTCCACCTGGTTCTGACCCTGCGTCAGCGCGATCGCCTCACGCACCCACCGCACCAGATCGCCGTTGCTCACATCCTCCCAGCTGGCGCGGATGAGCACCTTGTCACCGTGCATCGCCCAACGCTCGCGCTCGCGTTCCTCGCGCGTCACGCCCTTCCAGTCGTCGGCCCATTTGCACTTCCCGTCGGCCCCCACCGCGATGACATCGTTGATCACCATGTCGTGCCTGCCCACCTTTGGCTCCCCCCACGACGTGACGTACCGGAACGGAACCTGCTGCTCAAGCTTCACCAACCCCGGGATCTCCGCCACTAGGATGTTGTCGCGTGCTTGCGTCTCCAGCGGGCTCTCGCTCAACGGGCTGGCGTACTCCACCAACTCCCGGAACTCCTTAATTGTTTTCGCCCTGGGCAACACAGCCACCCACCTCAGCAGCTCGTCCTTTTCCACCCCGTTGATCTGCAGCGCCGACTCCACCGCCACCAACGCCTCCGCCCGGCCGTAGTAGCGGTACGTATCAAACAGCGCCATCGCCAGCGACGTCATCATCACCGAGCCACGCTCCCTGACGTGCTGCGGCGTCAGCATACCGCTGCGATACACCACCCCCTGCGGCCACAACGCGCGGGACTTCGCTCGTGTTGTCCCCTCCAGCACGAGGTCGATGCTGTCAACCCACGACAACGTCTTCACCCCCATCAACCGCAACGCCGCCGGCCCTGTAAGCACCGCTTTGCGCCTGTACCTGGTGTAGAGGTACATGATCCTCTCGAATTCTTTTTCCCCGAGTTCACTCTCATGCACTCTGTCTAGCAGCCCCCGTGGGGTGCGCGCGCGAAATGCTCACTGCACTGTGGATAACGCTGTTCACGTAGTGCTGTTATCCACAGTTTCGGTGGGGCGGGTTTGAACTGGCCCCCGAAAGTTGGACTGGTTTAATTCTAGGCGGTTAGGGTTTCAAGGGTCTGATTCCGGTATTGCATCGGGGTCAGGCCCTTGAGTCGTTGTTGGAGTCGTTGCGTGTTGTACCACTGGATGTACTCGTCGACCGCGGCGGTGAATTGCTCGATGGTGTCGAAGACTTCTCCGTGGAACATTTCGGTTTTCAGGTGGCCGAAGAAGTTCTCCATGACTGCGTTGTCGTAGCAATTGCCTTTGCGTGACATTGACTGGACTCCATGGTGCTGGCTAATCAGGGTGCGCCAGGATGAGTGCTGGTATTGGAATCCTTGATCGGTGTGGATCATCCAGCCCGGCTTTGGAGCACACGCTTCGATCGCCTGCGCCAACGAGGCCGAGGTCAAGGCTGTGGTTGGCGATGTGGCCACTGTGTGGGCGACGATTGCGCGGTCGAACAGGTCCATCACCGGTGAGAGATACACCTTGCGGCCGGCGACCTTGAACTCGGTGACGTCGCTGACGAAAACAGAGTTGGGTTTATCCGGGGTGAAGTTGCGCTCGAGTGTGTTCTCGGCGATGTGACTGGTTGTGCCTGTGTAGGAGATGTAGGGCCTGCGCTGGCGGATCTTGGCTTTCAAGCCCATCTCACGCATGAGCTTTAAGACAAGTTTGTGGTTGACTATCCAACCTTGGTTACGAAGGTCGAGCAGTACCCGCCGGTAGCCGTAGCGGTGTTTGTTGCGCTTAAAACTGTCCCGGATCGCCTGTTTGAGGGTCAAGTCCACGGTGGTGGTGTATCTGCCTTCCGATATGAACAAGCAGGATGACGGTGTCAGGGGCCGTCACGAGCTCGGTGCTGGCGTGGGCTCATGCAACCTCCTGAGTGGATTCGCCGGCATCAATGACGGTGGCTGTCATCATCGTCTTGGTCTGTTCCAGGCTGGTTAGCGACATGTAGCGTTTCTGCTGGATCCAATCATCGTGTTGCTCGGCGAGTACCGCCCCGACCAGACGCACGACGGCGTCGCGGTTGGGGAAGATCCCCACGACGTCGGTGCGACGTCTGATCTCCCGGTTGAGCCTTTCAGTGGGGTTGTTTGACCACACCTTCGTCCACACCGCTTTCGGCGCGTTCGTAAACGCCAGCAGGTCGTCCAAGGATTCCTCCAGGTAATCCGCCACATGGGGGAACTTCTGCTGGCAAAACTCAATGACGTCTCGGGCCTGGTCCCACACGGCCTGGGCGTCGGGTTGTTGGAAGATCGTGTGAAACATCGCCGACAATGTCGGCCACTGGGTTTTCGGCACCATCGATGACAGATTCTTCGCGAAATGGGTGCGGCACCGCTGCCAGGATGCGTTGGGTAGGCAGTCACCCACAGCGGCTTGGATGCCTAGGTGGGCGTCGCTGGTGACCAGGTACACCTGATCCAGGCCCCGGGCTTTCAGGTCGCGGAAGAACCCGGTCCACGACGCGGCCGATTCGGCGGTGGCGACCTGCATACCAAGCAACTCCCGGTACCCGTCGGCGTTAACCCCGGTGGCCAGCAGCACGCTGGTTTTGACGACGCGCCCGCCTTCACGCACCTTCATCGTCAGCGCGTCGCAGGAAACATAGAGGTAGGGGCCGGTGTCCAACGGGCGGGTGCGGAAGTCTTCGACCATCACGTCGAGTTCTTTGGCCATGGTAGACACCTGTGACTTCGACAGGTTGGTGATCCCGAGGGTGGCGACAAGGTCGTTCATGCGGCGGGTGGAGACCCCCTTGAGGTAGCAGGTGGCTACGACGGTGGCCAGGGCGCGTTCTGCTCGTGAGCGGCGCTCCAACAACCAGTCGGGGAAGAATGATCCGTGGCGAAGTTTCGGGATTCTCACGTCGATGGTGCCCACGCGTGTGTCCAGGTCGCGGTGGCGGTAGCCGTTTCGGTGGTTGGTGCGGGTGTCGCTGACTGTGGCGTAGTCGGCCCCGCAGATGCTGTCTGCTTGGGTGGAGAGGATCTGGTTGATGAAGTCCTGCAGCATCTGACGCATCAGATCCGGGGATGCTTGGGCGAGCAGCTCATCAAGGTAGGCGGTCGGGTCGATATGATTGGGTCCAGCGGTCATCGCGTTGGTTCCTTTCGAGGAGATGTTGGAATTGATTCGAAAGGTACTGCGGTGGCCGCCTCACACGTTCATGAGGTCCCTCACCGACAGTCACAGGTACACCACGCTAGCGGACGCAACCTGTTTGAGCTCGGCATGTTTATCCGGTGCGGTGAGTCGTTTCTGGTGGTAGAAGAATGTCGAGCGTGCCATACCGGCCGCATCCAGGAGGTACTCCAAGCGGTGGTGTGACTTGAGGATGACGATCGCCTGGGCTTTTAGGCGTGTCCCTGGTTCCTCAAGTCCCGCAATTTTTTTAAGTAGGCGATTTCCGCTTCCAGCCGTTCAACCTGGCAGCGAAGCTTTTCTTCCTCAGAAAGCACCTTCGGTTTGCCTGAACCTTTCGGCCTGCCCTTCGGCTTCGGGCGCAGAGCCTCGTCGCCGCCTTTGCGCCACTTAATCACCCAGTCCTTGACGAGTTGGTCGGATGAAAGATTGAACTTTCGGGCAAGATCCATCTTCGACTCACCGGCCAGATGACGTTCCACAACCTCCTTCTTCGTCTCGAAGGAGTAGCGCTGCTTGTTCGGTTTCTCCACGAGACATAGCCTGCCACGTAGTTGGAAACGGCGATAGAGGCAGCGCGCTGCATCCCTCGAGACACCGACAACACGAGAAGCGGCGTGGGAACCCATTCCCTGCTCGAAAAGGTCGACTAACTGCTCACGCTGAACTTCACTCAGCGAACTACGTGCTCTCAAAGAACATGCTCCCCACTAGTTGTTAGCAACTGATTTCTCAGTCCAACTAATGGGGAGCAGTTCAGTTGCGGTTGTGGGTTTTCTGTGGGTCAGGGGGTTTTGGGGTTTGATTTCACGCTGAGGTCGACCGTGGTCTTCCGGGGGTTAGGCGACCTGGGGATTTTGGGGCTCGAGTTCGCTGAGGTCGACCGTAGTCGACGTCAACGTTTCCAGGGGTTAGGCGACCTGGGGAATTGCGGGCTCGATGTCGCTGAGGTCGACCGTAGTCGACGTCAACGCATCCGGGGGTTAGGCGACCAGGGATTTTAGGGCTCGATTCCGCTGAGGTCGACCGTGGTCGACGTCAACGTTTCCAGGGGTTAGGCGACCTGGGGATTTTGGGGCTCGAGTTCGCTGAGGTCGACCGTAGTCGACGTCAACGCATCCGGGGGCTAGGCGACCTGGGGATTTACACCCGGAAAACCCTTGAGGTCGACCGTAGTCGACGTCAACGTTTCCAGGGGTTAGGCGACCTGGGGATTTTGGGGCTCGATTCCGCTGAGGTCGACCGTAGTCGACGTCAACGCATCCGGGGGCTAGGCGACCTGGGGATTTTGGGGCTCGAGTTCGCTGAGGTCGACCGTGGTCGACGTCAACGTTTCCAGGGGTTAGGCGACCTGGGGATTTTGGGGCTCGAGTTCGCTGAGGTCGACCGTAGTCGACGTCAACGCATCCGGGGGCTAGGCGACCTGGGGATTTACACCCGGAAAACCCTTGAGATCGACCGTAGTCGACGTCAACGTTTCCAGGGGTTAGGCGACCTGGGGATTTTGGGGCTCGATTCCGCTGAGGTCGACCGTAGTCGACGTCAACGCATCCGGGGGCTAGGCGACCTGGGGATTTACACCCGGAAAACCCTTGAGGTCGACCGTAGTCGACCTCAACGTTTCCAGGGGTTAGCCGACCAGGGGATTCTGGGGCTCGATGTCGCTGACGTCGACCGTAGTCGACGTCAACGCATCAGGAGGTTAGACGACCTCGGGAATTGCACCCAGAAAACCCTTGACGTCGACCGCAGTCGACGTCAACGCGCAACAGGGGCCCGCAAAGAAACCCCAGCACCTAAAAAACAAAACCCGACGACCAGCCCCTACGCCTTCGTCGCTAGGCGCGCGGCCTTCTGGGCGATCGCGAGTTCCTCGTTGGTGGGCACGACGAGGACCTTCACCTTCGAGTTGTCGGTGGAGATGATGCGCGGGCCGTCGTTGGGCGCGGCGTTGCGCTCCGGGTCGATCTCGATGCCGTACATCTCGAGGTTGTCCAGGGCGTCGCGGCGCACGAACTGGTCGTTCTCTCCAACGCCGGCGGTGAAGGTGATGGCGTCGACGCGGCCGAGGGCGATCATGTAGGAGCCGATGTAGCGGCGCAGCTGGTTGATGTACACGTTGTACGCCATCCAAGCATCCTGGTTTTCGTCCTCGATGAGGGCGCGCAGCTGGCGGAAGTCGTTGACGCCGGACAGGCCCTTCACGCCGGACTGACGGTTGAGCAGGTTGTCGATCTCGTCGATGCTCATGCCTGCCTGGCGGGAGAGGTGGAAAATGATGCCGGGGTCGATGTCGCCGCTGCGGGTGCCCATGACCAGGCCAGCGAGCGGGGTCAGGCCCATGGAGGTGTCGATGGGCTGGCCGTTGACCACGGCGGAGCAGGAGGCGCCGTTGCCGAGGTGGAGGACAATCTGGCGGGTGTGCGCCGGGTCGCGGTCGATGATGTGCGGCACCTGGGACGAGACGAACTCGTGGGAGGTTCCGTGGAAGCCGTAGCGGCGGATCTTGTGCTCGTCGGCCACCTTGGCGTTGATGGCGTAGACGGCGGCGGCGGGCGGGAGGTTCTGGAAGAAGCCGGTGTCGAACACCGCGACGTGCGGGATGTCCGGCAGCAGCTCGCGGGCGACCTCGATGCCGTCGACGTTGGCGGGGTTGTGCAGCGGGGCGAGCGGGATGAGCTCGCGGATCTTCTCCACCACGGCGTCGACGATGATCTCCGGCTCGGAGAAGACCATGCCGCCGTGGACCACGCGGTGCCCCACCGCGGTGATGTCCAGCTGGGTGGGGCCAACGCCCTGCTCGTCAAGGATGCGGAAGGCTTCGGCCAGGCCGTCCTTGTGCGTCGGGATCTGCTTTTCGACGACTTCCTTACCGCCCGGGTGCTTCACCGTGATGGCGCCGGAGGCTTCGCCGATCTGCTCGACAAGACCGGAGACGTACGGGTCGGCGGCGGCGTCGGCGTTCGGGTCGACGATCTGGAACTTGATCGAGGACGAGCCAGAGTTGATGACCAGCGAGTACATTACTTACCCCCTGCCTGGATCGCGGTGATGGCGACGGTGTTGACGATGTCGCGCACGGTCGCGCCACGGGAGAGGTCGTTGACCGGCTTGTTCAGACCCTGCAGGATCGGGCCGACGGCGAGGGCGTCGCCGGTGCGTTGGGCGATCTTGTAGCCGATGTTGCCCGCCTCCAGGTCAGGGAAGATGAACACGTTGGCCTGGCCGGCCACCGGGGAGTCCGGCGCTTTCTTCTTGCCCACGCCTGGGTCGCAGGCGGCGTCGAACTGCAGCGGGCCGTCCACCTTGAGCTCGGGGTCCACCGCTCGGGCGGCGGAGACGACGTCGATGGCGCGGTCGACGTCCGGGCCGGAGCCGGAGGAGCCGGTGGAGTAGGACAGCACGGCGACCTTGGGGTCGATGCCGAACTGGGAGGCAGTTTCCGCGGAGACGGTGGTGATCTCGGCGAGCTGCTCGGTCGTCGGGTTCGGGTTGACGGCACAGTCGCCGAAGGCCCAGAGGCGCCCGCGCATAACCATGAGGAAGATCGAGGACACCACGGAGGCGCCCGGGGCGGTCTTGATGATCTGGAAGGACGGCTTAATCGTGTGGGCGGTGGTGTGGGCGGCGCCGGACACCATGCCGTCGGCAAGGCCCTTGTGCACCATCATGGTGGCGAAGTAGGAGATGTCGCGCATGGTCTCTCGGGCGTCGTCAAGCGAAATGCCCTTGGACTTGCGCAGTTCGGCGAAGTCGGCGGCGAACTCCTCGAGCAGCTCGGACTCGAGGTGGTTGAGCACGGTGGCCTGCGACAGGTCGACCCCGATGTCCGCGGCGCGGCGCTCGATGTCCGCGGGGTCGCCGAAGATGGTCAGCTTGACCACGTCCTTCTTCAGCAGCTCGCCCGCGGCCTTAAGGATGCGGTCGTCCTCGCCCTCGGGCAGGACGATGTGAGCCTGCTTCTCCCGGGCGCGGTTGACCAGCCATGCCTCAAAAACCACCGGGGACATGATCGGGCCGTCGCTCTTCTCGACGCCCGCCAGCGCCGCCTCGAGACCCTCAGCCGTGACCACGGTCGCGGTCGCACCATAGGACTCAACCTGCCGCGTGACCAGCTCCTCCCTCTCCGCGGAGTCCGCGAGAACCACCACCGGCACCCCGAGCGCGGATGCAAGGTCCGCGTCAAAGTCGAGCGAGCCAGTACCGACGATGAGCACGGCGCTTTCCGACGCCGACACGGCCGCGTGAGCCTCGCGAAGATTCGTGGACTCCACGCGAACCAGCTGAAGTTCGCGCGAAGAAGCAAGCTGCTCGAGGTCAACACCGTCGAAGCTGCGGTTGGCAAGGGTCAGAAGGACAGAGTTCGAAGCGGTCACGTTTTCACCTTTCATGTTCGCGTGTGTTTCGCGTGCGTCGCAGTGAGGTGCACCAAACTCTTTCCAGTGTATCCATGTGACACGGCCGCGAAAGCGAAATTCAGGTGAACAGCATCACACGCACGAGACCCCCCAGGCAGGTCGGCTCGACCGAACAACGGCCACGGCGCGCGCTCCTAGACGGATGCCCGAAGCCTACATAAATCTCTTGACCAGCTCGGCAAACCCGCTCAAGGTGCCGTTAGGTAACACCTCAACGCTTTCCTCTACAAAAACGCTGGCCAACTCGGTTACCCCAACCGAGCGGCCGCCTCCCGCGCGCGCTCGCGGGCCTCCGCGACGTTTTCCCCGGTAGAGCGCACAACCACGGTGTCGCCGGCGACCTCCACGCCCGTCTCGGGGACCGCCAGGGCGTCGGCAAGCCCGGTGTGGCTCGCGGGTGCGCTCACGAAGCGCGCGGCCCCCGGGGACGTCAATGTGACGTCGATAGGCAAGCCCAGCACAGCCCTGGCGTGCAGGTCGAACTCGTTGACGCGCTGGGTCGCCCCCGTGACCATGCCGTCGAGGGTGGGGCGGGCGCTGACCTGAGAGAAGTACACCTCGTCGCCGTCGACGAAGAGGTCGATGGCGTAAATGCCCTGCACCCCGATCGCGTTGGTGATGCGCGCGGCGATCGAGCGCGCGTTGTCCATCGCGTCGGCGCTCAGTGGCGCCGGCTGCCACACTTCGACGAGGTGGCCGTCCTCGTGGTGGGTGCCAATGGGTTCGCAGAACCACGTGGCCAGCTGGCCGGTCTCCGGGTCGATGGAGCGCGCGGCGAGGATGGTGCACTCGAAGTCGAAATCGACGTAGCGCTCCACGCCGACGCGGCCTTCCTCGCCGCTGGTGCTCGCCTTGCGCCACGCCTCGTCCAGCTCCGCGGGGCCGGTGACCACGCTTTGGCCTTCGCCGCCCGTGGATGTCCCCGGCTTGACCACGCAAGGGTAGCCAACGCGCTCTGCGCACGTGCGCAGCTCCCCGGGGCTGTCGGCGAACTCGTACGCCATGGTGGGCAGGCCGTGCTCCTCCGCGGCCGTGCGACGGATGCCCTCGCGGTTGCGGGTAATCTCGCAGGCCTCCACCGTGGGCACGAGGCGGGTGCCGGTGGTGGCCTCGAGCTCAGCCAGCTTCTCGCTCGGCGCCGACTCGCACACAACGGTCAGCGCGGGCGTGCCCGCCGCCAGCGCGGCATCGCCGCTGAGGCTGCCCACCCGTACGACGTAGCCGAGGCGCCGGAAAGAGGAGGCCAGCTCCTCTGCCAGCGTCCCGCTGCCCAGGATGAGCACCTCGTTGTTGTCTGTGGAAGCCATGTGGGTCTTTTCCGCCTTTCGCTGGAAGGTGTCCGGCCCCGAATGCAGGCCGGACGTGTTAGCGCTCCATCACGTCGTTGCGCACGATGGTCTGGTCGCGCCCCGGGCCGACGCCGATGTAGCTGATCGGGGCCCCGGAGAGCTCCTCGAGGCGCAGGACGTAGTCCTTGGCCTTCTGCGGCAGGTCGTCGAAGTCGGTGATGCCGGTGATGTCTTCGTCCCAGGCCGGCATCGTCTCGTAGATGGGTTCGGCGTGGTGGAACTGGGTCTGGGTGAGGGGCATCTCGTCGAAGCGCTCGCCGTCGACGTCGTAGGCAACGCAGACGGGGATCTCCCCGATACCGGTAAGCACGTCGAGTTTGGTGAGGAAGAAGTCGGTGAAGCCGTTGACGCGCGCCGCGTAGCGCGCGATCACCGAGTCGTACCACCCGCAGCGGCGCTTGCGGCCGGTGTTCACGCCCACCTCGCCGCCGACGGTCTGGAGGTAGTCGCCCCACTTATCAAACAGCTCCGTGGGGAAGGGCCCGGCGCCGACGCGGGTGGTGTAGGCCTTGACAATTCCCAGCGACGCCGTGATGCGCGTCGGCCCGATGCCCGCGCCCACGCACGCCCCGCCGGCCGTCGGGTTGGAGGAGGTGACAAAGGGGTAGGTGCCGTGGTCGACGTCGAGCATGGTGGCCTGCCCGCCCTCCATGAGCACGTGCTTGCCCTGGTCCAGCGCCGTGTTGAGCGTGTACTCGGCGTCGATGACCATGGGCTTCAGCCGGTCGGCGTAGCCCAGGAAGTAGTCCATCGTCTCGTCGACGCCGATGGCTTTGCGGTTGTACATCTTCACCAGCATCTGGTTTTTGACGTCGAGGGCGGATTCGATCTTCTGGCGCAGGATCGATTCGTCGAAAATGTCTTGTACCCGCAGGCCCACGCGCGCGACCTTATCTGCGTAAGTCGGACCGATGCCGCGGCCGGTGGTGCCGATCGCGCGCTTGCCCAGGAATCGCTCCTGCACGCGGTCGAGGGTCTGGTGGTACGGGGCAACGAGGTGGGCGTTGCCCGAGATCCGCAAGCGGGAGGCGTCGGCCCCGCGCGCGGTGAGCCCGTCAATCTCCTCGAAGAGCGCCTGGAGGTTGATCACCACGCCGTTGCCGAGGATCGGCGTGGCGTTCTCGCTGAGCACACCGGCGGGCAGGAGCTTGAGCTCGTACTTCTCCCCGCCCACCACGACGGTGTGGCCCGCGTTGTTGCCCCCGTTCGGCTTGACCACGTAATCGACTTTTCCGCCGAGAATATCCGTGGCCTTGCCCTTGCCCTCATCGCCCCATTGGGCGCCGACGATGACGATGGCGGACATCTTCACTCCTTATACGTAGGCGTTGACGGCGCTATTGTAGCGTGACCAGCATGCGTCTTATCCACTGCGCGTGCGCTTCGCGCTTGCATATCGACGCCGCACGCAACGTCCCCCTCCCCGCCCTACCGTCGCGGTCGGACCTGCGCTTCCTCGACGACGCCGCGCGCGAGCTGCTGCCCGTGGACCCGACACCCTCGCTCGCGGAGATCGCCGCCTCCCCGTCCGTGGAACACCTCGGCGCGCCCACGTTCGCCCCGCAGGAACCCGCCGAGCGGCTGCGCGTGGTGGTCTCGGGCTCCGACGCGGCGCTCGCCGCCGTGCTCTCGCGGATGATGCGCGCGGACTACCTGTGGGCCGAGGTCGCCTACATTCCCACCGACCCGGCGTCCGCGGGCGCGGCGGTCTGGGGCGTGGCCGCCCTGTCGGAAGCGGACCGCCTCGCCGCGGCCATAGAAGCCCCGGTCACGCCCTCGCCCTGCATTCGCACCGACCGCTCCGAGGTGGTGGCGGGATCGGCGACGCTGACCCACCACGACCCCGCCCGCGAGTTCGTCGGCGAGATCGTCGTGGACTCCCAGGTGCTCCTGTTCCGGGAGGACCCCGGCTTTTCCGCCCGCTTCTCCGGGGATTTCGGAGCAAAGCTCGTGCCCATGAACGACCAGCCCGGTCTCGCCGCCTCCCGCCTGACCACGCCCACCAACGCCACCGGCCCGGCAGGCAGGCGCTCGCCCGAGCAGCTCGAGGCCCTGTCGCGCCTGCCCCTCGGGGCCTTTTTCACCCGCCGCGCCCGTGTCGCCCCCGGCCGGGTCGACGCCTCCTCGGTGCTCACGGGCCGCGCGGTGCAGGCCGGCGGGCTGGATATCTGCGTCACCGTCGACGGCGTCGCGCGCCCCCGGCCGGTCGACCGGGTGACCTTCTACCGGCACCTGCGCGACCTCCAGAGCGTCAAGCTGCCCGCCTGATCCGGGATAGTGACATATATCACATTCTTCTCTTTTTATGCATCGTCGCACCGCTATGGCGCGCTCCGCGCGGCAGGCCCGGTCGTCGCCGAGCACCCACGGGTGACATCGCCCCAGCTCAGAGGGCCAGAGGCAGCAATAATAACGAACACCCCGCGTACATTCCACAACCAATTGGTAACGGCCCCAGTTTGTGCGGACGTCCAAGCGAGCCTCCGTCAGTCTCCTTACATTCGGTGATGTTCCCAAACGGGACAACAAAAAACCCGAGCGAACTTACTCACGACTCAAAAGGAGATCACACTCATGGCTGACTACAACCGGATCGAAGACCTCGCAAGCGCTACTGCTTACGACGTCGACGGCGACAAGATCGGCGCCGTCAAGGATGTCTACGTCAACGACAACAGCGGCCAGCCCGACTTCGTGGCCGTGAGCCACGGCCTCTTCGGCGGCAGCGACTCCATCGTTCCGCTGCGCGGCCACACGCTTCGCGACGGCGAACTGCACCTCGCCTTCCCGAAGGACCGCGTCAAGGACGCCCCGGATCTCGCTGAGGACGGCCACCTGACCCAGGAGGACCAGGAGGCTTTCTACCGCCACTACGGCCTGGAAGGCGCCCAGGACGTCACCACGTACGAGGCTGACCGTCCCCAGGCTGCTCCGGAGGCAGGCGCCGCTGCCGGCACCGCTGGTGCCGCCGCCGGCGCAGCAGCTGGCACCCCTGCGCCGGACGCAGCCGCCGCCCCGGCCCCGGCCCCGGACGCCGAGGTCACCGACGCCGACCGCGAGTCCCTCGTCCGCTCCGAGGAGCAGCTGAACGTGGACAAGGAGCGCGTCCAGTCCGGCGAGGTACGCCTGCGCAAGTACGTTGTCAACGAGACCGAGACCGTCGAGGTCCCGGTGGAGCGCGAAGAGGTCCGCATCACCCGCGAGCCCGTCACCGACACCGACGGCGTCAACACCGATGGCGATCTCGGCGAGGAAGTCGCCTCCGTCACCCTGAACGAGGAGCGCGTCAACGTCTCCAAGGAGTCCGTCCCGGTGGAGAAGGTCTCCCTGGACAAGCAGACCGTCCAGGACACCGAGCGTGTCACCGAGGAGGTTGCTAAGGAGCGCATCGAGACCGAGGGCGACGCCCCCCGCGAGCAGCGATAAACCCTCCCCCTAAGCGCACGTGCCCCCGGCCTCGGCCGGGGGCACGTTCTCGTGCGCAGTCTATTTATACAGCTCCGGCGGGTACTTCGGCGTCGGCGAGGTCGGCGCCAGCACCGCCACCGCCGATTCCCGCGACATCCCGCACACCTGCAGCAGGTCGACGATCAGCGAGCGCGACTGCGCCAAAATCACGTGCGCGGACAGGACGGCGTCCTTGTCCAGCACGTCCATCCCGGCGTCCGCACCAAGCCCGCGCAGCTCGTTGACAACCTCCGGGATCACCCGCGCCTGCAGCTGGCGCGAGTTCACCTCGTACACCTCCGAAATCTCGAGGCAGATCCGCGCCAGGCAATCAATAATCTCAACCTGCGCGTCCGAGACAGTGTCGTTGTCCTCGCACAGCACGTGCGCCCGGCGCGCCAGCACGCGGGTCGTGCGCACCGCCTGGTCCGTCGGGGTAATCACGCGGCTCAGCGCCATCACGTAGCGCCGCGCCCCCCACAAAAACGGCGACAGCCGCGCCGATTCCTGTCCCGAGCGGATCGCCGTGGCCATGCTGTCCACGTCGGACTGGCTGGACCGGATGGCTTCCAGCGCCTCGGCGATGACCTCCTCGTCACGCTCCTTCAGGCCCTTCTTCACGTCGTCGAGGATGGAGGACATGAACTTCAACACGTGCGCGATCTCCGTCCGCGCGCGCGACATCGGCCACTGCGGGATGAGCGCCAGCACCAGCATCGCCACAGTGCAGCCCACGAGGGCGTCGATGGTGCGGTCAATGCCGGTGACCTCTCCGCCCGGCGGCATGATCGTGGCAATGAGGATCGAGCCGATCGCCACCTGGTTGTTCACCAGCTGCGACTTGGAAAAGAACGACGCGATGAGCAGCGCGCCGCCGACGATCACCGCGATCTGCCACCCGCCCTGGCCGAGGTTGGCAAACAGCAGGTCGCCGACGAGGACACTGATGATGCAGCCCATGGAGACGTCGACCGCCTTGGTGATGCGGTCGCCCCCCGTCATGCCGATGACGATGATGACCGAAATCGGCGCGAAAAACGCCTGCCCGTGGCCGAAGATGCTCGTGGAGATCCAGTAGGCAACGCCCGCCGCCAACGCGATCTGGGTGATGGGCAGCAAGCGGTTGACCACCCGCTTGAACCGGGCGTGGAGCGAACTGTCGATCTGGTGCAGGCGTTCGCGCGTGCTCATCCGTTGCTTGGCCATGCACCTAACACTAGCCGCAGGCGCACACAACCCCCACACAGCGAAAAGCCCCACCGGGGTGGTGGGGCGTCGATAAGCGCGTGCCTACTTGCTCAGCGTGGTGCCCACGGAGTGCAGGTCCTGGCACGCCTCGATGACGCGCTCGGACATGGACTGCTCCGCCTTCTTCAGGTACGAGCGCGGGTCGTAGGCCTTCTTGTTGCCCACCTCGCCGTCGACCTTGAGCACGCCGTCGTAGTTGGCAAACATGTGCGCCGCCAACGGACGGGTGAACGCGTACTGGGTGTCGGTGTCCACGTTCATCTTGATCACGCCGTGGGTAAGCGCCTCCTCGATCTTCTCCTTCTCGGAGCCCGAGCCGCCGTGGAAGACGAAGTCGAAGGGCTTGTCGCCCTCGTTCAGGCCCAGCTTCTGCACGGCCACCCGCTGGCCCTCCCCGAGGACCTCGGGGCGCAGCTTCACGTTGCCCGGCTTGTACACGCCGTGGACGTTGCCGAAGGTCGCGGCCAGCAAGTAGCGGCCGTTCTCGCCGGTGCCGATGGCGTCGATGGTCTTTTCGAAGTCCTCCGGCGTGGTGTACAGGTTGGCCCCGGCCTTCGCTTCGACGCCATCCTCCTCACCGCCGACGACGCCGATCTCGACCTCGAGGATGATGTTCGCCTTTCGCGCCTTTTCCAGAAGCTCCTGCGCGATCTCGAGGTTCTCGTCGATCGGGATGGCCGAACCGTCCCACATGTGCGACTGGAACAGCGGGTTCTCGCCGCGATCCACGCGCTCCTGTGAAATCGCCAGCAGCGGCCGCACGTACTCGTCCAGCATCTCCTTCTGGCAGTGGTCGGTGTGCAGGGCAATGTTGACGTCGTAGTGCTTGGCCACCTCGTGCGCGAAGGCCGCCAGCGCCTGCGCGCCAGCGACCTTGTTCTTCAGCGCCAGGCCCGAGCCGAACTCGGCGCCGCCAAGGGAGAACTGGATGATGCCGTCGGACTCCGCCTCCGCGAAACCTTTGATCGCCGCGTTGATCGTCTCCGACGAGGTGCAGTTGATGGCCGGGAACGCGAAGCCTTGCTCCTTCGCGCGGTCAAACATCGCGTTGTAGACCTCAGGGGTGGCAATAGGCATGCTGATGAACCTCCGATGTGCGGGTTGACGTACGCCCCCAGTATGCCCTTTTTAACGCTTCGGTGCGGCTCCGGTTTCCGCACCGGGGAACACCGCCGCTAAAGCGGCCGTGAACTCCTCAAAGGACTTGTTTCCGGCGAGGTAAGCCGAATCATCGAGCTGCGTCAGCCATGATTGCCGCGAGGATTCGAAGGTCGGGGTCCGCCGCCTCGCCGCCCGGCCCCTCGTGTTATGGGAGTGCACCTTATCGTGGATCTTCTGCAGTCGGTCTTTCGCGTTGACTTCGGAACACTCGCTCTTTTTAGGCAGCACCTCGCTTATCTTCCGCCTGTCCACACCCACACATTCCAGGTACCGGTCATCGTGCATCGCGTGAAGAATCCACGCCTCAGTCTCTTTCACGGGGATCACGGGTATTACCTGCTGGCCTTCGTTGAGGCTCGCCCCCGCACTTCGGATTTCCGCGATGCGCTTATTCCACCCCGCATTGTCGGCGTCTCGGTGTACAAGGATCACCGTTTTGTGCGGGTAATGGGCGGCTACATCCTCAAGTGCTTTCGCGAGGTTCTTCCGGCGCTTGTTAAACGGAAAGGAATCAATCGCTGCTTGTATCCCGAACCCACGAAACACAGAAACAATCACGTTGAGGAGGTAATCGTCACTACTGCCTTCCCGGACAAAAAGCACGCTTGCCGCGCGCGCCGCCGCCGTCATGCGGTCTCCTCGGCAGTCTCGTTCCACCAGTCGAAGTCGGTCCCGGGGAAGCTTTCCTCCATAAGCTCGGTGACCATATCAGGCGGTACTTGACCGTCCTCGTGCTTCCGCCACGAGGCCGCTGTGCGCACGGGCGACAACGCCAGCTCATGGGTACCCGGTCGATGCGAAGCAATCATGAGGTTGTCCGGCGCGTCCGCGTGTTGGTAGATATACGCTGGCGAATGAGTATTCACTATGACCTGACGCAGGGGGTTCTGCGGGCCTATCGCCTCCTTTGGGTCCGCCGCCAAATCACGCATCAGGCGGTACATTTGCTCCATTTTCCTCGGATGAATCCCATTTTCCGGTTCCTCGAAACAAATCAACCCGCTGAACTCGGGGTCCATATACAAGATCGAAAGGGCCAAAAAGCGCAGTGTGCCGTCGGAAAGCGAACGCGCGGCGAGCATTGGGGCGCTGCCGACTTGCGCGCGCAACGTGAACAACTGTCTCGAGTTATCGAAATCGACGTCGATCTTGCGAATGTCGACGAGGTCGCGCACGCTTTCGGTCAAAGCCCCAAGGACGTCGGATCGGGGTACCGTCCTCATCAGCCGCGAAAGCGTCTTCGGTAGGTTCCCCCCTTCCGCGCTGACCTGGTCAGGTGCTGTGGCATCGCTCGGTGCCCTCATGGCCGAGGGTTCTAGCGAGAGGGTGAGCCAGCGGCGCATCTCATATTTCATCGCGGCTTGGAACGGGTACTCAGCACCGCCGAATCCAGACAGCGCCGACGTTCCCACGGTCTGACCCTCCGGAAGCGGAACCTCGGGGGGACGGCCTGTGCTGGTCCCCGCGTACACAATCACCTTTGCTGGGGGTTCAGTGATCGTCTCAATGAGCGGTTTACTTTTTCTGGAAAACCGCAGCGCAGTTTTTTTAAACTCGCCATTGAAATCCACCCATCCCAGGCGCTCCTCCGCGTACTGGCGCGACAGCGGAACCAGCCTTTCCTCCACCAGCGAAATAGCAGTCACTGCCCCGCCAGTGGCAACAGACAGATCCTGCTTGGCAAGGGTCAGTTCGTAGCGCAGATACGTGTGGTTGACCTCTACGAGGCGCTTGAAGTCGTCGTAGAATTCCGCGGGAACAACCAACTCGGCCGCCATGCGGATCCGGTCGCAGCCTGGAGCGAAAAGATCGTCGAGGTCACCGCCCTCCCCCCGAATCGCCGCCGCGGCGGTGTGAAAGGATGTGGTCGCGGTAGCAGACAAAAAGCCCAACGCGTCAAAAACATTGGACTTACCCACTGAGTTCGGCCCGGCGATACACGTGTACGGCCCGAAATCGCAGCTGAAGTTTCGCAGGTTTTTGAACCCGTCCACTTCAAATCGCGTAATCATGAGGTCACACTAGCACAAAAGCGAAAACAGCAGGCCAGCCTACGTCGCAGCCGCCACCCGCGCCGCCGCCTCCAGCAGCATCCAGCCGGACAGCTGCACGGACAAGTCGCGCTCGTCGATGCGGACGAGGCCCACGGCCTCGCTAATCGACGACGGACCCAAACCGTAGTTGTGCGGCAACCGCGCATCCTCCGTCCAGTCCGAAGGGAACACAGGCAGGCCGTCCACCTCGAGGCGGTGCTCCCACAGCGACTCCGCCGAGGCCATCACCAGCCGCGCCGCGAGCTTCTTCGTGGCCACGCTCTCCGGGCTGTCCTCCGGCATCCGCAGGGCCACGTCCGCGAGGTAGCGCGCCAGGATGCCGTGGAACAGCCCGCCGTCGCCGTCGCGCGTCTCGTGTTCCGGGCGCGTGATCACCCCGCGCGGGGTGGCCATGTGCCGGGCGATCGCCCTCACCAGCGCGCGGATGTGGGTGATGTAAAACACCGAGGCGTCCGCGCGCTCGGAGTGGTCGAAGGAGTCGATCGGCTCGTCGTCGGCCAGCCCGACGTCGTGACGCAGCGCCAGCGCGATCTCCAGACTCGCGCCGAGCACCGTGCCCTGGTTGTAGGTGTAGATCTTGTCCACCACCTCCGGGCCGTTCATACGCATGCGGAGGCCGTCCTGGACCAGGCCGTTGTCGGCCATCAGGTTGTCGAAGATCCAGTCCGTCACCTCGCGCGCCTTGTCCAGCCGGCCGGTGCGGGCGAACAAGATGGCGGCGGGCCCGTTCGAGGGCACGTTATAGAAGGTCTCGTTGCTCCGCCACGGCAGCACCCCCGTCGTCGGGTCGATGCCGGCGAGGATGTCGAACTCCAGCGCCGTCAGCCGCTTCGTCCGCTGGAAGCCCTCCAGGCCGAGCGCGCGGTTCCAGGCCAGCGCCAGCCACGCCTTGTCGTCGTAGTAACGGTTCGACGTGGGCCGCCCGTTGCTGCGGAGGACCACGCCGCGCAAAGTGTGGTGGATGCGCTTGCGCCGCCGCTTGGTGGAGCGGCGCTCGGCGGCGTCGATCAGGCAGTCGATGTAGTGCGCCTGCCACCAGAAATGCCAGTGCAAGAACGTGGTTTCGCGCCAGCCCGGCGGCCACGCCACCGCGGCGAGGTTCGTCCGAGGCAGCCCCCACAGGCGGGTTGCGTGACGGTCCTGGATGGCGGATTCCGCCAGGTCAGCGCGGTGCGCCCAGGTTTCCGGCACGGGCTTCCTCCTCGGTGGTCGTCGAACTCCTCATCATTCCTATAGTGCCAGAACTACCAGGATTGTTTCAGGTCCGCGTGTTGTCGCACCCACGCGTGCATGGCGATGCCCGCCGCCACGCCCGCGTTGATCGAGCGCGTCGACCCGAACTGCGCGATCGAGCAGGTCATCGCCGCTGCCGACCGCGTCTCGCCTGTGATGCCCGGCCCCTCCTGGCCGAAGACGAGGACGCAGCGCTCCGGCAGCACCGCCGTTTCCAGCGGCACCGCTCCTGGGGTGTTGTCGATGCCCACCACGGCCAGGCCCTCCTCCTTGGCCCAGCGCATCAGGTCCCCCACCGTGTCGTGGTGGTGGATGTGCTGGTAGCGGTCCGTCACCATCGCCCCGCGCCGGTTCCAGCGGCGCCGTCCCACGATGTGCACCGCTCGCGCCAGGAAGGCATTGGCGGTGCGCACCACGGTGCCGATGTTCATGTCGTTTTCGAAGTTCTCGATGGCCACGTGGAAGGGGTGGCGCTTCGCATCCAGGTCGGCGTTAATCGCCTCGAGCGACCAGTAGCGGTACGCGTCGACGACGTTGCGCCGGTCCCCTCGCTCCAACAGCTCCGGGTCGTAGCGCGGGTCCTCCGGCCACGGCCCCTCCCACGGCCCGACGCCGTGGCGCCCCTCGGCCCACTCGGTGGGCCCCTTCGCGCCGCTACCGCAGCCCAAGGTCGCCGAGGCCAAGCAGGTAGCGGTACTCAAGCCCCTCCTCTTCGATGACCTTCTGCGCCCCGGTGGAGCGGTCGACGACGGTGGCGACCGCCACGACCTCCGCGCCCTCCGCGCGGCACGCCTCGACGGCGGTCAGCGGCGAGTTTCCGGTGGTCGTGGTGTCCTCCACCACCAACACGCGCCGGCCGGCGATGCTCGGGCCCTCGATGCGGCGCTGCATCCCGTGCTTCTTGGCCTCCTTGCGCACCACGAACGCGTCGATGGGGCGCCCCTGCGCGTGCATCACCGCCGTGGCCACCGGGTCCGCGCCCAGCGTGAGGCCACCCACGGCGTCGAAGTCGAGGTCGGCCGTGAGCTCGCGCAGCAGCTCACCGATCAGGCGCGACGCCCGGTGGTGCAGCGTGGCGCGGCGCAGATCCACGTAGTAGTCCGCCTCCTTGCCGGAGGACAGCGTCACCCGACCATGCACCACGGCGAGCTCCTTGACAAGCTCCGCCAGTTCATCCCTGCTGGCCCCAGCGCCGGCATTGGCCTCATTCACAGTACCCATGCCCACTCACCTTAGTCCCCGCCGTCATCCCCGAAAATCGATGGAGGCGCCTGGTCCCGCTTTACCCGCGTCAGGTCCGGGCCCGCGTCGCCGCGCGCGACGCCGTCCGCGATGGCCTCTACCTCGTCGCCGCCGACGGCGCGGTGGTCGATCACCCCGCGCACCGCGCCGGTGGTGCGGGTGGGAAGCGCCAGCGGCTCCTCCGGGCGCTGCACGACCGGCGCGTGCACCCCCTCGACGTCGGCCTCGCCCGGCACGTCGCTTGCCTCGGCCATCGCGCGCGTTGGGTAGGGCGCGGACACCTCGTGCCACTCGCGCGGGGGGAGCACACGGGCGGCGTCGGCGAGCAAGGCCAACGGGGCGAGCATCGCGTCCCACTGCTCCGGCGCCGACTCAGGCTGCGTCTGCGCGAGCACCCACTCCGACTCGAGCCACACCGCGTTCACCGTTTCGGGCAGCTGCTCCAGCGCCGTGGTCACCCGCACGTCCACGAACCGCTGCGCCGGCCCGGGCTCCGTGGCAAAGACGCGGAAGCCCTCCGCCTTACCCACCTCGACGAGGTCGTCTGAGGAATCCGCGGAAAACCCCTCGCGGCGCAGGTCCACCACGACGTCGCTGACCTCCCCGGTGCGCATGGCCATGACGGTGACCCCGCCCATGTCCATCACAAAGGTGTCGTGGCCGTAGGCCGTGCCCGAGGCGATGTCTTTCGGGGTCGCGCCGCCGGCGGCCGCGCCGCGCGTCCACTCACCGTTGAGGTAGTCATCCCGCGGGGAAAAGTCGAAGTGGCGCTTTCGCGCCCAGCTGCGCCGCTCGCGCCGCGACGTGCCGGGCAGCTGCAGCCCGGCGCGCGTCTGCGTGGAACGCCGCTTCGCGTCCCCGAGCAGCAGCGCGAGCGCCGCCACGAGGGCGGCGACGCCAAGAAAGATCAGTACGTAGGCCATTAGAGATCACTCTAGCGCCCACCCCCGACGTCACAGGTCTGTAGCCACCGGGTTGGCCGCATCGCCCGCCCACTGGGACCAGCCACCGACGAAATGCGTGACTACTGGCAATCCGGCGTGCGCCAGCGCCGCCAACAGCAGCGCCGAGTGGTTGCCCGAACCGGAGTACGCGATGGCACCGGCCGGGTCGGAATCCACGGTCAGACCGACCGTGGCGGCGCGCTCGCGGATCTCGGCCGCGGAGACGACCTCACCGGTTTCTGCGGAAAACAGGTCGGTGGCGGGCAGGTTGAGCGCGCCCGGGATGTGCCCCGCCTTCAGGTCGAAGATTTCGCGCCGACCGCTGTAGCGGCGCGCCCCGCGGGCGTCGATAAGCAAGCCTGTGAACTCCTTGACATCCTCGAGCGTGGCCACCGGGAGGGCCCCCGGGCTGGGCTCGACGTGCGCCGCGACGGATAGGTTGCCCGGCCCCGCGATCGTCTCCAGGCCCGCCGCGTCCCACGCGCGGAAGCCGCCATCGACGATGAAGACGTCGTCGATGCCGAGCCACCGCAGAAGCCACCACGCGCGCGCCGCGAACAGGCCCGAACCCGTGTCATAAATAAAGGTGGGGCGGCTCTTATCGACGCCCCAGCTCCGCACCGCCTTCACCACCACGTCCAGGTGAGGCAACGGGTTACGCCCGACGCGGCGCCCCGGCAGGCCCGACAGCACCGCCGACGGGTCACAAAACTTCGCGGTGGGAATGTGCTCGGACTGGAACTTCGACCACGCCTTGCCCTCCTCGGGCTCCCACAGGGCCGCAATGATCGTCTGATTTTTGCCGGTGTGGATTCGCTCGCGCAGCTGCTCTGCCGGGACAAATACGCTCATGCGGCCCAGTGTAGGGTCTGCGCAGCTCCTACGCCGTGTATCCGGGAGCGAGATCGATGACGCCCTCGTCCGCCAGGCCGTCGAGCCACTCGGTGATCCCCTCGCGCGGACAGTCGGCGCCGATGCTCGCCGCGAGCATCCCGGCCGGGCCAAGCTCGACCCGGCAGCCGAAGGCAAGCAGCGTCTCCGCGATGTCCTGCGGGTGCTCCTCGTTCGGCAGGATGCGCACCGTCGACGCCCCGCCGCGCACGACCACGCGGTCGACGTGGAAGCGGCCACCCACCATGACGCACTCCACGATGTCCCCCAGCGCGAGCGTCGTGTCCACGAACGGCACGCTGGCCACCACAAACTTGTTCTCACCCAGCTGATGCGCCGCGAGCTGCTCGTTCTCGACGCCAGGCACGGCCACGCGGGTGATAATCGTCGTCGTTGGCTGCATGCCTCGTACCTTAGCCTGTTGCGGCCGCGCGGGGCTGCAGACGCGGGAGCCCGCCTGCAGCCCACGGTGTGAGCAGTTGGTTAGTACTTGATGGACATCCGCCCTTCGATCTTGTTCTCTTCCATCCGAGCGAACACGTCGTTGACCTCATCAAGCCCACACGCTGTCACGTGCGGTGTGACCTCGCCTCGAGCGTAAAAGCCCAGCGCCTCCGCCATGTCTTGGCGGGTGCCCACCATTGAGCCTCGAAGCGTCACACCACGCAGTACCGACTCGAAGATCGGCACTGAGAACTCTCCGGGAGGCAGCCCCACAAACACAACCGTGCCGTTTTTGCGTACCATCTCGAGCGCTTGCCCAAAGGCCTGGGGGTGCACCGCCGTGATCAACACGCCATGCGACCCGCCCTCGGTGTACTCCTGGACCGCGGCTGCTGGGTCTTTCTCCCGCGCATTAACGGTGTATTCCGCACCGACGCGCTGCGCCAGGTCAAGCTTCTCATCAGCGATGTCGACGGCAATCACGCGCATCCCCATCGCGCGGGCGTACTGCACCGCCAAGTGGCCGAGCCCTCCGACGCCCGAGATGACAACGAACTGGCTCGGCTTCGTCTCCGTTACCTTCAGCGCCTTGTAAACGGTGACGCCAGCACACAGGATCGGGGCAACCTCGACGGGATCAGCACCCTCAGGAATCAGCGGCGCGTAGCGGGTATCTACCAGCATGTACTCCCCAAAAGACCCATTCACTGTGTAGCCGCCATACTCAGCCTCGTCGCAATACGTCTCTCGACCGGTGCGGCAGAACTCGCATGCCCCGCAGGCAGACCACAGCCAGGCGTTGCCGACGATGTCGCCGACTTTCACCGGGTGCTCGCCCGGGCCGAGCTCCACGATCTCCCCGACCCCCTCATGCCCCGGCACAAACGGCGGGGCGGGTTTTACCGGCCAGTCACCGTGCGCCGCATGAAGGTCCGTGTGGCAGATGCCAGAGGCCTTCAACTTGACCAGCGCCTGGAACGGACCGGGCTGAGGCAGATCGATTTCTTTGACAGTAACGCGGGGGCCGAACTCTTCAACAACAGCCGCACGCATGGTGGTCGGGACGGACATGACTTCCTCCTTAGATACTCGCCGCTATCCCTTGGACCACACGTTATCGGCATATAGTTTTGTTTTACTTATGTTTTTTATACGCTTTTGGACTAGAACACCCGCCAGTTATACCCCCGGCGGGTATTCTCGCAGCGCGCTACGCGGCGTCGACCGTCAGCGCGTCGCCGCCGTCAGCCACGTCGACGTTGACGGTGTCGCCGTCCCGGACATAACCGGCTAGCAGCTCCTTGGCCAGCCGGTCGCCGATCGCCTGCTGGATCAGGCGGCGCAGCGGGCGCGCGCCATAGGCCGGGTCGTAGCCGCGCTCCGCCAGCCAGGACTTCGCCGCGTCCGAGACGTGGAGCGTGAGCCGGCGCCCGGCGAGGCGCTCGGCCAGGCCCGCGAGCTGGATGTCGACGATGCCCACGAGCTGTTCGTTCGACAGCGGCTCGAAGACCACGACGTCGTCGAGGCGGTTGATGAACTCCGGCTTGAAATGCGCCTTCACCGCGCCCATGATCTGCTCACGGGTGCCGCCCGCGCCCAGGTTGGACGTGAGGATCACCACCGTGTTGCGGAAGTCCACCGTGCGGCCCTGGCCGTCGGTCAGCCTCCCCTCGTCGAGCACCTGAAGCAGCACGTCGAAGACGTCCTGGTGCGCTTTCTCCACCTCGTCGAAAAGCACGAGCGAGTACGGGCGGCGGCGCACCGCCTCGGTGAGCTGGCCGCCGGCGTCGTAGCCGACGTATCCGGGAGGGGCACCGACGAGGCGCGCGACGGAGTGCTTCTCGCCATACTCGGACATGTCGATGCGGACCATGGCCGCCTCGTCGTCGAAGAGGAACTCGCTCAGCGCCTTCGCCAGCTCCGTCTTGCCCACGCCGGTGGGGCCGAGGAAGAGGAAGGAACCGATCGGGCGGTTCGGGTCGGACACGCCCGCGCGGGAGCGCCGCACCGCGTCCGAGACCGCGGTGACCGCCTCGGTCTGGCCCACGACGCGCTCGCCGAGCACCGACTCCATGGTGAGCAGCTTTTCGGTCTCGCCCTCCATCATCTTGCCGGCCGGGATGCCCGTCCAGCTGGAGACCACCTCGGCGATCACGTCGGGCGTGACTTCCTCGGTGAGCATCGTGCGCGGGGACTCCTCGGCCTCCGCCTCGGCGACCTGCTGCTCCAGCTCCGGGATGCGGCCGTAGCGCAGCTCGGACACCTTCGCGTAGTCGCCCTCGCGCTCGGCGATCTCCGACTCGTTGCGCAGCCGCTCGAGCTCCTCCTTGGCGTTCTGGACCTTGTCAATCTCCGCCTTCTCGTTCGCCCAGCGCGCCTTCATCTCGCCGAGGCGCTCGCGCTGGTCGGCGAGCTCCTGGCGCAGGGCGCCGAGGCGCTCCTTCGCGGCGGCGTCGGGCTCCTTCTGCAGCGCGATCTCCTCGATCTCCAGGCGACGCACGACGCGTTCGAGCTCGTCGATCTCCTGCGGGGAGGAATCGATCTCCATGCGTAGGCGCGAGCCGGCCTCGTCGACAAGGTCAATCGCCTTATCCGGCAGGAAGCGGTTGGTGATGTAGCGGTTCGACAGCTCCGCCGCCGACACCAGCGCCGAGTCCTGGATGCGCACGCCGTGGTGCACCTCGTAGCGCTCCTTCAGCCCGCGCAGGATACCGATGGTGTCCTCCACCGTCGGCTCGCCCACGTACACCTGCTGGAAGCGGCGCTCCAGCGCGGCATCCTTCTCGATGTACTGGCGGTACTCGTCCAGCGTCGTCGCCCCGACCAGGCGCAGCTCGCCGCGCGCCAACATCGGCTTGATCATGTTGCCGGCGTCCATCGCGCCCTCGCCGGACGCGCCCGCGCCGACGATCGTGTGCAGCTCGTCGATGAAGGTGATGATCTCACCCTCCGAGGACTTAATCTCATCCAGCACCGCCTTGAGCCGCTCTTCGAACTCGCCGCGGAACTTCGCGCCCGCCACCATCGAGCCCAGATCCAGAGCAATCAGGGTCTTGCCCTTCAGCGACTCGGGCACGTCCCCGGCCACGATACGGCGCGCCAGGCCCTCGACGATCGCAGTCTTGCCGACGCCCGGCTCACCAATCAGGACAGGGTTATTCTTCGTCCTGCGGCTGAGCACCTGGACCACGCGGCGGATCTCCGAATCGCGGCCAATCACCGGGTCAATCTTGCCCTCCCGGGCCCGCGCCGTCAGATCCGTCGAGTACTTCTCCAGCGCCTGGAACTGCCCCTCCGGGTCCTGCGAGGTGACCTTCTTGTTGCCACGCACTGAGGGGAACGCCCCCTTGAGCACGTCGTAGGTGGCGCCGCGCTTTTTCAGCAGCTCTGCGGCCTCGTCCCCGCCGCGCGCAATGCCGGCGAGGAGGACCTCGGTGGACACGTATTCGTCGCCAAGCTCGCCCGCAAGTTCCTGCGCCGCGTTCAACGCGTTGAGAGCATCGCGGTTGAAGTTCGGGTTGGCCATGTTCTGGCCCTCGGCGCTCGGGAGACCATCGACGATCTGGCCCGCCTCGCGCGCCACCGTCGACGGGTCCACGCCCGTCGCCCGCAGCACCGGGGCCGCAATGCCCTCCTCCTGCTGCAGAATCGCCTCAAGCAGGTGGGCCGGACGAATATCCGGGTTACCCGCCGCCGAAGCACGCTGCAGCGCCTGCTGCAACGCCTCCTGCGTCTTCGTTGTGGGGTTGAAAGATGCCATGACCGCACCCGTCCTTTCTTGTCTTGTCTTGCTCAACGTTCGCTACACCTTCTGTAACGCCCGGCAAGTTGAGTCTGTTCCACTCAACGCTTTTCAGGTTGAGCGGATGGCGCTCAGGTTCGGGATGGCGTCAGGGGTTTTCCCGTGAAACACCAGGTCGCGTTGGGGTCGTGTGCGTTGTGGTCGACGTCAAGGAATTTCCCGGAGCACAACCCCAGGTGGCCAAACCCTGTTTTGCGCTGACGTCGACCACGGTCGACCTCAAGGAACATCCCGGCACACAACCCCAGGTCGCCTAACCCTGTTTTGCGCTGACGTCGACCACGGTCGACCTCAAGCAATTTCCCGGCACACAACCCCAGGTCGCTGAGGGGCTCAACACGCTGACGTCGACCACGGTCGACCTCAAGCAATTTCCCGGCACACAACCCCAGGTGGCCAAACCCTGTTTCACGCTGACGTCGACCACAGTCCACCTCAAGCAATATCCCGGCGCACAACCCCAGGTGGCGTAACCCTGTTTCACGCTGACGTCGACCACAGTCGACCTCAAGGAATTTCCCGGCGCAAAACCCCAGGTCGCCAAACCCCCAAAAACGCTGACGTCGACCACAGTCGACCTCAAGCAACACCCCGGCACACAACCCCAGGTCGCCAAACCCCCAAAACGCTGACGTCGACCTCAGCGCACACCCGAGAACGAAACCCCCCGCTAGCGCGCTACTCCTGCGCGCGCCGCCGTCGGGGCTTGGGCGCAGTGCCGTGTTTCTCCGCGGGGATCCATTTCAGCGCGAAGGCTGCGGCAATGACGCCCGCGGCCACGAGGAACGCCGCCCACCCGAAGCCAGCGGTGATGCCCGCGGTGACGGCGATGGGCGCGAGGATGGTCATGCCGATTTCGAAGGGGGCGAAGCCAACGTAGGCCACGCCGTATTCGTTGAGCGTGCCGGATTTGAGCTTCGGGTCGACCATCTTGAGCAGGGCGATACCGGTGGCGGTGGCCGCGGTGGCCCAGCCCCAGCCGAAGATTCCGCGCTCGAGCCAGTTGTTGCCGAAGAACAGCGGCCCGGCCCAGAACGCCCACACGACACAGAAGATGACGCCGAGGACGAAGAGCAGGAGCAGTGCTTGCCAGTATCCGGCGAGAGCGGCGGGAACGATGGAGGCGATGCCGAAGGCGATCATGTAATCGGTCGCCGCGCCGGAAATGGTCGTGATGGTGCCACCGTCGAGGAAGTCTTTGCGGCCCACCAATCGCAGCACGAGGCGCCCAAGCAGCCCGACCACGAACGACATGGCGAACAGCGGGATGGAAACGCTGGGCCACTGGCTCTTAATCGCGTCGTTGATGAGGTAGGCGATGAGCACGGTGAACACGAGGAACCCGCCGTGCAGCGCCAGGGGCTCGATCGAGGAGGGGTTGGTCGTGGCTTTGCCGATGGAGGGGCGTTCCTCCGGGTTGTCGATGTAGCCGGTGCGCAGGTCGTCGGGCAGGTCGCCCTTGAGCTCGGTGGCTTTGCCTTTGCGGATGCCCCAGTTGGCCATGATGACGCCGCCGATGATGGCCACGATGGATCCGACGGTGGCGGATGTGAAGCCGAGGGAGGAGGCCTCCGCCACGCCGATTTCTTCGAGCGAGGAGCCCACGGCGGCGGCGGTGCCGAAGCCGCCGACGAAGCCGACGGGCAGCATCAGCCCGAACCACGGCTCTGTGTCGAAGACCCTGGTGAACAGGTACACGCCGAGCAGTGTGAAGATGCCCCACTGGCCCATGAACATGGCGGTGGAGTAGCCCCACATGTTGCGTGCACCCGAGGCGACGGAGCCGCCGAGGCTCATGGAGTAGGCCATGGAGGCGAAGACGACGGCGATGAGCAGCGTGGTGTAGTCGCTGATCTTGTCCGACCAGTTGATTAGCCCGAGCACTTCCGGGCCAAGGAGCAGGCCGATGAAGCCCGCGGTGATGGGCGCGGGCAGCAGTAGGTTTTGCAGGACGCGCAAGCGGTTGCGCAGTGCGTTGCCGACGATGAGGAGGATGGAGATCCAGCCGACGTCGAGAAGCAGCGTGTACGGGGTGTAATCCATCGGCGCGACCTCCCTGTTTCCTGGGAGCGCGGGCTCCCTCGTTTATTGTTACCTACGCAACATTAACCGTTGTCCGTTGGTTTTCCTCAATCAGTACGCTTGCACGCATGGGTTCGTTCACGGAATTGCGCGACGCGGTCAGCCGCGATCGCACGGCCCTGCGCCGCGACTTCTTCGCCGCGCTCGCCGAGCAGGTCCCGCAGGCACGAGGCATTTTCTCCCCCGGCGCGTCCGAGGTCCCAGCTTCGCTTATCGACGCCCTCCTCTGGCTGCTCCGGACCTCCCCCGAGGGGGTGCTCCGCCCGGACACCACCCAGCGGCTGCGGGCCTTCGCACTCGACTTCCGCCGCTTCGGCTTCCCCGCCGCGGCCTACGAGGATTTCGCCGCAGCGGCGGCACGCACGCTCGCCCCGCTGGGCGGATCCGCGGCCGAGACGCTGCTGGACAGCGCGGCGGAGGTGATGCGTCGTGAAGCTGAGGCCGCCGACGTGGCGGGCATCCCGGCGGCGACGGCCGCGCTCGTGACCTCGGTGGATCCGCGCGGGCCGGTGACGGTGGTGCGCTTAGAGGCCGGGATGGGCCTGGGCTACCAGCCCGGCCAGTACGTGCCCGCGATGGCGGCCGGGCACCAAGGCGAGTGGCACAACCTGGCGCCGGCGTTGCCCGCCAACCCCTTCGGCCAGCTGGAGTTCCACGTCACCGACGAGTTCTCCCCGCAGGTCGGTGGGTACGTCACGCTCGGGGCGGCGCGCGGGCCGGAGCTCGACCTCGACGATGACGCGGGCCTGCTCATCGTCGCCGAGGGCACGGGCGCGGCGGCCGCGAAGGCCATCGTCTTCGCGCTTGCGCAGCGCAGCCACCGCCCAGACACCCACCTGGTCCTGCGCGGGGACAGCTACGACGACCAGGTCTTTTCGGCGCTCGCCGAGCTGCACGACTGGTTCAGGGTCTCCCGCGCGCCGCTGAGCGAGGAGCTCGCGCGGGGGCGCAGGGTGGTGGTCTGTGGGGCGTCGACACGCGTTGGCGAGATCGCCGACGGCCTGGGGGTGCCCGCCGTGCGGATCGCGCCGGACGCGCCGGTGAGCTGGGATTAAAGCAGGGGCAGCGCGCGGCGCGCCCGTGCCGCGTCCGCCGGGTCGATGTCCACGACGAGCAGGTCCTCGCCGTAGCCGGACTCCGCGAGGCGCTCGCCGGTCGGCGACACCACGACCGAGTGCCCGATGCCGGTCGGCCCGCTCGCCTGCCCCGCCTTGGCCTCCCCGCCGGGCCGGGCCTGGCAGGCGGCCGCGATGAACACGCCGGCGTCGAGGGCCCGCGCGACGGTCAGCGTGCGCCATTGGTGCCGCTTGCCCTCGCCATCGGCCCAGCTCGTGGGCACGACCACGATGTCGGCGCCGCGGCGCGCGAGCTCCTTGAACTGCTCCGGGAAGCGGATGTCGTAGCAGGTGGCCACGCCCACGACAGCGCCCTCGTGCTCGAACGTGACCAGCGCCTCGCCCGGCTTGACGGTGTCGGACTCGCGGTAGTCAAAGGCGTCGAAGGTGTGGATCTTGTCGTAGCCCCTGTGCATCCCGTTTCCGGTGATCAGGGCGGTGTTGTACACGCGGTTGCGCTCCTTATGGGTGTCGGCGGGGCGGAACATCCCGACGACGATGGTGACGCCGAGCTCGGCCGCGAGCTCCCGCAGCGCCGTGGCGAAGTCCCCGTCGAGCTCCTCCGCCTGGGTGTCTAACCTGCCGTTATCGAAGGCCTGCATGGTCGCCTCCGGCAGCACGACGAGGCTCGCCCCCTGCCCCGCCGCCTGGCGGATCTTCGGCTCTACCAGCGCGAGGTTCTCCGACTTATCACCTGTGCTTGTCAACTGCAACAACGCGATCTTCATAGGGCCACAATATGTGGAAAACTTTTCACCCACCACGAGTTGTCCACAGGCGCGCAGGCCTGTCGTTGCCGTCCGCCCGGCGCGCGAGCACGCTGTGCTCATGGGTTTCCTGCAGCTATCCACCGCCACCGCCGCCACCGCCCGCTCGTGCCTGCCCGACTGGTCTTCTCCGCCGCGGGCCCAGCTCTCGCCCGGCGCGCTCTCCTCCGCTTTGACCGCTGCGCAAGAGAGGTGGGCCCTGCTTATCGACGCCACAGCGGCCGCCACCCACACCCACACCGCGTCCCTCGCCGCCTTCGCCGAGGAGGCCCACCGCCTGGATTCCCTGCTCGCGGCGCGTCTCGGGGGCCACCCATGACCGCCTACGCTCCCCCACTGAAGGCCGCCGAGCTCACCTCCGCAGCCGGCACCCTGCGCGCCGCCGCCGCGGCGCTGACGACACGGGCCGCCGACACCTCCCGCGCGGCGGACCTCGTCGCGCGCACGGGCTTCGCCGGGCCCGCCGCCGCTGCGGGGCTGTCCAGACTGACCTCCTTCGGAGAGGCGTTCCTCGCCCGCGCCGCTCTTTACCACCACGCTGCCCGGATTCTCAGCGAGGCCAGCTCCGCCCAAGAAAAGCTCGACGCCTTCGCGGAGCTCGCCATCTACGCCCAACGCGCCCAGGTGATCGAGTGGCTCAACATGATGGCGTGGCTGCTGGACACGGCGACGGCCGTCGCGGTCGACGTGCTCGCGCTCGACGAGACAGAAGCGCAGTTCGACGAGCTGGTCCACCGCCCCTTCGACTCCCTCGAGGACATCCACGCGGGCCACCTCGCCACGTTGCCCGCGTCCACGGCGAGCACGATCACCGACGCCGGCGGGCTGATCCTCGAGGCCGGCCCCGGGCGCACGAGCGTGCTCGTCGGCGACCACGTCGACCCAGCCCGCGTGACCACGCTCGTCGCCGGCGTGTCCACGGGTCAGCCGCATCAGCTGGCCGGCGAGCTGGCGAAGGCGCGCCGCATCGCCGAAGCCACCGGCGGCGCGGTGGTGGTCTGGCAGGGCTACGTCCCGCCGCCGGACGTGCCTCGCGGGCTGGACCCCAGCGCCGCCCGCCGTGGCGGCGACGCGCTGGCCGCCTTCCAGCTCGCCGTCGAGGAGCGCTTCCCCGCCGCCCGCAAGAGCGTCGTCGCCCACAGCTACGGCACCGTCGTCGCCGCGCGGGCCGCTGGCGGACCCGGGCTCTACGCCGACGACCTGTGGCTCCTCGGCTCCCCCGGGGTCCCCGTCGCCTCGACCGCGGAGATGACGCTGCTTGGCGACGCTCCCGAGGTCTTCGTCGTCGACGCCGACTCGGACCCCATCGGGGCGCTGCGCTTCGGGGACCGAGCCGTCCACGGCGCGTCGCCCTCCCACCCATCCTTCGGCGCCCGCGTTGTCGGCGGCGTCGAGGGAGGGCACTCCGCGTACTTCGACGACCCCGACTTCCTCCGTGCCCTGACGCTCCTGCCGTGCGGGGGCGAAAAGTGTACACATGGTGGGTAAGCAATATGTCCAGCCCAGCGACTCAAGGAGAACCATGTCACAGGACCTTGCCCACCAGATCGTCGACACGTTAGAGCGGCTCGGGGTCAAGCGCATTTACGGCCTCGTGGGCGACTCCCTTAACCCGCTGTCTGACGCTGTGCGCACCCACGACATCGAGTGGGTCCACGTGCGCAACGAGGAGGCCGCCGCCTTCGCCGCCGGCGCCGACTCCCTCGCCGCGGACGAACTCGCCGTGTGCGCCGGCTCCTGCGGCCCCGGCAACACCCACTTCATTCAGGGCTTGTTCGAGGCGCACCGCAGCGGCGCCAAGCTGCTGGCCATCGCCTCCCACATCCCCTCCCCCGAGATCGGTTCCTCCTTCTTCCAGGAGACACACCCCCAATACCTCTTCCAAGAGTGCTCCTCGTACCTCGAGGTGGTTAACTCCGCCGACCAAGGCATGCGCGTGCTCCACAGCGCGCTGCAGAACACGCTGGCGGGTAACGGGGTCTCCGTCCTGGTCGTCCCCGGCGACATCCTCGAAGAAGAGGTTTCGACGGGGCCCCGCACCGCCGATTCCACGTACGCCACGGGCGCGGACGCGCGCCTTTACCCCGACCCCAGTGAGGCCGCCCGCCTCGTGGAGGCCATCAACGAGGCCGACACCGTCTGTATCTTCGCCGGTTACGGCGCGCGCAATGCCCGCGACGAGCTCTTCGCCCTCGCCGACAAGGTCAAGGCCCCCGTGGGTCACTCCTTCCGCGGCAAGATGTTCATCGAGTACGACAACCCCTTCGACGTTGGCATGTCCGGCTTGCTTGGCTACGGCGCCTGCTACGAGGCGTCGATGAAGGCGGACCTCTTCCTCATGGTGGGCACCGACTTCCCGTACACGGACTGGCTGCCCACAAACAACGTCGGGCAGATCGACATCAACGGCGCCCACATCGGCCGCCGCACGCCTGTGGCCTACCCGGTCGTGGGTGATGTCGCCAGCGTGATCGACAACATTCTGCCGCACGTG
The DNA here is from genome assembly GCF_900105305.1 of Corynebacterium timonense. Taxonomy (NCBI): domain Bacteria; kingdom Bacillati; phylum Actinomycetota; class Actinomycetes; order Mycobacteriales; family Corynebacteriaceae; genus Corynebacterium; species Corynebacterium timonense. Next base: position 2,586,489 of record NZ_LT629765.1, on the reverse strand, counting down.
GAGGAAAAGACAGACCGCACCTTCCTCGACTCCATGCTCCGACGGCACGCCGAGCTTCTCGAGGACGTCGTGGACAAATACACCTCGAAGGCCGGCGAATCCAGCACACCGATCCACCCCGAGCTCGCCGCCTCGGTGCTCGACGAGCTCGCGGACGACGACGCCTTCTTCACCGTCGACACCGGCATGTGCAACGTGTGGTCCTCGCGCTACCTCACGCCGAACGGCAAGCGCGGCGAATCCGCCTCCTTCCGCCACGGCACGATGGCCAACGCGCTGCCGCAGGCAATCGGCGTGCAGGCCGCCTTCCCCGAGCGCCAGGTGATCTCCTGGTCCGGCGACGGCGGGCTGGGCATGCTCCTCGGCGAGCTGCTCACCGTGAAGCTGCACAACCTGCCCATCAAGACGGTGGTGTTCAACAACTCCTCCCTCGGCATGGTGAAGCTGGAGATGCTCGTCGCCGGGTTGCCCGACCACGAAACCGACCACGAGCAGGTCAACTTCGCCGCCATCGCCGAAGGCGCGGGCATCACGGCCTTCCGCATCGAAAAGCCCGAGGACCTGCGCCCCACGCTGGAGAAGGCGCTCGCCCACGACGGCCCCGTCCTCGTGGACATCGTCACCGACCCGGACGCCCTGTCGCTTCCTCCCAACATCACGTGGGACATGATGACGGGCTTTACCACCGCCGGCGTCAAGGAAGTTCTCGACGGTGGCATCGGCCGGATGGTCAACTTGGCGCGCGCCAACATCCGGCACCTGGACGCGGCGGCCTCGATCACCTTCAAGAAGGAGGACGGCAGCTAGCGGCCAGAGCGCGACTCGTAGTCGGCGATCGCCCTGGTAGCTGCTTCCTCAGCGGTGGCGAGCTCCTGGGCCGCGTCCGCACCGCCCGCGATGTTCGCTAGGGCGAGCTGGTATTCGGCGCGGGCGGTGTTCAACGCCCCCGTGTGGCACCCGGCCGTGACGACGGTCTCGGGCGTGTCACGCAACTGCGCAAGCAACGTCTCCTGCCGCGGATTGAGACCATCGAGACTCTCGATCGAGCGCTGCGTGGTGGGCAGGTAGCCCGTCTCCAAGAAAAGGCGCTCCTGAACATCATCGGAGCCCATGAATTTCATGAACTCCCACGCAGCGTTCTGCACCTCTTCGGAGTGCCCCTCCTGGATAGCCCACAAGGAGTTGCCGCCAATGACAGCACCTGCGTCCTCGGTCTCCTGCGGCCATGGGGACAGCACGAACTCGAAGTCTTTTGCGGCCTCTTCGACACCGCTCAACGCTGAGGAGGTCACCAGTTGTGTGGCGACGTTCCCGGTTTGGAATGCGCCGGTGGCTGCTTGGCCGTCGGCACCTGGGTTGTGCAGCGCCCCAGTTGCATAGAACTCGCCGAAGCGGTCGAGCATGGCCACCAGCTCGTCGTTCGCAATGTTGAATTCCGTGGCCGGTTCAGCACCGACTCCATTGTCCGGGCTGCAGGTCTCGTTGCCGAGGGCCGAGTTGAAAATCTCCACGTACCACGCGTTGTGGTGGAACGTCGTCCCCGGAATACCGGTGGCGGCGTGGATCGCCTCCGTAGCGTCCAACAAGCCGGAGACTGTCTGCAGCTGCTCAAGCTCAACACCCGCCTCGTCGAGCAGGTCTTTGTTCACAAACACGGTCGGCTGGGACACCATCGCCGGCATCGAGTGGATTGTCCCGTCAACCGTGTAGTAGCTGCGCACGGCCGGCAAAAGGTTGTCAAAGTCGTAGGCACCAGAACGCTCTGATAGCTCCTCTGCGGGCACCGCCAGTCCTGAGTCAATGAGGTAGGACACCTGCGCTTCGTTCGCCTGGTAAAGGGCAGGCAGGTCACCCGTCTGCACGGAGGAAATGAACTTCGCAATGGAGTCGGCGTAGTTGCCCTGGTAAAGCGGAAGAATCTCAATGGCGCCGTCGTGCTCGTCGTTAAATTCGTCAACGAGTGCTTGCAACGTCTCGCCTGCGTTACCCGCGGTCGAATGCCAGAACTCGATCTGGATTTCTTCCTGCGCGTCCGCCTGCCCGTTTGCCTGTGAGTCCTCCTCGTTCGCACAGGCCGCAAGCACGAGCCCGAGTGCCGCTACCGAGCACAGCGCTCCCATCGTCTTCGCCATATGAAACCCCTTTTATCGTCGTGAAACTCCTCGGACAACGCTTTGAGCCGCCCGTTTGGGACCGGTCCCAACGCTAAGTTGGCGGGGTTACCTTTGGGCTAATAGACAGAGAAAATCAGCGCAACTTTTCCTGAACCACGCCGTGCTCTGCCAGCGCCCCCAACAGCGAGCGCCACAGCTGCTGGTAGGGCGCAGACGCCCAGTGCTCCATGATGTCGCCATGGATGCCGCCGACGACGACGTGCAGACGCGCCCACACTCCGGCGTCGATCAGCGAGTTGGCGTAGCGCACGTCCTCGTCGAAGAAGAGATCCTGCGAGCCGACGGAGATGAACGCCGGCGGTAGCCCCTCGTAGTTGTCGCGGCGGGCGGGCACCGCGTAGCGCGGCTTCGCGCCGCGCCCTGGCCGCGACCGGAGGTACGCGGACCATCCCACGTGGTTATTCAGCTTGTTCCACGCAAACACTCCGCGGCCCGGCGTCGGGCGCAGCTGGGTGCGGTCGTCGAGCATGGGGTGAATGAGGATCTGAAAGGCGGGCGGGCGTCCCGCGTCGACGAGGAGTTGCGCGAGGGCCGCAGCAATGCCGCCGCCCGCGCTGGTGCCCCCGACAATGATGCGGCGAAACCCTTGAGTAACCAGATAGTCGTGCCAGCCCACGGCGTCGTCGAGCGCCGCCGGAAACGGGGCCTGGCCTGCGAGTCGGTAGCCCGCGGCGAGCACCGGCACCCCCAGGTCGCGGGCGAGCTGGCGGCAGACGTTGTCGTTCGAGTCGGGCGTGCCCATCACGAGCCCGCCGCCGTGGAACCACAACACCGCGGTGTCCCCAGGCTCGCGCTCGGGGGTGTGGTAGCGCGCCTGTGTGTGCTGCTCGATGTTCTCCGTGCGCACACCGTCGCCCGCCCAGCCTGGCCTCGGCCCCGTGGGCGTTGGGCGAAGCGCCTCGGTGAGAACCTGCGCGTTCCTCCGCACCCGGGGAACCAGCAGACCGGCCGACCGCGCGTCCGCGTCTACCGCCCTGTACTGCTCGATCCTGTGCACGACCACTGCTGCTGCGACCCCGGCAACTACCCATGCCTTACCCATCGTTTTCCTCACGCTTCCCCTTCGCTGCCGGTATCGTTCCCAGATCCAGCCTGGGCCAAAACTGAGCTTTCCACACATATACTCTCTTCGTGGACCCCTTCCGTTCAAGGAACTATTCATGACCCATAAACGCCCCACCATTCTTGACGTCGCCCGCGCCGCCGGCGTTTCCAAGTCCACGGTCTCGCGGGTCATTCAGAAGGACCCGCGGGTCTCGGACCACGCGCAGAACGCCGTACGGGCGGCGATGCGCGAGCTCAACTACGTCCCCGTAGCCGCGGCCCAAGATCTCCGCATGACCGATACGAAGAGCATCGGCCTGTTACTGCGCAACATTGATACTCCGATTTATTCGCGGCTGAACTACCACCTGCACAAATACTTCCGGTCCCATGGCTATGCCGTGGTGCAGGAGACGACCGTCGGAAAGCATCCCGTCAGCGACGAAGCCGACCAGCTCGCCCATATCCGCGGGCTGCGCGTCAGCGGGATTGTCGTGGCCTCTGGCACCATCCCTTCGGAGGCGCTGGTGTCGCACGCTTCGCAGGTCCCTCTCATCGTGGTCGGGCGCCCCGAGACGGACCCGAGCCTGCACAACATCGCCTACGACCAGCACACGAATGGTCGACTGAGCATTGACCACCTGTATGAGCGCGGCCACCGCTCGATCATCGTCCAGACAGTGTCGGCGGAGGCCTCTCTCGGCAGCGCGGTCCGCGCAACGGCGGCCGTCGAGCGCGCCCGCGAGCTGGGCATGAACGTCACCGAGGTCGACGTCACGGGCGGGGTGGATTACGACGACCTCATCAACCGCGTCATCCGTGCCGGTAACGCCACAGCCGTGTGCTGCCTCTACGACCGGCTCGCGCTGAAGCTCTGGGCGCAGTTCGAGGCGAACGGCCTGCGCATCCCGGAGGACATCTCCCTCATTGGCTCGGACGGGGTGATGGACGGGCTGAGCTTCATCGGCCTGTCCACTCTGCGCCAGCCCGTGGAGAAGGTCTCGGAGCTCACCGTCAACGCGATGATGCGCTTCATCCGCGAGGGCGAGCCGGAGGAGCCGCTGCGCCTGCTCCTTCCGGGCTGGATCCTGCCCGGGCGGACCGTCGCAACGCTGCCCGCCTAGCGGGCTTTGCGACGCCTCTGGTACGCCGGCTCCCACGCGACAAGCGCGGTCGAGCGCGGGACGTGGACGAGCTCCCCGCCCCGGCGCGCCCCGGCGCTGAGGCGGTCGCGCAGCTCGTCGTTTTGGGCCCGCTGCTCGTCCAGTTCGGTCTGCAGCTGCTCAATCTGGGTGCTCAGCTCGATGATCGTCTTGATCCCGGCGAGGTTGACCCCCTCCTCCTGGGACAGGTGCTGGATGCGGCGCAGCATCGTGATGTCGCGCCGCGAATAGCGCCTGCCGCCACCGGAGGTGCGGGCCGGGGTGACCAAGCCCAGCCGATCGTAGGTGCGCAGCGTCTGAGCGTGCATGCCCGTCAGCTCGGCGGCGACGGAGATGACGTAGTACTCCTCAGCCATCGCTCACCACCTACTGTGCTCCGGCCCACCCGGCGCGCGGGTCGAAGCCGGAGTCCTTCTCGGCCTGGGCGTAGGCGCGCAACGCGCTCGTCGCGGACGCGTCTAGGGTCGTGGGCACCGCCACCTCGACGGTGACCAGCAGGTCGCCCGCGGCGCCGGAGCGCGTGGGCACGCCGCGGCCCTTGACCCGCAGCGTCCGCCCGTTCGGGGTGCCCGCGGGCACTTTCACCCGCACCTTGCTGTCCAGGGTGGGCACCGTCACCGTGCCGCCGAGCGCGAGCTCGCCGAAGCTGACGGGGACGGTGACTTCGAGGTCGTCGCCCGAGCGGGTGAACACCGGGTCGGGGCGCACGTGGACGCTGACGAAGAGGTCGCCGGCCGGCGTCCCGTTCGGGCCCGCCTCGCCCTGGCCCGCGAGGCGGACCTTCTGGCCGTCGACGACCCCCGCCGGGATGCGCACCGTGATCGAGCGGGTGCGCCGCACCGTTCCGGTGCCGCCGCAGGTGGCGCAGGGGTCCTCCACGAAGGTGCCCGTCCCGTCGCACTGCGAGCAGGGGCGCGCCATACCGAAGGTGCCGTTGTTCTCGCGGATGAATCCGGAGCCGTTGCACAGGTCGCACGTGGTGGTGCGGCCCGACTTCGAGCCCGAGCCGTGGCACACGGTGCAGGGCGCGTCGCCGGTGAGTTCGAGCGGGATCGTCGTGCCCTTCGCGGCCTCGCGGAAGTCGAGGGTTATGTCCGTTTCGACGTCCGCCCCCCGCGACGGCCGAGCGTTCCGGCCAGAACCGCCGCCGCGGTTAAAGAAGCCACCGAGGAAATCACCAAAGCCGCCGTCTGAATTTTGTCCGCCAGAGGCGCCCCCGAAGATGTCGGAGAAGTCGAAGTCGCTCTGCGGCGAGCGAAACCCGCCGGTAAAGCCCGGGCCCCCTCCCCCTCCGAAGCGGCCGAAGCCCCCGGAGTTCATCATGGATTTGAGCTCGTCGTACTCCTTGCGCTTGCTCTCGTCGCCGAGCACGTCGTAGGCCTCGGCAACGCGCTTGAACTTTTCCTCGGCAGCTTTATTGCCGGGGTTGGAGTCCGGATGGTTTTCGCGCGCGAGCTTGCGGTAGGCCTTCTTGATGTCCGCGGCGCTCGCCGTGGAGGAGACACCAAGGTCGCCGTAATAGTCCTTGTTTGCCCATTCCTGCTGCATGGCCATCTGCTTCACCCCTCCTTCCGCGTCGGGCGTGTTGTTATCTGCATCCTAATTTCCGTTCGCTGGTCGTATCACTAAAAAGCGCCGGGGAAAGACCGGCCCCGGCGGTGGGACGTGGCGCGGTCTCTCCCCGGCGCAGCAGCCTCGCGGAGCGCGGGCTAGCTGTCGGTGTCAGGGTCGGCGATGATCACCATCGCGTTGCGCACCAGGCGATCGCCCACCCGGTAGCCCTTGCGCAGGACGGTGCCCACCACCTTGGTGTCGCCTGTGGACAGGTCCTGCACGGCCTCGTGCACTTCGGGGTCGAAGGGGTCGCCCTCCGCGCCGAAGGCGGTCAGGCTTTGGCCCTCAACGAGGGCGCGGAACTTGTCCGCGAACGCCTTGAGCGGCCCCTCGGCGAGGTCGCCGTGCTGCTCGGCGAGCTCGAGGTCGTCGAGAAGCGGGAGCAGCTGCGTGAGCACGGAGGCCTTCGCCTGGTCGGCCACCTGGGCGCGTTCGCGCTCGGTGCGGCGCCGGTAGTTGGTGTACTCGGCGCTCAGGCGCTGCAGGTCCTCAGTGCGCTCGGCGAGCTGCATCTCGGCGTCGCTGACCATGCCGTCGCCGTCGGCGTCGGCGTCAGTCTCCTCGGAGACCACGTCGCCGAGGTCCTCCTCAGCCGCGACCGAGAGGGGATCCTCGTCGGCCTCGAGGGCTTCGGTCTCGGCGGCCTCGTCCGCCAGGGATTCCGCCTGGTCGGGCGAGACGTACTGCTCGTCGTTGTTCTCCGGCGCCCCCGGATCGGTGGGCATCTGCGGGTTCGGGTTCGACATCGGCGGGCCTCCTTACTTGTTGTCGGAGTCGGTGGTGTCGTCGTCCTCGACGACCTCGGCGTCGACCACGTTGTCGTCCCCGGACGGGGCGTCAGCCTGGGTGGCGCCGGAGTTGGCCTCGGCCTCGTAGAGGGCCTTGCCCAGCTCCTGGGACTCGGTGGTCAGCTTCTCGACGGCAGACTTGATCGCGTCCAGGTCTTCACCCTTGAGCGCCTCGTCCACCGCGTCGGCCGCTTCGCCCACGCGGGTCTTCAGGTCCTCCGGCAGCTTGTCGGAGTTCTCGTCCATGAACTTGCGCGTCTGGTAGGCCATCGACTCCGCGTTGTTGCGGGTCTCCTGCTCCTCGCGGCGCTTGCGGTCCTCGTCGGCGTGCTGCTCCGCGTCCTTGATCATGCGGTCGATCTCCTCCTGGGACAGGCCGGAGCCCTCCTGGATCTTGATCGTGTTCTCCTTGCCGGTGGCCTTGTCCTTCGCGGAGACGGAGACGATGCCGTTGGCGTCGATGTCGAAGGTGACCTCGATCTGCGGCACGCCGCGCGGCGCGGGGGCGATGCCCGCCAGCTCGAAGGAGCCGAGCAGCTTGTTGGCGGACGCCATCTCGCGCTCGCCCTGGAACACCTGGATCTGCACGGAGGGCTGGTTGTCCTCGGCGGTGGTGAAGGTCTCGGAGCGCTTCGTCGGGATGGTCGTGTTGCGCTCGATGAGCTTCGTCATCACTCCGCCCTTGGTTTCGATGCCGAGGGAGAGCGGGGTGACGTCGAGAAGCAGCACGTCCTTGACGTCGCCGCGCAGCACGCCGGCCTGGAGGGCGGCGCCGAGGGCGACCACCTCGTCCGGGTTGACGCCCTTGTTCGGCTCCTTGCCGGTGAGCTCCTTGACAAGGTCGCTCACGGCGGGCATACGGGTGGAGCCGCCGACGAGGACGACCTGGTTGATGTCGCTGACGGAGAGGCCGGCGTCCTTGATCACCTGGTGGAACGGCGCCTTCGTGCGGTCGAGCAGGTCCGAGGTGATCTTCTGGAACTCGGTGCGCGTCAGGGTCTCGTCGAGGAAGAGCGGGTTCTTCTCAGCGTCGACCGTGATGTACGGCAGGTTGATGGAGGCCTGCTGCGCGGAGGAGAGCTCGATCTTCGCTTTCTCTGCCGCCTCGCGCAGGCGCTGCAGGGCCATCTTGTCCTTGGTCAGGTCGATGCCGTTCTGCGCCTTGAACTTATCCGCCAGCCAGTCGACGATGCGCTGGTCCCAGTCGTCGCCGCCGAGCTCGTTGTCGCCAGCGGTGGCGAGCACCTCGACGACGCCGTCGCCGATCTCCAGCAGGGACACGTCGAAGGTGCCGCCGCCGAGGTCGAAGACGAGGATGGTCTGCTCCGTGTCGGCCTTCTCCAGGCCGTAGGCGAGCGCTGCGGCTGTCGGCTCGTTGACGATGCGCAGGACGTTCAGGCCCGCGATCTGGCCGGCCTCCTTGGTGGCCTGGCGCTGCGCGTCCTCGAAGTAGGCGGGGACGGTAATGACGGCGTCGGTGACTTCGTCGCCGAGGTAAGCCTCCGCGTCGCGCTTGAGCTTCATCAACGTGCGCGCCGAGATCTCCTGCGGGGTGTACTTCTTGCCGTCGATGTCCACGGTCCAGTCCTCGCCCATGTGGCGCTTGACGGAGCGGATGGTGCGGTCGACGTTGGTGACGGCCTGGTTCTTCGCCGACTGGCCGACGAGCACCTCGCCGTTCTTGGCAAACGCGACGACGGACGGGGTCGTGCGGGAGCCCTCCGCGTTCGCGATGACCACGGGGTCGCCGCCCTCGAGGACGGAGACGACGGAGTTCGTCGTACCCAGGTCAATACCTACTGCACGTGCCATGTGTGATTCCTCCTGTTGACGGTTTGTCGACGGCCTGCCGGCCGCCCTTCTTTATTGACGTTGATTGCCCGTGGCTCAACTTCCGGCGACCAGTGTACACCCGGTGCCGAAGACCTTGAGTCCGTCGCACTCAATGCCTACAACGGCACGCCGACAAAAGTTGTTCCCACCCGGCTCAACTTTTTTCCGCGAAACGCCCTGACCTGCCCTTACGCGCAAAAAACCGCCCCACCCCACAACGGGGTGAAGGCGGCCACGGCTCGCACTAACTCGAGAGCCTGATCGGCGGCTGCGCCGAGAGCTGATCAACCAAGGGCCGCAGCGCGAAGCCGATGCCCACGAGCGCGAGCAACCCCGCCACCAATCCGGCGATACCGATGCCCGCCGCCTGGCTCGAGGTCAGCGCGCTGCCCGGCAGGATGGTGCCGGAGGAGTTCTGGCGGTTCGCGCAGGCCTCGAAAAGCTTGCCGTAGCTCAGGATCGGGGCGCCGAACTCGGGCGCGTGGGCTGTCGCCGCGGCCAGGATGCGGTCGCGCAGCTCGCGGGTGTCGCCGCCGAGCAGGAGGCCGCCGGCCACGCCGCCGATGGCGCTGCCGAGGTCCACGCCGTACGTCACGCCGCCCTTCTCGGCCGCGACCTCGGGCGTCATCGTGATGGTCCGCTCGGTCACCACAGGCTTCTTCGAGGCGTTGAGGAAGCCGACCATCTGCCAGTACTTGTCCTTCTCGTCGCCGAGGGCGAGCCTGGTTTGCGCGTTGGAGATGCGCAGGTCGGCCGGGATCGGGAGGTCGGCGGCGCTCTTCACGTCGTCGCGTGTGCCGTACTCCCACACGATCTGGGCGTCGCCCTTGGCCTCCTGGCCGGCGTACGTCCCGGTGAAGCTGTCGCGGGTCTGCTCCGCGAGGCGCACAAACAACGCCTTGTACGCGCCGTTGACGCGCTCCTGGTCCTTGTCGGTGAAGGTGATGGTGCAGGTATCCGTGTCTTTGTTGTACACCGTCTCGTGCGCCTGCGCCTGGGGCGCCGCGAGACCGGAGAAAACGAGGGAAGCCGCGACAACGGGTGCGGCGAGGCGGGTCAGCGTCACGCTATGTCCTTTCCTAGCAGAAACATGTGACTGAACTGTAACCCGCCGCCGAGGCCTTCGTCCCCGTTTTTAGAAAAGTCCCGTCTCTTTCTCCGCGTAGGAGACGAGCAGGTTCTTCGTCTCCTGGTAGTGGCTGAGCATCATGAGGTGGTTCTCGCGGCCCAGGCCGGACTGCTTGTACCCGCCGAAGGCGGCGTGCGCGGGGTAGCTGTGGTACTGGTTCACCCACACGCGCCCGGCCTTGATGGCGCGCCCGGCGCGGTAGGCGGTGGTGCCGTTGCGCGACCACACGCCCGCGCCGAGGCCGTAGATGGTGTCGTTGGCGATGCGGATGGCCTCGTCGAAGTCCGTGAAGGTGGCCACGGAGAGCACGGGGCCGAAGATCTCCTCCTGGAAGATGCGCATGTCGTTGGTGCCCTTGAACACGGTCGGCTCGATGAAGTAGCCGCCGTCGAGGCCTTCGATGGTGTTCACGCCGCCTCCGGTCAGGGTCTGCGCGCCCTCCTGCGGGCCGAGCTCGAGGTAGCTGGTGATCTTGTCCATCTGCTCCTGGGAGGCTTGGGCGCCCATCATGACCTCGGTGTCGAGGGGGTTGCCCACCTTGATCTTCTTCACACGCTCGACGCCGAGGGCGAGGAACTCGTCCGCGATGGACTCGTGGACCAGCGCGCGCGAGGGGCAGGTGCACACCTCGCCCTGGTTGAGGGCGAACATGGCGAAGCCCTCGATCGCCTTGGCGCGGAAGTCGTCGTCCTTGTCTAGGATGTCCTCGAAGAAGATCGAGGGGGACTTGCCGCCCAGCTCGAGGGTGACGGGGATGATCTTGTCGGCGGTGGCCTTGTTGATGATCTTGCCCACCTCGGTCGAACCCGTGAAGGCCACCTTGGCCACTCGGTCGGAACCGGAGAGCGCGGCGCCGGCCTCGTCGCCGTAGCCGTTGACGATGTTGAGCACCCCCGGCGGGATGAGATCGGCGATGAGCTCGACGAGGTAGAGGATGGAGGCGGGGGTCTGCTCCGCCGGCTTGAGCACGATGGCGTTGCCCGCCGCGAGCGCGGGGGCGAGCTTCCAGGCGGCCATGAGGATGGGGAAGTTCCAGGGGATGATCTGGCCGACGACGCCAAGCGGCTCGTTGAAGTGGTAGGCGACCGTATCCTCGTCGATCTGCGAGAGGCGGCCCTCCTGCGCGCGGATCGCCCCGGCGAAGTAGCGGAAGTGGTCGGCGGCCAGCGGGATGTCCGCGGCGAGGGTTTCCCGGACGGGCTTGCCGTTCTCCCAGGTCTCGACGACGGCGAGCTCTTCGAGGTGCTCCTCGATGCGGTCGGCGATGCGCAGGAGCATGAGCGCGCGTTCCGCGGGCGGAGTCGCCCCGAAGGCGGGGGCGGCCGCGTGGGCGGCGTCGAGAGCCTTCTCGATGTCCTCCGCCGTGCCGCGAGCGACCTGGCAGTAGACCTCTCCCGTGACCGGAGTGACGTTGTCGAAGTACTCGCCTCCGACCGGCGCGACCCACTCGCCGCCGATGAAGTTGTCGTAGCGCTTCTTGAAGTTCGCTTTCGAGCCCTCGGTTCCGGGCGCAGCGTACACAGTCATGGGAATTCTCCTTTCCTCACCAAAACCTATGACAGTGATCTAAGTTACATTAGGATGCAGCCGGGCGCTACCACTCAGAGCCCCGCCCTGTGCCCAGCCCTCCAGGTTCTGGCAAGATAAGGCACCGTGAATACGAAGGATGAGAAGGCCACCCCCTCCCCACAGGAGCGTGACGGCTCAAAAACCAAGAACCAGCACGCAAAGAGCCAGCCGAAGGACGTTAACGACTTCGTCGGCGCCCTCGACACGCAGGTCGAAGAGACGGAGATGTTCCCCACCCCGGCGGACGCGGCGATGCGCCTGTCCGGCCAGGAGATCGACCGCGGCGACGTCATCGCCGCCGACGGGCGGAACGCCGCCGCGTGGGCGCTGCGCTTCATCGTCATCATCGCCGCGCTCGCGCTGCTGTTCTACCTGCTGCGCTACGTGTGGTTCGGCCTGCTGCCGGTGCTGCTCGGCCTCATCGTGTGCACCGTGCTGTGGCCGCCAGTCCGCGCGCTGCGCAAGGTTGGGCTGCCCGCCGCTCTGGCCGTGATCATCGTCATCCTCGCGGCCTTCGGCATCCTCGCCGCCGTCATCGCGGCCATGGCCCCGATCGTGCAACGCCAGGGCGGCGAGCTCGTGGCTCAAGCCCAGCAGGGCATTAACCAAATCGCCCGCTTCGTCGAAAAGAACGTGGACTTCGTCGAGGGCGGCCAGATCCAGGAGGGCTTGAATCAACTCAGGAGTTTCATCAGCAACCAGGCCTCGACGATCGCCTCCGGCGTCTTTAGTGGCCTCGGCGCGGTGGCCAGCATCGGCACCACCCTCGTGCTCACGCTGATCCTCACCTTCTTCTTCCTCAAAGACGGCGACCGCTTCCTGCCCTTCCTGCGCAAGTACGCGGGCGTGCGCACCGGCTGGCACCTCACTGAGGTACTCATGCGCTCGTGGAACACCCTGTCGGGCTTCATCCGCACCCAGGCGATCGTCTCGGCGGTCGACGCCTTCTTCATCGGCGTCGGGCTTATCTTCCTCGGCGTGCCCCTGTGGCCGGTGCTCGCCGTGCTCACCTTCTTCGCCGGCTTCATCCCCATCATCGGTGCCTTCACCGCGGGCGCCCTGTCCGTGATCGTCGCCCTCGTCTCCAACGGCTTTACCAACGCGATCCTGGTGCTCATCCTCGTCGTCGCCGTCCAACAGATCGAGGGCAACGTGCTGCAGCCGGTTCTGCAGTCCCGCGCCATGGGCCTGCACGCTGCGGTGGTGCTGCTCGCCGTGGCTCTGGGCGGCACGCTCTTCGGCATCGTCGGCGCCTTCCTCGCCGTCCCGGTCGCCGCCGTCGCCGCCGTTTTCCTCGGCTACTGGTCCGAGATGGTCTCGCTCCGCGCGGGCCATATCACCCCGGACGACATCAAGATAGTCACCCAGCAAAGCCAGACGATGGACTCGAAGGAAGCCTTCCTGGCCATCCGCAAGCGCATGCGGTCCATCGGCCGCAGCCGCGGCCTGGCCCCCAGTTCCGCGAACTCGGACGGGGTGGGATCGACACGTGTTCCCGACTCGAAGGAGAACCCGTCGAAGCAGTACGACAGGGAGATTCCTGGCAACCACCAGGCCGTCGAGGAGCGCCCGGAGGCCGAGAAGGACGACGAAAGGATGCGTGGCGACTAATCTTTTGCCTAACGTGGGTACCGGAACTGATCGCAACGACAGAAAGGTACACACATGTCTGACTTGAACGGCACGAAGATTGCCATCATCGCCACCAACGGCTTCGAAGACTCCGAGCTGACCTCCCCGAAGGAGGCAGCGGAGGCCGCGGGGGCAACCACCGAGGTCATCTCCACCGAGACCGGGGAGATTACAGGAAAGAACGGCACGGCCGTGCGTGTCGACGTCACCACGGCCGACGCCAAGGCCGACGACTACGCCGGGCTCATCCTTCCCGGCGGCACGGGCAACGCCGACGCGATCCGCCTTGACTCCGACGCGGTCGCTCTGGTGAAGGCGCTGCGCGAGGCCCACCGCCCCGTGGCCGTCATCTGCCACGGCGGCTGGATTCTCGCCGACGCCGACGTGATTCAGGGCGTCACGCTCACGTCCTTCCCCTCCCTGAAGACGGACCTGAGCAACGCGGGCGCCACGTGGGTGGACGAGGAGGTCGTGGTCGACCAGGGCTTCATCTCTTCCCGCACGCCGGACGACCTCCCGGCGTTTAACAAGGCGTTCGTGGAGGAGTTCGCCAAGTAGGGCGGGCTACAGCCGCGCGAGCGCGCCGTGCAGGTCCTCCGCGGCCGCGGCGAGCGCCTCGGGCCACGAGACGTCCGAGGACTCGTCCGCGTTGTCGGAGACCTGCTTGAGCATGGTCAGCGGCACCCCGAACTCGCCGCACACCGCGGCGAGCGCGTACCCTTCCATGTCCACGAGGTCGCTCTCGCGCGCCAGCTCCGCGCGCAGGGCGGAGTCGTTGACGAAAGTATCGCCCGTTGCCAACCGCGCCTGCGGCAGGTCGCTCACGGGCTCGAGCGCAATCCGGCGCGGGTAGACAAAGTCGGTCAGCCCCGGAACCTCGAGCGCCTTGTGGTCGTGCTTGACCACGCTTGAAATCTCGTACACGCCGGCCGCGACGTCGCTAAGCGCGCCGGCGGTGCCGACGTTGACCACGCGCTCCGGCGCGGGCCCCGCCGCGAGCCGCCGGCTCAGCCGGACGGCGGCGGGGATCGTGCCGATGCCGGTGACCAGCACCTCGTGGTCGGTGCGGGCGGCGATGACAGCGGCCTCTTCGTTCATGGCCGCGACGATAAGAATGCTCATGCGCCCCAGGCTAGCGGTGCGCGTCGGCGTTCTCGGACAGGTCGAGGGCCGTGCTGCCGCTACCGCTGCTGTTACCTTCCTTCTCGGCCGCCGCGCGCGAGTTCTCCCGCACCTTCAGCCACGCGTTGATGGCCAGGGCCACGCCGCCGACCAGCACCACAACCTGCACGATCAGGCGGAGTGTATCGTCCACCTCGAGCGAGCGGAGCACGGTGCGCAGGTTGAGCGTGAGGATGAGCGTGCCCACGAGGCCGCCGAGCAGGACCGGGTTGAGTCGGGTGACCAGCCACGCAGCCAGCGGGGCGGCGACGACGCCGCCGACGAGCAGCGCGACGACGGCCGCGAGGTTGTCCACCAGGTCCTGCCACATCCCGAGGACGAAGCCGGCGGTGGCCGCCGCGGTAACAAAGAACTCGGCGGTGTTGACGGTGCCCACCACGCGGCGCGGCTCGTTGCGGCCCGCGGTGAGAAGAGTGGTGGTGGTCACCGGGCCCCACCCGCCGCCACCGGTGGCGTCGATGAAGCCGCCGAAGAGCCCAAGCCCGCCGAGGAAGGGCTTCGAGTGCTGCTTGTACTCAGGACGGCGGCGCTGGTTGAGGCGGATGGAGAAGCGCCAGATCAGCACACCACCGAGTACGGCGAGGATGGCGGACATGATCGGCTGCGCGGCCTCGGTGGACAGGTTGGACAGCACGGTCGCGCCCGCGAAGGCGCCGATGGCGCCGGGGATGGCGAGGGGTGCGACGAGCTTCCAATTCACGTTGCCGAAGCGCCAGTGGCTCAGTCCGGAGACGAACGTGGTGCCCAGCTCGGCGGTGTGCACCACGGCGGAGGCCTGGGCGGGGCCGAGGCCAGCGAGGAAGACGAGGAAGGTGGTGGAGGTGACGCCGAAGCCCATGCCGAGCCCGCCGTCGACAAGCTGGCCCGCCAGGCCGGCCAGCGCGATGAGGAGGAGAGTGACCCAACCGTTCATGATTTACACCTTTGCGTGTGAGGAAGGATGCGCCGCGCGGTAGCGGGCGGCGACGATGGGTGAAAGGTCCGCGCCGAGCGGTGCGGAGGTGGTGCCGGGCCACATTCGGAAGACCCGGTCCAGCAGCAGCCCTTCGGTGACGAAGAGCGGCAGCAGGTGGGCGCTAGCGCTGGCGACCTCGGCCACGCCGGAGCTGCCGACGCGCTCGCCGTAGCCAGTCGCGGGGACGGTGGTCACGGGGGTGCCAGCCTGCTTTTCGACGCCCACCCCGAGCGCCACCGTCTTCTGAGCGGCCTTCTCGTTGGACGTCCCCACCGGGTACAGCACGATGCGAGAGGCGTGCGGGGCGTCGCGGCGGACGCGGGCGGCGAGCAACTCGGCGATGTCTTCCCCCTGCCCCAGGCCCTCGGCGGCGACGAGCTCGACGCCGCTCGCCTCGCGCGCCGCGTCGAGTGCAGCGGGCACGTCGACGGTGGCGTGGAAGGCGCGGGTGAACAGCAGCGGCACGACGACGGCCCGGGTGTGGCCCGCGGCGGCGAGCTGGCGGGCCGCGCCGGTGAGGTCCGGGGTGTCGAACTCAAGGTGGGCGGCAACGGCGGTGACGCCGAGCTCGCGCCCGGCGGCCCGGGTGAGCTCGTCGATGCCAGCACTCGCCCGCGGGTGCCGCGAGCCGTGCGAAAGGGTGATCAGCGCGTCCATGGCGTGGTCCTTACCGCAGGCGCGTTCCCACAAAGCCGGCGGCGAGGGTGGCGCCGGAGGCGTTGTCGATGAGCAGGAAGTTGCCCACCGCGCCGCGCGCGGCGTAGTTCTCGGCGGGGACGTCCCGGGCGGTCTGGATGGTCACGTGGGCGATGTCGTTGAGGCCGACAGCCTCCGGGTTGTCCACGTCCCCCGCGGGGGAATCGATGTCCACGAGGCGGTCGATGCTGGTCACGCGGGCGCGCACGAGGGCGGCGCCGTAGCGCAGCTTGACGGTCGCGCCGGCCGCGATGTTCTTCTCCGTGAGGCCGACGACGGTGGCCGCGAACTCGCGCACCGTCTCGGGGGTGTCGCCGCCGGCGATGAGGTCGCCGCGGGCGAGGTCGATGTCGTCGGCGAGGCGCAGCGCCACCGACTCCCCCGCCACCGCGGAGTCCTGGGTGCCGTCGGCGGTGTCGATGTGCGTCACCGTCGTGGTGCGGCCGGAGGCGCTCACGGTCTCGCCCACCGCGACGCGGCCGGCGGTGACGCGCCCGGCGTAGCCGCGGTAGTCGCTCGCGTGTTCGCGCAGCACGTACTGGATCGGGAAACGGAAGTCGAGGTCGAGGGCGCGGCCGGACTGGACGGGGATCTCCTCCAGAAGGTCGAGCACGGTCGGTCCCTCGTACCAGTCCATGTTCGTGGAGCGCTCGGCGACGTTGTCGCCGCGCAGCGCCGAGATGGGCACCACGTGGGGGTCGGAAATACCCAGCTCGGCGGCTTTGGACTCGAACTCGGCGCGGATGGTGTCGAAGACGTCGTGGGAGTAGTCGACGAGGTCGATCTTGTTCACGGCCAGGATGACCGTCTTCACGCCGAGCAGGGCGGCGACGTTGAGGTGGCGCACGGTTTGCTCGACGACGCCGTGGCGGGCGTCGACAAGCAGCACGACGACCTGGGAGGTGGACATGCCGGTGACCGTGTTGCGGGTGTACTGCACGTGGCCCGGGGTGTCGGCGAGGATGAAGGTGCGCTTGTCGGTGGCGAAGTAGCGGTAGGCGACGTCGATCGTGATGCCTTGTTCGCGCTCGGCGCGCAGGCCGTCGACAAGCAAGCTCAGGTCGAGGCCCTCGAAGCCGCGGTCGGCCGAGGTGCGTTCGACGCTGGCGAGCTGGTCGGCGAGGACCGACTTGGTGTCGTGCAGCAGGCGGCCGACGAAGGTGGACTTGCCGTCGTCGACGGAGCCGGCGGTGCACAGGCGCAGGGTCTGGCGCTGCGACAAAACAGTGGAGACGGTCATCAGAAGTAGCCCTCCTTCTTGCGGTCCTCCATCGAAGACTCGCTGAGCCGGTCGTCGGCGCGGGTCGCGCCGCGCTCGGTCAGGGTGGAGTTGGCGATCTCGGCGAGGACCTCGTCGATCGTCGTCGCCTCGGAGTCGACCGCGCCGGTGCAGGACATGTCGCCCACGGTGCGGTAGCGCACGCGGCGCACCTCGAGGGTCTCGTCCTCGCGCGGGCCTCCCCACGCGCCCGCCGTCAGCCACATGCCGTCGCGGTTGAACACCTCGCGGTCGTGCGCGAAGTAGATGTCGGGCAGCGTGATGGCGCGGGCGCCGATGTACTCCCAGACGTCGGCCTCCGTCCAGTTGGAGATGGGAAAGACGCGGATGTTCTCGCCGGGCAGCTTCTCGCCGTTGTAGAGGTCCCACAGCTCGGGGCGCTGGCGGCGCGGGTCCCAGCCGCCGAAGGAGTCGCGCACCGAGAAGACGCGCTCCTTCGCGCGGGCCCGCTCCTCGTCGCGGCGGGCGCCGCCGAGCACGGCGTCGTAGCCGACCTCGGCGATGGTGTCCACCAGCGGCACGGTCTGCAGCGGGTTGCGGGTGCCGTCGGGGCGCTCCACCAGGTCGCCGCGGTCGATCCAATCCTGGACCTTGGCGACGCGCAGGCGCACGCCGTACTCCTCGACCACGCGGTCGCGGAACTCGATCACCTCCGGGAAGTTGTGCCCGGTGTCCACGTGGAGGAGCTCGAGCGGCATGGCGGCCGGGAAGAAGGCGCGCCGCGCCAGCTCCAGCACCACGCACGAGTCTTTGCCGCCGGAAAACAGCAGCCCGATCTTGTCAAACTGCCCGGCCACCTCGCGCAGGATGTGGATGGACTCGTCTTCGAGTTCCTTCAAGTGCGGCGAAAGCGCGTTCGTCTGTGTGATAGTCACTGTCCTAAGTTCTTTCTCGGTGTCCGTCTCTACAGCCTTTACCCGTGCAGGCCGCACTCGGTCTTGTCGGAGAAGGCCCAGCGCCCGGCGCGCGGGTCCTCCCCCTCCGCCACCGGCAGCGTGCAGGTTGCGCAGCCGATGGAGGGGTAGCCCTGCTGGGTGAGCGGGTGGACGATGAGGTCGTGGTCAGCGACGTAGGTGTCCGTGTCCTCGAGCGACCACGTCACCAGCGGGGAGATCTTCAGCCGGCCGGTGGCGTCCAGCGACAGCGCGGGGGCCTCGGCGCGGGTCGGGCCGTCGGCGCGGCGCAGGCCGGTGACCCAGCCGACGTAGGGGGACAGCGCCGCGGCCAGCGGCTCCACCTTGCGCATGCGGCAGCAGGCGGTCGGGTTGGAGCGGTACAGCGCGGGGCCGTAGACCTTATCCTGCTCGGTGCGCGACAGGATGGCCTTCGCCCGCACGAGGCGGTGCGCCGGGTAGCGCCTTTCCACCTTTTCGGCCACGTCCATCGTCTCCGGGAAGTGGTACTCGGTGTCGAGGAAGAGGAAGTCCGCGCGCGGCAGGTGCGCCTCCGCCAGCTCCGCGAGCACGGTGTTTTCCATCGACAGGGTGATAACGACGTCGCCCGGGGCGTGCTCGTGAGCCCACGCGAGGATCTCCTCGGCGGGAGCGTTGTAGAGCTCGTCGGCGTAGGCGTCCACGAGCTCGCGGTTCTTCTCCGCCACGTCCTCGGGCAGCGGCTGCGTCGTGCGGGGGCCCTCGGGGGAGACCTCCGGGTCACGGAAGTTCCCGGCCCCTCCCAGCATGTTAAGCATGATGATCTACCTTTCTTTGGCTCCCACCAGTGTCGCTGAAACCCGCGAGCGCCGCATCGTGGCCGTGGCGCGCGAGCGATGCTTGCAGCGCCTCCTCGGTCGACGGCGCCGCCGCGTGGGTGGAGGTGGGGTCGTCCTGGCCGTAGAACTTCACGTCGAACACGCGCAGGCACTCGCCGCACTTCCAGGCGAAGTCCGTTTCCTCGTTGGGGTAGAGCTCCTCGCCCGCGCAGTAGGGGCAGTACGTGGGGAAGTTGCGGTTCGGGTTGGGCGCGCGGCGAAGGCTCACTTCAGCTTCTCCTCGTCTGCGCGCTGCAGCCAGGCGCGGAAGATCTCGCCGTCCTTACGGTCGTCGAGGTAGTTGCCGACGACGCGGGTGACGTACTCGGTCAGCTCGTCGGAGCGCACCTTGTGGCCGCGCAGCTTGCGCCCGAAGTTCGCGCCCTCGCCGATGGTGCCGCCGAGGTGGACCTGGAAGCCTTCGACCTTCTCGCCGTCGGGCCCGGGCACCATCTGGCCCTTGAGCCCGATGTCGGAGACATGGTGGCGCGCGCACGCGTTGGGGCAGCCGTTGAGCGAGATCGAGATCGGCGAGTCGAGGTCGCCGAAGCGCTCCTCGAGCTCGTCGGCAAGCTCGATGGCGCGGGACTTGGTGGTCACGTGCGCGAGCTTGCAGTACTCCAGCCCGGTGCACGACAGCAGCCCACGGCGAAACTCGGAGGGCGCGGAGTACAGGCCCATCTCTTCCAGGTCCGCCCGCAGCTTATCGACGTCCTCTTCGGCGACATCGAGGAACAGCAGCTCCTTGAAGGGGGTAAAGCGCAGCTGGGTCAGCCCGTAGGATTCGGCCAGGTCCGCCACGGCGAGCAGCTGCTCGCCCGACATGTGGCCGAGGGTGGGCTTGACGCCGATGTAGAAGTTGCCGTCCTTTTGCTCGTGGACGCCGATGTGGTCGCGGTCGACGAGGTTGCTGGGCGCCCGGGGGCCGTCGGGAAGCGCGTAGCCCAGGTAGTCCTGCTCCAGGATCTCGCGGAACTTTGCGACGCCCCACTCGGCGACGAGGAACTTCAGGCGGGCGCGGTTGCGCAGGCGGCGGTAGCCGTAATCGCGGAAGACGCGCACGACGTTGGCCCATACCTCGGGCACCTGCTCGAGGGTGACAAAGGCGCCGAGGGACTGCGCGAGCATCGGGTTGGTGGACAGCCCGCCGCCGACGTAGCACTCGAAGCCGGGGCCGAGCTCGGGGTGCTCGACGCCGATGAAGGCGATGTCGTTGATCTCGTGGACGACGTCCTGGCGGGCGTTGCCGGAGATGGCGGACTTGAACTTGCGCGGCAGGTTCTGGAACTCGTCGTGGGTGACAATCTCGTGGATCTTCTGGATCGCCGGCGTGGCGTCGATGATCTCGTCCTTGGCAATGCCCGCCACCGGCGAGCCGAGCACGACGCGCGGCACGTCGCCGCAAGCGTCCCACGTGTTCAGGCCCACGGACTCCAGCTTGTCCCAGATCGCCGGGACGTCCTCGATGGCGACCCAGTGCAGCTGGATGTTCTGGCGGTCGGTGAGGTCCACGGTGGAGCGCGCCCAGTCGCGGGAGATCTCGCCGACGGCGCGGGCCTGCTCGGTGGTGCACTGCCCGCCGTCGAAGCGGATGCGCATCATGAAGTACGTGTCCTGCAGGACCGAGTTGTCCTGCCCGGTGTACTCGCCGCCGAGGTTCTGCTTGCGCTGGGTGTAGATGCCCAGCCACTTGAAGCGAGGCGCCAGGTCCTCCGCGGGGATGGAATCGAAGCCCTGCTTGGAGTAGATGTCGATGACGCGCTGCTTCACCTGCATCACCGGCTCGACCTGCTTGAGCTCTTCGTCGTGGTTGAGCGGGTCTGTGCCGTCGATAAGCCACTGGCCCTCGGGCTTCTTCGCCCGCGCCCGCGTGTGTGCTGTCTGTGCCGCCGACATAGCTGCTCCTTGTCCTGTGGTTCAGGAATGAACCGATAGGTCTAGTTTTTCTCGCCCTGAGGCAACATCGGCACAGCATGCCATACTGCTTGGTCTGTAACAACAGGCACACCGCCCATACCGCGTTTGAGCTGGTTGTTCGCGCGTGAATTTAATAACCCCTTCAGCGCGTGACAGACAGAGTGGAACGCGCCGTCGTGACAACGCGCGGGCCCCGGGTAATTTTTCAGACTGCTCTGTCTATGAGGTACTATGGTCGAATTAGACCCCAGCACCCTGCGAAAGGACCATCACACATGAGTCTGCGCGTTGCAGTCATCGGCGCCGGCCCCGCCGGTATTTACGCCTCCGACCTGCTCATCCGCAACGAGGACTACGACGTTCACGTCGACCTGTTCGAGCAGATGCCCGCCCCCTTCGGCCTGATCCGCTACGGCGTCGCGCCGGACCACCCGCGCATCAAGGGCATCGTCAACTCGCTGCACCGCGTCCTGGACAAGCCCGAGCTGCGCCTCCTGGGCAACATCGAGGTGGGCAAGGACATCACCATCGACGAGCTGCGCCAGTACTACGACGCCATCGTGATCTCCACCGGCGCGGTGCGCGACCGCGAGCTGCTCCTGCCGGGCGGCGACGCCTCCATCGGCGCCGGCGAGTTCGTCGGCTTCTACGACGGCAACCCCCGCTTCGATCGCTCCTGGAACCTCGAGGCCCGCGAGGTCGCCGTCATCGGCGTGGGCAACGTCGCCCTCGACATCTCCCGCGTCCTGGCCAAGACCGGCGACGAGCTGCTGGTCACCGAGATCCCAGACAACGTCTACGAGTCGCTGAAGAACAACAAGGCCGAGGTCGTCCACATGTTCGGCCGCCGCGGCCCCGCCCAGGCGAAGTTCACGCCGAAGGAGCTGCGCGAGCTCGACGAGTCCGACACGATCCAGGTGCTCGTCGACCCGGAGGACATCGACTACGACGCGCAGTCCGAGGAGGTGCGCCGCGCCGACAAGTCCGTCGACCTTGTCTGCCAGGTACTCGAGCAGTACGCCATCCGCGAGCCTGACGACGCCCCGCACAAGATCCACATCCACTTCTTCGAAGAGCCCGTCGAGGTGCTGCGCGACGGCGACGCCATCGTCGGCCTGCGCACCGAACGCCAGGAGCTCGACGGCGAGGGAGGCATCCGCGGCACCGGGCAGTTCACCGACTGGCCGGTCCAGCAGGTCTACCACGCCATCGGCTACCGCTCCGAGCCCGTCGAGGGCGTGCCCTTCGACCTGGAGCGCAACGTCATCCCCAACGACGGCGGCCACGTCATGGAAGGCTCCACGTTCGCCGACTCCCTCTACGTCACCGGCTGGATCAAGCGCGGCCCCGTCGGCCTCATCGGCAACACCAAGTCGGACGCGAAGGAAACCACCGACATGCTCTTCGCCGACGCCGCGGCCGGCACGCTGAACACCCCCACCCACTCCGACCCTGACGCCATCCTCGACCTGCTCACCGAGCGTGGCATCGAGTACACCACGTGGGAAGGCTGGTACGAGCTGGACAAGGCGGAGCGCACCCTCGGCGAGTCCTGCTCCATCCATCCGCGCGAGCGCAAGAAGATCGTCGAGTGGGAGGAGATGGTGCGCCACGCGCACGCCTAAGTGCTCGTGGTCAGCGGCGGCTGAGGTCGACTAGGCACGGTCTCTGGTCGACTTCAAGGATTCCCGGGATACCAAAGGGCTTACATACGCTGAGGTCGACTAGGCACAGTCTCTGGTCGACCTCAAGGATTTCTCGGGACGCGAAGGGCTCACACACGCTGTGGTCGACCAGGCACAGTCTCTGGTCGACCTCAAGGATTTCTCGGGCACAAAACCCCAGGTCGCAACGGGCCCACACACGCTGAGGTCGACCAGGCACAGTCTCTGGTCGACCTCAAGGATTTCCGGGGCACAAAACCCCAGGTCACGATGGGCTCATACAGGCTGAGGTCGACTAGGCACGGCCCCCGGTCGACCTCAAGGATTTCCGGGACACAAAACTCCAGGTCGCAAAAACCCCAAACACGCTGAGGTCGACCAGGCACGGTCCCCGGTCGACCTCAAGGATTTCCGGGACACAAAACCCCAGGTCGCACATCGCCCAAACACGCTGACGTCGACCAGGCACGGTCCCCGGTCGACCTCAAGGATTCCCGGGGCGCAAAACCCCAGGTCGCGAAGGGCTCAAATACGCTGAGGTCGACTAGGCCCCACACCCCGGTCGACCTCAAGGATTTCTCGGGCACAAAACCCCAGGTCGCAACGGGCCCACACACGCTGACGTCGACTAGGCACGGTCCCCGGTCGACCTCAAGGATTTCCGGGGCACAAAACCCCAGGTCGCAACGGGCCCACACACGCTGACGTCGACTAGGCACGCCCCCCGGTCGACCTCAACGAAAACCAACGCACAAAACCCCAGGTCGCAAAGACCCCAAACACCCTGAGGTCGACCACACTCCCCGAAACCCCACCAAGGGCACGCAACGCCCGGAGGCCGAATAGATTACGCTGAACGGGTCATCTCAACAGTCGTAGGAAAGGCGGTCGCCGTGGACTTTGTCAAGACCCTGGCCTGGGCGGCCACACCCTACAGCGGCCACATCGTGGCGGCGGTGGCGTTGCAGGTTGTGACCGTGCTGGCCACGCTGTATCTCCCGGACCTCAACGCGCAGATCATCGACGAAGGCATCACCCAGGCTGATATCCCTTATATCTGGCGCGTCGGTGGCGTCATGCTCGTCGTCGCTCTCGTTCAGGGCCTCGCGGCGATCGGCGCCGTGTGGTTCAGCGCGCGCACCGCCATGGGCACCGGGCGCGCTATCCGCCGCGCCGTCTATAGCCGCGTCAACGGCTTTAACGCGGAGGACCTCGCCCGCTTTGGCACCCCCACCCTGATCACCCGCGGCACGAACGACGTGCAGCAGATCCAGATGACGTTTCTGCTCTTCCTGGCCCTCATGGTGCCAGCGCCCATCATGGGGGTGGGCGGCGTGGTCATGGCGTTGCGCCAGGGCGCGGGGCTGTCGTGGATCATCGCCATCGCCATCGCGGTGCTCTTCGCCGTCGCCGGCGTGCTCGTCGCGGTGCTGATGCCCATGTTCACGGCGATGCAGGCCCGCCTCGACGCGATCAACGGGGTGCTCCGCGAGCAAATCGCGGGAGTGCGTGTGGTGCGCGCCTTCGTGCGCGAGGAGCACGAGAGCGAGCGCTTCACCGACGCCAACAGGGCGATCACGCGCGTGTCGTTGAACATCGGCCGCGTCTTCGTGCTGCTTTTCCCGCTGATCATGCTCATCCTCGATTCCGCCATCGCGGCGGTCGTGTGGTTCGGCGGGCAGCGCGTGGGCCAGGGCGAGATGGAGGTCGGGGCGCTCACGGCGTTCATCCAGTACATCATGCAGATCCTGGTCGCGTTCGTCATGGGCACGTTCATGGTGATGATGCTCCCGCGCGCCCTCGTGTGCGCGCGCCGCGTCCGGGAGGTGCTGCTCTACGAGTCGGTCGCCCAGCAGCGCCCGCGCACCGCGCGCCCCGCCACCAACGAGGGCGTGGTGGAGTTCCGTGGGGTGTCCTACAGCTACCCGGGCGCGGAGGAGCCGGTGCTCCACAACATCTCGTTCACCGCCCGCCCCGGCACCACCACCGCTCTGATCGGCTCGACGGGCGCGGGCAAGTCCACGCTGGTCTCCCTCCTTCCGCGGCTGCGGGAGGCCACGAGTGGGCACGTGCTTATCGACGCCACAGATGTCACCGCCCTCGACCGCAGCGACCTGGTCCAGCGCGTGTCCATGGTGCCCCAGAAGCCGTACCTGTTCTCGGGCACCGTGGCCTCCAACCTGCGCATGGGCAACCCGGACGCCACGGACGCCGAGCTGTGGGAGGCGCTCGGCACCGCGCAGGCCGACTTCGTCGAGAACCTCGACATGCCTATCTCCCAGGGCGGCACGAACGTCTCAGGCGGCCAGCGCCAACGCCTGTGCATCGCGCGGATGCTGGTGGCGCGGCCGAAGGTGTACATCTTCGACGACTCCTTCTCGGCGCTCGACGCCATCACGGACGCGAAGGTGCGCGAGGCGATGCAGGCCTACACCCGGGACGCGACGGTGCTGGTGGTGGCGCAGCGTGTGGCGTCGATAAGCAATGCCGACCAGATCCTCGTGCTCGAGGCGGGCAGGATCGTCGCGCGGGGCACGCACGACGAGCTGCTGGACAGCAGCAGCACGTACCGGGAAATCGTGGCGTCGCAGCAGGAGGTGAGCGCATGAGTGAGCCGATGACCGACGAGCAGCTCGCGGACTACGAGGAGCGCATGGCCGGCGACGAGTGGGGCGGCAAGGCGCCGCGCCAGGCCAAGCGCTTCTGGCCGTCCGCGATGCGGCTGCTGCGGCTGCTGGAACCCTACAAGGTGAGCCTCGCGTTCGTCTTTCTTATGAACGCCGCCTCGGTCGTGCTGGCCGTCTACGCGCCGCGCGTTCTGGGGTTTGCCATGGACGTCATCTTCAGCGGCGTGGTCTCCCAGCAGATCCCGGCGGGGGTGAGCGAGGAGGAGGCCATCGCGGGCCTTCGCGAAAGCGGGCAGGACCGCTTCGCGGACATGGCGGAGGCGATGGACCTGCGCCCCGGCGAGGGCATCGACGTCGACCGGCTGCGCGCGCTCGTGGTCACGCTGCTGCTGCTGTACCTGGCGTCGAGCGTGCTCATGTGGGCCCAAGGGGCGATCCTCAACCGCATCACCATGGCCACGGTCTACCGGCTGCGCCAGGACGTCGAGCGGAAGCTCAACCACCTGCCGCTGAACTACTTTGACACGCGCCAACGCGGCGACGTCATGTCGCGCACGACCAACGACGTGGACAACGTCCAGCAGGCACTGCAGGAGACGCTCTCCCAGCTGTTCAATGCCGCGCTCATGCTCGTGGGCATCATCGGCATGATGTTCTGGATTTCGTGGCAGCTCGCCCTCATCGTCTTGCTGTCTATCCCGCTCACGGCCGTCGTCATTGCCGTGGTGGGCACGCGCAGCCAGCGCCAGTTCACCGCGCAGTGGCGCTCCACCGGCGACCTCAACGGCCACGTCGAAGAGTCCTTCAGCGGCCACGAGGTCGCCCTCATCTTCGGCCGCACCGAGGCGCTGCGCGAGGACTTCGACGAGAAGAACACCTCGCTTTTCGACGCCGCATCGAAAGCCCAATTCCTCGCGAACTCCATGCTCCCCATCATGCAGTTCATCTCGTACCTGTCGTACGTGCTCATCGCCGTCTTCGGCGGACTGCGCGTCGCCTCCGGCGCCCTGACCCTCGGCGACGCCACCGCGTTTATCCAGTACTCGCGCCAGTTCAACCAGCCCCTCGGCGAGCTCGCCGGCATGGCGCAGATGCTCCAGTCCGGCGTGGCCTCCGCCGAGCGCATCTTCGAGTTCCTCGACGCAGAGGAGGAACCCGCCGACACCGCCACCGCCGCGCCCCCCGCGGTGCGCGGCGACGTCCAGTTCCGCGACGTCGCGTTCTCGTACACCGACGACCCGCTCATCCAAGACCTCACCTTGCACGTTCGCCCCGGCCAGACCGCCGCCATCGTCGGCCCCACCGGGGCGGGCAAGACCACCCTGGTCAACCTGATCATGCGCTTCTACGACGTCGACTCCGGCTCGATCCTTATCGACGGCACCGACATCCGCGACATGCCGCGCGCCGGCCTCCGCTCGAACATCGGCATGGTGCTCCAGGACGCGGTGCTCTTCGAGGGCACAATCATGGACAACATCCGCTACGGCCGCCTCGACGCCACCGACGAGGAGGTCCTCGAAGCCGCGAAGGCGACCTACGTGGACCGCTTCGTGCGCTCCCTGCCGGAGGGCTACGACACCGTGGTGGACCAGGACGGCGGCTCCATCTCCGCCGGCGAGCGCCAGCTAATCACCATCGCCCGCGCCTTCCTCGCGCGCCCCGCCGTGCTCATCCTCGACGAGGCGACGTCCTCCGTGGACACGCGCACCGAGGTGCTCGTACAGAAGGCGATGAACGCGCTGCGCTCCCAGCGCACCAGCTTCGTCATCGCGCACCGCCTCTCCACTATCCGCGACGCGGACCTCATCCTGGTCATGCAATCCGGCCGCATCGTGGAACAGGGCACGCACGCCGAGCTCCTGGAACGGCGGGGCACCTACTACCAGCTGAACCAGTCCCAGTTCGCCGGGGAGAACTGAGCGGAACGGGAGTTCTGGTCACCGCATGCGCCACATTCAGTTAATCCCTGATTAATTCATGCGGAATTTTTCCGTCATTGCTGGTCATATTCCACACCGTGCATTGCCGCAAGCTGTGAGATTTCATAGAATCAGCCCTGCCATGCCCTGCCCCTCCCGCTGCACACGCGGGTTGAACTCTCCGAGGTGTAACTTTCCATGTCCCAGCGTTTTCCCTATCGCACCGCCATCGCCGGGTTGTGCGCTGTCGGGCTGATCGCCCCCGCCGTCGCACCGATTGACGCCCCTGTTCCCAATGTATCCGTCGCGCACGCCGCCGACACCCGCGAAGCAGTCAAGGTTGCCGGCCCAACGACCGTGGCCATCAAGACCCCCGCCACCTACACCGCCGCGATCCCCGGCGCTACCAACGGCAAGGTTGAGTTCTACCTCGATGGCGTTGCCGTTGCCACCGCCAACGTGAACTCCGAAGGTCAAGCAATCGCGAACATCACGCCGCTGTCCTACGGCGAGCACACCCTCACCGCCCGCTACGTCACCATAAAGAACGAGACCCCCTACAACGTCAACCCCGACGGGACCGCGACGTTCACAACCCCCTTTCCCGAAAAGTACTCCCGCAATGACAAGGGGAACACCAATACGGACGCCGACGACTATGGCCCGTTCCTCATCAACGGCAACGTTCACACCGCCTCCAACCCGCTGGACCTCCAGCCGGGCGCGAAATACCACCTGCGGGGCCGCATGACCGTCCGCACCTTTGTTAATTCCCGGATTTACGAGGCCGGCCTGAACCCCTCGCCGGGCTCCACCTATGTGGAAGGCACGGCGTCTCGCTTCCACCCGAACAGCGGCGCAGCCGAGACGAACATGGTCGTTAAAACACGGGCCAACGCCCACGGTGTCACCACCACTGACACCGCCGGTGATTTTTATTCTTCTGACTGGGGAAAGGAGCCCTGGCCCGCAGTCAATGAGGGCTATGTCGACCTCCAACACCTTCGAACCTACAACGCGGGCAATGGCACCACCTTCGAGATCGGTGCCGACTTCATCGCCCCGGATGTTCCTGGGCTGCACGTGCCGCAATACGCCGCGTACAAGTACACGGATTCCACCCACGTCCTCGTGCCGATGAAAGAGGCAGTCTTCCGCATCGCCGCTAAGGACCTGCCAGCACGCAACGAGCTCCCGACAGAGGAACAGAGCCCGACCCCCACGACGTCCACAACCGCCCCCGCGGAGCCGACCACAACCGCCCCCGCGGAGCCGACCACAACCGCCCCCGCGGAGCCGACGACAACCGCACCCGCGGAGCCGACCACAACCGCCCCTGCGGAGCCGACGACAACCGCCCCTGCGGAGCCGACGACAACCGCACCCGCGGAGCCGACGACAACCGCACCCGCGGAGCCGACCACAACCGCCCCTGCGGAGCCGACGACAACCACCCCCGCGGAGCCGACCACAACCACCCCCGCTGAGCCGACCACAACCACCCCCGCGGAGCCGACCACAACCACCCCCGCGAACCGGGATGCGGACAAGTACAACCCCGTTAGGGATACGAGCCAGATCTTTTCGGCCTACGAAGGGGGTAGCTTGCCGGATCCGAGCGAGGTCATCAGTAACGTGGAGTCGCTCCCACAGGGCACCTCAATGAAGTGGACAAAGCTTCCTACCGCCGCCGATCCTAACGGTGTGGTCACGGTGACGTACCCCGATCAGTCGACGGATACTGTCGAGGTGTGGTTTGAGATCAGGACTCACTTGAGCTCCGCTTCCTCGGAAGGATCGAGTGACAACACAATGTTGATCGTAGGAGGCGTCGTCGTTGGAGTTCTGCTTGCCCTCGGCCTCGGTGGCTTCGCGTTTGTCACCAGTCCGCAGGTGTCAGCATTTTTGAACCAGCATTTCGGAATCCGGATCTAACCGGTACTCGGTGGCACCCCGCACATCGATTTCCCTCTGAGGCGCCACCGCGCGTTGCCTGACAGCCATATGTCCGGAGTTCGCGCGGGTGGCGCCTCAGTCGTGGTGACGGCACTTCTCCAGGCGGCCTACCCGCGAAAGGTACTGAGAGGACCCAAGCCCCCTACCCGATCGCTCGCGTGTACTTTCCGGTGTTTGAGCCACCACCCCTGTGCACTGCGAGTCCAACGGCTCTGAGGTGGATTGTTCGCAGAAACGTGCTTCGAGGCTGGCGCTCCCGGAGGGGTGAGATGGGGTCGCGGGTGTGGCGTTACATCAGAAAAGAGACCTATGTACGAAAGGTTTCGGGGACGTGCTCCCCCTCCCGTACACAGGTCTTTGCTCAGAGCAGCTTGTATGTCCTAGATAGAACTGCCGCTGCTACCAACAGGCGTGAACGCGGTGTCGCCGACCGTGACGGACGCGCCGTCGTTGTTGGTCTTGGGCAGGACTGCGGTGACAAGGAACGCCAGCCCGGTCAGACCCAGAATTGCGCTGATAACGGGCAGCGCCATGTCAGCCACCTTGGCCGTCTGGGGGTCGAGTGCGTTGTTGAGGAAGCGAGTGACGTTTTCCTTCACACCTGGTATCTGGGCCAGTCCGCCAAGCAGACCAACACCCCCCAAGAGGGCGCCGGCGATTGCGGCGCCAATGTCTGGAGCATGCTCGACCCTCGTGAACGTCCCCTGCTCCAGGTTCAGTGTGTACCGTACTTCCATGCCATCGGCCGCAGTGACAGTAACGGTCTGCTCGGGCATCAGATTGTCAGTCGGGCGAATAGTGATTGCACCGTTCTCGTCGGCCTTGACGTTCACGGTGTGCCCATTCTTGTCCTTCAACCCAAGGACGGTACCCGGGGCAAAAATAGGACCGTTTTCGCCGCTGATCAGGAGCTTGGACTCCGGCAGGCGGACGAAGTAGCTGACCGTGACTTCAATGACGTCCTGGCCGGGCACCTTCACTTCCACCTTGCCGGTGGTGTAGCCCGGCTTGGTGGTGTCCGGCTTCTCTGCCCAGCGGAACGTGGTGTCCGCTGGTGCGGCATCCGCGTTGGCAATCTGGGCCTTCGCGTCCGCGTCCGCGATGTCTGCCTCGAAGTCAACAGCTGTCGCTTCTTGCTTGGCTGTGGGGGTGAAAACCGCTGCCACGCTGAAGTTGACGGTACGCTCTGCTGGCGGCTGCCCCGGCACCACAACCCGGATCGTCCCCGTGGCGGACCCTGCCGTGGCCGTGTCGGGCTTCATCGCCCATTCGAACGTAGTTCCAGCCGGCGCGGCATCCGCGTTAGTGATCAGGTATCTGGGGTCATCGGGTACGGATTCGCCGACGTTGACCTTCTGGGGCTCTTCGGTCACCTGGGGGATATAAACATTGGGCGCACCCGTCCCCTGAACGAAGAAACGGACGGTGATCGTGTGGGCTTGGCTGTCTGGGGTAGTCACTTTCACCGTCCCCGTGGTTTCACCAGGCTGCGTCGTGTCCGGCTTAGTCGCCCACTCGAACGTCGTTCCAGCCGGAGCACCGTCCGCGTTAGCGATGTACGCGCTCGCAGAGTCATCGGCGATGGTGCTGCCCTGCTCAACGACGACCGGGTTAGTCTGTGCGCGCGGCACCCATGCGTCTTTGACATGGACCGTCACGTCGACCACGTCAGTGGTGCCATCAGGGTAGGTCACGGTGATTCGGCCGCTCTGGTTATCCCCGACCGTAGTGTGCGTCGACTCCCACTGAGCACGCGTTCCGCTCGGAAGGTCAGCGAAGTTCGCAATAACGTTTTCCGCATTCGGGAGCGCGCCGCCACGTGCGATTGTGACCGGACCTGCCGCCCGAGGATCGTGTGCATCGGCCATCCCAGTGGCACGGGCTTCAGTGATTGTAACGGTCGAGAATTTGTCGGCGGGGAGATTCGTACCGTTTTCCCCTGGCCAGTACGTGTCGTCCTCGGACAGCCCGCAGCGGATGAAGCCGTTTGCATTGATTTTTAACACAAAACGCGCAGACGCGTCCGCGTAGAACTGGATCGGCAGCTCTGGGCTGAAGGTGTTTGCGTCAGCCTTCGGTAGGCCGGCCTGGATTTTCGTGCCGGGCTGGCCAGTTGCCTTCAACTTGAGTGTGATCTTCGGCATCGCAATGGTGAAGCTATCCCCGGCTTTCGTGGCCTCTGCGCCACCATGGGCAAACGCGTTGCGCGTGTTCTTGGACCATTTCGTCACATCCTGGCTTTGTTTCGTGGGTGCCGGGACCCACACGCGCAGCCTAGCCCCCTCACGTTCGACCTTCAACCCTTGCGCCCCTCCCTCTGCCTTAAAGCTCACAAGCTCGGCGTTTTGGGGAAGCTGGTACCAGATATTCAGCTGGCTCACCCGCGTCACATTCGCGGTCACTGCCGCGTTGATACTTGCTGGAACGCTCAGTGTGCCGGCATCGATGATGTAGTCAAAAGTCTCCCCCTGAGGCACCGTGTCCGGCGCTTCAGTCTTATCCAGAGTGACCTTAAAGTTGCTGTAGCTCTTGTTCGCCGAGTTGTAGACACCCTCAACGGCGCTAGCGAAGCCGAGAGGAATGCCGCCCGGGTTCTTCAGCTGCAAGTTACACGCCAACGGCTGCTGTAGGTTCGTTTTTGTTTCTGCGTGTGCGTGGGGGACTGCCACTACGCCAGCCGCCAGGGCGGCGGCAACGCCCGCGGACAGGGTAGAGGTGACTCTCTTGGACACGGGGACTCCTTTAGCTCCTCGATACGACGACCACAATGCAGAATAACCTAAGGCTGCACACAGTGCCTGCCAAGAAAAGAAGACAGGACGGCTCGGTGCGCAGTAGCACGGCGCCACGCGGAAAGGTTTACGCTCTCTTCACTTTCCATCGCCGAGTAGCGTGGACACCCATCCCGCATGAGCTGGCACAACGGCGCCAGCCCGCAACGTCCGGCTCACGGATAGCTCGGACCGAAAAATCCGCTGAATCAAAGGTGAATTTTGAGTTTTTCCGTCGCCGATATGCGTGCCGGTTCCCATCGTGACCGTGATGACGCATGCGACTGGCTACTATGGGGCAGGTGACCACCCCTTCCGGCAATTTCAGGATCAGCGACGCAGAGCGCTCCACGGCCATCGACGCCCTCGGCCAAGCGCTCGGCGAGGGCCGCCTCAGCATGGAGGAGTTCGACACCCGCTGCGAGGCCGTGGCCCACGCCCAATTCAAAGAGGAGCTCGACCCCCTTTTCCGGGACCTCCCGGCGCGCAGCACATCCCCGACTCCCATGCAGCCCGGCGTCTACACCGCGGACGAGATCCGCAGTGCCCGTCGTCAGGGCCAGCGCACCCGCGCGGGCGTGTTTTGGCTAGGCACGTTCGCCTCCCTCGGCGGGACGATGACACTGGCTGCCGCGTCCGCATCGGCCGCATCGGCCGTCCCGCTGCTCATCATCCCCACCTTGTTTGTTCTGTTCTACGTCATGAAGGTGGGCCCCGATTCGTGGTACACCCCCAGCCTGCGCCAACTGGAGCGCCAGCGCCGCGAGCTGGTGCGCTCCCGGCAGATCGAGCTCGAGGCCGCCCAGGCCGACGAGATCGCGGCGCAGCGCGCGCAGCGCCGGCAGCAGGTGAACAAGCTCACCTCCGACGCGCTCGACGTCGCCCAGCAGACGGTCAACCGTTTCAAGAAGCAGTAGCCGTATTCCGGGCTTCGGGTGGGCGCGCCGTGGCTAGTATTGTGCCGTATGAGCACTCAGAAGGACGAGCCCACCGGATCGACAGAATCCCCGAAAAAGAAGACTCAGGCGAAAAAGCCGCTGCGCAAGCACCGCCACTTCGACCAGGCGGACAAGCTGAAGAACGTCTTTTACGACATCCGCGGCCCCGTGAGCGCCACCGCTGAGGAGATGGAACGCGACGGCCACACCATCCTCAAGCTCAACACCGGCAACCCGGCCATCTTCGGCTTCGACGCCCCCGACGTCATCATGCGCGACATGATCGCCGCTCTTCCGACGTCGCAAGGCTATTCGACGTCGAAAGGCATCATCCCGGCGCGGCGCGCGATTGTCACCCGCTACGAGGTGATCGAGGACTTCCCCCACTTCGACATCGACGACGTCTACCTGGGCAACGGCGTCTCCGAGCTCATCACGATGTGCACGCAGGCGCTGCTCAACAACGACGACGAGATCCTCATCCCCGCCCCCGACTACCCGCTGTGGACGGCCGCCTCCACGCTCGCGGGCGGCAAGGCCGTGCACTACCTGTGCGACGAGGAGGACAACTGGAACCCCTCGCTCGAGGACATCCGGTCCAAGGTCACGCCGAAGACGAAGGCCATCGTGGTGATCAACCCGAACAACCCCACCGGCGCGGTCTACTCCCGCGACATCCTCGAGGGGATCGCCGAGATCGCCCGCGAGCACGAGCTCGTTGTCTTCGCCGACGAGATCTACGACCGCGTCCTCTACGACGACGCCGAGCACATCTCCATGGCGGAGGTGGGCCCCGACCTGGTCACCGTCACCTTCAACGGCCTGTCCAAGGCCTACCGCGTCTGCGGCTACCGCGCCGGCTGGATGATCATTACCGGCCCGCGCCGCCGCGCCAAGGGCTTCATCGAAGGCCTTGACCTGCTCTCTGGCACCCGCCTGTGCTCGAACGTGCCGGGCCAGCACGCGATCCAGGTGGCGCTCGGCGGGCGCCAGTCGATCTACCAGCTCACCGGGCAGGGGGGCCGACTCAAGGAGCAGCGCGACATCACGGTGCAGAAGCTGCGCGAGATCCCCGGCGTCTCCGTCGTCGAGCCGAAGGGGGCGCTCTACGCCTTCCCCAAGATCGACACCGAGATGTACAACATCCACGACGACGAGCGCTTCATGCTGGACCTGCTCAAGTCCGAGAAGATCCTCATGGTCCAGGGCACCGGCTTCAACTACCCCACCCCGGACCACTTCCGCGTGGTCACCCTCCCGTGGGCCTCGCAGCTGGAAAACGCCATCGAGCGCCTCGGCAACTTCCTCAGCGACTACCACCAGCACTAGCACTCTCGGTAAGAACTAAACGGCAAGAATCCGCTTTCGGTGGAGAAATTGTGGGATTCTTGCCCTTTTGTTCTTCACGTGAAGGGGTTATCCACAGCCCCGCGCCCGGCGTGTGGCCCGCCAGGCCCCCAGCGGCAATGATGTCGGCATGAGGTTTGACAATGTGGGGGACTTGGCGGCGCTGCTCACGGACACACGTCGGCTGACCAGACACGACCAGAGCATGCGGCTGCGCCTGGCGCAGCACGAATACCACTTCGCGGCGCCAACCCAAGCTGTGCCGCGCGACATCTGGGATGGCCTGCCGCACTGGCAGAAGCAGAACCTGAAGGCGATCGCGACGGGCCGCAGCATGACGAAGGGGGTGCTCGTCGGGCGTTCCGCCGCGCGCGTGACAGGGATCCCGGTCATCGCGCTGAGCGACGAGGTGCCCGAAGCCGCTGTGCCCTCGGGCGGTGTCCCCTCGGCCAAGGGGCGCATCCCGGGCATCCGCTACCGGAAGGCGGGCCTCGGCAGCGACGAGATTCTTCAGGTACATGGGGTTCGGGCCACCACGCCGGCGAGGACCTGCATCGACATCGCGCGCTACCACGGCTTTGTCGAGGGGCTCATTGCCACGGACGCGGCGCTGCGCGACTTCGCGCTCACGGCGGCGGACATGCGCTGGCACCTCGAACGAATGGGGCGGTGCAGGGGCAAACGCGAGGTGCTCCGCGTGTTGGAGCACGCCTGCCTGAACGCGGATTCGCCCCTGGAAAGCTGGTTCCGCGGCGTGCTCATCGAGCGCGGCGTCACGGGATGGACTTTCCAGGCCCCCATCGCAGGTTATCGCGCCGACTTCCTCTTTGACGACTTCTTCGTCCTCGAGATCGATGGCCGTTCAAAGTACGCCCAGGCGCCGCACGACATCCTCATGCGGGAGCGCGATCGGGAGCGGGCACTGCTCAACCGCGGCTTCACCGTCCGGCGCGTCTATTTTGAGGACATGCTCCGCGACATGGACGCCGTGCTGCGGATGGTCGAGGCAGTGCGCTCCTCACGCGCTTAAACGCAAGAACGAAAGGGTAAGAATCCACCGTTCCGGCCTCCGGGGGCGGATTCTTGCCGTTTCGTTCTTGTCCTGGGGGTCTTAGCCCCGCCCGAGCGCGCGGACGGTCCACCCGGCCGCGCGCCAGGCGTCGGCGTCGAGGACGTTGCGGCCGTCGATGAGCACTCGCTTATCGACGCCCTCCCCCACCGCCTCAGGATCCATCTCCCGGAACTCCTGCCACTCCGTCGCCAGGATGACGAGCTCGGCGCCGGAGAGGGCGTCGTCAAGCGATGCGGCGTAGTCAAGCGTGGGAAAAACCCGCCGCGCGTTGTCCATCGCCTGCGGGTCGTAGACGCGCACCGCCGCCCCGGCCAACGAGAGCTGCCCCGCCACCGCAAGCGCCGGAGAATCGCGCACGTCGTCCGAGTTCGGCTTAAACGCCGCACCCAGCACCGTCACCCGCCTCCCGATCAGCGAGCCGAGCTCCTCCCGCGCGATGTCCACCACGCGCTGGCGGCGGCGCATATTGATCGCATCCACCTCACGCAAAAACGTCAACGCCTGATCCGCGCCCACCTCGCCGGCGCGCGCCATGAACGCGCGGATGTCCTTCGGCAAACAGCCGCCGCCAAAACCCAAACCCGCGCCGAGGAACTTGCGGCCGATGCGGTCGTCGTGGCCGATGGCGTCGGCAAGCTGCGTCACATCCGCCCCGACGATCTCGCACACCTCGCTGACCGCGTTGATAAACGAGATCTTCGTCGCCAAAAACGCGTTCGCCGACACCTTCACCAACTCCGCCGTTTGCAGATCCGTGAGGATAAACGGGGTCCCTTTCGCCAGCGGCTGCGCGTACACCTCGCGGGCGACCTCCTCCGCGCGCGAGTTCTCCGGGCGGGTGCCCAGCACGATGCGGTCGGGCTCAATGGTGTCTTTGACCGCGAAGCCCTCCCGCAGAAACTCCGGGTTCCACGCGATCTCCACGCGCGTGCCCGGCCCCGCCACCGCGTCGGCGCGCTTCTGCAGCGCCGCCGCCGTCCCCACCGGCACCGTCGACTTGCCCAGAATGACGTGCTCGCCCTCGAGCAGCGGCACCAAATCGTCGATGACCGCCTCCACGTAGCGGGTATCCGCCGCGTACGAGCCGCGCTGCTGCGGCGTGCCCACCCCGATGAAATGCACGTTAGCGAACCCCGCGGCGCGGGCGTAGTCGGTAGTAAAGCCCAACCGACCGGCCGCGATGTTGCGCTCGAGCACCTCCGGCAGGCCCGGCTCGTAGAAGGGGACCTCGCTGTTTCGCAGCCGCTCGATCTTGCTTTCGTCCACGTCCACGCCCAGCACCTCGTGACCGAGCTCCGCCATGCAGGCAGCGTGGGTCGCACCGAGATACCCGGTGCCAATAACCGTCATACGCATGCGCCCCATCATCGCACGCGGGCGGGCACTTCGCCGGGGGAGAATCAGCGGAAGTTCAAGTACGCCTTCGACGGCGTCGGCCCGCGCTGGCCCTGGTACTTCGAGCCCAGCGCCCCCGTGCCGTAGGGCACCTCGGCGGGCGAGGTCAACCGGAACAGCGCGAGCTGGCCCACCTTCATGCCCGGCCACAGGGTGATGGGCAGGTTAGCCACGTTCGACAACTCCAGGGTGATGTAGCCGGAGAAGCCTGGATCAATAAACCCCGCGGTGGAGTGCGTCAGCAGACCAAGCCGGCCCAGCGAGCTCTTGCCCTCCAAGCGCCCCGCCAGGTCGTTGGGGAGGGTGAACTTCTCCAGGGTGGAGCCCAGGATGAACTCGCCCGGGTGGAGCACAAACGCCTCCCCCTCCGGCACCTCGACAAGCGTGGTCAGGTCCTCCATCTCCAGCTTCGGGTCGATGTGGGTGTACTTCGAGTTGTTGAACACCCGGAAGAACCTGTCCATGCGCACGTCGACTGACGACGGCTGAACCAATCCCGCATCGTACGGGTCGATGCCGAGGCGCCCGGCCGCGAGGGCATCGCGGATGTCATGATCTGAAAGAAGCACG
The DNA here is from genome assembly GCF_900105305.1 of Corynebacterium timonense. Taxonomy (NCBI): domain Bacteria; kingdom Bacillati; phylum Actinomycetota; class Actinomycetes; order Mycobacteriales; family Corynebacteriaceae; genus Corynebacterium; species Corynebacterium timonense. The sequence continues at coordinate 2,549,502 of NZ_LT629765.1, read as the reverse complement.
TCGTTCAGTGTAGCGGGAGGCCGTTTTCGTTCACGAGCCGCCAGGTGCTAGCATTGCCTGCATTGCCGGCGTAGTTTAGTGGTAGAACATCAGCTTCCCAAGCTGAGAGTGCGAGTTCGATTCTCGTCGCCGGCTCCACTTCTTCCCCCAGGGGGAATGCCCGCTTCTCTCTTCACGCACGTAGCGTCCGGGATATAGACGACGTCGTCGATTCCCAGTGAGGAGGAAATCAGTGCCTCGTCTCCGAGGTCCCCTGCACCCGCTTCCCACGCTGCGCCACGTCGCGTGGGCCGCCGCTCTCGCGCTCGGCACCGTCGCCGGAGCGTTCATGCTCGGCCTCGGTTTGAGTTACCTTGCGGAGCCCTTCAACCTCGACCGGGGTGCACTCATAGCCCTGGGGGTAATGCTCGGGGCCACACTCACCGGATTCGGGATAGGCTACATCGGTTTCCGGCGCAGCTGCGGGTGGGGCCGCCGCGAACTCGGTTTCGTCGCGCCGGCGCATTCTCTGTGGCATCTGCTGTGGTGGATTCCGCTGACAGTGGTCGTGGGTGCGGTCGGCGCGAGCTCCCTGGGGCATCTGCTCGGGCTCAGCGCCGACCCGTCATCCGCCACTGCAGACGGTCTCATCCTTCCGCTGCCACTAGTCGTGACGTTGGTCGCGTGCGTGACGGTTGCGGTGCCGCTGCTGGAGGAAGTTGTGTTCCGCCGCGTCCTTCTGGACTGGCTGGGGCGGCACCTTCCCATGTGGCTGGCGGCGGGCATTGTCATTCTGGCGTTCACGGTGGCCCACGTGAGCCCCGCGGCCATGGTCTACCTCATCTTCACCAGCGCTTCCCTGATCATGGCGCGCCTGTGGTTTGGGACGCTCACCGCACCGGTGATCATCCATGCCGTGAACAACGCCCTGGCCAGCCTGATCGTCGTCCTACCCGGTTAGGCGGTGCACGGCGTAATGGGGGTGCGGGAGATCCAGAAGGCGGTACGTCGACCCGAGTCGTCCCTCGGCCCGCGCAGCATGCCCCACTCAGCGTTGTATTCGAGCCGCTCCTCCATCCACTGCCCCCCGTGGTCGTAGATGACCATCTCCCCGTCAGGGGTGGCGAGAGTCACCTTGGTCCCCTCGACGCTGAGCACGACCACGGGCGCCCAGGCGTCGGCTGGGCCGTTCGCCGCCCGCAACGCTGGGCCCCAGTGCGGCTTGTGCCCCTTCGCCACGAGGGTGCACTTGCTCGGCTCCACACGGACACGGGGTTTGTCAAGCGTGGGCAGGAGGATGACGTCACCGGCCCTTGTGCGCACCGCGTTGCGCGACGGCGAGAACTCGAAGTCGAATCCCATTTCGCGCATGAGCGAGAGCGCGGCCAGCGGGGAAGCGAACTCCCGCACGATGCTTTCTCCGCCGGCGGAGAAAGTCAGGGTCACCACGTTCAGATTGTTGAACGTGGCGGGAGTCCAGTCGTTGGGGTGGTCAGAGGACAGAAAAGTCGACATGTCGAGGGACATGGCTGCTCCTTGGTGAATCGCACTTCCGGCGCGCGGTTGCCGACGCCGGCCGATCTTCTCCCGGGGGCACCGTGCGCGATGAGCGCGGTTGCCAGCCGACGAGCCGGGAGGCTGTGAACGTCGGGCTTCGTGATCGCGCCCCCGATCCTATTAGACCGCTTTGTCTATTGCAACACCGCGCTGGGGCACAACAAAAACCGCACCCCACGGGGGTGCGGCGGCGGAGCGCGGGGGCGTCAGAACAGCAGGTGCGCGATCGGGGTCGCGATGAGGATGGTGAGCGCGACGCGCTCGAACCAGATGGCCACCAGCTGCCAGAGCTTGAGCGGGATCTTCGTGGCCATGATGCACGGCACCATCGCGGAGAAGAAGATGATCGCGGAGACCGCGACGACGCCGATGACGAACTTCAGCACCATCGACTCCGAGCCGGCGACGGCGGTGGCGGGGAGGAACATCTCGGCGATGCCCATCGCGGCGGCCTTGCCCGCCAAGAGCGGCTCGGGCAGCTGCACCAGCGCGGCGAACGGGTAGAACAGGTAGCCGATCCACTCAAAGACCGGGGTGAAGCGCGCGAGCAGGAGGCCGATCAGGCCGACGGACAGGATCGAGGGGACGATCGCCGCGGCGAGGCGCACGCCGTCGCGCAGGTTCTGCCACACCAGCACCGGCAGGGAGGGGACCTTTTCGAGGGTCTGCAGCGCCGCGTTCCAGGCCGCCTTCAGCCGGCTGCCGGTGACGGGCTGCTCCGGGTCAGGGGTGGCCTCGGGGTGGTAGGTGTCGGGGATGAGGCGCAGCGGGGGCAGGTGCACCGTGATCGCCGTGACGGCGAAGGTGACCGCAAGGGTGACCCAGAAGTAGGTGCCCCAGTGCTCCATGAGGTCGAGCTGCTTGGCCACGATGACCATGAAGGCCGCGGAAACCGTCGAAAAGCCTGTGGCGATGACGGCCGCCTCGCGCGCGGTGTAGCCACCCTGCTGGTAGACGCGGTCGGTGACGAGGATGCCCAGCGAGTAGGAGCCGACGAAGGAGGCGACCGCGTCAATCGCCGAGCGGCCCGGGGTGCGCCACAGCGGGCGCATGACCGGCTGCATGAGCACGCCGACGAACTCGAGAAGACCGAAGCCGATGAGGAAGGCAAGGAACGCCCCGCCGATAGGGACGATGAGGCCCACCGGCACCGCGATCTTGTTCCAGAGGAACGGCACGAGGTCCTCCTCGCCCAGCACCCACGGCAGCGCGTTCACCACGGTGAGCGCGGCGACGATGAGGCCCACGACGTTGAGGACGGCGAAGGTCGCCTTCAGCGGCCCCTCCTGCCACGCGCGGCCGGCGAAGGAGCGCCACACGCCGTAGCCGGCGAGGGCGAGGATGAACCAGGGCACCACGACGCCGAAGTTGTCGCGGATGAAGGTGACCATGTGGTCTAGGGGGATGGACTTCTTGTCCTTGTAGGTCACCGGGAAAAAGAACACGAACGCGCCGATGGCGCTGTAGACAAACATGCGCCAGGCACCGGTCCCGGTGGGGCCGGGGCGGTTCGTGGTGGTCGTGCCGGTCGCGATGGCCATGGCGCGTACCTCCGTCATATGATCGTTGGCCAGGTTGTGATGTAACTTAGCCAACAATTTCCACAATTACATGAGGCAGAACACACCGGGTGTCTCGGATGCGAGACTTTGGGCCGGGGCGGTGCTACCCGCAGGTGATAATCGGCTGCGGGTCGTAGACCGTCGTCGTGGTCTCGCGGGAGAGCTCCTTGCCTGCGAGGTCGGAGACGATGCGGGTGTCGGACGTCGTAAAGCCCGGCGCGCCTGACGACGGCGCACAGCCGGGGCCGGTCACCGTCTGCTGCCGCGGCTGGGTGTAGGCCCACCGGCCGCCGTTGATGGACTCCACGTTGTACGTCTTCACGCCCATCAGGCTCACCGTGAGGTCGTTGGCGCCGACGCTGGCGGTGATCTTCACCGGGTAGGGCGAATCGTTGCGGAACTGCAGGTCAATCGCGCCCTCGTACACCGTCGCCTCGCGGCCCGCCGGGTAGCGGGAGATGTAATAGGAGTGCGGCGTGCTGGCCACATCGGTCATGCCTGCGAAGTAGGCGGCGTTGAACAGCGTCGTAGCAAACTGAGAGATGCCGCCGCCCACGGCCGTGTCCGCGCGCCCGTCGAGGATGATGCCCGACTCGACGTAGCCCTGCGCCGTGCCGCGCGGGCCCGTGTAGCCGTTCAGCGAGAACGTCTCGCCCGGGTTCACAATCGCGCCGTTGACCGTGCTGGCCACGAGCCGGATGTTCGTGCCCGAAGCCGCGTTGAAGCCGCTCGTGGTGAAGCTGCCGGCGACCTCGTCGAAGGTGGCATTCTCGGCCTCCTCGGTGGTGAAGTCGGCCGCCACCTCCTTGTACTCCGCGTCCCACGTGCGCTCGGCCGGGCCGAGGAGGCGTTCCTCGACGCCGTCGAGAGTCACTTCCCAGTCCACCACGATGCCGTCCTGGCTCGGCTCGACGCCGCCGCCGGGGAGCACGCGGGCGTTTTTCATCTCGGTCACGGTCGGAGCGAGCTGCTCGCCGAAGATCTCGGCGGCGCGCTCCCGGTTGACCTCGGGCTCGATGCGCCCCTCGACGTTCGGGAACTGCACCACCTCGCCGATCTGTTCCGTGGCCACCACGGCGTCAACGTCGTCGCGCCCGCGCAGCGTCAGCGGGCCGGACAGCGCCTCCTTGACGGGGCCGTCCATCGCGGCGGAGATCACGTCCTCGTTGATCGCCGGCTGCAGCACCTCCGGCTCCACCTCGACGCCCTCCGGGTCGAGCCAACCGGTGGTCAGGCGCTCCTTCAGCTCGGCGCGCTCGACCTCCTGGCCAAGAACCGGGTCCGTGACCTTCGCCTCGCCCCCCTCGATCGCGATGGAGCCGTCGACCGGGTCGGCGTGCAGCTCGCCGCGTACGCGGTCCAGCTCGGGACTCAGCTGGGAGTCGTCGACGGTGGGCACCACGTCGATCTCGCGGGTGCGAAACAGGTTCGCCAGCCTGCTGAAGGGGTTGGCCGACTCCACGCCGGCGGCCTCGACCGTGGCGCGCCAGTCGATGCCCAGACCCGCCGTCGCCGGGACGACCTCGGCGGTCAGCTCCGCCGCCCGCACCGTGACGGGTTCCTGCGCGGACGAGCCGAGCTCGCTCTCGAGCTCCGCCACCGCCTCGTCCTGAGTCATGCCCCCGATGGACACGCCCCCCACCGTCGTGCCGCGGGGCACGGTGCCGCGGTTCATCGCAAGGTCCGCGAGGTAGACGGTGAGCGCTACTGCGAACACGCCCACGACGACGCCGAGGGCGATCCGCCCCGCGCGGCCGCCGCCCTGCCCCTGACCCGGCCTCTGACCCGAAGAATCGTTTACGCTACTCACCTTGCCTAGGGTAATTGGGCTACCCCCGCGGGGCATACCCGGTGCCCCTACAAGCCGACCTCGAGGAGCTGCTCCTGGCACCGCACCGCCGCCTCGTCGATGCGCTCCGCCGGGATCGCGCCCTGCGCCGTCGCGGCGGTCACCCTGTCGATGATGCCCGCCACGTCCGCCCCCGAGGACCACAGCGCCTGGTCCGCACCAGCGGCGATGGCTCGTTCCACGGCCTCCGCCGTCGGAGCGTAATCGAGCAGCCCCCGCATCCCCGACAGGTCGTCCGTGATGGCGACGCCGTCGAAGGGCACCCCGCCGGGGTAGTCGCCCTCGCGCAGGATGCGGTACGCCTCGGGGTTGAGAGAACTGGGCACGCCCTCGGCGCCCAGGCCTGGCACGATCATGTGCCCCACCATCACGCTCGCCGCGGGGAAGCTCTCCAGCGCCGGGCCGTAGGGCACGAGGTCCAGCCCGTGCAGCTCCCCCAGCGGCGGGGTGACGGACAACGCCAGGTGGGTATCGCCCGAGGCGCGGCCGTGGCCGGGAAAGTGCTTGAAGGTGGGCGTCACCCCGGCGTCGATAAGCCCCTGCGAGAACAGCTCGGCCACCCGGGCCACCTCCTGGGGGTCGCCGCTGAACGCGCGGTCGCCCACGATCTCCATGTCGGAGACGTCAACGTCGAGCACCGGGGCGTAATCCACGTTCACGCCGCGGGCGCGCAGCGCGCGGCCGATGTCGTAGCCGGTCCCCCGGATCACCTGAGGGGGCTGCGCGGCGAGATCGCGCGGCGCCATCCACGTGCCAAAAACCTCGCTGTGGCGCTGCACGCGCCCGCCCTCGAAATCCACCGCGACGGAGAAGGGGTGGTGGTACTCGGCGCGCAGGGCGGCGATGTCGCGGCCCGGCTCCGTCAACAGCGCCGGGTCCGCCCAACTCGGGATGAACAGGCCGCCGACCCCCTGGTCGAGCGCGGCGCGGGCCTGCCCGTAGTCCGACACGCCGACCACCATGAGCGAGGCGACCTTCGCGCGCAGGTCCTCGGGCACGCGCGCCTCGGCCTCGCTCGGCGGCGGCTCCACGACAAACGGAGACGGGGCCGCAGGCTCGACCATGGGCTCGGGCTCCTCCCCCGCCGCGCACCCCGCCACGATGCCGGCCGCGGCGAGCGCGACAGCAACCTTCCCCCTCGGGTAGCGCACAGGCCTCACCTCCCACGTCACCTGCCCCGTGCGTGCGCTGAACATACCTACTCTAGCGCTGCTAGACTCGCCAGCATGTCTCAGGAGAACCCGTCTTTGCTTCGCCGCACCGTCTCGCCCCTCGTGGCCAGCATCGTGGTCGGCGTCATGCTCGGCGCCGTCGGCGTGATCGGCATCGCCTCCTTCTCCGGCCAGAGCACCATCCCCGCCGGCAACGCCGTCCCCGCAGACCAGGCCGTGCTCGGCGGCCCGGAGTACGGCTCGCGCCAGTAAGCACGCCGCGTGAACGTGCGCGGCCACGTTGTCGGCTGGGCAGTGCTCACCCTGCTCAGCTTCCTCCAACCTCCCGGCCGGGTGGCCGCGGACACGAAGTTCGACCTCACGCAGGACCCGGCGGGTTTTCTGAGCCAGGCCACCCACGCCTACACCGACCAGTTCACCCTCGGCCAGATCCAGAACCAGGCCTACGGCTACCTCTTCCCGCAGGGCGCGTTCTTCCTGCTCCCGCTGCCCGAATGGGTGCTGCAGCGCCTGTGGTGGGCGCTGCTGCTCGGCCTCGCGTTCTCCGGCACGCTCGCCGTGGCCCGCCGCGTCGGCGTCGCCCCAGGCGTGCCCGCCGTCGCCGCGGCCTTCGCCTACGCGCTCAGCCCCCGCATCCTGACCACGCTCACCGCCATTTCCTCCGAGGCCTGGCCGGTGGCGCTCGTCCCGTGGACGCTCCTTCCCCTCCTCTCCCGCCGGCCGAACGTGGCGGCCTCGCTCGTCGCGGTCGCGCTCATGGGCGCCGTCAACGCCACCGCCACCGTCCTCGCGTGCCTGCCCGCCTTCGTGCTGCTGGCGTGGCGCCGCGCGTGGGCGCCGCTGGCGCTGTGGTCGGCGGGCACCGCCCTCGTCAGCGCGTGGTGGATCGGCCCGCTGCTCGTGCTCGGCCGCTACTCCCCGCCGTTCCTCGAGTTCATCGAGTCCGCCGCCGTGACCACGCAGTGGCTCAACCCCGTCGAGATCCTGCGCGGCACGACCAGCTGGGCGCCCTTCGTCGACACCGAGCGCACCGCCGGCTACCTGCTTGTCACCGAGCCCGTGTTCATCCTGGCCACGACGCTCGTCGCCGCCGCCGGGCTCGTCGGCGTGGCGCGCCGCGGCTCGCCGTGGCGCGGCTACTTCGTCCTCCTTCTCAGCCTCGGCTTCCTCGTGCTCGGCACCGCGCACTTTGTCACGCCGCTTTACGACGGCCCCCTCGCCCCCGTCCGCAATCTGCACAAACTGGACCCGCTGGTGCGCCTGCCCCTCGCCATCGGGCTGGGCTGGCTGTGCTCCCGTGTGCGCCCACCCGCCGCCGTCGCCACCACGCTCGCCCTCGCCGTCGCCGTCGCCCCGGCGTGGACGCTGCGCCTGCTGCCGCAGGGGACGTGGACGGAGGTCTCCCCGGACTGGGTGGAGGCGGGCCGCTGGCTCGACGAACACGCCGCCGGCACGCGCACGCTCGTCGTGCCCGCGGCGCCCTTCGCCCGCCAGACGTGGGGGTGGACCCGCGACGAGCCGATCCAGGCGCTGACCGGCGCGCGCTTCGCCGTGCGCGACGCGATCCCGCTGGTGGACCCGGAGGCGATCCGCGGACTCGACGGCCAGGTCGCCGCCGTGGACGCCGAGGCGCTGCGCTCCATCGGCGTTAGCGCCGTGGTGGTGCGCCACGACCTCGAGGACGGGCCCGAGCCGCCGGACCTCGGCGAGCCGACGGTCAGCTTCGGCGAGGTGGACATCCACCTGCTGGAGCAGCAGCGCGACATGATGGTCACCGCCGACGAGCCCCTCCGCGTCGACGGCGGCGGCGAGGTGCTGGCCCTGCTCTACCGGGAGCTGGGCTACGCCCCGGCGCGGCTCGTCTCCGGCGACAGCCCCGACATTGTCACCGACACCCCGGCGCTGGCCGCCCGCAACTACGGCACGCTCGACTCGCCGGTCTCGGCCCACCTGCTCACGGAATCCGAGGGCGCGGACGTGCGCAACCGGCTGAAGGACTACCCCTCGGCGGGCACCCGCGTCGGGGTGGCGCAGGAGGGAACGGCGCGCGCCTCGAGCTCCGCGGCCGACGCGACCGCCTTCGGCGGCGCCGACCCCTCTGCCTCGCTCACCGCCGCCTTCGACGGGCTCGACTCCACCGCCTGGTGGCCCGCGCCCGGGGACACCACCGGATGGATCGAGTCCGAATCCCCCGACGGGCGGGTGAGCATCACCGCCACGCGCGACACCACCGTCACCGTCACCGCCGGCGGCGCCGAGCGGACGGTCTCGCTCGTCGCGGACGAGCCGCGCTCGCTCGCGGTGCCCGCCGGGCCGGTGCGCATCACGCTGTCGGAGCCCGCCGGCATCAGCGCCTTCGACACCGGCACCACGCGCATCGTCGACGTGCCCGGCACCGCGGACGCGTACTTCTTCCAGCGCGTGTTTCCGGCCACCGACCTCGTGCAGCGCCGCTTCACCACCGCCCACGACGCCACGTGGACGCTCAGCGCGCCCGCCGTCATCGACGGCGAGGAGGTCGAGGGCACCGTGGCGCTGGCGGCGGGGACGCACGAGGTGCTGACGGAGGCCGAGACGCTGCTCGTGTCGCGGGCGCCGCTGCACCTGCCGCGCTGGGAGCCCCTGGGGGGCGAGGTCGGGGCGTCGACACGCGACCAGCTCATCCTGACCACGCGAGCCTTCAACGAGGGGCTGCGCGCGCACGTCGGCGGGGTCGAGCTCGCGCCCGAGCGTATCGACGCCAACGCCCAGGCCTTCCGCGTCCCCCCGGGTGTGAGCGGCGAGCTCACGTTCTCCTTCGCCGGCGAGCGCCCCTACCGCCTGAGCCTTCTCCTCGGCGGCGCGCTCTCCGCCGCCACCGTGCTTGCCTGCCTGGCGCTGGCCGCGCGCCGCCGCTCCCCGCGCGCCGAGCCACAGGACGCTCCCCGCGCCCTGTCCCCGCTGGTGGCGGCGGTCGGCGTGGGCCTTGTGCCCGGCGCGGTGGCGGCCGCGGCGGTGTGGGCGATCCGGCGCTACACGCTCATCAGCTCGCGCGTGCTGGCCGGCGGCTCGGCCGTGGTCATGGGGCTGTGGCTGGCGCGGGCACCGTGGCCACAGGAGGGCTACGCCGGGGACTCGCTGCTCGTCCTCGTGGCCGGGTGCGTCGCCGTCGCGGCGCTCGCCCTGCCGGACGAGCCCTCCACCCGGGGGTAGCGCGGCCTTTACCGCGCGGCAACCTTGCGGCTACATTAGGGAAGCGTAGGAACTGATTCAGGGTTGTTACTCGCACGAGGCAAGACCTGAGGCCGCCACGTCGTGGTGCCTCGGGTCTTTTTTCATGCGAGCGACAGTCACCTCCGGAAGAAAGAAGGCCACGATGGCAACGACCACAGAGTCCGCCGCCCGCGATATCGTCGCCAACCTCGGCGGGCCAGGCAACATTTCCAGCCTGACCCACTGCGCGACGCGTCTGCGGCTTGAGCTCAACGACCCCGCCCAGGCAGACGACACGGCGCTCGAAAACACCCCCGGCGTGCTCGGTGTCGTGCGCCAGGGAGGCAACCGCTACCAGGTCATCTGCGGCGGCGGCGTCGAGTCGACGTACGCCGCGATCAAGAACCTCCCGGAGATGAAGGGCGGCGCCTCCGACGCCGACGTCAAGGCCGCCGCGCGGGCGAGGGGGCGCGGGAGGTTCTCCTGGCTGGACAACTTCTTCGAGTACCTGTCCGACTCTTTCCGCCCGATCCTCGGCGTCCTGCTGGGTGCCTCGCTCATCATCGCCATCGCCGCCGTGCTCGACGCGCTCGGCGTGGTCGATTTCCGCGCGGAGGACAAGCCGGCGACCTGGGTGTTCGTCGACGCCATGTGGCGCAGCGTGTTCTACTTCCTGCCGCTGATGATCGCCTACAACGCCGCGAAGAAGCTGCGCGTGGACCCGTGGCTCGGCGCCGCCGTCATGGCCGCGCTGATGACGCCGGAGTTCATGAGCCTGTCCGACCCGGAGCGCTTCGCCGACACCACCTCCGCCGTCAACGAGTCGCTGGGCCAGGAGTTCTTCACCACCGAAATCTTCGGCATCCCGATGCAGCTCAACGACTACGGCTCCCAGGTCTTCGTGCCGCTGCTCATGGTGCCCATCCTCGCGCTGGTCTACCACGGCCTGAAGAAGGTCTTCCCGGAGAACGTGCAGATGGTGTTCGTGCCGTTCATCTCCATGCTCATCATCATCCCGCTGACCGCCTTCCTCATCGGCCCGCTGGGCGTGTGGCTGGGCAACGGCATTGGCGAGGGCCTGGCGTGGATGAACTCCAACGCGCCGTTCGTCTTCGCGGTCATGATCCCGCTGCTCTACCCCTTCCTCGTCCCGCTGGGCCTGCACTGGCCGCTCAACGCGCTCATGCTGGTGAACATCCAGACGCTGGGCTACGACTTCATCCAGGGCCCGATGGGCGTGTGGAACTTCGCCTGCTTCGGCGCCACCGCCGGCGTCCTCGCCCTCTCCATGCGCGACCGCGATACCCAGATGCGCCAGACCGCCTCCGGCGCGCTCGCCGCGGGCCTGTTCGGCGGCATCTCCGAGCCCTCGCTCTACGGCATCCACCTGCGCTTCAAGCGCATCTACCCGCGCATGCTGCTCGGCTGCCTCGCCGGCGGCATCACCATCGCCGTGCTCTCCGCCCCCTTCGACGGGGTGCAAACCCAAGCCTTCGTGTTCACATCGCTGCTGACCACCGTGGTCTTCAGCCCGATGTGGGTGTATGCCATCTCCATCGCGGTGGCCTTCTTCGTCGCCATGTTCGCGATTGTGCTCACGGACTACCGCACGCCCGAACAGCGGGCCGAGGTCAAGGCGCGCGTCGCCGCCGCGGAGCAGGCCCAGCGTGAGACGGCGGAGCCCGCGCCGCGTGACGACGCCCCGTCGACCGTCCACGTCACCGCCCCCGTCGCCGGGGAGGCGATCAGCCTGGAGGACACCGGCGACAAAGTGTTTTCCTCCGGCGCCCTCGGCGCGGGCCTGGGCATCATCCCGAGCGAGCCGACGGTGGTCTCCCCCGTCGCCGGCACGCTGATGACGGTGGCGAAGACGGGCCACGCCTTCGGCATCAAGACGGACGAGGGCGTCGAGGTGCTCGTCCACATCGGCATCGACACGGTGAAGATGGACGGCGAGGGCTTCGAGGTCGCGGTAGAAAAGAAGCAGCGCGTCGAGGCAGGCGACCTGCTGGCCACTGTGGACCTCACTGCCATCGCCGAGGCGGGCTACCCCACGACCACACTCGTCACAGTGACCAACACGAAGAAGATGTCCCACGTCGAGCCCATCACCGGCGGCACCGTCGGCGCCGGAACCACCGTCATTGAGGTGCAGCCGTAGCGCCATGGAGATTCTGCGCGTCTTTAACAACAACGTGGTCCTGGCCAAGGACTCCGCCGGCGAGAAGATCGTCACCGGCCGGGGCATTGGCTTCAAGGCGCACCCCGGCGACGTCATCGACGACGCCCGCGTTGCCAGGACCTTCGTTCCCGAAGACGGGCGGGACCCCGACCACGTGGCCACGATGCTCAGCTCGATCCCGCTGGCGCATGTCACCCTGGTCACCGACGCCGTCGCGGAGGCCGGGCTGCCGGACTCCTTGGCGCACAGCGCCTCGCTGCTCGTCGCGCTGGCGGACCACATCGGCTTCGCCATCTCCCGCGCGGCGAGCGGCCAACGCCTCGATTATCCCCTCCAGGCGGAGGTGAGCCAGCTCTACGGCGAGGAGTACCGCCAGGCGAAGGCCATCGTCGCGGCGGTGAACCGCGCCGTGGTGCAGCGTGAGCTCGCCCCGCTACCCGACGCGGAGGCCGTGGCCATCGCCTTGCACCTGGTCAACGCCGGTTTTTCCACCGGTGACCTGAGTTTCACCTACACGATGACGGGCATGCTCAACCAGCTGCTCGACCACGTCGAAAGCGACTACGGCATCGCCCTCGATTCCGGGTCGGTGAGCGTCGCGCGTTTTATCACCCACCTGCGCTACCTCTTCGTGCGCATCGCCAACCACGAGCAGCTCAGCGAGCACTCCTCCGCCATCGGCCGCGCCATCCGCGACTCCTCCCCCGGCGCCTACCGCAGCGCCCAGCGCCTCGCGGCGCTTATCGAGCTGCGCCTCGGCGCAGCCCTCACCGAGGACGAGGTGTCCTACCTGACCCTCCACATCGCCCGCATGGTGGAGGCGGCCACCCCCACCCGCACCGCCACGATCGCCGCGCCGATCGGGCTCCACGCGCGCCCGGCTTCCCTCTTCGCCGAAGCGGCCGCGGCGTCCGGCGCCGACGTGACCGTATCTTTCGATGGGCAGCAGGCCGACGCCGCCTCCGTCCTGGAGGTCATGGCGCTGGGCGCCAAGCACGGCGACGTGGTCACCCTCTCCGCCACCGGCGACGGAGCCGCCGACGCGCTCGACGCCCTCGCCGCTATGCTCGAACGCGACCTCAGCTCTGAGTAGGAGGAACCATGTTTGAACAGCACACCGTCATCTACGGCATTGGCGTTTCCCCTGGCACAGCGAGCGCCGAGGCAGTCAAGGTCCTCCCCGCGCCGGGCGTGGACGCCGACGAGCCCGCCTCCACCGACCCCGCCGCCGACAGCGAGCGCATCCGCGCCGCGATGGCCGCGGTCACCGCGTCCCTCAAACAGCAGGCCGAAACCGCCGGCCCGAAGGCCCGCCCCATCCTGGAGGCCACCGCCCAGCTCGCCTCCGACCGCGCGTTGGCAAAGGCCGCGGACAAGAAGCTCACAGCCGGCGCCGGAGTGACCCGCGCGGTCCACGAGGCCGTCGAGGACTACGCCACGATCCTCAGCAACCTGGGCGGCTACATGGCCGAACGCGTCACCGACCTTTACGACGTGCGCGACCGCACCATCTGCGAGCTACGCGGCTTGCCCAAGCCCGGCGTCCCCACCATCGACGAACCTTCCGTCCTGCTCGCCGAGGACCTCGCGCCCGCCGACACCGTCGGGCTCGACCCCCAGCTCGTCGTCGGCATCATCACCGCCGCTGGCGGCCCCACCAGCCACACCGCCATCCTCGCCGCCCAGCTCGGCATCCCCGCCGTGGTCCGGGCGGAGGGGGTCATGGATGTCCCCGAGGGCACCCTCGTCGCCCTCGACGGCGGGGCCGGCGAGGTCATCGTCCGCCCCTCCGATGAGGAGGTCGACGAGATGAGGCGCCGCACGGAGCGTCGACAAGCGGCCCTCGCGGAATCCACCGGCCCCGGCAGGACTGCCGACGGCTACCCCGTGAGCCTGCTGGCCAACATCGGCACCGCCGAGGACGGCGCGGCCGCCACCGCCCGCGACGTCGAAGGCACCGGCCTGTTCCGCACCGAGTTCCTCTTCCTCGACCACGCCAACGCCCCCACGCTCGAGGAACAGACCGAGACATACTCCCGCGTCCTCGAGGCCTTTGGCACCCGCCGCGTCGTCGTGCGCACCCTCGACGCCGGCGCCGACAAGCCCCTGGCCTTCGCCAACCTGGGCGAGGAGGACAACCCGGCGCTCGGGCGCCGCGGGCTGCGCCTCTCCCAGGCGCGCGAGGACCTGCTGGACACCCAGCTCGACGCGCTCGCCGCCGCCTTCGAGGCCACCGACCGCCGCGCCGACCTACGCGTGATGGCACCCATGGTGGCCACGATGGAGGAGGCCCGCTGGTTCGCCGACAAGGCCCGCGCCCGCCAGCTGCCCCACGTGGGCATCATGATCGAGGTGCCCGCCGCCGCCATCAGCGCCAAGCAGCTTCTCGACGTCGTCGATTTCGCGTCCATCGGCACCAACGACCTCTCCCAGTACACGATGGCCGCCGACCGCATGCAGGGCGCGCTTTCCGAGCTGCTCTCGCCGTGGCAACCCGCGGTCCTCACCATGATCCGCACCGCCTGCCGGGGCGGCGACGCCACCGGCAAACCCATCGGCGTGTGCGGCGAAGCGGGCGGCGACCCGCTGCTCGCCCTCGTGCTCGTCGGCCTCGGGGTGAGCTCCCTGTCCATGGCCCCCTCGAAGATCCCCGCCGTGCGCGCCGCCCTGCACATGCACGACCGCGCGACCTGCCAGCAGATGGCCGCCTACGCCGTCGACGCCCTCACCGCCGCCGACGCCAAGGCAGCCGTCGCCGCGCTCGCCAACCCGAAGCTCGAGGCGTTGCTTTGATCCGGTAGTGGCCCTGCGGGTTCATGTATCCGGGGAGTGTGGGGAGGCCCCGCCCAAAAACTATGCAATGCATACCAACTATGCAATGCATGCCCGGCGTCCAGGCCATTTCGTGGCCGCAGCCCCGCGCAAAAACTATGCAATGCATAGTCCGGCACCCACACTGCTCCTAGGCCGGCGGCCCCAAAAACTATGCAATGCATACCCCGGCGCCCACACCACCCTGCGGGTCATGGGCCAATTGCACGGGGTAGATATTCACGATGTCCGCGTCATCAAACGGCCACGGGTGTGGGCTCTGGGCGTCGGGGGTCATAGGCTTCATCTCCCCCCAACTCCGTCGTGGTAGTGGAGGTACCACCCCACACGCTCGGCCCGATCAGCGTCAAGATCGACGGCAGCAGCAGTGGACGGACGATCAGCGCGTCCATCGCGACGGCCATGGCCAAGCCCAGACCGATCTCGCGCACAATGCTGATTTCCGCGACTAGGAACGACAGGAATACTCCGATCATGATGATCGCCGCGAAGATCACCAACCGTGACGTCTTGGCGATTCCCAACGCAATGGCACGACGGTGGGCCGCACCGTTAACGAATTCTTCTTTCATGCGGGAGGCCATGAGGACCATGTAGTCCATCGATAGGCCAAAGACGATTGCGAAGATAACGATCGGGGTGACCGAGTTGATGGAATCACCCGTCACGGCTTTCCATATAAAGGACAACAGTCCCATCGCCGCAGACACCACCAGTCCGTTGAGGACAACCGCGAGGACGGGCAGGCGCCACGAGCGGAATGCCCAGCCCAGCAGGGCCAGCGAGATGAGCACCACGGCTGCGATGATCCAGGGAATGGAGCTTTCGACCAAGCGGTCGAAATCGTCCCCCTGGGCGGTGGCTCCCGAGACGTAGACATCAGCCTGGTCGCCTGTGAGATCTTTAATATCTCGGATCATCTCGTGGGCGTCATCAGAATCCGGCAGTCCCGTCGAGGTGACGAGCACGCGAGAGTAATTCACTGACTGTTGCGATCCCGATAGTGGGTAGGGGGAGAACTTTTCCTCTGGCGTCCCCGGGACAAGCACCTGATCGACGTTGCTGACGCCATCAAGTTGGTCGGCGAATGCTGTGGCTTTCGCCTGCACGTCTTCAGCTGATTCGCCTGGTGCCCCTTCGAAGGTCACGCTCGTGGGGAACAAGGCGCGGGCATCGAGTTCGGACTGGATCGCTTCGATGCCCTCACGGGAATCCTTGCCCTCTGGGAGGATCGACACGCTGGCGACTGGGACCTGCAGCTTGATTCCCGCTAACGGTGCGGCACTTACGAGCAGTGGCACGACGACCGAGAGAGCCACGATGGCTGGTTTGGTCAGCGCGGTGCGGAGCATCGGTGAATCTTTTTCCTCCTCGATAACCAGCGCGTCGTGGAAGCCCGGCAGTTTGCCGAAGAAGAGTCGGTCGCCGAGCACGGTGATGATGGCCGGCACCAGGGTGGACAGAGCAAGCAGCGCAATCGTCGTCACAATGATCCCTGCTAACGCAATAGAAGAAAAGACCATATTCCGAGCGATAAACAGGGCGCACAAGGCGGCGATGACGCTCAGGCCACCAAAGCGGATGGCATGCCCCGCGGTATGCGTCGCCAGGCGCAATGCCTCCGGTGTGTCCACCCCAGCGTGGATGTTCTCTTTGTAACGAGCAGTGAGGAAGAGACAATAGTCCACGCTCACGGCCAAGCCGATCAATGATGCACCCGTGACGTACATGTTCGACACATCCATGAACTGAGCCAAGACCGTCCCGGCACCTTGTGTTCCCGCCAGGCAGATGCCTGCCGTGATCAGCGTGACCGCGGTTGGACCGACGGCGCGGTAGATGAACAGCAGCACGAGGATGAGCAGCGGGAAGGCGATCATTTCCGCGTGCAGGGCATCTTGCTGGGACTGAATATTCAGGTCATAGTCCAGTGCCGCGGCGCCCGTAACGTGACTGTCTACCGCGGTGCCGTCGACAGCCTCGGCGACTTTGTCACGGAGTGTGGGCACCATGTTCTGTGTCGTCGTGTTGTCGGCGTCGAAGCCGACTTGGACGATCTGCGTCTGCCCGGAGTCAGAGCCGAGCTGCGCGACTTGTCGTCCATCCGTCACATACTCAACGTGTGGCAGCTCGTGGATGGCAGTTTCCACGGCATCCAGTGTTGAAGAATCAACGGTCTCGTCGGAGGTGAGCACCACGGAGAGTTCATTGTCGGCATCACCGAAGGCCTCGCGGTTGACGTCTTGGCCGGCGAACGATTGACCGTGTTGGTCATTGAAGCCGCCGGCTTTGACGGAGTCGTTAAGGTGCCATGCGCCGACCGCGCTGAGGACGAACACTACTGCCCACAGGAGAATCACGAGCTTGGCGTGACGCTGAACAAACGTAAGAATCATGAGTTATGGCCTCCCGTGTGCTGCGCCGGTGAGCTGGGCTACGGCACGAGAGATCTTCTCTTTGCGCGCGACTCCTCGGGGGTCAGAAGCATCAATGTTGTGTAGTGCGTGTTCGTAGGCGTCGACGGCGCCGGAGGTGTCACCGGCGGCAGCAAGAGACTCCCCAAGCCCCACATAGGCCTGTGATGTCATCTGCCCTTCGCGGGCGACGGCACGCTTGAAGTGCGTGCTCGCTTTGCCTGTGCCGCCTCCCATCCATGGCGGCAGGACCAGAGAGCTACGACCAGCGAGGTAGGCCGCGAAGTCGTAGGACGAATGCAGGTCGGAAAGTCGATCGGCTTTTTGATTCACGACAGCGGCACGCACCATCGTGCCCACGGGAGTCAGTGAGTTTAAAGCGCGGAAGCCGTCGATGCGTGTTTTCTGTACCTGCAAGTCCAAGCGCCGTCGGGACGTTTTATCTGCAAGTCTCAGCAGAAGCTGAATCCGGGAGACAACCTCGGCGGGCAGGTTTCCGTCCACCGTGAGGTTCTCAGCCACCATGGTGTGGGAGAGCGTAACCATCCCGTCGAGCGCCTGGCCGGAATCTTTCGCGGTGACGTGACTGGAGCGGTACTTCAGACCCGAGATCTTGTCGAAAGCGTCATCGCGCATGGCGCGCGCTCGGGCACGTTCATCACCACTGGTCGGCACCGTCAACGGTTGACCAATCGCGACAGAGAACAACCGGCGGCGGGGAATGGACGCACCCTTCGGAAGCACCTCGGCCAGGCCGGTCATCCCGACGGGAATGACGGGCGTCTTGTTGGCCAATGCCATCCGGAACGCTCCGGACTTAAACGGGAGGAGCCCCTCTCCCGTGTTGCGGGTTCCTTCGGGGTAGAGAACGAGTGTGTCGTCACGATCCAGGACGTCGCGGGCACGTTGGAAGATTTCTTCGCTGGGCGCGTTGCGATCCACGGGGTAGCAGTCCATGGATTCGTGCCAGACGCGCGACAAGAAGGTGCCGAAGGCTTCCGCCTTTGTCGGGAACCAGATGCGGCCGGGGCGAACAGACTCGGCGAGGGTTTTCATCACGAAGTGGTCCATGTAGGACGAGTGGTTGGCGACGAGGATGACCGGTCCTGTGCGTGGGATATTCTCTAGTCCTTCGACATAACCGACGTGTCGGAGGACGAGGTCGTGGATGCGAGGGGTCGATATTTTGCGGATGTATTGCCCGATGCGGGTGGTGTTGTGGTTGACCATGGTGGCACTTACTTCACGCTCGTCAGGGGGGTGGCCAGTGGGGAGCCGTCGGGACGTTGGGTGATCGCGACACCGGCGGCGACCTGTTCTTGTCGGTAGGCGCGCAAGAGCTCGATGGTGGATAGTGCGATGCTGCGTTCGGCGCACCATTCCACGAGCTGTGGCAGGCGCAGCATTTCGCCGTCGTCGCCGATGATTTCGACGATGGCTCCCACGGGAGCGAATCCAGCCATGGCGGCGAGGTCACTGCCTGCTTCGGTGTGGCCGATGCGGGTGAGCACGCCGCCCTCGCGTGCCATGAGTGGGAAGACGTGGCCGGGGCGGTGGAAGTTGCTGGCTACTCCCCCGGAGGCCAACAGGTTGATCGTTGCGGCGCGGTCGGAGGCGGAAATGCCAGTGGTGATGCCGAAGTCGGCGGTGGCATCGCAAGAGACGGTAAAGGAGGTGCCGAAGTCGTCTTCGTTGCGTTCGACCATGGGAGCGAGGTTGAGGGTGCGGGCGTGCTCAGCGGTCATGGGAACGCACAGCAGTCCCTTGCCTTGGGAGATCATGAAGTTGACAGTCTCGGGAGTGATCGCTTCGGCGGCCATGATGAGGTCGCCTTCGTTTTCTCGATCTTCATCGTCGACGAGAACGACCATCTTGCCGGCGGCAATATCCGCGACGATGTCTTCAATGGGAGCCAGATGGGTTTCTGCATCGAGGCGAGCGGTGGTCTTGGTGTCGTTGGTCTGTGGAATGTCGGTCAGCATGCGGGTCATGGTCAGATCCTTTCAAGAAATACCCGTGACGCAACATCGATGTTGTGTCATTGGTATTTGTACTCCAGGCCGCAAATGTGCTCCACACGAACGGTAAAGTACCCAAAATTGGGGGTAGTTTGCTATATAACTCCAGCGTAATGAGTAAGCACTCGCTTTTTACAGGGTGATCACCTATCATTCATGCCATGTCATTAAAGACTCAGAATTCCGCGGTTATTACTCTTGAGCATGATCCGTCTATGATTAGAAAAATCCTGCTCGACATCAGCAATCTCTCCACATGGAACCCTGCCTTCAGCAATATCGGGCCAGAAGATTCCGACGGTGCGCATTCCGTGACCGTCCGTAGCCTCCTGAAAGGAAAATTAACCTACACGCAACCCTCCCCTGACGTCATCACGTTTCATATCGAGATCCCGGGCCTCACCGAAGAATCCACCTTCACCCTCACCCCAGATCCTCGCGGCACGACGGTCGCCCACACCATCAACCAGCACGGTGTCCTCACCGCCATCATCGGTGACCACGAAGCCTCGCTCGTCCCCCACAAACGCCTGACCCGCCTCGCCCAGACCCTCAACAACTCCTCCCCACACGACATCCCCTCATGAACAAGACCATTGCCGACCACCCTGAAGAGTTCCGCTACCTGATCCTCGCCCTCCAACGGCAAGGAAACCGACAACTCAACAATCTCTTTGCACAGCTGGACCTGACCAATTCCCAAGCCGAAGCCATCGAAGTCATCGGCACCTACGGCCCGATGAGCACTCGAGAAGTCGGCGATTACCTCGTCTGCGAATCCGGCAGTCCCAGTCGCCTGCTCACCACTCTCGCATCCAAAGGGCTGACAATGACCTCCCAGTCCACCACAGATAAACGGGCAACCCTCCACGCTCTCACGCCGGCCGGTCGTGAAATGGTTGCCGCGATCACCAATCTCAAGAAGAACTTCGACGACAGTATCGGTGATGCCCTCGCCCACGCGCTCAGCGCTCACCCGGAGGACATCCTCACCCAACTGACCTGTCTACTGACTGACCCCTCCCTAAGCGCAGCCATGAAGAAGCGCTACCCACACCTGTTCAACAAGCTCTAGGTTCCAGTCCCATCGCGGCCGGATCGAATCAACACTCGCATCCAGAACATGTCAAGCCCCGGGTTGTGTAGGGGGTCCTATTGTTGTTGGTTAGGCCGTGTGGGTTTTCGCGGCGGTGTATTCCTGATGGGCCTGGCGGGGTGGGCGGTATCCTAGCGCCGAGTGGACACGACGGTTGTTGTACCAGCCGACCCATGTCGACGTCGCGACGAGAACATCTCGCAGCCCCGGCCAGGTCCTACGGTCGATGAGTTCAGCTTTGAACACTGAGTTCAGCGCTTCTGCCATCGCGTTGTCTCAGGAGTCTCCCCGCGAGCCAACCGAAGCGATAACCTGCGACTTGGCCAAGGTCTCTCCATAGACGACCGACCTGTACTGCACGCCCCTGTCTAAAGTGATGGACCAGCCCGGAGACATCTTCACCGGCGCGCAAGCGCGCTGACAAGGCCATGTCAAGTGCGTCTTTAGCCAGTGACGTGCGCATGTGGTTGGTGATCTGCCAGCCAACAATCTCCCGGGTATACGCGTCGAGGACAAACGAGGCGTACACCCACCCGACACGCGTGGGGATGTATGTGATATCCGCGACCCACAGCCGGTTCGGCGCATCGACACAAAAGTCGCGCTCGACCAAGTCGACTGGGCAGTTATCGGGGGCAGCGCTGCGGGTGGAAGGCCTTTTCCTCCGGCGCCGGATACCACGGATGTTGTCGAGTGCCACGAGACGCTCAACGGTGCACCGGGCGAGGCGACCGAACTCGCCTCGGCGGTTGACCTCGGCCCATAGTGTGCGCGCTCCATGGCAAGAGTAGTTGTCGGTCGCGAATAGATCGAGATGATTCAGGCCAGGGGTATGCAATGCATACCCCGGCGCCCTACCGCCCCACTGTCTCTTGGCCGCGCGGCGTGCCCGTCGCGAGTGCGCGGCGCAGCCACCGCGCTCCCGGCACTTCGATCCACTCGTAGGAGACGTAGGCAACCGCGATACTGAACGCTGCGGTGAACGCGAGCACCGGGAGGAAGTACCCGCTGAAAAGCGGCACGCCGAGGATCGGGAACGCGAAAGAGAGGACGGCCACGTGCCAGAGGAAGATGGAGTAGGACCAGCGGCCGAGGCGGGTCATGAGGGGTGAGGCCAGGGGGGCGTCGTCACGCGGCCCGAGGGCGAAGGGCACGACGAGGACGGCGGCGAAGCAGGCGCCGAGGAGGATGCGGAGGTTGAACTCCGCGGGGGTGGGGTGCTCGAGGCCCGGGGGGCCGGCGACCCCGCCGAGCCAGGCGATGGGCAGGAAAAGAAGGGCGACGGGCCAGCGCGGCCACCGCCAGCGCACCCCGGCGCGCTCGAGTTCGGCGGCGGCGAGGCCCACCGCGAACCACGAGATGTAGGACGGCGGCCAGATTTGCATGTTGACCCAGTCCACGGAGTCGATGAGCCACGGCCAGGCGAAGGAGAGCGGCACCGCCACCGCGAGCGCGGCCCAGCGCCCGCGCGTGCCGAGGGCGAGGTACGCCGGAAGGACGAGGTAGAAGGCCACTTCGACGCACAGCGACCACATCTGCGTCAGGCCCGCGATGAGCGCGTCGGGCACGTAGATCTGCACGAGGAAGAGGTTGGCCAGGAAGGTGGGCACGCTCAGGTTCGTCAGCTCGGGTAGGGTGAGCGCGACCACGACGACGCATACCACGTAGGCGGGGGCGAGGCGCGCGAGGCGGCGCGGGTAGTAGCCGGGTGTGCGCCCGCCGCGCGCGAGGAGGAACGCCGAGAGCGCGAAAAACACCGCGACGAAGTAGTCGAAGCGTTCGAGGATGCGCGATTCGGTGGCGGTCTGGAAGGCCACGTGCGTGGTCAGGACCCCGAGGGCGGCGACGGCGCGCAGGCCCTCGAGTTCGGGCAGTAGGTTATTGTTTCTGATGTGTTCATTGTAGGAGTCAGACGCCTGCGCATCGCCGCGGCCGTCCTCCTCGCTTGCCTCGCGCTCAACCTGCTCATCCCCGCCCTCGTCTCCGCGCAGCGCGCCCTGCCCCTCCCGTCGACAACCACCGCAACCTACGACGGGCCGGTGCCCTATTCCCTCGAGGTCTCCTATACGCGCGGCGCCACCCGCGGCGAGGTCGCCATTGAGGCACGCATGCTTATCGACGCCACAGAGCACCGCGACTCCTACACCGCCCGCGCCGACACCGCCCTGCCCGTCGACGACCGGCCGGGCCTGACCTATCTGTTCCCCGCCGTGCCGCGGCCGCGCAGCTACCCCTACGCCGACCCGTTCGCGTCGGGCGCCGTGCCCCTGGATTACGTCGGCCCCGGCAACGTCGCGGGCGTGGAGACCTACCAGTACCGCGCCGTGGTGGACGAGGGCGACTACCAGGCCGAGCGCATCATTGACCTAGAGAGGCGCACCGGGCGCGTGCTCGACGAGACGTGGTCCACCGCCGACGGGCTGTTCCGTTTGTCGGAGGAGTCGCGCCGAGCGGCCGTCGATACGGCGCGCGGCAGCGTGCGTATGCTGCGCGGCTTCGAGGTACTGTCGTGGCTCTCGCGCGCCGTCGCGGTGCTCACCCTCGCGTGGCTGGCGGTGGCCGTTGCGCGCCGCTAAGGCCTGGGGGGTCGTCCTCGTCCTCGCTCTGACGTGGCCCTTTTTCCTGCCGGGCGAGGCGTTCGCGCTGCGCGACATGATGGTGCTGCCCGACATGGCGCTGACCCGCGCGGCGCTGGGCTTCGGCGACCTTCCCGCGCGCAACGTGCCGCAGGACGCGCTGCTCGGAGTGCTTCCCGTTCCGGTGCTCATCGTGCGGGTGATGGTGGTGGCGGCCGCCGCGTGCGCTGCGCGGGCGGGGTGGCGCGCGGCGGAGACCGCGTGGGGGCGCTCCGCCGCGATGACGGTGGCGGTGTGGAACCCCTTCGTGGTGGAACGCCTGCTGCAGGGGCAGTGGTCGCTGGCGGTGGCGGCGTGGCTCATGCCGTGGATCGCGGTCGCGCCCGCGTGGGGGTGGCGCTGGCTGGCCTCGCTCACGCCGACCGGTGCGCTCGCGGCGGTGGTGAGCTCGCGCAGCCTGGGCACCGCCGTGTTTTCGGCCGCGCTGTGCCTGCCGTGGGTGGTGCCCGGCATGCTCGCCTCTGGGTCAGGGACGGCCTCGGCGGCATCGGCCGATGTGTTTGCCCCCCGCGCCGAGGAGGCCGCGGGCACGCTCGGCACGCTCGCCGGGCTGGGCGGGATCTGGAACGGCGCCGCGGTGCCGGACTCGCGCGAGGCGGGGTTCGCCCTCTTCGGCATCGCCCTGGTCGTGGTTCTCGCCGCCGGCTGGCGCGGCGTGGAGGCGCGCCTGCTCGTTCTCGCCGCGCTCGGTGTCGGGATCGCCCTGGCCTCGTGGGGCGGCGCGCTGGCGTGGGCCGTCACCGAGCTGCCCGGGGGTGGGCTGCTTCGCGACGCCCACAAGTGGCTCATCCTCGCCCTCCCCGCGTTCGTCCGCGCCGCCGGTGCCCTGCCCCCGCGGGCCGCGCCGGCCGCCCTCGCGCTGGCGCTTCTGCAGGTGCCCGACGCCGCCGTGGCCGTTGCGGCGTTGCGGCCGGTCGATGGCGTCGAAGTCCCGGCCGTCGACCACCGCGGCCGCGACGTCTTCTTCGTCGACCGGCCCGCGCTCGTGCTGCGCCCCGACGGCGCCCCGGCGGTGGACCCGGCGCCCAAGGTGATGAACGTGGTGGAGCCCGGCGAGCTCGTCGTCGACGGCGTCGTGGTGGACGAGGTTTCTCCGCGGTGGCGCGCCGCCGCGGAGAACGTCGGCGACGCGGGGGCCCTGCGCGGCCTCGGTATCGGGCTTGTCGTGTACCCGGACGGCCGCGTCGTGGATACGGGGGCGCCGGCGCGCGATCTGCCGCCAACGGGGGTCGCGCTCCTGGTCATCTGGGTCGCCCTGGGGCTGTGGGGATGCACGAGAAGGACACCTTATTAACCTTCGGTTAATCTGCCCTTTTCGCCCGGAACCGTGGGCCACGACCCATTGTTATACTTTTGTTATCAATGCCTTGACCTGCATGGACATGCGCATAAGTTGGCTAAAGCCCAGCATTTTTGCGCCGTGGGATCGTTCCCGGCTTGCCACCACATACCTCCAGGTATAAAGTGAACTTCAGTTGAACGCCAGGTTACATACCACGGTAACCGCGATTCGAAGCGAAAGGGTGATTCCGACAATGACCGACGCACACGACCAACCTTCCGCAGCGGCGGCAGCAATCACCGCCTCCTGCCCCGCCTTTCTCTAAGGCACCACGACCAACCCTAAGGAGTTCCACTATGGCCAAGAAGAACATCAACCTTCACACCATCCGCGAAAACATCAGCGCCAACCGGCACCGCACGAACCGCGTCCGCGACACCTACGAGATGGCCCAGCGCAATAAGTTCGGCGAGACGAACTTCATGCCCCTGTTCCTCGAGGCCGAAATGCTCGGCCGGATGCGCTTCGGCTCTCTCTAACAATTCCCCAAGGAGGGAAACACCATGACCAAGAAGACCATCGACTTCAGCATCATCCGCGAGAAGGCCCTGCGCAACATTCGCGAGGACCTCATCTCCACCTGGTCTGACCGCTACGCGGAGAACCAGATCAGCGACAACTTCGACTCCGTCCTTGCCTCGCACCGCGAAAAGGCAACGGTGGACAACTTCCTGCCCGTTCTCGTCGAGGCCGAGATGCTCGACCGCCTGCGCAGCGGGGCGCTCTAACCACCCGCGAGCAGCTGCGCGAACTTGCGCCCCGTTTCCGCCCAAGACAGCCGGGTGGCCAGTTCCCGCGCGGCAGCGCCGAGGCGGGCGCGTGCGGGGGCGTCGTCAAGCAACGCCCTCGTGACCTCGATGAACTCAGCGCGATTGCGCGCCAGGCGGCCTGTGGCCCCGTCGATGACGGAGTCCCGCAGGCCGCCTGCGTCGTAGTAGCCCACGGTGGGCACCCCGTGCTGCGCCGCCTCCGTCACCGCGATCCCCCAGCCCTCCTTCGCGCTGGGCATGAGGTGCAGCTCCGCCCGCTCGAGCAGGGCGTGCTTGTGCGCCTCGTTGACGTGCCCGTGGAACACCACCTTGTCGCCGTAGGGCTCGGCGTAGGCGCGCAGCTTATCCTCCCACCAGCCGGACCCCACGATGTCGAGCACCACCCCGTCGAGTTCTGCGACCGCGTCGATGGCGTGCTCGAGGCGCTTGTGCGGCACCAGGCGCGAGAGGGTGAGGACGTGGACGAGACCGTCGTCGACAAGCGAGGGCACCCCCTCGGGCACCGGGTCGGCCCCGTTTTCCACAATCGCGATGTCGCTGGGGGCGACGCCGAGGGACACCAGGTCCGCCTTCGACGCCTCCGACACCGTCACGTACTGCGCCCCGCGATAGACCCACGGGGCCACCACAGACTCCAACAGCCACCCGAAGCGCCCGATGAACGGGCCCGCGACCGGCCACTGCTCCTTGTGGCAGTGGTGGGTCAGCAGCACCGATCGCGCTCGCGAGTACGCGCGCGCGAAGAAAGGAATGCCATTTTGGGTGTCCACGATGACGTCCGGGCGGTGCCTCCACACCGACAGCGGCGCCAGCAGGTACACCCCGTACTTCCCGCCCGCGCGCTCGTAGCGCACCCCGCCGCGCGTCGAGCGCCGCGGCGCGTCCGTGTGCTTCGCCGTGCGGTAGACCACCTCGTGGCCCCGCCCGGCGAGGTATTCCCCCACGCGTTCGAGGTAGCGCTCCGAACCGCCGCCCTGCGGGTGGGTGGTATCGCGCCAGCATAGGAGAAGTATCTTCATAGGTTATGTACCGTACCCGCCGCCTGGCCACGCTCCGCCGTTCCCTTCGGCTTCTGCGGTCCTTCCCCTACGAGCAGGTGCGCCCGAGCATCTTCTACTCCGGCCTCGCGCGCGATACGCGCCAGCTTCTCGACGCCCTCTCCACCGACCTCACCGGCACGCCCGTCCGCGGCGCACGCGTGCTCGACGTCGGCGGCGGGCCCGGCTACTTCGCCGACGCCTTCGCCGACTCCTTCTACGTCGGCCTGGAGCCCAGCGTCTCCGAGATGAGCGCGGCCGGGCTCACCGGTTACGGCGCGGTGCGCGGCGACGGCGCCGCCCTGCCCTTTGCCGACGCCTCCTTCGACCTCGTCTACTCCTCCAACGTGGCCGAGCACATCCCCAACTGGCGCGACATGGGCGCAGAGATGCTGCGCGTGTGCCGCCCCGGCGGGCTGGTCGTGCTGTCCTACACCGTGTGGCTCGGCCCCTTCGGCGGCCACGAGACCGGACTGTGGGAGCACTACGTTGGCGGCGAGTTCGCCCGGCGCCGCTACGTGAGAAAGCACGGCCGCGAGCCGAAAAACGTGTGGGGCACCTCGCTTTTCGACGTCTCCGCCGCCGCCGGCCTCAACTGGGCCCGCGAGATGCAGACAGCAGGGAAAGGCGAGTTCGTGTTCGCCTTTCCCCGCTACCACCCCCGGTGGGCGTGGTGGCTCGCCCGTGTCCCGGTGCTGCGCGAGTTCGCAGTGTCCAACCTCGTGGTGGTGCTGCGCGCAAGCTAGAACGCCGGTTTTTGTAGAGGGTCCTATTGTTGTTGATTAGGCCGCTTGGGTGTTCGCGGCGGCGTGTTCCTGATGGGCCTGACGGGGTGGGCGGTACCCTAGCGCCGAGTGCACACGACGGTTGTTGTACCAGCCGACCCATGTCGACGTCGCGACGAGAACATCTCGCAGCCCCGGCCAGGTCCTACGGTCGATGAGTTCAGCTTTGAACACTGAGTTCAGCGCTTCTGCCATCGCGTTATCGTAGGAGTCTGCCCGCGAGCCAACCGAAGCAATAATCTGCCACTGAGCCAGGGTCTCTCCATAGACGACCGACCTGTACTGCACGGGCCTGTCTGAGTGATGGATCAGACCGGAGACGTTATCACCGACGCGCACGCGCGCTGACACGGTAGTTCGCCTGCCTGTAGGCAGGTACCCCTTATCTAGCTCTCTTTTTTGGAGATTTTTGAGGAGAAAACTCACACCATAAGTGAGGTAGATCGTAGTTTGTGGGGAAGTACTTATGGTGGATAGGTGACCTCCGCGACTACTCACCGCTTAAGTCGTGCCGATGTGCGGTACAAACTCGACGTCTACAAACACTATTGGAGCAGCCGCCTCGACTCCTGGCGCGACACCCCCCAGGGCGCGATCGAGAAGAAAGACGCACAGTCTTTTTGGACAGGCCTCTCCAAAGGAGACAGCGCGGTCATTCAGGGAAGACGCCAGCTGTCGCCGATTTTATGGTTACCACCGCCAACGAAATGTCGACGCATACCTCCGAGTATGAGGTTATACTGGTTCATTACGCAGGCTACGCACATGATGGGGAGCCTGTCTTTTACTACCGTTTCATGGTCCGGAACGGAATCGAACACTTTCCGCAGTGACCCCAGCCCCCGGCGAGAGCCTGAACCGAGGAGTAGTACGAACCAATGACAGCCTCTAACCTTCTGCGAAGCAATGCTGTACTGATCAGCCTGGGAATCCTCCTGTCATTGTTGGCTACCGCCGTTACTCTTCTTCAACCCGCACTTGTTGGCCAGTTGATATCCGGAGTGAGTAGCGGAGAGCTTCAGAGACCACTGATGCTCCTACTTCTGACTATTTTGGGAACGTCCGTTTTGACAGCCGCCACCATGTACGTGGTATCCATCGCGGCGGATCGAACAGTCCGCGACATGCGTAAGAAGATCACGAACCACCTTCTTTACCTGCAGATGAAGGAGTTTGAGAAGGGGGGGCGGGCAGCTTCACCACACGGATAACGTCGGACACCTCCATCGTCAGCACCGCTCTCTCTTCTACCCTCACTGACTTCGTGGGTGGGTTCACCGTCATCATCGGTGCGCTCATTTATATGGCTGTGGTGGACTGGAAATTACTCTTGGTCGTTGTTGTAGTGCTGTTGATAGCCCTAGTGATAATTCTAGCTATTTCAAGTTCCCTACAGAATATCTCGTCGAAAGTCCAGGACCACCTCGCAGCGCTGGGGGAAATCTTACAGTCGGCGTTATCAGCAATTCGGACTATCAAGGCCTTCCGGGTCGAGACGAAGGTCATTCGCAACTTGTCCACCGAAATTGACCACGCCTACCGGAGCCGGCGAAAAATGAGCTTCGTCGAAGCTGTTCTCGACCCCTTGAGCACTGTGGCTTCCTACCTGGCACTTCTCGCGGTCGTCCTGTTCGGGTCCATTAGGCTAAACAACGGTGATTTGTCGGGAGAGGAACTTACCGTCTTCGTTACCGCATTGTTCCTGATGCTCGCCCCAATCGTGCAGGTGTCTCAGTCCCTCGGAACCTTCTTTGCGGCTAGGGGGGCACTGGGCAGAATTAACCAGCTCTTCGATCTGGAAGTTGAAGATTCAATCGAACACGATTCACTTCCAGAGCGTTGGCCCGCTCCCCCAGGATCCATCGAATTCGAGTCGGTATCGTACAGCCGAGAGGGCCGAACCATCTTAGATAACGCAACTGTAACAGTTCGACCAGGTGAGAAAGTGGCACTCACAGGAGCTTCTGGTGCGGGAAAAACCACAATATTCAGTCTTCTACTGAAATTCTATGACACCTCGGCCGGCCACATCCGTGTCGGCGGGCGGGATCTTAGTGGCTGGAACAGGAAGGATCTTCGCACAGTGATCACCTACGTAGAGCAGGAACCTGACTTGCTTTCGGGAACACTTAGAGAAAACCTTACTCTAGGGACAGAGGAAAGTTTCGAAGACGAAATTCTTATCACGATGCTAGATCAGTTCGGACTGAGAAACTTCGCTAGTACCGACGGCCTCGACCGGTTAGTAGGATTCGGCAATAGCGGATTGTCCGGAGGAGAGCGACAGCGAGTTGCCATCATCCGTGCTGTCCTTCAAAAATCGCCGGTCATCCTGGTAGATGAGCCGACATCCGCTCTTGATTCAAAATCAGCAGAGTTGTCAATGAACAGGCTCTTAGAGACAGAAGCCACAATCATCTTTACCTCCCACGATGCAAACATCGTGAATCTGGCAGAACGGGTTCTAACGGTCACCGACGGGAGAATCGTCGAAAGTACGCCGACCGGCAGGGAGTCTTCAGATGCGTAAACACGTTCTCGTCACCGGCGCGACCAAGGGCATCGGTCGATAGTTCAACGACAAAGTATCAAGCCCCAGGTTTTGTAAAGGGCCCTATTGTTGTCGATTAGGCCGCTTGGGCTTTCGCGGCGGTGTATTCCTGATGGGCCTTGCAGGGTGAGCGGTACCCCAGCGCCGAGTGCACACGACGGTTGTTGTACCAGCCGACCCATGTCGACGTCGCGACGAGAACATCTCGCAGCCCCGGCCAGGGCCGGGTTCTACGGTTGATGAGTTCAGCTTTGAACACTGAGTTCAGCGCTTCTGCCATCGCGTTGTCGTAGGAGTCTCCCCGCGAGCCAACCGAAGCGATAACCTGCGACTGAGCCAAGGTCTCTCCATAGACGACCGACCGGTACTGCACGCTACTGTCTGAGTGACGGGTCAGACCGGAGACATCTTCACCGGCGCGCACGCGCGCTGACAAGGCCATCTCGAGCGCGTCTTTAGCCAGTGATGGGCGCATGTGGTTGGTGATCTGCCAGCCAACAATCTCCCGTGTACACGCGGTCTGTACTTCCCTGGGAGGTTGTGAACGGTGTGAGCGGATGGGGGAAGCTGTAGGTACCGACTCGAACATCCACAACGGAGGCTTCCGTGCCACACGGCAACGCACCCTTGACCCCGGCCGGCAGAGCAAGGATGGTTGAGCTGGTCATCACTCGCGGATGGACGCAGCGCCGAGTCACTGAACCCTTCCAGGTCTGCCCAGCCACCGCCGACAGGTGGGTGAGCCGGGCCCGCCGGGGGAAAGCGCTCACCGACCGGTCCAGTCGGCCCCGCAGCTGCCCGCACCAGCTGCCGATGCGCGCCCAACGACGCATCATCAAGCTGCGATTGACCCGCCAGTGGGGTACACACCGCCACCGACAGCCTCACCCCCCGCACAACGCGTCCACAACGCCACGGGGGAAGCACACCTAGCCGCGGGCCTCCTCCGCGCGTTTCTCCAGGGCGTCGAGCTGCTCAAACAGCTCACGCGGGACGCGCTGGCCCAGGCCCTCGAGGTAGCGGCGGGAGTCGTCGATGTCCTCCATCCACAGGTCGGGGTCGGGGTAGAGGGCCTCTTTGACGTCGTCAAGCGGGGTGCCCAGATTCGCGAGGTCGAGGTCCTCGGTGCGCGCGGTGTGGCCCACCAGGGTGTCCTCGGCGCCGACGCGGCCCTCGATGCGGTCGACAATCCACTTGAGCACGCGCGAGTTCTCGCCGAAGCCCGGCCACAGAAAGCGGCCGTCCTCGCCGCGGCGGAACCAGTTGACCAGGAAGATAGCCGGCATGCGGTCGCCGCCCTTGGCGCCCATGTCGAGCCAGTGCTGGAAGTAGTCGCCGACGGCGTAGCCCATGAAGGGCAGCATGGCCATCGGGTCGTGGCGCAGGGTGCCCACCTTCGCCTCGGAGGAGGCGGCGGTCTGGCCGGAGGAGAGCATGGCACCGATCAGGGTGCCGTGCTCCCAGTCGTAGGCCTGGGTCACCAGCGGGACGGTGTCGGCGCGGCGGCCGCCGAAGAGGATCGCGTCAAGGCGCACGCCCTGCGGGTCGTTGAACTCCGCGGCCGCGGTCGGGCACTGCTCGATGGGCACGCAGTAGCGCGAGTTCGGGTGGGCGGCGTCGCGGCCGGAGCTCGGCGTCCAGTCCTCGCCGCGCCAGTCGATGAGGTGTTCCGGCTCGTCGCCGTCCATGCCCTCCCACCAGATGTCGCCGTCGTCGGTGAGCGCGACGTTGGTGAACAAGGTGTTGCCCGGCTCCATCGTCTGCATCGCGATGGGGTTCGAGGCGTAGTTGGTGCCCGGCGCGACGCCGAAGAAGCCGTTTTCCGGGTTGACGGCGTAGAGGCCGTCGTCGCGCAGGTTCAGCCAGGCGATGTCGTCGCCGACGACCTCGGCGGACCAGCCCTCGAGGGTTGGGTTGATCATGGCCAGGTTGGTCTTGCCGCAGGCCGAGGGGAAAGCGCCTGCGATGTGGTAGCTCTTACCTTCCGGGGAGGTGAGCTTGAGGATGAGCATGTGCTCCGCCATCCAGCCTTCCTCCTTGCCCATGACGGAGGCGATGCGCAGGGCGTAGCACTTCTTCGCCAAAATCGCGTTGCCGCCGTAGCCGGAGCCAAAGGACCAGATCTCTTTGGTCGCCGGGAACTGGGAGATGTACTTGGTTTCGTTGCATGGCCAGGCGACGTCCTCCTCGCCCTCGGCGAGCGGGGCGCCCACGGAGTGGAGGCAGTGCACGAAGTTATCGCCCTCGATCTTGTCTAGGGCCGTCTGCCCCATGCGCGTCATGGTGCGCATGGACATGACGACGTACTCGGAGTCCGTCAGCTGCACGCCCAGCTTGGGGTCCGGGTCCGTGATCGGGCCCATGCAGAAGGGGACGACGTACATCGTGCGGCCCTTCATCGACCCTCGGAAGTGCGAGAGCATCTCCTCTTTGAGCGCGGCCGGCTTCATCCAGTTGTTCGTTGGGCCCGCGTCTTCCTGCTTCTCCGTGGCGATGAACGTGCGCGACTCCACGCGCGCGACGTCTGTCGGGTTGGAGCGCGCCAGGAAGGAGTTCGGGCGCTTCTCTTCGTTGAGCTTGGTCAGCGTGCCCTTCTCCACGAGCTCGGCCGCCATGCGGTCCCACTCGTCGCGGGAGCCGTCCGCGAACACGACGCGTTCCGGCTGGAACAGCTCGACGGCCTCATTGACCCACGCGATGAGTTCTTCGTTCTCAGTCGGCGCGGGCTGCGCCATGCCCTTTACTGCAGTGGCCATCTGCCCTCCTGTGTGATTGCTGTGCATCCTCAGTTGTACGTTCACCGTGTCGACCGCGGGGGTACCGGGGATCGCCGGTGGGCGACACATAGGCACCTAGGTTATCGAATCACGCCGAAAGGGCGGCACATCTTGCACAAATGCGCATAACACGCACCCCAGATTGGTCCCCACCGGTGACGCAGGCCACGCACAACACGCGGCATCCTACCCCTGTGCGGGGGTGGCAATGTCTGCCTGTCGCCCCGTAGTTATGGCCGTTACGCTGCACCAATCGCCACCCCCACCCGAGTCAAGCGGCCCAACCCTCCCCGCGTGACCGTTTACTACCCCCATTAAGGGGTGGGACGCCACGCGGGTGCTCCCTCGCCCGATAGAGTGCCCAGAAACTTGCCTTTACCCACGTCATATGGACAATTAACGTGATGAATAGTTCTGATAACCCTAAAATTAAACGGCTAGGCGTGGGCGAACTGCCCCACGGCCGGCCACTTCAGACCGAGTTCGACACCGGTTTGGACTACCCGCGCCTCGGCTCCGTCACCTTCCGCCGCGGCACCCTGACGGACAACCAGGAAGCGCTCTTCAACGCCGAATGGCCGCGTCTCGGCCGCGTGCTCAGCGACGACCCCATTGACGTCGACGCCTGGTTCGGCCGCACCGGCCACCCGACGATCGTGGAGATCGGCTCGGGCACCGGCACCTCGACCGCCGCGATGGCCCCCCTCGAGGCGGACACCAACGTCATCGCCGTCGAGCTGTACAAGCCCGGCCTGGCCAAGCTGCTCGGCGCCGTGGTGCGCGGCGGCATCGAGAACATCCGCATGGTCCGCGGCGACGGCGTCGAGGTCCTCGCCCGCATGATCCCGGAGGCCTCCCTCGCCGGGGTGCGCATCTTCTTCCCCGACCCGTGGCCGAAGGCGCGCCATCACAAGCGCCGCATCATCCAGTCCGGCACCCTGAACCTCATCGCCTCCCGCCTGGCGCCGGGCGGGGTGCTCCATGTGGCCACCGACCACGCGGGCTACGCCGAGTGGATCGACGAGCGGGTCGACGTCGAGCCGCGCCTGGCCTACCGGGGCTGGCCGTGGCCGGAGGCGCCGCTGCTCACGGACCGCCAGGTGATAACCAAGTTCGAGGGCAAAGGCCTGACCAAGGACCACACTATCCGCGAATACCTGTGGGAGAGGATCTAAGACAATGCAGGACCTGCACGAAATCACGCACCCCTACTCCCCCGGCGCGACGCCGGGCCCGAACAGCTTCCTGCTGGTGTGGGACGCACCGAACCTGGACATGGGCCTCGGCGCGATCCTCGGCGGCCGCCCCACAGCGGCCTACCGCCCGCGTTTCGACGCCATCGGCCGCTGGCTGATCTCCCAGGCCCAGGCGCGTTCCCGGGAGATCGAGGAGCGCGTCGAGCCCGAGGCCACCGTGTTCACCAACATCTCGCCGCAGGGCGCGGACGTGGTGCGCCCGTGGGTGGAGGCGCTGCGCAACGTCGGCTTCGCTGTCTTTGCCAAGCCGAAGAGCGAGGACGACTCGGACGTGGACAAGGACATGCTCGCGCACATCGAGCGCCGCCGCTCCGAGGGCGTGCTGCGCGGCGTGGTCATCGCCTCCGCCGACGGGCAGAACTTCCACGGCCCGATCGAGGAGCTCATCGCCGCCGGCGTGCCGGTCATCGTCCTCGGCTTCCACGAGCACGCCTCGTGGGCGGTGAGCTCGAAGGAGATCACCTTCGTCGACCTGGAGGACATCCCGGGTGTGTTCCGCGAGCCTCTGCCCCGGGTCAACCTGGAGCAGCTTCCCGAGGAGGGCGCGTGGCTGCAGCCGTTCCGCCCGCTGTCGTCGCTGCTGCACAACCACCGCGACCACAAGTAGGAGGCTCGCTTGTTCTATACGTGGGGGCGCATTGCCTACCGGTTCCGCCGGATCATCCCCGTGGTGGTCATCGCCATCATCATCCTCATGCAGGTCTTCTTCGGCTCGAAGCTGCCGGAGCGGCTGTCACAGGAGGGCTGGGAGGACCCGAACGCCGACTCGACCACGGCCGCGGTCATCGAGGAAGAGACCTTCGGCCGCGATAACTCGGGCGACGTCATCCTGCTTGTCGACGCCCCCACGGGCGTCACCTCCGGCCCCGTCTTCGACGAGGCCAACCGGCAGATCACCGAACTACAGCAGCGCTTCCCCGCCGAGATCGACTCGGTGGCCAGCTACTTCGCCTCGCCGAACCCGCAGCAGGTCAACGCCGAGGGCACCCGCGCCTTCGCCGCCATCGGCCTCGCCGGCGACGGGGAGCAGACGCTCAAGGATTTCCGCACCATCGAACCGGCGCTTCGCAGCATCGAGCTGCCCGACGGCGCTACCGTCCACATCGCCGGCGCGACCACCGTCGCGGACGCGCTCGACGACGGCATGTCCGACGACATCGCCCGCGCCGAACGCATCGGCCTCATCTTCGTCGCCGTCATCCTGCTGTTCGTCTTCGGCGGCGTCATCGCGGCGGCGATGCCGCTCATCGTGGGCATCCTCTCCATCCTCGGCTCCCTGTCGCTGCTGTCCATCTTGGCCACAGTGCAGCAGGTGAACGTGTTCTCCCAGTCGGTGATCACCCTGCTCGGCCTGGGCCTGGCCATCGACTACGGCCTGTTCATGGTCTCGCGCTTCCGCGAGGAGCTCGACCGCGGCGTCGACGTCGAGGAGGCCGTCGCGGCGACCACGACCACGGCCGGCAAGACGGTGTTCTTCTCGGCGCTTATGGTGGGCGTCGCCCTGTCGGGCCTGCTCATGTTCCCGCAGGCCTTCCTCAAGTCTGTCGCCTACGGCGCGATCAGTGCCGTCGTCCTCGCGGCCGTGATCTCGGTGACGGTGCTGCCTGCGCTGTTCGGGACGCTGGGCCACAACATCGACCGGTGGTCCGTGCGCCGCACGTCGCGCCGCGCCCGCCGCCTCGAGGACACGGTCTGGTACAAGGTCCCGCGCTGGGCCATGCGCCACGCCAAGGGCGTCGCCGTCGGTGTGTCCGCCCTGCTCATCGCCCTGACCATCCCGATGGTGGGCATCAGCTTCGGCGGCATCAACGAGTCCTACCTCCCGCCCGACCAGGAAACCCGCCAGGCGCAGGACACCTTCAACGAGACGTTCCCCGCTTTCCGGACCGACCCCATCAAGCTCGTCGTCACCGGGGCGGACAACCAGCAGCTTGTCGACGTCGTCCTCCAAGCGCGCCAGGTCACCGGCCTGACCTCCCCGCTCGAGCCGACCCACCCCTCCCAGGACGGCACCACGGTGCTGTCTGCGCCGCTGGAGGACCGAAACGGTGGGGAGGACGTCGTCACGCAACTGCGTGCCATCGACGCGCCCGAGGGCGTCGACCTGTACGTGGGCGGCACCCCGGCGATGGAGGTCGAGTCGATCGAGGCGCTGCTCGAGCGGCTGCCCTGGATGGCCCTGTACATGGTCGTGGCTACGTTCGTGCTCATGGCGCTGCTGTTCGGGTCGCTGATCCTGCCTGCGAAGGCCGTGATCATGAACGTGCTCGGGATCGGCGCCACCCTCGGCTTCCTCACCGCCGTCTTCGTCGACGGGCTGGGGGCGGGTGTGCTGAACTTCACGCCGGGGCCGCTCATGAGCCCCGTGCTCGTGCTCATCGTGGCCATCCTGTACGGCTTGTCGACGGACTACGAGGTGTTCCTCGTCTCGCGCATGGTGGAGGCGCGCCACCACGGGGCGTCGACGGACGAGGCCATCGCCGCGGGCACCGCGCGCACCGGCGGGATCATCACCGCCGCCGCCGCGATCATGATCGTCGTCGCGGCGGCGTTTGCGATGAGCGACATCGTCATGATGAAGTACATCGCCTTCGGCATGATCTTCTCGCTGGCCCTCGACGCCACCATCATCCGCCTCCTGCTCGTGCCCGCCGTAATGCACCTGCTGCGCGAGGACAACTGGTGGGCGCCGCGCTGGGTCAAACGCGCCTACTCGTCCCTCGGCGAGTCCTCCTCCGGGCCCGCCCCCGCGACGCCGGAGTCCTACCCGCGCACCGGCGAGATCGCCATCTCAGACACCATCCCAGACACCCTGCCGGTCCGCGGCGGCCGCAGCATCGACGAGGACTCCTCCCTCGTGCCCTTCGACGAGCTCATGCGCCGTCTTTCCGAGCAAGGCCCACGCGAGCTGGAGCGGTAGATGTCCACCCCCGCCACCACCGCCCGCGAACGGGCAGCGAAGTGGGCGCGGTGGCTCCTGCCCCTCGTCGCCCTCATCCTCGCGTTGTTTTTTCTTCGCGACCAGCTTCCCTTCCTCGGCGAGGCATGGGACGCGCTCGCGCGGGCGAGAGTGGGCCCCGTCATCGCCGCCGTCGTCGTCGCCTACGTCTCCATCGTGGCCATGTCCGGGGTGCGCCAGGTGCTGCTTAACAGCCAGGGCCACATCGTCGGCTTCCCGCCCTGCAACCGCTTGTCGCTGGCCTCCAACGCGTGGTCCACCACCGTCCCTGGGGGCCCCGCGATCTCCGCCTGGTTCACCTTCAAGGTGCATCGCTCGTGGGGCGCCTCGGTCGGGCTGTGCGGCTGGTTCATCGTGATCTCCAGCGCCCTGTCCACGGTGTGGCTAGTGGCCATCGGCGTCCTCTCGGTCGCCGTGTTAGGCGCCGACCTCTCCCTGCCTGCGCTCGCCGCGTCCCTGGCCGCGTCCGTCGGCGTTGCCCTAGCCCTGTATTGGGTGGCCCGCAACCCGAACACCATGCAGCGCGCGGTACGGCACCTGCCCGGCCGGATCGAACGTCCCGTCGCCGACGTCGTCGGCCAGATCGCCGCCGTTCACATGTCCACGGGTACCTTCGCCTCCTCGGCCGTTCTGTCACTGCTCAACCGCGTCCTCGACGCGGCCACGTATTACTTTGCCGCCCTGGCCATCACCGACGACCCAGCTCTGCGCTCCGTCATGCTCGCGTTCGTCATGACCAAACTCGCCGGCACGGCCCAAGTCACCCCCGGCGGCGTGGGCACCGTCGACGCCGTCGGTGTCGGCGTCCTCGCCGCCGGGGGCTTCTCGCTTGGCGACGCCACCGCCATCACCCTCCTCTATCGCCTGATCTCCTTCGTATTGATCACCGCCATCGGCTGGGTGTACTACTTCATCTTCTACGCGGGGCGGGGCTACGTCCTAGGCGCTCCCGCTACCCCCGAGCGCTAGGCTTCCTGTCATGTTGCACAAGCCCTACGCCATCGCCGCCGATTTCGTCGCCATCGCCGCCTTCGCCCTCCTCGCCCGCGCTGCCCACCAAACCGAAGAGATGCCGTTCACGTTCCTCGGTTGGCTCGAGACCTTTGTTCCTTTCGGCGTCGGCCTGGCCCTTGCGTGGCTTGCGGTGCGGCGCAACACGGGGTGGCTGATTTGGCTGATCACCCTTGTCGTCGGCCTGATCATTTGGGGCTTCTACCGCGACAAGCTGCCTCACTGGTCCTTCGTCCTTGTGGCAGGCACGACCTCCGCGGCGCTGATGCTCGGCTGGCGCGGCATCGCGAGGCTCGCCGTGTCGAGGCGCCGCTAGACCCAGCTGAGCTCGTTGAACTCCTCCAGCGTCCGGGCGTCGTCGTTGCGCACCGGCAGCCCGCGGTCTGTGCTGACGTAGCGCACCCCGCCCGGGCCCAGGAAATGAAAGTCCCCACCGTCGCGCAAAATCGTGATGTGCTTGTCGCTGACGAGGCTGTGGCACGCCGAACACAACGGCAGCAAGTTGTCCAGGTCCGTCGGCCCGCCGTCCGCCCAGTCACGGACGTGATGCATCTCAATGAAGCGCGTGTGACTACACCCGGGCATCGCGCACTGGTGACGCCACATGAGCATCAGCGCGTTAACCTGGGCGTCGGAGGCAAGCCGAAACGCGCGCCCACTGTTGAGCACCAGCCCTTTATCGTCGACCCTGTTGAGCCGGTAGGAGGCGTTGGCGAGGAAGTTTTTCACCGCCTCCGAGGGCGCACCAGGGTTGTAGGGCAGGTAGGCCTTGCCGTCGGTGGTCATAACGACGTTGACGTGCGCCCCCGGTGCGCGCAACGGGTTACGCGGCCGCGACAACGTCATGTTCACCATACCCATAAACGCGCTGACCAGCACCTGACCGATGGGCAGGCCGAAACCGGAACAGCCGCGCGCTTTCTTACCCTGCTTATCCTGACGGTCCATTTCACCGTCGATACGCTCCGGATCCACCGCCCCGTCGTTGCCCGCCAAGGATGCCCAGTCCACGTCGTGCCAGGCGAGTTCCCCGACCTTCATCGCCGCCATCACACGCGCGCCTTCCGCCGCGTTGAAATCCGCCCACAGCTTTATACGCCCATCCGGCGCGGCTTTTAGACGCACGTAGGACGTCCTCGTCGCTTTCTTTGCTGGCTGGCGGAATTGCAGCAGCGCGATCTCCAACTCGTGAAACGTCATGGTGCAGGCCAGCTCCACCAGCTCAGCCTCGTTGTCCTTTGTGAGCAGCGGCAGTATCAATCTGACCTTGGAGTAGTTTGTTCGCCCCTCCAAGAATGCTTGTGCCATCACCTCGAAGCGCAGCATTGCGCGGGCAACCCTGACGTACTCGTGGGCGGTGGAGTTCGGCACCGCGATGCTCCTAACAAGCCATAATGCGGTCGTTTGTGCGCCGAACTGGGGGGCGAGCCCGAGGACGTCGAAAAGTGCTATGGCGTAGAGTATCTGCGCCTTGCGGCGCGAGAATACGCCGAACCCTTTTTCGATGGTGTGCGCGATATGCAAGGGCGCGCTGTCCCTGCTGACGGTGGTTGGTGGTGTGTCCATTGCTCCCCCAAGCGTGTCGATCATGTGTTTGATTGACAGTATAACAACGCTTCGGACATGTGGGTTGAGCTGGCTAAAGGCAGCTTTTCGACGTTTGCATAGCGCGCGTGTTTGAATGCAACGGATTATGCAATGCGTACCGATCAGCCCCCGACCGTCGAGCGCCGCAACTATGCAACGCATACCCCCGGCCGCATGCGGACGGGCCCGAAACTATGCCATGCATACGGATCAGCGCCCGAGCGTCGAGCGCACCGACTATGCAATGCATACGGATCAACCCCCGACAACCAAGCGCCGCGACTATGCAATGCATACCGATCAGCCCCCGACCGCCCCAACTATGCAATGCATACACCCCGGCCCCGAAGCGGACGGGCCCGCGACTATGCAATGCATACGGATCAGCCCCCAGCCGGCGAGCGCCGCAACTATGCAATGCATACGGATCAACGCCCAGCCGGCGAGCGCCCCGACTATGCAATGCATACCCCACACACGGCTCCACCGAATATGCCCACGCAATTACAAAGAACGGCACCCACCCCATTGGGGGCGGGTGCCGCAGGCGCAGCTTCTAGCGCGGGAAGCTGGAACCGAGGTTGAACAGCGGGTTGCCGCTGGAGAGGGCCTTGAAGGTCCACACGAGGTAGTTGATCAGGTCGCCGGCGATGTCGAAAGCGCTGGAGAGCATAGGTTTCGGAACCTTTCTTGGGAACGATGACTTCTAGAGGAGTCTAACGTGTGACGTAACCAAAACGTTACAGCGGCGAGATTGTGTGCTTTTTCGGCAGGTCAGCGTCGTACTTGGTAGACAGCTGACGCAGAGCTCGGCGCAGCGCGAGACGCGTTTCCGAGGGCTGAATCATCGCGTCGATGTAGCCGCGCTCAGCGGCGACGTAGGGAGAGGTCATGGTCTCGTCGTAGAAGTCCATGAACATCTTCTTCATCGCCTCGCGCTGGGCGGGGTCCTCGATGGCGTCGAGCTGCTTGCCCTGGATCATCACGACGGCAGCGGCGGAGCCCATGACCGCGATCTGCGCGGTGGGCCACGCCAGGTTGATGTCGCCGGCGAGGTTCTTTGAGCCCATGACGGCGTAGGCGCCGCCGTAGGCCTTGCGCACGATGAGGGCCACCTTGGGGACGGTGGCCTCGACGCTGGCAAAGGCGAATTTGGCGCCGCGGTGAATGAGGCCCTGCCGCTCCTGGTCCACGCCGGGGAGGTAGCCGGGTGTGTCTACCACGTAGACGAGCGGGATGTTGTACACATCGCAGGTGCGCACGAAGCGGGCGCCCTTGTCGGCGGCGTCGGCGTCGATGCAGCCGGCGTAGTGCATCGGGTTGTTAGCCACGAAGCCGACGGTTCGGCCGTCGATACGCCCGAAGGCGCAGATGATGTTCTCGGCGTAGTTGGCTTGGATCTCGACGAGGTCGTCGTCGTCGCCGAGCTGGGCGAGCAGTTCGCGCATGTCGTAGCCGGCGTTGGTATCGTCCGGCATGAAGGTGTCCAACTCGGAATCGTCGAGGTCCTCGTCGGCGGGTGCCCAGGCGACGGGGCTGTCGTCGAAAGCCGAGGTGGGCAGGAGGGCGAGCAGGTCGCGGACGTAGTCGAAGGCCTCCTCCTCGGTGGCGACAACGGCTTGGATGTTGCCGGACTGCTCCTGGATGCGCGCCCCGCCGAGCTCGGCGGAGGAGATGTCCTCGCCGGTGACCTCGCGGATGACGTTCGGGCCGGTCACGTACATCTCGGACTGCCCGTCGACGGCGACGACGAAGTCGGTGGTCACGGGGGCGTACACCGCGCCGCCGGCGGACTTGCCCAGCATGATGGAGATCTGCGGGGAGCGCCCCGACAGTGGCAGCTGGCGGCGGGCGATCTCGGAGTACATGGCCAGCGAGGTCACCGCGTCCTGGATGCGGGCGCCGCCGGAGTCCTGGATGCCGATGACGGGGCAGCCGACCTTGATGGCCATCTCCATCACCTCGGTCACCTTGCGCCCGAAGGTCACGCCGACGGAACCGCCGTACACGGTCTTATCG
Source organism: Corynebacterium timonense (assembly GCF_900105305.1). NCBI lineage: Bacteria > Bacillati > Actinomycetota > Actinomycetes > Mycobacteriales > Corynebacteriaceae > Corynebacterium > Corynebacterium timonense. The sequence continues at coordinate 2,508,919 of NZ_LT629765.1, read as the reverse complement.
TGAGCGTAGATGGCCACGGGCCGCCCGTCGACGCGGCCGTAGCCGGTGACCACGCCGTCGGAGTACACGGCGTCGGGGTCGCCTGGGGTGCGGGCGAGGGCGCCGATCTCGACGAAGGAGCCCTCGTCGAGGAGCGCGTGGATGCGTTCGCGCGGGGTGGTCTGCCCGGCGTCGTCGCGGCGCTTGCGCGCCCGTTCCGACCCGGGGTCCTGGGCCTTTTCCAGCCGCGCGCGCAGGTCAGCGAGCTTAGAGGCTGTCGACATTGTCAATCCATTCGTTCATGTGCTTGCCAACGATGCCCACCGCCGGCTCGTCCACGACCGCGAGGTGGTCGCCCGGCAGGTGGACAATGGTGAGGTCATCCACGATAGCGCCCCACCCGCCGTCGTCGTCAATGTGCGCGTAGGCGGGCTCGAGCACGATTGCCCCGTCGTGCATGCGCTCCGAGCGGAACAGCAGCACGGGCACGGACACCGCGGCCCACCGGCCGAAGTCGAGGTTGGCCAAGATCTGGTTGTCCACGAAGGAGGCCCGCTGGTGCTCGAGCACGCCGGCGGCGAGGCCGTGCTCGGAGGCGTCGGTCGTGGCCAGGAACTCGCCGAGCATGTTCAGCACAGCCTCCTCGCCAGCCGAGTCGAGCAGCTCGTAGGGCACCGGGAAATCCAGGCCGTAGGCGCCCTTGGCAAAGGCGGCGTAGCGCTCCCAGCGGGCGCGCGTCTCCTCCGGCGTGTTCGGGGTGGGTTCGGAGGGTTGGGTGGTATCCAGAAGCGCGATGAAGGCGACCTTGTCGTCGCCGAGGCGCTCGGCGACCTCGTAGGCCAGCGCGCCGCCGAAGGACCACCCGGCGAGGACCACGGGGCGGCCCGCGGCAAGCCGCTCGATGTCCTCCAGGTACGCCTCCGCGCGCTCCTCCAGGCTGCCCTCGAGGCGCTCCACGCCGTAGACAGGCACGTTTTCTCCGAGTCGGCGGGCCAGCGGCTCGTACACGATGCTCGAGCCGCCCGCCGGGTGGAACACGAACACGCTCGGGGCGTCCATCCCCTCCGTGCGCTCGCGCAGCACGCGGATGTTGCCCTCGACGGGGGTCTCCAGGCCCTCGCGCACCTCGTTGGCGAGGGGCTCGAGCGTATCGACGCCCCGAACAAACGCCGCGGTGATCTCCACCCCAGCACGCTCGCTCAGGCGCGCGGCGATGTGTTCGGCCTGCTCCTCGGTGATCTGCGGGAGCTCCGAGGTGACGCCCGCCGCGGCGGCGCCGACGTAGTTCGCCCAGGTGGCGAAGACAAGGCGCTCCGCCGCATCGCGCGGGGCGACGCCCACGCCCTGCGCCTTCGTCGCGGCGGCCGCCGGGGTGCGGTTCTCGGAGTTGTACGGTAGCGGCTGCGGCGCGTCGGGGCGGCCCGCCACGGCGTCTTCGACCATGCTGATGACGTCGGCGACGGAGGCGTCGCGAAGCGCCTGTACCTGGAGCGGGGGAATCTGGAAGTCGTTTTCCACCCTGTTCTTGATGCGCATGCCCATGAGGGAGTCGAGGCCGAGGTCGATGAGCGGCAGCTCGTCCGGCAGATCCTCGGCGTCGTAGCCCATCGACTCGGACACGATCGCGCGCAGGCGCTCGCGCACCGTCTCGCCGCTGTGCGGGTCCCAGCGCACGGCCTCGATCTCCTCGTCGAGGGGCGCCGGGGTCGGGGTCGGCGTGACGTCGGCGACGCCCTGCAGGCCGCGCTTCTCACCCAGCTCGAGGGCGGTGGCGAAGCCTTCCACCACGAGCTCGGAGCCGTGGTAGACCTTGATGCTCGCCCCACCGAGCGAGGTGGCGACGATGGTGGTCAGCTCGCCGTCGGCCGGCAGGTACCCGGACTCCTCGGTGGCCACGACCCGCGCACCCGGCGCGACCTCCTCCGCGACCGACTCGATGAGCTGGTGCGGGCTGAACACCTGGTCGGCCTGGATAGAGTAGGCGACAGTCGCGTCCGGCAGCGTCACCTTCGCCCCCAACAGGGAGGTCGACGCGGAGGAGGGGCGGGCCTTTGTCCACAGCGGGGTGCGCTTGAAGGGCGTGCGCGGCGCGTCGATGACGCGGCCCGGCCCGTAGAAGCCCCGGAAGTCGACGTCGACGCCCTGGACGTAGAGCTTCGCGGCGAGGTCGAGCAGGCTGGCCACCTCGTCGATCTTGCGCTTCGAGGTGAACAGCAGCTGCGTGTCGGGCTTGCCCGCGCCGAAGGCAGTGTTCATCATGCCCATCACCGCGACGGGGTTCGGGGAGATCTCGACGAAGGCAGTGTGCCCCGCGGCCAGCGCCGCCTCCGTGGCGTCCTGGAAGAACACGGAGTGGCGGGTCATGCGCAGGAAGTACTCGGCGTCGTGGACGACCTCGCCGGGGCGGTACACCACGCCGCGGTCGACGGAGCTAAACAGCGGCACCGTCAGCGGGGAGGGCTCGAGCCCGGCGAGCTCGCCGGCCAGGTCGCCCATGATGGGGTCGAGCATGCTGGTGTGGCCCGCGCCGCGCACGTTGAGCGTGCGGGCAAACTTCTCCTGCTTCTCCAGCTCGGCGACGACGAACTCGACCGCCGTCGCGGGGCCGCCAATGGTGGTCATGCCGGGCCCGGCGTAGACGGCGGGCTCCGCGCCCTGCGCCTCGGGGTGGGCGTCGACGAAATCGCTCAGCTCCTCGCGGCTGAGCTCGACGACCGCCATCGCGCCCTCCTGGGCGGTGCCGGCGATCATCGCCTCGCCCTCGCTCATGAGGCGGGCGCGGTGGCAGGCGATGAGGATGGCGTCGCGCGCGGTGATCCCGCCCGCGCCGTAGGCGGCACCCATCTCCCCCATGGACATGCCCATGGTCGCGGCGGGCGTGATGCCCAGGGAGGCCAGCAGGTCCGTCTGCGCGATCTGAATGGCGGTGATGGTGACTTGGCCGGTGAGCGTGTCGTAGGTGAGCTCGTCGTCCCGGATGATCTCGAGCATCGACCAGCCCGCCTCGAACTGCACGTACTCGTCGAGTTCCTCCATGCGGCGGCGGAACAGCGGCGAGGTCTCCAGCAGCCGCTTCGCCATCTTGCGGTGCTGCGAGCCGAAGCCGGAGTAGACGAAGACGGGGCCCATCGCGGCGGGCGCGTCCGCCACGGCGATGCCGGGGGCGACCTTGCCCTCGGCGACCTGGCGCAGCTTTTTCACCGCCTCCTCGACGGTCGACGCCTGGACGACAGCGGCGCTGCGGCCGTGGTTGCGTGTGGCCAGCGAGCGGGCCACCGGCTGCAGGTCCGCGTCCGGGCGCCCCTCGAGGAAGTCGGCGAGCCCGGCGGCAGCCGCGGCTCGGCGCGAGGGCAAAAGGCCCGACACCGGCAGCCCCACGGCGCCCGCGCCGAGCAGCTCGGCGGGCGTGGCGGCCGCGTCGGTGTCGTACTCGGCCGGGTCCAAGTCCGCGAGCACGACGTGGGCGTTCGTGCCGCCGAAGCCGAACCCGGACACACCCGCGACGCGACGCCCGGAGTAGCGCGGCCACTCGCGCGGGTCCTCCACCACCTCGATGTGCTGCGCGTCGAAGTCGACGTAGGTGTTCGGCCCGACGTAGTTCACGGAGGCCGGGATCGTGTCGTGCTTGAGCGCCTCGAGCACCTTGATCAGCGCGACCACGCCCGCGGCGGATTCAGAGTGCCCGATGTTCGACTTCGCGGAGCCGAGCAGCAGCGGGCTGGCGCCGTCGCGGCCGCGTCCGAGCACCGTGCCCAGGGCCGTCGCCTCGATCGGGTCGCCGAGCAGGGTGCCGGTGCCGTGCGCCTCGACGAGGTCGACAGCGGCGGGGTCGAGTCCCGCGTCCGCGTAGGCGCGCTCGAGCACGTCGACCTGCGCGTCGGGGTTCGGCGCGGTCAGGCCGTTGGAGTGGCCGTCGGAGTTGGTGGCGGAGCCCTTGATCACGGCGAGGATGGTGTCGCCGTCGCGCAGGGCGTCGTCAACGCGCTTGAGCACGACAAAACCCGCCGCCTCCGAGCGGACAATGCCGTCGGCATCCTCGGAGAACGCGTGGATGTTGCTCGTCGGGGAGATGACGCCGAGCTCGGCGAACATGAGGGAGGCGAAGGGGTTCGCCATGATGTTCACGCCGCCGGCGAGAGCGACGTCGGCTTCGCCGTCGCGAAGCGCGCGCACCGCGTGGTGCACCGAGACCAGCGACGAGGAGCACGCCGTGTCAACGTTGATAGAGGGCCCGCGGAAGTCGAAGGCGTAGGAGATGCGGTTCGGGATGATCGCGCTCGACGAACCCGTCAGCGCGTAGGGGTGCGCCTGCGCCGGGTCCGCGGCGATGAGCATGCCGTAGTCGTTGTTGGAGGAGCCGACGAAGACGCCGACTGGCTCGCCGCGCAGCGAGCTCGCGGGCAGCTTCGCGTCCTCGAGCGCCTCCCACGCCAGCTCCAGCATGACGCGCTGCTGCGGGTCCATGTTCACCGCTTCCAGCGGGCTCAGGCCGAAGAACTCGTTGTCGAAGCTCTCGATGTCCGACAGGTAGCCGCCGTCGGTGTTCTCCTCCGCCATTTTCGAGCGCACGACGGGGTCGCCCGCGTACTCCGACCAGCGCTTCTCCGGCAGGGGCCCGGTGGTCGATCGGGCGTCGATAAGCACCTGCCAGAACTCGTCGTTGTTCTCGGCGCCGGGGAAGCGCCCGGCCGAGCCGATGATCGCGATGTCGTGCGCCCCCGGGGACGAGCTCGCGTGACGACGCCTCACCGGGCGCCTCTCCCCCTCGGCCGCCGTCAGCGCGGCCGCGAGCGTGGCGATCGTCGGGTACTGGTACGCCACGGTGGGGTCGACGCGGCGGCCGAGCAGGTTCTCCAGCTCGCCGGACATGATGACCGCGTCGCGGGAGGATAAACCGAAGGCCTCCAGCGGTTTCGTCGGCTCGACCTCATCTGGCTCGAGGCCGACGGCCTCCGCGACCCACTTCTGCAGCCAGACGCTTAGCTCATTTTCAGTCATAGCACTCCCTATCGCTGACGAGGGCCCGAGCGTTACCCGTTATCTCGCTCGAGGAACCTCGTCATGTTCACCCGGCGGGCTATCTTGCCAGAGGAAGAGCGCGCGATCTCGTTCGGGGCGTGGAAGGCGATGACGTCAGGCGAGATGCCGTGGACCGAGGTCACGGCCGAGCGGATGGCGTCCTCCGCGGCGGCGTCCCCGGCCGGGTCAGCGTCGTCGGCGCGCTCGACGAAGACGATGAGGCACTCAACGTTATCGCCCGGCACGGCGAAGGCCGCGACTGAGTCGGTGCGCACGTGCTCGGTGGCGCGCTGCACCGTGTCCTCGATGTCCTGCGGGTAGTGGTTGCGCCCGGCGACCACGATGAGGTCCTTGAGGCGGCCGGTGATGTAGAGCTCGCCGTCGACGAGCGCGCCGAGGTCGCCCGTGGCCAGCCAGTTGTCCTCGGGCAGGCCCTCCTGCAGCGTCTCCCCGATGGTGTTGGAGAAGGCCTCGCGGGTTTCCTCCTCGCGGTCGAGGTAGCCGCCGGCGACGTTGGCGCCGTTGATCCAGATCTCGCCGACGGTGCCCTCGGGCACCTCGTTGCGGGTCTGCGGGTCCACGATGGCGAAGTTCATCCACCGCACCGGCTGGCCTGTCGACGCCATCGTCACGCCATCCTCGGACGCGACCGCCTTGCCTTCCGTGAGCTTCTCGCGGTCGAGCTTGAGGAACTTCGGCCGGTCCTCCGTCTGCGCGGTGGTGACGATGAGCGTCGCCTCCGCGAGGCCGTAGCCCGGGCGGATCGTGGGGCGGCGCATGCCGTACTCCTCGAAGGCCCCCACGAAGGTTTCCACTCCCCGCTCAGTGACGGGCTCGGAGCCGATGATGAGGCCCTCCACGGCGGACAGATCCACCCCGTCCTCCTCGCTCAGCTTGGCGTAGCGGGCCATGACGTCGAGGGCGAAGTTGGGCACGAGGGAGTAAATGTGCACGTCGTCCGGGTCGTCCTCGCGGCGCGACAGCTGCTTGATGTAGCGCTTCGGCTGCTGCATGAAGTCGCGCGGGGACATCAGCTCGATCTCGTTGCCCAGCACGACGAGCAGCATGGAGACGATGATGCCCATGTCGTGGTGCAGCGGCAGCCAGATCGGGGCGCGCAGCGGCTGCTGCAGGTCCACCGCCGTATAAATCTGGATCACGTTGGTCACGATGGACTCGTTGGTGATGATCACACCGGCCGGCATGCGGGTCGACCCCGAGGTGTACTGCAGGAAGGCGGTGTCGTTCGCCGTGTCCGTGCCCTCAGGCGTCTCCAGGGGCACCCAGGACTCGGCCAGGGAGTCGGGCAGGGAATCCACCGAGAGGATGCGGGGGCGCTGGGCCGCGGGCAGGTCGGCGAAGAAGGCGCGCACCGCGGGCCCGCCCGCCTTGTTGGTCAGCACGGTTGTCGCCCCCGAGTCGCTGAGCACGGCGCGCAGGTGCTCGCCGTGGCCGGGCTCGTTCGGGTCGTAGAGGGGGATGGGCACCTGGCCGGCGTACATCGCGCCCATGAAACCGAAAAGGTACTCGGGGGAGTTGTTCGCCAGGATGGCGACCCGGTCGCCCGGCTGCCCCACCTGCATGAGGCGCGCCGCGACAGCCTTCACGCGGGTGTTGACCTCCCGGCGCGTCATGGTGCGCAGCTCGCCCTCGGAGCTTTCCGAGAAGTCCCAGAAACGGATGTTGATCTCATCCAACTGCCCCAGCTGCGCACCCATGAAATACAGCATTTCGGTGAGCGCGGGGATGGTGAAGTTCTGCGGGAGGGCGATTGTGCCGTCGTCGTCGATGAAGCGCTGGATGATGACGCTCAGGTCCATGAGACTCCTTCGTTGTTTTGTTTGGGCGTTTGAAATGTTACCGCCCGAGCTGCTGGTCGATCACGCCACGGGCCCAATCGATCGACCACTGGGTCGTTGTCGTGCCGGGGATGACCTCCGGGTTGGTCGCGTACTGCGCGTGGTTGCCGTTGGCCAGCAAGAGCTCGCCCGCGCGGTCAAGCAGCGTGCCAAAGTCCTGCGGCGCGTCGCACACCGAATCGTTCGGCGCGCAGATCTCGAAGGCGCGGTCCGCGACGGCGCCGAAGCCACCCTCGCGCGCCCCCGTCATGGTCGCCCCCGGCGTCACCGCCTGGACGACGCGGTTGAGCGGCTGGAGGGCGATCTCCGCGCCGGTGCCCGGGATCTCCACGCCAGGGTTGACGCCGACGCCCGGCTCGCGCCGGCCGTCGGCGATCATGACCGCGCCCAGGAGCTTCTCCGGCGGAACGGCGTTGGCTCCGGTCCCGATCTGGTTGGCGATGTTGCCGGCGATCACCGCGCCCTGCGAGAAGCCCATAACGATGAACTTCGTGCTCGGGCAGGTCTCGTTGACGAAGGCGAGCTCGCCGTTGGCGCGGGCGGTGCCCTCGGCGCGGGACTCGTCGTAGGTCATCTCCGTGCGGCCCGCGGCCGTCTGGATGTTGCGGAACTGGGCCGTGTACGGCGTCGTCCACACGCGCACGTCGTCGATGGAGTAGGCCTCCTGCAGCGGGCGGGTGATCGACAGCATGAAGGAATACGGGTTCGCCTGCGGGTTGAACGGGTCGTCGTCCTGGGAGGACTCCCACGTGCCGGGGATGGACACCACCTCGACGGCGGGGCACCAGTCCGGCTCCGGCGGGGGCAGGGCCTCGGAGCTCGCCGGCGGCTCGTGCTCCCCCGGGGGCAGCGGGGTCTCGCCAACCTGCCACTGGTAGATGCCCAGGCCGATGAGAGCCAGCACGATCACGACCGCGCCGACGATGAGAGGCTTACGCATGAATCTCCTTAGCAGAGGTGTGCGTGCGCGGTCTCTTCGATGAGCGTTGCTAGGTCAGCGGGGTCAAGGTTGGTGCGCCGCTGCTCCACAAGCTGGCCGGCGACCGCGTCACGCGTGACGTTTGTACCCGCGCAGAGGCTATGCCCCGTTGCTGTGAGCTGGTCTTCAACTCCCTCGACGTTCACTCCGTTGTTTCTGATTTCATCCAGGAAGCGCTCTTCTTCGGCGGTGTAGCTCGGCCCGGCGGGCGGGACGGACTCCACCTCACGGGCGGGCCGCTCGCCGTCGGCGGGCGGTTCCTCAGACGCCGCCGTCGTGGTCGCACTCTCCGTCGTCGTTGTGGCGCTTTCCGGCGTCGTCGCTGTGGCGCTTTCCGACGTCGTCTCCTCCGTGGTCTCGTCGGTGCTCTCGACCGTCGCGGAGCCGCAGCCGGAGAGCGCAAGGCAGGAGGCGACGAGCGCGGCGAGCACCCCGCTGGTTGCCGTGAGACGCATTAGCGCCTCTTTTCTCGCACGGTGCCGTTGACCTGCTCAAGGGTGCCGCGCTGGAAGTCGATGGTGAGCCCGCCGGCGGGAATCTCCTTCATGTCGGAGACCGGCCAGCCAAGGCGGCCCTGCTCGTAGCCCTCCTTGCCCCAGGCATCGAAGATCTCGCCGTAGTAGATGGCGTGGGCGCCGGATTCGGGCGACCAGTAGATGTTGCCCTTCTCAAACTCCTGGAAGAAGCCGCCCCGGATTGCGCGTTCGTTGCCCTTCGGGTAGCCGAGGCCGGAGGCCGCGGTGTTCATCTCGCCGTACTTGGCACCGATCGCGCCGTGGACGATGTAGTGGCCGCCGTCGTTCGGGTTGCGGGTGAGGAAGCCGTTCTCGAACTGCTGCACGAAGCCGCCGTTGATGCTCTGGGCCTCCGCCACTGGGTACTTCAGGTGGCCGTTCTCGTAGCCGTGGGTGCCCCAAGCCTTGAACATGTCACCCGGGATGGCGTAGGCGCCGGTCTCCGGGGTCCAGTAGATCGAGCCGTGTTCGAAGTGAACGAAGCGCCCGCGCTTGTCCGGCGTGGGTGTCTCTCCGGTGGTGGGGAAGCCCAGCCATCCAGCCGGGCCGCCGAGGCCGTTGTACTTGGCCAGGATCGCGCCGAAGAGGGCGTGCGCGCCGGTTGTCGGCGACCAGAACGCCTGCCCGCCGCGGAAGTCCTGTGCCTTGCCGCCGTTGGCCACGTCGTACTCGTTGTTCACGCAGGAGCCAATCACGCCGGACTTCGTGGTCTCCGCAATCGCGCCGATCGGGGCGCAGTCAGCGCCGCGGCCCTCGCGGGGGACCTCCAGCGCGTCGGCGATGTAGGGCCACGCCTGCGTCATCTCGAACTGCCAGTACTCCCACGAGTGGACGCCGGAGGGGCGGAACATCACGATGGGCTTGACGTTGGTGCGCGAGGCGTAGTCGACGAAGGTCTGGGTGGACAGGCGGGAGATGATCTCCAGGCCCGTGCCCGCGAGGTTTGCCGCGCCGCGGGCCACGGAGTTCGGGTCGCCGAAGTCGTCGCGGCCGGAGCCGGAGGAGACGTAGACGGTCATGCCCTGGAGGTTTTCGATGCCGAGCTTCGGGTCGTGGTCGATCCAGTCCTGGGAGCCGGGCGGGCCCCACATCGCATCGGAGTTGTAGCCGCCCGCATCCATCTGCGCCGCCTTGATGGCCGTCGGCATGCCGGTCGTCGTGGTGTCGAGGTAGCCGGAGAAGGACCCGACGAAGTCGAACAGGTGCGGGTTGCGCTCCGCGAGGTTCACCGCGGCGGTGCCGCCCATGGAGATGCCCACGACGGCACGCTTGCCATTCGAGCGGAAGTGGTTCGTCATGATCGGGACGAGCTCCTTGGTGAGGAAACTCTCCCACTTGTAGTTCTTGCCGTTGTTCGGGCGCTGCCAGTCGGCGTAGAAGGAGGACTCGCCGCCCACGGGCAGAACCACGTTGACGTTCTTATCCGCGTAGAACTGCTCGATGTTGGTCTCGATGGTCCAGCCGTTTTCGTCGTCTCGGGCGCGCAGGCCGTCAAGGGCCCACACCTCCGGGAACGTCGCCTTCGGGTTCTGGTGCCAGTCGCGGGCGAGCAGGATCTGCACCTGCATGAGCTGCTCCGGCATGGCGGCGGACTTAACGAACACCGCGACGCGGCGGTTGGTCAGCCACTCGATGCGGTCGACGGAGACCCCCTCGGGCAGGCCCGGGATCTGCGGGTTCTCGTCAACCTCAATCGGGGTCCGCTTCGGCGGGTCCTTCGGCCGGATGTTGTCCGAGAGGCTGCCCCCCTGGGAGCTGAAGGGGAGGGCGCTCTGCGCCATCGCGGGGGCGGCACCGACGCCGAGGGCAATCGCCGTCGGGAGTGCAGCCGCGACGAGCCACGTGCGACGCGGGGAACGGTAATCTCGCATGGTTATCCTGCCTTTTCTGTGAGGTCGCGTTGAGCATCCTGCGTATGCAGGCTCCGGGAGTTCCCCTCTCCCGGGGCCGGTCTACGTTCGGACGTATCGGCGTACAGCGTCGTGTCGTTACACTACACGATATATTAAGTCTTACTTGAGACTTTAACGCGCGACACGCCCTTTAGGCCATGTTTCCTGGCAACGATCCACAGCATCGCCTCCCGCGGCAGCAGCCGCGCCAGCGGAAACACCACCCGCGCGAAGGAACCGCGCGCGTAGAAGGCCCGCGGCCGCGCCGCCCGGACCGGCTTCATGATCTCCCGCGCCACCCGGTCCGCACTGATCCCGCCCTCTTCGGCGGCGTTCAGGCGGGTCACCATCGTCTCAAACTCCGCCGCGTAGGGCCCATGCTTATCGACGTATTCCGTGCGCCTCGCCGAAATTCCCGTCGCGATGGAACCCGGCTCCACCACGGCGACCCACACGCCGTGCGGCGCGAGCTCGCGGCGCGCGGCAAGACCAAAACCCTTGATCGCCGCCTTGGAGGCGACGTAGCTCGACCGGTAGGCCAGCGGAAGGCTGCCGAGCATCGAGCCGACCATGACGATGCGCCCCCGCCCCGCCGCCCTCATCGCCGGCACCAACCGCTGCGTGAGGTCGACGTGCCCGAGGACATTGACCTGGAAGAGGCGCTCGAGTGCCTCGCGCGGCAGCTCCTCGAAGGGCCCCGACTGGGACTCGCCGGCGTTGTTCACCAGCACCTCGGGCACCCCACGCGCGAGGATCTCGGCGGCGCAGCGCCTGATCGACTCCGGGTCGCCCAGATCCAGGGCCACGTAGCTCACGCCCGGCAGCGGGTCCGCAAGCGAGGCGGGGTCGCGGGTCGTGCCAATGACGGTGAAGTGCTCCGCCAAGCGCAACGCCGTCGCCCGGCCAATCCCTGAGGTTGCACCGGTGACGACGGCGAGCGGTTTCATGGCGCGATTACCAGGCGTTCATCACGTCCAGGACGCGAGGCTTCGTGGCCTCCATCTGGCCGCCGAACTGGTCCCAGTTGTGCAGGCCGGTCGGCGTGTACACCTCGGTGAAGTTCAGGCCGGTGGCGCGCGCCTTGAGCGCCCACACGCGGGTGGTGAGGTTAGCGTAGGCCTCGAGCGCGATCCCGGACGCCTGGTGCTCCGGCTTGTACTTCTGATCGGCCGGGCCCGGGACGGCGGAGCCGGCGGAGACGTACACGTCGCTGTTGCGCAGGCCCTCCATGTTAAGGAAGGGGTCGTTCTCGAAACGGCGCGGGTTGATCACGGAGCCGTACATGGCGTTGATGTTGTACAGGCCGCCGTCGAGAAGCGCGAGGCGCAGTGCGGTCTGGCCCCCGGGCAGCGTCGTGGTCAGGTAGCCGGAGAAGGACAGCACCTGGCGGAACTGGTCGTTGTGCTTGGCGGCCAGGTTCATCGCGGCGGTCGCGCCCATGGACAGACCGAGGATCGAGTTGTTGTTGCGGGCCACGCCGAAGTGGCGCTCCAGGTACGCCGGCAGCTCCTCGGTGAGGAAGGTTTCCCACTTGTAGATGACCGGGTTCTCGAAGTCGTAGGTCGCCGGCGCCTGCCAGTCGGCGTAGAAGGAGCTCGCGCCGCCGACCGGCATGACCAGGGTGATGTTGTGGTCGACGTAGGTCGCGGCCGCGTTGACGTCGTTGACCCAGGCGCTGGTGGTGTCTTGAGCGCGCAGGCCGTCGAGCATGTACAGCGCCGCGTTACCGCCGCGCTTCGCCGGCTGGATCTGGACCGGGATGGTGCGGCCCATCGCCTCCGACCAGACGTCGCAGCGCTGGACCCAGTAGGCCACGCCCGGGTCCCAGATGCAGGTGCCGGTCGCGTCCGGGCGCAGCCAGTCGCGGTGCGCCGCCGAGGCGTTCGGCGCGGTGGCGACGAGGCCGAGCGCCATGCCCAGCGTGACAAGCGCGGCGATCAGCGCGCGCTTGATGGTTCCTGTCGCGTTCACAATGCCCCCTCAAGGTTGTTGGCAGAAGAAATCTTGGTAGACGTTATCAATTCGTTGCTTTTTAATCTAGTCGGCGTGTCGCGGCCACACCACGCGGGCTCCCTCGCGCCCGACGTCATCGCCGGATTCGATGCGCCGCAGTGTCGCCTCGTCGAGGTACACCGACGGGTCGTCGCTGAGCTCGAGCGTGCGACCGCCCTGAAGGGCATATCGCAGGTTGTGCATAAAACGTTTCGCGGACATCGGCTCGCGTGACGACGCCAGAAGGTCCGCGATCTCCGGCGAGCGCAGCGCCGCCCTGGCCTGCATCGCCGTCGTCCGATCCACCCACTCCGGCAGGGTGTCGAGGTCCATGCCGGTGTCCGCCACCTGCCACTCCAGCGGCAGGTGCTTGTCGTGGCCGACGCGCCCGTCTGGGTCCCGCGGCATCCGCGCGCCCAGCGGCGTGGCCAGGCCCACGGTGTCGAGGACGCGGACGTCGAGCCCGGCGTTCATCCCGGTCATGCCCAGGTTGATGAGGTAGACGGTGAGCGGCTGATCTTCCAAGTCGGAGTCCTGCCCCGGGAAGCGCGGCCGGAAGAACCAGGCGTAGGTCTCGGGGTCGTCGTTCGTCCTGGCCAGGATCATCTGGGCGGCGTCGTTCGCGCGCGCCTCCTCGATCGCGTCGGACCAGTTGCCCATGAGTTTCGAGGAGAGGAAGTCCTCGGCGTAGAGCGGCGGGTCTCCCGGGTCGCGCTGCACGGCCATGGTCCAGAACTCGCGCTCGTCCACCACGCCGAGCTCGTCGGCCGTGCGCTCTTCCAGGTCGTCCGGCAGCGGGTGGGCGCGGACGATGACCACACCCGCCCACGCCACGGCCGCCGCGGCCGCCGCGGCGGTGAGCGGGCGTGCGGGCACCGCCATGAGCGGCAGCAGCAGGGCGAACAGGGGCAGCAACAGCATCCGCCCGTGCATGAAGTCGCCGCCGACGCGCGTGACGTAGAGGACGTGCACGAGGGCGCAGCCGACGACGAGGGCGACGATGGTGAGGCGGCGGCCGTGGGCGTCGTGAAGCAACCATGCCCCGATGGCGACGGCGACCAGAAGCGGGGCCCACAACGCGTAGGGCGCGATGAAGTCCCAAACGTAGGCGGCGCCCTGGCCCCACTCAGCGTCGGACGCGGACTTCGCCACCGCCGTGTGCGGGGTGAGCAGGCCGTAGTACCCCATGCGGAAGACCTGGTAGGCGGCCGGGATCGGGAGCGCGGCCGCGAGGATGCCCGGGGCCTTACGCGGGGCGTGCGCGAGCAGGACGAGGCCGGTGATGCCGCCGTAGAGCGCGAGCTCAGGGCGCACCAACCAGGACAGACCGCACCAGAAGGCGAGCCAGTAGCCCACCGGCGCCTTCGCGCGGCGCCCGCCGGGCATCGCCCACGCCACGAGCAGGGCCCACCACCCGGCGATCCACGCGAGGCTAAGCCCCCATTCCAGGCCGGAGGTGGCAAAATCGCGCGCCGGCGGCAGCGCGAAGTACAGGATGACGCCGAAGGGCAGCAGGACGGTCGCGCTCCCCCAGAAGCGGCCCGCCGCGAGGGTCGCCCCCACCGCCGCGGCGACCGACAGCAGCAGCGCGAGCCACATGGCCACGTCCTCGAGCCGCGCTCCCGTGAGCCAGCCGAAGGCTGTGATGAGGTACTGCCACAGCGTCGAGGTGTTTGCCTCCACCCGCTCGCCCGCGTTGAACACGGGGCCGTTGCCCTCCAGGAGGTTGCGCACAGTGCGCAGGACGATGAGGCCGTCGTCGCTCATCCAGCGCCGCTGCCACCCGCCGACTAACGCGAAAAGGCCCGCGGCCGCCGCCGCGACAAGCAGCGACAGTCGGGCGTTGGGGGCCGTTCCCGTTGGTGTCACCCTGGGAAGTTTACTGGGTCAGCGTCGGAACAATGTAGACAGCCATCACGATGCAGAACACCCACAACAGGGCGAGCGCCTGCAGGACGCGGTCCTCGAGCGCGATCTCGTCCGGGGCGCCGCCCTTGCCGCCGTCGACCTCCGCGGCGTAGCGCAGGATAGCGATGACGAAGGGCACCATCGAAATCTGGTACCAGATCGCGGCCGGGCCCTCGACGAGGGAGGACTGCTGGAAGCCCCACAGGGCGTAGGACATAACGACGGCGGTGGCGGACAGCGTCCACACAAACCGCAGGTAGGTCGCGGTGTAGCCCTCGAGAGCCTTGCGGATCTTCGCACCCGTTTCCTCCGCCAGCAACAGCTCGGCGTAGCGCTTGCCGGAGGCCATGAACAGAGAGCCGAACGCGGCGACGAGCAGGAACCACTGCGACAGGTCGATGCCCGCCGCCACGCCGCCGGCCATCGTGCGCAGCATGAAGCCCGAGGACACCAGCGCGATGTCGATGACCGGGATGTGCTTCCAGCCGAAGCAGTAGCCGAGCTGCAGCGCGATGTACACGCCGATGACGACGGCCAGCGAGACACCGTCCGTGGCCAGCAGCGACAGCCCCACCGCGGCGAGGATGAGCACGACGGCCATCGTGTAGGCCACGTTGATCGGCAGCATGCCCGAGGCGATCGGGCGGAAGCGCTTCGTCGGGTGCTGGCGGTCCGACTCGACGTCGCGGGCGTCGTTGACCAGGTAGATCGACGACGCGCCGAGGCAGAACACCACGAAGGCCAGGGCGACGTCGAGCGCGGTGCGGGCGGTGAAGGCCTCGGCGCCGGCCGCGAGCGGGGCGGCCAGCACGAGGACGTTTTTCACCCACTGCTTGGGGCGCAGCCCCTTGACCATCGCGTCCGGCAGGTTCTTCGGCGGAACACGCTTGCGGACGTCGTCGATGCCCTCGGTGTGGGGTTCGGACTTCAGCAGTGGCTCGTGCGGTTCGCTCACCTGGTCTCCTTCTCCGCCTTGATCGTTGCTGAGGCAACACCCGCGCCGAGGAGGGCGCCCGCGAGGGTGTCCGTCGGGTAATGCACGCCAAGCACCATACGCGACAGCATCATCACCGGAACAGCGACGTACGGCAGCTTCGAGCCCGTGATGTCCGCCAGGTGCACCGCCGCGGCGGCGGTATTCGTCGCGTGCGAGGACGGAAAGCTCAGCTGGGACGGTGTTTTCACCCCTACCTTCACGCGTTCGTCGTTGGGCCGGGGCCGGCGGACTATGCGCTTGATCACCACGGAGGCCGCGTGCGCCGCGAAGGTCCCGGCCGCCAAGGCTGCCCACTGCCGGCGCCGCTGCTTATCGACGGCCACCCCAGCGCCGCCCACAGCCAACCAGCCCAGGTCGTGTTCGCCGAAGTGGCTCAGGGTGCGCGCCGCCTTCGTCACCGCGGGCGTGAACAGGGTGGACTGGACCGCGACGAGGAGGTCACTCTCACGCTTGCTCATCGAAGATCCTTCCCCAGTTGTCGTGGCTGGTCAGCTCGGGTTTCGCCGCACGGTAGGCGGCCTGCAGCTCGGGCCAGCGCTCCTTGATCTGGGCGTGGAGTTTCTTGGTCTGCGCCAGGAGGTCGTCGCTAAGCTGCTTGTCCCTCTTGCGGAAGGCCACGCCCGTGCCGCCGGCGGTGGAGACGGTGGCGGAGTCGACGCGGGCGAGGGTGAACCAGCGGGCCTCGTCGGCTGTGAGGTTGAGCTGCGGGGCCTGCCAGTGGGCGCGGTCCTCGTCCGTGAGCTGGTGGCGCAGCGCCTTGATCGCCCACGGGATCTTCTTGATCTTGGCCAGGCGCCCGCCGATGTTGGCGGTGGGCACACCCGGCGCGCCGGTCGGCGCCGGCAGGTCCGCCGCCGAGGGAATGACCTGGGCGTCCGAGAAGTCCTTGCGCACCTCCTGGATACGCGGCAGGCTCGACTCGAGGATGTCGAAGAGCCGGTCAGGGCCGGCCAGGAAGTCCTTCATGGCCTCCACCTGGATCGCCATGGTGGAGTACTCCATGCACATGATGTGCTTGTAGGTGGACTTCAGCATGTTCTTGAGGATGCCCTCTGGGCCCTCGCCTTCGTGGTACATCGCTGCGACGATGAGGCGGTTGCGCAGGTGGAAGTAGGCCTGCCAGTCGATGGCGTCGTCCTTGTCCGCCCAGGCCATGTGCCAAATGGCCACGCCGGGCCACGTCACCGTGGGAAAGCCCGCGGCCTTGGCGCGCAGCGCGTACTCGGTGTCGTCCCACTTGATAAACAGGGGCAGGGGCAAGCCCAGCTGCTCCGCGACGACGCGGGGGAACAGGTTCATCCACCAGCCGTTGTAGTCCACGTCGACGCGGCGGTGCAGCGCGCGCGAGGTGGTCTTGCGCGGGTCGAGCTGCTCCTCGCGCGTGCCCAGGTAGCCGAGCGGGTACGTGGCAAAGTCATGGTCGTAGACCGCGTGGGGGCCGCGCCCCACATGAACGTGTGCGGGTCGACCGCTTCGCCGGTCGTGCGCAGCTGGGCGCGGTCCTGCAGGTTGAGCATCTGGCCGCCGACGAGGATGGGGCTTTTCGCGTAGCGGGCGGCCTGGACGGCCCGCAGGATGGAGTCGGGCTCGATGGCGATGTCGTCGTCCATGAACAGGATGAACGGGGCGTCCGTGTTGTTCACGCCCTCGTACATGATGCGGGAGTAGCCGCCGGAGCCGCCCAGGTTGCCCTGCTGGAAAATCTGCAGCTTACCGTCCAGTTTCTCCTCGGCTTCGGCGAAGTCCGGTTCGTCGGCCGGGTGCTGGGTGCCCTGGTCGGGCATGAGCACATGCGTGATCGCCTCGAGCACGACAGGGTCCTCGGACAGGGCGTGCAGCGCGTTGACCGCGTCGCGCGGGCGGTTGAAGGTGGGGATGCCCACGGCCACCTGCTTCGGCTGTGGGGGGACCTCGGTGCCGTCGGGCATGATCTGCGCCTGCGGGAGGCGGTCGGCGAACCAGCCGGCGTTATCCACGGTGACCTCGCTGCCGGCGGTGACGTCGAACCACAGCCAGCCGCCGTCCTCGAAGTTGCGCAGCTCCAGTGGGATCTCCACGTGCTCATCGGCCGCTTCGACGCTGACCACGCTGATGCGCACGCCGTCGTGCTTCGAGCGGTACACCGAAATCGTGGCCGCGCCTTCGACGTCGAGGGCGAGGACAACGCGATCGAGCTGCGACCAGCGACGCCAGTAGGACGCCGGGAAGGCGTTGAAGTACGTCTGGAATGACACCTCCGCACCCGCAGGCACGGTCAGCGTGGTGCGCTCCGACCAGCGCAGACGCTCCTTGTTCTGCTCCGCCTCGATCAGGTAGAGCATCCGGACGTCGTGCGGTTCGCCCTTGCGGGGCATCAAAACACGCGCAAGCGCACGATCAGCCTGGGCGGCGTTCGAGGTCTTTTCCACAAGTCTCACTTTCCGTTTCCGGCTCTTTCGGTCCGGCACTGAAACATTCGTGATTAAGCGTAACGGTTCGGACACGGATTCCTCGACCGGCTCGCGGTTGGGTGGGGTTAGCCGGCGAAGAGGAGGCGCAGGCCTTCGCGGAGGTCGGCTAAGATGCGGTCGGCCTCCGCTTCGGAAACACGCAGGTTATCCAGGGCGAGGCCGTTGACGAGCGCGGTAACAAGGCGTGCCTTGCGTTTTGCTTCTTCCTCGCGTTCCTCGCCACCGAGCGCAAGGACGATGCGGTTCTGGAAGTCTTCCAGCACCTCCGTATAGAGCTTCGCAATCCAGACCCGGGTCGCAGAGGCGGAGCCGTAGGTGACCCAGATTGCGGCGTCTTCGGAACGCACACCTCCGATCGGGAGGAGCTCGGCAAGCCTCGCCACCCAGGTTTCAAGCCTGCCTCCCCGTTCTGGAACTGCCATTACTCGCTCTCCCTGGCGTTGGATGGAGCGGATGAACGCGTGCGCCAGCAGGGTGTCCTTGTTCGGAGCGTGATATTGCACCGAGCCGGCGGCGAACCCGGATTCCTTCGCCACCTCCCGCACGCTCACGGCATCGAGCCCCCGCGACGCAATGATGCGGATAGTGGCGTCGGCAATCGCCGCGGCCGATTCTGAAAACTGATGGTCCAGGGAAAAGTCATTCATGGTTGCAAGCCAGTCTAGAGTACCGTACGTTCGTAAGACGTAGTACGTCCGTACGAGAGAATTGGAGCAACCTATGAGCTCGGTCATCCCCGTTATTGGCTTAGCGCTGCTCGACAGCCTGAGCCTGGGCACCCTAGTTATTCCCCTTGCGCTCATCGTCCACTGGCGTGCCGTTCGAGTACCGGCACTTACCGCGTACTTGTTCACCGTCGCGCTGGTCTACTTCCTCCTCGGACTTGGGATGCTCCTCGGGTTCGCAGGACTCGGCTCGGTCGCAGAACGCGTCACGCAGACCGACATCTTCCCGTGGATCACGCTCACGCTGGGCGCGGCCCTTGCGGTCTTCGGCATCTTCGGCCCCGACCCCACAAAGCCCGAACCCGGGCAGCTGCCGAAACGCGCAACCGGAGCCACAAGCAGTCTGCCAAGGATGGTCGCCCTGGGCCTCGGCGCATCCCTTACCGAGGCGGCGACGATGCTGCCGTACATCGCAGCGATGGGCATCATCGGCAGCTGGGATATCCCATCCGTGGCAAAGGCCGGGGCAGTGGGTATCTACTGCCTCATTATGATCGTGCCAACAGTTCTCCTCGCTACCTTGGCACTGCTGTTCGGCCAGAAGTTTTTCCCGCGGCTCGAGCGCCTTATCCCCCGCCTCGAGTACGAGGCAAAAGTGACGCTTCTCTGGATCGCCGCCATCGTCGGCATTTACATGGTGGCCCGCAGCGTTGCGACGATCCGCGGCGACCTTCCTGCTCTGTGAGTTTTACCGTCTTAAACGACCTCCATCTCGGCCCGGCTACGGTGCCCCCATTTGTTTTCCTCGGCCCCACCGCCTTCGTGTCTCTGGAATACTCAGCCCCATGAACAACACAGGCAATTCCTCGGGCCGCAACTACGCCGCCGCCGTGGCGTTGATCGTGGTGGCCGTCCTGTCCTTTGCGTTCCTGTCCGGGCCGACGGCCGTGTTCACCGGCGTCGCCGCCGCGGTCGCGGGCGCAGTGTTTCTGGTCATGGGCATCCAGGCCGCCAACGACCGCCACCTCGACACGCTCGAGCGTGACCTTTACGGCCCGCCGGAGTCCACCGGATACCTAGCCCGCGAGATCGACTGGGACGGGGATTTCCGCCGCGAGTTCGGCGGGGGCGACACCGGCGGCGCGCCGGAGGCACGTCGATAAGCAACTGCGAAACGGAGTCTCCACCAGAAACACGTTAAATGTCCCGTCCCCCGGATGAGCTGAAAAACGTCGTGCGCGAGGTCTGCGTCGACGCCTTCGACCTGTCCACCACAGGTGTGCTTCTAAAGGACTTCTTCAGTTTCCGGATGCTGCGAGAACCTTGCAGGGCAAGTGGAGAACGGTATGCGCATGTGAGTGCACTACCGGGCAAGAAAGTGCCGAAGCCCCCGAAGATACAGGCTCCGCCGCAGCCGGGGACGCCGCTCCCGCATTCGTAGACAACTACGAAGCCAGCGATGTTCTCCGCCCCGGCGGCATCCTAATGCCACGAGTCGGAGAGCTTCCAGCCCGGGCGCACCAGGACGACGGCAAGACCTGGGTCCCAGCAGACTCCCTCTTCGTTTCCCACCCCTCCTAGGATGAATACGACCCAGATTTCAACGTGGCGTGGCTCAATGCTCCGGTAAACATCGATGCCGTCGGCAGGGTTCCGCGGCACCTGCCGGTTGCCCGCATTGCCATCCCGGGGCTCTATAGCGGGCAGCGCGCCGTAGATACGGAGACTCACCGATCCCTCGACAACGCCCGCACGGCGGCGCGCCAGCTCGAGTGTGAAGCCGAACACGCGAGCGACGCCCTGCTCAATCTCGTCTTCTCCGGAAAGTAGGCTCCCAACTATGACTCCCACCCCCGTCAAAGAGTTCCAGGACACCTTGTGGAAGGCCGCCGATAAGCTGCGCGGCTCCATGGATGCCTCGCAATACAAAGACATCGTCCTCGGACTCGTGTTTCTCAAGTACGTCACCGATGCCTTCGATGCACGCCGCCAAGAGCTCCAAGCCGAGCTCGAAGAGGAAGGTGCCACCGAGGAGGAGATCCTAGAGGAGCTCGAGGACCGCGACGCCTACCTGGAAAAGAACGTCTTCTGGGTCGCGCCTGCTGCTCGCTGGGACTTTCTGCAGCGCCACTCCAAGGGCAAGACCGAGGAGGCTGGCGGCGAGTTCAGGGCGATAGGCAAGCTTATCGACGAAGCCGCGGAAACCCTCATGGCCGACAACCCCACCCTCGAGGGCACGCTGCCGCACAACTACAACAGCGAAAGCGTGGACCAGCGCCGCCTCGGCGAGCTCGTCGACCTCTTTAGCACCACCCGGTTCACGGCCGAAGGCCCGGAGCGGGCCCGCGACCTGCTGGGGGAAGTCTACGAGTACTTCCTCGCTCGCTTCGCTTCCGCAGAAGGCAAGCGCGGCGGCGAGTTCTACACCCCTCGCCCGGTGGTTCGCACGCTCGTGGAAATCCTCGAGCCGACGGAGGGCCGCGTCTACGACCCGTGCTGCGGTTCCGGCGGCATGTTCGTTCAGGCGGAGAAGTTCCTGGACGCGCACGACAAGGATCCGTCCGCAATCGCGATATACGGCCAGGAGCTCAACGAGCGCACGTGGCGCATGGCCCGCATGAACCTCGCTATCCACGCACTGAGCGCGAAGGGCCTTGGTGAGCGCTGGGGCGACACCTTCGCCCGTGACATCCACCCCGGCGTGGAGATGGACTACGTGCTGGCCAACCCGCCGTTCAACATCAAGGACTGGGTCCGCAACACCGACGACAAGCGTTGGGTCTACGGGGTACCACCGGAGAAGAACGCGAACTTCGGCTGGATGCAGCACATCATTTCCAAGCTCGGACCACGGGGCGAGGCGGGTGTGGTGATGGCCAACGGCACCATGACCTCGAACACCTCAGGCGAGGGCGAGATCCGCAAGAACATGCTCGAAGACGACATTGTCTCCTGCGTGATCACGCTGCCTTCCCAGCTCTTCCGCGGCACGCAGATCCCGGTGTGTGTGTGGTTCTTTGCCAAGAACAAGGGCGCAGGCTCGAAGGGTTCCGTGGACCGTCGCGGGCAGTTCTTGCTTATCGACGCCCGCACCCTCGGCCACATGATCGACCGCACCGAGCGCGCCTTCTCCGACGAGGACATCCAGAAGATCGCGAACACGTTCCGCACCTGGCGCGGACGCGAATCTGCCGAAGGTGAGTACGAAGACGTCCCCGGCTTCTGCAAATCGGTATCGCTCGAAGAGATCCGCGAGGCAAACTACGCGCTCACCCCGGGCCGTTACGTCGGCTTCGCCGAAACCGAGGAGGACGACGAACCGATCGACGAGAAGATCGCGCGGCTCACTGCTGAGCTCACTGCGGCGCTGGATGAATCGGCCCGTCTCGACGCGATCGTTCGGGAACAGTTGGGGAGGTTGGGATAGTGGAAATGGTTAAGATCGGTGAGATCGCGGAAATTCATCACGGATATGCTTTTCCCAGCTCAGGATTCGTCGACGCTGAAACCCCCTATTACTGAACTGCTCCCCATTAGTTGGACTGAGAAATCAGTTGCTAACAACTAGTGGGGAGCATGTTCTTTGAGAGCACGTAGTTCGCTGAGTGAAGTTCAGCGTGAGCAGTTAGTCGACCTTTTCGAGCAGGGAATGGGTTCCCACGCCGCTTCTCGTGTTGTCGGTGTCTCGAGGGATGCAGCGCGCTGCCTCTATCGCCGTTTCCAACTACGTGGCAGGCTATGTCTCGTGGAGAAACCGAACAAGCAGCGCTACTCCTTCGAGACGAAGAAGGAGGTTGTGGAACGTCATCTGGCCGGTGAGTCGAAGATGGATCTTGCCCGAAAGTTCAATCTTTCATCCGACCAACTCGTCAAGGACTGGGTGATTAAGTGGCGCAAAGGCGGCGACGAGGCTCTGCGCCCGAAGCCGAAGGGCAGGCCGAAAGGTTCAGGCAAACCGAAGGTGCTTTCTGAGGAAGAAAAGCTTCGCTGCCAGGTTGAACGGCTGGAAGCGGAAATCGCCTACTTAAAAAAATTGCGGGACTTGAGGAACCAGGGACACGCCTAAAAGCCCAGGCGATCGTCATCCTCAAGTCACACCACCGCTTGGAGTACCTCCTGGATGCGGCCGGTATGGCACGCTCGACATTCTTCTACCACCAGAAACGACTCACCGCACCGGATAAACATGCCGAGCTCAAACAGGCGATCCGGGACAGTTTTAAGCGCAACAAACACCGCTACGGCTACCGGCGGGTACTGCTCGACCTTCGTAACCAAGGTTGGATAGTCAACCACAAACTTGTCTTAAAGCTCATGCGTGAGATGGGCTTGAAAGCCAAGATCCGCCAGCGCAGGCCCTACATCTCCTACACAGGCACAACCAGTCACATCGCCGAGAACACACTCGAGCGCAACTTCACCCCGGATAAACCCAACTCTGTTTTCGTCAGCGACGTCACCGAGTTCAAGGTCGCCGGCCGCAAGGTGTATCTCTCACCGGTGATGGACCTGTTCGACCGCGCAATCGTCGCCCACACAGTGGCCACATCGCCAACCACAGCCTTGACCTCGGCCTCGTTGGCGCAGGCGATCGAAGCGTGTGCTCCAAAGCCGGGCTGGATGATCCACACCGATCAAGGATTCCAATACCAGCACTCATCCTGGCGCACCCTGATTAGCCAGCACCATGGAGTCCAGTCAATGTCACGCAAAGGCAATTGCTACGACAACGCAGTCATGGAGAACTTCTTCGGCCACCTGAAAACCGAAATGTTCCACGGAGAAGTCTTCGACACCATCGAGCAATTCACCGCCGCGGTCGACGAGTACATCCAGTGGTACAACACGCAACGACTCCAACAACGACTCAAGGGCCTGACCCCGATGCAATACCGGAATCAGACCCTTGAAACCCTAACCGCCTAGAATTAAACCAGTCCAACTTTCGGGGGCCAGTTCATACCTACTAACTCCAGGGAATTTTTCGCCCAACGGTGGCTTTCAGGAGGGCAAACCTCGGTTCTTCGACGGCCCGATCAGATCAGACTTCGTCCTCGAACCAGGAGAGATTCTCATCTCGATGACTGATTTGAGTAGGAACATAGACACCCTTGGGTCGCCCATGATTGTTCCGGAGCACGACCGATGGAAATATCTGCATAACCAGCGGCTTGGTAAGCTTGTAGTCAAATCCGAGAACGTCGACCCCTCGTGGTTGTATCACAGGTTGCGCATGGCAGATTACCGGCACTATATTGCCGCAACCTCCACCGGAACAACTGTTCATCACACTTCCCCCAGCACGATCTCGGAGTTCGAGTTTCGATTGCCCCCGATGCCAATACAAAGCGTCATTGGCCGCTTACTTCGCGTCCTCGACGACAAGATCGCGGCGAATTCTCACACAGTTAAGATGGCCCTTCAGCTCCAACTCGCGGTTTGGCAAACACACACCGAGAACGCAGATCTGATCCCGCTTGTCGAAGTGGCCGGACCGGTTTTGGGAGGCACTCCGCCGCGTAAAGACGAAGCCAGTTGGAACGGGGGTCACAAGTGGGCTTCCGTTGCCGATATAACCGCAAGTCCAAGATCCCACCTACTGACTACTGTCGAAACGATTTCGGATGTGGCTGCGAAAAAGAAGCGGTTTTCGCCCTTGCCTGCAGGGTCCGTCTTGCTGTCAGCTCGCGGCACCGTTGGACGCGTAGTTTCGATAGTAGGTCCAACATCATTCAACCAATCGGCTTACGGGTTCGAGGCTAAGCCAGGATTCGATGCTGCACTCCGTCTAGCTGTCATGTCGGCGGTTAAAGAATTGCGGGCCAAATCCCACGGGTCGGTTTTCTCTACAATTACGAAAACACAAATACAGGAAGCCTTAGTTCCGTCTGTATTCAGTGATCACGCGCAGCCCCTCCACCGAAAGCTCAACACTTTGGAGGACTTGATTGTCGCGCTCGAGAGAGAGAACCTTATCCTCGCCAAAACCCGCGATGAGCTGCTTCCGCTCCTCATGAGTGGAAAGATCACTGTGAAGGAAGCGGAGCAGGAAGCCACCGCTGCTGGCCCGGATATTGCAGGTGAGGAGAGCGAGGCATAACACCATGGTCTACAGCGAGGCAGCATTCGAAGTCGACGCGCTCGACTTGCTCGGCGATCTCGAGTGGAAACCAGTCAACGGCAAAGAACTCGCTCCCGGCAGCGGTGAGCGCGACAGTTGGCGCGAAATCGTGCTGCGTGGTCGCCTCCTCAACGCTCTGCGCAACCTCAACCCCGACGTACCGGACGAGTATTTGCAGCAAGCGATGGCTGAGGTGGTTACTGCGCAGTCGCAGAGCGCTATCGCTGAGAACCGCCGTCTGCACGAGATCTTGGTCGAGGGGTACCGCGGCATCGAGTATTACGACCCCAACGGGAAGCGTCAGAACCCGACCATCACCTTCTTTTCCCGCGACCCGTCCAAAAACGACTACATCGCAGCCAACCAGATCACCATCCGGAATCTGGACAAGGAGCGACGGTTTGACGTTGTGCTGTATGTCAACGGGATGCCGCTAGCGATCATCGAGTTGAAACAGTCCGGTTCAACGGCCACCGTCGAAAATGCGTTCAACCAGCTCCGAACCTACGTTGAAGAATTCCCGATGGCGTTCCGCTTCGCCAACATCGTCGTAGCCTCCGATGGCATCGATGCCATCTACGGCACGCCATTCACCCCGCGCGAGCACATGAGCACATGGCGTGTCGACGATGACGGGGAACCATTTGAACAAGGTCCCCTCGTCATCGTTGACGGCGAGCAGATGACCGAGTTCGACATGCTCATGTGGGGCCTGTTCAACGTAGAGCGCTTCGGCCAGATCTTCGTGGATTTCACCGCGTTCGATGAAATCGACGGGGAACTACGCATGCGTGTTGCTAAACCACACCAGTACTTCGCCGTGACCAAGGCTGCTGGCAGAACCATCCAAGCCGCCCGCAGCGATAAAAAAGCAGGCGTGGTGTGGCACACCACCGGCTCCGGTAAGTCCATGGAAATGGAGATGTACACCGCGAAGATCATGCGCGACTCGCGCTTGGATTCACCGACCGTTGTTGTGCTGAATGACCGCAATGAGCTGGACAAGCAGCTTTTTGACACATTTTCGGTCTCAACCCTGCTGCCCGAAGATCCAATTCACATTTCAAGCCGAGAAGACTTGCGCGAGCAGCTGAGTCAGCGCCGATCCGGTGGAATCTACTTTGCCACCCTGCAGAAATTTGGTCTGCAGGGTGCGAAGGAGGAACGCGAGCTGCAACACCCGGTGCTCTCAGAACGCCACAACATCGTGGTGATTTCGGATGAAGCGCACCGATCCCACTACGGCTTCGGTGACACGAACGCGGACGGCTACGCTCATCACCTGCGCAAAGCGCTGCCAAACGCCACCATGATCGCGTTCACCGGCACCCCGATTGACGAGTGGGACCGGAACACCCGCGAGGTCTTCGGCGGGGAGATCGACGTTTACGACATGAACCGCGCGGTGGCGGACGGCGCGGTGGTTCCGGTCTACTTCGAGCCGCGGTTGATCCCGCTTGAACGCATCCAAGGGATCACCGATGACGAGATCGATGACGCAGCTGCGAACATTCTCGCGGACATCGACGACGAAGATCGAGAGAAAGCGCAACGCTCCGTCGCGGTGCTGAATACCGTCTACGGTTCTGACCAGCGCCTGAGCACTCTTGCGCAGGATTTTGTGCGCCACTGGGAGGACCGCCGAGAGAACATGCGTCAGTTCATTGGCGGGCCCGGTAAGGCGATGATCGTGGTGCAAACCCGCGACATAGCAGCCAACCTGTACGAGAAGATCATCGAACTACGGCCGGATTGGCACGACGATGACGATCTCAAAGGCAAGCTTAAGGTCATCT
This sequence comes from Corynebacterium timonense, assembly GCF_900105305.1. Taxonomy (NCBI): domain Bacteria; kingdom Bacillati; phylum Actinomycetota; class Actinomycetes; order Mycobacteriales; family Corynebacteriaceae; genus Corynebacterium; species Corynebacterium timonense. The sequence goes on along the minus strand of NZ_LT629765.1, from coordinate 2,482,747 downwards.
ACTCAGGTGCCGCCTCTGACCCGTCGCATCTGCAGAAGCACGTCCGCAACCAAAGCCGGATGGATGCGATCAAGGACCGGATGAAAGATGCCGGTGACGAACTCGAAATCGCCATCGTGCAAGGCATGATGCTCACCGGGTTCGACGCTCCCCCGCTGCACACGCTCTATCTGGACCGGCCACTGAAAAGCGCGCTGCTCATGCAGACGCTCGCCCGCGTGAACCGCAAGTTCCGCCAAAAGGAAAGCGGTCTGCTGGTGGCGTACGCCCCGCTCATCGACAATCTTCAGGCGGCTATCGCGGAATTCACCAAGAGCTCGTCGGGCGAGGATGAGAAGGTGATCGGCCAGAACATCGAGGAAGCGTTGGTGATCGTCCGCGAATTCGTCGATAAGCTCAACGCCCTCGCTGGCGAAGAATGGCGCGAGCTCGAAGCCGCTGGCCAGCAGCGCAAGGCCCGCCTGCAGTTGTTGGCAAAGCTGCGCGACCCGCAGACGGTGGATGAGAACGGGCGCTACCCGCTAGCGAAAGAGTTCAACGCGAATGCGGGCAAGCTTGCCAGGGCGTGGGCGCTGGCATCTGGCAGCCCGAACGCCACTGACGTGCGCAGTGACGTCCGCTTCTACTCAGACGTGCGCAACCAGCTGATCAAGATGGAGGCAGCGGATCGTCGTGCAAACGGGGAGCCGCTGAGCGACGAGATCCTCACCCTACTGAGCCAACTCGTTGTCGATTCCACAGCGTCCTCGCAGGTGATCGACGTCTACGACGAAGTAGGCCGGGAACTGCCTAACCTGCAGGAGTTGAACATCGAGGCACTCAATCTCAAGTCCAGGGACGAATCCGAGACCGCATTGCTTATCGACGCCCTCCGGCGCGACCTCCTCCAAGAATCCCGCAACGCCACCGGAAATAACGAGGTACGAGCCAAGCAGTTCTCCGAGCGCATCCGCGAGCTGATGAACCGGTACACCAACCAGCAACTCACCTCGGCGGAAGTGATCGCCGAACTTATCGAGCTGTCCAAGGAGATCGTCGCGGAGAGCAACCGCGGCGAGCAGTTCAGCCCACCCTTAAGCAACGACGAGCTCGCGTTCTACGACGTGATGGCCACCAACGGGTCTGCCGGCGAAGCGCTCGAAGACGACGTTCTAGCGCAGATCGCGCGCGAACTGGTGGCTGCCCTTCGACGCGACGCGAAAACGGACTGGACGGTACGCGACGACGTGCGCGCCAAGCTGCGCCGCTCCATCAAAACCCTCTTGCGCAAGCACAAGTACCCGCCGGAACAGCGCAACGAAGCCGTCGTGCTCGTGCTCGAGCAAATGGAGCGTTTTGCACCACGGTGGTCGGAGGCAGCGTAATGACAACAATGCTGCTCAAGTATCGCGAAGTCGATTTCGAACGCCCTCAGCATTTCGACGATAGCAATTAGGAGGGACTGCTTTTGGAACGGCAACGGTTCGATAGATCAGTTCTAGCGGAGGATTTAGGGGATGTAGTCGGATCTCTCAAGACGATGATTGAAAGCATCTCCAAAACAGTTCTGGAACTAGGAGGGGAATCCCCGAACAACAAAACGACATTTCCTGTAGTTTTTCAATCAGCGCACGCCAAACTGCTCGATCAATCGATTGAGGGGCACAACGTTAAGGGGCCCTCCAGAAATGTCCTTGAGCAGGCAAGGAAGATGTTTCTTTCCTTAGACGAGATACGAAACCAATCTGGCTCTGGGCACGGCCGAACTATCTTGCCCGACATTAAGCCCGACACAGTTGAGGTTCTTTCCGCAATTGCCTTTTCATGGATTCACTGGGCGCTTCCACGTATCGACAAATTCGCAGAAGGTCGGCCTGATGTTCTTATCAGGGATTTGATAGTGATAAACAACACTTTCACCCGTGGGCTGCTGGTCAATCGGCTGTTGGACGCCAACCTCGACAAGCTCGGGCCACAGCAGCAGAGAGAGATTGGACTTGCGGTCGCAAGACGCGGCATGCAGGGAACGTTCGTAGTTTGGGGCGATGGTGTCGAAGATTGTGCGAGATCCGACTCAATCAAGGACTGGCCAGTCGGTTATCGCGAGGGTGTCTTTCAAGGTCTTTACACCGACAAATTCGGCAATCTTCATGCAGATCCATCCTCGATTCTGGCCAGCCTGCGGGTCATTGATCCCATCCCAGACATCGAGGAACTCGTGAAAGAAACAGTAGAAGCGTGTAAAGCCTCGGTACCCCTTCACCCCGAACGAGCATGGGACGACCTCGTCACGAGACAACGCCTGGATGCAGCCTTCCAACAGCAGATTGAACACCGAAATGCTGAGGAAGCTGAGCAGCTGCGGCAGCTAAAGGCCACACTTGGGTTACCTCCCTTCTAACGTGCGGTGCGCCGTGCGTTTTTGCTACGGACCCAAAGCCCCAATAGGAATTACTGCAACCCCGTCGCTCCGGCGTAGTGCGGGTCCTCCCGAGGTGATGACCACCACGGCTGGGTCGTCCTCAAGGTGCCCTGCAAACCGCTTGAGTGTGCCGGCTGCATGCTCAATCACCTCCGGGGTGTAGCCCAACTTCACTTCAACAAGCACGTCTCGGCCGCCAACGTTCGCGACAGCGTCGACCTCTAGTTTCGTGTTTAGCCGAGCGTGGTACACCGTTCTTCCAGTTAGCGCACGAAGTTCGTGCACCACTAATGACTCAAAGAGTTGGCCGAAGTAAGCGGGATCCCGAAGTAGATGCTCAGGCCCTCGGTCCAACGCTGCCATAGCAAAGCAGGGATCAGCGAGATGGCGTTTCGGTGCCTTCCTCAACGTCGCCTTGGAACGTAAGTGCGTGAACCAAGCAGGCTGATCCACGGAGACGAAGATCCTCGCAAGAGCGTCGAGATAGTCGCGTGTTGTTTCCCGTGAGGTATCTGAATCTGTGGCGATGGTTTGCAGCTCCAGTTCGGTGCCCACACCACGAGCTAACGAACGGATCATTCTCCGCACTCGCTCTGAATCACGATTCACGCCGCCAACTGTGTGGATGTCCACGTCCGCAACGGTTTGCACGTATTCCCGGACGTTCTCCAACGAATCATCAGTCGGGAGACCAACGTTGTAAGGAAGGCCGCCCCGGCACACGCGTTCCGCCAATTGAGGCAGTGTTAAGTCCGGTGTCGAAAACGGCAATGGGTCACCTGCAACCGCAGCGGCAAGTGAAACCGACCCATCCGATTCCCCGGTTTCAAAGAGGGTCATAGTCGACATCGTCATTCGCGCGAACCGGCCCGCACCCGAGTGGCTCGTCGCGTCCGCCCCAGGGGCCGTGGACCCGGTGAAGATGAACTGCCCCTTCGCCTGACGTTCATCAATAACGTGCCGCGCGAAATCCCACAATCTCGGCTGCAACTGCCATTCGTCGATGAGTCGCGGTGTGGCACCTTCAAGCAGTAGCCGCGGGTCATTATCCATAGCGAGGGTGACTCCGGGATCAGTCTCTACATCAAGAAAACTCGCTGCTTGCTGTTTCGCCGTCTCTGTTTTCCCACAGCCTTTCGGCCCCTGTATAAGGACACCACCCTGTCTGCGGAGCGATCGCTCCAATTCGGCATCCGCCAATCGAGGAATATACCCGTTCACCATATGGCAGCATAGTAGCAGCTACGAGCACCTACATGGCGTTTTGAAAGGGGCTTGCTTGGCGTTTTGAAAACAGACCACTTGGCGTTTTGAAAGCGGTTTACTTGGCATTTGGGAAACGGGTCGGGCCAGAGGCTCGTCGATAGGCAAAGGCCCCTTACTTCTCCCGCATCGAACTCGGTGCGGTGAGGGCCTTGCGGTCGCGCGCGAGGATGAGGCGGTCCAGGTCCGCGATCACCGCATCGACGTCCGCGGGGTTATACTTGCGCTCGCGGCGCGCCTGCTGCAGTTCGCGGCTGGCAGCGCGCAACGCGACCTCCTGCAACCGCGCAGCCCCCGCGCGGGCACGGTCGAAGGCAGCCTTGCGTTCCTCCGAACCCTCGGGGTCCTGCAGGCGCTGCTCCGCGATCGAGTCGAGGCGCTCCTGCATCATCGCGTACGCCTCCGGCGCGTACTCCTCGCCGTGCTCGCGGACCGCCTTGCGCGCCGCGTCGAAGGCGCGCTGGTTCAGCTCCCCGAGCGCCTTGTCGCCGGCGGGGCCGTTTTGCAGGTCAAGCTTATCGACGAGCCACGGCAGCAACAGCCCCGGCACCACCATCGTGCAGGTGAGCACGGTCAACGCGATGACAGAGAGCTCGTGGTGGTAGCTCGTCGCCGACGCCGGGATCGCCAGCACGAGCGCCAGCGTGACCAGCCCGCGCATGCCCGCCCACGCCATGAGCAAGACCTCCTGCAGGCGCAGCGGGGAGACGTTTGTGTGGTGCTTTTTCTGGTTGATCTTGTACAGCACCCACATTCAGACAAAGCGCACCGCGAACGCGACGACGGACAGGACCACGCCCACCTTCACCGCCTGCCAGATGTGCGTGCCAACGGTGTCGATGGCGTCGCGCACGCTCATGCCAATCAGGCCGAACCAAATCTACATAGTCCGTATAGGCTCCCCATGCAGACGGATACCCAGCTGGATAGTCGGGTTTCACCGATTCCACCCCCTAGTGGCCGCGCGGCTGCTCCAGCGGCGCGCCGTCGACGAAGTGGGGGCGCAGGTGGTTGTCGAACAGTGACAGCGCCGATCCGATCGCCATGTGCATGTCCAGGTACTGGTAGGTGCCCAGGCGCCCGCCGAAGAGCACGCCTTTGTCGCGGGATTCGGCGGCGGCGAGGCGTCGATAAGCGAGGAGCTTCTCGCGGTCCTCGGGTGTGTTGATCGGGTAGTAGACCTCGTCGTCCTCGCCGGCGAAGCGGGAGTACTCCTTGACAATGACGGTTTTGTCGGTGGGGTAGCTGCGCTCTGGGTGGAAGTGGCGGAACTCGTGGATGCGGGTGTAGGGCACGTCGGCGTCGTTGTAGTTCATCACGGGGGTGCCCTGGAAGTCGCCGGTGGCGAGGACCTCCTGCTCGAAGTCGAGGGTGCGCCAGCCGAGGCGGCCCTCGGAGTAGTCGAAGTAGCGGTCGAGGGGGCCGGTGTAGACCACGGGGATGCCCTCGTACTTCTCGCGCACCTCGAACCAGTCGGTGTCCAGCGTCACGTCAATGAGCTCGTGCGACGCCATGTTCTCGAGCCAGGCGGCGTAGCCGTCGACGGGGAGGCCCTCGTGGGTGTCGTTGAAGTAGCGGTTGTTGAAGGTGTAGCGCACCGGCAGGCGCGAGATGATCTCGGGCGGCAGGTCGGTGGGGTCGGTCTGCCACTGCTTGGCGGTGTAGTGCTTGACAAAGGCCTCGTAGAGCGGCTTGCCGATGAGCGCGATGCCGCGTTCCTCCAGGTTCTGCGCTTCGGCCGGGTCGCGGCCCTCGCGCTGCTGCTCGATGAGCGCCTTCGCCTCGTCCGGCGAGTAGTAGCGGCCGAAGAACTGGTTGATCAGGCCGAGCCCCATCGGGAACTGGTACGCCGTGCCGTTGTGCATGGCGAAGACGCGGTGTTGGTAGTCCGTGAAGTCCGTGAAGCGGTTGACGTACTCCCAGACGCGCTCGTTGGAGGTGTGGAACAGGTGCGCGCCGTACTTGTGCACCTCGATGCCGGTTTCGGGCTCCTTTTCGGAGTAGGCATTCCCGCCGATGTGCTCTCGCTTTTCGACGACAAGGACACGCTTTCCCAGCTCGCTCGCGGTGCGCTCCGCGACCGTGAGGCCGAAGAAACCGGATCCAACAACGATGAGGTCGTAAGTCATGCGCCCATCTTCGCACATTCGCTTCACGACGCCCCGCCGAGCGACACACCCAGATAGTCTCAATGTTCGCTTTAGACTTCTTTCTCCCCTAGACTGCACACAGATCAACTATCTTCACAGGCGCCACAGGAGATTTACCGTGCATCAACGACGACGACTTGCTAGCTCCCCCCGGCGGGCGAACCCCGTCATTGCTGCCCTCGTTTCGGCAGCCCTCGTTGCCGTCACAGCTATCGGCGGCACCCGCATCCTCCACGTCCAGTCCGAAGGGCAGGGCGCGATCGAGGTTGCCTCCTCCACCACGTCCTTCGCTGACGGCGCCGACGTGACCATCGACGACGCCGCCATCCAGACCCAGGGCGGGGTCGCGGAAGAACGCCGCGTGGTGAAGGAGTTCACCAGCGAGACCCCCTTTAGCATGGTCGGCCTCACCTGGGAAGGCGAGCGCGACATCGCGGCCTTCGTCCGCTCCGAGCGCGCCGACGGCACGTGGTCCGAGTGGTTCGAGATGGATCACGCGGACTCCGTGCCCACCAGCCCGAAGTTCGGCACCGAGCCGATCTACGTCGAACCCACCACCCGCATCCAGGTCTCCACCGCCAACGTCGACCTCCTCGACGGGGGGCGCACGGACTCCGACGCCCCCACCACCGCCAACGACATCGAGGCCGTCTTCCTCGACGGCGGCGAAGGCACCGCCCAGGGCGCGATCGAGCCCGTCGCCGAGACCTACACCCAGGGCATGCCCCCGGTCATCTCGCGCGCCGCGTGGGGCGCCGGCTACAGCAACACCCCCACCTACACCGAGCCCGTGACCGCCGCGACCGTGCACCACACCGCGGGTTCCAACAACTACACCGAGGCCCAGGCTCCCGGCATCGTCCGCGGCATCTGGGACTACCACGCCAACAAGCTCGGCTGGGGCGACGTGGGCTATAACGCGCTCGTGGATAAGTACGGCAACATCTACGAGGGCCGAACCGGCGGCCTCGATAGGGCGGTTCAAGGCGCCCACGTCGGCGGCTTCAACCAGAACACCTGGGGCGTATCCATGCTGGGCAACTACGACAAGGTCTCCCCGACCGTCGAGGGTGTACGCGCCATGGGCGAGATCATCGGCTGGAAGGCCGCTACCGCGGGCTTCGACCCGCTCGGCCGCGATTATCACGTCGCCGAGTTCAACTTCGGCGGCAGCCGCTACGCCGCCGGGCAGGGGGCCTACTTCGCCAACATCAACGCCCACCGCGACTTCCACTTCAACGCCTGCCCCGGTGACTTCCTCTACAACGAGATGGGCACCATCCGCACCATCGCCGCGGAGAAAGCCAACGCCGTACAACCCGGCGCCTCGGCACCGGGCCGCCAGTCCGGGAGCATTACCAACCCCGACGGGGGCACCACAAACGTCACGAGCTCCGGGGCTCCCGCCCTGAAGCAGCTCGACCTCACCGGCCTGGCCAACGGCGACCCTGTCGCCATCGCCCTCGCGGCCGGCACCCTCGCGGGCGTGCTCATCCTCTTTGCAGCGCAGTACGCCCTGCTGCCCAGCTCCTCGGAGACCGTCGGCGGGATCGAGCTTCTGCCCGGCCTGACCGTCGACAAGATCACCCCCTTCATCGGGCCCATCCTTGAGTTCACCGGCAACGGCGAAGCCGCCGAGACCTGGGAGCGCTTCCAGCCGCTTTTGGGCAACCTCACCGGCACCGCCGGCGTCGGCGGGAGCAGCTACGCCTTCTTCGAAAACGGCATCGGTATCAAGGACAGCCAGGGCACCATCCGCACCCTCGCCGGCAAGATCGCGGACGCCTGGCTGCAGCAGGGTGCCGACGGCGGCCCCCTCGGCCTGCCCACCTCCGACGAGTACTCGCCCTTCAGCGACATCGTGCGCGTGGACTTCCAGGGCGGGCACATCTCCTACGACCCACAGGAAAACACCGTCAACATCGACGTGGAGTAGGCGCGGCCCCGCCACACCCTAAAAACAGAACTCCCAATAACCACCCCGCTCGCGGGAAATCGTGGTTATTGGGAGTTCCGTTTTTAGTGCGAAGCCGCGCGGGCGCTACGCCTCGGCGCGCTCCTCCACGTGCGCGACACGGGTAACAAAGAAGGAGGCGATGAACCCCAGGGTTGCACAGGCGATGACGTAGACGCTGATGGGCCACCACTCGCCGCCGGACCATTCTTTGAGCGCCGTGGCGATGAGCGGCGCGGTGCCGCCGAAGACCGCGGCGCCGAGCTGGTAGCCGAGGGTGGCGCCCGAGTAACGGATCTCAGGGCTGAAGCTCTCGGCGATCATGGTGCCGAGGATGGCGTTGACGCTGCCCCACAACAGGCCGAAGCCGACGATGGTGGTGGTAAACAGCGCGGTGGTGGTGCCGCTGTTCAGCACGATGTAGTAGGGGAATGCGTAAAGGATGGTGAGCACAGTGACGATGCGGTACAGGGTGGCGCGGGGAACGCGATCGGAGATCTCCCCGAAGATGGGCATCCAGATCGTGGCCACGAGCGCGGCAGCGGCGACCGCGTTGAGCACGATGTCGCGGCGGGCGTCGAGCACGCCGGTGGCGTAGGCGATGATGTACGTGCCAAAGATGTAGAACGGCCCAGTCTCGGCGGCCTTGGCGCCGATGGAGACGAGCACGGCGCGCCAGTGGTCGCGCATGACCACAGCGATGGGCAGCCTGACCACAGCCCCCGAGTCCTTCACCTTCTGAAAGTCGGGTGTTTCCTCCAGTTTGCTGCGCACGAACATGCCGATGCCGACGAGGACGACGCTGCTGACGAAGGGGATGCGCCACCCCCAGCTCATAAAGGCCTCGGTGGGCATCAGGGCGAGCAGGGCGACGAACCCGGCGGAGAGCAGCATACCCAGGCTGATGCCCATCTGGGGGATGGCGCCGTAGAGGCCGCGGTGCTTCTTCGGCGCGTACTCGTAGGCCAGCAGCAGCGCGCCGCCCCACTCGCCGCCGATGCCAATGCCCTGCAGGATGCGGAAGAAGATGAGCAGGAGCGGGGCAGCGATACCGATGCTGTTGTAATCGGGAGTCAGGCCGATGAGGACCGTGCCGCCGCCCATGAGCATGAGGGTGATGAAGAGGGTTTTCTTTCGTCCGATGTGGTCGCCGATGTGGGCGAAGATCATGCCGCCGATGGGGCGGAAGAAGAAGGTGAGCGCGAACGATGCCATGGAGAACATGGTGGAAAGGAACTCGCTGTCGGTCACGAAAAAGGTGTGGTTGAACACCAGGACGGCCACGGTTCCGTAGACGAGGAAGTCGAACCATTCCACGGTGCTGCCGCTGAGGCTGCCAACGATGACGCGCCAGTTCAGTTTCGGCGGGGCCGCCTGCGACGAGGCAGGCGTGGGGTGAGTTGTCACCATTGCATTCTCCTTGTGTCGGGATCAGTGGGGCGAAGACACCACACGCCAGGGCGTGTCGCTCGTCACGATGTGGCCCTACCATGTGGTTGAACCACAGAACGTAGCGAACGGAGGTTTCGCTGTCAATACTTCCCGTCGGCGAGAAAGTCAACGGGAGATCCGTCACATTTCCGGCCTGGGCCGGTGAGTCTCCTCGTAGTAGCCGACGATGTGGCGTTCCAGGAGGCCAGCAGCCTCGTCGCCGCCGGCGGAGAGCAGCGCCTCAAGAATCTCGGCGTGCTCGCGGCGCAGCCGTCGCGCCGTCGCTGGCCAGTCGGGCAGGGAGCGCGAGAGCTCCACGGTGTGATCTGAAATCGCCCGGCGCAGCGCGCCCATGAGTGCGCTCAGGAGGGGGTTCGAGGCGGCGCGGGAGAGGGCGACGTGGAACTGGGCGTCGAGAAGCAAAAAGCCCTCGATGCTCAGGTCGGGCTGATCCATCTGCTCGAGGATGCCCCGCACATGCTCCAGGTCGAGCGTGGCGGGGTCGCTGCTGCGCATCGCTGCGCACTCGAGCAGCAGCCGGACGCGGAAGACGTGCTCTGGCGCGACCTGGCTGCTGGCCAGCTGCAGGCTCAGCGCGAGGCCGAGGGCCTGCTCCGGCGCGGCGGTGAGCACCGTGCCCGAGCGCGGGCCGGAGCCGGTGGCGGACTGCAACATCCCCATTGCCTCGAGTACGCGCAACGCCTCGCGCAGAGAGTTGCGCGACACGCCCAGCTCCTCAGCGAGCGCGCGCTCGCTGGGCAGGTGGTCGCCGATGCTGAGCTCACCGCTGCGCAGGCGCGACGTCACCCACGCCATCACCGTGTCGTATGCCCGCATCGCCTACCCCAACCCGTAAGAACGCTGCACCGCGTCCTGCCACGCCGCAACGAGGCCATCGCGCTCGGTGCCGTCCATCGCGGGCTCCCAGCGGGTGGACTCCCCGAGGGGCAGGGGGGCCTCGATAAGCGATGCCCCAACCCCCGCCGCCGAGGCCGCGCCCATCACCGTCGTCTCGATGTTTCCCGGGCGCACCACGAGCGCACCGAGAACGTCCGCCTGCATCTGCATGAGCAGGTCGTTGTCGGTCATGCCGCCGTCGACGCGCAACTCGTCGATGCCCATCCCCGCGTCCTGCTCCATCGCCCTGACCACCTCGAGCGTTTGCAGGCACGTGGCCTCCAGCGCGGCGCGGGCGATGTGGCGCCTGTCGGTAAAGCGCGTCAGCCCGGTGATGACCCCGCGCGCGTCCGGCCGCCAACGCGGGGCGAACAGGCCGGAAAACGCCGGGACGATGACCACCCCGGCGCTGTCGTCGACCTGGCGGGAGAGCGTCTCCGACTCGGCCGCCGTGCGCAGGATGCCCAGCTGGTCGCGCAGCCACTGGATGAGCGAGCCACCCACGGCCACCGAGCCCTCCAACGCGTACACCGGCGCCTGACCGGCGCGCTGGTAGGCCACGGTGCTGAGCATCCCGTTGTCGCTGTACTGCACCTCGCCACCCGTGTTGAGCAGCATGAACAGACCCGTTCCGTACGTCATCTTCGCATCGCCCTCGCCCAGGCACCCCTGCCCGTAGAGCGCCGCCTGCTGGTCGCCGAGCACCCCCGTGATCGGCGTGTTTGCGAAGGGGCCGCGGTGACGCACGCGCGCGAACTCGCCTATCGACGCCCGAATCTCCGGCAGAATCGCCCGCGGCACCCCAATCTCGGAGCACAGCGCCTCGTCCCAGTCCAGGGTGTTCAGGTCCATCAACAGCGTGCGGCTAGCGTTGGTCACGTCCGTGAAGTGCACCGCCGTGTCCGGCTCCTTCGCCCCGCCGGTGAGGTTCCAGATCAGCCAGGTGTCGATCGTGCCCGCGAGCAGCTCGCCGCGCTCCGCCCGCTCGCGCGCGCCCTCGACGTTGTCCAAGATCCACGCCCACTTCGGGCCCGCCGGGTACGAGTTGTGCAAAAGGCCCGTCTTCTTGAGGTAGCGGGTAACGTCGCCGTCGTGGTTGGTGCGGGTGTCCTGCCAGACGATCGCGTTGTAGACCGGTGTGCCGGTCGCCTTGTCCCACACAACCGCCGTTTCGCGCTGGTTGGTGATGCCGAGCGCGGCGATGTCGCTTTCGTCAATGTCTTTGTCCGCCAGTGCTTGGGCGAGCGCGCGGCGGGTGTTGCGCCAGATTTCTACTGGGTCGTGCTCCACCCAGCCCCGCCGCGGCATGATCTGGGCGTGCTCGAACTGGGCCTGGGAGACGACCCGGCCCGCGGTGGTGGTCACGACAACCCGCGTCGTGGTCGTCCCCTGGTCAATGGCGGCGATGTACGGCATAGCCGATAGTTTAGGAAACCCCGGCCGCAGGACGTGGTCAAGTCCTGGGTAGAGACCCCTGTGAGGTAGCAGGTGGCTAAGACGGTGGCCAGGGCGCGTTCTGCCCTTAAGCGGCGCGAGGGCAGCCAGTGAAGGGAAGAATGATCCGTGGCGAAGTTTCGGAATTCTCGCGTCGATGGTGCCCACACGAAGGTCCAGGTCGCGGTAGCGGTAGCCGTTTCGGTGGTTGGTGCGGGTGTCGCTGACGGTGGCGTAGTCAGCCCCGCAGACGCTGTCGGCCTGGGTGGACAAGGATCTGGTTGATGACATCCTGCAGCATCTGACGCATCAGATCCGGGGATGTGTGGGCGAGCAGCTCATCAAGGTAAGCGGTCGGGTCGATATGATCGGGTCCAGCGCCCACTCGCGGTTATTCCTTTCGAGGAGATATTGGAATTGATTCGAAAGGTACGGCGGTGGCCGCCTCACACATTCATGAGGCCCCTCACCGACAGTCACAGATACACCACGCCAACGGACGCAACCCATGAGGGACAGTATGGTGGCCTGAGATTCGCTTTGGGTCGCTACAAATGTCCCCAGTACACATACTTTTCAGACCTGTGTACTTTCCCCGAAGTAGTAGAGGACCAAACTAAAATTGACCGACCTTGATGAACGGAAGGGTCCATGTTCTATAGCCCATTTTGGGATGATTTTTGCACCAGCCAAGAGATCTCATCTTTCCACGAGTACGCCGACCCTCTAAGAGAGGGAGTCCTGCGTACTCTGCTTACGAGAAACACGAGTTCGATCGTTTCCTTCGACTGCGTGTACACAGATCCACCGGATCACCCCGCAGAACGCTTCCACGTCGAAGCGCACCCGGGACAATCGGACTACTCGATCTACCTCAATGGCGTGTTCCTGCGACATCTCGGCCCCACGGTTGAGGACGGCAGAATCGTTCCTGTAAGAGCACTTACTCCCGGGCCGACAGATCCACACTCGCTTCTACTTCCTGATTCCTTCCCGGAATTCTGGGGAGAAAGCTGGAACGATCATCGTTCGTATTTCTATCCCCGTTCGTTCACGGTGGCGCAGGATCGTTACCTTCGCATCATCAGTTACAGCGATGACGATTTCGTCCGTATTGGACGATGGCATGAGATGGTCATCGATAAGAGGTTTTCCGTTGTTGTCCTGTACGCGGGCCATTTCGACGAAGGTGTCTACGACGTTATGCGCATGACCCGACTGAAACAGATAGATAACATTAGATACGGCCAGGTGCTGGAGGAAACGTACAAGTGGGGCACTCTGAGTTAGAGGGACGCCTCGCGGTCGCAGCCACACGGGACGAGACTCATCAGCGGGGTCGCCCACGTCTGGCGGTCGCCCGGGTTGTGCAGATGTCGTGCCGAAGGAGTGGACATTTATTGTGAGTCGATCGCGAAAGAAGTTCACGCCCGAGTACTGGCGAGAGGCTGCACATCTTGTGATCGACCCGAATCGTTCGTTTGGATCGCCTCGGGAGTGCCGGGGTGAGGCCAAACGGGCAAAGGCGTTGGTCTCCCCGGCTCCTGTGCGCGGGCAGCCTGTCGTCCTGATGGAGCTGCAATGGCCGAAGTGCGCAGACGCGTTAGCCCCAACTCCTCAATCCGGAAATCGCGGTCCTACATTTTTCACACACCTGCCGCAGGATCTGTCGCGGTTTTCTGGGGGCTGCGCCGTCACCCTCTCGCTTCCTCATGTGGCGCTGTCCATTGTGCCCAGCCTTGACGGCTCTCGCTCACCTGAGTTACCTCACGACGGAGCCACTCAGACGCAGCCACTCAGTAGTTATGCGCAGGCACCCCTCGCTTTTTCCGCACCATCCCCGCGTCGGTGACCCGTGGGACGCCCTAAAACCACCGCTCCAGCACCTGCGCCACGCCGTCCTCGTCATTGGTGGCGGTGACGTGGTCGGCGGCCTCCACCGCCGCGGGGGCGGCGTTGCCCATCGCCACACCCATGCCGGACCAGGCGAGCATCTCGCAGTCGTTGGGCATGTCGCCGAAGCTGATCACCTCGTGCGCCTCCACCCCGTAGCGGGCGGCCAAGATGGACACGCCGGTTGCCTTAGTCACTCCCGGGCAGGACAGCTCGATGAGGCCCTCGTTCATGGAGTAAGTGAGGTGGGCCGCCTCCGGGTCGATGACCGGGGCGAGCAGGTCGAACATTTCCGCGGCGGAGAGCTGCGGGCAGCGGACGAGGAGTTTGGCCGCGGGGACGTCGATAAGCTCGGCGATGGGCGCGACCCCGAAACCGATCTTCTCCGAGTTCGGGTTGTAGCTCGGGGTCACCACAAAGACCTCCTCCTCCGGGTCGAGCGCGGACTGGCCGACGCGCTCGACCGCGTAGCCGTGAGGCAGGCCCAGCGGGTCCATGACGGAGTCGACCGCGTCCACGAGATCGCGCATCACCGCGGGCTCGAGCTCGAACGAGTGCAGGATCGTGTCCGAGCTCGGGTCGTACACCACGGCGCCGTTGGCGCAGACGCACACCGGCGCCAACGGAAGCTGGTCCAGCACCGGCATGAGCCAGCGGTGCGGTCGGCCCGTGGCGAGCCCGAAATAGGCGCCCGCGCGCACGGCGCGCGTGACCACGTCGCGCAGCCGCGGGGTCACGCGGCCGCTGCTGGTGAGAAACGTGCCGTCGATGTCGCTGATGATCAGCCGTGGGGCCACGGGTGCATCACGCCTTCTTCTTTTTCTTGCTCGCGCGGGCTTCTTTCTCGCGGGCGTAGATCTCTTCCGCCTCCTCGGGCGTGGGGGCGGAGCCGCCGAGGGAGGTCGGCATCCACCGCTCGCCGCTCGGGAAGGGGCCAAACTCCCGCGCGTACTCCTCGCGGGAGGCGTCGAGCAGCTCGCTCATCGCCCGCTTGAGTCGGGCGGTGACCTCCTCCGGCGTGCCCTCGGTGGACACCGGGGCGCCGTAGCGCACGATCACCGGGGTGTGCGTGCGGCCTAGGCGCCGGGGCAGGTCCTTCGTCCAAATCCGCTGGGAACCCCAGATGACGCAGGGGATGAGCGGGACACCCGCGCGCTGGGCGATGCGGGCGCCGCCTGTTTTGAAGTCGGACAGCTCGAAGGAGCGCGAGATAGTGCCCTCCGGGAAAATGCCCACGAGGCCGCCGTCCTCGAGGCACTCCACCGCCGCGTCCACAGCGCTCGCGCCCGCGGAGCGGTCCACCGGCACGTGCTTCATGCCGCGCATGAGCCAGCCGATCACCGGCATGGGGAAGACCTCGGCCTTCGCCATGAAGCGCACGAGGCGCCGGCCCCGCAGGTGCGGCCCCATCCCGGCGAAGATGAAATCGAACCAGCCGGTGTGGTTGATGGCCAGCAGGGCGCCACCCTCGAGGGGGAGGTTGTCGGTGCCGTGCAGCGTGGTCGTGGTCCCCTGAGCGCGGAAGACGGCCTTGGCGGCCCGGACAACGCGCTGGTAGAAGCGCTCCGTGGACTCGACGGGGTGGTCGGGCGCCGCCGCGTAGTCGGGGTCGACGACGAAGATTCCTTCGCGGCGAGGCATCAGGGCACCAACACTTCCTTGCCCACCCACGGGCGCAGCGCTTCGGGCACCGTGACGGAGCCGTCGGCGTTCTGGTTGTTTTCCAGGATGGCCACCAGCCAGCGCGTCGTAGCCAGGGTGCCGTTGAGGGTGGCCACGGGCTGGGTCTTGCCCTCGGCGTCGCGGTAGCGTGTCGCTAAGCGGCGCCCCTGGAACGTCGTGCAGTTCGAGGTGGAGGTGAGCTCCCGGTAGGTGTTCTGGGAGGGCACCCACGCCTCGGTGTCGAACTTGCGGGCCGCGGAGGAGCCGAGGTCGCCGGCGGCGATGTCGATGATGCGGTACGGCACCTGGATGGCGTCGAGCATCTCGCGCTCGAGGCCGAGCAGCTTCTGGTGCATCTCCTTCGCCTGCTGCGGTTCGCAGTAGACGAACATCTCCAGCTTGTCGAACTGGTGCACGCGCAAAATGCCCTTCGTGTCCTTGCCGTAGGAGCCGGCCTCGCGGCGGAAGCAGGAGGACCACCCCGCGTAGAGGATAGGCCCGTCGCTCAGGTCGATGATCTCGTCGCGGTGGTAGCCGGCCAGCGCGACCTCGGAGGTGCCCACGAGGTAGAGATCGTCGCGCTCGAGGTAGTAGATCTCCTCGTCGTGCTGGTCGAGGAAGCCGGTGCCCTGCATGATCTCCGGGCGCACGAGCACCGGCGGGACCATCACCGTGAACCCGGCCTCGCGGGCCTTCTGCGCGGCGAGCATGAGCATGCCCAGCTGCATCCAGGCCCCGTCGCCGACGAGGTAGTAAAAGCGCGCGCCTCCGACCTTCGTGCCGCGCTTGACGTCGATAATGCCGAGGGCCTCGCCGAGGTCGAGGTGGTCCTTGACCTCGAAGTCGAACTCGGGCACCTCGCCGACGTGCTCGAGGACGACGAAGTCCTCCTCGCCGCCGGCGGGGGCGCCCTCCACCACGTTCGGAAGGGAGTACTGCAGGCGCCGGACCTGCTCCTCGGCCTCCTCCCGCGCCGCCTCGGCGGCTTTGACACGCTCCTTCAGCTCGTTGGAGCCCTCGAGCAGGGCGGGGCGGTCTTCGGGGGCGGCCTGCCCGATCTTCTTGCCGAAGGCTTTCTGCTCCGCCCGCAGCTCGTCCGCGGCCTGGATAGAGGTGCGGCGCACCTCGTCCGCGGCAATCAGCTGATCGACGAGGTTCGGGTCCTCGCCGCGCGCCCGCTGGGAGTCGCGGACGATGTCGGGGTTATCACGCAGAAACTTCAGATCAATCACGCCTTCACACTCTAGCGGTTCCCTCGCCCGCTGGGCTGGTCATAACCACCGGAGTAGGATGGGGCCATGCGGATCTCCGACGGACCTGTGCCCAAGCACGCCCAGCTGCGCCTCATCCTGGAGCAGATGTGCGACGAGGAGCTCTCCCCCGGCGACCCCATCCCCGGCGAGCGCGCCCTGGAGGAGACCTACGGTGTCAGCCGCATCACCGTGCGCCGCGCCATCGGCGACCTCGTGGCCGCGGGCAAGCTGCGTCGCATCCGCGGCAAAGGCACCTTTGTCGCCCCGAGCCCGCTGGTCAGCCACCTCCACCTGGCCAGCTTCTCCGACGAGATGGAGGCGCAGAAGGTGCAGGCGTCGTCCACGATCCTGCTCGCCGAGCGCGCGCCCGCGCCCGCGCAGGTCTCGGACTTCTTTGGCACCGACCCCGGCACGCCGCACATCCACCTGCGGCGGCTGCGCCTGGGCGACGGCGAGCCCTACGCCATCGACGACGCCTGGTACAACGCCACGCTCGTGCCCGACCTGCTGGACCACGACGTGGACACCTCCGTGTACACGCTCCTTGAGCAGGACTACGGGCTGGGCGTCACCGAGGCCGACCAGACCGTGACCGCCGTCAACGCCGGCGAGTCCGACGCGCCGCTTCTCGACGTCCCCCCCGGCGCCGCCCTCTTACACATCCTGCGCCACGCCCGCAGCGGCCCCCACAACATCGAGCTGTGCGCCTCCGTCTACCGCACCGACCGCTACCGCCTCAACGCCCGGGTGGGCAGGCCGTAAGGCAGAATGGGCGCATGGCTTCTGCAACGACCGGTGCCCGGGCCGCCCTCCTCGCCCTCCTCGCGGGGGCCGTGGGGGCGGCTTCTTATGCCGCCGTGTCCGACTCGCCCGCCGAGCCAGGCGCGACAGGACCAGCACAAGAATCAGCTCCTCCGTCGTCGGGCGTGCAGCCGGCTGCGCCTTTCACCACCGCCGACGCCGGAACGTGCCTGACCTGGGGCGTCGCCGAGGACGGCAGCATCACGGGCTTCGAACAGACCCCGTGCGCCAGCGAGCACCGCTTCGAGGTCTCCGCCCGCGAGGATCTGGCCACCTTCCCCTCCTCCGAGTTCGGCCCCGAGGCAGAGCCGCCGAACCCGACGCGGCAGGCGCAGCTGCGCGAGGAGCTCTGCGGGGCGGCCACGGTGCGCTACCTCGACGGCGTCTACGACCCGAACGGGCGCTACACCATCGCCTCGATCCTGCCCCCGGCCGATTCCTGGGCGGACGGGGACCGCACGATGCTGTGCGGCCTGCAGGTGCCCGACGCCTCCGGCGCGCCGTTGCTGACGAGCGGCAACGCCGCCGCCCAGGACCAGGCCCGCGTCCTTCCCGCCGGGCAGTGCGCCGCGATCGACGCCTCGAACTCCGTCGCCCCGGTCGACTGTGCCGAGCCGCACCACCTGGAGATCACCTCCGTGGCCAGCCTCAACGAGGTCTTCCCCGACCACACGCCGAGCGTCGAGGAGCAAGATACCTACCTCGGCGACGTCTGCACGGACGCCGCGCACGACTACCTCGGTGGGGAGGAGAACCTGTACCAGGTCGCCTTGCAGCCGTTTTGGACGACGCTGACGGCCGCCAGTTGGGAAGGCGGCTCCCGCAGCGTGAACTGCGCTCTCGTGTTCTCCCGCGACGGGGAGTTTGCCACGCTCACCGGCTCCGCCCAGGGCGGGCGCGAGACGCTGCGTATCGACGGCAACCCGCCACCCGAACGGCCCGAGCGCCGCCCCCTGCGCTCCGACTCGGACGCCTCGCCGTTGCCGTCTCCCGCGCCGTCGACGGAGCCCGCGCCGTGATGCGGCCGGTCAGCGACGCGGAGTTCGAGGGTTTCATCGACGACGCCCTCGACGAGATCCCCGAGCCCTTCGCCAGCGCCATGACCAACCTGGTCGTGTTGGCCCGCCCGGCCAACGAGGAGGTCCCCTCGCTGCTTGGCCTTTTCGAGGGCGTGCCGCTGCCCGAGCAGCACGCGAACCACGCCGGCTTT
The DNA here is from genome assembly GCF_900105305.1 of Corynebacterium timonense. NCBI lineage: Bacteria > Bacillati > Actinomycetota > Actinomycetes > Mycobacteriales > Corynebacteriaceae > Corynebacterium > Corynebacterium timonense. Next base: position 2,464,398 of record NZ_LT629765.1, on the reverse strand, counting down.
TTGCCCAGCGCCGTGTTCATCTACAAGGACGCCCTCGAGGCCATGTGCCGCGACGCCGAGGAGCTGCGCGAGCAGGTGAAAGTCACGGTGTTCCACGAGGTCGGGCATTACTTCGGCATGGAGGAGGACGCCCTCCACGAGCTGGGGTGGGGCTAGCGCTACCCCAGCGGGTACTCCGCCCACTTGTCCACCCGCCAGGAGCCGAACTCCCCCACCGGGTCGAGCACCACGTAGGTGCAGTTCGGCAGGTAGGACTCCTCGGCGAAGCCCGGGTCGATCGTGGCGGCGTTGGCCGCGAACGCGCGGATGGCTCCGCCGTGGCTGACCACCACGGTGGTGGTGTCACGGTCCACCCACGGCTCCAGGCCGGCCCGGTAGCGGGTGAGGAAGGAATCGAGGGAATCGCCGTCGTCGATCAGCGAGCTCATCTCGCGGCGGTAGAACCCGCGGAAGGCGCCGTGGTAGGCCTCGTGGGCCTCCCGGGTGTTCATCATTTCCCAGCGCCCGGCGTGGACCTCCTGCAGGCCGGGCACCGCGGGGATGTCGGCGAAGGCCTCGCCGAAGCCGATGGCCCCGGTCTGCCGCGCGCGCAGCGCCTCGGAGGTGATCACGCGGTCCACGGCGTACTCCCGGAGGATCTCCGCCCCGGCGGCGCGCGCCTGCTCGCGGCCCAGCTCGGTGAGCTCGGCCCCGGGCACGAGCGTGTCGAGCTTGCGGTCCACGTTGGAAAAGGTCTGGCCGTGGCGCAGCAGGATAAGCATCTATTGTCCCTTCCGCGCGCGCTCGACCCACGCGCGGGCGTCGTCGAGGCGGCGCTGGTCAACCGGCGTCCCGGCGCCGCTGGCTCGGGGCCAGGACCCGAGGTACACAATCTTCGAGGCCCGAAGGTACACCGCCCGCAGCGCCTCCGCGACCGGCTCGTCGTCGATGTGGCCCACGATGTCCACGTGGAAGTCGTAGGTGTTGCGCACCTTCCGGGTCGGTCGCGATTCGATGCGGCTTAAGTCCACGCCCCGGGAGGCGAACTCCTGCAAGACCGCAACGAGGGTGCCCGGCTCGTTGGGCATCTGCACGACAATGCTGGTGCGGTCGTTTCCCGTGCGCGCGGCGGGCGCCCCGGGCCGGCCCGCGAGCAGGAAGCGGGTGCGCGCCGTCTCGAGGTCGGCGACGCCGTCGGCGTGCACCTTCAGCCCGAGCAGCTCGGCGGCCCGGCGCGGCGCCGCCGCCACGTCGGCCTCGCCGTCGGCGACCATGCGCGCCCCGGCCCCGTTCGAGGGCGCCGGAAGGAACTCCACCCCGGGGATGTGTTCGGCGACCCAGCCCTTGACCTGCTGGTACGCCACGGGGTGCGAGGCCAGGCGCCGCGCCGCGCCGAGCGGCTCGCCGGGGCGGGTCATGATGGCGAAGGCGATGTCGAGCTCCGTCTCCGCGTAGATCTGCACCCCCGGCGCCGCGACAAGCGCATCCGAGGTGGTGGTCACCGTGCCGTCGACCGAGCTTTCGATGGCGGCGACGGCGTACTCCGACGCGCCGGAGCGCACAGCGTCCAGCGCCGCGGCGGGCGAGTCCACGGGTACCGCCTCCGCGTCTGCGATGCCGAAGGCCCACACCGCCTGCTCCGTGAACGTCCCCGCTGGCCCCAGGTAGCTGATCCGCGTCATGGCTTAAAGTTAGCGCATGACCACCGACCGCCGGCTGCGCGCAGAGATCATCATCGAGATCCTCATCGTCCTCGCGATCACCTTCGGCACCTCCGGCCTACGCGCCGCGCTGCGGCTTATCGACGGCCTCCTCGCCCCCGCCCCTCTCAACGAGCAGGCCGTCACGCTCAACGACGCCCAATCGAGCGTTTCCTGGCTCGACCTCGCCCTCCAGGCCACGAGCGCGATCACCCTCGCCGCCTGGGGAGCGCTCGCGCTTTACTTACTGAAAAGGCGGATCGGTGTGCCGTCGCTACGCGACTGGCCCCGCGGGGCCGCCCTGGCGGCGGTGATCGGGCTGCCCGGGCTCGCCCTGTACGTCGCCGCGCTGCAGTTCGGGTGGACGCGCGAGGTTGTCGTCGCCACCGACGCCGCTCAGCTGCCCACCCTTCTGCTCTGGTCGGCGGCCAACGCCTTCAGCGAGGAGGTCGTGGTGGTGCTGTGGCTGGTGACGCGGCTGAAACAGCTCGGGTGGGCGCCCGCTGGAGCCATCGCGGCGTCCGCGGTGCTGCGCGGCAGCTACCACCTCTACCAGGGCGTATCCGCCGGGCTCGGCAACATCGTCATGGGCGTCGTCTACGCCGCCTACTTCCAGAAAACCGGCCGGATCTGGCCGCTCGTGCTCGGCCACTTCCTCATCGACGCCGTCGCCTACCTCGGCTACCAACTGCTCGACCTGTCCTGGCTCGGGTTGTGAGGGGTGGTTTAGGCTAAGCGCATGTCACATACGCCCCGCTCCAACGACCCCCGGGACAACCTCGGGGACTACGTCGTGGGTAAGGACGGCCGGCCCGTCGTCGACCGCTACGGCCGGCCGGTGCGCCGCCGGGAAAGCGCGCCCCGGCCGGAACCCCGGCGCCGGCCCCAGCAGCACATGCCGCCAGAGCAGACCCGCTACGAGCCGCGCCGGCCCCCCGAGGCGCCCATGCGGGTGGCCCGCTCCCGGCCGGCCGCGCCTCCCCCGCCGCGCAGGCGGCCGCGGCGCCGCCGCAGCGCCCTGCCGGGGTGCGTCGCCTCCCTCGCGCTCATCCTCGCGCTCATCGTCGCCGGGGTGTTGCTGACCGACGCCCGCCTCACCCGCGTCAACGCGCTACCGCAGGAGCGCATCGCCAACACCGCGGGGACGAACTGGCTGCTCGTCGGCTCGGACTCGCGCGTGGGCCTCAGCGAGGAGGACGCCGCACGCCTGGGCACCGGCGGCGACATCGGCAGCACCCGCACCGACACGATCATGCTGCTGCACCTGCCGTTGCGCGGCCAGCCGACGCTCGTGTCCATCCCGCGCGACTCCTACGTCGAGGTCCCCGGCTACGGCTACGACAAGATCAACGCCGCGTTTTCCTACGGCGGTCCGGCGCTGCTCACCGCCACGGTCGAGCAGGCCACGGGCCTGCGCGTCGACCGCTACGCGGAGATCGGCATGGGCGGGCTCGCCGGGGTGGTCGACGCCGTCGGCGGGGTCGACATCTGCGTCGCCGAGCCGATCGACGACCCGCTGGCCAACATCTCCCTCCAGCCGGGCTGCCAGCGCATGGACGGGCCCACCGCGCTTGGCTACGTGCGCACCCGCGCCACCGCGCTCGGCGACCTCGACCGGGTGCAGCGCCAGCGCGAGTTCATGGCGGCGCTGATCGACCGGGTGTTCTCCCCCGCCGTCCTGCTCAACCCGCTCCACCTCGTGCGGCTGGTCTCGGCGGCGCCGCGGGTGGTCACCGTCAATACCGACGACCACATCTGGAACCTCGCGCGCATCCCCCTCGCGCTGCGCGGCGGGCTGACCACCGAGACGGTGCCCGTCGGCGGCTTCGCCGACACAGAAGTCGGCAGCGTCATCCTGTGGGACGACGCTGCCGCTGAGGCGCTGTTTAGCGCGCTGCGCTAGACGGCTTCCTTCACAGTGGGATCACCCGCGGTGGGCCAGGTGCCGTTGGCGACCATCTCGGCCTTGCGCGCCACCCAGAAGTCGGCGTTCTTGATGCCCAGCGCCTCCGGGTCGAACTGCGGGTCCAGGCCCGCCTTCTTCTGCCGGCGGTAGTCCCACAGGCACTTCAGGGCAGGGACCTGGAGGACCAGGATGGCCACGATGTTCAGCCACGCGGTGGAGCCGACGCCGATGTCGCCGAGCATCCAGGCCGCGCCCGGGGTGCTCGTCGCGCCGACGAACACGGAGACCACGATGAGCACGCGCAGCGCCCAGATGAGCACGCGACGCGCCGTCTCGTTGCGCACCCACCGGTTGAGGTACGTGAAGTTCACCTCGGCCATGTAGTAGTAGGCCAGCACGGTGGTGAAGGCGAAGAACATGATGGCCAGGGCCACGAAGGAGGGACCGATACCCGAGGCGAAGGAGTCCAGGCCCGCCTGGACGAAGCCCGGGCCGACGGGGATGCCGTCGGGAAGCGAACCGGCGTAGCGCACAGCTCCGTCCTCAGACTCGCCCTCGAAGACCTTGTACATGTCGGTGGAGATGATGATGAAGGCGGTCGCGGAGCAGACGAAGAGGGTGTCCACGTAGACCGCGAAGGCCTGAACGAAGCCCTGCTTCGCCGGGTGCGAGACCTCGGCGGCGGCGGACTGCGGGCCGGTGCCCTGGCCTGCCTCGTTGGAGTAGATGCCGCGCTTGACGCCCCACATGATGGCCACGCCGAGCATGCCGGAGAAGACGGCCTCGCGGTCGAAGGCGGCGTTGAAGATCAGCCCGAAGACCTCCGGGATCTGGGAGGCGTTGGCGAAGAGGACGACGATGGCGACGATGATGTAGATCAGCGCCATGAACGGGACCACCAACGAGGCGAAGGTAGCAATGCGCTTGACGCCGCCGACGATGATGACGCCGAGCAGCACGGCCATGACGGTCGCGGACACCCACGCGGGCACTGACCAAGCGTTCGTCAGCGCGGCGGAGACGCCGTTGGCCTGGATGCCCGGCAGGAAGTAGGAGGTGGCCAGGATCATCGCCACGGCGAAGACGATCGCGTAGACCACAGCGAAGGGGCGCGCCGCGGTGTGGCGGTAGGCCTTCTCAATGTAGTAGGCGGGCCCGCCGCGGTACTCGCCGGTGTCCTGGTCCCTCTCCTTGTAAATCTGCGCCAGGGTGCACTCGACGAAGGAGGTCGACGAGCCGAGCAGCGCCACGAGCCACATCCAGAACACGGCGCCGGGCCCGCCGAAGGCGATGGCCGTGGCCACGCCCGCGATGTTGCCCACGCCGACGCGGCCGGCGAGCGAGATCATGAGCGACTGGAAGGAGGAGATGCCCGACTCGGACTTCTCGCCCTGCGCGAGTTGCTTGATCATGTCGGGCAGGCAGCGGATCTGCAGGAAGACAGTAGCGAGGGTGAAGTACGCGCCCGCGCCGAGGCACAAGTACACCAGCCAGTTCGACCAGATCAGGTCGTTGAGGGTAGAAAGAATCCCGTCCACGGGACCTCCTTAGGGGAAGGGAAAGGGGCAATCGCTGGAAGATTGCCCCTCAATATATTCTTCCGCCCAGGCCGCCGGGGCGTTTTCGGCACAAATTTTGTGCCCGCCATCACAGACCTAGCCGGCAGCCACTGCCCTCACATGCGCGTCGACGATGTCGTGGATGAGGCGCGCCGCCACTTTCGCCGTGCGGTTGTCCACGTCGTACTGCGGGTTGAGCTCGACGACGTCGACGAGCGCGACCCGGCCCGTGGCGGCGACGGCGGTGACCATGGCGCGCAGCTTTTCCGCCGCGACGCCAAAACCCGCCGGGGCTGAAACCCCCGGCGCGACCGCGGCGGGGAGCACGTCGAGGTCGATGCTCAGGTGGATCGGCGCGCTGCCCGCCACCGCGGAGGCGGCGGCGCGGGCGCACTCGCGGGGGCTCAGCTCGGCGAGCTCCACGTCGAGGACAGTGCGCACGCCGAGGTCGCGGGCGGCGTCGAACAGCACGGGCGTGTTGTTCGGCTCGGAGATGCCGAAGACGGAGTAGTCGAAGTCGTCCCCCACCAGCTCCGCGATCTGGCGAAACGGCGTGCCCGAGGTCGGCCGGTCCGCCTGGCGCAGGTCGAAATGCGCGTCGAAGTTGATCACCTGCAGCGGCCCGAGGGCCTCGACAACGCCGCGGTGGGTGGCAAAGGAGGTCTCGTGCCCGCCACCGAGCACGACTACGAGGTTGCCGCCGACCGCGAGTTCGCGCACCCGGGCGCTCACCTCGGCCTGCGCGCCCTCGAGGTCCTCGCCCTGGGTGGTCACCGTGCCGGCGTCGACAAGCGGCCAGGGGTGGTGGACCGCGAGCCCGCCGAGCGCCGCGCGCAGCGCCTCCGGTCCGGCCGCCGCGCCCGGGCGGCCGCCGTTGCGGGCCACGCCCTCGTCGCTCGCGAAGCCGAGCAGCGCGACGGCGTCGCGCCAGCGCCCGGCATTCGATGTGTCGATGACGCTGTGCCACCTCGCGTGCTGTGGGCCGGGGCCGTCGTCGCGGCCCGACCAGGCGGTGGCGGGGGTAAAGAGTTCTGCCATGGCGCTAGAGTACCTCCGCCCGCGCACCCGGGGTCGGGTCGTTGATCCCGTCGATGCGGTGGCGGCCGGTGGCGTAGTAGGCCGCCACGCAAATCACGCTGAAGGCCACCCCCACCGCGAGGGAGAGGCGGTATTCGGGCAGCCACGCCATGATGCCGAAGGTGAACAGGATGAAGGCGACGGAGAAGTACTGGCCCCAGGGCCACAACGGGACGCGGTAGGTCAGCTCGGAGGCTTCGGCGCGGCCCATGTGGCGTCGAGAAGCAAGGTGCGCGAGCAGGATCATGAGCCAGACGAAGATCGTGGCGAAGGTGGCCAGCGAGGCGACGATGGCAAAAACCGACTCGGGGATGAGCGCGTTGAGCACGACGCCGATGGCCATGACGGCGAGCAGGATAACGGTGGTCATCACCGGCACGCCGCGCACCGTCGTGGCCATGACCCGCGGGGCGAGCTGCTGCCGGGCCAGGCCGGTGAGCACGCGCCCGGCGCCGAAGGTGTCGGCGTTGATGGCGGACAGCGCCGCGGTGATCACCACGACGTTGAGCAGGCCGGCGGCCCAGTTCACGCCGAGGGCGGAGAAGATTTGCACGAAGGGCGACTCCTCGCCCGTGATGGTGCGCCACGGGTTGATCATGAGGATCACCAGGATCGCGAGCACGTAGAAGAGCAGGATGCGCACGGGCACGGTGTTGATCGCCTTGGGGATCGCGCGGTCCGGGTCCTGCGCCTCCGCGCCCGCCACGCCGATGATCTCGGTGCCGCCGAAGGCGAAAAGCACGAGGATGAACGCCGAGACCATGCCGCCGACGCCGTTGGGGAAGAAGCCGCCGTCGTTGACCAGGTTCTGCGGGCCGGTGCTCTCCGTGCCCGCCAGCCCGAAAACGAGCACGGCGGCGCCGGCGACGATCATCGCGATCACCGCGCCGACCTTCACGATGGTGAACCAGAACTCCAGCTCGCCGAACACGCGTGTCGACGCCAGATTGGCCGCGCCCACGATGAGCAGCGCGACCACGACCCACACCCACCGCGAGACGTCGGGGAACCAGAACCCCATGTAGATGCCGATGGCGGTGAGGTCCGCCAGCGCGACGATGACCATCTCGAAGGCGAACATCCAACCCGTCAGGTAGCCGGCCGCCCCGCCGAGATGAGCGCGCGTGTACTCGGCGAAGGAACCGGTGACGGGGTGGCGCACCGCCATCTCGCCGAGCGCGCGCAGCATGAAGTACACCACCGCCCCGCCGAGCAGGTAGACCAGCAGCACCGAGGGCCCCGCCGCCTGGATCGCGCCCGCGGAGCCGTAGAACAGGCCCGTGCCAATCGCCGACCCGAGCGCGATAAAGTGCAGGTGGCGGGCCGAAAAACCGGTGCGGCGGGGCGTGCGTGCGGTACTCAACGTCTGTCCATCCTTCCGTGTGTCACACGGCTAAGTCTCACACACCGCCGCCCCGGGGATGTACAAGGGAGGGTGTGAGCACTCCCCAGGTCCCCGCCGCGCACAACGTCCTGCGCATCCTCACGCTGCTCTCCTCCAGCGACGCGCCCCTGTCCGCCGCGCGTATCCAGCGCGCGCTCGACCTGCCTCGCTCATCCACGTACCACCTGCTCGCGGAGCTGCAAGACTCCGGCTTTGTGGTGCACCTGCCCGGCCCCGGCACCTACGGCCTCGGCCTGGCCGCCTACCGCATGGCCAGCGCCTACACCACGCAGCAGCCGCTCGTGCGCTTCGCGGCGAAGGACCTCGAGACCATCGCCGTTCTCGTGGGCGGCTCCACGCACCTGTCGCGCCTGGCGGGCTCCGAGGTCGTCTACCTCCACGAGGCCCGCGCGCCCCGCGCCGTCTCGCTGGTCACCGAGGTCGGCGTTCGCCTCCCCGCCTTATCGACGGCCTCAGGGCGCGTCATGGTCGCCCACCTGCCGGAACCGGAGGTCAAGGCGATCTTCTCCACCTCCGGCGAGCAGCGTTCCTACCGCGCCCTCACCGGGCGCCTCGCGCTGGCCCGCGAGCGCGGGTGGGAGGAGGAGCGCGAGGAGGTCTCGCGCGGCCAGGAATCGCTCGCCGTGGCGCTCGTCGACCACCTGGGCCGGCCCGCCGCAGCGCTTGCCGCCACCTTCGAGGCCGGCAGCCGCGACGACGCGCAGCGCGCCGAGGTGGTGGAGCGGCTGTCTGCCGCCGCGCGGCGGGTGGCGGGGAAGTTTTTTGGCGGGGAGTGAGGTTCGTGGGAAATGCTGCGCATTTAGCTGCGGTTACGGCAAGAACGAGCGTCGAAAAGCCTGCACGTCATACGCGCAAGCATGGGGCTCGCGCTGGGCCGCATCCTTTCGCGTCAGCTGACCCTCTGGCACATTCCGTGGAACGGGCTTGTCACGCGATCGCAGACGAATTTCTCGCCGGAGTATCGGTCTTACTCCCGGGATAGAAATCCCTCGGCGAGCCGGGTAATTGAAACGGTCCATGCCGCCTCGTTACACCGTTTCGAATCACCACTCTCGGTTTCCGCCCCCGTGGTGACGGCCCGCAGCAGCTTTGATCCGGCGCACTACGTTTCTGTAGAGACACACCAGACTGGGAAGGGTACAGATTTCGCTGTGGGGAAGATCTGGGACAGATCGGCTGTGGGAGTGGAGCTTGGACTCATGGGTAAACGACCCATAGACGGTTTCATTCAGCTGGCCCGACGAGATCCACCTATACCTCGAATCTTCAATCAGCTGCCGCCCAATAGCCCTGGTAACGTATGCCGCGACCCAGTCGGCAAACTGAATGTTCGCCGGCAGTACACCATCTAGGCGCATCGGCGGCTCTACCATGACTTTCATCTCGGGAGACTCCGATGTGCGCATTCATGTCCGCTACGCGTTTCACCCGCGTTTTTTCGTTGATGCTGTCAATGAGAACCACCACTTCCTGGCCCACGAAAACACCGCCACAACCTAGACCTCCATTCCCTCCCCCTACGGAAAGCAAGCGGTCGAAGCCCGCGCGCGCTAGCACAACGGACGAAGGGAGGCGGGAGAAAAAGGCCAGAATCTTCTTCGCGCACTGTTGCACGAGGAAACCGGCCGGCGAGCAGCAGCGTGGAGAGCTTCTGCGTCTCCCGCACCACATTCATCTTTTATTCTTCACACTAAAATGTGGGTGGGCCCGTGACTTCGGGTCCACCCACATTATGCTGCCAGTACGTCGCCCTCGGCGCCTACACAACCCAGAGGATAACCAGCGCGACGAGCAAAGCCGCAAAGATAGCTGCAGAGGTGATGAGTGTCTTCTTCTTGAGGAAGAGTGTTCCGTCGTCTCCGGGCTCCGACGCGACCTTGATCCACGCGTAGCTGCCGACAACGAGCACGACCCACTCGCCCAGCCAACCCCACCACGGAATTTCTAATGACCAGCTAACGAGTGCCGACGCCGCGGTAATGACCGAGGCCATATAGACGGCGTAGACGACAATAGGGATTCTCCACCCCTCAGTAACGCTCACTACGTTGCGTGAGGATGAGGAACTCATTTAGCATCACATCCTTTTGGGCTCGTGTGTAGTGTACTCCTTTAGCAGCTGGCGGCGGTTACGCCTAGACCGGTTGCCGCGCCGCAAGCCGCGCCGCCGACCCCGCCTGTTGCCAGTCCGACAGGCCCGCAAACAAGCACGTCAGCGGCCACGTTGATTCCAAGGCTCACCCACTTATTCTCGATGCACCGGTTCGCAACGCCGTCAGCCGATGAGGCGGAGATGACCTCGCCGTCATATTCAAGAGTGATCCCTTGCGGCAGGTTCGCCTTGATACTGGCGACGAGCTCGCCCTTCGCGTTGTACGCGTTGATCACATCTCCCTCAATTTTGACGGTATCTCCCTCCAACAGATGGGGGACAAGCACATTCTTCTCAACATCGAACGTGCGCGTTCCTTCTGCAGATCTAAACCAAAAATCTGCTTCCGTGCCGTCGGCAACCGTGCTGCCTTCTGCTGTTTGTCCAGCCACTTCGGACTCTGCTTGTGCAAACGCCGGGGTGAAAAGAGACGACACAATAAGTGAAGCGGTAGCCAAAGAACCAAAAACTCTGCGGGTATTAATCACTTTTCCTCCATACCCTATCGAAACTAAACCTGAACGAACGAAGCCGGGTCAACCTGTTGCGGGTACAGCGTAGAAACACCCGTACCACTGAGAGTTCGTGGGTTTTTCCACGTTATGAGCGGCTCCGTTATAACACAGTGTAGCAAACACAACGCCTTTGTGCAGTGCACTCTCAGACTAAGCAGCTATCTGACAGGGTGCTGTACGTTTTACACCTTTTCGGCTCAGACCAACAATTGCGTTGACGTCAGCTTTTCCCTCGCTTTACTCCTTCCCGCATTTCTGGCGTATGTGGGGGTCGAAACGGGGTTCACCCTTCTCGTGTCATTCACTGAGCTACCGCTGGTGCCGGAGCGGAGTCGTGGATTCCGGCGTTATATGAGACCCTGATGGCTTGCGCCTCATAAGTGATGTGTCTGATCTGATGTAGTTGGTCCGGTTCGGCTTGGGAAGTAGGCCGTGTTGGCGGCCTGTTTTGGCCCGTTTCAGCGCGGAAAATTGGTTGCGTCCGCTAGCGTGGTGTACCTGTGACTGTCGGTGAGGGACCTCATGAACGTGTGAGGCGGCCACCGCAGTACCTTTCGAATCAATTCGTACCTATCCTCGAAAGGAACCAACGCGAGTGGGCGCTGGACCCAATCATATCGACCCGACCGCCTACCTTGATGAGCTGCTCGCCCACACATCCCCGGAACTGATGCGTCAGATGCTGCAGGACTTCATCAACCAGATCCTTGTCCACCCAAGCAGACAGCGTCTGCGGGGCCGACTACGCCACAGCCGTCACCGCCGATCCGGACAACCTCGACACATCCCTCCAGGCCTTGGCGTGGATGGTCGTTGCCGCGAAGCAGGACGCGGCCAACCACCGCACACCTGTGGCAGGAGAGAACCTATACCCTATCCACAAGGTTGCGATCAACGATCGTTCCCAGCCCCAGTAGGTGCCGCCGCGGGACGCCCGCCACAAACCCTGGGTAAAGGGGAACCGTCCCGGCGGAACTTCAACCCCCTACGGACACACGACCATCTGCGTCGACGTGATCACTGGCCTCGTAGCGCGTGAGTTAGCTTCGCCAGAGATCAAGGTCTTGCCAGTCAGCGGGTGCTCCGGTGCGCAAGAGCGGAACGATGGGATTGTGCGGGTACGTGTCGAACAGCGTGGGTAGCTTATCGGCTGGGGATAATCCCAGTTGGCGGTGAAGGTATTGGACGAGCGAGAGTTGACCGAAAGCGCGATTCATCTGCCCCGCCACAGCAACGAGCCGGGGATCATTATTGAGTTTGGGTTTGATGTCATAGACACGATTGAACATGCGGGCATGGTGAGCGGCAAGGTTGCGCAGAATATTCAGTGACTTTAGCCAGGACTCAAGTTGAGGAGCGCTCAGCGCGCATTGGTCGGCGATGCGGTTCCGTGCCGGGGTCGGTGACATCCCATACAAGTAGGACAGCATTCCCCAGTCCATGACTTCCACGGCAGCCCAGATCGGCATAGCACCGCCGTACTTGCGTTGGTGATGCGCGACGAAATCTTCCTTGGAGTTTTTCACTGCATTCTTGAACTTCTCACGCCAGATCTCGTGCACAGAGCGCCCATTTTTGCGGTGTTGACGCGCGCGGGCTCCCAGTTGCTGAGGGTTAAGGTGGATTAGAGGGTTGAGACGCCCAAGTTCATGGCCCAGCATGGTTCTGACCGTCATCTGTTCAGAAGACCGAAATGGTAGCGGTGTGGTGAGTATCTGGTAGCGCCTGAGTGGGTACCCGGTAGCGGTATCTCACTCAGGCGTTGCCGGTTGTTATGCGATGGTGGTCAGGCGCATGTTTGGCTTTGTCAAGCCCCGAGTTTTGTAGAGGGTCCTATTGTTGTCGATTAGGCCGCTTGGGTGTTCGCGGCGGTGTATTCCTGATGGGCCTGGCGGGGCGGGCGGTACCCTAGCGCCGAGTGCACACGACGGTTGTTGTGCCAGCCGACCCATGTCGACGTCGCGACGAGAACATCTCGCAGCCCCGGCCAGGTCCTACGGTCGATGAGTTCAGCGCTTCTGCCATTGCGTTGTCTCAGGAGTCTCCCTGCGAGCCAACCGAGGCGATAACCTGCGACTGGGCCAAGGTCTCTCCGTAGACGACCGACCTGTACTGCACGCCCCTGTCTAAAGTGATGGATCAGACCGGAGACATCTTCACCGGCGCGCAGGCGCGCTGACAAGGCCATGTCAAGTGCGTCTTTAGCCAGCGATGTGCGCATGTGGTTGGTGATCTGCCAGCCAACAATCTCCCGGGTATACGCGTCGAGGACGAACGAGGCGTACACCCACCCGACACGCGTGGGGATGTATGTGATATCCGCGACCCACAGCCGGTTCGGCGCATCGACACAAAAGTCGCGTGTGACCACATCGGATGGGCAGTTATCGGGGGCAGCGCTCACGGGTGGAGGGCTTTTTCTTCCGGCGCCGGATACCACGGATGCCTTCGAGTGCCATGAGGCGCTCAACGGTGCACCGGGCGACGTGACCGACGTCGCCTCGGCGATTGATCTCAGCCCATAGTTTGCGCGCTCCATAGCAGGAGTAGTTGTCGTCGTAGATGGCACGCAACGCTTTGCGTAGTTGTCGGTCGCGGATAGATCGAGATGATTCAGGCCGGGATTTGTAGGCGTAGTAGGTGCTCAGGGCGATTTTCGCTTCGGTTGCCGCCAAGGCGCGAATAATCGGCTCGACCCCGAACTCCTCCCGGTTGTCGTCGATGAACCGGACGACTACGTGTGTGGGCGCTCGCACGCGGGCGCGAAAAAAGCTGATGCTCTTTTCAAAATCTCGTTGGCGCGCTTCGCTTCAATCAGTTCAGCTCGCAGTCTGCGGTTCTCCGCTGCACAATCCACCGATTCAGCCGGGGTTGCCGCGCCGGATTGTTTATGAGCGCGGACCCAGCCGCGCAGAGTTTCCTTGACTGAATCCGAGCTCGACAGCGATGCGGGTGATCGTACCGCGAGACGTGTCAGGGTCAGCTTGCGCGTGCAGCACCAGTTCGATGGCGCGCTGCTTCAACTTAAGGCGTGTACTTCGAGGGCATGTGTAGGGCTCCTTTTCCACATTCCCACCCTCCATTAAACCTGGGGCAAACCACCTACCAACTACGCGGATTGCCCCTACCTACTACACGGAAACGGCAGTCAACGCCGCGACCTGTTCAACAGTGGTCAGACCAAGGCTTCGCAGTGCTTGGTTCGCTCGTGAAATCGCGCGGTGCGAGCATCCGAGCTGGTGTTCAATCTGGCGGTAAGAACGCTGCCGAATCAGCAGCGTCATCACCGCACGGTAATCCGTCATAAGCGGACTCCTTCCAGTACGAGCCGCACCCGAGTGGTGCGGCTACCGGAAGTATCACCTTGAGCGCTGTGAGCTGCTACCGGATACTCACTGAAGCGCTACCGGAAAGTCACGACGCTGCTACCAAATAGCCGGTCGCAACACTGCGTTGATCGAGGCTTGCAAAAGACCTTTGACCAGGTCGCTGGCATCGTCGACGGAGGTCGATAGCTCGCCGATCAGTGCGGCGATTTCCGGGTTTTCCATCAGCTTCGCGCTGATCTCGTTGACCCTGCTCGGGTCATGGCCTTTCTTCGGTGACACGGTAGTCATTATCAGTGAAACTCCTTCTGGATCAGAGCCTCACACACAAAACACCTGACACCCTCAGTTGGTCCGGTTCGGCTTGGGAAGTAGGCCGTGTTGTCGGCCTGTTTTGGCCCGTTTCAGCGCGGAAAATTGGTTGGGCCCGACCCCTCTGGTAACGCCGCGTGCCCTGAAGTCACGCGGTCACCAGAATCCTCCCCCGAACTGTTACTGGATACTCACCAATGCGTTACTCGATGCTCACCACGGTGTTACTAGATACGACCGCGCAACATGTGACTTTCGCGGTGGACAGGTTCATTGATGCGGCATCCGTGGTGGAGCTGTTGGATCTTGCCGTGCTTGACCGCGGGGCGCCGAAAGTGCTCAGGATGGACAATTGTCCTGAATTTATTGCTCCTAAACTGCAAGATTGGGCCGAAGAGCACAAGTGTGCGCAGGCATTCATTCCTCCTAGTCAGCCGTGGCATAACGGTTTTGTGGAATCGCTTCACAACCGGATGCGCGACGAGGTCTTGGAAGACAATCTGTTCGATGACGTCGAGCAGGCCCGGCAGATCATCGGGTTCTGGTCGAAGCGGTACAATGACACCCATCCTCATTCATCGCTGGGCTACATGAGCCCGAATCGACTCGCGGCGCAATGGAGGAAAGAAAACACCACCGCAGCCACTCAAGCCACACGGTCCCAATCCTCAGCCCACACCACATCTAAGGCCAGCGCCCTTTCCACCGTCTTATTCGCGCAGCCTATTTCGGCCGGGATTCTCCTGATCGACAGGCCCTTCCGACGCAGATACCTTATCTCGGCCCACTCTTCCACGGAAATCACCCATCCAATCTTGTTGGTGGGCTATTTTTCGACCGTCGCTAACAAAGGTATTGCGGTGGCCGCCTCACACAATCATAAGGCCCTCGTCGTCAGTCACAGATACACCACGCTGACAGAAGCAACCGAAATATTTGTTAGCTTTTGAAGACAAACCGAACAACTGCGCATATACTGTGACCCAACCCAAGCAATTCGAAAGGAGGGAAAATGGATATCTTCGCAGAACCGCAGGAGCTTGAAGAAGCAAACTGGGAGCCGATGCGTTGCTCGTGCTAGTAACCGAATACCTTGGCGGCTGACTGTCATCCGCCAAGGTTCCACTTCTAACCGGAAAGATTTATGATTCGCCTAAAGAATAGCCGCGGTGAAACTCGACAAATTCAGCCGAGCAAGAAGCGCATCGAGCCTTTAGAACAGGTCGCGGGATACATTTCTTCCCTGGACCTCTCACGGGTCCGAGGGTCGCTGGTCGAGCCGCTAATTCCCAATCAGACCCCGATCACGGATCCGCATGCCAAACTATGCGAATTTGAGTATAGGAGGTGGTTGTACCTTCAGCGCAAATATGAAGGCGAAATCCTCCCACCCAATCCAGAGATTGACATGATGTGGCATGCGCACGTGTTAGATACTTATGCATACCATGAGGCATGTGAGCACATTTTCGGCTACTATCTCCACCATAATCCCTATTTTGGAGGCGATTCACCGGAAGAACAAGCGCGCTTGACTGACGCTTTTGAAACGATGCTGGAAAGATATGCAGAAACGTTTGGGCAGGATCCGAGGCAACGAAACGGGTGATGGAGCTGGGCCAGAATTGGTTCAATTACTGGCGAGTTATATTGCCCGCGAGCGGAACTATGCTCTTGGGCAGTTTAACTGGCGGTCTCTCGGGTGATCTATTCAATCTTTTTATAGTAAACGAATTGGGTTGGGACAGTGCAAAACTATCAATCATCTATTTTTTTATGCTAACCAGTATACCCATTCAATTGCTTGGGCCGAGCCTCGCACGGCGAGTCGGCTACAGGAACATGATGACCACCGGCATCGCCGCTATGCTCGTTTGTCTCATAATCATTCTCTTTTCCGTATGGTTCGTCACGGCGAGGATAAGCCAACTGCTCTTGCTAGGGATCTGCGCGGTGACAGTGGAAATTGCTTATTCCCTTTCGTTCGGCACAGTGTGGAGCACCTGGGTTAGTGAGATTGTCCCCCGGCAAACGCGGCCAACACTAATGGCATTGACCAGGATCCTTTCCCAAAGTTCCATGATTCTAGCTTTTGCGCTTCAGGCCACCGTCTTCCATGGCCACGTATCTAAGGTTTTTTACTCGCTAGTGACCTTAACCACTATTCTGTACGTGGTTAGCTCACTGATGGCGGTTAAGGGCCTACCGGCGGTAAAGGAGCAGCGGGAGGCGCATACAAATTTATCTTCAACCCTGATAAGCATACTTCGCGATATTAGGACGTCGACCGCGAATCCCCGGTATCGAACGTTGGCCCTAGATTCCTCTGTCCAACTCTTTATCGGTGTTCCTCTAATTGCAGTCTTTATGACCCAACTAATCGGCACCGAACTTAGGTTTGTTTCGCTTGCATTACTATTGCAACCCGTCACCTCCATTTTAGTGATGATTTTCGTCGCTAAAAAGGGAGCGGAGCTGCAGCTGGTTAGAACAATCCTAATTTCCGGTTCACTAGTAGCGGTATCTCTAACCGGATGGCTGGTTCTTACGCTCTTTTCTGGCGGTACATTAAATCAGTTGGCCAGGAACTTAGCTCCCGTCATCTTGGTGCCGCTAATGTTCGGGGCTAAAGCGCTTTATTCAATTATGGTTTCTCATTTCTCCGTGGACGTTATCCGCAAAGACCATCGCTTGGCCTTCTATACGTTTACCGATATCCTTTCGTCTTCTTCGCTCCAGGTCGCTAACAGCCTTGGCGGTTTAGTGATCTCGGCTTCAATGATTTCAAACTATCGGTTATCTGGCGTGCCGATTCCGGCAGCAATGTGGATCATAATTGGCTTGTCTTTTCTCCTCTATCTGTTATCTCGCTATGGGTCAATGCCCGACACATTTCGACAGGAAGGTAAATAAGATGCACTTTCACGTTTGCGTTATTGGCTTGGGCAAACAGTTTCGGGACTTCCATATGCCCATGATTAAGCTGGCTGCCCAAACTGCAGGGATGGATTGGTCACTCGATCTTGTGGTCGATCTTCCGGAGGTGTTAGATCGCCAAGTGCCTCGACTGCGAAAGGAAAATCCGAACATCATCTCCTTCAAAGGGATTGAGATGGGAACCGACCTTGAAAATTACGAGATCCAGCTCTTGCGCAAGGCGGAAGAGCTTAATATCAACCGAGTCATTATTGCTTCTGAACCAAGTTCACACCTGGCATATCTAAAGATTTTTTCTAATTTGAAGGTTCCCATTTTGGTCGACAAGCCCATAGTTTGCCGACCTCAGATTAGTGTTGATAGTCAGGTGCCGAAACGAGCGCTAGAAGATTTCATTGGCTTTGCCACGAGAGAAGCTTCATCCGCCATGATCACAGTTAATTCTTCGCGCAGATACAACGAAGAATTCGGGATCCTAAAAAAGGAAATTGATCGGTGCAGAAAAGATAGCAGGCAAGAGGTCACATTTATTACAGTCTTTTATGCCGATGGCGAAGTCCGAGACATCGACGGTGTCCTATATCAGGAAAACCATCCCTTTTGCCATGGCTACGGCGGACTGAACCATTCCACTTACCATCCCGTGGACGTGGCCGCATGGCTTAGTGGTATCCACGACTGGGATCGAGTCAATTCGATCGAAGTCTCCGCGTTGGCCCGTTCTTGCCGAGAGTATCTATTGCAGCGTTTCTCGCGAGCCACCTGCAATAATAGCGTGTTTGATACAGACCTTCCACTAGACGAATTCCCAGCTTCAACCAATACCGAGTACGATACTACAATAAATGTAAAGATAACCTACGATAGGGTAAAGACGTTGATTCTAAGTGTTTCATCCATCCACGAAAGTCCAACCATGGGCAGCGTCCAAGACCGGGCAGAAGGGAGTGGGAGTTCCCCCCGTATGACGGGGGAGTTCTATGTAATTAACCAGGGGGACAAGCAGCGCTTCTTACTTCGACGTAACGAATTCCCTGGATCCGTAGGCATAAAGGGCAATCAGCGCAGAAACCGGGAGAGACAGATTTTTCTAGACGTAGTTCGCGATCCAAGTTGGGCAACAGCGCTTGGATTAGAATACACCGAAGTTTTAATGGATCAGTTAGACGCCATGGACATTACAAAGAGTGGGAAGTATTATAACTTTCTGTCATTTTTTCTTTTCGAGGAAAACGCTCAAGCTTTTTACCCGTCTGAGAATATTCTTTCTACTCACCTGCTTTCGCAGATGATTCTAATTCTTGCTGCGCAATCTATTTCCCTGTCGGGTGAAAAGGTGCAGTGGGAACAGGGGGCAGTAAATGAGTAAGAAACATGGTAAATCGACTGTAAGAGCTATCGACTTTACAGCGCTGTTCTTCTGCGCATTGGTTCTATTCTCAGCTTTGTTCCCTCAGCTAGGAAAGCGGATACCGCGCTACGACATGTTTGCTCGTCCTGTACCTCGCCCACCCCGGCGAGTAGTAGCTGTAGTGAAACTACACGATGGCAGCTGCACGGAACTTCCCGCGCATCGAATTCTACCCCTAGAATTCCCGCGGAACGGTTCGGTTGTTCTAGAAGCCATGCGGCGTGGCCATTCTGACCGCCTTGCCCGCTCTCTAATCCACGCCCATAGGCGAGGTTGGCGCGGTTTCTATCAGGTACCGTCGTCTCTTCGCTCTTTAAGTGGTTCCCCTATCGCTTCTGTCTCCTTCGAGATAAGAGAAAGTGATTGCCTTGAGGTGCTCTAGAGACCCTGCAGTGGTGGGACAAATTGTTTCTTTAGCAGCGCTGTGCACGCGATTCATCCAATTTCCCCCCTCCTGGGTAGTGGGGCTAGAAGGGGTTAGCACGTGCCAAGAGTTCGAAGACCGCGACCAGCAGATGAACGGGTATGAAAGAGCAAAAGGCGCGTCCTTTTGTTTACTTCTTCGCGATTTAAAAAGACGTCGCCTTTCTTCTTTTACTGTTCTTACGTTCTGGTATACAGATTGTTTATTATCCAACGCCGTTTACGGTTTTAACCCTTTTTACCAGCATTTATATTTCCTAACTGGTTGCTATTCATTCGCCGCACTGCATTCAGATAGGACGTCGCGCTACCTTCAATTTGTGCCAGCTTCCATTTACAGTGCCAGTGGGTTGTCCAAGCTACGAGATTCAAGGGACTGGCTAACTAGGGGACATATACTGCGTAATGCCGTCGATCTTTACGGCGAGTCAACGAACTACGCGCGCTTTATCAAACGTTATGCGTCTATTCTTTCTCGTTTATGTTTACTTTTTGAAGTCTTTGCGTTACCTCTTGCGTGGTCTGGCCGTTTGGGGCTGAAAGGGGTTTCGACAGCCGGTCTTGTTTTCCACCTAGTCAATTGGAAGGTTTTCGGGATTTCGTTTTGGCACCTCGGCCTTTTCAACTTAATCCCTTTAATTTCCGTGCCCGAATAAGAACGCGCTCGGCTTGGAACGAGTGGTACTAGGAACTTTTGGTCACGAGAGTCGATGATATTTTTGCCCCCTAGGTCAAGTCCTGGGTGGCGGTGTATCTGGTTTCGAATTTCGGTTCTGTTCTGGGGGGCTTGTTGTCAGGGCCCGTCTCGGGGCTGGGGTGGGGTGCGATCATGCGGCGGTTTCGTTTCCTTTTGCTGGGGCGGTATCGATCGTGCTGGCAGCAACGATGCCCGGTCGGACCTGAGCCCTTGTTGGTGTGTTCAGAAGACCGAAATGGTAGCGGTGTGGTGAGTATCTGGTAGCGCCTGAGTGGGTACGCGGTAGCGGTATCTCACTCAGGCGTTTCCGGTTGTTATGCGTTGGTGGTCAGGCGCATGTTTGGTCCTTCGTGTCAAGCCCAGGGGGCCCGACCCCTGGAAAGTGGACACAGGGAATTGAACTTATGCGGTCAGGGTGAGTTTACCGCAGGTGCGGTTTTCGTACTCGATGGGCGAGAGATAATCGCACCATGAGTGTCTGCGTTTCTGGTTGTAGCGCACACACCAGGCGAAGACGTCCCGTCTGGCGTGCGGCTTCGAGGGTCAAGTCCACGGTGGTGGTGTATCTGCCTTTCGATAAGAACAAGCAGGGTGACGGTGTCAGGGGCCGTCACGAGCTCTGTGCTGGCGTGGGCTCATGCAACCTCCTGAGTGGATTCGCCGGCATCAATGACGGTGGCTGTCATCATCGTCTTGGTCTGTTCCAGGCTGGTGAGCGACATGTAGCGTTTCTGTTGGATCCCTCTCACTCGTGTTGCTCGGCGAGTACCGCCCCGACCAGACGCACGACGGCGTCGCGGTTGGGGACAATCCCCACGACGTCGGTGCGGCGTCTGATCTCCCGGTTGAGCCTTTCGGTGGGGTTGTTTGACCACACCTTCGTCCACACCGCTTTCGGCGCATTCGTAAACGCCAACTGTTCAGAAGACCGAAATGGTAGCGGTGTGGTGAGTATCTGGTAGCGCCTGAGTGGGTACCCGGTAGCGGTATCTCACTCAGGCGTTTCCGGTTGTTATGCGTTGGTGGTCAGGCGCATGTTTGGTCCTTCGAGTGTGATGATTTCGGCGCCGGAGACGAGTCGGTTGAGGATTGACTCGGAGATCACGGCGTCGGGGATGGACTTGTACCACTCGTGTGGGGTGAACTGTGAGGTCACAATGGTTGAGACTTTGCGTTCCCGCCCGGCGAGGATATTGAGTAGCTGGTGCGCGGTCGCGGCATCAACAGGTGTGGTGAGAAAGTCATCCAGGACTAGGACATCGACGTCGTGGAGTTGCTGGATGAACTTCAGCCGTGTGGGGTTATCGGGTTGGAGGACTGCCAGTTCGGCGGCGAGCATGTCGGTGCGGTAGAACCGTGCGGAGTAGTCGTTGCGGCATGCTGCGGTGATGAGTGCTTGGGCGAGGTAGGTTTTACCAACTGAGGATTTGCCCAGGATGACGATGTTTTGGCCCAGGTGGCACCATTGTCCGTGAGCGAGTCTGCTGACTTGCTCGGGGTTGATGTTGCGGTCAGGCGTGCACATGGTTCGCCCCGGGTTTAATGGAGGGTAGGAATTTGGAAAAGGAGCCCTACACATGCCCTCGAAGTACACGCCTGAGTTGAGGCAGCGCGCCATCGAACTGGTGCTGCACGCGCAAGCTGACCCTGACACGTCTCGTGGTGCGATATCCCGCATCGCTGTCGAGCTCGGAATGAGCAAGGAAACTCTGCGCGGCTGGGTCCGCGCTCATAAACAATCCGGCGCGGCAACCCCGGCTGAATCTATGGATCTTGCAGCAGAAAACCGCAGACTGCGAGCTGAACTGATTGAAGCGAAGCGCGCCAACGAGATTTTGAAAAGAGCATCAGCTTTTTTCGCGCCCGCGTGCGAGCGCCCACACACGCAGTCGTCCGGTTCATCGACGACAACCGGGAGGAATTCGGGGTCGAGCCGATTATTCGCGCCCTTTCAGCAACCAACGCGACAATCGCCCTGAGCACCTACTACGCCCACAAATCCCGGCCTGAATCATCTCGATCTATCCGCGACCGACAACTACGCAAAGCTTTGCGTGCCATCTACGACGACAACTACTCCTGCTATGGAGCGCGCAAACTATGGGCCGAGGTCAATCGCCGAGGCGACTTCGGTCACCTCGCCCGGTGCACCGTTGAGCGCCTCATGGCACTCGAAGGCATCCGTGGTATCCGGCGCCGGAAGAAAAAGCCCTCCACCCGTGAGCGCTGCCCCCGATAACTGCCCATCCGATGTGGTCACACGCGACTTTTGTGTCGATGCGCCGAACCGGCTGTGGGTCGCGGATATCACATACATCCCCACGCGTGTCGGGTGGGTGTACGCCTCGTTCGTCCTCGACGCGTATACCCGGGAGATTGTTGGCTGGCAGATCACCAACCACATGCGCACATCGCTGGCTAAAGACGCACTTGACATGGCCTTGTCAGCGCGCCTGCGCGCCGGTGAAGATGTCTCCGGTCTGATCCATCACTTTAGACAGGGGCGTGCAGTACAGGTCGGTCGTCTACGGAGAGACCTTGGCCCAGTCGCAGGTTATCGCCTCGGTTGGCTCGCAGGGAGACTCCTGAGACAACGCAATGGCAGAAGCGCTGAACTCATCGACCGTAGGACCTGGCCGGGGCTGCGAGATGTTCTCGTCGCGACGTCGACATGGGTCGGCTGGTACAACAACCGTCGTGTGCACTCGGCGCTAGGGTACCGCCCGCCCCGCCAGGCCCATCAGGAATACACCGCCGCGAACACCCAAGCGGCCTAATCGACAACAATAAAACCCTCTACAAAACTCGGGGCTTGACAAATCCTTGATCGGTGTGGATCATCCAGCCCGGCTCTGGAGCACACGCTTCGATCGCCTGCGCCAACGAGGCCGAGGTCAACGCTGTAGTCGGCGATGTGGCCACTGTGTGGGCGACGATTGAGCGGTCGAACAGGTCCATCACCGGTGAGAGATACACCTTGCGGCCGGCGACCTTGAACTCGGTGACGTCGCTGACGAAAACAGAGTTGGGCTTATCCGGGGTGAAGTTGCGCTCGAGTGTGTTCTCGGCGATGTGACTGGTTGTGCCTGCGTAGGAGACGTAGGGCCTGCGCAGGCGGATCTTGGCCTTCAAGCCCATCTCGCGCATGAGCTTTAAGACAAGTTTGTGGTTGACTATCCAACCTTGGTTCCGAAGGTCGAGCAGTACCCGCCGGTAGCCGTAGCGGTGTTTGTTGCGCTTAAAACTGTCCCGGATCGCCTGTTTGAGCTCGGCATGTTTATCCGGTGCGGTGAGTCGTTTCTGGTGGTAGAAGAAAGTCGAGCGTGCCATGTCGGCCGCATCCAGGAGGTACTCCAAGCGGTGGTGTGACTTGAGGATGACGATCGCCTGGGCTTTTAGGCGTGTCCCTGGTTCCTCAAGTCCCGCAATTTTTTTAAGTAGGCGATTTCCGCTTCCAGCCGTTCAACCTGGCAGCGAAGCTTTTCTTCCTCAGAAAGCACCTTCGGTTTGCCTGAACCTTTCGGCCTGCCCTTCGGCTTCGGGCGCAGAGCCTCGTCGCCGCCTTTGCGCCACTTAATCACCCAGTCCTTGACGAGTTGGTCGGATGAAAGATTGAACTCTCGGGCAAGATCCATCTTCGACTCACCGGCCAGATGACGTTCCACAACCTCCTTCTTCGTCTCGAAGGAGTAGCGCTGCTTGTTCGGTTTCTCCACGAGACATAGCCTGCCACGCAGTTGGAAACGGCGATAGAGGCAGCGCGCTGCATCCCTCGAGACACCGACAACACGAGCAGCGGCTCTGGAACCCATTCCCTGCTCGAAAAGGTCGACTAACTGCTCACGCTGAACTTCACTCAGCGAACTACGTGCTCTCAAAGAACATGCTCCCCACTAGTTGTTAGCAACTGATTTCTCAGTCCAACTAATGGGGAGCAGTTCAGACCTCGCGGACAAACGAAGGCGGGACATTTCTCAGGAACAGAAACCTACTGGGGGATCGTTATCGGCATGGCCCTTTCCCTATCCAAAAAAGGGGCCACACCAGTCACAGCCACATGGAGAAGTGGCCTAATTTTCCGCGCTGAAACGTACCAAAACAGGCCGCCAACACGGCCTACTTCCCAAACCGAACCGGACCAACTACATCAGATCAGACACATTCCTCCAGGTGAATGCGCCACATGGGGGAATGTCTGCTGGCAAAACTCGACAACGTCTCGGGCCTGGTCCCACACGGTGTGGGCGTCGGGTTGCTGGAAGATCGTGTGAAACATCGCCGACAATGTCGGCCACTTAAGTTTTCGGCACCATCGATGACAGATTCTTCGCGAAATGGGTGCGGCACCGCTGCCAGGACGCGTTGGGTAGGCAGTCACCCACAGCGGCTTGGATGCCTAGGTGGGCGTCGCTGGTGACCAGGTACACCTGATCCAGGCCCCGGGCTTTCAGGTCGCGGAAGAACCCGGTCCACGACGCGACCGATTCGGCGGTGGCGACCTGCATACCACACAACTCCCGGTACCCGTCGGCGTTAACCCCGGTGGCCAGCAGCACGCTGGTTTTCACGACGCGCCCACCTTCACGCACCTTCATCGTCAGCGCGTCGCAGGAAAAATAGAGGTAGGGGCCGGTGCCCAACGGGCGGGTGCGGAAGTTGTCGACCATCACGTCGAGTTCTTTGGCCATGGTAGACACCTGCGACTTCGACAGGTTGGTGATCCCGCAGGTGGCGACCAGGTCATTCATGCGGCGGGTGGAGACCCCCTTGAGGTAGCAGGTGGCTACGACGGTAGCCAGGGCGCGTTCTGCTCTTAAGCGGCGCGGGGGCAACCAGTCGGGGAAGAATGATCCGTGGCGAAGTTTCGGGATTCTCACGTCGATGGTGCCCACACGAAGGTCCAGGTCGCGGTGGCGGTAGCCGTTTCGGTGGTTGGTGCGGGTGTCGCTGACGGTGGCGTAGTCAGCCCCGCAGACGCTGTCTGCTTGGGTGGACAAGGATCTGGTTGATGACATCCTGCAGCATCTGACGCATCAGACCCGGGGATGTGTGGGCGAGCAGCTCATCAAGATAGGCGGTCGGGTCGATATGATTGGGTCCAGCGGCCATCGCGTTGGTTCCTTTCGAGGAGATGTTGGAATTGATTCGAAAGGTACTGCGGTTACCGCCTCACACATTCATGAGGCCCCTCACCGACAGTCACAGATACACCACGCTAACGGACGCAACCTTCTCAAAGTAGTGGTCACACACTCTTTCCAGCTCGGTGAACCTTATGCCGGCGGAGGCTCTCCCCATTTTCGCCACAATGTCGCCAATGCAGCCGTCCATGGACAACCAGTACCACATGCAGTACCACGGAGGGCGGTACCCTACAGGAACGCTACTGGCCGACGTAGCTGGTAATGCTTGTCCAACCCCCCGAGCACCTCGCGCTCAAGCAAGTCCCTACGCACCCCCACGACGCCATGGTTGCACGTGCCCGCCACCCCACCCGTAGCGCCCCACCGCACTCACCCGCTACACTTACCCCCGTCGCGTCTGGCTGTCGCGCGCTGTACCCACTCGAGCCCTCGCAGGGGCTCCGATCACGCATGCACCCCGCAGAAAGGACAGCTATGACCACCTCCACCTCCCCTGCCACCGTCACCGTCGGCATCGGCGCGCTCAGCGTCGAGGAGGTCGTCGCCGTCGCCCGCCACGGCGCAACCGTCGAGATCGACCCGGCCGCGCTCGACGAGGTCGCCGCGACCCGCCAGCGCGTCGAGGAGCTGGCGAACGACCCGACGCCCGTCTACGGCATCTCCACCGGTTTCGGCGCACTCGCCCGCCGCCACATCCCCGAGCACCTGCGCGCACAGCTGCAGCTCTCGCTGGTCCGTTCGCACGCGGCTGGCTCCGGCCCGGAGGTCGAAGAGGAGGTCATCCGCGCGTTGATGCTCCTTCGCTTGTCCACGCTGTGCACCGGCCGCACCGGCGTGCGCCCGGTCGTGGCCGAGACCTACGCACAGGTGCTCAACGCGCACATCACCCCGGTGGTGCGCGAGTACGGCTCGCTGGGCTGCTCCGGCGACCTGGCCCCACTGGCCCACTGCGCCCTGGCGCTGCTCGGCGAGGGCGAGGTGCGCGTGGACGGCGGCGAGGTCGTCGCCTCCTCAGACGCGCTGGCCGCCGCGGGCATCGAGCCGCTGGCACTCGAGGAGAAGGAGGGCCTGGCGCTCATCAACGGCACCGACGGCATGCTCGGCCAGCTCTGCCTGGCCATCGCCGACCTGCGCGAGGCGGCGAAGGTCGCCGACATCGCCACCGCTATGACGGTCGAAGGGCTTAACGGGACACTCACCGTCTTCGCCGACGACCTGCAGCAGCTGCGCCCCCACCCGGGACAGGCGGACGCCGCGGCGAACATCCGCGCCGTCGCCGCCGGCTCGGAGATCCTCGCCGCGGCCGCGGAGGAATTCAAGGAAAAGCAGGTGCAGGACGCGTACTCGGTGCGCTGCTCCCCGCAGGTGGCTGGCGGTTTCCGCGACACGCTCGCCCACGCCGAGCTGGTGGCGGGCCGCGAGCTGGCCGCGGCGGTAGACAACCCAGTGGTGGCGCTGGACGGGCGCGTCGCCTCCAACGGCAACTTCCACGGGGCGCCGGTGGCCTACGTGTTGGACTTCCTGGCCATTGTGGTGGCCGATGTGGCGTCGATGAGCGAGCGCCGCACGGACCGCTTCCTGGACACCGCGCGCAACCGCGGGCTCACCGCCTTCCTTGCGGACGACCCGGGCGTGGACTCCGGGCACATGATCGCGCAGTACACGCAGGCGGGCATCGTCAGCGAACTGAAGCGCAACGCCACCCCGGCGTCGGCGGATTCGATCCCGTCGTCGGCGATGCAGGAGGACCACGTCTCGCTCGGGTGGTCGGCGGCGCGCAAGCTGCGCCGCAGCATCGACGGCCTGCAGCGCGTGCTCGCCATCGAGATCCTCACGGCGGCCCGTGCCATCGACATGCGCGAGGGCGCTGCGGCGCCCGGCACGCAGGCGGCGATCGACGTCCTGCGCTCCGTGGTCGAGGGCCCGGGAACGGACCGCTTCCTCTCCCCGGAGATCGAGCACTCCGTGGCGCTGGTGAAGGGCGGGGCGTACGTGGAGGGCGTCGAAAAGCGCGTCGGAACCCTTCGATAAGCAGCGGTAACGCCCGGTCGTCTCGAATTCGAGACACCCGGGTTCTTTTTTGTGTCGTGCCCCTGGTGTGGCGCGCGTTACCATCGGCGCTGAACGAAACGCAGCCCACCGTTGGCGGGGACAGCCCCGGGACACCGGCCCGCAGCGCGTGACACCCTACCTGTAAGGAGGAACTCATGACCGAGAAGAACTGGGCCGAAGGCGCCCGCGAGGTGCGCGCACCCCGCGGCACCGAGCTGACCGCCAAGTCCTGGCAGACCGAAGCGCCGCTGCGCATGCTGCAGAACAACCTCGACCCCGAGGTCGCCGAGCACCCCGACACCCTCGTCGTCTACGGCGGCACCGGCCGCGCCGCCCGCAGCTGGGAGGCCTTCGACGCGATCATCGACACGCTGACAGACCTCGAGTCCGACGAGACCCTGCTGGTCCAGTCCGGCAAGCCCGTCGGCGTGTTCCGCACCAACGAGTGGGCGCCGCGCGTGCTCATCGCCAACTCCAACCTCGTCGGCGACTGGGCCAACTGGGAGCACTTCCGCTCCCTCGAGGACGAGGGCCTCATGATGTACGGCCAGATGACGGCCGGCTCCTGGATCTACATCGCCACCCAGGGCATCCTGCAGGGCACGTTTGAGACCTTCTACGCGGTGGCGAAGAAGCGCTTCGGCGACACCCTCGCCGGCACGCTGACCCTCACCGGCGGCTGCGGCGGCATGGGCGGCGCCCAGCCGCTGGCGGTCACCCTCAACGGCGGCGCCTGCCTCATCGTCGATGTGGACGAGACGCGCCTGAGGCGTCGTCAAGCAAAGCGCTACCTCGACGAGGTCACCACCGACATCGACGAGGCGATCCGCCTGGTCACCGAGGCGAAAGAGCAGAAGAAGGCCCTGTCCGTCGGCCTGGTGGGCAACGCCGCCGAGGTCTTCCCGGAGATGCTGCGCCGCCACCGCGCCGGCGAGGTCACCGTGGACATCGTCACCGACCAGACCTCCGCGCACGACCCGCTGTCCTACCTCCCCACCGAGATCACCGTCGACGAGTGGCGCACCGAGGCGGCCGCCGACCCAGTGACCTTTACCAAGAAGGCCCGCGAATCCATGGCCGCCCAGGTCCAGGCGATGGTCGAGTTCCAGGACGAAGGCGCCGAGGTCTTCGACTACGGCAACTCCATCCGCGACGAGGCCCGCAAGGCCGGCTACACCCGCGCCTTCGAGTTCCCCGGCTTCGTGCCCGCCTACATCCGCCCGCTGTTCTGCGAGGGCCTCGGCCCGTTCCGCTGGGTGGCTCTCTCCGGCGACCCGGAGGACATCAAGGTCACCGACCAGGCCATCAAGGAGGCCTTCCCCGACAACGAGCACCTGCACCACTGGCTCGACGCCGCCGAGGAGTACGTCGAGTTCGAGGGCCTGCCCGCCCGCATCTGCTGGCTCGGCTACGGCGAGCGCGCCAAGGCCGGCGTGATCTTCAACAACCTGGTCAAGGAGGGCAAGGTCAAGGCGCCGATCGTCATCGGCCGCGACCACCTCGACTCCGGCTCCGTCGCCTCGCCCTACCGCGAGACCGAGTCCATGCTCGACGGCACCGATGCGGTCGCGGACTGGCCGCTGCTCAACGCCATGACCGCCGTCTCCGGCGGCGCAACCTGGGTGTCCATCCACCACGGCGGCGGCGTGGGCATGGGCCGCTCCATCCACACCGGCCAGGTCACCGTCGCCGACGGCACCGAGCTCGCCGAGGCCAAGCTGAAGGCGGTGCTCACCAACGACCCGGGCATGGGCGTCATCCGCCACGTCGACGCCGGCTACACCCGCGCCCACGAGGTGGCCGAGGAGCGCGGCGTGCGCATCCCGATGCGTTTCACGGCGCGCGACTAAACGCGCGCTTAGCGACGCCCCGCATCCCCCCAGGTAGAAAGGCACCCATGAGCACTCTTCTCACCGGAATCTCCGAACTGCGCACCGTCTCGGAGCTCGGCACCATCAAAGACGCGGCCCTTCTGATGGACGGCGGCGTCATCGAGTGGGTGGGTGTCGCGGCCGGCGCCCCAGCCGGCGCCGACGACACCGTGGACCTGGGCGGGCGCGCCGTGCTGCCCGGCTGGGTCGACTCCCACACCCACATGGTCTTCGACGGCGACCGAGCCGCGGAATTCGAGGCCCGCATGGCGGGGGAGTCCTACGCCGCCGGCGGCATCGCCGTGACGATGGAGGCCACCCGCTCGGCGTCCACCGAGCGCCTGCACCAGCTCGTGGCCGAGCGCGTCGCCGCCGGCCGCGCAGGCGGCACCACCACCTTTGAAACGAAGACCGGCTACGGCCTCAACGTCGCCTCCGAGGCGGAGGCCGCCCGCGTCGCTGCCTCCCACGTCGACGACGTCACCTTCCTCGGCGCTCACCTCGTCCCGCCGGGCGCCGACGCCGAGGAGTACGTCACCGAGGTCGTCGGCCCGATGCTCGACGCGGTGAAAGACCACGTGCAGTGGATCGACGTGTTCTGCGAGCGCGGCGCCTTCACCGAGGAGCAGTCGCGCCGCGTCCTGGAGGCCGGAAAGAACGCCGGCTTGGGCGTGCGCGTGCACGGCAACCAGCTCGGCGAGGGCCCAGGCGTGCGCCTCGCCGTGGAGATGGGCGCCGCGAGCGTCGACCACGTCAACTACCTCAGCGACGCCGACATCGAGCTCCTCGCCGGCTCGGACACCGTGGCCACGCTCCTGCCGGCCTGCGACCTGTCCACCCGCGAGCAGCTCGCCCCCGGCCGTGCGCTTATCGACGCCGGCGCCACCGTCGCCATCGCCTCGAACCTCAACCCGGGCACCTCGTTCACCAGCTCGATGAACTTCTGCGTCACCACCGCGGTGCTGCAGCAGCGCCTCACCCTCGACGAGGCCATCGCCGCCGCCACCACAGGCGGGGCAAAGGCTTTGCGACGCCACAACGTCGGCGCCGGGAAGGACCCGCAGGGCCGCCCCGCCAAGGGCACACTCGTGCCCGGCGCGGCCGCCGACCTGCACGTCCTCGACGCAGCCAGCGCCATCAACCTCGCCTACCGCCCCGGCATGCCGATCACGTGGCAGACCTGGGTGGGCGGGGAAAAGGTGTACTCGGCCTAAGCGAGTGCGAAGGCGACGACGAGTAGGAGGATGAAGACCGCCGAGACCAGCGCAAAGGTGATCATCCGTTTCTTGTCACCGGGATCTTGCGCAAGCTGGCTGATCGCGCGCACCGCAAAAAGGATCGCGAGGAACTTAGCCCCGTACGCCCAGTAAGGAACGTGATCGTCGCTCAACAGCGCGGGGTCAACTGTCATAATTGCCGCGAGAATCGCGGACAGCGCCCAGCTAAACCCTTCTTTTGAGTTAGTTGACGTAGAAGCCACTACTTCCTCCTAACAACTTGCGGCGGTGGTCAGTGCGCCTCCCGCTGCGTGACAACCAGCCGCGGTTAGAGCACCCGTAACAACGCCGGGAGCGGTAGCGATCGTGGCTGGTACGCACACCAGGCCGTCCCAGGCTGTTTGAATTCCCCACTTCACCCACTTGTTGTCGGTACAGCCTCGAAAAGAAGGACCCTCCTGCACGGCGAAGACTTCATTTTTCTCTTCATCCATCCAAAGTGTCATCCCTTCCGGGAGGTCTGGATCCAGCTCCACAAGCGCTTTGCCCTCCCCATCGGCAACAACGACTCTTTCATCCACGACTTTGAGCTGGTCGTCTTTATGGAGTTCGAACCTTAGCCCGTGGGCATTCGGAATGACCTCAACTTTTCGTTCCATCTCCCCGAATTCTCCGAACAGGAACGCTTCAGGAGTGGATTTATCAGAAGCTGCTGCCTGATCACTTCCGAAGTTGACGGAATCAGCTGCCTGTGCAGTAGGGATTGCTGAGCTGAATCCCATCATCAAAGCTAGCAATGCCCCCCCAAGGAACGCATGTTCTCCATGTTGGTACCCCTTCTTCAGATCGATTGAGCGAGGTTTCGCTCGTCAACGACATTACGTGCCGCGAATCACCGCTTCCTGCCTGCAGGAATACTGGGTACTTTCGTGCACACCCTTTTGGGGCAAGAATGACCAGCTCCACTTCTTCAGCTATCTGGCGCGGCCAACGCCATCAACCTAGCCTACCGCCCTGGCATGCCGATTACGTGGCAGACCTGGGTGGCCGGGGAAAAGGTATTCCCAGCGGAGGCCTCAACGGAAAAGACACCACCATGGAGCGCAAGATCATCGCCGCCCTGTTCGTCCTGCTCCTACTCACCGCGGGATTGCACGACTGGCCCTACTGGGCGCAGCTCGCGTTCGCGCTGGCCGCCTTCGTCGCGGTGTTCCTCCCCCACCACGCCCCGAGAGGGTGGCGCAGTTTAGAAGTAGGCGTAGTTGATCGCCCAGTCCTCGGCCTCGTTGGTGGGTAGCGCCACCTCGACCGGGCCGAGGGTGGCGGTGCCGGAGCGGGCGGGGCGGGGCGTTGTCGCAGCAGACACGGACGAGACCTCATACCCACCCGGCGAACATCCCGCGAACCCCTTTCGCCCGCACGTACCTAGATGGTCACCTGGCGCGACTTGATGTTATCCAGCTGCTTGCGCTCCTCGGCGCTGAGCTGCGCCTCGTTGGCGTACTCGGCCTCGATCATCGCGTTCAGGTTCACCAGCGCGTCCGCGTAGGAGGAGGGCTCGACCGCGGGGTCGAGGTCCCACACCGGCACCGCGACGCCGTGGGTGCGGAAGACCCCGGCGAACTTCGTGCCCTCTCCCAGGTGGAGCTCCCCGCGGGCGGCCACCCGGGCCAGCGCCGCGAGGACGCGGTTCTCGCTCTCCTCCGGGCGCACCCACCGGATGTGGGCCTTGCCGCCGCCGGGGTTGACCCACCACACCGACCCGGGCACGTCGGCGCGCACCTGGGTGGAGGGGATCACGGCGTCGTTGGCGCGGGCGAGCGCCTGCTGCACGTCAGCCGGGACCTGGGCGCCCGACGGGAACCACCACGAGAAGTCCTGGTGCTCGGTGATGGTGGGGACCGCGGTGGCGTCGATAAGCGAAGAAAGCTCGGGCTGGCTGCCGTCGGCCGCCGTGGACTGGAGGGTCTGCCCCGGCTCCGCCTCGAGCACCCAGCTGAGCGCGTAGGCGAGGTCGCGGCCCGGGTTCGCGGAGTGCGAGGCGACCTGGAGAGCGACGAAACGCTCCCCGCCCTGGTCCGCGGCGCGCACAAGGGCCGCGCCGGCGCCCGGCAGGACCGTGACCACGTTGACCTTTTCGCCCGCGACGTCGAACTCGGCGACGGCGGAGGGGACGAACTCCTGCAGAGCGATGAGATCGGTCTCGGCGGCGAGCCCGCCGTAGGGGCGCGGGTCCTTTTTCAGCGCCTCGCGCTCGGCGGCGCGAGCGGCGAGCTTCGCCTGGCGGCGGCTCATGCCCTCGGGAAGGTCGTCCTGCTGTCTGCGGTTCTTCTTGGCCATGGGGCCACATGTTACCCGACGGTCGAGCCCCCAACCGCGGCGCGCGCGAAGGTCTCCACGGCCAGGTGGGGCATGTCCGTGGCAACCACGTCGACGCCGTTGTCGCGGCACCACAGCATGTCGCGCGGGGTGTTCACCGTCCACGTGTAGGTCTTCAGCCCCTTGTATCCGAGCAGCTTCGGGCGCGCCTTGAGGTGGCTCAGGGCCGGACCGACGCCGTAGGGGCGCGAGAGCATGCAGTTGTTCTTGTTCCACTTCTTCTCGCGGAGGCGGAACAGGTAAAACGTCTCCAGCTCGGGGGCGAAGTGGGTGAAGTAGCGCATCGCGCGGTGGGAGAAGGAGATCAGGTGCACGCGCTCCGAGGTGCGCATTCGCGCGTAGGTGAGAATACGCAGGGTCTGCTCGTCCACCTCCGGGCCGTAGCGGGTGGGGTGCTTCGTCTCAATGTAGATGTGCTTGTCGGGGTAGTCCTGCATGAGCTCGAGGAGTTCCTCGAGCAGCATGATGCGCTGCGGGCTATCCTCCGTACCCACGTTGAGCTCGCGCAGGTCCGCGTAGTCGGTGGCGGAGACGCGGCCCTTGCCGTCGGAGGTGCGCTCCAGCACGGGGTCGTGGAAGACGACGAGCTTGCCGTCGCGGGTCAGCCGCACGTCGCACTCGATGCCGTGGATGTCCATCTTCAACGCCGCGTCGAAGGCGGCGAAGGTGAGCTCGGGGTACAGGCCCGACGCGCCGCGGTGGGCGACGATCTTCGGCGCATCCGCCTCGGTGCGCGAGCCTGACGTGTTGCCTTTGCTTCCGGTGCTGCCCAGCAGTGTTGTCACGTGTCCCAAACCTACAACGACCCGCGCGGTTGCGCGACCGGAAGCGCCCTGCGCGCCGGGGCGGGGTTTGCAACAATGGTCTGCATGTCGCTTCACGGGCCCACCCCCCGCCCTCGTTTCCGGGACTTGTTCGCTTGGCTCAACCGGCCTGCCGAGGACTCGGAGACCCGCCTGCAGGTCGGCCGGGCGGTGGCCAAAGCGAAGGGGCGCTACGATGTCCGCCGCCACGGCATCCTCGCCGTCCCCCTGTTCGTGGTGGAGGTGTGGGCGGACCTGACGCCGGTGGTGCGGATGGGCGGGTTGCGCCGCCTGCCCGAGAACTTCGGCGCGGGCGTCATCGGCGCGGAAGCCGCCACGTGGGGCGCGATCTCACCGTCGCTTCTGCCCCACACCTGGCCGGTCGTCGCCGCGAACGTAGCCATCTGCCAGGGCGTGGGCCATGTGGCGGGCACCGCGATCAGCGAGTTGCTGCGCGGGGTCCGCGCCCTGTCGCCGCTTCCGGCCCACCCGCGCGCTCATCGCACGGTCAACAGCGTTCTTCACCTCGGCATGAGCGCTGTTACGGTGGCTACCTTCGTCAGCTCGCGGCGCCGCCACAACGCGCAGGTCGAGCTCGTCGAGGGCCGCGAGGAGCTCGAGCTCGCGAAATCCCTCGCCGGCATCACAGTGGGCACCCTCGGCTACGGCGCCCTCCTCGCCGTCGGGGAGGCGTTGCAAGTGCTTATCGACGTCTTCAATATCGTCCTCGGCAAACGCCTCCCGGCACTCGCTTCCTGGCCGCTCGCCATCGCCGGCGGCGCTGCCGTCTCCATCCTGCTCACCGACCGCGTCGTGGTGCGCAACTTCTTGTCCCGCGTCTACCGCAAGGCCGAGAAGCTCGACCGCGAGTTCCTCGTCGGCGCGCCCCGCCCGCGCGAGCGCGAGCGCTCCGGCTCCCCCGCCTCGCTGGAGCCGTGGTCCACGATGGGCCGCCAGGGCCGCGCCGTCGTCTCCGGCGGCCCGCGCAAGCGCGACATCGAGCTTCTTTTCGACGACGGCGGCGAGGCCCGCGAACCCATCCGCGTCTTCATCGGCCTCGACGAGGGCCGCACCACCGAGGACATGGTTCAGCTCGCGCTCGCCGAGCTCGACCGCACCCGCGCGTGGGAGCGCTCGCACCTGGCCATCATGTCGGCGGCCGGCACCGGCTGGATCAACGACTTCCACACCTCCGGCTTCGAGTTCGTCGGCCGCGGCGACACCGCCATCGTAGCCATGCAGTACTCCTACCTGCCCTCCGTCTACTCCTACCTCGCCGACCGCGAATCCCCCACGCGGTCCGCCCGCCTGCTTATCGACGCCATCCAAGCGCGCCTTTCCACCCTTCCGAAACACAAGCGACCCAAGCTCTACCTCGGCGGCGAATCCCTCGGCGCCTACGGCGTCTGCGACGCCTCCGACAGCGCCGAGGACTT
Organism: Corynebacterium timonense; assembly: GCF_900105305.1. Classification (NCBI taxonomy): domain Bacteria; kingdom Bacillati; phylum Actinomycetota; class Actinomycetes; order Mycobacteriales; family Corynebacteriaceae; genus Corynebacterium; species Corynebacterium timonense. Next base: position 2,430,097 of record NZ_LT629765.1, on the reverse strand, counting down.
CCTCAACGGCGTCACCGGCGCCGTGTTCTCCGGCGCGCCCGGCTTCACCCGCGTCCACGGCGAACTCACCCGGGGCCGCGACTACGGCAGCCCCCAGCGGCTCCCCGTCGTCGACGGCGGGCGCCACATCCGCTTCTGCGCCCACCCCGACCACCTCGACCACGACTTCTCCGGCGACACCTACGCCAACGAGTGGGAAACGCCGCGCGCCGTCTTCGCCCAGCACGCCTCCGACCCCGTCGTCTGGTGGGACTGGTCCCTTGCCTGGCGCGCCCCGGACTGGCTGAAAGAGCCCGGTTCGCGCAGCCGGCCCGCCCCCGCGGCGCAGCGCCTCGACGTGCCGGACACCATGCGGTGGGCGCCCTTCATCACCTTCTGGCAGGTGGGCATCGACCAGCTGACCTCCCAGAACTGCCCCTCGCCCCACGGGCACAACTACCACGACGAGACCGTGGCCTACTGGGCCGCCGTGATGGACACCGAGATCTCCCCCGCCACCCTGCACCGCATCAGCTTGTGGATCCACCGCGACGCCACCAAGCTGCGCCACCCCGCCGGTGGACGGGGCAGGAAGCTCAGCTATTAGCCAGTGGCATGTAGATGAGTTTTTGCTAATCTGAACCGGTGAAAAATAAGTTCACCCTTATCCCCCTTGCCGCCGCCGCGTTCCTTTCGACCACACTCGCCGCCTGCGCAGGAGGAGGCGAACAGATCCCCCCGGCCGACGTGGTGGAACTCGCAGCGAAAGACCTCACGTCGCGCGTGTCTGTCTCGGGGACGGTGTCGTCGCGGGAGACGGTGGCACTGACCACCACTCTGACCAGCCCCGTCACGGACATACCGGTCCGCGTTGGCCAACCCGTCAACGAGGGCCAAATTGTCGCACGCATCGACACCTCGAACGCGCAGCGCCAGCTGGATTCACAACGCGCACAGCAGATAGCGTCGGATGTGACGATGCTTAACGAGATCGAACGCACACAGCAGCAGCTCGCGCAGCAACAGGAGGCGAACAACGCCGGCCTGAACTCCCGCATCACCGCCGCCGATGCGCAGTTGCGCGAAGCCACTGCCCGCTACGAGAAGGCAGTCGCGGACTTCACCGCGCGACAGGACCAGGTCAACGTCGGCCGCGACCCGGAGACTGTGCAGCGGGCCAACGCGGTCGATACTGCGCGCCGCAACGTCAACCTGGCGGGCCTGGACACGGTGCGGGCGGACCTGAACACCTACATCAACGCGCTCACCGAGCAGCCAGATACGCTCTCACCCATCGTGGGCATCCTGGAGGCAGACGAGCGCTACGCGGGGGCCCAGCGGGAGCTCAAGGCCGCGCAGCAGGCGTACGAGAGCGCGCTCCACGCCGTCGACGCAAGCCTCGGAGAGAAACAGGGCGCCGTCGCCGAGGCCTTCGCCGCGATGAACGACGCCGCCATCGCCCGCGACGCCACACAACTGGCCGTGCAGCACGAGCTGCAGGCCGCCGGCACCAGCGTCGACGCCGCGCAGCGCGGCCTCGAGGCGCAGCGGATCGCCGCGGAGGTGGGCCAGGCCCAGCTGCGCGTGGACATCGCCTCAGGCGACGTGCGCTCCCCGATCAAGGGCGTGGTCACCGAGGTCGTCGCCCAACGCGGCCAGCCCTCCTCCGGGCATCTTCTGACCGTGGCCAACCCGGATCGCCTCACGCTCACCGCCAACGTCAACGAGGTGGATTCCGGCCGCGTGAACGTCGGCGACGAGGTCACATTCACTACCCCCAGCACCGGGCTGAAGCAGTACAAGGGCCGCATCGCAGATGTGTCCTCCGTGGCGGCCACCCCACGCCCCGCGGAAGGCGCCCCCCAGACGCCGGCACGCCCCGAGTTCCCCGTCACCATCGACGTTTTCGGCGACACCGAGGGGCTCCGCATCGGCGGCTCGGCGAAGCTGCAGATCACCACCGACAGCGCGCAGGGGGCACTCACCGTGCCGCGCGAGGCAGTCATCGACGACAACGGCTCCTACTCTGTTCTCACCCTCCGAGAGGTCGACGGCTCGCCCGGCGAGTTTGAGGTCACCGAGCAGGACGTCACCCTCGGCATCATCACCGACCTCGAGGCCGAAGTTCGCGGTCTCGCCGAGGGCACTCGGGTGCTGAAGAACCCGGGCACCTACCGCCCCATGACGGGCCAGCGGGTGCAGGTTCCGGAAGCGACGCAGGAACCGTAGTGAGCCTTCGCGAATCCATCCGGCTCGCCGCCACGAGCCTCCGCGTGAACAAGATGCGCGCCGTGCTGACCCTCATGGGCGTCATCATCGGCATCGCAGCAGTCGTGGCCATCATGACCCTAGGCAAGGGCATGCAAAAGCAGCTCCTCAACGACCTCGAGCAGTTCGGCATTAACGACGTCTTCGTCGAGGTGTCAACCCGCACGAACGACGACGGCCCGGCCTTCACAGGGGGCCTCGGTGACGTGCCCCCGTCAGCGCTTATCACCCCCGCGATGGTGGATGACCTGCGAGGCTACCTCGGGGCGTCGATAAGCGGCATCGCCCTAGACGCGGGAAGCGACAACGGGCGCATCACCCGGGGCCTCAACGAAGGGCACGCCCGCCTCATGTACACCAACTCCGACTACGTGGAGATGCAGCACCACCCCATCACCGCCGGACGCCTCCTCACCCCCGAAGACATCGACGGCGACCGCAACGTCACCATCATTTCGCCGGAAATCGTCGCCACCTATTTCAACGGCGACCCGCAATCCGCGATTGGCCAGTTCATCGACGCCGACGTCAACGGCCGCTTCGTCTCCCTCCAAGTGGTCGGCGCGTACGGCCGCGCCGACGTGTCCTCCCCGCTCGTCGGCACGTTCGAGGACGCATCGATGTACGTGCCCTACCCGGCGCAGGCCCGCCTCGGCCAAGAGCCCGTCGAAGGGTTCCGCGGGCTGCAGATCCGGGCCGCGGAGGGAACCACCACCGACGAGATACGCGAAAACATTACCACGTGGGCCGACAGGGCCTACGCCGACGATCCCGACTACCACGCCGCAGCTCAAGACACCAAGAGTGACGTCGACCGTCTCAACCAAACGATGGCGCTCGTGAGCATGGTGATCTCCGCCATCGGCGGCATCTCCCTCCTCGTCGGCGGCATCGGCGTCATGAACATCATGCTCGTCTCCGTCACCGAACGCACCCGCGAGATCGGCATTCGCATGGCCCTCGGCGCCACCCGGCGCGCCATTCGCACCCAGTTTGTCACCGAAGCCATGATGATCTGCCTTCTCGGCGGAGCGCTCGGCGTTGCGCTCGGCACGGCTATTGGCATGCTCGGCACATCATTCATAGGAGCGATGGTTCTTCCACCGGTCGGGGCCGCGCTCATCGCGCTCTTGTTTTCGCTCGCCATTGGCCTGTTCTTCGGCTGGTACCCCGCCAGCCGCGCAGCGAGAATGCGTCCCATCGAGGCGCTGCGCTACGAATAGCCTTTTTAGCGTCGTTCTGGGGCTCAGTTCACCGGGCACGGGAGTTCACTCGAGCGCGCCGTCGGGTGCGCGCTCGCTGCCCACCGCCGCAATTCGGCCGGCAGCTTTCTCGTCGGCGGCGTGGGTCGAGCACAGGCGTTGCGATTGACCCCGAGCTCGGAGACGATCGCGCTGATCGCGGCCGCGGGGTCGACCCCAAAGCGAGACAGCCACACCCTTGGACTACTCGGCGAAGGTGGTTGGTGAGGCGGCGAAAAATACCTCATTTTCCCCAGCACCACGCTGGTTTCAGCGTGACCAGCACCAAGGGTCAAGTCCCCGAGCCGCCCGCGCGCAACGCAGAACTATGCGTTGCATAGTTGCCGCGCCCCAAAGTCCGCGGTGCGGGCTCTTTCGAACTATGCAATGCATACCCATAAGACCTGCAGCTGCGACATTGCAGACTTTCGCTACACGGCGCTTCCCCCCCGGCAAAACTATGCAATGCATAGTTGCCGCGCCAGCTTCCCCACCCAAAAGTCCGCAGTGCGGACTCTTTCGAACTATGCAATGCATACCCATACGACCGGCACCTCCGACATTGCGGACTCTCGCGACACGGCGCTCCCCCCCCGCCAAAGCTATGCACTGCATAGGCTGCGGGTTGAGCCGCGACAACGCGGAGCCCCTCGGGCCAGCCCACAAGCCGAAGCACTATGCAATGCATAGTTGCCGCGCCAGCTTCCCCACCCAAAAGTACGCACGCGAAGTTCTCCGTGTCCCGCAAAACTATGCAATGCATAGTCTCTGGGTTAAGCCGCGATGTCGCGGTCGATTTCATCGATTTTGAGCATCGAAGAATTGCGTGCAGTACCATCTGACGCAATAGAACGGCCGCTTAGCTCGCGGCCAAGGGGGCAACCGGCAGCAGAACTGTACGGTTTTCGATTGTGGGGGTATGCCATGAACGCACTTCGAAGTCTCGTTGTCTGTGTGGTTGCAGGACTGGCAGCATGCGGTAGCGCGCCTGCCAATGAACCGCTCACCGGAGCAGAACCAACGACGACTGGGCCGGTACAAGCCGGGGAGGTTTCTGCGTTCCATTTCCGTAGCGGAGACCTAGTTATCGGTGAATTTGATCCGCACACCATCGGCTCCGACCTTTTTAATCCATGCGCCGAGATCTCCGACGAAGAATTCGCGGCAGCGGGGTTCGTCGGGAAGATCGACCTTGGTTACGACTCAACAATGCAGAGAGCGTCGTGTTTTTTCGAAACCGACAACCCCGACATTCACGTCGGTTTTCTCAGCACCGCCGCGGACCGCGCTGCATCTTCGCAGCAAGCCCGCTTCATCGAAGGAATTGACCCCGGGGACATCCCACATGTTTATTTCTACGAACCGCCCGCCGGCGGCGGCGTGTGCTTTGCCGTTGTCGATACAGTGCGCGGTGCTTTCGGGGCTTCGGCGACATCGTATTTTCCCGATGAGGACGTCACCTCGCTATGCGAGCAAGCCAGCCGAGCCCTGCAAGCTCTTTACAGCCTCTAGCGCCGCGGTTCCAGTCACGTGCCCACTAAGGTGCGCACTGGGAGCACGACGGCTATAGGACAGCAGCGATACAGTACGTGCTAGTGCCTCGGGGGATAAACAAGGGGGAGCAAGGTGGGCAACCAATTATTGCTGGATGTCGTCGCAGTTCGTGACGCTGTTTCGCAGCTCGACCATACAGCGAGGCTGTTGTCGGGTTCGAGCACGCAGAACCGCTTCGTCTCGCTCGCCACCTTCTCCCCCGTCTCGGGCCTGGACATGGCGGGCCGGACGCACGGCACGATCGCGGGAACCTACGAGCCACAGGCGACAGGCGCCCTCGCCTCGCACATCCGCGACGCCGCCGTGCTCCTCGAGTCCAACCTCGACAACACAGTGCGGGCGGACGTCGATTTTTCTCGGCTGGTATCCCACATCGGGGTGGCGCGGGGGCTCGGTATGGTGTCGGCCGCGAACGCTCTGCGATCGCCGGCACCTGCGCCGCCGTTGGTGAACGCGACGACAGGCCGCTTCGCCAATGCCGCACCGGTGGCGGGGCCGCAGGTGTCGCTGCCGGGGCTCAATAGCTTATTTTCGACGACCAACCCCGCCGAAGCCACCTCAGCTTCTGGGCAATGGTCGAAAACGGCTGGCCTCCTCAGCCAGACCGTCGCCGCGCTCGACGGAGCGAAAGCGGCACTGGCCTCGTCGGCGTCGACGAGCTGGGTGCAGGCAGCGCTCGAGCGCCTCAGTCGCATCCAGTGGGCCGGGGGGACCTACGCTGGCCACGCCACCGCGCTGGCGGCGCACACAGCGAACCTTGCCGCGGTCGCTGCGGCGAACCAAATACTCACGGCCGCAGCTCACGCGACGTGGGTGGCTCTTCCATCCCTAGAGCACAAACTCGCGTTCGAGCAGGCGTTTCTCGTTCCGTTCCCGACAACGCTGACGTCCGGCTTGGTGCCCACGAACCCCGTGTTCAACCAGCTGCTTCCCGGGCTCAATGCGATGCCTGGCGGGAGCGTCACTCCCGGGGCCCCGCAGGCACCGACGGTCCCGGCGTTCGACGCAATCTCCTTGCCACGGGTCGTGTCGGAAGCCCTGCGCCAGCACGGCTACGGCCAGTTGGCCGAGCCGATGTCGCCGCACGAGGTTGTCTCGCAGTTCGGCGAGGTCACCCCCGAGGTGGTGCGGGCGATCTCGGAGGGAGCGACGCCGACACAGGCCGCGTCGCTCGCCGCGGCAAGCATGCCAGCAACGCTGGCCCCCGGAATCGCGAGCGCGGGCGGTATCGCGGATCCTCTTCTCCCGGCCGCTGGTTCCGGTGCCCACGCCGCGCCACGCTTGACGGGAGCGGCGGGTGTCCCGCTCAGCCTTGGCGCCGGGGCGGCACCCGCGGGCGCTGCTGTGAGGGGTCCGTCCGCTGGCGTTCAGAACGGCGAAAGCCGCGGCGGCGCCCTAGTCGGATCCCCGGGCGGGGGCCTCAACCGCGGCTTCAGCGGCACCGGCGGTCATGCCACCAGCATCGGCCCGGTGGCGACGTCGACAAGCACAGCCGCCAGCCGCGCTGTACCTGTCGGCGGACCTGTCAGTGGACCTGCTGGCGGTGCTGCGCCGCGCCGCGGCAGCGAGACCACCCGCAAGGGCGCCCGCGTGACGGCTGTCACCAGCGCGGTCGAGCGCGAGGGCAACCTGAGGGCGTTGCTCGGGCAGGCTCCCGCGGTGCTGCCGGGCGTGATCGGTTACAACGTCACGCAGCCGCAGCCCCGCTAGTCCTGCGTGCGCGCCCCGGCGCTGTCGACGATGAAGTCGGCGGCCTTGTTCAGGTAGCGCTCGCCGGTCGGGATCTTCGCCGCCGACGTGAACAGCCCGTGGGCGTAGCCGGACAGGTGCTCGTAGTGCACCGGCGCGCCCGCCGCGGCGAGCTTGGCGGCGTAGCGGGCGCCTTCCTCGGCGAGCGGGTCGTTGTCCACCGTGATCACGAAGGACGCCGGAAGGTTCTCGGGCAGCTCGGCGCGCAGCGGGCTAATGTCGGCCGCGGTGCGGTCCACGCCGTCCTCGATGTAGGTGTCCACAAACCACTTCATCGTGTCGGCGACCAGCGGGAAGCCCTCCGTCAGGCGCTGGTACGACGTGGAAGTGGCCATGTTCTCCTCCGTGAGGTCCACGGCCGGGTAGAGCAGCACCTGGCAGTCGACGGGGATGCTGGAGGCGCCCGCCACGGTCTCGTTGGTCAGGATGGCGGCAAGCTGGCCGCCCGCGCTGTCGCCCGCGAAGCTGACGGAGGTCAGGGTGACGCCGTGGACGTCGCTGCACTCGATGAACCACTGCAGGGCCTCCCGGCAGTCGTCGACGGCGGCGGGGTAGCGGTGCTCGGGCGCGAGGCGGTAGTCCACCGCGAGGACGGGCAGGCACGTGCGCGCGGCGAGGCGGCGGGCCACGGAGTGGTGGGTGCGCAGATCACCCATCACCCAGCCGCCGCCGTGCATGAACAGGATGCCGGCGGTCGGCTCGGAGCGCTGGTCCGTGTCGCGCGGCTCGTAGAGCCGGACGCGGAACTGCCCCACCTCGAAGTCGGTGTGCTCGGGCTCGCGGTGCTCCGTCAGGGGCGCCGCCTCGGTGTTGGCCACGTAGGTGTCGCGCACGTCCTCCACGGCGAACTCGTGGAAGGGCTTCGCGCCGCCCTCGCGGAAGGCCTGCAGCGTCGGCAGCGCGTCGGCGGCGACGGGGCGCTTGGTGTAGTCGTCGATAGTCTGCTCCGTTGCCATTACTGTGCCCCCTGACCTGCGAGCTCGGAGTCACTGCGGGACAAGCCGAAATCCTCCGGGTTGAACTCGGCGGTCAGCGCGTGGTACTCCGCGACGGTGCCGGACCAGTTGTTGATCACCTTGCCGTCCTCGTTCTTGTACCAGGAGGAGCAGTCGGAGGAGTAGGCGGAGTTTTCCAGGTCCTCTTGCACCTTCTCGTTGAAGGTGCGCAGGGTTTCGGGGAGGACTTCGAACTCGGTCTCGGAGCCGTCGAGAAGCTGGGTGAGTGCCTGCCGGACGTAGCGGTTCTGCGCCTCGAGCATGGTCACGATGGAGTGGTGGTTGAGGTTCGTGTTCGGCCCGTAGAGGATGAACAGGTTGGGGAAGCCGTCGACGGTCATGCCGAGGTAGGCCTCCGGGGAGTTGCCCCACCGCTCGTCGAGGGTCAGGCCGTCGCGGCCGATGATCTCCGTGCCGGCCTGGAAGGCCTGGCTGTGGAATCCGGTGCCGAAGATGATCACGTCGAACTCGCGCTCAACGCCATCGCTGGTGACAATGCCCTTCGGCGTGATGCGTTCGATGCCCTCAGTGACCAGCGAGACATTGTCGCGGTTGAACGTGGGGTAGTAGTCGTCGGTGCGCAGGATCCTCTTGCAGCCGAAGTCGAAGTGCGGGGTGAACTTCTCGCGCAGCTCCGGGTCCTGGATCTGGTTCTCCAGGTGCTCCTTGGCCAGCTTCATGCCCTCCGCGGCGGCGTCCGTCTGGCGGCGGGTGCGCTCGAAGCCGGCCTCGCGCTCGTCGTGGATGGAATGGCGCAGCTCGCGGTACACGTCCGGGTCGCGCTGGAACTCCGCGAGTTCCTCCTCGGTGAAGATGCGCTGGTTGCGCGGCAGGATGTAGTTCGCCGAGCGCTGGAAGACGGTCAGCTGCCCGACCTCGGGGGCGATCTCGGGGATGTACTGCACCGCGGAGGCCGCCGCGCCGATGGAGGCGACGCGCTTGCCCTTCAGGTCCACGTCGTGGTTCCAGCGCGCGGAGTGGAAGTAGTCGCCCTCGAAGCTGTCCAGGCCCTCGAAGTTGGGGATGCTGGGGGTGCCCAGCTGGCCCCACGCCGGGATGAGCATGCGGGTGAGGTACTCGTTTCCGTCGGCGGTGCTCACGCGCCACACTTTCTCGGCCTCGTCCCACGCCGCGCGGGTGACGTGCTGGTTGGTGCGCAGGTACTTCTCCAGGCCGAAGGTGGCTGCCAGGTTGTCCAGGTAGCGCAGCAGCTCGTCGTGGCTGCAGAACATGCGGGAGGCGCCGAGGTGGAGGAAGTAGCTAAAGCAGTAGATGACGGACTGGGTGTCGCACGCCGCGCCCGGGTAGGTGTTGTCGCGCCAGACGCCGCCGAGGCGCTCGCCCTTTTCCAGGATGAGGAAGTTGTCCACCCCGTCCTGCACGAACTGGGCGCCCTGGCCGAGGCCGGAGAAGCCGGCCCCGACGATGATGGCATTGTAGATGTGGTCGTTGGTCATTGGGTGTTACTCCTTATCTGCGTCTGTGTCAGCGGGGTCCGGGAACATGATGATCTGCCGCAAGACGCTGGCGTCCTGCAGGCGGTCCATGGCTTCGTTGATGTCGGTGAGCTCGATGCGCGAGGAGATGAGTCCTTCGGCGTTGAGCTTGCCGTCGCGCCACAGCTTCTCGTACTTGGGAATATCCACGCTGGGCACGGCGGAGCCGAGGTAGCTGCCCACCAGGTGGCGGGCCTCCGTCGTGACCTTCAGCGGGTCGATGCGAATCTCGTTGCCCGGCGCGGGCAAGCCGACGGTGCAGGTCACGCCGCCGGGGGCGGTGATCTCCCACGCCGTCTGCAGGGCGGCCGGGTGCCCCGCCGCCTCGATGACGGCGGCGAAGCGCTTCCCGGAGGCCTGCGCCTCGTCCGGGGACATGACCTCGGTCGCGCCGAGCTCGAGCGCCTGGGCGCGCTTGCCCTCCTGCAGGTCGATGCCGATGATGTCCTTCACGCCCACCGCCGCGGCGGTGATGATCGCGGCCATGCCCACGCCGCCGAGTCCGACGACGGCGAGCGTGTCATCGGGCTCAGGCTTAGCGACGTTTAACACAGCGCCCCCACCCGTCAGGATGGCGCAGCCGAAGATCGCGGCGATCTCCGGCGGGACGTCGCTGCCGACGGGCACGACGGAGCGGCGGGAGACGACGGCGTGGGTGGCAAAGCCGGAGACGCCGATGTGGTGCTGCACCACCTCGCCGTTCCTGCTCAGGCGGCGCCCGCCGCTGAGCAGGGTGCCGGCCTCGTTAGCGCGGGCGCCGTTCTCGCAGGGGATCTTCCCCTCGGAGCGGCAGCCCGGGCAGTGCCCGCAGCGCGGCAGGAAGGTCATCACCACGGTGTCGCCCACCTTAAGGTCCTCGACGTCGGGGCCGACCTGCTCGACCACGCCGGTTGCTTCGTGGCCCAGGACCATCGGCACTGGGCGCGGGCGGTCGTTGTTGACCACGGAGAGGTCAGAGTGGCACACGCCGGCGGCGGTAATGCGCACGAGCAGCTCGTCGCCTTCCGGGGCGTCCAGCTCGAGCTCGTCGACCACGATGGGCTTCGATTCCGCGTAGGGGCGCTCAGCGCCGGGGTGTTCCAGGACGGCGGCCTGGATGGTGCGGGCAACGGTTGTCGTCATAATTAATGCGTCCTCACTTTCAGTGCTTCTTCGGTCTCCGCCTCTGCGGCAGCGCGGGCCGCGGAGACGTTGACGTGCTTGTGGTAGTCGGCGGCGTCGATGTCCTCGAGGCGGGCGCCACGGGTCTCCTTCACCCCGACGACGAGGCTGAACACGGAGAAGGCAAGGATGGCCACGAGGTAGATGGCGATGGGCACCCAGCTGTCGAACACGCCCCACAGGTAGGTCGCCAGGATGGGGGCGAGGGAGCCGCCGAGGATGGAGCCCATCTGGTAGGCGGCGGAGATGCCGGAGTAGCGGGCGCGGGTGGGAAAGAGCTCCCCGAACAGCGCGCCCTCGGGTCCGTACATGAAGGACTGCGCCACGAGGCCGAACACGACAGCCGCGAGGATGATGGTGAAGTCCCCGGTGTTGAGCAGCGGGAAGTAGAACGGCGCCCAGATGAGCGAGAGGATGCCGCCGAGCAGGTAGGTTTTGCGCCGCCCGATCCTGTCGGAGAGGTAGCCGCCGTAAATCATGGCGAAGAACTGGATGATGTTGGCGATGAACATGATGAGCAGCACGTCCTGGCGGCTCATCGTGTCAAAGATGGTCAGGTACGTCAGGGTGAACGCGATGATGAGGTAGTACATCGCGTTCTCGCCGATGCGCACGGCCGTGGCCACCAGCAGTTCCTTCGGGTACTGCGTGATGACGGCGCGCAGGCCGGAGGAGGCGTGGGCGTTTTCCTCCTGCTGCTTGAGGGCCTCTTTGAAGATCGGGGCGTCCTCGACCTTCTTGCGGATGTAGTAGCCGATGAAGACCACGACGGCGGAGAGCCAGAAGGCGACGCGCCACCCCCAGTCCAGGAAGTCCTCCTCCGGCAGCAAGATGTTCGCGCTGAGCAGGACGATGCTGGCCAGGACGTTGCCCACGCAGGCCGCGGCCTGCGGGAAGGACGCCCAGAAGCCGCGCTGCTCGGGCGGGCTGTGCTCGCCGACAAGCAGGATCGCCCCGCCCCACTCGCCGCCCACGGCGAAGCCCTGGATAAAGCGCAGGGTGGCCAGGGCGATCGGCGCCCAGTAGCCCCAGACGCTGAAGTCCGGCAGGCAGCCCATGAGGAAGGTGGCCACGCCGATCATGATGAGCGAGACCTGGAGCAGGCTCTTGCGGCCGAAGCGGTCGCCGAGCTGGCCAAAGACGAAGCCGCCGAGGGGGCGGGCGATGAAGCCGATGGCGTAGGTCAAGAAGGCTGCGATGACCGCGTCGAGCGGGTTATCCCCGCCCGGGAAGAACGTCACGCTGAAGACGAGGGCAGCAGCGGTGCCGTAGATGAAAAATTCGTACCACTCGATGATGGTGCCGGCCATGGAGCCGGTGACAGCACGACGGAGGGTCGACCTATCCGTCGCGTCCTGGGCGCCGGGGGCCCGAAGAGCGCTTGACATCGGGATCTCACTTTCTGCCGATGGGGGAAGACAGCGTGAGACTTAGGTTACTTTCGGATAATTCTATGACAAGGGCTACTTTATGTAGATCTCCCTACTATCCCCCGACGGGATATATAGTTTCACACATCAAACAGAGCGTCCGCGGATCTGCCACGCCCGCAGCGCCAGGTGGATGTCGAAGGCGTGCGGCCCCGTGGTCCAGTCCTCCCCCAGCACGCTCGCGATCCTGTCCACCCTCTGCCGCACCGTGTTGTCGTGGATAAACAGGGCCTTGGCGGTGGCGCCGATGTTGCGCCCGTTGTCGAAAAACTCTGCGGCGGTGCGGGTCAGCTCGGTGCGATTCTGGGCGTCGTAACGCACGAGCGGCCCGAGTGTGTCGTCGATAATCGCGTCGATGGTCTCGCTGCCCGCGTTGAGCAGCAGCCCGAAGGAGCCGAAGGTCGAGGGCGTGGCCACCCGGTTGGCCAGGTCAAGGCTGCGCATCCCCGCGGCCAGCAGCACCGCCTGCGAATGCGCTCCGACGAACTCCCCGACGTCCGCCGGCAGGCGCACCGCCCCCGCGTAGACCTCGCTTTTCTCCTCCGCAGCGAGCGCGAGGATCGGGTCGAGCGCCTTCTCCGGCCCGGCCGGGGCGCGCACCACCGCGCACAGGTGGTCGCCGTGCTCGACGATGAGGCCGCGGTCGGCGAGCAGCCGGTCCAAGGTCACCGCGCTCAGCGGCCGCCGGCCAGGCGTGACGACGGCCACGTACAGCCCCGCATCCTCCTTCACGTCCAGCCCCGTCATCCTTTTCAGGCGGGCCACGTCCTCGTCCGCCGCCGTCCCCGCGAAGATCTTGCGCACGAGGTCGGTGGCCTGGCGGCTCTCCGCGGCAACGAGCGCCTCGCGGAACAGCACCATCGCCGCGAAGGTGAGCGAGGCGCGGTGGAGGATCCGCGCCTCCGAGTCGTCCACCACTCGGTCCACGCAGATCGCCCCCACGTGCCGCTGATTCACCGAGATCGCCAGCGCCGACACCCCCTCACCTGTGACGATGCCCCCTGCGGCCTCCGAGGCGGCGATCAGCTCCCGCATCGTCTCCTCGGCGACCGGGGCGCGCCCCGCCGCCAGCGGCAGCAGCTCGCGGTCGCGGAAGAACCACGCCGAGCACCCCAGCGTCTCGGTGATCACCTCGTGCACCCTGGTGAGCTGGGCGCCGTTCGTCAGCGCGTCCATGAGCATCGCGTCCGCCTCAGACAACGCCTCGAGCTGGCGGATCTGGCGCTCGCTCTGCCCCTGCGCCTCCTGCAGCGTCGCCACCGCCTCCTCCAGCTCCTCGATGAGCTGCGAGGTCTCAAACGCCACCGAGGCGAGCGACGCCAAGGAATCGAGCACGACAATCTCGTCGGCGGTGTAGAAGCGCGGCCGGCGGTCCCCCACCATCAGCGCGCCGACCACCTTTCCGTTATTGGTCAGCGGGGCGCCGAGGATCCCCCGGATCCCCTCGGCCTGCACCGCCTCGTCCACGTCCGGGACGTGGGTGACCTCGGGGTCCTTGCCGTGGTCGTAGGTCCACGAGGCCCTCTTCTTCGCCGCCACGTTGCCCAACACCCCCACCCCGAACGGGATACGGATGGTGCGGAACTTCTCGGTGACCACCCCGGAGGTCATAAACACGGAGGTGGTCGCCGTCTCCTCGTCGTTGACGCTGATGTAGGCCACGTCCGCGTTAATGATCTGCCGGCTGCTGTGCACCAGCTCCTCGAGCACCTGCATGGGGTCGCGGCCCCGGGAGAGATCCGTGGCCGTGCGCAGGATCGAGAGCGTGATGGTGCGCCAGCCGTACTCGATGCGACGGCTGTGTTCGAAGGCCCGGACCGCCTCCTGCTCGTCGGGCGAGAGGGCGTCGAAAAGCTCGCGGGGCACCGTCCTCCCGCGCTGCGTGTGCTCGAGGACCTTGACCAGCATGCTCATGGGTTCATCATCCCATGTGCAAACCACCGTTGACGTGGATCACCTCGCCGGTAATGAAGGAGGCCGCGTCCGAGCACAGGAAGGCAACGACGCCCGCCACCTCCCGCGCCGTGCCCAGCCGACCCAGGGGCGTGTTGGCCAGGAGAGACTCGCCGCTTCCCGCGACTAAGTCGGCCGACATCGCCGTCTCGATGATCCCCGGCGCCACCGCGTTCGCGCGGATCGCGCGCCCGGCGAACTCGAGGGCGATGCTGCGGGTGAAGGAGGCGATCGCCCCCTTCGTCGCCGCGTAGGCGCTGTGGTTGCGGCTGCCGCGCGCGCCCGCGATCGACCCGAAGGTGACCACCGCCCCGCCGTCGCGCACGTGCGCGGCGAGGTCGCGGGTCAACGCGAACACGGCACCGAGGTTGACCGCGAAGACGCGCTCCCACGCCTCGTCGCTCATCTCCGTGACGGGTGCCTCGGGGTAGACCCCGGCCGCGGGCACGAGGAGGTCCACGCCGCCGGCCGCCTCAACGAGGCCGACGAGCTCCGCGCGGGCGGCGGGATCCGTCAGGTCGCCGGCGGCAGCCCGCGCGCCGAGCTCGGCGGCGAGCGTGTCGACGCGCTCGGCGTCCACGTCCGCAAGGATCAGATCGGCGCCGGCCGCCGCGAACAGCTCCGCGCAGGCCGCGCCGATGCCGCCCGCGGCGCCGGTGATCAGCGCGCGCTGGCCAGCGAACGCGCTCGGGGAAAACGGGTGAGAGTGGTTCATGGGTGTCCTTCGCCGTTAGCGGTACCAGAGCCTTTAGCGGTACCAGGCGCCGTCGATGCTCATCCCGCCGTCGATCATGAGCGTGTGGCCGGTGATGTAGCTCGCCCGCGCGCTCAGCAGGAAGAGGATACCGTCGGCGATCTCCGCCGTCTGCGCCCAGCGCTTCAGCGGCGTGCGCGCGATGGTCGGCTCGGGGTCGAGCGCGCCCTCGTCGACGAGTGTGCGGGTCAGCTGCGTCTCCACGTAGCCGGGGCCCACCGCGTTGACGCGGATCCCGTCGGGCGCCCACTCCACGGCGAGGGACTTGGTCAGCCCCACGATCGCGTGCTTCGCGGCGTTGTAGTTCGCGCGCCCCGGCATGCCCAGCACGGCGGCGACCGACGCCAGGTTCACCACCGCCCCGCCTGCCTCCTTGAGCAGCGGGTACGCCGCCCGGCACGCCCGCAGCGCGCCGGTGACGTGGATGTCCATCACCGCCGCCCAGTCCTCGTCGCTCATCTCGGCGCTCGGCCGCGGGCGCGTCCCGCCCGCCGAGGTGACCAGCGCGTCGACGCGGCCGAACTCCTCGGCGATCCGCGCGAAGGCCCCGTCGACCGAGGCGGCATCCCCGACGTCGACACGCAGGATCGTCGCGTTGCCCCCAAGCTCCTCGCGGGCCTGCTCGAGCTTGTCACTATCGACGTCCAGCAGGACCGCCTGCCCGCCCTCACGGACCCACTGCCGGGCGGTCTCGAGACCGATCCCGGACGCCGCGCCCGTGACCACTAGAACCCGCATTGTTGCCCCCTTCTTCGGTGCTTGAGCCTAACTCCTTCTACCTTAGCGGGACAAAACTACCGACGGGGCTAAATCCCGCAGGCGACGCCCGTGGAGTGGTGCGGGCAGTACCCGTTGGGCACCTTGTGCAGGTACTGCTGGTGCTCGTCCTCGGCGAGGTAGTAGTCCACCTCGGAGCGGATCTCCGTGGTGATGTCGCCGAACCCGGCGCCAGCAAGCTGGCGGCCGTACTCCGCGACCCACTCGCGGATCTGCTCCGCCTCGCCCTCCGTGTCGGTGTAGAACGCCGAACGGTACTGCGTGCCCACGTCGTTGCCTTGGCGGAAGCCCTGCGTCGGGTCGTGCGCCTCCAGGCTCGCGCGCACCAGATCCTTCAGGCTCACCCGCTCGGGGTCGTAGACCACCTCGACCAGCTCGACGTGGTTCGTCGAGCCCGAGCACACCTCGCCGTAGGTCGGGTTCGCGGTCACGCCGCCGCCGTAGCCCACCGAGGTCGATTCCACGCCCTCCATCTGCCAGAACATCTTCTCCGCGCCCCAGAAGCACCCCAGCCCCACGAGCAGGCGCTTCTGCCCCTCGCGCCACGGTCCCGTGATCGGGGTGCCCAACACGGCGTGGGGGCGCGGGGCGGGCAAGACCGGCTGGCTGCGGCCAGGCAGGGCGCGGTCGGCGTCGACAAGTTCCGGCGTGCGTCCGAAGAGAAAACCCATGTGCGTTCCAACGCCCGCCCCGGCGCGTTTGTTCCCCGCGGACCATCATTGCGGGCACGCCAAAACTGTCTATCATGGGGCCCACGTCACAACTTCTTGATGAAAGGACGGTAGATAAACATGGCTGTGTACACCCTTCCCGACCTCCCCTACGCGTACGACGCTCTCGAGCCGCACATCTCGGCCGAGATCATGGAGCTGCACCACGACAAGCACCACGCGACCTACGTCAAGGGCGCTAACGCCGCACTCGAGGCCCTCGAGGAGGAGCGCAACGGCGAGGCCAACCCGGACAAGCTTCGTGCCCTGAGCAAGAACCTTGCCTTCAACCTGGGTGGCCACACCAACCACTCCATCTTCTGGAAGAACATGGCCCCGAAAGCCGGCGGCGCCCCGACCGGCGAGATCGCCTCCGCCATCGACCGCGACTTCGGCTCCTTTGAGAAGTTCCAGGCGCAGTTCGAGGGCGTGGCCACCTCCCTGCAAGGCTCCGGCTGGGCCGTTCTGGGCTACGACCACATCGCGGACCGCCTCATCATCCAGCAGATGACCGACCAGCAGGGCAACATCTCCGTTGATTTCACCCCGCTGCTCATGCTGGACATGTGGGAGCACGCGTACTACCTGCAGTACAAGAATGTGAAGGCGGACTACGCCAAGGCATTCTGGAACGTCGTCAACTGGGACGACGTCAACGAGCGCCTCGCGGCCGCTTCCAAGTAAGCACAGCACGGCACAGCGCCACGCCAGGCGGGGCCTTCCGGCAACGGGGGCCTCGCCTTTTCGCGTCTGTACGCGGGAGACCACACGGGGTGTAAGGGGTACGCAATGGCCACACCGGGACTGCGCCAGGGCAGCGCGCCGTTTCGCCGCGCCCAGCTGGCGATGCTCGCCGTGGGCTTGGCCGTGTTCAACTCCATGTACGCCACCCAAGCGCTCCTGCCCACCCTGTCCGCCGAGCTCGACGTCGCTCCGTCCACGGCGGCGCTCACCGTCTCCGCCACCACCGGGGCGCTCGCCCTGTTCGTAGTGCCCTTTTCCATCCTCTCAGAGAAGTACGGACGCGGGCGGATCATCATCCTCTCCTCGCTCGCCGCCACCGCCCTCGGCGTGGCGCTCCCCCTCGCCCAGAGTGCCGGGCAGCTCATCGCGCTGCGCGCCCTCCAGGGCGCCATGATCGCCGGCACCCCCGCCACCGCCATGGCCTGGCTCGCCGAGGAGCTCGACGAGCGCGACCTCGCCGGCGCGATGGGCCTCTACATCGCCGGAAACACCATCGGCGGGCTCAGCGGGCGTCTCATCCCCGCCGTCGCCCTCGAGGTCGCCTCGTGGCGCTGGGCGCTCATGGCCAACTCCGTCGTGGCGCTGGCGCTCGCGCTCGCCGCGAGCGCGCTCCTGCCCCGGCAGCGCCGCTTCGTGCCCAAGGAGAGCATCCGCCCCGGCGCCGAGCTGCGGTCCATCGCCGCGCACCTGGCCAACCCGCGCCTCCTCGGGCTGTACGCCACCGCCTTCATCGGCATGGGCGTGTTCGTCTCCTTGTACAACTACTTCGGCTACCGCGCCATCGGCCATTTCGGCCTGCCGCCTGCGCTCGCCGGGCTGGTGTTTGTCATGTACCTGTCCGGCACGTGGTCCTCCGCGCGCGCGGGCGTCTACGTCGGCCGCTTCGGGCGCGGGCGCGTCGTGCTCGCCGGCGCCGCGCTCATGCTCGCGGGCGTCCTCGTCACCGCCAGCGCGACCCTGGGGGTGGCTCTGGCCGGGCTGCTCGTGTTCACCGCGAGCTTCTTCGCCATGCACTCCACCGCCTCCGGGTGGGTGGGGCGCATCCCGGAGCGCGACCGCGCGGAGGCATCCTCGCTCTACGTCTTCTGCTACTACATGGGCTCCTCCATCGTCGGCGCCGCCACCGGCGCCGCCTTCGAGGCGCTGCCCTGGGCCGGGTTCACCGCACTGCTCGGCGGGCTGCTTGCCCTCCTCGTGGCCGTCGCCGCCGCGCTGGCGGCCGCCGACAAGCGCAGCTAAAGCTCCGGCACGCCCGGCGCGCCCGCGGTGAGGAAGTCGCGCACCGCGCGGGTGCCGCGGCAGTCGTCCTCGTTGTAGCGCAGCAGCATCGCCCGTGCCCTCTCGTCGCCGCGGCGCGCCGCCAACCGCAGGGCGACGGAGCGTTCCCCGTCGACGTCGTCGTCCTCCCATTCGAAGCCCGCGACGGGGCCGAGCACCTTCAGCCCCAGGCCGTCGGTGCCCACGAGGTGGCGCTTGGCGTAGGCGAAGACGTCGACCCACTCCTCCGAGGCGATGAAGCTGTGCACCTCGTCGCTCGGCACCGACGCGAATCGACGCGCCGATACACGCAGCCAATGGTTCTCCCCGCCCGCCGCGTAGCAGTAGGCGCGGAAGCTCTTGCCCTGGGCGCGCGCCGCGTCGCGCACGCCCATCAGCCACGACCAAAACGCCGTGAAGTTCGCCTCCTCGGCGGCGCCGCCGACGTCCTCCCACACGGCGAAGGGGTGGTAGGCCTCGCCGTCGAAGGCGCCCCACAGGTACGCGCCCTGGTCGAGGTAGGCCTCCATGTCCACGTCCACCTCGACGTCGGCGCGCGGCACCGGCGGGGCACCACGGCGCCTGAGCACCGGCACGCCCTCTCGCCAGGCCGCGGCGAGGCGGGAGGGTTCGCCAAGGTTGGCGTCGATAAGCGCCTGCACCGTGTCGATGCCGCGCGCGCGGTACGCGTCCGCCCGCCCGCCCGGCAGGAGCAGGGAAATGTCGTCGAGCTCGCGCAGCCGCGGCTCGCACAGCGGCCAGAAGCGGCAGGACGCGCACTGCTTCAGGCGGCGCGGCTCGGTGGGGGTGGGCGCGTCGAGGGCGCTGAGCAGCGGGGCGACGTAGCGGCTCGGGTCGGCGAGGTAGGCGCGCGAGCGGTCCTGGCCGATCACGGCGGCCGTACCCGCGGAGCGCGGCCCCAGCAGCAGGTGGGCGAGCGCCAGCCGATACCCGTCGACGGTGTGGTGGCGCGGGCGCGCCGCCGCCTCCACCGGCGTGCCCAGGCTGAGCCGGCCCGTCGGGATGAAGGGAAGGCCGGAGCCCGGCGGCACGTCGGCCGGGCGGGCGACGCGGTGGTTGGAGATCATCACCGGCATGTAACCCTCCGGGGTGCGGGCGAGGATGTCCGCCTCCGCGACGAGCTGAACGCCCGCGACCTCGCCGGTCAGCACCGCGTTGGTCACAAGGTCGGCGCCTGCGCGCAGCGCCGCGCGGGTCTCCTCGACGGAGGCCTCTGGGAAGGCCGGGTCGAGGTCCACGCGCCGGAAGCGGCGGGCGCTGCCGTCGCCGAGTGCGCGCTTCACCGGCAGGGCGTCGAGGACGGCCGCGCGCGCGGCGTCGACCTGCGGCTGCCGCGCCAGCGCCTCGGGGGGCTGGGGAACGTCCGGGTGGGCGAGGCGCTGGCGCAGCCGGTAGCGGCAGCCGACGAGGTCGGACGCGCGAACAGCGAGGGGGAAATCAGCCGGGGTGCTCACAACTCTGCCAAGCCTATCGCCTCCGCACAGGTAAGGTGGGGCTGCACAAGCATAGACGTGAACTTTTTAGGAGACGACCATGGGAATCATCGAGACGATTCGCAAGTCACGCGCCGCGACGAAGGCGGAGATCAAGGCCGCCCAGGCACGCGCCCGCCAGGCCGCCAAGGAAGAGGCGAAGAACGATCGCCGCACGGCCGAGCTGCTGGACAAGGCGGAAAAGCGCCTGTTGAAGGAGGAGAAGAAGGGGCTCAAGCGCAAGCGCAAGCACGAAAAGCAGCTCGCGGAGGCACACCTGAAGCGCATTGAGCAGTCCGGCATCACCAAGAAAAAGGCCAAGAACTGGGTCGGCGCGGCGCGCGTTCTTATCCCCGTGCTCATCCCCCTTGTCTACCGCGCGATCACCGCGGCGCAGCAGCGCAGCATCAGCAACCGGGCTCACTCGCTGGGCCTGAGCACCCAAGACCTGGCGCGGTTCTCCGGCCGCGGCGCGGAGCTGAAGGCCCGCGTGGAGGCGATCCGCGAGCAGGCCACGGCGAGCGACGACCTGAGCTCCAGCTACCTCAAGGACCTCGACGTGCGCCTCGACGAGCTCGCCCAGGCGGTGCGCAACGCCGAGCACCTTAACGCGGAGCAGCAGCGTTTGGCGCACGACTCCATCGGCAAGGAAGTCGACGCCGTCTCCCGCGAAGTGCAGGAGAAGCTCAGCGACTAAAGCACGCCCTGCTCCCGCGCCGAGGCCACGGCGGAGGTGCGGGAGCGCACCCCCAGCTTGTCGTAGATGTGGACGAGGTGGGACTTCACCGTCGCCTCCGAGAGCATGAGCTCGCGGCCGATCTCGCGGTTCGACGCCCCGCCCGCCACGAGCTGGAGCACCTCGAGTTCGCGCGGCGTGAGCGAGGAGCGCGGCGTCCGATCCCGCGTCTCTAGACGGTTTTTCACCCCGGGGCTCATCGCCGTGTCGCCCTTCGCGCAGGAGCGCACCGCCGCGAGCAGCTCCTCCGGCGGTGCGTCCTTGAGCAGGTAGCCGATGGCGCCGGCCTCGATGGCGCCGAGGATGTCGGCGTCGGTGTCGTAGTTGGTCACCACCAACACCTTCGGCGGGTGGGCCATGGTGCGGCGGATTTCGGCGGTCGCCTCGGCCCCGGTGGTCACGCGGGTGCCGTGGGGCCCGGCGCCGAAGCGGAGGTCCATGAGGATCACGTCGATGCCCCCGGCCTGAGCTGTGGAAATCGCCCCCTCCGCGGTGGCCACCTCGCCGACGACCATGATGTCCTCGGCCTCTTCCAGCACGGCGCGCAGCCCGAGCCGCACGATCTCGTGGTCGTCAGCGAGCAAAACCCGAATCATGTTTCCTCCTCCTTTCGGATGATGGTACCCGGCAGAACAACAGAAACAGCCGTCGGCCCGCCCGGCGCGGATTCCACATCCAGGCTGCCGCCCAGCTCGTGGGCGCGGGTGCGCATCGCGTCGAGGCCCAGGTGCCCCATCCCGGTCGGCGTCGTTCCCTGGGCCGCGGGGTCGAAGCCGCGCCCGTTGTCCACGACGTCGAGGCGGACCTCCTCCGGGTTGTACGTCAGCGTCACCCGGACCCGGCTTGCCCCCGAGTGCTTCACCGCGTTCGACATCGCGCCCTGGGCGATGCGCAGCAGCCCCGCCTCGGTGCGCATGGGCAGCTGGGCGACCTCGCCGTCGGTGGCCACCTCGATCTGCATGCCCCCGGCCTGCGCGAAGTCGCCGGCGATCCGGTTGAGCGCCTCGCCGAGCGAGGTCTCCGTCAGCGGCGCGGGCGCGAGCGCCGCGATCATCGCCCTCGTCTCCGCGAGGCTATTCGACGCCGCCCTGCGCGCCGTCTCCATCCTTCTCTTCGGGGCCTGCAGCTCCCGCTCCGTCAGGCCGGTAGCTTCGAGGTCGCGCTCCGCGGCGTGCAGGAGCATCTGGATGCTCGACAGGCCCTGCGCCACCGTGTCGTGGATCTCGTGGGCGAGGCGCTCGCGTTCCTGCGAGATGCCGGCGGCGCGCTCCGTGTCGGCGAGCTGTTTCCGGGTGGCCAGGAGTTCGTCGATAAGCTGCTCGCGCTCCCTGCTCACGCGAGCGATGGTGGTGAAGGCGTAGTTGGAGGCCACCACCACCAGCGCGGACAGGACCGGGCCGAGGATGCCGCCCAGGGTCACCCCGCTGGGCAGCTGCACGCCGATGGCCACGCCCAGGCCGAGGGCGACCCACACCAGCCCTACCCAGTTGTTAAAGGCGCGCAGGTAGACGAAGAAGAGGATGAACACCCAGTACACCGCCACCGGCGTGACGAGGGAGTCGCCGATCCACAGAACCGTCAGCGACGCCAGCCAGAGCGAGCGGCCGAGGTGACCCCACCGGTGCATCTCGACCATCCCGTAGAACAGGAGGAAGGAGAACACCGAGACCACAACGATGTGCAGCAGAGCGAGGTCGAGCGGCATGTTGATGAGCGCGCCGAGCGAGATCAGCAGCAGCGTCAGGCTGAGCACCGTGATGCCGATGTCCAGCGCCTTGTTGTCGGGCACCTCGGGGGAGGGTTCGTCCGGCGCCGCTACTCTGGTGGTCATGCGCATTACCCTACCCACCGCCTGCGCGGCCGCCCTGCTGCTGGCCGGGTGCTCGGCGGGGGCGCCGGAGCCAGCGCCGTCGCCAGCGCCGGAGCCAGCGCCCGCGCCCGAAGGCCCGCCTCACGACGCCGCCCCCGCCGCCGCGCGGGGTTCCGCCGCCGCGTGCCCCTACCTGGACACGCAGTGGGTGGCGGAGACCAACGGCCAGCGCGTCACCGATATCGGCGTCGACGAGCGCTTCGACCCGCCTGCCTGCCAGTTCTGGTCCTACCAGGAGGAACCGCAGCTGACGGTGCTCGTGCGCCACATGCCCAGCCCCGAGGAGGCGATGGCGGTGGTCGACTGGGCCGCCCCGATCGACGCGACCGAGCCCGCCGACCAACCCGCGGGGTGGAACGGCGGCCGCGCCGGCGGCGGGGCGGTGCCGGGCAGCGTCGGCGCGGTCTACGCCGTGGCCAAAGGCCCCGTGGCGGTGAGCGTGTGGACCAACCAGAACGAATCCGTCAAGGCACAGGCGGTGGCCGAGCAGGTCATCGCCGCGCTGGGGCTGTGATGAACGAGATCCCCGTCGCCGCCGTCGTGCTCCGGGATGCGTCCGGGGCGGTGCTGTGCGTGCGCAAAGCCACCAGCCCGCGCTTCCAGCTGCCCGGCGGGAAGATCGAGGGCGAGGAGAGCCCGCAGCACGCCGCGCGGCGCGAAGTGGAAGAGGAGGTCGGGCTGCGTCTCGACGCCCACGAGCTCACCCCGCTGGGGACGTTCACCGCCCCGGCGTCCAACGAGCCCGGCATGGCCGTCCGCGCGCACGTCTACCTCCACCGCGGTGTTCTCCCTGCCACGCCCTGCGCCGCCGCAGAGATCGCCGAGGTCGCGTGGATCCACCCGACACTCGCCTCGGACCACGTTGACGGCCGCGAGCTGGCTCCCCTGCTCTCCAGGGAGATCTTTCCGGCGCTCGCGCCGCGCTCGCTGAGCGCGGTGGCGGTCTACGCGGGCGCGAACCCGGGCTCCAACCCCGCGAACCTGGAACTGGCCGACCGCTTCGGGGCGGCGCTCGCCCGGCGCGGCATCACGCTCGTCTACGGCGGCAGCCGCCTCGGCGTGATGGGGCGCGTCGCCGCCTCGGCGATGGAGGCCGGCGGAGACTCCGTCGGCGTGCTCACCCACCACCTCGCCAACTACGAGCTGCGCTTCGAGGGCCTGACCCGCCTCGAGCTGGTTGAGACGATGGCGCAGCGCAAGGAACGCATGAGTGAGCTCAGCGACGCCGTCGTCGCCCTGCCCGGGGGCGCCGGCACCCTCGACGAGCTTTTCGCCGAGTGGACCGGCCAGCAGCTCGGGCTGCGCCGCAGCCCGATCGGCCTTCTCGGGGTGCGCTTCTGGGCGCCCTTCGTCGCCATGGTCGATCACATGGTCGCCGAGGGCTTCATCCGCCGCGAGGACCGCGAATCGCTCGTGCTTGCCGACGACCCCAACGAGCTCCTCGACGCCCTCTGCGCCTGGGTCGCCCCGCCCCCGCGCTGGGGTTGACAAGCGCTGGGGTTGACCCGATGCGCCGGGGCCAGCGCTACACCACGACGTCGTTGTAGGGCATCTGCGACGACACCCAGGGGAAGACGACCTCCATGAGCAGGAGAAACACGACCACCGCCAGGACGGCGACGATGATCCCTTTCACCCAGGGCTTCCCGGGCAGCGCGTGCCAGAACCACGTGTACATCTACGACACCTCCGTCATCGCGGCGGGCGGCCCCGCCGACTTGTCCGCCACGTCCGTGTACACGGCGTGGACAATCATGCGCTCGGCGTTGGAGAACTGCGGGTGGCACGTCGTCAGCGTCATCACGCCCGCGAGCCCCTCGGCGACCTCCGCGCGCGCCAAGCCGGGCATGGGGTTGATCACGCTCACGTCCTCGGGCAGCGTGATGTGGCGCCCGGCCACGTGCGCGTAGTCGCCGGCCGCGACCCGCTGCGCCAGCTCTGTGGGCATGCAGGGCGCCGCCTCGGCGGCCCGCTCGAGGGGGTCGTCCGACATCGGCATGACGCGGTAGGTGAGCCAGTGCGTCTGCGTCTCCACGACGATGGCGTCACAGGACCGCAGGCGCCCCAGGTCGTTGAAGGGCGCCCCCTTGCCCACGCGGTGTCCGGCCACCGCGAAGTTGCCGGGCTGCCCGGGCAGCTGGGTGTCGGGGTAGCGGCCCGGGCCCGCGCGGAGCTCTTCCTCGTCGACTCCCTCGATGATGGCGAACTGGTAGTCGGCGCCGAAGGCGGGGATGTACATGCGGGCGAAGGCGTCGCCAAGCTCCGGCACCGTCGACGCGCGGTTGACCCACTGCTCCTCGAGCGCCTCTTGGGCGTCGTTTTGCAAGCCGCGCGAGTGCAGGTTGGTCCAGAAGGCCTCGTAGAACGCGAAGAGGAGCAGCAGCGCGCCAGCCGTGAGCAGGATCTCGCCGACAACCTGGCTCGGGCTCGGGCGAGGTCTCGGGCTTGGGCTCGAGCGCGGGCGTGTTCTGGGCGCGGCGGTAGACATGGCCTAACATTAACGCGGTGAAAGCGTCGGAGGAACAGGTGGTTGGTGCATGATCGAGGCCTTCGTCTACCCCGTGTCGGCAGTGATGAAGCTGTGGCATTGGCTGCTGGGCCCCGTGCTCGGCGTCCCCAGCTCTGGGGCGTGGGTGGCGTCGGTCATTCTTCTCGTGGTCACGATCCGCGCTCTCGTCGCCCCGCTGACCTGGATGAGCTTCCGCACGAGCCGCGTGATCGTGCTCATGCGCCCGCAGCTCGCGGCGCTGGAAGAGCAGTACGGCACGGACACCACCCCCGAGGGCGTGCGCGAGCACGAACAGGCGCGCCGCGAGGTGCACAAGGAGCACCGCTACAACCCGTTCACGGGCTGCCTCCCGCTGCTCATCCAGCTCCCTTTCTTCCTCGGCCTGTACCGCCTGTTGCTGTGGATGGCCGTGCCCGACCGCGCCGAGGGCCACTCGCTCGGCCTGCTCACCCCCGAAGACGTCGCCTCCTTCCAGCAGGCATCCTTCTTCGGGGTCCCGCTTCCCGCCTACGTCGCCATGTCGCCCGAGCAGTTCGCGCTCCTAGGCACAACGCTTGACGACGTCCGATCCGTCGCCATCCCCATGCTCGCCTGCGCTCTGTTCTTCACCACCTTCAACATGGTGCTCTCTCAGCTGCGCACGCGCTCCACCCTGGAATGGAACGACCGCGCCGCCCGCACCATCTACCGCCTCATCTGGGTGGCCGTCCCCTTCGTGCCGCTGCTCATCGGCATGGCCGGCCTGACGGGGCTGGTTCCGGTGGCCCTCCTTCTGTACTGGTTCACCGGCAACCTCTGGACGCTGGGCCAGACCATCGTCTTGTGGTGGCTCGTCGTGCGCGTCCACCCGCTCGGCGAGGATGCCCGCGAGCACATCGCCGCGTCCCGCGCGGCGCTCGACGAGCAGCTCGCGGCGAAGAAGGAGACGAAGCGTTCCCGCCGCAGCCGCCGGCTGAAGGCGCTCGCGCGGCCCTCGACAATCCCGGCGGTGCGGCGAGAGATCGCCGCGGAGAAGGCCGAGGCGAAGCGCGAAAAGGCCGAAGCAAAGCTCCAGAAGAAGGAGCTGGCCCGCAAGCGGCAGACGGCGCGCAGGGAGGCGTCGCGCCGCGAGCGGAGCGCCGCGAAGGACGCAGATCAGCCAGAGGATCAGATGGAGTAGTCCGCGGGGGGCTCCCCGAGCAGGCCGACCGCCAGCTCACGCGCCGTCTCGAGGGGCGAAACGTCGCGCAGGAAGCGCGCCCCCGCGAGACCGCCGTCGAGGAAGATGAGCAGCTGGTCCGCTTCCCGGGCCGAGTCGTAGCCGTTCTTGCGGCGCAAAAGCTGCGACATCGTCGTGCGCATCCACGTCCTGTGGTTCAGGCAGGTGGCCACGATGCGCTCCTCCGACTCGCTCTCCGGGCGCGGGTACTCGTTCGCGGCGTTGAGGAAGGGAGAGCCGCGGAAGTCTTTGCCCGGCTCCTCCTCGATGGCGAGGTCAAAGAAGGCGAGGACCTTGTCGTCGATCTCCGTCAGCTGCGCCGCCCGCGCCTCCCAGCGCTCCCGGTACACCTCGTCAAGGCGCTCTAGGTAGGCCACGACGAGGTTGTCCTTGGAGCCGAGCAGAGAGTAGAGCGACGCCTTTGCGACGTCCGCCTCGCGGAGGATGCGGTCGATGCCGATGACGCGGATGCCTTCTTCCGTGAAGAGCTTCGTTGCGGCGTCGAGAAGCCTCTGCCTGGGGCTGGGGCGGTTGCGGCGGCGTGTCCCGGTAGATTTCTTCTTGCTCGCGCTGGGGCTAGCCACTAATTGTTCACTCCCTCACGACATGGGCTTTTGTATCTGAATTCAATATAGACAAACCGGTATGTTTATACCAGCCCCCGCCCCGAGGTACGAAAAAACCCCGGCACCTGTGAACTGCTCCCCATTAGTTGGACTGAGAAATCAGTTGCTAACAACTAGTGGGGAGCATGTTCTTTGAGAGCACGTAGTTCGCTGAGTGAAGTTCAGCGTGAGCAGTTAGTCGACCTTTTTGAGCAGGGAATGGGTTCCCACGCCGCTTCTCGTGTTGTCGGTGTCTCGAGGGATGCAGCGCGCTGCCTCTATCGCCGTTTCCAACTGCGTGGCAGGCTATGTCTCGTGGAGAAACCGAACAAGCAGCGCTACTCCTTCGAGACGAAGAAGGAGGTTGTGGAACGTCATCTGGCCGGTGAGTCGAAGATGGATCTTGCCCGAGAGTTCAATCTTTCATCCGATCAACTCGTCAAGGACTGGGTGATTAAGTGGCGCAAAGGCGGCGACGAGGCTCTGCGCCCGAAGCCGAAGGGCAGGCCGAAAGGTTCAGGCAAACCGAAGGTGCTTTCTGAGGAAGAAAAGCTTCGCTGCCAGGTTGAACGGCTGGAAGCGGAAATCGCCTACTTAAAAAAATTGCGGGACTTGAGGAACCAGGGACACGCCTAAAAGCCCAGGCGATCGTCATCCTCAAGTCACACCACCGCTTGGAGTACCTCCTGGATGCGGCCGGCATGGCACGCTCGACATTCTTCTACCACCAGAAACGACTCACCGCACCGGATAAACATGCCGAGCTCAAACAGGCGATCCGGGACAGTTTCGAGCGCAACAAACACCGCTACGGCTACCGGCGGGTACTGCTCGACCTTCGTAACCAGGGCTGGATAGTTAACCACAAACTTGTCTTAAAGCTCATGCGTGAGATGGGCTTGAAGGCCAAGATCCGCCAGCGCAGGCCCTACATCTCCTACACAGGCACAACCAGTCACATCGCCGAGAACACACTCGAGCGCAACTTCACCCCGGATAAGCCCAACTCTGTTTTCGTCAGCGACGTCACCGAGTTCAAGGTCGCCGGCCGCAAGGTGTATCTCTCACCGGTGATGGACCTGTTCGACCGCGCAATCGTCGCCCACACAGTGGCCACATCGCCAACCACAGCGTTGACCTCGGCCTCGTTGGCGCAGGCGATCGAAGCGTGTGCTCCAGAGCCGGGCTGGATGATCCACACCGATCAAGGATTCCAGTACCAGCACTCATCCTGGCGCACCCTGATTAGCCAGCACCATGGAGTCCAGTCAATGTCACGCAAAGGCAATTGCTACGACAACGCAGTCATGGAGAACTTCTTCGGCCACCTGAAAACCGAAATGTTCCACGGAGAAGTCTTCGACACCATTGAGCAATTCACCGCCGCGCTCGACGAGTACATCCAGTGGTACAACACGCAACGACTCCAACAACGACTCAAGGGCCTGACCCCGATGCAATACCGGAATCAGACCCTGGAAACCCTAACCGCCTAGAATTAAACCAGTCCAACTTTCGGGGGCTAGTTCACTGCCGGTGCCGGGGGTGAGCGTTAGGGCCTGCGCCCCGCGACCATGTTCACGATCCACAGCAGGACCACCGCGCCCAGCAGGCAGGTGAGGAAGCTGAAGAAGAAGCCGCCGCCGGCAACGTCAACGCCGAAGAGGCTGAGAAGCCAGCCGCCGATCAGGCCGCCAATAATACCGACAATGATGTTGGCGAACACGCCCATGGACGCGTCGCGGCTGGTGATCTTGGAGCCGATCCAGCCGGCCAGGCCGCCGATGATGATCCAGCCGAAGATACCGAGGGTGGGGGTCATGGTTATATCCCTTCATATATGCGGATGTTCTTACACATCTATTGTGCTTGAAACCACGCTCCTTTGCCACGCCCCTTGTCTATGCCCCGTCAGATCAGTCCGCGGGGCGCACCACCATCATCGGGCACGGCGCCGACTGCAGAAGGGCGCGCGACGTGGAGCCGAGCAGCATGCCCTTGAAACCGCCGCGGCCGTGGGAGCCGGTCACCAGGAGCTGCGCGTCCTGCGCTGCTTCGGTGAGCGCTCGCACCGGCCGGTCGCGCGCGATGATGGTGCGCACCGTCACGTCTGGGTGCGCCTCGCGGCCCTCGGCGAGGTAGTCCTCGAGTACCTCGCTCTTCTCCTTCTGCACGGCCTCCCAGTAGTCGTCCGTCACGGTGAATCCGGCGCCGGGGCCCTGCACCTGGGTGTCCATCCAGGTGTGCACGGCCACGAGCTCCGCGCCGCGAGCCTCGGCCTCCTGGAAGGCGACCTCGGTGGCCTCCTTGGATACATCCGAACCGTCGATGCCGACGACGACGGGCCCGTACTTGGTGTCCTCAGTGACCGCGCTGTCCTCGCGGACGACGACGACAGGGCAGTGCGCGTGCGAGACCACGGCGCCCGAGACGGAGCCCAACACCATGCCGGACAGCCCGCCGAGACCGCGGGAGCCCATGACGATCATGGTCGCTTCCTTGGACATCTCGAGGAGCATGTCGATGGGCGAGCCCTCCGCCACGGCGTGGCCGATTTTCAGCTGCGGGGCCACCTCGAGCGCGATCTCACGCGCCGCGTCAACGGTCTCGACCGTTTCGCGCTGGAGGTCGTCGAAAAGCTCTTGCGGAGGGACCATTCCCTCGGCATAGAGGAACTGCGGCATCGTGTAACTTGCCGCCAGACGGAGCGGAATGTTCCGCTTGTGGGCGGTGTTCGCCGCCCAGCGCACTGCCGCCTCGGAGGCGGGGCTGCCGTCGACTGCGACGACGACGATGTCTTCCTTAGTCATAGTGAGCCCTTTCCGGTTCGTCGACCGGCCGGGCACGCGCATTGTGCGCCGTGTCGCACCTGCCGGTCCGCTATGTACAGTTCAACCTTAGCGCGCGCGACGGACGCTCGGGGCAGGTAGGGGAGGCTTAATCAGGCAGTGGAACCGGGTGTGCCGCCTCCGCGTTGGCCGGGTACAAAATAGCGTAGAGAGCGCGGGCGACGTCGGCGATGACCTTGCCGATGCCCTCGGAGAAGAACCGGATCAGCGGTTCCAAAAGTGCTGCAAAATCCATAGCGGTAGACTTTACACCCCATGGCTCGAAGAAAAGCGAAAAACGCTCCCCCGCTACCCCCGCGGGGTGGGCTCGGCGCCTCGCGCGTCCGTCTCCCCGGACCCGAACCGCTCGAAGCCTTCGAATTTCTCACCCTCGTCATCGGGCAGCAGCGCCACCGCCACCCTGACGACGATGCCGCCGCAATCCGCGACCGCTTCGCCGTCGGCGAGGTCGTGCTTCGCGACGGCACACCCCTCGCCCCCACCACCGTCATCGCCCCGGGCACGGACGTCTTCTTTTACCGTCGGCCCGCCCCCGAAATCCCCGTCCCCTTCGACATCGAGACCATCTACGAGGACGACGCCATCCTCGTTGTGCGCAAACCTCCCTTTCTGGCCACGATGCCGCGCGCCGCGCACATCACAGAGACCGCGACGGTGCGCCTGCGCCGAGCGACCGGCAACGAGGAACTCACACCCGCGCACCGCCTCGACAGGCTCACCACTGGGCTCCTCCTGCTGACCAAGCGGCGCGACATACGCGGCGCGTACCAGCAGCTTTTTGCCAGCCGCTCCGTACACAAGCTCTACGAGGCCATCGGCGCCGACACGGGCCTGCGCGCCCCGGCCCGCTGGGAGCACCACCTCGTGAAAAACCCCGGCCAGGTCGCCGCCCATCTGATCGAAGGAGCCACCCCCAACTCCGTCACCTTCGTCCGCGATGTCACCCCGCTCCCGCCCGATCCCCTGTGGGGCGCGGGCGCCGCACGGTACCTTCTCGAGCCCATCACCGGCAAAACCCACCAGCTGCGCGTGCACATGAACGCCGCCGGCGCGCCGATCATCAACGACAGCGTCTACCCGCGCATCCTCCCGTTCGGCCACGAGGACTTCACCGCCCCCATGCTTCTGTGCGCCGTCGGCCTCGAGTTCACCGACCCACTTAACGGCCAGCACCGCCGCTTCTCGACGCCCGGCTACGCCGCCGACCACTACGCCCTTGGCCTAGAGTACGGCGGGTGACCCGCGCGCTCGCTTTATGTCAGAAAAGTCCGTAAGGGAAATTCGCGCGGGCTACTTCTGCAGCGGAACATTCTGCCCGCTGCTCCAAAGCCCTGCCGTCATCGGGCGGAATACTTCTCGAGCGCCGCTACCAGTTGCACATTCGCCGTTGTTAAGAAAAGTCCGCAGTGCGGAACATGAATGGCAGGCGGTGGTGCACACACCCCCTGTGTGGGCACCCCCGCAGTTAAGCATGGTGGTGCCCGCGCGCGTGTTGTTGGGGGGCACACACAAAAAACAAGGGGGGGGTGGCCAGCCGTTCCACCTTGTTCCCTGCCCGCTTGGGGTGGGTGTGGTGGTGGGGCTGGTCACCCCCCTTTAGGGTTTTTATTTTGTTGTTGTTGAGTTGTTGGGTCGGCGGTAACTTACTCTCCCACCCCCTCCCGGGGGCAGTACCATCAGCGCGGGCGGGCTTAGCTTCCGGGTTCGGAATGGGACCGGGCGTTTCCCCGCCGCCATCAACCACCGACACATTCATCGGGACAGGCAGCACAAACTGTGTACTGTATTCGATTCTGGTACTGGCTCACACACCATGAATAAAGCGGGGGGTGGTGTGGTGTGTCAGATACTGCATAGTGGACGCGAACACACGGTCTTTACGGTGCTTCTTGTTGGTTTGTTTTGTTTTTTGTTGGTGTATTAGTACCGGTCACCTTCACGTATTGCTACGCTTCCAGATCCGGCCTATCAACCCTATCGTCTGTAGGGAACCTCGAATGAAACCTCATCTTAAAACAGGCTTCCCGCTTAGATGCTTTCAGCGGTTATCCCTCCCGTACGTAGCCAACCAGCGATGCTCCTGGCGGAACAACTGGCACACCAGAGGTACGTCCGTCCCGGTCCTCTCGTACTAGGGACAGCCTTCTTCAAGTTTCAACGCGCGCGGCGGATAGAGACCGAACTGTCTCACGACGTTCTGAACCCAGCTCGCGTGCCGCTTTAATGGGCGAACAGCCCAACCCTTGGGACCTACTCCAGCCCCAGGATGCGACGAGCCGACATCGAGGTGCCAAACCATCCCGTCGATATGGACTCTTGGGGAAGATCAGCCTGTTATCCCCGGGGTACCTTTTATCCGTTGAGCGACACCACATCCACAAGTAGGTGCCGGATCACTAGTCCCGACTTTCGTCCCTGCTCGACTAGTAAGTCTCACAGTCAAGCTCCCTTGTGCACTTAGACTCGCCACCTGATTGCCAACCAGGCTGAGGGAACCTTTGGGCGCCTCCGTTACTCTTTGGGAGGCAACCGCCCCAGTTAAACTACCCACCAGGCACTGTCCCCAACCCAGATCATGGGCCAAGGTTAAGGTATCCACTACGGTCAGAGTGGTATTTCAACAACGACTCCACAACCACTAGCGTGGCCGCATCAACGTCTCCCACCTATCCTACACAAACCGCACCGAACACCAATACCAAGCTATAGTGAAGGTCCCGGGGTCTTTTCGTCCTGCCGCGCGAAACGAGCATCTTTACTCGTACTGCAATTTCACCGGGCCTGTGGTTGAGACAGCAGGGGAGTCGTTACGCCATTCGTGCAGGTCGGAACTTACCCGACAAGGAATTTCGCTACCTTAGGATGGTTATAGTTACCACCGCCGTTTACTGGGGCTTAAATTCTCCGCTTCGACCCAAAGGGTCTAACAGGTCCTCTTAACCTTCCAGCACCGGGCAGGCGTCAGTCCGTATACATCAACGTAAAAGTCTTCGCACGGACCTGTGTTTTTGATAAACAGTCGCTCCCCTCTATTCTCTGCGACCCCACACAGCAACAACCACCGCAAAAGGGTGGCGCACCATGTAAGGTCCCCCTTCTCCCGAAGTTACGGGGGCAATTTGCCGAGTTCCTTAACCACAGTTCACCCGACCGCCTTAGTATTCTCTACCTGACTACCTGTGTCGGTTTCGGGTACGGGCCGTGTACACACTCGCTAGAGGCTTTTCTCGACAGCATAGGATCACCACCATCACCCACAAAAGGGCTACGCATCACGCCTCACACACAAGGGCCGATGCATTTCACACCAACCCGTGCCACACGCTTACACCGCAATCCATTAAACGGCGTGGCTACCTTCCTGCGTCACCCCATCACTGCACTACTACGGATCAGGCCCCACCCCACACACCACCACCAGTGGCCCAAAGACCACAACAGTAGCGGCATAAAGGGCGGTTAGTATCACCGCCTCGCACCTGGGCGCATGTACACGGGTACGGGAATATCAACCCGTTAACCATCGACTACGCCTGTCGGCCTCGCCTTAGGACCCGACTCACCCTGGGAAGACGAACTTGACCCAGGAACCCTTAGTCATCCGGCGGATAAGATTCTCACTTACCACTCGTTACTCATGCCTGCATTCTCACTCGCACACAGTCCACAACCCCTTACGGTACTGCTTCACCCCATGCACGACGCTCCCCTACCCAAACACACACTCAGTGTGCTTGCCGCGGCTTCGGCGGTGTACTTGAGCCCCACTAAATTGTCGGCGCGGAACCACTCGACCAGTGAGCTATTACGCACTCTTTCAAGGATGGCTGCTTCTAAGCCAACCTCCTGGCTGTCTTCGCGATCCCACATCCTTTTCCACTTAGTACACCCTTAGGGGCCTTAACCGGCGATCTGGGCTGTTTCCCTCTCGACTATGAAGCTTATCCCCCACAGTCTCACTGCCATGCACCACTTCACCGGCATTCGGAGTTTGGCTGACATTGCTAAGATGATAGTCCCGCTCAACCAACCAGTAGCTCTACCTCCGGCAAGCTAACATGACGCTGCACCTAAATGCATTTCGGGGAGAACCAGCTATCACGGAGTTTGATTGGCCTTTCACCCCTACCCACAACTCATCCCCTCAGTTTTCAACCTAAGTGGGTTCGCGCCTCCACAACCTCTTACAGCTGCTTCACACTGGCCATGGGTAGATCACCCCGCTTCGGGTCTAGGACATGCCACTAACAACACCCAATTAGGATTCGCTTTCGCTACGACTACCCCACCAACGGGTTAACCTCGCGACATGCCGCTAACTCGCAGGCTCATTCTTCAAAAGGCACGCCATCACACACACGAAGGTGCTCTGACGGATTGTAAGCGCACGGTTTCAGGAACTATTTCACTCCCCTCCCGGGGTACTTTTCACCATTCCCTCACGGTACTATCCACTATCGGTCACACTGAGTATTTAGGCTTACCGGGTGGTCCCGGCAGATTCACAACAGATTCCACGAGCCCGCTGCTACTCGGGAAACACACCAACATTCATGCATATGCCTTCACGTACAGGGGCTCTCACCCACTACGGCGCACCATCCCAGGCAACTTCCGCTAACACACACACAAACGCACAGACATGACAGTGCCTGAACAATGCATCCCCACAACCCCACATGCGCAACCTCTGCCAAGTATCACACACACATGGTTTAGCCTCATCCACTTTCGCTCGCCACTACTCACGGAATCACACTTGTTTTCTTCTCCTACGGGTACTGAGATGTTTCACTTCCCCGCGTCAACCCCCACACAGACTATGAATTCACCTGCAGGTAACACCACACAACCGGTGCCAGGTTTCCCCATTCGGACATCCTCGGATCAACGCTTAGTTGGCAACTCCCCGAGGCTTAACGCAGCCTCACACGTCCTTCATCGGCTCAGCATGCCAAGGCATCCACCGTACGCCCTTGACCAAAAAACACAACACAAAAAACACACAAGAATAAAGATGCTCGCGTCCACTATACAGTTCTCACACACCACACCCACACACCCAACCACCACCACAACAAAGCAGCAGCAGCAAGCATGCAAGCCACAGAACAACACACATGTGCCATCCCAGACACCCAACAGCGCACCAACACAACATTTGCTCGCAGGAAAAAGGCCACATACCACACGCACAAAGCACAACAACCACACGTCATGCCGGCATGCATCCACCCGGATTTTAAACAACACAGTGGCAGCACCACACACGGGCACTCAACCACCACACCTGCAACCGCAGGCACACAAAACAAAAGCTCCTTAGAAAGGAGGTGATCCAGCCGCACCTTCCGGTACGGCTACCTTGTTACGACTTCGTCCCAATCGCCGATCCCACCTTCGACGGCTCCCACTTAAGGCCACCGGCTTCGGGTGTTACCAACTTTCATGACGTGACGGGCGGTGTGTACAAGGCCCGGGAACGTATTCACCGCAGCGTTGCTGATCTGCGATTACTAGCGACTCCGACTTCATGGGGTCGAGTTGCAGACCCCAATCCGAACTACGACCGGCTTTCAGCGATTAGCTCCACCTCACAGTATCGCACACGCGCTGTACCGACCATTGTAGCATGTGTGAAGCCCTGGACATAAGGGGCATGATGATTTGACGTCATCCCCACCTTCCTCCGAGTTAACCCCGGCAGTCTCTCATGAGTCCCCAACCAAATGCTGGCAACATAAGACAAGGGTTGCGCTCGTTGCGGGACTTAACCCAACATCTCACGATACGAGCTGACGACAACCATGCACCACCTGTACACCAGCCACAAGGGAAACTACATCTCTGCAGCGATCTGATGCATGTCAAGCCCAGGTAAGGTTCTTCGCGTTGCATCGAATTAATCCACATGCTCCGCCGCTTGTGCGGGCCCCCGTCAATTCCTTTGAGTTTTAGCCTTGCGGCCGTACTCCCCAGGCGGGGCGCTTAATGCGTTAGCTACGGCACGAACCCCATGGAAGGGACTCACACCTAGCGCCCACCGTTTACGGCATGGACTACCAGGGTATCTAATCCTGTTCGCTACCCATGCTTTCGCTCCTCAGCGTCAGTTACTGCCCAGAGACCTGCCTTCGCCATCGGTGTTCCTCCTGATATCTGCGCATTTCACCGCTACACCAGGAATTCCAGTCTCCCCTACAGCACTCAAGTTATGCCCGTATCGCCTGCAGTCCCACAGTTAAGCCATGGACTTACACAAACGACGCGACAAACCACCTACGAGCTCTTTACGCCCAGTAATTCCGGACAACGCTCGCACCCTACGTATTACCGCGGCTGCTGGCACGTAGTTAGCCGGTGCTTCTTATCCAGGTACCGTCACAAAAGCTTCGTCCCTGGCGAAAGGAGTTTACAACCCGAAGGCCTTCATCCCCCACGCGGCGTCGCTGCATCAGGCTTGCGCCCATTGTGCAATATTCCCCACTGCTGCCTCCCGTAGGAGTCTGGGCCGTATCTCAGTCCCAATGTGGCCGTACACCCTCTCAGGCCGGCTACCCGTCGACGCCTTGGTAGGCCATTACCCCACCAACAAGCTGATAGGCCGCGAGCTCATCCCATACCGCAAAAGCTTTCCACCACCGACACTAAACGATGGTCCTATCCAGTATTAGACCCAGTTTCCCAAGCTTATCCCGAAGTACAGGGCAGATCACCCACGTGTTACTCACCCGTTCGCCACTCGAGTACTCCTGCAAGCAGGAGCCTTTCCGTTCGACTTGCATGTGTTAAGCACGCCGCCAGCGTTCATCCTGAGCCAGGATCAAACTCTCCACAAAAAGTTTCAGCAGAAACAGGCCGTGAAAAGCCCAAACCCAACCAAAAACAAACCAACCACCACACCACACCACACAAAAAACATGCAGCATGACGCAGCAAACTGGCCAATCCTCAAATTACAAAACAGCCACCCCCCACCCGACGAGGGCAAAAAAAGGGGGGCAACCAAAAAACAGCATCCACAATCCGCGAATCAATCACGCACCACAAACACCAACAAGCAGCATCCCATCAAAGGTTCAGACACCACCCACCGGCACACACCAACCACCACCATCACAAACAACAGCAGCAGCCAGCACACGCAGCACACAACCAACCCACAAACAAAAAATGCATTGGCACACTATCGAGTTCTCACACAACACACGCACACCCCAACCACCCAGCACAACACCAGGCAATCAAAGCGGCTAGCCAGCACACGTTTTCCTATCCGCCAACTCACCACACTCACTGCGGCGGGGCGCTGTCGGTCTCGCTGACTCACATAAAACTACACACACCCACAACCAAACACAAACCCCCAGCACAACCCGCCAAAACGGGCCTTTTTTCAGCGGTACATACCGCGGCTTTCCGCGACCTTTTCCACGAGCGTCACGAGGGCCCCGCGGTCGTAACCGAGGCGCAGGGATTCGTCGATAAGCGGGGCAACGAAGTCCTCCGGCAGAAGCTCGCGCCGGCGCTTCACGATGATGTCGCGGGCGTCCGGGGTGACGAAGGTGCCAAGGCCGCGGCGGGTATGCAGCACGCCGTCGTCGACAAGCAATGCGATGCCCCTGCGTGCCGTGGCGGCGTTGATGCCGTGGAACGCGGCGAGTTCGTTGGTGGACGGGGTGCGCGCGCCGGCGGCGAGGCTGCCGTCGACGATGAGGTCCTCGAGAAACCAGGCCACTTGGGTAAAGAGCGGTTCCATAGGCACTCCCTCCGTTGGTTCGTTAGTTAATTAACTAAGCGTATAAGCGTTCACCGGACGCGGCAAGGCAGACCGTCTAAACTGGGACGAGCGCCCAAGTGTGTACCGAACCCGCTGGTTACGGGGATGGACCGTGACGACGCCGGGCTAGTCGTGCACACTGGAGGTGTACAACGAACGTCATTAGATAACGAAGATACGGATTCTAGGAGCCATGCTTGAACGCACCCTTGTATTTGTCGACACGTCATACCTGCTCGCCAGCTTTTACAATTCGTGGGAAATCGGTGCGCGATCGCAATTAGAGATTGACCTGCCTGAAGTCGTCGCCACGCTCCGGGAGATGGTTACTCACCAGCTCAACCAACCCATCCACCGCCAGTTTTGGTATGACGGGATCCCCGAATCGGGCCCCCACCGGTACCAGCGCGCGCTGCGCACCTGCGACGGCGTTCAGCTGCGCACCGGCCAGCTCATCGAGTGGGGCGAGCGCCGCACGCAGAAGGGAGTGGACACCAGGCTCGTCGCCGACCTTGTCATCCAGGCCAGCCAGGGCAACTTCAGCGACTTCGTGCTCGTCTCCGGCGACGCCGACATGATTCCCGGCGTCGAAGAGGCCGCCAACTACGGCGTCCGCGTCCACCTCTACGGCTTCGGCTGGGACTCCATGTCCTCAGCCCTGCGCCACGCGTGCGACACCACGACCATCCTCGACCCCCGGGAAGACTTCGCTTGCTCCATGCAGCTGCAGGTCCTCGAAGGCCCCCTTCCCCCCACGATCCGCGAGCGCCCGCTTGGCGACGCCGAACCGCTCGACGCCGACGAAGGCCCAGCGCCTGTCCCCATGGGCAACCCGCTCGCACCGCGAGAGCCCGACGAGGAACACCACCCCGAGCCGTCCGCGGGCGACACGGGTTCCGAGCGCCCCGCGCCAAGCGAGACGACGCACCCTGCCCCGGCCACCGAGCCTGAGGAGGAGCCCAGCGAGGCGGAAGCAGAGGTCAACCGGCAGGTGCCGCACCCGAAGCCGGCGCCGCCCGCGTCGAAGCCGGCGCCGAAGCCATCGATGATGGCGCCGCGCCGGAAGTTGCGCTCGCGTTACGTCCCGCTCCCCGAGGAAGTCTGGTCCTCCGCGGGATTTCAAACGCCCTTTGACGTCGGCCAGCAGTACGCGACGTGGTGGTACGAAAATGCCGCGTCCTCCGAGCAGCGCGACAACGCGCACATGCTCTCGGGCGGCGGGTTGCCCCCCGAGATCGACAGGCCCCTCCTGCAGTTCGCCTGCGAAACCCTGCACGAATACACGCTGAGCGAGCACCAGCGCGTGAGCCTGCGCGACGGGTTCCACGCGGGCATCCGCGGGGTGCTGCTTAACCTGCGTAATTCCCACTAGCCCGGGCCTATCGCCCGAGCCTGGGGGCTACTTGCCGTCCTCGTCTTTGTCGGCTTCGATGTAGGCCTCCGCCTCGGCGAGCGCGTCGTCGACGCGCCCCGCCTCCTCTTTGTGGGCGGAATCTTGGGCGGAGTTGTGGGGGCGCTCCTGCGTGGAGTCCTCGCCACTGTCTAGCTCACCGGCCGCGGCCCCCGCCTCGATCTCGCCGCCGCCCATCGACGCACGGATCTCGGCGAGGCGGTTCGACGCGGCGATGTCGGTGCCGGACGTTTCGATCTCCGCCATGCGCCCGGATACCGAGTCCTGCGCGAGCTCCTGGGCGCCGAGAGCGCTGGCGTACCGGCGCTCGATCTTTTCGCGCACTCCATCGAGGGTGGGGACGTTGTCGTCGCCGCCGAACTGGTTGATCGAGTCCATCGTCCGAGCCGTCTGCTCCTGCATGAGGGTCTGGTCGATCTGGCTTTCCAGCTTGGAGACCTCGCTGAGCTGCTCCTGCAGGCGCGCCTCGGACTGCTTTTGCTGCTGCTGGGCCTCGGCGGCGGCCTTTTCCGCGGCGCTATACGCGGTCTTCGTCTGCTCAAGCTCTTGCTCGACGGAGACGAGCTGGCTAGCGATGACCTCGGCGGCACTGCCAAACTCCTGCGCCTTCTGGGCATCGCCGGAGGCGGCTGCCTTGTCCGAGGCCTGGATCGCGGTGCGCGCCTTGTTCTGCAGGTCCTCCTGCGACTTGATCAGCCTGTCCAGCTTCATCTGCAGCTGGTTGCGGTTGCCGATGATGGAGGCAGCCTGCTTGCTGATCTCCTGGTGACGCTTCTTCGCCTCCGCGACGGCTTGCTGGATCTGCACCTTAGGATCAGCGTTTTCGTCAATCTTCGCGTCAAGGGACTGCATCAGGTACTTCCAGCCCTTCTGGAAGGGATTTGCCATGGGGAGGTCCTTTCTAAGCTGCGTTCAACGGTCTGCGCGGTCG
Organism: Corynebacterium timonense; assembly: GCF_900105305.1. Lineage (NCBI taxonomy): Bacteria > Bacillati > Actinomycetota > Actinomycetes > Mycobacteriales > Corynebacteriaceae > Corynebacterium > Corynebacterium timonense. The sequence continues at coordinate 2,390,647 of NZ_LT629765.1, read as the reverse complement.
GAGTGCGCGCTCACGGCCCCGTAGAACCACAGCCTACGCAAAAAAGCGCCCACCTTCCGGTGAGCGCTTCTTTATCCATGAGGCTTCTAGCCCTGCTGATTCTGGTCCGCGACCTGGCGGCGTACCTCGTCCATGTCGAGGCCCTTCACCTGCTGGATCAGGTCCTCGAAGGCGGCGGGCGGGAGGGCGCCCGCGTTGCGGAAGACCATGATGCCGTCACGGAACGCCATCAGGGTCGGGATCGCCTGGATTTCCAGCGCGGACGCAAGCTGCTGGTTCGCCTCGGTGTCCAGCTTGGCAAAGGTGACGTCCTGGTGGTCCTCGGAGGCCTTCTCGTAGGTCGGAGCGAAGGCCTTGCAGGGGCCGCACCAGTCAGCCCAGGCATCGACGAAGACAATGCCCTCGCCAGTGACGGTCTTCTCAAACGTGTCCTCGGTAACATCAACTGTGCTCACTAGAGTGCTCCCTACCGTGTTTCCGTTGGTTTTGTTAGCTTGTCCGTGAGGTTCAACAGTACCAACTGCCGGATCATTCCCGGCGGAGCCCGAAGGAGCTGCTATGCGCAAGAACTACCTCATCAGCGGACCCTCGCACGAGGCTGCGGTCGATTCCCTCGTGGACGAGGTCGGCGCCGTCGTGGGAACTCAGGGCGTCGACGTGGATATCTCCGCCAACACGATGACCGTGACCGGGGAGAACTTCGCTGACCAACACATTCTCGACGCCGCGGAGGCCGCAGGCTTCCGGCTAGTCGGAGACCTTGCGCTGTAAAAGCGCCCCTCGAGCACCCTGTGCGCGTCGTACCATGGGGGCACACCCCCGACAGAAAGGAGCCACCATGGCTGTCCGACAGTTCACCGTCGAAGGCATGTCCTGCGAGCACTGCGAGGCGAGCATCAAAGAGGAGGTCTCCGAGATCCCCGGCGTGACGGGCGTGAGCGCCGACCACACGACCGGCGTCGTGAAGGTCGAGGGCGAGGGTTTCTCCGCGGAGGAAGTCGCCAAGGCGGTCCACGAGGCTGGGTATTCGCTCAGCTAAGCCCTATAGGACATACCCGTAGGGGGTATAGGATGGAGCTATGACCGCTCCAGACACTACTACGCTCTCCCGCGTTGACCTGGGCGTCACGGGGATGACCTGCACGTCGTGCTCCGCGCGCGTCCAGCGCAAGCTCAATAAGCTCGAGGGCGTCGACGCAACCGTGAACTACTCCACCGAGACCGCTTCGGTGTCCTACGACTCGGCGCGCTCTACCCAGGAGGACCTCATCGAGGCCGTCCGCGGCGCGGGCTACGACGCCTTCCCGCTGGCGGGGCCGGGGCGGGGCGAGGAGGCGTCGCCAAGCACACAGCTCGACGACGCCCGCGACAAGGAAGCCGCCCGGCTCGGCCGCACGACTGCATGGTCCGCGCTGATCACGGTGCCCGTCGTGCTCGTTTCCATGATCCCCGCGCTGCAGTTTCCCAACTGGCAGTGGGCCGTGTTCGCCGCAACGACGCTCGTATTCTTCTCCGCCGGCGCGGAGTTCCACCGAGCGACGTTGGCGAACCTGCGCCACGGCGCGACGACGATGGACACGCTCATCAGCCTCGGCACCACGGCCGCCTACGTGTGGTCGGCCGTCGCACTGTTCGGCGGCCCGCCCGGCGAGGACATCTACCTCGAGACCGTCTGCGTCATCATCACGTTCCTGCTGCTCGGACGGTGGATCGAGGTCCGCGCCAAGGGCCGCAGCTCCCGCGCCATGCGTGACCTGCTCGACATGGGGGCGAAGGAGGCCACGCTGCTTCGCGACGGCAACGAGGTGCGCGTCCCCATCTCTCAGCTCGCGGTGGGCGACGTGTTTGTCGTCCGGCCCGGCGAGAAGATCGCCACCGACGGCCGTGTGGTCAGCGGATCCTCGTCCGTAGACGAGTCCATGCTCACCGGCGAATCCCTCCCCGTCGACGTCGGCGAGGGCGACGCGGTGACAGGGGCGACGCTCAACACCGCCGGGCGCCTCACCGTCGAGGCGACCCGAGTGCGCGACGCGACCACGCTCGCGGCGATGGCGGAGCTGGTTACTCGGGCGCAGGCCGGGAAGGCGCCCGTCGAAAGGCTCGTTGACCGCGTCTCCCGGATCTTCGTGCCCACCGTCATCGCGGTTTCCGTGGTCACGCTCGCGGTGCACCTGCTGGCGGGCTCGCCCGCGAGCGAGGCGTTCAGCGCGGCCGTCGCCGTGCTCATCATCGCGTGCCCCTGCGCGCTCGGGTTGGCCACGCCGACGGCGATCCTCGTCGGCACCGGCCGCGGCGCCCAGCTAGGCCTGCTCATTCGGGGCCCCGAGGTGCTCGAGCTGGCCCGCCGCGTCGACGCCGTCGTGCTGGACAAGACCGGCACGCTCACGCTCGGGGAGATGAGCGTCACCTCCGTGTCCGCGGCCGACGGTGTGAGCGAGGACGAGGTGCTCCGCGCCGCAGCCGCCGTGGAGGCCGGGTCCGAGCACCCGATCGCCCGCGCCATCGTCGCGGCTGCTCCCCCAGCCGAGCACGCGGAGGCGGAAGGGTTCCGCGCGCTGCCCGGGCGCGGCGCAGAAGCTACCGTCGCGGGCCGCACCGTGCGCGTCGGCCGGCCCTCCGCGGCGCTCGGCGCGCTCGAGCGTGATTTCACGGCCGCGGAGTCCGCGGGCGCGACCGCCGTCGCCATCGAGATCGACGGGGAGGCGGCGGGCGTGATCGCCGTGCGCGACACCCTCAAGCCCGACGCGGCCTCCGCGATCGAGGCGTTCCGCGGCCTAGGCCTGACACCTCATCTGCTCACCGGCGACAACGCGCAGGCCGCGCAGGCCGTGGCCCGAGAGGTCGGGATCGACGCCGCCAACGTCGCCTCGGGCGTTCTGCCCGAGGACAAGGTGCGCGCCGTCGAGCGCCTGCAGGACGAGGGCGCGCGGGTGGCCATGGTCGGCGACGGCATCAACGACGCTGCCGCGCTCGCCCAGGCCGACCTCGGCCTCGCCATGGGCGCCGGCACCGACGTCGCCATCGAGGCCTCCGACATCACCTTGATGAACAACTCGCTCAACGCGGCGGTCGACGCGGTGCGCCTCGCCCGGTCGACCCTGTCGACTATCAAGGGCAACCTGTTCTGGGCCTTCGCCTACAACACCGTGCTCATCCCGGTGGCGGCGATCGGCCTGCTCAGTCCGATGCTCGCGGGGATCGCCATGGCGTTTTCCTCCGTCTTCGTGGTCACCAACTCGCTGCGCCTGCGCGGCTTCCGCGCCCGCAGCTCCACCCCGTCCGCGCCGAGCGAGGCCGCCGAATCCCGGTAGGATCTGCTCTCATGCACGAACCTGCCTCCCCGGCGCTCACCCGCACCGAGCGCCTGGACCGCCTCCCCGTCACCGCGAAGCACCGCCGAGTCCTGTTCGGCTCGGGCATCGGATGGGCCCTCGACGCGATGGACGTCGGCCTCGTCTCCTTCGTCATCGCAGCCCTCGCGGTGCACTGGAACCTGGAGGCCACCACGACCTCGTGGATCGCCTCTGCCGGTTTCATCGGCATGGCGGTAGGCGCCTCGCTCGCCGGGCTTGCCGCCGACAAACTGGGCCGGCGCCACGTCTTCGCGCTGACGCTTGTGGTCTACGGCCTGGCCACCGGCGCCTCCGCGCTCGCCGGGTCCGTTGCGGTGCTTATCGCGCTGCGTTTCCTCACAGGCCTCGGGCTCGGCGGGGAGCTTCCCGTCGCCTCCACGCTGGTCAGCGAGTTTTCTCCGCGGCGCGTGCGCGGGCGCCTCGTCGTCGTGCTCGAAGCCTTCTGGGCGGTGGGCTGGATCCTGGCCGCGGTGATCGGCACGTTCGTCGTCTCGCAGGGAGAGAACGGCTGGCGGTGGGGCCTCGCCCTCGGCGCCGTCCCCGCGGCCTACGCCATCGTCGTTCGCCTCGGGCTGCCGGAATCCGTCCGCTTCCTGGAGTCAAAAGGGCGCCACGAGGAAGCCGAGGCCGTCGTCCGCTCCTTCGAGGAATCCGCCCCGCAGTCGCGTGACGACGCCCCGCCGCCCGCCCACCACGACGAGCCGCGCGGCGGCATCTGGGGCCCCGATCTGTGGCGCCGCACGCTGCCGTTTTGGGTGGTGTGGTTCTGCGTCTCGTTGTCCTACTACGGCGCCTTCACCTGGATCCCCTCGCTCCTCGTGGGCCAAGGCTTCACCCTCGTGAGGTCCTTCTCCTTCACCCTCGTGATTACCCTGGCGCAGCTCCCGGGCTACGCCGCCGCGGCCTGGCTCATCGAGCGCTGGGGCCGCCGCGTGACGCTGTCCGTCTTTCTCGCGGGTTCCGCTGTCGCAGCGTTCCTTTACGGCATGGCTGGTGCGCCCTGGCAGATCATCGCCGCGGGCTGCTTGCTTTCCTTTTTCAACCTGGGGGCGTGGGGCGCGTTCTATGCCATCGGGCCGGAGCTCTACCCAACCTCCGTGCGGGCCACGGGCACGGGGGCCGGCGCGGCGTTCGGGCGCATCGGCTCGATCATCGCTCCGCTGGTGGTCCCGCCGCTCGTCGCGGCGGGCGGGCCGTTCTTGGCCTTCGGGCTATTCGCGGCGGCTTTTGCGGTCGCGTGCGTCGCTGCTTTTACTCTTCCGGAGCAGCGCGGCGTAGCGCTGCGCTAAGGCGCGCGCGCCACGAGGGTTTGCCCACCTTGTCGTCGAGCTCCCCAATGTCGCGGGGCAGGTTGTAGAGAACCGTAGAGGTGTCGGTACGCGCGACGGTGATGGACCCGTCGAGGCGCGCCACGGTGTGCGCGCACGGCTCGGTAGCTTTGATGGATCGGACAGTCATGGTGGCCCTCCCAGAATGATCACGGCAGACGGCGAAAAACGCTCTTATCTGGCATAATATGCGGACGCCGCGACGCTGTCACCGTTGGCGAGGCTTCCCTAAGCCTTTGAGCTGGGGTTGAGATGTCATGCTTTAGCCGTGGGCCATGTTGACAAAGCGCGAGTAGTGCAGCTGGTGCGCGACCGGTATGGTGTCGATCGGCCCGCCGCGGTGCTTCGCCACGATGATGTCGGCCTCGCCTGCGCGCTCGTCGTCTTGGTTCTGCGAGTCCGGGCGGTAGAGAAGGAACACCATGTCCGCGTCCTGCTCGAGCGAGCCCGATTCGCGCAGGTCAGCCAGCTGCGGTTTCTTGTCGGTGCGCGCCTCCGGGCCACGGTTGAGCTGGGAAATAGCGATGACCGGGACCTCAAGCTCCTTGGCCAGCAGCTTGAGGCTGCGGGAGAACTCCGACACCTCCTGCTGGCGCGACTCCACCTTGCGCCCGGAGCTCATGAGCTGCAGGTAGTCCAGCACGATGAGGTCGAGACCGTGGCTGCGCTTGAGGTCGCGGGCCTTTTTGCGGATCTCCATCATGGTCAGGTTCGGCGAGTCGTCGATAAACAGCGGCGCGTCCTGGATCTCGGTGAGCCGCTGCGTCAGCTTCTCCCAGTCCGCCTCCGCCATCTGGCCCGAGCGCATGGCGGCGAGCTTGATCTCCGTCTCGGCCGACAGCATGCGCATGATGATCTCGGAGGCGCTCATCTCCAGCGAAAAAATGACCGAGGTCTTGCCGTGAGCGATCGAGCAGGAGCGCATGAAATCGAGCGCCAGTGTGGACTTGCCCACGCCGGGTCGCGCGGCGATGATGACCATCTGCCCTGCGTGAAGGCCGTTGGTCAGACGGTCGAGATCGAGGAAGCCCGTGGGCACGCCCTGCTCCAGCCCGCCGCCCTGTTCGATGAGCGCCAGCTCGTCGATGGTGGGCTTGAGCAGCTCCGACAGGGATTTATAGTCCTCCCCCGCCTTCTTGCGGGAGACGGCAAAGACCTCCTGCTGGGCGCGGTCGACGATCTGCTCGACCTCCATGCCCTCGTCGCCCTCGTAGCCGTACTGCACGACGCGGGTGCCGGCGTTGACCAGCTGGCGCAGCAACGACTTCTCCGCCACGATGTCCGCGTAGTAGCGCGCGTTCGCGGCGGTGGGCACCTCTGAGATGAGGGTATGCAGGTAGGGCGCACCGCCGACGCGTTCCAGCTGGTTGAGGCGGTCGAGGCGGCCGACGACAATGAGGACGTCGATGTCGCTGCCCTGGGAAAACAGTTCGACGACCGCGCCAAAGATGAGCTGGTGCGCCGGGTAGTAGAAGTCCTCGGCGCGCAGCGTGTCGGTCACGTCGACAACCGTGTCGGGGCTGAGCAGCATGGCGCCGAGGACGCCGCGCTCGGCGCGCTCGTCGTGCGGCGGCTGCCTGTACTCGCGCAGGTCTCCCCGGTCACGGTCGAAACGGTCGAAGCGGCCACTGTCAGAGCGGTCGCGCGAGTAGCCCGGCTCCGCCGGCTCCGGCGGAAGGACGTAGTCGTCGTCGGTGTCCGCGAACGCCCCGAAATCGCCCGAGTTCGCGGAGCCCGCCGCGTGTGCGCCTGCCATGTGATACCTCCGTTGTGGTCAATTGCGCCTATCGTAGCGCGCTGTGGATAACTCGTCGGCACACGCGGGGTTGTCCACACACACCCACAACCCTGTGGATAACGTAGTGCTCGCGAGCGACGCCGGTCGCTGCTCGCAGGCCCGTGTGACCTGCGATGTTGCGGGACGTGGGAGAGAAATACACAGGTCGATGAGTTATCCACAGGGGTGGGCGTCGATAAGCATGTGCAAAAAGCGCTGGCCCCACTCCTCACAAGTGGGGCCAGCGCGAAAAGCTGTTGTCGTTGGGCCCTACGCGGGCCGTCGCGGCGTCTTAGGCGCCTGCGACCTCGAAGTTCACCTTGCCCTCCACGTCGTCGTGGAGGTTCACCTTCACCTGGTAGCCGCCGGTCTTGGTGATGAGGCCCTTCGGCACATCGATGCGGCGCTTGTCCAGCGAGGGGCCGCCGGCGGCCTTGACCGCGTCGGCGATGTCGCCCGGCTTGACGGAGCCGAACAGCTTGCCGTTGTTCGCGGTGCGAACCGTGACCTTCACGCCGGTCAGCTGGTCAAGCTGGTCGCGCAGCTCCTTGGCGTGGTCCAGGTCGCGGACCTGGCGCTCAGTCTGAACGCGCTTGATGTCTTCGATCTGCTTCTCTGCGCCGCGGGTGGCCGGGATCGCCAGGCCGCGCGGGAGCAGGAAGTTACGTCCGTAGCCGTCCTTGACCTCGACAACGTCGCCGGGTTCGCCAAGGTTATCAACGGCAGCGGTGAGGATCAGCTTCATGAATCCTAACCTTCCTTGAGTTGAAAAATTCTGGTCTGTGAAAACGTTTAGAACGGGGGCTCGTCGTCCATCCCGCCGAAGCCGCCGGCGGGGGGTGCAGAATTCCACGGGTCGTTCTCAGGCTGCCGGTTGCCGCCCTGCTGCTGGCCGCCGCTGAAACCGCCGCCCTGCTGCGGGCGCGACTGCTGCTGGCCGCCACCGAAACCGCCGCCCTGCTGCGGGCGCGACTGCTGCTGGCCGCCGCCGTACCCGCCTTGGCCGCCCTCACGCGGCGTGCGGGTCACGGACGCGGTCGCGTACTTCAGGGAGGGGCCGACCTCGTCGACCTCCACCTCGAACACGGTGCGGTTTTCGCCCTCGCGGGTCTGGAAGGAACGCTGGCGCAGGCGGCCCTGCACGATCACGCGCATGCCCTTGGTGAGGGACTCGGCGACGTTTTCCGCTGTCTGACGCCACACGTTGCACGTCAAAAACAGGGACTCGCCGTCCTCCCACTGGTTCGTGTCGCGGTTGAATGTACGGGGGGTGGAGGCGACACGGAAGTTCGCCACCGGGGCCCCCGCCGCGGTGAACCGCAACTCCGGGTCGGCAACGAGGTTGCCGATAACGGTGATGGGGGTTTCTCCTTGGGCCATGGTCTTCTACCTTCCTCGCACGACGCTCGGCTCGATTGTGCCTGTCACGCCCGTATTCGGCGCTGTGGGAACGAGCCTAACCGTTCTTACTTGTCGGTGCGCAGAACCTTGGTGCGCAGGATGTTGTCGTTCAGGTTCAGGACACGGTCGAACTCGCCCACGGTGTCGGCCTCGCACTCGAGGTTCACAACAGCGTAGAAGCCCTCTTCCTTCTTGTTGATCGGGTAGGCCAGACGGCGCTTGCCCCAGACATCAACCTTCTCTACCGTGCCGTTGTCCTTGCGGACGATCTCCAGGAACTTGTCCAGGGACGGGGCAACGGTGCGCTCATCCTGCTGCGGGTCGAGGATGATCATTACTTCGTAGTGACGCACGGACCTCATCACCTCCTATGGTCTCAAAATTTACGGTTTCGGCCACCGCACCTCGCGGTGGCAGGAGGGTCGTTGCGTCAAGCAACTTTTCCAGCGTACCCCACCGCTATGACAGGGCAAAATGCTTATCGACGCCCGAGCAGCGCCTCACACCCCCGGGTTCGGCGCGGCGATAAACACCGCGAGGACCACGGGGATCACGGTGATGAAGACGAACGCCGCGATGCCCAGACCGACGGCGAGCGGGACGTTGCGCGTGCGCGACGTGACGTAGAAGGAGGCCCCGATCAGCGCAAACCCGATCACGATGGACACGATGCCGACGATGGTGGGGGTGGTCATGGCCGCCCCCACTGCGCTGGGGTGGTCAGGAGCGGGTCGTGGCCGCCGTGGGCCGCCGCGACCGCGTCCTTCGACCGGCCTAGCATCTGGCGCACCACGAGGATGACCATCGCAACGACGAAGGCGTCGCGGGCGATGACGATGACGTTGACGGCCTCCCCGGGTAGGCCGTTGTTGTCCACGCCAAGCAGGTGCCACATGAGGATGGGCCACACCATCATATCCATCGTCATCCACGCCAAAAGCAGCCGCCAGCGAGGCAGGGCGAGCACCGCGGGGACGACAAGCCACAGCGAGTACTGGGGGCTCCACACCTTGTTGAACAGCAGGAAGAACGCCACGATGAGAAAAAGCAGCTCGGCCACCCGAGGGTCCCGCGGTGCCCTCAGCCCGAGGATGAGCGTGAACACGCAGCCCGAGGCGAAGAGCACGAGCGTCACCATGTTGAGGATCACCGGGGTCCCCTCCCCGTCGAAGCCGCCCCAGCCGGTGATGCGGGAAATCACCGCGTAGATCGTCGTCCACTCCCAGCCGCGCTCGGTATTGAGCCGGTTGAACTCGGCCCACCCCTCGGGGTTGCGCAGGTAGACGGGGAGGTTGACGGCAACCCACGTCAGCGCCGCAGCGCCGGCCATCTTTGCGAAGGGCAGCCACTGGCGTGTGCGCAGCGCCAACGTGACGTACGCGCCGAGGACAAACAGGGGCCACAGCTTGAACGCGGTGCCCAGCCCGATCAGCACGCCGGCGAGCCAGAAGCGCCGGTTCCGCGCCGCGAGGAGGGCCGCGACCAGGAAGAAGATTGAGGGGATGTCCCAGTTGGTGAACGCGTGGGTGATCAGCAGCGGGCTGCCGACGACAAGCAGCGTGTCCCACACTCGGTTACCGGCCAGCTCGGCGACCATCCGGGCCGTGGCCACCCACAGCACCGCCATGACGAAGGCGGTGAGATAGAAGTACCAGCCCACCTCCGGGAGCACGCCGGCGACGAGGCCGGAGGTCGAGCGGGCAATGGCGCCCATGATGTTTTGGAAGACGCCGGCAAGCACCGGGTACTCCATGTACCGGGTGACGCCGTCCTCGACCCAGGAGTAGTCGTAGGCGAATCCGGGCTGGTCGAGGCCGCGCCCGTGGTAGAGCGGGACGATGTCGTTGTAGCAGAACGAGGTGTACTGGCGCGCTCCCGACCAGTCCAGCTGGAGCACCCCGTTCTCGTCGGGGCTACCTCCGGCGCAGTTCGCCTTGCTGAGCACGCCGAGCGACAAAAACACCCAGGCCAGCGCCAGGATCGCGCGCAGCGGCGTCCAGAAGGACGCCCGGCCGGGCACAGCGAAACGGCCGAGCGGGCCCCCGAGGAAGCCCACCCAGCCCTGGGCGAGCGGCTCGGTGCGGCCCGGCTGAACGCGCGCCGCCGGGTCGGGTGCCATGTGCTCCGTGACCGCCACCCTAGCCGCCCAGCAGTTCGCCGATCGCGTCGAGCGCGTCCTGCACGGGCGCCGGGGGCTCGGGCACGGCGGGCGCCGGGGCGGGTGCCGGAGCGGGTGCAGGGGCCGGGGCCGGCTCGGGGGCAGGTGCCGGGGCGGGGGCTGGGGCCGGGGCAGGCTGGGGCGCCGGGGCGTAGCCCCCGCCGCCCGTGCCACGGCCGGATCCGCCGTACGACCCACCGTAGGATCCGCTGAGGCCAAGGCCACCCTTGTAAGCATTGACGCCCCACGTCACCGGTGCCGCCTCGGGGAAGGACTCGAACTCCTGGCCTTCAAGGCCGGTATCCAGGACGTCCTTCCAGATCTTGGCAGGGGTGTCGGAGCCGTACATGATGCCGCCCCACTGGTTGAAGATCGGGGAGGTGTTGTCGGCAGTGCCGACCCACACAGCCATGGCGAGCTGCGGGGTAGAGCCGACCATCCAGGCGTCCTTGTTGGTGCCGGTGTCGCCCATCTGGGCGGTGCCTGTCTTGCCGGCGGAGGGGCGCCCACCGGCGAGGGTCGCGTTGGAGTAGGGGATCACGGGGCCCAGCGCCTGCATGACGTTGTCGGCGACCTGTTCGGACACGCGGCGCTCCTCGTAGCTACGGTCTACCTCGTAGAGGACCTCCCCCCGCGCGTCGGTGACACGCTCGACGAAGTGCGTCGGCTTGTAGATGCCGCGGTTGGTCAACGTCGTCATCGCGGTGGCCATATCGAGGACACGCGACTGGTACTGGCCCAGCACGATGCCTTCGTAGGGCTGGCCTCCGTTTTCGCGCAGGGTCACCGGGATGCCCGGGATGGAGCGCGCGACGCCGAGCGCGTGCGCCATGTCGGCGGTGTCCTGGGTGGTGTTCTCCAGCTCGTTTTGGATACGCAGGAACGCGGTGTTGGAGGAGACACGGGTCGCCTCCGCCATCGAGATCATGCCGGCGTTGCCGCCGTCCCAGTTGTTCACGGTGATGCCGCCGGGCAGCGGCACCGGCGCGTCGGAGAACGTCGCGGTAAGCGGGATGCCCTGCTGCAACGCCGCCGCAAGGGCGAAGATCTTGAACACGGAGCCGGTCTGCAGTCCGGCGTTGGCGTAGTCCCAGCCGCTCGGATCGTCGCCGCCGTAGTACGCGCGGACGGCGCCGGTCGCGGGTTCGATGGCCACGACGCCGGTCCGGGCGTCGTCCTGCAGGACCGACAGGCGCTCCTTGGAGATGCGCTCGACGTCGTCCTGGAGGGAGGGGTTGACGGTCGTCGTGATCTGCAGGCCGCGGTTGGTCAGGTCGTCTTCGGTGATGCCGATGCGCTCGAGCTCCTCCATCACCTGGTTCTTGATCAAGCCGTTCGGGCCGGTCGCCTCGGTGTAGGCCGAGTAGGTGACCGGATCGCGCGTCTCGGGGTAGGTCAGCTGCTGGCGCTCCTCGACGTCCATCACGTTCATTTCGACCAGGCCGTCCATGACGTAGTCCCAGCGCGCGCGGGCGCCGTCCGGGTTGGTCCAGGGGTCGAGCTGGCTCGGCAGCTGGATGGAGGCGGCGAGCACGCCGCCCTCCTCCACGGTGAGCTCGCTGGCGGGCTTGTCAAAGAAGGCGTGGGCGGCCGCCTCGATGCCGTAAGCGTTGCGGCCGAAGTAGACGGTGTTGAGGTAGGCGTTGAGGATCTCCTCTTTGCTCCACGAGTTGGTCATCTTGATGGAGTAGACCAGCTCCTTTGCCTTGCGCTCGTAGGAGTACTCGTCGCCGACCAGGGCGTTCTTCACGTACTGCTGGGTCACCGTCGAGCCGCCGCCGGCGGACGGGTTGCCGGTGATCTGGCCGATGACGGCGCGCGCGAAGCCCGTGAAGGAGAAGCCGGAGTTCGTCCAGAAGTCGCGGTCCTCCGCAGCGAGCACCGCGTTCTGCACGTCCTCGGGGACCTCCTCGAGCGGGATCTGGACGCGGTTGCCCTCCGCCGGGACAACACGGGCGAGCTCTGTCTGGCCGTCGTTGAAGTAGATGTTGGACACCTGAGCGGCGTTGATCTCCTCCGGCTGGGGGATCTCAGCGCGGGCGTACTGCCAGACGAACCAGCCCAGCGGGATCGCCGCGAGCAGGGCGAGGCCGAGCAGGATCGCGAGGATCCACTGCGTGGCTTTGCTCCGCTTGCGGGTACCCTGGCCCGCCTTCGTACTGTGTGCTACTTGCCCCTCGGGCGTGCGGTCTTCTTTATCTGTCACGAATTATTCCTGCATCGTCCCGGCATCGCTCCCGCGAGTGCGTGTCAATTACTAGGTGATACCCTACGTCCTCTGTCAACGAATCACACCATCGGCGACGCTGTGACTTCGCGCAAAAGGTGGTTCCAGCTGCAGTGTTGGCACACTTCGACGACATGAACCGAAATCGGCCCGACCTCGTTGGCCAGCGCTTCGACCTCGTCGACGCTGCGCGCCGTGCCCGACCTACGCCCCAGTTTGTCGCCGTAGACCCACAACACTTCTTGCATAGTACGCTCGCACACGGGGCACGGCCGAGCAGAGTCCGTGCCGTGGAACTGAGCGGCCGCACGGAGGAGGAAGTCGGCGTCGCAGATGGCGTCGATAGGCACTTTGCCGTGGGCGAAGTCCCGCAGAAGGGTGCGCCGCTGCCACTCGTGCGAGATCTCTTGGCTGTAGGCGATCATCCCGGCCATCCTAACGTGGTTGGGTTTTGGGCCGCTGGTGGTATGATTCCTCTTTAGTTTTGGAATATAAAGAAGGTAGGAGATGACTGAAAACTCCGGCACTACCCCCACTCCCCGCGAGATCGCCGAGCGCATCCGCCCCTCGATGACGAGCCTGTACGTCACGTACTTCCGCATCGCGGAGCAGTCCGACCTGACCGGCCCGCAGCTGTCCATCTTGGCCCGCCTCGATGAGTACGGCCCCTCTCGCATCAGCAAGATCGCCGAAGCCGAGGGCGTGCGCATGCCAACCGCCTCCAACACCGTCAACCAGCTGGAAAAGCGCGGCCTCGTGCACCGCACTCGCGACGAAGCGGACCGGCGCGGCGTCACCGTAGAGCTGACCACGAAGGGCCGCGACGAGCTCGAGCGGGTGGGCGAGGAGCGCACCGCCTACCTCGCGGACATGATTTCGACCCTCTCCGAGGAGAACCTGCGCAAGGCGAGCGAGCTCGCGGACGTGGTCAACGCCTTGGCGGAGGCCTACGTGAACAACCCGATTCACGGGAAGCGGGACTAATTGGGGATAATGGGACTGTTGTCCATACCCCTACCCCTTTCCTGAACCGATCATGACTCTCGATCTTCCACAGCGCGGCAGCGAGACCCCCTCGGTGCTGCGCCTGACAGTCGGCTGGGACACCACCAGCCTCGCCGGCTTGGAGTTCGCAGCGTGGCTGGGCCGCTTCTCGGCGTCCCCGCGCTCGTGGACGAAGTCTCTCGCGCCGAAGAAGTACAAGAAGTGGCTTGCCGCGGAAAAGGAAAGCGTCACCTCGAAGGCACTGGCCGCACTCGCCGACCACCTCCCCCGGAACCAGTGGGCGTCGGAGCCCTGCACGCTTGTCGACGCCACCAGCGAGCCCGCCGCGCTCACCTCGGCCGCGCAGTCCGCCGGCGCGGACATTATTGTGCTGAGCTCCAGCGCGACCCTCAAGCAAGCGCGCTTTTTGGCCTCCCCCACTGCCGACGCCCTCATGCATTCCTCCCCAGTGTCCCTGGGCCTCGTGCCCACAGGGCTGAAGCTCTCCAAGAAAGGGGTCACGCGCGTCAACCTGGCGCTTTTGCACTCCGGCCGCGAGGACACCACGGGCCTGCGCTGCGCTGTGCGCCTCGCCCTGCTCCTCGAGGTGCCGTTGCGGCTCGTCTCGGTGCTGCCCGAAATGCCCGACGTGGACAGCCTGGGCTCCGAGCCCGCCGAGTCCTACGAGGCGGCGTTGTCGCTGTTGGACCGCGCCCGCGACGAAGCCTTTAAACTCGTCGCCGAGGAGACTGCGGACGAGACCACCGCCGAGCCAGAGCCGCCCCTCGAGGTGGAGACCACCCTGGCGTACGGCAACGGCTGGGAGAAGGCGGTGAGCTCGGTGAAATGGAAAAAGGGCGACCTCATCTGCCTCGGCTCCCACCCCAGCGCGGCGCAGCAGCGGGTGCTCGCGGGTTCGCGCGCTAGCGAGTTCCTGCGCTACGCCCCAGCTCCGGTGGTCATCTTCCCCCGCGTCGAGGGGTAGCCGCCGCGGCGCCTATGGTGGTGGCATGCGCGACCACCCAGAGAACGACCTGCACGGCAGGTCCGACTACTACAACCGCCCCCGTCCCGAGCCCCAAAGCTTCGACGACCTCGCGGACGAGCCCGACCCGCTCGAGGTAGCGGAGCGCAACCGCACCTCGACGCGCCAGGCGATTTTCTACGCCATCGGCACCGTCGCGCTCACCTCACTCATCGGGTTCGTCACGGCCCTCGCCTTTCGCCTCGCGGGCGGCCCGCTGTGCGACGACGGCCCCGCCACCTGGCTATGCACCCGCGACGCCCGCCTGTGGTGGGCCGCCATCAACACGGTGCCCCCGGTCGCCGGCCTCATCGGCTGCGCGGTGATCATGGTGCGCAAGCTCAACCGCTACGAACGCTGGGTGCCGTGGATGGGCGTGTTCTGGATCCCCATCGTGCCGTTCACCATGTGGTGGCTCACCGTGACGGTGGGCATCCTCGCCCGGGACACCATCTAACGCTCCGCCTGTCCCTCTTTCGCGCACTCCCCGCACAGCGGCTTCTCGTCGCGGCAGGCGGGGCAGCTCAGGTACTGGGCGCGGCACTCGGGCTCGTTGGCGCAGTTGTAGAACTGGTTGGTCGCCTCCCCGCAGTGCACGCAGTGGCCGAGCTGGACGAAGTTCGGGTCGTCGGGCGCGCCGAACTCGGTGTGCATGCGCTTGTCAAAGACGTAGAGCGAGCCTTCCCAGAGGCCGTCGTTGCCGTACTTTTCGCCGTAGCGCACGATGCCGCCGTCGATCTGGTACACCTCGCGGAAGCCGCGGTTGATCATGAGGCTCGACAGCACCTCGCAGCGGATCCCGCCGGTGCAGTAGGAGATGACGGGCTTGTCCTTCATCCAGTCGTACTTGCCGCTGTCGAGCTCGGCGATGAAGTCATGGGTGGTGTCCACGTCCGGGACGACGGCGTTTTTGAAGCGGCCGATCTGCGCCTCGCGGGTGTTGCGGCCGTCGAAGAAGACGGCGTCTGGGCGGGCGTCGATAAGCGTATTGACCTCCTCCGGGCTCAGGTGCGTGCCGCCGCCGACGACCCCGTGCTCGTCGACACGCAGCTCTTCGGGCGCGCCGAAGGAGACGATCTCCTCGCGTGCCTTGACGCTGAGCTTCGGGAAGTCCTCCTTGCCGCCCTCCGACCACTTGTACTCGATGCCGCGGAAGTACTCGCGGGTCTTGCGCGCGTACGCCTTGCACGCGTCGATGTCCCCGCCGACCGTGCCGTTGATGCCGTGCGGGGACACGATGATCCTTCCGCGCAGGTCCAGCCCCTCGCAGAGGTCGCGCTGCCACAAGCGCACCGCCTCCGGGTCAGCGACGGGCTGGAACTTGTAGTACAGGAGGATCTTGCTGGTCATACCTCGATTCTAAAGGCAGGGTGTTAGTCGACCCGCTTGCCGTTGTCGTCGTAGGTGAAAAAGCCCCGGCCAGCCTCGAGACCGATGCGGCCCTCCTCAATCATCCCTTCGAGGATGCCCATGAACTTCCGCTCCCAGTCCCCCGGGTTCTCCTTGAGCTTTGCGACGGCCAGCATCGTGCGCAGGCCAATCACGTCCATGATCTCGAAGGGACCACGCGGAGCGCCCGAGGAGTTGCGCCAGTCCAAGTCAATGTCCGCCGGCTCGGCGATGTCGTTGGCATAGAGGTACTTGCCCGCGTTGAGCAGCGGAACGAGCAGCGTGTTCAGGATGTAGCCAGGCTGCTCCTTCTTCAGCTCCACCGGCACCATGCCAATGTTCTTCGCAAACTCCACCAGAACATCGACGTACTTCAGGTCCGTGCCCGCGTGCGGCATGATCTCCGCCGTGTTCTGCAGCCAGATGTGGTTGGCAAAGTGCAGCGCCAGGAAGCGCTCCGGAGAACCGGTCGCCTCGGCGAAGCTGCTGGGCAGCAGCGTCGAGGTGTTCGTGGCAAAGATCGTCTCGGCCGGCGCGGCCTTGCCCACGCGGGACCACACGTCCTTCTTGATCTCCAGCTTCTCCGGCACCGCCTCAATAACGAGATCCGCCTCGCGGACCGCCGCCTCCACATCGGTGGTCTGGCGCAGGCGTCCGCGCGCCTGCGCCATGGACTCCTCGGTTGCGTCCTCCAGCTCGGCAATCATCTGCGCGCCGAACGTGTCGAAGCGCTTGCTCGCGGCCTCGAGGGCCTCCTCGTTGATATCCCAGGACACGACATTGAACCCGCGAAACGCGGTGACCAGCGCAATCTGGGCGCCGAGGACACCGGCGCCCAACACAGTGACATTTGTGATACTCATGCTGCCCACTATACGTAGTTTTCTCGATCGAACTACGTGTTTTGTGCGGCCGGTGCGTGAGCACTCACGGCGTTCGGCCTCCGGTGCGAGCGCTGACAGGGGTTCGTGCGTGTTGGTTTTCGCTGAGGTCGACTGGGGCGGGCGGGCCAGTGCTTGTGGGGTTACGCGACCTGGAGTTTTACACACGCTAAACCCTTGAGGTCGACCGTGGTCGACGTCAACGCAAATCAGGGTTACGCGACCTGCGGTTTTACACCCGGAAAACCCGTGAGGTCGACCGTGGTCGACGTCAACGCCTTTCAGGGTTACGCGACCTGCGGTTTTGCACCCGGAAAACCCTTGAGGTCGACCGTGGTCGACCTCAGCGCAATCCAGGGTTACGCGACCAGGGGTTCTACACCCGGAAAACCCGTGAGGTCGACCGTGGTCGACCTCAGCGCAACCCAGCCCAACGCGACCTGCGGTTTTGCACCCGGAAAACCCGTGAGGTCGACCGTGGTCGACCTCAACACAATCCAGCCCAACGCGTCCAGGGGTTTTACACCCGGAAAACCCGTGAGGTCGACCGTGGTCGACCTCAGCGCAATCCAGCCCAACGCGACCTGCGGTTCTACCCCCGGAAAACCCGTGAGGTCGACCGTGGTCGACGTCGACACAATCCAGCCCAACACGACCAGGCCCTTTACGCCCCGGATGTCGCTGAGGTCGACCAGCACACCAGGCCTAGTGCTTGTGGTAGAGCGACTTCTTCCAGTACTGCGGCTCCGAGGTCACCATAACGCCGAGGCTGCGGAAGATGCCCTCGTCGACGGAGCCGAGGATGGTGGTGGCGTGGGCGTCACAGCCGCGCAGCTGGGGCAGCATGTCGAGGGCGCGGCGGGCGTCGGGGTTGGCGGCGGCGGAGGCGGAGAGGGCGATGAGAACCTCGTCGGTGTGCAGCCGTGGGTTGGAGGAACCGAGGTAGACGGTCTTGAGTGACTGGATCGGCTCGATGGAGGCCGGGGACAGCAGGTGGATGTCGTCGGGGATACCGGCCAGGAGTTTGAGGGCGTTGAGGACGACGGCGGCGGAAGGGCCGAGCAGGTCGGAGGTCTTGCCGGTGACGATGCGGCCGTCGGCAAGCTCGAGGGCGACCCCGGGGTTGCCGGTGCGCTCGGCGACCTCGAGGGCGGGGGCGACGACGGCGCGGTCGCTGACGGTGCAGTCGGCCTTGCGCATGACGGTGGCGATCCGGTCGGAGATGGTGGAGTCGGCCTCGGCGCGGCGCTCGTCGACGAGGGCCTTGTAGTAGCGGCGGATAATTTCCTGCTCGGCGGCGTGGCGGCAGGCGGCGTCGTCGGAGATGCAGTGGCCCGCCATGTTCACGCCCATGTCGGTGGGCGACTGGTAGGGCTCTTCGCCGGTGACTTCGCGCAGCAGGGAACGCAGGAGCGGGAAGACCTCGATGTCGCGGTTGTAGCTGGAGACCTTCTCGCCGTAGGCCTCGAGGTGGTACTGGTCGATGACGTTGATGTCGTCGAGGTCCGCGGTGGCGGCCTCGTAGGCCAGGTTGACGGGGTGGCTGAGCGGGAGGTTCCAGATGGGGAAGGTTTCGAACTTGGCGTAGCCAGCCTTTTTGCCGCGCTTGTGCTCGTGGTAGACCTGGCTCAGGCAGGTGGCCAGCTTGCCGGAGCCGGGCCCCGGCGCGGTCATGACAATGAGGTCGCGGCTGGTTTCGGCGTACTCGTTAAGGCCGAAGCCCTCGTCGGAGACGATGCGGGCCGTGTCGTTGGGGTAGCCGGGGATGACGCGGTGGCGCGCGACCTTAAGCCCGAGGCGCTGCAGGCGGCTGATGAACGCCTCGACCTGCGGTGTGCCGTCCTCCACCTGGGTGACCACGATGTTGTCGACGAGGAACCCGAGGTCACGGAAGGCGTCGACAAGCCTGAGCACGTCGTCTTCGTAGGTGATGCCGAGGTCGGCGCGGACCTTCTGGCGCAGGATGTCACCCGCGTTGACGCACACCATGATTTCGACCTCGTCCTTGATGCGCTCGAGCATGGCGATCTTGTTGTCCGGGGTGAAGCCGGGCAGGACCCGGGACGCGTGGTGGTCGTCGAAAAGCTTGCCCCCCATCTCGAGGTAGAGCGTGCCGCCGATCGCGCTGCGCCGGGCACTGATGTGCTCCGACTGCATTTTGATGTACGTGTCTCGGTCGAAACCGATGGAATAGGGCATGGGCGCCGTCCTTTCGCGTGAGAACGAAGAAAGTCTAGCGCGCCCACGCCGCCATCAGTGGTGCCTACAGGCCGTGCGCCTGCTTGAACTCGCGGCGGCGGGCGTGGAGGATCGGCTCCGTGTAGCCGGCCGGGGAGGTCGTGCCCTCGAAGATGAGGTCCTTCGCCGCCTGGAAGCCGATGGACGCGTCGTAGTCCGGGGCCATGGGCCGGTAGTTCGCGTCGCCCTCGTTTTGCTTATCGACGACCTTCGCCATGCGCTGGAGGGACTCGAGCACCTGTTCCTTCGTGACAACGCCGTGGGCGATCCAGTTGGCCAGAAGCTGCGAGGAGATGCGCAGGGTGGCGCGGTCCTCCATGAGGTCGACGTTGTGGATGTCGGGCACCTTGGAGCAGCCGACGCCCTGCTCGACCCAGCGGATGACGTAGCCGAGGATGGACTGGCAGTTGTTGTCCACCTCCTCGCGCTTTTCCTCCTCCGACCAGGTGTCGCCCTCGGCGACGGGGACGGTGAGCAGCGCGGCGAGGCTGTCGCGGCGCCCGGCGGAGCGCAGCTGCTCCTGGACGGCTGCGACGTCGACCTCGTGGTAGTGAGTGGCGTGCAGCGTCGCGCCCGTCGGCGAGGGCACCCACGCGGTGTTCGCGCCTTCCTTCGGCTGGCCCACCTTCTTTTCCACCATCGCGGCCATGTGTTCGGTCTCCGCCCACATGCCCTTGCCAATCTGGGCGCGGCCGGGCAGGCCGTGCTCGATGCCGGCGTCGACGTTGTTGTCCTCGTAGGCCTGCTTCCACGGGGCGGTCTGCAGGTCGGCCTTGCGCACGAAGGGCCCGGCGTACATGGAGGTGTGGATCTCGTCGCCCGTGCGGTCGAGGAAGCCCGTGTTGATGAACACGAGGCGGTCGGCGGCGCCCGCGATGCAGGCGTCGAGGTTGACGGAGGTGCGGCGCTCCTCATCCATCACGCCGACCTTGACGGTGTGCGCCGGCAGGCCGAGGATCTCCTCGACCCGGTCGAAGATCTCGTTGGTGAAGGCGACTTCCTCCGGGCCGTGCTGCTTGGGCTTGACGATGTACATCGAGCCCGTGCGCGAGTTGCGGCGCGGGTTGTCCTCCCGCAGGCCGGGGATGGCGGCGGCGACGGTGAGCAGGCCGTCGAGAAGCCCCTCGGGCACCTCCTCGCCGTCGACGAGGATGGCGGGGGTGGTCATGAGGTGGCCGACGTTGCGGCACAGCATCATCGCGCGGCCGTGCAGGCGGGCCTCGCCGCTGCCGTCGGCGGCGGTGTAGGTGAGGTCGTCGGCCTGGGTGCGCTCGAAGGTCCTGTCGCCCTTGGTGACGGTCTCCGAAATATCGCCCTTGTTCAGGCCGAACCACGTGGCGTAGGCGGCGGCCTTGTCGGCGCCGTCGACGGCCGCGGCGGAGTCTTCGAAGTCCATGATGGAGCTGACGGCCGCCTCAAGCAGCACGTCCTTGACGTTGGCCTTGTCCGTCTTACCCACCGGGTGCTCGGGGTCGATCTGGATGATGATGTGCAGCCCGTTGTGGCGCAGCACGATGCCCTCCGGGGCGTCCTCGGAGCCCTGGTAGCCGACGTAGAGCTCGGGCTGCGCCAGGCCGCGCTCCTCGCCGTTGACCGTCGCCGCGAAGCGCCCGCCGGCCACGGAGTACTTCTCGACGTCCGCGTGGCGCGCCCCCTCGAGCGGCACGCCGCGGTCGAGGAAGTCGCGCGCCCAAGCGATCACCTTGTCGCCGCGGACCGGGTTGTAGCTCGTGCCCGGCTCGGCGCCGCCCTCCTCGGAGATGACGTCGGTGCCGTAGAGCGCGTCGTACAGCGAGCCGTAGCGGGCGTTGGCCGCGTTGATGGCGAAGCGGGCGTTGGTGATGGGGACCACGAGCTGCGGGCCGGCGACCTCGGCGAACTCCGTGTCGACGTTGGCGGTGCGGATCTTTTCCTCGCGGGGCTGCTCCACCAGGTAGCCGATCTCGCGCAGGAACGCCTCGTGCTCGGCCGGGTCGGGCTGGCCGGGGTGCGCGCGGTAGTAGTCGTCGAGCTGGCGCTGCAGCTCGTCGCGGCGCTCGAGCAGCGCCTTGTTCTTCGGCGTCAGCTCGGCGAAGTAGGCCGCGGTCTTCTCCCAGAACTCGGCGGCGTCGATGCCGATCTCCGGGAGCAGCTGCTCGGCGACGAAGTCGTGCAGCGGGCGGGCCACCTGGAGGCCCGCCACCTCGACGCGTTCCGTGGGGTCGCTGGAGCCGTCGAAACGAGGTGCGGTCATGAGGGCGGGATCCTTTCGTTGGAGGGTGCGGGGCGTCGCTACGCGCCTGCCTCTGTTAGCTGGACGTACTCGATTGAGGTTAGTGATGGAGGTCACGGAAGTAAACAGATTTTCCAATGAAACAACCGTTTCCACCCCCGCGAGCAACATTGGATGGTCTGCCTATCTCGCTTTCCTCCCCCCGCCATCACCCCCTGGGCCGCCGCCGCAAACAGCCCGCGAGCTGCGCGAGCCCTGGGCGTGCCGAAAAGATCGGTTCGCTAAGGTTCGCAAAATTAGCAGTGTGACCCCATCCCCCCACGCGAAACCTAACAATCCCAGGGTGTTGACTCATGTGGCGGAACTCGCAATACTAGCGGGCAACGCCAATTCATCGTGGCGCACTTCACATTGATGGGCCTGAGTGCATGCAGGCACGGAAGTCCAGCGAAAGGGGCTACTTCACCATGACGACCAACACCGGTAAGGCGCGTACCGCAGCGGAGATCCAGAAGGACTGGGACGAGAACCCGCGCTGGGAAGGCATCCGCCGCGACTACACCGCCGAGCAGGTTGAGAAGCTGCAGGGCACCGTGATCGAGGAGCACACGCTGGCAAAGCGCGGCGCCGAGATCCTGTGGGAGGGCGTGTCCAAGCGCGACGGCTCCTACATCCACGCCCTCGGCGCTCTGACCGGTAACCAGGCGGTCCAGCAGGTCCGCGGCGGCCTGAAGGCCGTCTACCTCTCCGGCTGGCAGGTCGCTGGCGACGCCAACCTGGCGGGCCACACCTACCCGGACCAGTCCCTCTACCCGGCGAACTCCGTGCCGAACGTTGTCCGCCGCATCAACAACGCTCTGCTCCGCGCCGACGAGATCGCCCGCGTCGAGGGCGACACCTCCGTGGACAACTGGGTTGTCCCGATCGTCGCCGACGGTGAGGCCGGCTTCGGCGGCGCCCTCAACGTCTACGAGCTGCAGAAGGCCATGATCGCCGCCGGCGCCGCCGGCACCCACTGGGAGGACCAGCTCGCGTCCGAGAAGAAGTGCGGCCACCTCGGCGGCAAGGTGCTCATCCCGACCCAGCAGCACATCCGCACCCTGACCTCGGCCCGCCTGGCCGCCGACGTTGCCAACACCCCGACCCTCATCGTCGCCCGCACCGACGCCGAGGCCGCGACCCTCATCACCTCCGACGTCGACGAGCGCGACCGCGAGTTCCTCACCGGCGAGAAGTCCGCCGAAGGCTACTACTACGTCAAGAACGGCATCGAGCCGTGCATCGCCCGCGCGAAGTCCTACGCCCCGTACGCGGACCTGATCTGGATGGAGACCGGCACCCCGGACCTCGAGCTGGCCAAGAAGTTCGCCGAGGCCGTCAAGGCCGAGTTCCCGGACCAGCTGCTCGCCTACAACTGCTCCCCGTCCTTCAACTGGTCCAAGCACCTCTCCCCGGAGGAGATCGCCACGTTCCAGAAGGAGCTCGGCGCCATGGGCTTCGCCTTCCAGTTCATCACCCTGGCCGGCTTCCACGCCCTCAACTACGGCATGTTCGACCTGGCTCACGGCTACGCGCGCGAGGGCATGACCGCCTTCGTGGACCTGCAGAACCGCGAGTTCAAGGCCGCCGAGGAGCGCGGCTTCACCGCCGTGAAGCACCAGCGCGAGGTCGGCGCCGGCTACTTCGACACCATCGCCACCACCGTCGACCCGAACACCTCCACCGCCGCCCTGAAGGGCTCCACCGAGGAGTCTCAGTTCTAACCGGCAACGAACTGGCTAAGCGCTAGGGGGAAACCTCCGGGTTTCCCCTTTTTGCGTACCGGCCCCGCCGCACCACAACGAGGAGAAACAACATGCCTTCCTGCATGGCAACAGCAGACATCGCCGACCTCTACGGCGACCAGGAGCAGCTGGCCAGCTGCGACACTCAGTTCACTGACTTTGGCGGCGTCACCTCGTTCTGCGGGGAGATCGTCACCATTACCTGCTTCGAGGACAACGGCCTGGTGAAGAAGATGCTCAATTCCCCCGGCCGCGGCAAGGTCCTCGTCGTCGACGGCCACGGCAGCGTGCACACCGCGCTCATGGGCGACAAGATCGCGCAGGCCGGCGTGGACAACGGCTGGGCCGGTGTGGTCATCAACGGCGCGATCCGCGACTCCGCCGAGGTGGCAACGATGCAGTTCGGCTGCAAGGCGCTGGGCACTAACCCGCGCAAGTCCTCCAAGGACGGCGTCGGCTCCGTGAACTCCCGCGTGGTCATCGGCGGGGTGGAGTTCCACCCCGGCCACTTCCTCTACGCGGACGCCGACGGCATCGTGGTCACCCCGGAGCCCATCGACCACCACTAGCCGCCCTAAGGTGGGGGGATGCCCGAAGGCCACGTTCTGCACCGGCTTGCCCGCCACCTCAACGCGCACTACCGCGACGCGCCCCTCGAGGCCACCTCGCCTCAGGGGCGCTTCGAGGCATCGCTTATCGACGCCTCCCTCCTGCTTCAGGCCGAAGCCCTGGGAAAACACCTCTTTTTGGCGTTTTCTTCCGGCCACACCGTCCACATCCACCTCGGGCTCATCGGCTCCCTGCGCTTCGAACCCGTCGGGGATGTGTGGGGGCAGATCCGCCTCCGCCTGAGCAACGGCACCGGGGCCGCCCACCTGCGCGGCCCGCAGTACTGCCGCTACCTCTCCCCCGCCGAGCTGCAGGGGATCATCGACCGCGCCGGCGAGGACCCGCTGCGCGAGGACGCCGACCCTGACGCTCTGTGGGAGCGCGTGCACGCCTCCCGGCGTTCCATCGGCTCTCTCATGATGGACCAGAAGCTCTTCGCCGGAGTGGGCAACATCTACCGCGCCGAACCGCTGTTCCGCCTGGGTATCTCCCCCTTCCTGCCTGGGCGCGAGCTCACGCGCGCGCAGTTCGATGCGCTCTGGGGCGACCTTGTCCAGCTCATGCGCTACGGCGTCGCCCACGGGCGGATCGACACCGTGCGCGACGAGCACTCCCCCGAGGCGATGGGGCGCCCTGCCCGCGCCGACGACCACGGCGGCGAGGTCTACGTCTACCGCCGCGCCGGCGAACCGTGCTTTGTGTGCGGCACGCCCATCGCCACAAAGAAGGTGGAGGGGCGCAACCTGTTCTGGTGCCCCGGGTGCCAGGGGGCAGCCCCCGCGTAGCATGGCGCTATGTTCCACGAGGCCTACACCGCAGACCAGATCCGCGCGGCCGAAAAGCCGCTGCTTGAGGCGCAGGACGCCCCGGATGAGCTGATGAAGAAGGCGGCTCACGCTGTGTTCCGCGCCGCCGAGGAGATGCTCGGGCACCCCTCGAGGGTGGTGCTGCTCGTGGGCACAGGCGGCAACGGCGGGGACGCGCTCTACGCCGGGGCGGAGCTCGCGCTCGGCGGCCACCGCGTCGACGCGTGGTGCGTGTTCGGCACCGCCCACTCCCCCGCCCTCGAGGCGTTCCGCAACGCCGGGGGGCAGCTTCTCAGCGGCCCGCCCGAGACGGGCTACGACCTGCTTATCGACGGCATCCTCGGCCTCAGCGGGTCCGGCGGCCTGCCCTCCTCACTGGCCAGTCCCCTCACCGCCGCCCGCCAGGTCCTCGCCGTCGACGTCCCCAGCGGCGTCGAGGCGGACACGGGTGTGGCGGGCGAGGTGCGCGTCGACGCCGACGTCACCGTCACGTTCGGCGGCTGGCGCGTGGCACATGCGCTCGCCCCGGAGTGCGGCACGGCCCTGGTGGCGGACATCGGCGGCGTGGCCGGCGAGCTCAGCCGCGCCGCGGACGTGACAATCGCCCGCGCGGTCTGTCCGGAGCGCGCGTGGCCGGACGGGCTCGTCCCCCTCGGCCCGCTGCCGGCCCCCTCGCTCGAGCCCGGCGCGCGCGACGACAAGTACTCGGGCGGCGTCGTGGGCATCCGCGCTGGGAGCTCGACGTACCCGGGGGCGGCGCTGCTGTGCGTGGCGGGGGCGGTGGCGGCGACCCCGGCGATGGTGCGCTACGCGGGGCCGCAGGCCGCGGAGGTCGTCCGCGCGCACCCCGAGGTCGTGGCGGCGCCCGACCTAGAGCGGACCGGCCGCGTCCAGGCGTGGGTGTACGGCCCCGGCGCGGGCACCGATGAGGCTGCCGCCGACGAGCTCGCGTGGCTCATCGCCCGCGAGGAGCCGCTGCTTATCGACGCCGACGGGCTCACCCTCCTGGCCACCCACGCGCACCTGCGCCGCGCGCTGCGCGAGCGCACTGCCGCCACGGTGGTCACCCCGCACGACGGGGAGGCGAAGCGCCTGGCTGACGCCGTCGGTCTCGAGGACAAGGACCGGCTTGCCACGGCTCGGGAGCTCGCTGACCTGCTCGGCTGCACCGTACTGCTCAAGGGGCGCTCCACCATCATCGCTGAGCCCAACGGTGGGCGTTGCACAATCGTTGACGCCGGCAACTCGTGGGCGGCGACCCCGGGGTCCGGGGACGTCTTGGCCGGCGTAGCGGGCGCCCGGATGGCCCGCGGCGACGAGGTGGCCCAGGCCGTGCAGGTCCACGCGGCGGCGGCGAAGCTAGCGGCGGCCACTGCCTACGGCGAAGCACCGACGAGCGCGAGCGTGATCGCCGCGCACATCAGGCCGGCTACCGCGCTGCTGGCTGGCGGTTGTGGGGCCACAGCCACGTCATGATCGCCCACCCACCGATCACGCCGACGGCGGCGACGGGGATGTAGTAGGGCCAGCGGCCCATGAGCTGCAGGATGGACCAGCCGCGCGGGTAGCCGGAGAGGAAGACGTAGTTGCCACCCGTGACGCGGTTGACCTGCGTGGCAAAGGCCGCCCAGGCGAGGGTGATGGCCGTGGTCACGCGGAAGTCGCGCCACGTCGGGCGGTAGCCGAGCGCGAAGGTGAGCACGGTGGGCACGACAAAGGCCGCGGTATGGAAAAACCAGTAGGCGAGCTCCTGCAGGCGCGGCCGGTCGAGCACGTAGGCCATGTCGGGAAACAGCAGGGCCATGGGGTTGAGCAGGAAACCCCAGTAATAGGACAGTGCGGAGGCGGTTGGGTTGGACGTCGCTAAGGCGAGCGGCGTGATCACCCGCAAGATGTCGGTGATGTGGAAGGGGGCGGTCTCGTCCCACACGATGCGCGAGGGCGCAAGGACCCACAGGTAGTAGGCGAAGGAGCAGACGCCGAGGACCGCGCCGGCGACCTTCCGGGCGGCCTTCGCGGTCGAACGCGGCAGGGAGCGCACCGCCACGACGAGGACGCCGCACAGGACGATCACGAGGACGAGTACGCCAAGGTGACGCCGATCAAACTGGGTGATCGTGCGGTAGGACCTGCCGTTTCTCGAGGTCCAATCAGGCGGGGTATAGGGCATGGCTCGCTGTTATTCCCGATGCATTCCAGAGTGCTGATGAGTGATAAGGCACACTATCACACACTCCCAGCGGCGCCACAGGTTCGCACGGGCTAGCGCGGGGGGCTAGTTTGTGGCTGTGCCCTCCACAGCCCCCACAGCCCCCACCGCCGCTCCCGACAGGTTCCCGTTCGTGCCACTCACGGCGATGGGCTTCGCCGCCTTCGTCTACGTCACATACGAGATGTTCGTCGTGGGGCTCATCACACCCATGGCCGCGGACCTCGGCGTCACGGAGGGCAGCATCGGGCTCCTCATGACGGTCTACGCGGGCGTCGTCGCCGTCGTGACCATCCCGCTGATCTCGTGGACGAGCCGCCTCGACCGGCGGCCCGTCTACATCGCCACCCTCTTCTTCCTCGCCGCGGGCGTGATTCTGCAGGCCACCGCGGTGAACTACGCCATGCTCGTGGCTGCCCGCGTCACCGCCGCGCTCACGCACGGGGTGTTCTGGTCGCTGGTCAACCCCATGGCGGCGCGCCTGGCCGGGCCGGGGCGCACGGGCAAGGCGATCGCGGTGGTGTCGATGGGCTCGACGATGGCGCTGGTGGCGGGCTCCCCTCTGGCCACGTTCCTCGGCACCAGCGTCGGGTGGCGGGCGGCCACGTGGGCGATCGGGGCGGGCGTGGCCCTGTCGGTCGTGGTGCTGTTGGCCACGCTGCCACCGATGCCGGCGGTGCGGGCACAGGCGGGCGACGAGGAGGCCCGGACCCGCTCCGCGCTGCCCTCCCTCATCGTGTTCCTTCTGCTCGCGGTCACTTCGGTGTTTGCCACCTACACCTACCTGGGCCTCATCATCGAGCGCGTCACCGCGCCCGAGCTCGTGGCGCCGGGGCTGTCGCTCTACGGGCTGTTCGGCATTGTCGGTGTGGTGGTGGCCGGGCGGCGTGTGGACAAGCGCATGCTGCGGATGAACGGGCTCGCCCAGGTGTTGCTGCTGTTGGCGGCGGCCGCGGGGCTGGGGGCGCTCGCGGCGCAGGGGGTCGCCGCCCTGGTGCTGGTGTTCCTGCTCGTGGCGGCGATTGGCACGGGCGCGGGGGCGCAGCCGACGTCGGCGACCACGCTGTTCCTCTTCGCGGGCCGCGAGAACCAGGACCGCGCCTCGGCGATCTACGTGGTCACGTTCCAGGTGGGCATCGCCTCGGGCTCGGCGCTCGGGGCGCTGACCGTCGACGCGGGTTTCCTGCCCGGCACCCTGCTCGCCACGGCCGCCCTCGCCCTCGGGGCGGGCGCGGTGCTTACGCTGTGGTCGCGGCCATTGCTGCGGTAGACCGAGCGGTCACTTTCTTTGCCTTTGCGCTGGTGACATTATTTAATTCGCCATGCATAGAGCGGTTGAGGTTGGACAGTTCTGTCTGCTTAGGTAAGGCGCATGGCTCTCACATTCCACTGGTTCCTTCCCACCGCAGGTGACGCCCGCACGATCGTCGGCGGCGGCCACGGCGCCGCCGCCTCCGGCACCCCCCGCCCACTCAGCCTCAGCTACCTGACGCAAACCGCGCTCGCCGCGGAGCAGAACGGCTTTGAATCCATGCTGATCCCCACCGGCCGCGAGTGCGAGGATGCGTGGCTCGCGGGGGCATCGCTTATCGACGCCACAGAGCGCCTCAAGTTCCTCATCGCGCTGCGCCCCGGCCAGATCGGCCCCACCCTCTCGGCGCAGATGGCGACCACCTTTCAGAAGCTGTCCCGCAACCGCCTCCTCATCAACGTCGTCACCGGCGGCGAAGACTCCGAGCAGCGCGCCTACGGCGATTTCCTGACCAAGGAGCAGCGCTACGCCCGCTGCGCGGAGTTCCTCGACATTGTTACCTCCCTGTGGCGCGGCGAGACAGTGTCCCTCGACGGCGAGCACCTGCGCGTCGAGAACGCCAGCTTGCCGCGCCCGCCGGAGGTAGCGCCGACGGTGATGTTCGGTGGCTCCTCCGCACCCGCCGGCGATGTTGCCTCCCGCTTCGCGGACATCTACCTCACCTGGGGCGAGCCTCCGGCTCAGGCGCAGAAGAAGATCGAGTGGATCAGCACGCTCGCCGCCGAACGCGCGCGCCGCGTCTCCTCCGGTATCCGCTTACACATCATCACGCGCGGCACCTCCGAAGAAGCGTGGGGGGTGGCCCGTACCCTCCTCGCTGACATCTCCCCGGAGCAGGTGGCGAAGGCCCAGGCGGGGCTGGCGCGCTCCGCCTCCGAGGGGCAGCGCCGCATGGCGGAGCTGCACGGCCGAGGCAGCGCCTTCACCGCGGGCGCCTCGGAGCGCGACTTCGAGATCTACCCCAACCTGTGGTCTGGGGTCGGCCTTGTGCGCGGCGGCGCCGGCACCGCGCTGGTGGGCTCGCACAGCGAGGTCGCCGACCTGGTCCAGGAGTACGCCGGCGCGGGCTTCGAGCACTTCATCCTCTCCGGCTACCCCAACCTGGAGGAGACGTACCACGTGGGCGAGGGCCTCATCCCCGAGCTGCTGCGCCGCGGCGTGGCGGTGGCCAACCACGACGCCCCCGCTGCCCGGCCGGAGCGGCCGGTCGCTGCCGTCGACTAGCCAACCCGCGCCGGCGCCGCCTCGCGCACGCGGCCGTCCTTGACCTCGACGACCTCGTCGGCGTGTGAGATGAGGGAACGGTCGTGGGTGACAAAGGCGCAGGCGATGCCGCGCTCGGTGACGAGCGTGCGCAGCAGGGACACGATCTCGTGGCTGCGCTCGCTGTCGAGGGCGGCGGTGGGCTCGTCGGCAAGAATGAGCGAGGGCTCGCCCATGAGCGCACGGGCGATGCCGACGCGCTGGCGCTGCCCGCCCGAAAGCTGCTGCATTTTCCTGCCGCCAAGGCCCTCGAGGCCGACGGCGGCGAGCAGCTCGTCGGCGCGCTCCCGGCGGGGAGTGATCCCGCGGATATGGTCGGTGACCAGCAGCTGGTCGCGCACGTTGAGCGCCCCGATGAGGTTGGCCTGCTGGAAAATCATGCCGATCTTCTCCAGGCGCACCGCGTCGCTGACCGGGGCGCCGCCCACGAGCACCTCGCCCGCGTCGGGGGTGAGCAGCCCGGCCGCCACCAAGAGCAGGGTGGACTTGCCGGAGCCCGACTCGCCGACGATGAAGGTGAGGTGGCCGGGGTTGGCTTCAAAGGAGATGGAGTCCAAGGCGGTGAGGCGCTCCCGGCCGTCCTGGAAGGTGACGGTGACGTTGTTCATGGTGAGCATTTAGGCGATACCTCCGAGTGCGAGCTGCGGTTCAATTTTCGTGATGGAACGGGTGGCCAGCCACGCGCCGACCATGCCGAGGGCCCACAGGGCCAGCGGCGGGCCGACGATGGAGACCACGCTGAGCTCGAAGGGGACAACGTTCGCCGCCGCCTGGCCGAGCCCGTACGCGATGGCCGTTCCGGCAACGACGCCGGCCGCGAGGATCAGTCCGGCCTGGCCGAGGGCGTCCTTGCGCAGGTAGGAGTTCGACGCGCCAATGGCCTTCAAGATGGCCAGGTCGCGGGTGCGCTGAATGGTCCACACGGTCAGGAAGGCGACCGTGACCAGCGCGGCGATGGCGTAGAGGAAGCCCTGGATCATGAGCAAGGAGCCCTGCTCCGAGCCGTACGCCGGAAGCGCCATGAAGGACTGGGGGAGCATCATGCCGTCGTCGTCGCTGTTGAGCAGCACCGTTCCGTCGGCGTCTGTGTGCATCGCCTCCTGCCACGTCGCGGTGGGCACCCACAGGACGGGTGAGTGCGAGTAGTAGAGGTCCTCGCTCAGCGAGCCCACGCTAATCGACGCCCCACCTAGCTGCACCGTCTCCCCCTCCGCGAGGTGAAGGCCGTTCGAGGCGATGGCCTCGGCGCCGAGAATTTGGCCGTCGGGAAGCGTCGTGCCCTCGGGAAGGCCGAGGACGGCGACGGACTCCTCGGAGCCGTCGGCGCGCTGCATGAGCGTCTGGCCCGTGCCCAGCGCGACGGACCCGGGGCGCTCCTCGACGCGCGAAGTCGTGTACGAGGGCTCCTCCATATCCGCGAATGTCACCGAGGCGGGGTTGAGCGCCTCGAGCGCGGACGTGTTTTGCTTACCCAGGCCTGCGGTCAGACCCGTCAGCATCACGACGAGCAGAGTGATCAGCCCGACGACACCCACGATCAGGCTGAAGCGGCCCTTGGCGGACGCGATTTCTCTGATTCCTACGAACATGCCCCAATTGTGGGCCTGAGCAGGGCCTTGACACATCGGGCGGGAGGTTGAACCTGGGATCAACCGATTGGTTGATGAGCGCGCCGTCTACGATTCCGAAAAAAGGGCGCGAGAAGACACCACATGACAACGTCAAGCTTTCCGATCAGACGAGAGGAAAGGCCATAGCTCGCGATCAACGACGATAAGCCTACGAGGCTGCTAATTTCCCTGGTCGCTTTTCGAGAGTGAGATTCGCGCCCCGACGCATAGAAGGCTGGCGATAAGTGTTAGAAAGGATACGTCGGAATTGCCGCATACACCACCGTGACGGGTTTCTACTGCGGACTGACAGGACCTTTCGCGGCCCCGTGTGGAATAGGAGCTGCCATTGCCGACGATAACGCTGACTGGCACAGACACTGCTAGAGGGAAGACGATGACCAAACTCAGACCAGAAAGAAACACGACAATACTGTCCGTATTGATAAGTTTTCTTGTCGCGCTGACGTGTCTGGCGATTCTCTCTTTCGTGCTGCACGGAGAATCTAAAACAGTGATCCTGACTGTATTCACGATATCCATTTTTGCGGTCGATCAGCTTTCAGGCTTTGGGCATAGGGTCAGGCGCGGCTCTTGGGCGCCATTCGCTTAGTTGCGAAAACCGCTCGCGACATGTGCTAACCCCCGGTGGAAAAATGATGTTTCCTACTCTGAGCCATTATCGATGACCAAAAGGAAGATTATGACCGTCTGCTCGGACGATGGGTGAGTCAACGAACGGGATGGCTAGACCCGCCCACTCCAATCCCGTCGGATGAGCCTCGTCGCTCGCGTTCGTTTTTGACCCACGTGCCCAAAAGGGCTGGGCGGACACCAATTTCCCCGGCTACATGCGCGATTGGGAGATCCAACTCGATCACGAGCTTCGCAGCCTCACGCCCGTACTCGGGTGTGAACTTCTTCCGCGATTGACTCACAATGAACGCCCTCTCCTACGGACACACAATCCGTACACACCAGGTGTCCACCAAACGACGGTAACTCGCTCGTTCTTGCATGGGCGCGGGCCTTGGTAGGCGCCACGCACCCCACGGCATAACCCGGCTACGTTGGGAAACTATGACCCACACCAGCCGCATCCTCGTCTTCCTCCGCGTGAGCCTGCACGTGCTCGTCGCGGTTCTGCTCGTGGTGGGGCTGGCCACCGCATGGCGCTCGCCCTGGCTGGTGGTCCTCGCCGGCGTCTTCTTTGTGGTGTACCTGGCGGGCACGGTGTGGCACAAGGAGAACCGCCCGTACACCAAACCCGCCTCCTGGGCCTGGCTGGCGGTGGTGTGCGCGCTGTGGGTGGCGCTGGCTCTGGCCTCCCCGGCCTTCGTGTGGCTGGAGTTCCCCCTGGTCATCCTCGCTATCTATCTTCTGCCCCGCGCGGTCGGCGTTCTCGTGTCGGCGGCGGTCCTCGCGTTCACGGTCTCGATCACCTACCCAATGAGTGGCGCCGGGGGAGTGATCGGCCCAACCATCGGCACCCTTCTGGCCATCCTCATCGTCCTGTCCTACAAGGCCTTGCGTGCCGAGGTGGAGCACTACAAGGAGCTCGTGCACGAGCTCCAGGCTGCCCAGCTGGAGCTCGCCGCCGCGGAGCACGAGGCGGGCGTCAACCAAGAGCGCGCGCGCCTGTCGCGCGAGGTGCACGACACGATGGCGCAGGGGTTGAGCTCCATCGTCTTGCTCGGCCGCGCGCTGGATAAGCAGATCACGGACGACGACGCGCGGCGCACCCTCGACACCATCCGCCGGACGGCCGCGGACAACCTCGCGGAGGCGCGCCGCTTCGTCGCCGTCAACGCGGGCCCGCGCGAGCCGCTGCCGCAGCGCATCGGGAGGCTGGCGCGGGCCGCGGAGGAGCGCCAGCGGGCGCTCGGGGCGCCGCTTGACGTGCGCGTCAACGCTGTGGATGTGGGGGAGCCGGGGGCGTCGATAAGCGAGCGCGTCGTGCGCGAAGGTTTGAGCAACGTGGTGCAGCACGCCAACGCCACCGAGGCCGTGGTCACCGTGGATATGCTGGGTGACGTTGTCACCGTCGACGTCTTCGACAACGGGCGCGGCATCACCGGGCCCGAGGGCTTCGGCCTGACAGGCCTGCGGGCGCGCGTGGAGGAGGCCGGCGGCGAACTGACCGTGGAGGGCAACGTGCTCGCCGCAACGATCCCGCTGAAGGAGCGTTAGATGATCCGCGTCATGCTCATCGACGACCACCCCGTCGTCCGCGCCGGCCTGCGCGCCGTGCTCGATTCCTTCGGCGACATCGAGGTCGTCGCCGAGGGCGCCTCCGGGGACGTGGAGGTGCCGGATGGGGTCGACGTCGTGGTCACCGACATCCAGATGCCCGGCGCGGACGGCATCGAGGTCACGCGCCGCCTCGTCGCCGCGAGCGGGCCGCCAGTGCTCATCCTCACCACCTACGACACGCAGGCCGACGTCGTCGCCGCCGTCGAGGCGGGCGCGCTCGGCTACCTGCTCAAGGACGCCCCAGAGCAGGAGCTTCACGACGCCGTCGTGTCCGCCTCTCGCCGCGAGCGCGTCCTGTCGCCCCAGGTCGCGGGCGTTCTCGCGGAACGCGTCATGCGCCCCGACGAGGCGCTGTCCTCCCGCGAGATCGAGATCCTCCAGGCGTTGCAGACCGGTGCGTCCAACCGGGAGATCGCCGCCCGGCTGTTCATCTCGGAGGCGACCGTGAAGACGCACCTGATCCACATCTACAGCAAGCTCGGTGTGGACAACAGGACGGCGGCCGTCGATAAGGCCCGCGAGCGGCGCATCATCTAACGTGGACCCCATGAGCGCCATCGCCGTCGTCGGCTCCATCAACGCAGACCTGTTCGTGCTCGTCGAGCGCCACCCGCTGCCCGGTGAAACCCTCATCGGCGCCGACGGGGGAGTCTCAGCCGGAGGCAAAGGCGCCAACCAAGCAGTCGCGGCCGCCCGCCTCGGCTCCGACGTGCGCATGGTCGGCGCCGTCGGCTCCGACGCCTACGCGGACACCGCGCTCGAGCACCTACGCGCGGCCGGCGTGGACCTCAGCGCCGTCACCGCCGAACCCGGCGCGACCGGCCTGGCCGTGATCACCGTGTCCGACGACGGGGAGAACACCATCATCGTCGTGCCCGGCGCGAACGCCTCGCTTGACGACGCCCGCGTCACCGCCTCCGCCGACCCCATCGCCGCCGCCGACATCGTGCTGCTGCAGGGCGAGATCCCCGCCTCCGGCTTTTCCGCCGCGGTGCGCGCCGCCACCGGTCGCGTCGTGGTCAACCTCGCCCCGGTGGTCCCCGTGGACCGCGACGACCTGCTGCGCGCCGACCCGCTGGTGGTCAACGAGCACGAGGCGGGCCTCGTGCTGACGATGTTCGGCGCGGCCCCCGCCGAATCGGAAGAGCGCATGGCTGCCCGGCTCATCGAGCTGGGCTTCGCGTCAGTCGTGGTCACCCGCGGGGCGCGCGGCGCCGTCGTCGCTGAGGGCAACCAGGTGGTGGCCATCCCGCCGGCCATCGTCGAATCCGTCGACTCCACCGGCGCCGGCGACGCCTTCGTCGGCGCGCTCGTGCACCGTCTCGCCGCCGGCGACGAACTCGTCCCCGCCGCCCGCTTCGCCGGGCGGGTCGGCGCGTTCGCCGCCACCCGGCGTGGCGCTCAGACCTCCTACCCACACGCGGGGGACGCGCTGCCGGAATAGGGTATTGCGGGCCGTTGAGGTCTCCCGGCCTCGTCGACCTCAAGGTGTTGCGGGGTTAGGCGACCTGGGGTTTTGCGTGTGGGTTTTCGCTGAGGTCGACCAGGTTTTTGGCGCTAGTCGACCTCAAGGTGTTGCGGGGTTTCGCCACCTGGGGTTTTGCGCGCGGGATTTCGCTGAGGTCGACCAGGGCGCTGGGGCTAGTCGACCTCAAGGTGTTCCGGGGTTTCGCCACCTGGGGTTTTACGCGCGGGATTTCGTTGAGGTCGACCAGGGCGCTGGGGCTAGTCGACCTCAAGGTATTTCGGGGTTTCGCCACCTGGGGTTTTGCACGCGGGATCTCGCTGAGGTCGACCAGGGCGACAGGCTAGTCGACCTCAAGGTATTTCGGGGTTCCGCCACCTGGGGTTTTACGCGCGGGATTTCGCTGAGGTCGACCAGGGCGCCCGGCCTAGTCGACCTCAAGGTATTTCGGGGTTTCGCCACCTGGGGTTTTACGCGCAAGATTTCGTTGAGGTCGACCAGCACACCCCGCCTAGTCGACCTCAACGCATTCCAACCTCTCGCGACCTGGGATTTTACGCCCAGGTTTTCGCTGAGGTCGACCAGCACACCCCGCCTAGTCGACCTCAACACATTCCACGCTCACGCCACCTGGGGTTTTACGCGCGAGATTTCGCTGACGTCGACCAGCACACCCCGCCTAGTCGACCTCAACGCAAGCCAGCCCCGCGCCAGCGCCCTCAGCCCCTCTCCCGCACGCGCGGCGCCAGCACCAGGAGCGCGACAAGCGCGACCCCGGCGCACGCCATGACGGAGATAGACACGGTCTGGAGGTGGTTTGCTCCTGTGGCGACGAGTGGCGCGACGGTGGCGGAGACGAGGAACTGCACGAAGCCCATCGTTCCGGAGCCGGCACCGGCGCCGACGTCGCGGACGGTTTCCACGCCGAGGGCTGTGGCGTTGGCCATGACGAACCCGGAGGTCAGCGAGAGGACGGCCAGGACGGGTACCACGATGGGCAGCGTGGGGGTGAAGTGCGACAGGGCGAAGAGCACGGCGCCGGTGGCGAGGTTGATCGTGAGCGCGGCGCGCAGGAGGACGCCCGGGTGGACGTTGGTGACCGCCCGCATGTTCAGCGCGTTGGAGACGGGCAGGAGCAGGGCCATCGATCCGAAGAGGAGGGCGTAGACGGAGGGCGAGGCGCCGAGTTGGTTTTGCAGGACGAGGGGGGAGGCGGCGATGTAGGAAAACAACGAGCCGAAGCCGAGGCTGGAGGCGAGCATGTAGCCGATGAAGGTGGGGCGCTGCAGGCAGCGGCCGATGCGGGGGAAGAGGCCGCGGAGGGCGCTGTTGGAGCGTCGAGAAGCGGGCAGCGTCTCGGGGATGACGAGGGCGGCGAGGAGGAACTGGGCGGCGTTGACGGCGGCGAGCGTCCAGAAGACTCCGCGCCAGCCGAAGGCGGGAAGCAGGAGGCTGCCGAGGACGGGGGCGATCGCAGGCGCGAAGCCGGTAATGGCCATGAGGCCGGAAAACGCGCGCGCGGCCTGCCTGCCGTGGGCGACGTCCGGGATGATGGCGCGCGCGACGACCATGGCCGCGCCGCCGGCGAGGCCCTGGGCGACGCGCCCGGCGATGAGCGCCTCGATCGTGGGAGCCAGCGCGCACCCCACGGACGCGACGAAAAAGGCGGCGGAGCCGATGAGGATCGGCGGTTTGCGGCCGGTGGAGTCGGAGATGGCTCCGAAGAGGAGGTTGCCGGCGGCCATGCCGACCATGAAGCCGGTGATGGTCAGTTGCGCCATTGCGGGCGTGGTGTTCAGGTCCTCGGCGAGGGCGGGTAGGCCCGGCAGGTACATGTCGATTCCGAGCGGGCCCGTAGCCGTGAGCACAGCGAGGGCGACAAGGAGCCCACCCGTCAGAGAAGTCATTTGTTCATGTGTAGCCCGGCGGTCGTTGCAACGCAAGACGCGCGGGCGGGGCCCAGACACTATTGTTTAAGTTATGATCGTCTCGCTTCTTGTGACCGTCGAAAAGTCCGAGCCTTTGATGTCTCGGCTGGTCAACGTTGATGATTCGATGAACTTGGGCGAGCTTTCGCAAGTCATTGACGCCGCGTTCGGCTTCTCGGGCGCGGCCAGCCACCTCTACATGGGCCCGGAACGCCGCGGCGCGGGCCGGGAGGTGCTGTCCGCGACGCCGGGGCCGGGCGAGCGCGCGGAGGAGGAGGTGCGGGTCGCCGACATCAAGGAGATGACCTACGTCTACGACCCCAGCGCCAATTGGAACATCACCGTCGAGGTGCTGGGCAGCTCGCACCTTGACGGCCCCACGCCGCTGCTTATCGACGCCCTCGGGCCCGACGTAGTCGAAGCGTGCAACGGCCCGGCGATGATGACCCGCTTCCACGCCGAGGCGCGCCGCATCACCGCGGGCCTGACCCCCGAGATGGACGTCGCCCCGCTGCTGCTGAGCTTCCTGCCGGTGATGAGCCCGGACCGCCTGCTGCAGCGCCTCGCGCAGGCCGACCCGGTGACGGTGGCCGAGCGGATCAGCTACGTCGCCGAGGACCTCTTCCTCGACGCCGCCGACATGATCGGAGACGACCCGAACACGCCCCAGTTCGCGGAGGAGTTCGAGCAGTTCCTGGATACGCGCCCCGACCTGCGCGACATCCTCGCGATGGACCCCAACCCGGAGCGCAACCCGGCGCTGATCGCGGCGATGTCGCAGTTCTTCGAGGAGACGCTGGGCGGGGAGCCGTTCGAGGAGGACGAGGTGCGCGAGTCGCTGTGCGTGTTCCTGTGGGAGGTGCTGGCGCAGCCGGGGCAGCGGATTAAGTTGACGTCGACAGGCGCACTGCCCCCGGCCCACGTGTCGCGCATCGCCGTCGAGCTCGGCGTTGATCTGTTCTCGCCCCGTCCGCGCGAGAGCTCGATGCCCTCGGTGCGCACGATCCGCCGCGCGATGGTGGAAGGCGGCCTGCTGCGGGAGTCGGGCGGCTGGCTCGAGGCGACACCGCGCGGCGAGTCATTCCTGGACGACCCGTACAGTGTGTGCACGATGAACAACGAGCTGCGCTCCGGGTTCGAGCGCGCCGTGGGCACGGACGAGTGGCGAAAGATCATCGCCTGGCTTGTCGACGTCTACGGCCTCGGCGAGGAACCCGAGCTGGTGCCGCGGGACACCGACGCCGCCCGGGAGCTCATGGTGGCCCTCGGCGTGCTGGAGCCCAGCGGTATTGCGCTGACCCCCAGCGGGCAGAACTTCCTCGCGCACATGATCACCGACTGATCAGTCGCTGATCAGTCGCTGATTAGCACCAGCACCAGCCCAACCGCCCCGAACAGGAGCATCATGAGCGTGGTCAGCGCGACCGCCCCCGCGCGCGGCTGGACGCTGTAGCGCGTCCCGTTCGACACCATGAGGCCTGCCCCGAACGCGACGATGACGAGGATCGCCGGTGTGACCAGCGCGGGGTAGGCCTCGGACCAGCGCAGCAACACCATGGAGACCACCATCGTGGCCAGCGCGGTGCGCGTCCACGACAGGGTGGTGCGCTCCGGCTGCGTTTCGCGCACCCCTACAGCACCCCCACGAACAAGGCCAGGCCGGCGACGACGATGCCGACGCCGAGCAGCGGCGCGATCGCCGGGGCGGGCAGGGGGCGGGAGTGCCGTAGCGCCCGCTCGATGCGCACCCAGCGCACGGCAGCGCCGAGGGAGATCGCCATCGAGGTGAGCACGAGCAGCGCGGCCGCCACGGAGCGCGGCCCCTCCGCTAGGCCCGGCAGCCCGATCGCCTCGAGCGCGATGCCGCCGGCGAGGAAGGCGAGGGCGGTGCGGGTCCACGCGAGGAAGGTGCGTTCGTTGGCGAGGGTAAAGCGCGGGTCGGGCTCGTCCCCGTCAGGGAAGACCTGGCGGGTGAACCACCCGCGCGGCTGCTGCGTCATGGTGGCCCATTCTAACTTCCTTACTGCACCAGCCACAGCCCGGCGAAGGCCGCCACGACGGCCAGCGAGCCGGCGACGCACGCCGCCACCGCCGCGCGGTAGCTGCGCCGGGTAAGCCGCCCGGCCAGCCACCCGCCGAGGGCGGCTCCGAGGGTATTGAAGATGAGGTCGTCGATGTCGGTGTAGCCGGTCGCGGTGGCGAACTGGGTCAGCTCGATGGCCACGCTCAGGCCGACGCCGACGGGGACGGCGCGCCGCCGCGCGAGGAGGCCGACGGGGACGAAGAGCGCGACGTTGCCGAGGAAGTTCAGCCACGGGCCGTACCACACCGTCGGCTGGTAGAACTCCTGTAGCGGGATGAGCCGGATCTCGCGCAGCGATTGGACGCTGGCATTCCACAGCGGCCCGTCGACGTATGCCTTGCCCACCGTGATGCAGAAGACCGCGGCGAGCACGAGGACCCACGCCGGAATCGTGTTTCGCACCGGGCCGAGCTTATACGCACGCGGCGGCCGCATTCGCGCGTACCCTGGCGCTCATGACACAGCGCACTTTGATTGTTACCGACAACGGCCCCGAGACCATCGACACGGCCCCCGAGCACGCGGGCGAGGGCGACACGCTCATTGAGGTCAGCCACTCCTCCGTCAATTACAAGGACGCGATGGCACTCGACGGCAACCGCGCGGTCCTGCGCACCCTGCCGACCGTCCCCGGCATCGATGCCGTCGGCCGGGTCGTCTCCTCGCCCTCGCTTCCCGAGGGCACCCTCGTCACCGTCAACGGCTTCGGCATCGGGGAGCACCGCCACGGCGGGTACACCCCCCAGCTGCGTATCGACGCCTCCCGTATCACCCGGGTGCCCTCGCGTTTCGACGCCCCCACCGCCGCCGCCATCGGCACCGCCGGCTACACCGCAGCTCTGTCCGTGGCGGCCCTCGAGCGCGCCCTGTACCCCCTGGACACCCTCGAGGCCGCCGAGCGCGGCCCCGTCCTCGTCACCGGCGCGACCGGCGGCGTCGGCTCCATCGCCGTGCAGCTCCTGTCCGACCGCGGCTTCACCGTCCACGCCCTCACCGGCCGCGTCGCCGAGCACGGCGACTGGCTGCGCTCCCTCGGCGCGAGCGAGGTGGTGGACCGAGCGGAGCTCTCCGAGCCCGGCAAGCCCCTGCAGAAGGCGCGCTACGGCGCCGTGGTCGACGCCCTTGGCGGGGTGCCGCTGGCCAACGCTGTCTCCCAGGTGACGTGGGGCGGCGTGGTCACCGCCTGCGGCCGGGCCGCCGGCGTCGATCTGCCCGCCAGCGTCGTGCCGTTCATCCTGCGGGGCGTGCAGCTCATCGGCGTGAACTCGGTGGACACGCCGGTTGCGCTGCGGAAGGTCGCGTGGGATCTCCTAGCGGAGTCGTTGGACGTGGACAAGCTGAGCGTGCGCACCGTCTCTGTGGAGGGGGCGATCGACGTCGGCCGTGAGCTCCTCGCGGGCACGGGGCACGGCCGCACGGTCGTCGAGATCTAGCCCCGGTTTAGGCGGGGTAGGGAACCGGCCCGCCGGAGACCTGGCGGTACGCGTAGGCGTTGGCCAGGAAGGAGGCGGGCAGCACGATGATCAAGCCCAAGCCCAGCAGGAGCGTGCCGAGGACGCCGAGAACGCCACCGATGAGCACGAACAGCAGGCCCCACCCGTAGTTGCGGGCGCCGGCCGCGAGGCCCTCCTTGAAGCAGGTGCCGAAATCGGCGGCGTTATCTGCTGCGTAGAGCATCGGGAAGATCAGGAACGGGGAGACCAGGAACATGCCTAGGACCACGACAGCGAGCATCTTGCCCATAGCGCCGAGTATCTCTGTCACGCCAGCGAGCTCTCCCTGCTCCAGCGAGTTGAAGTCCACCATGTTCACGCCCCGGACGAACTCCTCACCAAACAGCGCGCTGGCGAGGAGGAGCAGGAGAAGGCTGACGAGAGTCGAGATCACGATCACCACGAAAAGCATGCCCAGAGAAGGCCCGTAGTGAGGCGCGCGCAAGCCATCGAACTTCCACTTGGCGGCCAGGGTGTTCATCAGCGCCAGGGAGAACAGCACCGGGTAGAAGAACAGCGTGGCGAAGGAGAGCAGGTTACCCGCCAGCGGGACGAAGAACCCCACGACGACCAAGACCAGGAAGAAGATGAGGCCCACGCTGATCCACAGCTGCCAATTGGCAAAGGTCGCCTTGAAGCCGAAGGCCCACGCCTCGAAGGGGTTCATCTTGCCGGTGCCGCGGCGGTGCACCCAGCCGTTGGCCTCCGGGTCGTTGATCGGGTGGAGCTGATCGCCGTCGCCGTACGCGCCGTCGACGATCCTGGTGCCGTGGAGGCTCAGCGCACCGCGGGGCGCGTTGACGTTGAAGGGGTCGGGGCTGTAGTTGCCGTAGCTGTCGCCATAGCTGTCGCCAAAGCTGTCGCCGTAGCTGTTGGGGTCATAACTCCCCGAGCCGTAGTTGTCGCTGTTGCTCATGCGTCACACCTTTTCCATCACGTGGTTTCGAAACAATAGGTACACACGCGAGGCTAGCAGCGCCCCGGCCCGGGCGGCTAAAAATTTATCAGACTGTGGCGGTGCTACTTCACCACCAAGTTGACCATGCGTCCCGGCACGGCGATGACCTTGACCACGTTCTTGCCCTCGGTGAGCTCGGCGACGCGGGCGTCGCCACGCGCGGCGGCCTCCATCTCCTGCGGGGTGGCGTCGGGCGCGACCTGGATGCGGGCGCGGACCTTGCCGTTGATCTGCACGGGGACCTCCACGGTCTCGTCAACGAGCAGCGACTCGTCGAAGGTGGGGAAGGGCTCGAAGGTGACCGTGTCGGCGTGGCCGAGCGTGGACCACAGCTCCTCCGCAATGTGCGGGGCGAGCGGGGAGACCATCTGCACGAGCGGCTCGACCGCGGCCCGCGGCACCGCGCCCGAGTACGCCTTGGTGAGGTGGTTGACGTACTCGATGAGCTTGGCCACCACGGTGTTGTCGCGCAGGTTCTCGTAGTCCTCGCGCACGCCGGCGATGGTGCGGTGCAGCTGCTTCGCGTCCTCGTCGGTCAGCGCGGCCTCGTCCACGCGCAGCTCGCCGGTCTCCTCGTCGACGACGAGGCGCCACAGGCGCTGCAGGAAGCGGTGCGCGCCGACGACGTCCTTCGTGGCCCACGGGCGGGAGGTGTCCAGCGGGCCCATCGACATCTCGTAGACGCGCAGGGTATCCGCGCCGAAGTCGCGGGCGATCTCGTCCGGGGCGACGGCGTTCTTCAGGGACTTGCCCATCTTGCCGTACTCCTGCGTGACCTCCTCGCCGTGGTGGTAGAACCTGCCGTCCTTCTCCTCCACCTCGGCGGCGGGCACGTACACGCCGCGGGCGTCGGTGTAAGCGTAGGCCTGGATGTAGCCCTGGTTGTAGAGGCGCCGATACGGCTCGCGCGAGGTGACAAAGCCCAGGTCGTAGAGCACCTTGTGCCAGAAACGGGCGTAGAGCAGGTGCAGCACGGCGTGCTCGACGCCGCCGACGTAGAGGTCCACGCCGCCCGGGTCGTTCTCGCCGCGCGGGCCCGTCCAGTAGCGCTCGTTCTCGATGTTGCAGAACTCGTCCGCGTTCGTCGGGTCAATGTAGCGCAGCTGATACCAGGAGGACCCCGCCCACTGCGGCATCACATTGGTGTCGCGCCAGTACGTCTGCGTACCGTGGCCCAGGTCGAGCTCCACCTCCACCCAGTCGGTGGCCTTCGCCAGCGGGGGAGAGGGCTCGGAGTCGGCATCGTCCGGGTCGAAGGAGACGGGCTTGTAGTCCTCCACCTCCGGCAGCTCCACCGGCAGCATGTCCTCCGGCAGGGAGTGCGCCTGGCCGTTTTCGTCGTAGACGATGGGGAAGGGCTCACCCCAGTAGCGCTGGCGGGCGAAGAGCCAATCGCGCAGCTTGTACTGGATTTTCTCGGTGCCCGAGCCGTTGTCTTCCAGCCACGCGATCGTCCGTGCGATCGCGTCTTCCTTGCCCAGGCCGTCCAGGTCCAGGCCCGCGGAGTTCGCGGAGTTGACGTGGGGGCCGTCGCCCGTGAACGCCTCCTGGGAGACGTCGCCGCCTTCGAGCACCTCCACGATGGGAAGGCCAAAAACGGTCGCGAACTCGTGGTCGCGCTCGTCGTGCGCCGGCACCGCCATGATGGCGCCCGTGCCGTAGCCGGTGAGCACGTAGTCCGCGATGAAGATGGGCACCTGCTCGCCGCTGACGGGATTCGTGGCGTAGGAGCCGAGGAATACACCCGTCTTTTCCTTATTTTCCTGGCGCTCCACGTCCGACTTCGCCGCGATGGCGCGCTTGTAGGAGGCGACAGCCTCCGCCGGGGTTGCGGCGTCATTCGTCCACCGCGTATCGACGCCCTCGGGGTACGCATCGGCCGTCAGCACGCCAACGAGCTCGTGCTCGGGCGCGAGGACGACGTAGCTGGCGCCGAAGAGCGTGTCGGGGCGGGTGGTAAAGACCTCGATGTCGCCCGCCTCCGAGGCGAAGGCGACCTGCGCGCCGCGGGAGCGGCCGATCCAGTTGCGCTGCATGGACTTGACCTTCTCCGGCCAGTCGAGAAGCTCGAGGTCGTCGAGGAGGCGGTCCGAGTAGGCGGTGATGCGCATCATCCACTGGCGCAGGCGCTTGCGGAAGACCGGGAAGTTCCCGCGCTCCGAGCGGCCGTCGGCGGTGACCTCCTCGTTCGCGAGCACCGTGCCCAGGCCCGGGCACCAGTTCACCATCGACTCCGAGAGGTAGACGAGGCGGAACTCGTCGATCGCCGCGTACTTCTCCTCCGTGCTCAGGTCGCGGAAGGCGCGGCCGTCCTTGCAGGTGCGCTCGCCCGTCATGAGCTCGCGCACGAGGTCCTCGATGGGGCGGGCCCTCTGCTGCTCCTCATCGAACCAGGCGTTGTAAATCTGCAGGAAGATCCACTGCGTCCAGCGGTAGAACTCCGGGTCCGTCGTGGCCACGGACCGGCGGCGGTCATGGCCCAACCCCAGCGCGTCGAGCTGGCGGGTCATGTTGGCGATGTTCGCCTCCGTCGTCGTGCGCGGGTGCGTGCCCGTCTGGATGGCGTACTGCTCCGCCGGCAGGCCGAAGGCGTCGTAGCCGAGGGTGTGCAGCACGTTCTTGCCCAGCATGCGGTTGTAGCGGGCGTAGACGTCGGTGGCGATGTAGCCCAGCGGGTGCCCCACGTGCAGGCCCGCGCCCGAGGGGTAGGGGAACATGTCTTGGACATTGAGCTTGTCCTCGGGCAGCTGCGTGCCCGTCGCGAGGTCGCCCACCGGGTTCGGCGCGTTGAACGTGCCGTTGTCCACCCAGTAGCGCTGCCACTTCTGCTCAATCTCGTTTGCCAGGCGCGCCGTGTAGCGAAACGCCGGCCCCTCGGTCGCGTTAGTCATGGTTAGACAGTGTAGTGGGGTAGTCGGTATCTCCGAACAGCCAGGTGATGAGGATCGCGCCCGGATCGGGCACATCCTTCGCGCTCTCTCCGAGGTAGGAGGCGCGCCCCTTCTTCGCC
Organism: Corynebacterium timonense; assembly: GCF_900105305.1. Taxonomy (NCBI): domain Bacteria; kingdom Bacillati; phylum Actinomycetota; class Actinomycetes; order Mycobacteriales; family Corynebacteriaceae; genus Corynebacterium; species Corynebacterium timonense. Next base: position 2,346,892 of record NZ_LT629765.1, on the reverse strand, counting down.
GACAGCTCGCGGGTGCTGTCCACCCCCTCTGCCGCCGCCTCGAGTGCCACCGCGAGCGTCTCGCCGAAGTCGGCGGAGCTGTCGCGCTCGGCGACGGCCTGCGCCGCTGGGTAGAGCGCGTCGATCATGGTCTTGTCGCCGAGCTCCGCGCCGCCGAGCTCGCGAATCGCCTCGTACGCTGCCTTAAGGCCCGCCGCCAGGGCGCCCGTGGTCATCTCACCGTCGCACGCCCTTGCGAGCTCGGTGAACAGGGTGCCGAACACCGCGCCCGAGGTGCCGCCGGAGCGGACCAAGAAACGGTGGGCGAGGCCGTCGAGGACGTCGCTGTCGCTGCCGCGCAGGGGCAGGGCAATGTCCCCGAACGCCGCGTCCACGTTCTCCCCAAAGTCGCCGTCACCGGCGAGGCGGTCCAGCTCCGTCAGGTCGTCCGAGCCCTCCTGCGCGCGCCGCACGAACTCCGTCAGCCAGCCGTTTTCCTCCCCTTCCGTGGGCAGCGTGTCGTCGAACGACGTCTCCGCCGGGCGGTACTCGGCCTCGCCGCCGAGGGCGCGGGGCCAGGCCGGGGCGGTCGTCGGGGCGTCGAGAAGCTCGGCGACCTCGTCCGTCAGGCGGGTGAGCGTGACGGAGACGCCGTGCATGTTCACCGAGGTGACGAAGGTGCCGGTGAGGCTGCGACGCACCGTGATGCCGCGCTCGCGAAGCCACGACAGCACCTCGCCGAACACCAGGTGGATCTCGAGCAGCGTGGTCCCGCCGAGGCCGTTGATGACGCAAGCGACCTCGTCGCCCTCCGTCAGGCCCAACGCGTGCACGATGCCAGGCAGGATCGCCGTGACAATGTCGCGCGCCGGGGCGACGTCGACCCGGGCGACGCCACGCTCGCCGTGGATGCCCACGCCGACTTCCATGTCGCCTTCGCCGAGGTCGAACGTGTCCCGGCCCGACGTGGGCAGGTGGCCCGGCGCGAGCGCGACCGCCATGCTCCGGGAGTTGTCGGCCACCCACTGCGCGATGTCACGGACCGCCTCGAGGTCGTCGCCGCGCCGTGCGGCGGCCCCGGCCACCTTTTCGACGAGGATGGTCGCCGCGGTTCCCCGCCGACCCGGCCCCGACTTCTCCCCGGCCTCAGTGGCAATGTCCTCCTTGACCACCACGAACGCCGTCTCCACGTCGGGGTTCATGTTGCGCGCCACGGAGAAGTTCATGACGTCACCCGTGTAGTTCTTCACCACGTGGAGCACCCCGCGCCCCTGGTCTGCCCACTTCGTCGCCTCCGAGATCTGCACCGCGTTGGGGGAGGTGAACAGGTGGCCGGGGCAGGCAGCGGCGAGCATCCCAGGCCCGACGAACCCGGCGTGCATCGGCTCGTGTCCCGAGCCGCCGCCGGAGATCACGGCGACGGCGGGCTCACCGTCGCCGGTCACCACCGGCGAGGCCTGGCGGATAAAGCCGGACGTGTCCCACTCGGCATCGGGGTGGGCGGCGACCGTGCCCCCGAACGCTTGGGCGGAAAAATCGTGTGGGTCGTTGCGGAAGGAACGGATGATGGGTGCGTTGTCAGCCATGCGCCAAGACTAGCCCACACCGCGGCGCCCGATGCCGGCCTAGCATGGACGCCACGGGGCAAAACCCCAGTTCATTCACCATAGGAAAGGAATACTCATGACCGAGGCATACACCCGCGATAAGACCTACACCGGCCCCTCCCGCTACGTCCAAGGCATCGACCTGATCGACCGCGCCGCCCACTACCTCAAGCCTCTTGGCACGGCACCGCTGATCATCGCCGACGAGGTCGTATGGGACATCGCGGGCAAGCAGCTGCAGGAGAGCCTGCGTAACGACGGCATGGAAGCCACGCACGAGGTTTTCGGCGGAGAGGCCTCCCTCAACGAGATCGAGCGCATCGCCGACAAGGCCCGATCTGGCGACAGCGACGTCATCATCGGCCTCGGCGGCGGCAAGACCATCGACACCGCCCGCGGGGTAGCGGACAAGCTCGACGCGCCCGTTGCCATCTTCCCCACCGCCGTCTCCGCCGACGCGCCGACCGCGCGCGTCTCCGTCATCTACACCGACGACGGGGTCTTCGACTCCTACCTCTTTTACGACCGCAACCCCGACCTCGTTGCCGTGGACACGCGCGTGATCGCCAACGCGCCCGTGAATACGCTGCGCTCTGGTCTCGGCGACGCGCTCGCCACCCTCGTCGAGGCACGGGCCGTGCACCAGGCAAACGGCCGACGCATGGACGACGCCTCCCGCCCCACGCTCGCCGGGCTGGCTTTGGCCGAAAAGTGCGAAGAAACCCTCTTCGCCTACGCCCACCAGGCGCTGAAGGACGCGGAGGAGCACATCGTTTCCCCGGCCCTCGAGGCCATCTGCGAGGCGAACACCCTCCTGTCGGGCCTGGGCTTCGAAAACGGCGGCCTCGCGGCGATCCACGCGATCCACAACGGCTTCACCGCGCTCGACGGTGAGGTCCACTCGATGTCGCACGGCGAAAAGGTGTCCTTCGGCATCGGCGTCCAGCTGATGCTCACGGCTGCGCCGAAGGAGGAAGCGGACCGCTACTTCGGTTTCCTCCAGTCCGTGGGCCTGCCCACGACGCTCGAGGAGATGCACCTCGAGGACGCGACGGACGAGGACCTGTACAAGATCGCCGAGCTCGCCTGCTCCAGCGACGAAACGCTCAAGCAGCTGCCGGGCGAGTACACGCCCACCGACGTCGTGCAGGCGATCCGCGCTGCGGACCGCTACGCGCGTTCGTTCCGAGAGCGCTAAACACGCTCCCACTGCACGTCACACCCCAGGGCTTCGAGGACGTCGACGGCTTCCGTCGTCGCCTCGTCGAGCCTGTCGGCGCTCCTGATGTCGAGCACGACGGTGTCCTGGGTGGTGGCGATTTCCTTGACCATCCACCCGTCGCGCCCACGGGTACCCAGGGGGTCGGCGGGCAGGTCTTCGAGCCATTCCAGGGCGGCCTGGCGGGCGCTGTCGCCCGTCACCGTGAGGCGCACCGTTTCCGGGATCGTGTCGTCGTGGTCGTTGCGTTCGCTCATGCGGACCACAATACGGAGATTGTGAGGCGGCGGGCTCCCGCTGGAGCATGAACACCTAGCTGTACTTCCGTGGGAGGTTGTGAACGAAAAGGGGGAGCCCCCGGTAGTGGTGGAGGTATCCCCACGAACACCGATCCCGAGGGCTTCCATGGCACACCGTAACGCACCTTTGACCCCGGCCGGTAGGTAGAAGATCGTCGATGTGGTTCTCGTCGACGGCTACTCCCAGCGCCGGGTGGCCGAGCGGCTGCAGATTTCGGCGGCCACGGTCAACCTGTGGGTCACACGCGCCCGCAATGGCGAGGCTCTCACCGACCGCTCCAGCCAGCCCCGCAGCTGCCCGCACCAGCCGCCGGTGCGCACCCAGCGCCGCATCATCACACTGCGGTTGACTCGCCAGTGGGGCCCACACCGTATTAGCTACCACCTCGGAATTCCCCGGTCCACGGTCCGTCGGGTGCTGGCGCGCTACACCATGCCGAAACTAGCCTGCATCGACCAGGCAACAGGGCTTGCTGTGCGCACAGCACCACCAGTGCGCTACGAACACAGCCAGGCCGGGGGCATGATCCATGTCGACATTAAAAAGCTCGGCCGCATCCCCGACGGTGGCGGCTGGCGTGTACACGGGCGTGGCTCTGCACAGGATCGCCGGGCGGGCCGCGCCCGCGGGGCGGGTATATTCCTACCTGCATCACGCCGTGGATGACTACTCACGGACGGTGTATTCGGAGATCCTGACCGATACGAAGAAGCACACCGCGGCCGGGTTTATGCGGCGCGCCTTACAGTTCTTTTCCGGCCACGGCGTCGAGGTCACACGGGTGATGACGGGTAACCGGTGATGCCCCTGAGAAGGGGAACTCCGTCAAACCATGCTGCTCCGGTAGCGGGAATTGCTGCGATCGGCTAACGATGCAGGTATCCACTCAACCTATTTTTGGAGGCTTCCCTGCCATGGGACACAAACTGCGTGTTCTCACCATTTGCGCAACCAGCGCCGCAACTCCCTTCGTCGGAATGCACACAGCAGGCGCTGCGCCCGTTTCACACATTTCGCTGGTTGCTCATCCAAACGTGATTCCTTATGGTCACGATGGCCATAAGGAAAATTGCGAGACGTTGTATGAAGGTCTTTCCCGAAAGTGTCGAGTGGTTCCACATCCAGCAGGCCGTGCGCTTTGCTGGGCAGCACCTGCTGCTACGTATGCTGGCCGCTTGCGCTAGGAAGAGCTCTCATGGCTTTTATCGAAACCTCAGTGCTTCAACGCGTTCTTCAAAAACTTGATGGAAGCAGCATTGAGATCCTTGTTAGTGCCCCTGTCCTAGAGGGGCACGACTGGTTTACGAAGTGGTCTATAAAAGGCTTGGAAGACGGCGATGTACACCTGAGTTCGGGTGGAGTCGATTCAATGCAATCGATGATGTTCGCATTATCGGCGATTGGCGATCGTATTGCTGCTGAGCAGCAAGAACTGTTGTTCCTGGGAAGCGAATATCTACAACTTCTCAGGACTGCGCCACCTATCGAGCCTGATCTTTGGTCGGCGTCTGTGCAAGCTCCTATAGCTTAGAGTCTCCAGCGCTTGCTTCGGTATCTTTGGCGTTTAGGAATGTGCCAAAGACAGCGCGGACGAAGGCGTGGTCAAACAACCCCGCCGAAAGGCGCAACCGGGAGATCAGGCGCCGCCCCGACCTCGTCGGGGCCTTCCCCGACCGTGACGCCGTCGTCAGGGTTAACGGGGCGGTCGTCGCCGGACAGCCCGAGTAAGCCCGAGTAAGAAAGATGCACCAGAAAACCTGCATGCCGCTCACCAGCCTGGAACAGTCCACGACGTCAATGACACCCGCCGTCATTGACGTCGGTGAATCGACTCAGGAGGGCGGTGTAGGAGCCCGCGCCAACGCCAAGCGCGTGATGGCTCCTGACGCCGTCATGCTGCTTGTTTTATCGACAGGAAGATACGCCACCACCGTGGATTTGCCCCTTCAAACTCCACTGGCGTGAACGCCTCGACTCGTGAACAGACACCACCTAAGAGCCATCGAGAAGAAACACGCCCACAGCTTCTAGGCGAACTTCCTCGCCTGCTTCGGGGTTAGTGCCGCGCGCACGGGCCTCTTCAAGCAAGACGCACGATGATCTAGACCGGGAAGCCGATGAGGCGATGGGAGCGCCACGCAAGCTCACCAATGAGCGGCAGCGCCAAGAGGTATTGTTCAACAGTTTTCTTATATGACGGTCGTGCGCAAACCGGATAACTATCGGGTAACACCGTACTGCTGAGGTTGAAGTGCAACCGCTGTTTGCACAAGCATGGAAGATGAACGTAAACCCAAGGATTGGAGGAAAGATGATCTGCAAGAGAGCTTTCGGAAGAGTAGCAGGGGCCGCTCTGGTGGGGGTGGGGCTAGCGCTTGCGCCAGCTACGCCAACGGTCGCGCAAGAGGGAGCCCATGCGGGAAGCCAGGTAGGAGATGATTCCTTCATCCTGCAAGGCGCTGATGGCCTGACTCGATCAACCTCGCCTGTTGAACAGCCGGGTGTCCAAGGTCGGCATATAGAGCTGCAACCTGGCGACAGAATCGAGATCAGCGCTGATGGCCAAACCGCTGATTTGGTCAATAAAGACGGCGATGTCGTAGGTTCATTTACCGCGCCACAAATCTATGACGCTGACGGTAACGAGCTATCCGCACGTTTTGCTCAATACGAAGACATGCTTATTCTCGCTGAAACAGGGCCTTCAACCCGTGATGCATGCACCAAAGCCACAGTAGGTAAGTGGACGTACCGCATAGGTGCCGCTGGAGTATGTGGAGCGCTTGGCGCTGCGACTGGAGGCGTTGCAGGGGGAGCATGCGGGCTCGGCGCAACATGGGCGGAAGACAATATTAACTTTGATTCTGTGTGTTAGTGAGGGCGAAGATGTCTAATTTCCGTAACCCGAAAACAGTCGCTACATCATTTGTCTGTGTCATCGCTGGAATATGGGCTTACTGCCTGATCGTGGCACCACTGTTCTCTGACGGTAGCTACGCCAGCGTGGCGTTAGAGAAAACAAAAGATATCGGCATTGGGTTTACGATTGCGGCGCTTTTTGTGGGAGCCGTGTGGTTCCTGATCGCCAAAAAGAAATCTGAAGCATAGGATCGTGATTCTATGCGGTCAAGTCCCGGGTAGTGGTGTATCTGGTTTCGGATCTTGGTGATGTTTGAGGGCTTGTTGTCAGGGCCCGACTCCAGATCGAGCGGGCCACGCTCTCATAGATATCTGGAAGAGAAAAGATAAAGGCGTCGACGTTGGAAAGTCAGCTCATAACTAGTAACTAACTAGTAATCAGCAGCGCGCTCGTGCATTGGGGAGCGCGTACCACGTTGTCGAACCCCAAAGGCCCATTATCGGTTTCAGGACTATCTCTACTATTCCCGGCGGCCTCCACTTACGTTGCGAGAGGTGAAGTGCCCCAGTTTTTTCCTAGTTGTGCGCCTTGATTTCCATTATTCTCCGACTGGGTCGTAGTCCAACAACCCGCTCAGGGGCCGGCTCGTCGCCGCCAGAAGCGTCATTTTCGGGGATGTACCGGCTGCGCTCGTCGCCCTCGTCCCAGACGTGCCAGGCGGCATCCCGGAAAAATGAGGCGCGCCCACAATGTACCTGTCGCGCCCCTTTAGTACATACCTCCTACAGAAAGCACGACAGCACATCGACCCGCAAACGCCCGGCGGTGACTGTTCGAGTCTTCTTCAGAGCTCGCAGGTCACACGAGCCCCGCCAGCAGGGTGCGCAGGCCGAGGTCGAAGATGTGGTGGGGATTGTGGGCGTCGATAAGCACGTTGAACGACGCACCGAAGATGAAGGACTCGAGGACCGCGACGACGTCCATCGCCTCGCGCTCATCGACGCCCGCCCGACGCACCACCGCGACGACCAGCTCGTACATCTCCACCGTCCCGCGCGCGCCGAATGTGGGCATCGTGCCCAGGTGCGCGATGAGGGCGCAGTGGCGCGACAGGACGTCCCGGTAGGATGAGCCCCAAGCGGTCAGCGCCTCGGCGGGCTCGATCGTGCCCGCCAGGCAGGCCTCGAGGGCGGCGGTGTCAACCTGCGCCATCACGGCGTCTTCGACGATGAAGAGCAGCTCCTCCTTGCCCGACACGTGGTTGTACAGGGCGCTGGGGGAGACACCGAGGGCGCGGGCGACGGCGGACATCGTGAGCTTGGAGTAGCCCTGCTGGGCGGCGATTTCGAGGGCCGCCTTCGTGATCTTATCGCAGGTCACGATGGCCTTCGTCGGCCGTCCGCGGGAGCGTTGGGGGGACATGGTAACCACCTTGTATCTGTGAAACTCTGTGAAACAGGGTGCAGCCATTGTGACCCAGAACACGCGTCCGCGCCAACGTATCTGGAAAAGGGCTTACGATAGTTCATATCTCGTCCCCAACCGAAGTGGAGCAAACATGTCTGGCAGTACGTCCGTCAGTGGAGGGGAGGGGCTCCGCAGGGCAGGCTGGGTCGGGCCTGGCTTGGTCATCAGCGCCTCCTTCATCGGCCCCGGCACCGTCACCACGGCAACAGTGACGGGGGCGAGCTTCGGCTTCGCCCTGGCGTGGGCGGTCGTCTTTTCCGTCCTCGCCACGATCATCCTGCAGGAGATGTCGGTGCGCCTCGGGCTGTCCGCCAGGCTCAGCACCGGCGAGGCGCTGCGCAAGACCTTCGAGCACCCGGTCAGCCGGGGGTTGGTGACGGCGCTGGTTGTCGCCGCCATCGGTATCGGCGGCGCGGCCTACGCCGGCGGCGACACCACCGGCACCTCGCTAGCGATTAACAGCGTCACCGGGCTGCCCATCCCGGTGCTGGCAGGCATCATCGCCGCGGTCATCATCGCGCTGTTCCTCACCGGCAGCTACAAGGTCCTCGAGCGTTTCATGTCGGTGCTTGTCGCCATCCTGGCCGCGGTGTTCGTCATCACGTTCATCGCGGTCCGCCCCGACCTCGGGGAGCTCATGCGCGGCATCTTCCAGCCGAGCATCCCGGAAGCCGCCGGGCTGACGGCGATCGCGCTCGTGGGTACCACGGTCGTGCCCTACAACGTCTTCCTGCACTCGAACCTCGTGCAGGAAAAGTGGGGCGACGAGAGGCCGGACGTGGCGCTGAAGAAGGGGCGGACGGACACCGCGGTCTCGATCTCCGTCGGTGGCCTGATCACGCTGTCGATCATGTCCACGGCCGCCGCCGTCATGTTCACGCAGGGCCTGAGCGCGGAGTCCGCGGGAGACCTCGCCGAGCCGCTGCGCCCCACGCTCGGCGACTTCGCACCGTGGGCGCTAGCCATCGGCCTGTTCGCCGCCGGTCTGACGTCCGCCATCGCGGGCCCGCTGGGCGCTGCCTACGCCATCAGCGGCGTGCTCGGCTGGTCCTCGGACCTCAAGGACCCGAAGTTCCGCGCCTTGTTCCTCACCGTCGTCATCATCGGCGCGATCATCGCGATTACGGGCGCCGACCCGGTGCAGGTGATCATCCTGGCGCAGGCCGCCAACGGCATCCTGCTGCCCATCATCGCGGGCTTCCTGCTGGCCATCATGAACAACAAACGCCTCCTCGGGGAGCACGCCAACGGCGTCGTCGCCAACGTCCTTGGCGGCGCCGTCTTCCTGGTCACGCTCGTCCTCGGAGGCATCTCGCTGTTCGACCTGTTCTAGGCCGGTTGTGAGGCCGGTTTTGAGGCCGGGTCTTAGTACGAGCTGAACCCGTCGTCGGTCAGCTCGTGCTTCTCGTCGCCGGTGATCGCCGGGTTGAAGACGCTCACCAGGATCAGGTCTTCGTCCTTGCCGCCGCGCAGGTAGTGCGCGTCGTGCTCGTCGAGGACGTAGATGGTGCCCGGGGTGATCGGGTAGACGTTGCCCTCGGTGTCTTCGACCTCGCCGGAGCCGCCGATGCAGTAGCAGGCCTCGAGGTGGTTGCGGTACTGCAGGCGCGACTCGGTGCCGGCCTTGACAACCGTGTGCGCGACCGCGAAGCCCATGTTGTCCTTCGCCGTCAACACGCGCTCGCTGGTGCCGCCGCCCCACTCAACCGTCTCGACGTCCTCACGGGAACGGGTAAACATTCTGAATCCTCCTTAGATTTAGGTGCCTTACGGTCCCGAGGGTACAGAGATGTCGCGGGGCGGGCTTTTGCTTAGCGACGCCCAACTGTTGCGCCTATGAAACTCGCCACATCATGGCGTTCAACTGTGGATTCGCCGAGCGCAACCTGAAGGCTAGAAATACACTTGAACTATGGTATACATAGCCATCGCCATCGCGGCGATTATTGCGGTTGGGTATTTCATCTACAAACGGGTCCACGCGGCATCGGCCATTTTCGCGGTGGGCGTCCTCCTTCTCATGATCGCCGCGGCGACGGGCCGCGTCGACCACACCGAGCTGGATATCGAGTTCACCGGCAACGCGTTCTACGACGAGCTGCTCGTGGTCGAGGAGCTGTTCAAGTCCCGCTTCGCCGGCACCGGCATGGCCATCATGGTGCTCTTCGGTTTCGTGGGCTACATGCGCCACATCGGGGCGGACGCGAAGACGGTCGTGGCACTGTCGCGCCCCCTGCAGCGCTTCAACGGTTCCTACTGGCTGGTCCCGCTCGGCTTCACGGTGGGAACGCTGCTGTCCTTGGTCGTGCCCTCGGCGAGCGCGCTGTCGCTGCTGCTGGTGGCCACGCTGCTGCCCGCCCTCATCGCGGCGGGGTTGAGCCCGCTGACTGTGGGGGCCATCATCGTGACGTCGTCGACAATCGTGCCCACGCCGCTCGAGGCCGGCCTGATCCAAGGTGCGGACCTGGTGGGGATGTCCGTCACCGAGTTCACCTTCGGCAACGTGGCCAAGGCGACGATCCCGGCGCTGGTGGTCATGGCGTTCGCCCACATGTGGTGGCAGTGGCGCTGCGATAAGAAGGACGCGGCGCGTGAGACGCTCGATTCCGACGTGACCACCTCGCCCGCGGACTCCGACGACCGCGTCGCCGAGGCGATGAAGCGCGCCGAGGGCCTGCCCGGCTTCTACGCCATCCTGCCGCTTCTGCCGCTGGTGCTCATCATCATCTCCGCCATCCTCAACCGCGCGGGCGTGGTCGAGTTCGAGGCCGACATCCTCCCGGTCACCGTGGTCTCCCTCATGATCACGATGATCATCGAGGCGATCCGCCACCGCACCGTCTCCGAGGCGCTCGACGACCTCAGCCACTTCTTCCGCGGCCTCGGCGAGGGCGCGGGCAGCGTCGTGGCCCTCATCGTCGCCGCCGCCATCCTCGTCGAAGGCATTACCCAGATGGGCGTGATCGAGGCCCTGACCTCGCTGGCTGGCGACTCCTCCGGCGCCGCGGTGGTCATCGTCCTCATCTTCGTGGCGGCGACCGCCCTCATGGCCATGCTCACCGGCTCCGGCGTGGCGCCCTACTTCGCCTTCTCCGAGATGGTGCCGGGCCTGGCCGCCAACTCCACGATCCACGCGCCGCAGATGCTCGCCTCCATCTGGGCCACCTCGAACACCATGCGCCAGGCCTCGCCGGTGAACGCGGCGGTGCTCATCGTCTCCGGCGCCCTCGGCGTCAACCCGATCGAGCTGGTGCGCCGCACGATCGTGCCCATGTTCGCCGGCGCCGCGGTGGCGGTGCTGTGCGCGTTCCTGTTTATCTAGTCTGTTGATCTAACCCAGGTACGCCAGCGCCGCTGCTGCCAGTGCCTTCGCCCCCGTTTCCAGCGTCGGCTGGAGCAGCGGGGCGAAGGCGGGACTGTGGTTGGGGATGACAACGCCCTCCGGCGCGCCGCCGAGGTACCAGTAGCAGTAGGGCGCCCTGAAGGCGTCCGGGATGCCGGGGAAGTCCTCGGAGCCGGTGAGCGGGTCCGCGGGGTGGATGCGCTCGGCGCCGAGGCGCGCGGCGATGCCTTTGCGGACTCGCTCAGTCACACACTCGTCGTTGTCGAGGACGGGGAAGGTGGTGTGGGTGACAATCTCGGGCTCGCGCTTCGCCCCCGCCGCCCGGGCCTCTGCGCGCACGATCCGCTCGATTGCCGCGAGGATCCGTTCGCGCACCTTTGCATCGTAGGCCCGCACGTTGAGGCCCAGGTGCGCCGAGTCCGGAATGACGTTCGGGCGCGTGCCCGCGTGGAAGGTGCCCACGGTGACCACGCCGAACTCGAAGGGGCTAAGCACGCGCGCGACGATCGTCTGCAGGTTCTGTACGACCGCCGACGCCATGACCACCGGGTCCACCCCGAGGTGCGGCATGGAGCCGTGAGAGCCCTCGCCGTACAGCGTGATCTCCAGGTTAACCGAGGTAGCCATCACGGGCCCTGCGCTGAGCGCAACGTGGCCGGCGGGCACGTGGTCGCAGAAAACGTACTGGCCCAACACCACGTCGGGGCGCGCCACCTTGTCCACCAGGCCGTCGGCCACCATGGCCCGCGCGCCGGCGCCGTTTTCCTCACCGGGCTGGAAGAGCAGCTGCAGGGTGCCGGACCAGTCACCGCGGTGGGCCGCCATCATCTCGCCCATGGCGACGAGCGACGCGACGTGCACGTCGTGGCCGCAGGCGTGCATGACGGGCACGGTGTTGCCGTCGGCGTCGGTCGCGGTGTCCGTCGAGGCGTAGGGCAGCCCCGTCTCCTCCTTGACGGGTAGCCCATCAAAGTCGGCGCGCAGCATCACCGTCGGCCCCTCGCCGTTGGTCATGGTGCCCACGACGCCGCCGCCGACCTCGACAACGTCGTATCCCAGGGCAGTGAGCTTGTCGACGATCACCCCCCGCGTCCTGTCCTCCCTCATCGACAGCTCCGGGTGGCGGTGCAGGTCGATATACAGCTCCTCCTGGCTGTCTTTGACGGCTGGGTAGTGGTTGAGGATGTTCTCGGGGGTCATGGGGGTCCTTTCGTGCTCGCAGCCTCCACCCTAGGCGCGTCCCTTCCGAGGGATTTGGTGCGATGTTTTGGCGCTCCCCGCATCTTTCCCATAGGGTTTCACTATTAAGGATCTATTTATGGAAGGGGAAAATACGTTATGAAGCTCGCCCGCATCGCCGCGAGCGTTCTTGCCGCGCTCTCGCTCGTCGGTGCCCCGGCTGCCCAGGCCGCGCAGAACGGGAACATCGTCACCTTCGGCGACTCCTACACCGCCAACCCAGACGAGATTCGCAATGCTCTCCGCGGCATCGAGGTACGCAGCGTGCAGGAGTACGTCGACGATTACCCCTCGACGGGCGGGTGTCTGCAGGCGCCGAACAACTGGCCGCGCAAGCTCTCCGACGCGGTCGGCGCGCCCGTCGCTGACTGGTCGTGCACGGCGCAGACCTCGCAGAGCGTGCTCGGGCGCATCGACGCCGCGATCGAGCATGGCGACATCCACCCCGGCACGCGCAGCGTCGTCATCGCCGTCGGCATGAACGACTACGGCCCCTTCGGCATCGCTCAGGGCTTCACGCCGTGGTTCCCGTCGACGATGCGCGACGACTTCGTCCACAACATGCAGATCGCCGCTGATAAAATCCGTGCGGTGGCCCCGGAGGCCAGCATCGTCCTGTCCGGCTCCCTTGCGGTGTCCGAGCCGGCGCAGCCGCACATGTTCTGCCCGATCAACGTCATCCCGGGCGCCCCGATCGGGTTCCCGCTCCCGCACCTCCAGGCGGTCGAGCACGACAACGAGCACAACCAGCGCGCCGCCGCCGACGCGATCGGCGCGGAGTTCGTGGAGATGCGCTTGCCCTCCGCCGGCCACACCAGCTGCAACCGCGACGCGTCCCAGCGCCATGTCGCAGGTTTTATCGACACCACGACCCCCAACACGACCATGGCTTTGCACCCCTCCGACGCTGGTAGCGAGTTCATCACCCAGCGACTCGCGCCGGTGGTGTAAGGGCGCTGCTCGAGCGCGGCGTTGCCGCCGACGATGGCGGAGTGCCCGGCGCTTCTGTGTCTGATCTGGGCGATGAATGCGTAGGGCATACCGCCCGGACCTGCGGGCCATTCAGCGCCCTTCGGCAGGTCGGGGAGACCGCCAACCCGCGAGGAACCCAAAGGAACCTCGGCGGCCCCACCAGGTTCCACCCCGATTTCCTCGATGAGATACGCCAGCGCCTTTCCGACAAACTCTGCCGGCAGGAAAGCGGCCGCCGCGGTGGAGACTTCCTTCGTGTCCTTGAACATGGGGCCATGTGTAACGGGGGGTGAGCGGGCGCTACTCGAAGTGTGACCTGCACTCCGTGGACGTGGCGGATCATCAACCGGGTGAGGAGGGGGGCGTCGATAAGCACCACGCGCCCACCCGTTCGATTGGTGGCCGGTCCGTGTCGGCGCCCCTTGCTAAGTTGAGTTCATGAACCGAACGACGGCGGTTGCCGACACCCTCACCATGATCCGCCTTGCGGACTCGGTCCCGGCGTGGGTGATGTTGCGCGCCAAAAACGCGCCAGCTGTACTGTCAGTGCTCAGCGCGGTGTTTCAGTCCAGTAACCGACAGGTCGCGGGCACCGAACTGACGCTAGCGGTCGACTCGCTGCTCGTTGATATTCGGGAGCAAACCGACATGGAGCTTCCCAAATCCGCCGTGGCGTACATCAACGATTGGGTCAAGGCCGGTTATCTCATCCGCCGCAGCCCGCAGGGAACACGTGATGAGTTCTACGAGCTCACTACGGACGCCCACGTGGCAATCGACTATGTCCGACAGCTGGTCAACCCGCAGCGCTCGGTAACCAAGTCCCGCCTGGACACCCTCTTCACGGGCTTGCACAGCCTGGCCGCAGAGACGGACCCCGATGAGGCGACCGCTATTCGACGCCTCGAGCAGCAGCGCGATCAGCTGCAGGCGCGCATCGAGCAGATCCGTATGAACGGGGTCGGCATCATATCTGATGCGGAGGCCGTGGAGAAGGCGCGCGAGATCCTGGCCCTGGCGAGCGATTTGCCGACGGACTTTTCCCGTGTACGGGAGGAGATCGAGGAGGTCGACAGGGATCTGCGGGAATCGATAGTCGATGAACAACTCAACGCCGGCGAGGTGTTGGACAACGTGTTTCGGGGTGTGGATCTGATTACCGAGTCCGAGGCGGGTAAAGCCTTCAACGGCTTCTACGAGGTCTTCCTCGACCCGGAGCGATCCAAGCAGTTCGACGCGACTGTCAGCTCCGTACTGTCCCGTGATTTCGTGGACAAGCTTGATCCGCTGGAGCGAACGGAGCTGGCACAGCTGGTAGACACACTGGACACCTCGTCGGGGCAAGTCCATGACTCGATGACGGGCCTGTCCAGATCGCTGAGAAGGTTCGTGCAGTCCCGCGAGGCGGAGTCGCAGCAGGCATTGACCAGGGCGATCAATACCGCCCAGCAGCTCGCTCTCCAACTCGCGCAGCGCGGCATCAAACCCTACGAGTCCATCGAGTTCGATCTGGAGCTGACCACCCGGCAGCCGACCTCGCTGTCGAGCTGGGAACTCTACGACCCGATGGAGTACCGCATCGAGCCCAACATGGAAGTCAACGAGTCGGGGGAGATCGACTTTGAGGCGATGCGCGCGAGGATCCGGGAATCCGAGATTGATTGGGAGGAGCTGCGCGGGGCAATCAATGATGTGGTGGGCAGGAGCGGGAGGGCGTCGATAAGCGAGGTGCTTTCCGCTCACCCCGCAACCCAAGGCTTGGCGAGCGTCGTGGGACTGATCAAGCTTGCGCACGACCACGGCGAGCGGGCCGACGGCACCGAGTTCCTGCACTGGCAGCGCCCAGGCGGTAAGAGTTTCCGCGCCAGGTATGCACGATTCGAATTCGGCGAAAAGATTGGACACGTTTAGATGGACAACAAGCTTCATGAGACCGACACCGGCACCCTGACCGGCCTGCAGCGCCGGGCGCTGGCGGAGCTCATCCGCGGCCCGTACGTGTCCAGCATCAAGGCACCGGAGGTGTTCCAGACTGTGTCGGGTTCGCGGGAGCTGCTCGCGCAGCAGCTGGACAACCTCTTTCTCACCCTCATCGTCGACGACAACGCAGGTGTCGCCTACACCAAGGCGTGGGACGTGGAGGTGCCTGACAAACGCGCTCTGCTGCGGAAACAGTCGCTGACGTTCATGGATACGGTGGTCATCCTGCATCTGCGCCGCGAGCTGGTAACCACCAACCCCAACGAGCGCACCATCGTGGACGAGGGCGAGGTGTTCGAGGCGACCCTGCCGTACCAGGGCCACGGGGGCACGGACAAGACCAACCAGCGCAAGCGGTTCACTGCCTCGTGGAACAAGATGAAGAGCTACTCCATCATCGTCTCCACCCCCACCGAAGGCCGCTTCGAGGTCTCCCCGGTACTGCGCATCATCTTCTCCGGCGAGGAAATCGCCGCCGTCACCGAATCATTCCGCGCACTTCTGGAGGACGAGCAGTGACCGCCATCATCCCAGGCCAATTTCGACTGTCCCAGGTCCAGGTGTACAACTGGGGAACCTTCGACAACCTGCACACGGTGAACGTAGCGCGGGAAGGCTTCCTCATCACGGGCCCATCGGGGTCGGGCAAGTCCACGCTTATCGACGCCCTCTCGACCATCCTGGTGCCACCCAGCAAAGTCCGCTTCAACGCGGCTGCTGACAGTCACTCCCAATCAGGACGAAACCTCGTCACCTACTGCCGCGGGGCGTGGCGCCGCGAACACTCTGTCGAGGCCGACGAACTGACCCAGTCCTACCTGCGCCAGGGAGCGACCTGGAGCGGCGTGGCGCTGCGCTACGACAACGGTGCCGAGGGCGTGGTCACCGCCTGCCGGCTCATGTTCCTGCCAGCGAACGCCTACTCGCGCCAGGAGATGGTGGACCTTTACCTGCTCCTTCCCCGCGAGGCGAGCCTGACGGAGTTCGAGCCCCTGGCGCTGAAGAACCTGCCTGTGACGGAGGCGAAAAAGCAGTACGCGTCCGCGCTGCACGTGAGCCGCAACCACCCCCAGTTCATTGCGGCGCTGCGCCGTGCCGTCGGAATCACCGACGAAGGGGCCTTGGATCTGCTGCACCGCACACAGTCCGCGAAAACGCTCGGGGATCTCAACCACCTGATGCGCGCATTCATGCTTCCGGAGCCGGAGACGTTCGCCATCGCGGAGCAGGCGGCGGAGAACTTCACGGACCTGCACACGGCGTATTCCTCTGTGGTGGATGCCCGCGAGCAGATCGAGCACCTGCTGCCGGTGCGGGTAGCGGCCGAAAAACGCTCGGACGTGGCCACCGAGCTGCTCACCGTCAACGAGGAACGCGAGCACCTCGAGCTGTTCATCAATACATGGAAGCAACGATTCGCCCAGAAGCAGCGGGCCCAACTGACGTCCGAGCTTGCGGCCATCGACGGAACCATCACCGCGGAAAACACCCGGCGCGAGGAGAATGCAGCGGAGCAGGACCGACTGCGCACCCTCATTCACGGCGCGCAGGACTCCTCGCTTGTCGCCGCAGAGGCACGCCGCGATGCGCTGCGAGAGCAGCTGAAAAGGGTGACGCGGGCCGAGACGGACTACACGGAGAGGCTGAAGGTTCTGAACGCCGCGATGCCGGGAACAGTCGACGAGTTCTCCAACCTCCGGCTGCAACTCGAAGCAGAGCGGGACAATCTACGCCAGCGACATGCTGACAACGAAACCAAATTGGAGCAGGCGCAGGGGCGTGTCTACGAGCTTGTCACCATCAAGAACAACCGCATCAAGGAGCTGGAGACGCTGCGCTCGTCCGGCTCCGCGATGGACAGCCGGTTGATTGGTGCGCGGTCACTCATCTCGCAGGTCGCGGGCGTCAGGGAGAAGGACCTTCCCTTCGTCGCGGACCTGATGAGTATGAGACCGGGCGAAGACGCATGGCAGGGTGCTGCAGAACGTGTCATGGGTGGCTTCGCCCGGACACTTATCGTGCCGGAGGAGCTGTACGCACAGGTCTCCTCCGCGATCAACGCGACGCACCTCGGGGCGAAGGTATCCTACACCCGATTCAGCCCCCAGCTGGAGAACCAGCGGCCGCCTTCGTTTGTGCAGGGCTCGCTGGGCCAGAAAATTGAAGTCGCCGAGGGGCGGTTCCACGACTGGATTCAAACACAGCTCTCCAAGAGCTTTGACCACCTCTGCTGCGAGACCATGGACGAATTCCGGGCCGCCCGGCGCGCCGTCACCCGCCAGGGCTTGGTGAAACACAACCCGCACGACCACGTCAAGGATGACCGCAGCCGCGTCGAGGACAAGTCGCGGTGGGTGCTGTGGGGCAACCTGGATGACAAAATCGACGAACTCCAGGCGGCAGTTCGCGCTGTGACGGAGAAACTCGGCGCTGCCACACGCTCGCGTGACCTGATCAAAGATGCCCTGCACACACAGCGCATCCAGCTATCCACCATCGAGCGGCTGCTCGAAACGAGGGACTTCGCTGACATCGATGTTGCCGCCACCACCGCTCAGCTTGGCGACGCTCAGCAGCTCGTCGACGATCTGACCGACGGTAACACGGAGCTAGCGGCCCTGAAGAAGCAACTCTCGTCGGCTCAGGCCGCCCGGCGGGACATAGAGAAGACTCTGGAGGAGCTTCTCGGGACCCGGGGCGGACTGCGCACCGAGCTCCAGCAGGCGGAGGCGATCCTGGAGAAGGCACGGCTGCAGGTGGGGGAGCGCGTGGTGCCGGCGGAAGTGGACGCACGGCTCGAGGAGCGTTGCCACGCGATCGATCGCTCCATCCGCGCCGACAACATCGACCGCCTCTCACACCGGCTCACCAGGGTCATTGAGGACAGGCTGGCGGCGCTGAAAGACCGTTCCAGCCGCTACGACAGCCAGCTTCGCGACGCCATGAACCGCTACCTTCTGCGCTGGCCACAGCGCCAAGGCGATCTCAGTGCCGATGCAGCCTGGGAGAAGGACTTCCTCAAAGAGCTTGCGCGTCTCGAGTCCGATGATCTGCCGCGCTTCGAACAGCGCTTCCGGGAGATGCTCCGCGACCAAACCCACAAGCACCTGGGAAGGTTGCGACGGCTCATCCGGGACGCGGCGACAAAGACGCGCAACTCGATTCAGATGATCAACGACTCACTGGCGGAGGTGGAATTCTACCCGGGCACGCATCTGACGATCGAGGTGCGCGAAGCGCAGCCAGCAATCACCCGGGGTTTCGTTGAGCTTCTCGACGCCGCAATGGAGGGCATGATCAACGACGCTGACCAGGAGGAAAGCGAAAAGCGCTTCCACAAACTGCGCGCGGTGATTGACGCGGTGACGGTCTCCGACAACACCTCACCGCGCGAGCGCCAGCTGCGGCTGGACACACGCGAACACGTGAAGTTCTTGGGTGTGGAGTACAGCGCCGACGGGGCGCGCGGCGCGGTCTACGACTCAGCCGAGGGCCTGTCCGGGGGCCAGGCCCAGAAGCTTTCCTCGTTCTGCCTCGCGGCGGCCTTGCGTTACCGGCTCACGGGCACCGGGATGTCCGCCTCGCAGGCTCGCAACTCGACGGTGCAGCTGGACGGGGAGATTTACCCGCGCTTTGGCACCATCGTGCTCGACGAGGCCTTCGACCGAGCCGACACCGAGTTCACGCGCGCCGCCATGGACGCCTTCCGCCAGTTCGGGTTCCACATGATCCTGGCCACCCCGGAGAAGCTACTGCAGACGGTGCAGGATTACATCGGGGGAGTGCTCATGGTCGAGTGCCCCGACCGGAAGCGCTCTCGGACAAGTTCGCTGACCATCGAAGAGGTGGCGGATGAAGACGCCTAGAGAGGTGCGCGCCCGGGCTGCGACGTTCTACTCGCGCAACCACCGCGCGTGGCTGGGCGGCGAGTTCACCGGGCTGACCATCAACCTCCAGCCCCCGACGGGCAGGGCCGCAGAGCGTGACGACGGCCTTTCGGTGCGCTCCTGGATCGACGAGTGGAATCGCAGCACCATACCCTCCGTGTGGGAGGACAAGAAGCTCGGCTACCTGGGCACCTACTCGCTACCCGCGCGCGTGGAATTGAACAATCCCGCAGCCGCCGCCCGCGTGGCCGGCGAGGAGAGGCACTGGAGCAGGATCAACACCGTGCTGGACCACGTCTGCGAAGAACTCGGAGACGACGTGCGCTCTCCATTGATCGGACGCCTCGCCGCGTGGGAGGTCTGGGATGATGCAACGGTCAACCAGTACATCGAGGTCATCAGCTGGCTGCGAACCCACGACCCCACCGACTACTACATCCGCGAACTGCCCATCTTCGGCGTTGACACAAAGTGGCTGGAGTCGCGCCGAGCCGTCGTCGAAGCCGTGGCCGGGCCGCTACAGTTCCGGCCGAAGCCCCAGATGGTGGAGCTGCGCACTCTCGACAGTGCGGGCGCGGCGAGACATTGGGCCTGCCCCGTCACAGATATCGGTGGTTTGCCTGCCGAAAAGGTGCTCATTGTGGAGAACCACCAGACCTTCCTTGCCCTGCCGAAGCTGGACAGCACCGTAGCCGTCTTCGGCGGTGGACTACACGCCCACACGCTCGCCGCGCAACTTCCAGGACTTGCCGAGGCAGACGTTCTGTACTGGGGCGACCTCGACTCCCACGGCTTGTACATCCTCGATATCGTGCGCCGCTACCTGCCTCGCGCCCGGTCCGTCCTCATGGATATCGACACAGCGCGCGACCACGAGGACTTGGCGGTGGAGGAACCGCAACCCAGCCGCTTCACCCCGCGACTGCTCACCCCGGCGGAGACGTTGACGCTCGAATTCCTGCGTGGTCGCTCGGCAGGCGGATGCCTGCGCATCGAGCAGGAGAGAATCGTTTTCGACTACGCAGTGCAGCGTTTGCGGCAGGCTGTGCAGGGGGAGTACAGCTAGCTGCACATCGCGTGGGGTCTCATGACTGCGCGAGGCAGCCGTGACATGCCACAATGGCTGCCAAAGACGTTTCACGTTAGACATCGGGCATTACGGTGTTGCGACCGGCTATTTGGTAGCAGCGTCGTGACTTTCCGGTAGCGCTTCAGTGAGTATCCGGTAGCAGCTCACAGCGCTCAAGGTGATACTTCCGGTAGCCGCACCACTCGGGTGCGGCTCGTACTGGAAGGAGTCCGCTTATGACGGATTACCGTGCGGTGATGACGCTGCTGATTCGGCAGCGTTCTTACCGCCAGATTGAACACCAGCTCGGATGCTCGCACCGCGCGATTTCACGAGCGAACCAAGCACTGCGAAGCCTTGGTCTGACCACTGTTGAACAGGTCGCGGCGTTGACGGATGACGAGTTGGACGAGATATTCGTAGATAGACGCAGTAGCGGGCAAGGCGAGTTCGTCCCGATTGACTTTGACGCGGTCGTCAAAGCACGCACAGGACGGGTGAAGCTAACACTGCAAGTATTGTGGGCTCGCTCCACCACAACGCCGGCCCAGCTGGGCCAGCGTCACTACAGCTATGACCGGTTCCGCCAACTGGTTGCCTCCCATGTCGACGCGGCCGGGCTTACCGCCCGGATCACCCATGCACCAGGGCATACGATGCAGGTGGACTGGGCTGGGACCAAGATGCGCCTGTACGACCCGGCGGGCACACCGGGTGCGAAAGTCAGTGTTTTCGTCGCCTCGCTGCCATATTCAGGGATGCTCTTTGCATGTGCGTGTGCTGACCAGCGGCAACAGTCCTGGCTTGATGCTCACCGTCAAGCGTTTGACTACTTCGGTGGGGTCTGCCAGGTTGTTGTCCCAGATAACGCGTCGACGGCGTCGAATGCGATCAGCACTGCCGATAGGAATCGGAAGGTCAACGACACCTACCAGCAGTTCTTGGAGCACTACAACACAGCAGCACTTCCCACACGCGCGCGTCGTCCGAAGGATAAAGCAAATGTGGAAGCTGCGGTAAAGATCGTCACACACAAAGTCATCCACGCGCTTAATGGCCACCAGTGTGTTGACCTTGACGAGCTCAACGAAAAGATTGTGGGCTTCGTCGACGCAATCAACACGTCCGTGCCGTTTCGCAGCCAGCAGTCAAGCCGGAGGGATCTCTTTGAAGAGCACGAACAGCATCTGCTTGCGGATCTGCCGGCAACCCCGTGGCAACACACCGAGTGGAAACGGGCAAAAGTGGCCCCGGATTTCCATGTCACGGTTGCAACAGTGCGTTACTCCGTTCCGCACCAGCTTGTTGGCCGCACTGTCGATGTGCGCATCACCGGCCAGATGTTGACCGTCTTTGACCAAGGGGCAACCGTGGCAACCCACCGGGTTTCACATAAGCGTGGGGCCTATGTCACTGACTACGAGCACATTCCATCTGGAATGGACTCCACCCGTGGACTGTGGACAAGCGACTACTTTTATCGCGAAGCCAGCAAAGTTGGCCCGGCAACGCGCAAGGTCATCGAAGAACTCATCACGGCGAAAGCCATCCCGGCCCAGGCATACCAGTCCTGCCGAAACGTGCTGTCGATGGGCAAGCATGCCAACAAACCAATCCTGGAAGAAGCATGCCAACGCCTGACCGCCAACGACGGCAGCCGACGGGCAGTGTCATATACCGCAGTCAAAAACATGATGGCCGCTGTCCGCAAGGAACACGCAACCCGACCACGCGGGTTTGACCAGCCCCCGCGCAGCACCACAACCAACCAACCCGCCCGACCTGTAGCCGCTGACCGGGACACCACCGGCGCGTTCCTTGGCGGTGCAGACCAGTTCAGCATGGACAACCTCGCTAAGAAAGGAAACTAAAACCCATGTCCTCACCAACCCCGCCAACAGATCGCTTCCTTGACGAATCCGTCCTGGCCGACTGTCAAGCCCCGAGTTTTGTAGAGGGTCCTATTGTTGTCGATTAGGCCGCTTGGGTGTTCGCGGCGGTGTATTCCTGATGGGCCTCGCAGGGTGAGCGGTACGCTAGCGCCGAGTGCACACGACGGTTGTTGTACCAGCCGACCCATGTCGACGTCGCGACGAGAACATCTCGCAGCCCCGGCCAGGTCCTACGGTCGATGAGTTCAGCTTTGAACACTGAGTTCAGCGCTTCTGCCATCGCGTTGTCGTAGGAGTCTCCCCGCGAGCCAACCGAAGCGATAACCTGCGACTGAGCCAAGGTCTCTCCATAGACGACCGACCGGTACTGCACGCCCCTGTCTGAGTGATGGATCAGACCGGAGACATCTTCACCGGCGCGCACGCGCGCTGACAAGGCCATCTCGAGCGCGTCTTTAGCCAGTGATGGGCGCATGTGGTTGGTGATCTGCCAGCCAACAATCTCCCGTGTACACGCGTCGAGAACGAACGAGGCATACACCCACCCGACACGCGTGGGGATGTATGTGATATCCGCGACCCACAGCCGGTTCGGCGCATCGACACAAAAGTCGCGCTCGACCAAGTCGACTGGGCAGTTATCGGGGGCAGCGCTGCGGGTCGAGGGCTTTTTCTTCCGGCGCCGGATACCACGGATGCCTTCGAGTGCCATGAGGCGCTCGACGGTGCACCGGGCGAGGTGACCGAAGTCGCCTCGGCGATTGACCTCGGCCCATAGTTTGCGCGCTCCATAGCAGGAGTAGTTGTCGTCGTAGATGGCACGCAAAGCTTTGCGTAGTTGTCGGTCGCGGATAGATCGAGATGATTCAGGCCGGGATTTGTAGGCGTAGTAGGTGCTCAGGGCGATTTTCGCGTTGGTTGCTGAAAGGGCGCGAATAATCGGCTCGACCCCGAACTCCTCCCGGTTGTCGTCGATGAACCGGACGACTACGTGTGTGGGCGCTCGCACTCCGCCGCGAAAAAAGCTGATGCTCTTTTCAAAATCTCGTTAGCGCGCTTCGCTTCAATCAGTTCAGCCCGCAGCCTGCGGTTTTCCGCTGCAAGATCCACCGATTCAGCCGGGGTTGCCGCGCCGGATTGTTTATGAGCGCGGACCCATCCGCGCAGAGTTTCCTTGCTCATTCCGAGCTCGACAGCGATGCGGGATATCGCACCACGAGACGTGTCAGGGTCAGCTTGCGCATGCAGCACCAATTCGATGGCGCGCTGCCTCAACTCAGGCGAGTACTTCGAGGGCATGTATAGGGCTCCTTTTCCAAATTCCTACCCTCCATTAAACCCGGGGCGAACCAGACTTCACCGCACTGCGGATGACTGCCTTCGGCAGAAGCGTCATCGATATCGCCAACGATCCCGCCTTCGACACGTGGACGTTTTCCCAAAAGGTGCTCTACGCACTCGATAAAGAAGTCGCAGCCAGGCGTGAACGACGCATCAGCAAACTGCTTAAAGCATCCCGATCGCCAAACCTTGATGCTTGCCTTGAAAACGTGGTGTGCACGCCTGACCGCAACATCAACCCCGAGCAAGTCAGCAGACTCGCTCACGGACAATGGTGCCACCTGGGCCAAAACATCGTCATCCTGGGCAAATCCTCAGTTGGTAAAACCTACCTCGCCCAAGCACTCATCACCGCAGCATGCCGCAACGACTACTCCGCACGGTTCTACCGCACCGACATGCTCGCCGCCGAACTGGCAGTCCTCCAACCCGATAACCCCACACGGCTGAAGTTCATCCAGCAACTCCACGACGTCGACGTCCTAGTCCTGGATGACTTTCTCACCACACCTGTTGATGCCGCGACCGCGCACCAACTACTCAATACCCTCGCCGGGCGGGAACGCAAAGTCTCAACCATTGTGACCTCACAGTTCACCCCACACGAGTGGTACAAGTCCATCCCCGACGCCGTGATCTCCGAGTCAATCCTCAACCGACTCGTCTCCGGCGCCGAAATCATCACACTCGAAGGACCAAACATGCGCCTGACCACCAACGCATAACAACCGGCAACGCCTGAGTGAGATACCGCTACCGGGTACCCACTCAGGCGCTACCAGATACTCACCACACCGCTACCATTTCGGTCTTCTGAACAATTACGGGGCTTGAGGCGTTACGGGGCTTGGCGATGTCCGGTGCGGGTGGCAAAGCCGTCGAGAAGCGCGAGCACCTCAACGGCCCTCCACGCGCGGGTTCGGTTGTCCAGCTTCGCGGACGCCAGGATGCCTGCCTCCTCGAGGGAATCCAGCGCGTTTCGGGCGCTGACCTGGCTCGCACCAAGCTCTTCGGCGACGATCTTCGAGGTGACCACCGGCCGTTGCAGCAGGAGGGGGATGAGGCGCCACACCAGCGCGCCGCCGCGGGCGGTCAGCATGCTTTCCCATTCTTCTCGCAGGATGGTCAGTTCGGTCGCGAGCCACGTCCCCCTCTCCACGGCGCCGAGGGCCGAGCGAACGAAGAGCTCGATGATCTCGGCCGGTCGGCCCGCCCGGTAGGCGTCGAGCGCAGCGAAGTAGGAATCGAGATCCCCCAGCAGCCCCGCGGAGAGGGGGAGGGACGTCTCCCTGGTCAGGCCGCGCTGCCGCAGCAGCACGTGCACGAGTGCGCGCCCCGTCCGGCCGTTGCCGTCCGCGAAAGGGTGGATCGTCTCAAACTGGGCGTGGGCCAGG
The DNA here is from genome assembly GCF_900105305.1 of Corynebacterium timonense. Classification (NCBI taxonomy): domain Bacteria; kingdom Bacillati; phylum Actinomycetota; class Actinomycetes; order Mycobacteriales; family Corynebacteriaceae; genus Corynebacterium; species Corynebacterium timonense. The sequence goes on along the minus strand of NZ_LT629765.1, from coordinate 2,322,343 downwards.
GCGGCGTGAACGAGAATAGGCAGGTCACGGCGCCGGTTGAAGGCCTCGAGGTCTTCCATCAGCGCGGGGATGTGCGTGTGGTGCGGGGGCACGAACAGCGCATCGCGCGGGTACATGTCGTGTCCGCCGATCCACACCGGCTGCTCGCGGAGCTTACCCGCGATCTCCGGAGCCGACTCCCGGAGAAGGACGTCGTGCATGTGAAGGAGCACGCTTGTCGACGCCCCATCCATCGCCGCCGCTTCCTGCATCTGCCTCGTGTTTGCGACGATCAACCGGGCGTTGGTGCCGGCGAGGTCCGTGAGTTCCGCTTCCAGGATCCGGCGCGCGGACGACGTCAGGTGCTCAATTTGGCTGGACGCGAGCGATTCACTGCGCAGCAGGAGGGGAGAATGGCGGGCGTTATATAGGTCAAACTCTTTCACCGCGAGCGTGACATCTTCCACCTCCGACACCATGTCGGCGTCAAGGTCGAGCTGCGCATCCGCGATCGCAGGCACGACGGCGCTCCTGTATGTCGACGGGGCGTTACGCAGGGCGCGGCGAGAAAGCCCCTCCAGCGACGACCGCTGGGGCAGTTCCTCAAAATTGACGGATGGCCATGTCATGCGCCCAAGATACCTAGTCAAACTATCGGTAGTGCAACAACACGACAGTTTGAATGTCTATTCTTTCTCCTCTGGCCACATGGGAAAGGTTGCGCGCCTCCTACTCAAACTTGTCAAACCAACCGAGGTCCACGGTTGGACGAAGCGTTACCCCAGACTCACCGTCCTCCCGAATGAGCTCCGCTAACCGGTCACCACTTATCAGATCGACCGTCGGGATTGTGGAAGTGGCAGCCTTTCGTGCGCTTTCCGTGAAACGGCTCAGTGTCACGATGATGGCACGCTCCGCCCCCTTCGTTTGCGCATCGCGCTGAAACAGCGCTACCGTCTCTCGGCCGATTGGCTTGCCATCAGGTGCGTATCGTTTAACCTGCACCGCGACACGCGTCGAAAGAACCGAGCTCAGAGGGGCGGTGCCGATTGCATCGACCCCCTCGTCGCCCGGACCGCCTGAATGCTGGAGTTTCAATCCTTGCCGGCGCAACAGATATATGACGAACTTTTCGAAAGCCTCTGGGGATAGCTGGTGAAGACGCCCGAGCAATTGGCTCTTCCAGTCGGCTTCCTTCTGTTCTTCGCTCGAATCAGCCAGAATGTCATCATCCGGAAGTTCCTCCTGGTGGGTAGGGCTGCTAGTAGGTGCTTCGAGTTCCTTTTGCTTTCTCCGGGCGCGAAAAGCTTCTCTGTCCAGATCCCGAACCTTTTCGTAAGCCTCGTCGTCGGCAAGTTTGAGAATCTCAGCTCCAATATCTGTAAGGAGGTACATCCTGCTTGCTGGCTGCTCGAGGGCACCAATGCGTTTGGCTGTCGAGCGCCCCCACCCAATGCGGTCCACCAATACAGACATCTGCGGCCGCGATTGATAAGTGATCTGTACCAACTGCTCTGAGCCGGGAATCAGCTCCAGGACCGACTCTTCAATTTCATTCGTCTTGGCGGAACCTCCAAGGCTTTTTACTGCTTTCAAGATTGGCACAACAAGCTGCTGGTGAGTGGGGATACCTTGATCCGTAAACGAGGAGTTCTGATCTGCGCCCATCTTCCTATTGTGACAGACCGATTGCGTGAAAGCAGCGTGTCCGACTTGATGGCGGCGCGTGAAAAGTAGCCCAGTCGGCAGCGTCCCCGCGACTCGCCCAATGAGGACGTGACCATTTGATCTTGGCCAATTCGTGGTTCTGGCGTCAACTGTCTCATTCGTTTCGGTTCACTCAAAAGGTTAGCCATTTATGATCGAGCACCTGCTCGATCATGGCAGAGTTAATTTTGGAAGATTTGCGCACTCGCAATATCAAATTAATTGACTTGCCCGTGGAATAGGACTGAAAAAGGAGTAGACCGATGCAAACGACCTTCAGCCAGCCTGCGGAGGTAGTGTAACAAATATAAAAAAGGGCGGCTTGACAGGCGAGTTGAAGGGCCAAGATAGCGATAGGCACTCTATCGGGCTTGTAAAGAGCTTTTGCCAGTTCGAAAGAATCTCGTTCCAAGATCTCCCGAACATGGACCCGGTGCATGCGCAGTACATAAGCACTCTTTCGGTTATCGAGGGTATAGGCATCCAGCCTTTCAAGGCTCGACAATTTTGCAAACTCAAATAACTTTTCTACTGAGGCGATGTAGCGTTGCGTTGGAGGTTTATACTCATTGAGCCGGTGTGCAAGTAGGACCGTCAGGACACTGAATACAGAAGCAACGACGGCATCTGCGGAAAGCGATTCGACCACTCCTTTAGCCTACTAACCGTGACTAGTAGCGGCGCTGGACTAGAGTTTCGGTTGGAATAACATAACCATGGCCGTTAGCGACGCTTGAAAAGTAGCCCACTTGCGACGGCCGAAACGTAGCCGACCTCGTCAATGAGGAGTAGGCGGTAGCAGTTGAGTCTGGTTAAGAGCGCCGTCGGCCAGCCTGTGCTATAGGCCCGAGTCAAACGGGTGATCCACCCGACGGCGGGGTGTCGAAGGCCTCCCGGCAACCACGCCGGCTGCGATGACCTCTATCCCGGTGGCTAGGTGCGTCTTTCTGTTAGCTGCGGAAGCCGGGCCGCGTACCCTGGGCCAAGCCAATGGTTAATGCAGCTCCTACATTTACGTGCACATCGCGTATTGGAAGAAGCTCAAGGTCATCGGGTATAGGAATGATGGCGACACTGTCGAGCGCCGCTGGCCTCAACTGCGGGAAATTGAGACTTCTGAGGAACAACCGCACTAGATGGAGTCGGATGCCACGCCTCGTCAGCCGTTTCCGCCCAACCCATCCACGATTCGCACCGTCTCAACCGCCACGCGCGTGACGCGCCCGATCAGGTCCACGATGTAGCGCGGGTTGCCCACTTCGTCGGCCCAGTCGTTCGGGTCGTTGACAATGCCGGAGGCCTTGTCCTTCTTCACCTGGTAGCGGTCGACGATCCACGCCAGGGCGCTGCGCGAGCCCAGCATATACTCCTCCGCCTCGGCGGGAATGCCGCTAATGGTCACCTTCGGGTTGTAGATCAGCGTGGTCACATCGTTGACGCCCTTGCCGGTCTCCGGGTCCTTGCGCTTAGCCCACCGCATCTTGGTCACGCGCCACGTCTCGCGGTCGGCCTCATCGCCCTTGACCTGGACATCGAGCGGCCACGGCTCCACGGACTCGTACTCCACGTGCAGACCCATCAGCTCCTTGCCCGCAGCAGAGAACCTGTCGAACTCCGCCCGATCCGTCGGCGTCTCGATGTGCGGCAGCATCTTCTTCAGATCCGCCGCGTACTTGGTGCGGTACGCGGGATCGTGCAGCTTGCCGTACACGAAGTGGAAGATGTCATCGCCCGTGATGTCCGCACCGAGCGCATCCCGGTAGATTCCCTTGATCTCCTCGGTGACGTTGTCCACGCGCACGTACCCGTCAACGACCTCACCGATCTCGCCGTAGATGCTCGTCTCCGAGCTGTGCTTAGCGACGTCCCCCTCACCGAACAACCCACCATCGGCGTCGAGGCGTGACCAGGTGAAGCGGGGGAAGAACTGGCCGGGATTTCCCGCGCCTGCAACTGATACTAGATCGGGGAGAAGTACGCTGCCGAGTGAAGTAAAAGGAGCCGATGCTGCCGCCGCTGAGACTAGGAATCCGATATTTCGATGAGCCGGCGTCGGGAACATCGTTGGCAGCTGGTAAACCATGTCGTTCAAGGCCTGGTCGAAGTACGCCCGCTGACCGGCAAAAGGACGATAGAGCGAGGAGTAGACCCGCTGCGGGTCTACGTTGATCGTGGTGCCTTTCGCAGCAAGATTCTTTAAGGTCCGGTTCCATGAGATTTTGGCGGTGTCCGCAAACTGCAGGTTCTGCTGCAGAAACGTCGTGACATCCGCCTCCGTCGGTTTCGTGACCCCTTTTTGATTGGCCCACTTATGGAGTTCAGCGGTCGCCTCCGCGTAGGTGTCGGTCAGTGTCTCAAGGTTCTCAAGCAGCGCATCTCGGGAGAACGAATATGCCCAGGCGTCTCGGGCCGTCGATAATCCACGGGAGAAGGTCGTGAAGAACGTCGTCGAGACACCCTTCTTCTCACCGATCACCGGCCACGTTGCAAACTCTTCCGAGCGCTGGTTGATCCAGTCGCCCTCACTGTTCGGGGTAATGTCCTGCCAGTCGATGCTCTCGATGCTGGACACAGACACGATGCGGAGCTTTTCCTCGGCCGGAAGGTAGTCACCGATGTCCCGGTAGTGCAGCTGGAAGCCCGATTTTTCCGGGTCTTTGATACCGATCGTGATGGCCACGGTATTGCGCGAACCTGAGCCGAAGACCTTTCCGCCCTCTTTGCGGGATTGCTCGCCTGCGGTGCGCTGGTTGCCCCGCAGGTTGAACACATACAGATCCGTGAAGTCCTCAGCCATCGAGAGACGAACCCCGTCGCCGGTGTTGCCGTCGATCCAGCCGCCGTTGGAAACGAACGCGACGACGCCCTGGTCACCGATGCGGTCGGTGGCCCAGCGGAAGGCTCGGAGGTAGGAGTCGTAGAGCGAGTTCTTGTTCGTGGCTGTCGAGTGCGCAGCGTAGGTCTCCGCGATGCGCGCGTCCAGGCTCGGGTACTTCAGGTTCGCGTTGAGGTCGTTGGCGGATTTTTGGCCGGCGGAGTAGGGCGGGTTGCCAATCACCACGTTGATCGGGGCCTTCTTCTGCCGCTCGATGGTGGCGTTATTCTCGCGGAAAATCTGCAGGTCGGGGATGTCGCCGTCCTCGTGGATCTGGAACGTATCGGCGAGCGCGATGTTGGAGAAGGGCACGTAGTCCGGTGCGGGTTCCCCGTTGCGGGTCGCTTCCTCTGCGAGCAGCGCGTTGTACGTGGTCTCGATGTTCACGGCCGAGACGTAGTAGGCCAGCAGCATGATCTCCGTGGCAAAAAGCTCGCTCGCGTACTTGCGCGCCATGTCCTCCGAGCGGATCAAACCGGACTGCAGCAGGCGCACCGTGAACGTGGAGGTGCCGGCGAAGGGGTCGAGGATGCACACGCCTTCGTCGCTTAGCCCCTTGCCGAAGTGGGCGCGGGAGAGGTCGTCGGTGGCGCGGAGGATGAAGTCCACGATCTCCACCGGGGTGTAGACGATGCCGAGGGACTCGGCCTGCTTCTTGAAGGCCTTCTGGAAGAAGCGCTCGTACAGCTCCTTGATCACCTGCTGCTTCCCGGAGGCGCTGGAGACCTCCGAGGCGCGCACACGCACCGATTCGTAGAACTTCTCCAGCGACTCCGTTTCGGTCTCCAGGTGCGCGGCCTCGAGGGCGTCGGTCATGCGCTGCATGACCTGGGCGACGGGGTTGTGTTGGGTGAAGGAGTGCCCCTCGAAGAGGGCGTCGAACACCGGGGCGGTGATGAGGTGCTGCGAGAGCATGCTGATTGCCTCGTCCTCGGTGATCGAGTCGTTGAGGTTCCCGCGCAGCCCCTCGACGAAGCGCGTGAACTCTGTGGTGAGCGCCGGGTTGGCGTCGTTAAGCAAAGCCTTGATGCGGGTGATGTGCGACTGCGCGATGGTTGCGACATCGTCGGCCCAGTCCTCCCAGTAGGTGCGCGTGCCCACCTTGTCCACGAGCTTGGTGTAGATCGCCTCCTGCCACTGCTCCAACGAGAACAGCGCAACTTGCTTTGCGACGTCCTCATCCGGCGCCCTGTCGGCGGGCGCCGCGTCGCTGGCGTCGAGTTTCTTCTTCGGCGTATCCACGTGGTCGGCGTCGATGGGCAGCTTCGTCGCGTCGCCCTCGTTGAGCGCGATGGAGTTGATCTTGGCGTTGAAGCGATCATCGTGGGCGCGCAGGGCGTTCAGGATCTGCCACACCACCTTGAACCGGGCGTTATCATTCAACGCCTGCGAAGGGCTGACCCCCGGGGGCACCGCGACCGGCAAAATGATGTAGCCGTAGTCCTTGCCCTCGGCCTTGCGCATCACGCGGCCCACGGACTGCACGACGTCCACCATGGAGTTGCGCGGGTTGAAGAAGATCACCGAATCCAGGCCAGGAACGTCCACGCCTTCGGAAAGGCAGCGCGCGTTAGTGAGCACACGCGATTCGGTGGCCGGGATGTCCGCCTCGAGCCAGGTGATCTTGTTGGAGCGCTCGAGGGCGTTCATCGTGCCGTCGACGTGCTGCGCGGAGACAGACAGGTCGATGTTGTGCAGGCTGGCCTCGCCGGGTTCGGCGTGCTGGCGCAGCATCTCCTGGTGCGCCGAGACGAGGGTGGGGAACGCATCGGCGATCTGCTGGGAATGCCTGATGTCCTTCGCAAAAGCGACGGTACGCTGCATCGGCGCCGCCCCGACCTCGAAGCCGTCCTTGCCGCCCTGCAGCTTGCCCGAACGCTTGGCCAGTGCGTTCCACGCGCCGATGATCGCGGAGGCGGTGGTGAGATTGACCAGATCGTTGGGGGAGTGGGCAAGTGCTTCTGCGGCGACGTCCTCGTCGACCGTCATGACCAACACCTTGTAGTCCGTCAACAGGCCCCGCTCCACGGCCTCGCCGAAGCCGAGGCGGTGGAACTCGGGGCCGTAGATAGATTCATCGTCCATCGAGGCGAGCTCCGCGGAGTGGTCGGCGGCCTTGCCCTTGACGGCGTCGTCGAAAAGCCTCGGCGTCGCCGTCATATAGAGGCGCTTGGTCGCCTCGATGTACGCCCCATCGTGGACACGCACGAAGTTCGAGGCGTCCTCGCCGGCCAGCGTCACACCGGTGGTGCGGTGAGCCTCATCGCAAATGACCAGGTCGAAGGCCTCCAGGCCCTCTTGCTGCGCGTCGTGGACCGCGGGCAGGGACTGGTAGGTAGAAAAGACGACATGCAGGCCCTTCGCGTGCTTGCCGCTGGCGAAGATCTCCGCGAGCTTGCCGCCACTGGTGGAGACGGGAACCTCAAGGTCATACGGGGCGATATCCTCCGCCGCCCGGCTGGCCTTCGTGTCCGAGCACACCGCGAAGCTGCGCATCTCCATCGTCGCTTGCGCCGTCCATTCACGCAGCGTCTGCGACAACAACGCGATCGACGGCACGAGGAAGAGAACGCGCGCCTTCCCGCCGTTGTTCTCCGCCATCTGCTCCGCGAGGCGCAGCGCGGTGAACGTCTTACCCGTACCGCACGCCATGATCAGCTTGCCGCGGTCGTGTGCCTCAAACCCGCCCACAACGCTCTCGATCGCCTCGGCCTGGTGCTTGCGCGGCATGAATGCCTCCTTGCGGGTCAGGTTGATCTGCATCTCGGAGCCGGGGAAGACCACATCCCAGTTCACCGGTGCCGCCGCAATGTCGGCCATGCCGATGCGGCTGGTCTCAATCACCTGGTTTGCCAGCGCCGCCTCCGCGTTCTTTGACCACTTGTCCGTCGTTGCAATGATGTACCGGTGCGAGAAATGCTCGCGCCCCTTCTCCGTTTCGAAGGACTGCCCCGAAGCCTCAAAGAAGGAATCGATGTGCGCTTTGTGGATGCTCGTGTTCGGCTTGTAGAACTTTGCCTGGATGGCAACCCACGTGTCATCGTCCTTGCGGTGCGCCACAATGTCGATCCCCGTGTCCGCGAGGCCCCCGTTATAGCGCCAGTCCGCCCACCGGCACACCTCATCGAACTGCTCCGCCAGGGAGGGGGAGGTGCGGAAGAAATTGACCATCAACTTCTCAAAGGCAATCCCGTACTTAGCCTGCGGCTGGTTCTCGCGGAGCTGCTCAAGCACTTCTGCAAAGTATGACATAAAGATGATTATGTCGCATCGAGCGCGCGCGTTTGGGGTTGAGCGACATCGGCGGGGGCCGTCGAGGCCGAATCTCCGTGCCGTGGTAGAAAAGCACAGCCGACGACCAAAAGTCCGGCAGGATGCTCGCAATGAACTAAGACGCGCCCCTAAGGGTGATTCCACCCCGGATCGCGCCCTAGCTCCACGGCATTCCTTACGGCCGCGCGCATAGCGGCGGCTCCGTCGCGCTCAGAGCGACTGGTTCCTGCTCCTCCTACCAAACACTCGGTGCCGGGGAAAAGCCCAGCTGTAATGGAATCCGCTTAGGAGTGCAGTGAAGGAGACTCAGAAAGCCGCCCTACCGCTGTACGAGATCAATTAAAGACTGAATCGGAGGAGCCAGCGGAATAATGCCCAGCAAACCCCCGACAACTGCCGCAATGGCCAGCACAAAAGCAACTACCACACCACCAGCAGCGAACGCTGAAGAACCCACGGCGGTCAAAGAGGAGGAATCCGACCACGACGATCCCGAGCTGCTCTTGCTCGGGGCGGGTGAAGCAATAACGATCTTCTGGCCGTTCGAAAACTCGACCACCGTATTCCCCTCGGAGTCGAGATACTGTCGCTCGATCGACAATGCCCCGCTTGGGATGGTGACAACGGTGCCATCCGAGAAAGTCAGCACTGTATTGCCTTCACCATCGACCCCTTGGGCAACGATCCTAGACGGTTCGCCTTGCTCGCCCTTGGGGCCCTGCTCACCGGGTTCGCCCTTGGGGCCCTGCTCACCGGGTTCGCCCTTGGGGCCCTGCTCACCGGGTTCGCCCTTGGGGCCCTGCTCACCGGGTTCGCCCTTGGGGCCCTGCTCACCGGGTTCACCCTTGGGGCCCTGCTCACCGGGTTCACCCTTGGGGCCCTTAGCGATCTCGATCACCGAGCCATCACTCAACTTAATGATCACCGCGCTCCCGGTTTCTTCCGTCCCCACGATTTGCCTGTTCGGCGGAACCGTGACTACCTGCCCGTTCGAAAGCTTCAACGTGGTCGAACCGTCCTCGTTCTCTATGACCGAAACAATTTGAATCAGTTCTTCCTCGCTCAGCGCTTCCTGCAAGAGTTTTCGCGCTTTAGACAACTCGTCCTCGGATGGGATGCTTTGACCCGCATCCGGCAAACAGGCCTTCAAATCTTCGTAAAGATAGAAGTAGTCAAACTCTTCATTGATCGGTTTGCACGAACGGCCAAAATGTACGGCCCGTTCATTGTGTTGCATACGCACCAACCGAGTTCCGTTCTCATGCTTGAAAACATTCCATTCAATGTTCCCCATCATCGGGTCCGACTGCGCCTGGTTAAGAACCGGATAGGTCTCATAGTTAAACAGCTCGCCCGGGCGGAATTTCTGATTCGCACCAATCTCCGGGATAGCAAGAACGGCGTTGAACGGGGTCAGAATCTCGTTGTGGCTGAAAAGAAGCTGCCCAACCTCTTCGTTGTTTTCGGAGGCGTCGATCCCCGCGAAAATCTGGTTGAGAAGAGGTAAGCCATTTGCGTTCGAGTGGTCCTGCCCTTCCAACCCGACGCCGCGCTTATAGAATTCGTCAATTGCGGTGCACTGCTGCACGGACCGGTACATGTCCTCTGCCCCGGGAATAGCGGGGAACGGTCCGACACCAGCTGCTTCTCGTTCAACCGACATCAATTCTGAGAATGCACGCGCCTCAAACAGATCTCTGGCGCGCCCGCCGCAGTACCCATAAAAAGAGGGCTTGCGCGAGCCTTGCAGCTGCTCAAATACAGCATTCGCATACGGCTGAACTTCTGCTGTCCAGTTTTCCGGGATGCCCTTCACAGCCTGGTAACCCGGATCCGTCTGCAGGTAAGCTTCCCGACGCTGCTGAGCTGGTGACTCGGGGACATCTTGGTTTTGCAAGACTTCTTTGTTTTGTGTTGCCCTATCAGGAATCTGTGCAACGACGAATCGATGGGCAATCAACTGTTGTGCGAAAATCTCGCCCGTCTCAATTGAGCGCCCTTTTGTGGAGGCTTCTAGACGCAGCTTGGCTTCACTATCCGAAAGGAGCTCTCGATTCCTTTCAGCAAAACTATCCGCGAGTTCACGGGATTCTTCACGGCCAAGGCCCGTAAGGTTTCCTCCGCCGATCTGATCGTGGAGCTGCCGAAGCTGGCGGAGGTGATCCTCGATCTCTTTGCCCAGCTCAGTTCGAGTGGGAGCTCCACCAAAGAAGTCCACCCGTCCAGCAGCTTCAAGGCCGTTGATTAGCCTGTCGTAGTATCCCGAATCGCTTGAGGTGCGGGACCCGTGACGAGCAAAAAGTGCAGAGTACGATGGCTCAAAACCGTCTGGCGCTTCTTGCAGCTCCGTGGAAAGCTTTGAGGCCTCGTTAGAGTTGGCGTACGACGTGTTGGAACCTGTGAACGATGGGGTTGTCCGCGCAGAGAACTCCGCCGAATAGTCTGCAACCTGTGCAGAACTGACGGAAGCATTCTGTGCGATCACGGCCGCGGCAAGGGAAATGACAAATGCGCCGCTGAATTTACGCATGTTTCTCCAATCGTGGATGCAGCTGAGAACAGGGGTAAACCTTGCAAATTCCCGGGAGAGTGATCTCTAGATCACCAATTGGACAATATAGTGCCGCTCCCAATCAACCGCTCGTCAAAGACGAATCGCCAGTCCAGAAGGCATTTTTCTTCTGTACGGAGGTCCGCGATTCCGTCACGTGTACTATCTGGCGCCATGGGCATGCATTGAATTATGTCCTATCTTATTCACACCTTATTACAAGCTAGCTATTATATAGAGCCACAACACGCGAGAAGAAACCGAAAACACAAGGCTCGAGATTTCGAGCGCACTGATTCAGACCTGCACCCCTAGCTCGCCGCTCCTCTCGCTGGGCACGTCACATCAAAGGTGATCCAGTGTGCGGGCGGCATCCCAGAATGGGTCCCCACATGTGCGTTGCGGGGGCCCTCACGTGCGCTATCGCATCACAGTCGCCCCGTTTCACGTGAAACCTATCCTGGGAAGCGTGCGGCGGCGGCCGGCGCCACATCATTCCTGCCGTAGCCACAAGCACCCCAGAGGAAACCCGCTATGATCACGCCCCGTTTGCTCGTCGTTTCCGCCACATCCGCGCCCGGCGGGTTCTTCCTTGCCGCTTGGGGGGGGGAGCTGCTCGAGAACCCCCGAACCGAAGTAGAAACAACCGTATCTAGGTGTACTTCCCCGGGAGGTTGTGAACGGTGTGAGCGGATGGGGGAAGCCTCCGGTAGTGGAGTAGGTATCCACACGAACACCGATCCGGAAGGCTTCCATGACACACCGTAACGCACCTTTGACCCCGACCGGCAGAGCAAGGATGGTTGAGCTGGTCATCACCCACGGATGGACGCAGCGCCGGGTCGCTGAACGCTTCCAGGTCTGACCAGCCACCGTCAACAGGTGGGTGAGCCGGGCACGCCGTGGCGAAGTGCTCACCGACCGGTCACACCGTCCCCGCACGTGCCCGCACCAGCTGCCGATGCGCACCCAGCGCCGCATCATCACACTGCGGTTTACCCGCCAGTGGGGCCCACACCGTATCGGTTGCCATCTCGGTGTCGCGCGCTCCACCATGCCGAAACTAGCCCGCATCGACCAGGCCACCGGCCTGCCGGTGCGCAAAGCACCACCAGTACGCTATGAACGCAGCCAACCCGGGGACATGATCCATGTCGACATCAAAAAGCTCAGTCGCATCCCCGACGGTGGCGGCTGGCGCGTGCACGGGCGTGGCTCTGAACAGGATCGCCGGGCGGGCCGCGCCCGCAACGCACAAAAACAGGCTGGTGCACCCGCCGGGCGCGAGTATTCCTACCTGCATCACGCCGTGGATGACTACTCACGGATGGCGTACTCGGAGATCCTGACCGACGAAAAGAAAAACACCGCCGCCGGTTTTATGCGGCGTGCCTGCGCGTTCTTTTCCCTCCACGGTGTCGAGGTCACACGGGTGATGACCGATAACGGAGCCTGCTACCGTTCCACGGCGTGCAACGCCGCCCTTGGGCACGATTACGCATGTCTCCACCAAGGCGTACCGGCCGCAGACCAACGGCAAGGTCGAGCGGTTTAACCGCACCCTGATGCAGGAATGGGCCTACATCCGCCCATACACCAGCGAAAAGGCCCAGCAGCAGACGTATACGGAATTCATCCACGAGTACAACTACCATCGAGCCCACACCGCCATCGACGGCCTCACCCCCGCACAACGCGTTCACAACGTCACGGGGAAGTACAGCTAGACGAGCTCCTCGCCGCGACCGAGGGAGTCGACCTCACAGTGGACGACCGCATCCTGGCGAACTTTGCTGGCAGGTACCGCCGGTTCTAGAGCGGAGTATGGCCCCGCAGATCATCAACAACCCGCTTGGCTGCGAGGAGACCGAGGCCAGTTTCCTCCCGCAGCTTTTTAACCGCGGCGATGTGGTTTCCTTGGTTGCTCAGATCCCGCACGGCTTGCGATACCAGGGGCGTATACGCGGGGGGCCGCACACCGGCCCGCGCGGCGAGTTCGGACACGGTTGTTTCCAGCTGACTGACACGGATGAGGAGATCGTCCACGAGTTGTTTATCTCGACTTAAGAAGACCATGGGCCCAAAGATAGCTGGACAGTTAGGCCAATTCCACGATCTCCATGTACTCATCGCTCCACATGTCAAGCTCCGGGTGGGGTTCCCCGCGCAGGCGGGGATGAGCCGCCTCCGACGCACCAGGGCCCCTAACAAATCCGCGTTCCCAGCGCAGGCGGGGATGAGCCGCCCGCCTCCACGAACAACGAGCGGCCCTCCGGCGCCCGCCCACGCGACGATCTACCCGCCCCGCGCGGATACCAATCCCCAACCCCGCACCTCAGCCCCATATCACCTGGCATACTCACAATTATGTACACCCCAGCCCGGACGATCGTTCTGCCTACTGCTGTGGCGGCCGCAGCGCTGACCCTCTCCGCATGCTCAGCGACGACGGAACCTCCGCAGCCGCAGACGGTGACGCAGACGACGACGGTTGAACCGACCGTCGAGACGCACACACCCAGCACTCACTCCACCTCCGCCGCGCCGGCTGCCTCCGTGCGTTCCGTCGATGTCACGCAGTTGCAGCAGGTGAGCCCGACACTGTTCGACGCAGACGGATCGAAGATGTTCTCCTTCGTCAACGGCGGCGCAGCGAGCCAATGCGTTTTTTACGGCGCTGTCACGTGCTTCGGCACCCCCGACAAATCGGTGCCCGACGTGGACGGCGGCCGGCCCGGGGCCGTTCAGATCTCGGCCGACGGCGTGGCGTACACCAACGCGGAAGGCATCCCGCCCGCCACGGCCGAACTCAAGCCGGGGCAGTGGGTGAACCTCGGCAACGTTCAGTGCGCGAAGCCGGACAACGAGTCGCTGGTGTGCACCTCCGACTCCGCCGCTTTCGAGATCGCGGGGGCGGATCATCGCATCGTGACCGAGGGCCCAGTGCTCAGCTCCCGGGAACTGACAGAGAAGGCCCTGGCGCAGCCGGGGATGGGGTACGAGACCGGCACGGACGTACTCGTTCAGGGCCCAATAATGTGCGGCGCGATGGAGGGGCACCGCCTGGCGGACGTCGTCACGGGCGAAATCACGTGCGCGGAGGCCATGGACGTCCTTGACCGCTACGACGCGAGGAAGTTCGAAGAAGGTATGGGAAATACCATCTCGGTGTCGTTCGACGGGTGGGATTGCTCGTCCCCGACGGCGGCGCGATCAGAAGAGCTGGGAGCGGCCACAGTGTGTTACAACAAGCAGCGCGGGATCGAAATCCGCGACCCGCTTATGGGCGTGTCGGCTCAGTAGTCAGCCCACCCCGCCCCTCACTCCGACGATGTTTCACGTGAAACATTTGCCACGCCCTGGGCCGCGCGCTTGGCAAAGGGCGCCACGCCGGTGATTGTCGCCGCGCCCGGGCCGACCATGTCGCCGTAGCCGACGAGGAAGAGGGGAATGGGGGCGTCGAGAAGCGAGCGCACCGGCTCAAGCGCCGGGCGGAAGCCCGTGCACCAGATGAGGTGATCGGCGTCGACCTCGTCGAGCGAGTCGAACATGGGCGTCGCGGTGAGGCGGCCGGAGTCGCGGGCCTCGCGGACCTGCGGAAGGGCGACGATGTCGCCCAGGTTCGAGTCCGCGCCGGGGTCGGGCTCGCCGCACTGAATCGCCAGCACACGCTGCCGGTTGCGGCGGAACAGCACGCGGCCGTCGACGTCGTCGGGCATCCACCGCGGCTCCTGACGCGTGTACCACGTCACGTCGGCGACCTCGGTGAGCTCCGCGGCGATCTGCGCGCCCGAGTTCCCGCCCCCCACCACCGCAACGCGCGCGCCGCGGAAGGGCTCCGGGCCGGGGTAGCGCGCCGAGTGCCACTGCTCGCCGTCGAACGTGCCGGGGTAGAAGGGCACGAAGGGCGCCGACCACGTGCCCGTCGCGGCGACGAGCGCGTCCGCCGTGTAGGCGCCCGCGGTGGTGTCCAGGCGAAACACCGCGCCGTCGTGGCCCACCCGGTCGACGTGCACGGGGCGCTTCACCGGCAGGTCGTAGCGCCTTTCGTACTCCGCCAGGTACTCCACGACGTGCTCCGCGGGCGGGAAACCGGGGTAGTGGGGCATGGGCCAGCCGGGCAGGTTGGAGAACTCGCTGGCGGAAAACAGCGTCATCGAGGGCCACACGTGGCGCCACGCGGCGCCGGGGCCGTCCTGGTCGTCGAGGATGAGGAAGTCCACCCCGTACTTGCGCAGGTAGTAGGCCGTGGCCAGGGCGGACTGTCCGCCGCCGACGACGATCGCGGAGTGGTGCTCAGCCAACGGACAGCACCGTCCTCAAGTCCGCAAACAGCTCCGGGCGCACCGTATGCACCACGCGGCGGCCCTCCGGGCGCCGGGCAAGAAAACCGGCCTCCGTGAGGCGCTTGAGGTGGTGCGACACCGTCGGCTGGCTCAGCTCCAACGCCTCCGCCAGCTCGCCGACCGTGGTGGGCGGGCAGCCCTCGGCGGCGAGCAGGGAGATGATGCGCAGGCGCACCGGCTCGCCCAGCACCTTGAACGCGGCGGCATGGCGGTCGGCGTCCGCGGGGGAGAGCGGCTCGGTGGTGAGGGGGCAGCACGGTGGGGCGTCGACAAGCATGCGTCGATTATATCGACCGTGGTCTATATTTAGGGCCATGTCGCTCTTGGACCGCTTCATTCCCCTCTGGATCCTGCTGGCCATGGCCGCCGGCCTGCTGCTCGGCCGCACCGTGCCCGGGCTCGCGCCCTTCCTCGACTCCCTCACCGTCGGGGGCGTCTCCGTGCCCATCGCGATCGGCCTGCTCGTGATGATGTACCCGCCGCTGGCGAAGGTCCGCTACGACTCCACCCGCGAGGTCGCCACCGACGCCCGCCTCATGGGCGTCTCCCTCGTGCTCAACTGGGTCGTCGGGCCCGCCTTCATGTTCGCCCTCGCCTGGCTCTTCCTGCCCGATCAGCCCGAGCTGCGCACCGGCCTCATCATCGTCGGCCTCGCGCGCTGCATCGCCATGGTCCTCGTCTGGACCGACATGGCCTGCGCCGACCGCGAAGCAACCGCCGTCCTGGTCACCCTCAACGCACTCTTCCAGGTCCTCATGTTCGGCGTGCTCGGCTGGTTCTACCTCCAGGTGCTGCCCGCATGGCTCGGCTTGCCGACGGCCACCGCGGCCTTCTCCTTCACCGCCATCGTCACCTCGGTGCTCGTGTTCTTGGGCATCCCCCTCGCCCTGGGGGCACTCTCGCGCGTGGTGGGGGAGCGCGTGCGCGGGCGCGACTGGTACGAATCCACGTTCCTGCCCGCGATCTCCCCCCTCGCTCTCATCGGCCTGCTCTACACCGTCGTGCTGCTGTTCGCGCTGCAGGGCGAGCAGATCACCACCCAGCCCGGCGCGGTCGCACGGACGGCGCTGCCACTGCTGTGCTACTTCATCGGCATGTTCTTCCTCTCCCTGCTCGTGTGCAGGGTGGCCGACTTCACCTACGAGCGCACGGCGGCCGTCTCGTTCACCGCCGCGGGCAACAACTTCGAGCTCGCGATCGCGGTGTCCATCGGCACTTTCGGCGCCACCTCCGGCGAAGCGCTCGCCGGGACGGTCGGCCCGATCATCGAAATCCCCGTGCTCGTCGGCCTCGTCTACGTCATGCTGTGGCTGCGGCCCCGCTGGGACGCCTCACCCCGCGCGCACGCGGTACACAGCTAAACACCCGAAAGGAACCCCCATGGCCCCCTCAGTTCTGTTCATCTGCGTCGGCAACGGCGGAAAATCCCAGATGGCGGCGGCGCTGGCCACCCACCACGCGGGCGACGCCGTCGCCGTCTACTCGGCGGGCACCGCCCCCGGGGCCGGCCTCAACCCGGAGTCCGTCGCGGCGATCGCCGAGGCGGGCGCCGACATGTCCCAGGGTCGACCGAAGGGCATCGACCCCGACCTGCTCGCCTCCGTCGACCGCGTGGTCGTGCTCGGCGCCGACGCCGAGGTCACCCTCCCGCCCGGCGCGCGGGGCACGCTCGAGCGCTGGCGCACCGACGAACCCTCCGCGCGCGGCATCGAGGGGATGGAACGCATGCGCCTCATCCGCGACGACATCGACGCCCGCGTTCGCACCCTCCTGCGCGAGCTCTGACCTAGAACGGGAACGTCCGCCGCCGCGTCATTTTCGCAGCGCTTCCGCGTTCAGCACCACCGCGACGAGGAGGAACGCCACCGCCGCCCCGAAGCCGAGCAGCGGCGCCACGCCGTACAGAGGCAGAATAAGGATCGGCGTCAGGGCGTTGCCGAAGAAGCGGAAGGCCTGGATCGTCGACAGGATCTGGGCCCCGCGTGGCGACGCCAAAATGAGCATATTCACACCCACCTGCACCCCCTGCGCGGCGAGCACCGCCACGCCCCACAGCAGCGTTATGGCCACCATCGAGGGCGCGACCCCGACGCCCACCATGGCGCACGCACCGACGAGCAACGAGCCGACGATGAGCGGGCGCGGCCCCCGCGTGTCGGCGAGCCCGCCGACGGGGCGGGCGAAGAGGAACGCGGTGAGCCCGCCGGCCATGACGATGAGGCCGCGGGTAAGGGGCGGGGCGTCGAACAGCGCCTCGACGTGCAGGGAGATGAGAAAGCCCATGCCCACCACGCCGGCGCCGATGGCGAGCAGCGTGTAGACGGCGCGCAGCACCCGGCCGGGCGGCAGCCGCACCGCCTCCGACACCGCCCCGGAGGGCGGCACCGCGGGCAGGCCGACGCAGACGATGAACACCGCGAAAGCGAAAAGGGCGACGTACATCCAACGCCACGACGCCACCGTCACCGCCGCACCCGCGAACAGCGGAGCGGAGAAAAGCCCGAAGGCCTGCATCGCAGCGTAGGTGCCCATCGCCTTGCCCAGCTCGCCCGGCGCGGTGATGTGCCGCAGGATCAGCTGCAGCAGCGGCGCCGTGAACGCGTTCGCGATCCCGGCGACGATGTACGCCGCCACAAACGCCCACCACACGGGCGACAACACGAGCACCACCGACGCGCAGGCGATGGTGGCGTAGGCGACACGCACCACGCGGGTAGGGGAGAGGGTGCGCACCAAGTAGGTGGACACCAGCATCATGAACGCGAACGGCAGCATGTACGCCGTCATCGTCAGCGACGCCAAGCGCAGGGAGATGCCAAAATCCGCCGCGAACTCCGGCAGCACCACCGACAGCGACTGCCCGGCGAAGGGGCCGAGGAAGCCGCCGATCATGATGCAGAGGTAGCGCACCCTGCCCACGCCTCAACCCCCGATCAGGAGAACGCGTTGATCCCGGTCATCTTCTGCCCCAGGATCAGGGTGTGCATCTCGTCCGTGCCCTCGTAGGTGCGCACCGACTCCAGGTTCGCCG
Source organism: Corynebacterium timonense (assembly GCF_900105305.1). Lineage (NCBI taxonomy): Bacteria > Bacillati > Actinomycetota > Actinomycetes > Mycobacteriales > Corynebacteriaceae > Corynebacterium > Corynebacterium timonense. Next base: position 2,304,581 of record NZ_LT629765.1, on the reverse strand, counting down.
CGTGGCGGATCGGCGAGTAGTCGTGGGTGACGCCGTTGCCGCCGAGGATCGTGCGGGCCTCGCGGCAGATGTCGATGGCGACGCGCGTGTTCTGCAGCTTTGCCACCGAGATCTGGCTGATGTCGAGGGTGCCGGCGTCCTTCTGGCGGCCGACGTGTAGGGCCAGCAGGTAGCCCTGGTTCAGGCCCACCGCCAGGTCCACGAGCTTCTTCTGCGTCAGCTGGAAGCTGGCCAGGGGGCGGCCGAACTGGGTGCGCTCCAGCGCGTAGGCCAGCGCCTGCTCCAGGGAGTCGCGGGCCGCGCCGAGCACGCCCCAGCCGATGCCGTAGCGGGCCTCGTTCAGGCACATCAGGGGCGCCTTCAGGCCGAAGCGGGCGGAGAGGATGTTGGAGGCGGGCACGAGGGCGTCGTCAAGCGTGATATGCGACTGCGTGGACACCCGCATGGACAGCTTCTTCGTGATCGGCTGGGGGTCGAAGCCCGGGGTGCCCTTGGGCACGAGGAAGCCGGCGACCGTCTCCTCGCGGCCCTCCGGTGCCTCGTGGCCGGCGGCGGTGAGGTCCGCGGTGGAGACCTTTGCCCACACCACCGTGATGTCGGCCAGGTGCGCCAGGCCGATCCAGCGCTTCTCGCCGTTGAGCAGCCAGCCCTCGCCCTCTTTCCACGTCGCCCGGGTGATCATCGAGGCCGGGTCCGAGCCCGCCGTCGGCTCCGTCAGGCCGAAGGCGCCGAGCAGCTCGCCGCGCGCCATCTTCGGCAGGTACTCGTTCTTCTGCTCCTCCGTGCCGTGCTTGTGAATCGACGTCATCGCCAGCGAGCCCAGCACCGAGAAGATCGTGCGCAGGCCCGAATCGGCCGCCTCGACCTCCAGCATGGACAGGCCGTACTCCACGGCGGTGCGGCCCGGGCAGCCATAGCCGGGCAGGTGCGCGCCGATCATGCCCTTCTCCGCGAAGCGCGGGATCAGCTCGAGCGGCACGTAGGCGTCCTCGTACCACTGGCCCACGTGGGGCTTGATCTCCTCCTCCACGAAGGCGCGCACAGAGTCGCGCCACTGCACCTCCTCCGGGGTGAGCAGGGCGTCGAAGTTGATCAGGTCGGTTGCGTCGGTCATGGGTCCTTGCTCCTTCATGGTTAGTGGTGGGTGTGTGTGCCTGCCAGCAACGATATGGGCGGGGTCCGTCCCGCCCGCGGGGGAGTGCTCACGCCGTCGCCCCCTCGCCCGCCAGGTCGACGGCGAAGGGGGCCTGCGTCTTTTCCTTCACTTCGTCGAGTTCCACGCCCGGCGCGAGCTCCGTCAGGGTGAGCCCGGTGTGCTCGTCGACCTGGAACACGCCGAGATTGGTGATGATCGTGTCCACCACCGCCCGGCCCGTCAGCGGGTAGGTGCAGCTGCTGACGATGCGCGGGCTGCCGTCCGGGGCGGTGTGCTCCATGAGCACGATGACGCGCCGGGCGCCCTCGACGAGGTCCATCGCCCCGCCAATGCCCTTGATCTTCTTGCCGGGGATACCCCAGTTCGCGATGTCGCCGCGCTCGCTGACCTGGAACGCGCCGAGGATGACCGAGTCGACGTGGCCGCCGCGGATCATGGCGAAGCTCGTCGAGGAGCTGAAGAACGAGGCGCCCGGACGCACCGTCACCGTCTGCTTCCCGGCGTTGATGGTGTCCGGGTCCAGCTCGTAGAGCAGGGGGAACGGGCCGGTTTTGAGGATGCCGTTCTCGCTTTGCAGGATGATGCCCTTCGAATCGTCGATGTAGTTGGGCACCAAGGTGGGCAGGCCGATGCCGATGTTGACGTACTCGCCGGGGTTGAGCTCCCGCGCGCCGCGCTGCGCGATCTGCTCGCGCGACCAGCCCCCCGCCTCGCCGTCGCCCGCGGGGGCGCCGTCTGCGTCGTCCACCCGCAGAGTGGGCACCTCGACCGGCCGGTAGTGCGCCTGCTCGAAGGTGAGCGGCACGATGCGGTCGACGAAGATGCCGGGCACGTGTACGCCCGCCGGGTCCAACGCCCCGCGGGGGACGAGCTTTTCTACCTCCACGATCGTGACCTTAGCGTTCATCGCGCAGTCCGGGTTGAAGTTGCGCGCCGAGCTGCGGAAGACCAGGTTGCCGTCCTCGTCGGCCTGCCACGCGCGCACGAGCGCGAAGTCGGCCTTGACGGACTCCTCGAGCACGTAGCCGCGCTGCGCACCGCCGAAGGAGAACTCGCGCGTCTCCTTCGGCTGCGATTCCTCCACCACCTCGCCGTCGGGGCCGTAGCGCACGGGCAGCCCGCCCTCGGACACCGCGGAGCCGTATCCGGCCGGGGTGAAGAAAGCCGGGATGCCGGCGCCGCCGGCGCGCAGCTTCTCCGCCAGGGTGCCCTGCGGCACGAGCTCCACGTCGAGGCGCCCCTCCAGGTAGGCGCTTTGCACGTAGACGTTGCTGCCGATGTAGGAGCCGCAGAACCGGGACACCTGGCCGGCCTCGAAGAGCTTCGCCAGCCCGACCGGCTCCTTCCCGATCAGGGTGCCGGGGTTGTTGGAGTACACGGTGAGGTCGCGGGTGCCGCGCTCGATGAGGGCGTCGAGAAGAAAAAACGGGTTGCCCACCGCGCCGAAGCCGCCGACGGCGAGCGATGCCCCGTCGTGGACGTCGGCGAGGGCCTCCGCGGGGGAGAGGACAATTTTGAATTCGGTACGAGACATAACAGCTTCTTTCTGGTTACGAGTGGGCACGCGCAGGCCGCCTTTTACTAACGACGCCCGCAGCAACGCCCAGGAGAATCAACACAAGGCCCGCCGCCGACACCCCCACCTGAGGCAGGAACACCAACAGCCCACCCACCAGCAGCAACGCGCGGGTGAACAGGCCGATCCGGGCCTCCACGAACTGCAGGTAGCCCGTGAAGCAGGAGCCGAGGGCGAACACGCTGACGACGGAGGTGACAAAGGCGAACGCGATCTGCTGGCCCGGCGCCTGCGCCACCAGACCGGGGTTGAGCACGAAGGCGAAGGGGACGATGTATTTCACCGCGCCGAACTTCATCGCCTCGATGCTCGTCCCCATCGCGCTGGCGCCCGAAATGCCCGACGCCGCGATCGCCGCAAGGCCCACCGGCGGGGTGATGTAGGAGACCGAGGCCCAGTAGATGACGAAGAGGTGCGCGGCGATCGGGTTGACGCCCAGCGCCGTCAGGGCGGGCACCATCACGATGGCCAGGAACACGTAAGCCGCGGAGATGGTTAGCCCCATGCCCAGCACGAAGCAGGCCAGCGCGCCGACGATCAGGATGAACAGCACGTTTTCCCCGGCGATGGCCACCAGGTCCCGCGAGAGCGAGAGGGAAACGCCGGTGGCGGACAGCCCGCCGAGGATCAGCCCGACGCCGGCGATGATGCCGATGATCTGCCCGATCGTCTTTCCGGCCTCCAGCAGCAGGTCGGAGAGCTCCCTCACGCCGAACGTCACGCTGGGCAGCACGATGGCGATGACGAGCAGCAGGCCGACCACCCAGAACGGCACCTGCGCCTCGCTCGGGGCGAACAGCAGCGCCGCCGTCAACGCCACAAGCGCCAGGATGTAGGGCCACCCGTGCGCGAGGGTGGGCAGGGTGCGCGGCAGCTGCGCCTTGTCTATGCCCTTCAGGCCGCGCGCCGCCGCGTAGCCGTCCACCTGCAGGTAGATGCCCAAAAAGTAGAGGAAGGCCGGGATCGAGGCCGCGATGAGGATCTCCGTGTAGGGCACGCCCACGAACGAGACCATGAGGAACGCCGCGGTGCCCATAATCGGGGGAGTGATCGACCCGCCGGAGGAGGCCGTCGCCTCGACGGCGCCGGCCGTCTTCGGGCTAAAGCCCGCCTTGATCATCGTGGGGATGGTCATCGGGCCCGTGGTGAGCACGTTCGACACCGCCGAACCCGACATCATGCCCATCGCGGCGGAGCTGGTCACCGACACCTTCGCCGAACCGCCGCGGAAGTGGCCGAACAGCGAGGTGGCAAGGTCGTTGAAGAAGGCCGCGCCGCCCGTGTGCTGCAGCACGACACCGAACAGGAGGAAGCCCACCAAGATATTCGCCGCCGTCTGCAGCGGCAGGCCCAGGATGGACTCGCCGCCCATCGCGTGCATCGACGCCAGGGTGAGGAAGTCGTACTGGATGCCCTGCAGGAAGCCCACCGGGATCGCCCCCGCGACCAGCGGGTAGAGCGACACCACGAGCGCAAGGAGCGCCACGATCCACCCGGCGGCCCGGCGCAGAATCTCCAGCACCAGCGCCCAGTAGACGACGCTGATCGCCTGCGCCAGGGGCGGCGGCACCATGGACCAGCCGAAGTAGGAGATATCCGGCCCGTGCAGCGCGAGCCAGATGCTGCTGGCCATGAACACCGCGATACAGAGGATGTCGTAGGCCGGCACGCCCCGGCGCGCCCCGTCCCCCGCGCGCAGGGGGCTGACGATGAGGACGATCGGGGCGAAGGCCGCCAGCACGAGGTAAAGGAACGAGTTGGTGGGGATGGACAGGCCGAACAGGTTCCAGAAGTAGACCTGGTTCATCGTGATCACGATTCCCACGACGGTGAGCACGCCGATGACAATGCGCCACGGGGTGGTCAGCCGCGGGTTGGTGTCCTTCGTCGCCTGCTCGGGGGAGGCGGGGGCAGGTGTGGGTAGCGTTGCCGTCGTCATGGTGCCCTCCTCCTACGCGGCCGCGGATGGGTCGTCGGCCGGCGGCAGCGCCGGCAGGTTGTCCTTCTTCCACGCGCGCCACGCCGCGGCCAGCGAGTTCGGCCCCTGCCGGTCCGGGTAGGCGCGGTGGTTGTCCCGCCAAAACCCCGGCCAGGCCTGCGCCATCGCCTGCTCGCGGTCGAGCAGCGCATCGTGGCGGCGCTGCAGGCTGTCGTTCCAGCGGCCCTCCTCGCGCAGGAAACGGATCGCGCCGTCGTGGAAGGGGATGACCATGGGCACCACGAGGGTCCGGTCGGTGGCGAAGTTCTTGATGTCGGGCGTCATCCCGCGCAGCGTGTCGAAGTTGTCGTGCATGGACCTCAGCACCGAGTACACCTCGTCGGCCGGGCGGTCCGACAGCGTGCTCAGCGGGATGGAATACTGCAGGTTCGTAATCGGCTCGCCCTTGTGGCCCACCGCATCGAGGGTCGTGCCCGGGGTGACCATGGGGGCAAGGTCCTCCCACGTGGCATATTGTTCCGGGGCGCCGCCTCCGAGGGGAAGCCAGTGGATCGGGTCGGTGGTGTTGAGCTCCTCGATCGTCGCGCCGACCACGTTGTTGTAGGCGGCGTCGAGGTGTCCCGCCTTCACCGCGCCGATCTGCTCGGAGTAGGCGATGTCGACCAATTCGACGTCGTCAGGCGTCAGGCCCCCGAAGTTCAAGATGGCCTCGAGCTTGCAGTTAATGGAGGTGGAGGCGATGAGCCGCGGGTAGCGCTTGCCGCGCAGGTCGGCGACCGTCTCGATGCCCGAGCGCTGCAGCGTGAACACCCCGTAGTTGCCCGGCGGGTTCCACACGCCGCGCACCGGCTGCGGGCCCCACGTCTCCGAGGCGTACTCGTCGTCGCCCTCGAAGGCGTAGTAGGTCTCGTCGCCGGCGCGGGCGTAGTCCGCCACCCGCGAGATCAGCGGTGCCACGCGCGCGATGCCGGTATCGCCCGTCATGAGCCGCACGCGCGTGCCCGACTCGGCCGTGATGATGTTCGCGATCGCCGCGACGTCGTTGTACGTGCCGGTGCCCGCGTTGAACGTCACCCACACCATCTGGCCGTCCGCCCCCTGGGCGGGCCCGCCGCAGGCGGACAGGAGCCCGCCCACGCCAAGAAGCGCGGAGCCCTTGAGAAACGCTCGGCGGCCGAAGGTGCTCATACATCCCCGTTCGTGCTGGTGGGTTGCCTACATCACATTGGGGATTAGTTTTACCAGAAAACTATGTTCTGCGTCACAGAGTCGGTGATTAATACCCTTTCCGGTAAGCCGCACCGGATGCCGCGCAACAATCAGCGTCGCGGCGTCGCCGCGATCCACTCCAGGATGTCCGCGCGGTCCTCGTCCAGCTCCGGCGCCGACTTGGTGTAGCGCACCCCGCCGGAGCTCAACTCCAGCGGGTTCGCCACGTACGGCACCTCGTCCGTGCCCTCCCGGTTAGGCAGGCGCACGACCGGCTCCAGCCCGAGCTCCTCCGCGAAGCCCACCGCCTCACGCACCGACAGGATCGGCGCGGCCGGCAGGCCCCGCGCGCGGAACACCTCGATCCACTCGTCCGCGGTCCTCTCCGCCAGACGCTCGTTGAGCAGCGGCCTCAGGTCCTCGCGGTTCGCATTCCGCTTCTCGACGCTCCCAAAGCGCTCCTCCTCCGCGAGGTGGGGCGCCCCGAGGGCGTCGACAAGCGTAGCGAACTGCTTGTCGTTGCCCACACAGATGACCACGTCGCGGTCCTTCGCGGGGAACGGCCCGTACGGAAAGATCGACGTGTGGTCGTTGCCCGTGCGCGGCAGCGGCGCCTCCGAGGCGACGGCCGCGGAGGAGATATTGACCATCGACGACAGCGCCGCCGACAGCAAATTCGTGCTGATGAGCTCCCCGCCGCCCTTCTTCTCTCGGCGCAGCAGCGACGAGAGGATCCCGACCGCCGTGTGCAAACCGGTGAACACATCAAACACCGCGTATCCCGCCTTCTGCGGCTGCCCCTCCGGATCCCCCGTCACCGACATGAAACCGCTCGCCGCCTGAATGAGCATGTCGTAGCCCGGCAGCTGCGCCCCCTCGCGCTCACCGAAGCCGGTGATCTTCGCGTGGATGATGTCCGGCCAGCGCCGCGCCACCGACTCCGAATCCAGCCCGAACTTGTCCAGGCTGCCGACGCGGAAGTTGTCGATCAGCACGTCAGCACGGTCAATAATGTCGTAGGCCGTCTGCAGGTCCTCCGGGTCCTTCAGATCCAGCGCGATCGAGTTCTTGTTGCGGTTGACCGAGAGGTAGTACGTGCCCACCTCCCCGCGCTTCGGCGGGACCCACCGGCGCGTATCGTCACCGGCGGGGCTTTCCACCTTGATCACGGTCGCACCCAGATCCGCCAGAATCATCGTCGCGTACGGGCCAGCGAGGACGCGGGAGAAGTCCGCGACGACAATCCCCTCGAGCGGGCCGCCGTCCGGTTGCTGCAGTGCCATTCGGGCTCCTTGTCGTGTATTCACGGTCGGTGACTCAGGTGCCGCCAGTGTAGCCACGGGGGTGTGGTCGTGCCGGATGTCGAGGTTGTTGGGGTGTCGCGTTGGGGTGGTGTGCGTTGACGTCGACCACGGTCGACGTCAAGGTTGATGCGGGTACAAAACTCCAGGTCGCCGCGGGGGCCAGCACGCTGACGTCGACCACGGTCGACCTCAACGCCGATGCGGGTACAAAACTCCAGGTCGCCGCGGGGGCAAACACGTTGAGGTCGACCACAGTCGACCTCAACGAAAACGGCCGAGCAAAACCCCAGGTCGCCGCCGAGCCCACCACACTGACGTCGACCACAGTCGACCTCAAGGAAAACAGCCGAGCAAAACCCCAGGTCGCCACCGAGCCCAACACGCTGACGTCGACCACAGTCGACCTCAACACCAACCCGCGCACACAACCCCAGGTCGACCAGACCAGGTGCGCCCTAGTACCCGCTCGACCCGCCCGAGCCCGAGAACCCGGAGCTGAACGAGGAGTTCGTCGCGGACGACGAGGGCGCCTGCTCCGCGGCGACGTTGGAGGAGTGCCAGTCGGCGAGCACGACGTAGGGCACGTAGCTGGGGTAGTAGTAGTTCTCCTGGTACACGCGCGGGCGCTCGAGCTCGTTGTGTTCCTTGACGTCGCTGAACTGGCGGGTGCGCACGAGGTCGAGGACGAGCTGGTAGTCGCCGAGGACGCGGACGAAGCGGTCCATGTAGTCGGGCGCCTCGGGGTTCTGGTCGAGCCAGTTGATGCGCTCTTCCAGGTCGCGCAGGCGGGCCTTGAGTTCCTTGTCTTTGACTTCGGTGGCGGCGCGCATGACGTCTTCGCGGAGGTTGGTCAGGTCGGAGCGGCGGGCGGCGGCGTTGCCGTTTTCGACCTCGAACAGCCGGTTGATGTTCTTCTCGGCGGTGGTGGTGTGGCGGACGGTGCGGGCGGCCTCGGCAAGCTTGTCGCGGTTGGCCAGCACCTCTTTGTCGTCGTCCATGTTGATGTCGCCGATGCCGCCGGCGCCGGAGACGCTGTCGTGCATGCGCAGGAATCGCTGCTGCACCTCGGCCCAGTCTTTGCGCAGCTCCTCGTTGGCGAACTCGGAGGTCAGGGAGTTGGCGCGGATATCCACCGCGTCGAGGCGCTGCGCCAGCTGCGCGTACTCGCGGGTCACCAGGTCGTAGTCCTCGCGGCCTTGGGCAATTGCTTTACGACGCCTCCGGTTCGCCACCACCACACCACCGCCGACGCCGGCGACGGCCGCGCCGGCACCGACGCCGCTCAACGCGGCGCGCGTGCCGCGGTCGCTTTCCGCGTCGCTGACCGCGGATTCGGCGATCGCCTCGGCGTCGGTGGCGGTGCGGGCGCCCGCGAACATCGCGGCGGGGATGTTGTTGTCGCGCATGCCGGGCTTCATCGCGTCGTTGACCTCTTCGAGGCGCTCGCCCGGGCGGAGCCGGAGCTGGTCGGCGACGTCCTCGCCCCCAAAGGCGAAAACGGCTCGCTGATCGGTGCCGGCGCCAAGGATGAGAACCCCGTCAGCAAAGTAGTCCTCACCGATCGCCTCTGGGTGGTTGGCGCGGAAGAACTCCTCGACAGAATCGTTGACGTTGTCGTGCGTGGTGGCCAGCAGCAGGTAGTAGAGGGTGGTGACGGTGTCGGGGGCGTCGAGACGCTCGACGTCGCTGCGGAGGCGGGCCTCCTCGTCGGGGGTGAGGATGTCGTCCGGGTCGTCGACGACGACCTGCGGGGCGCCGGCGGTGGTGACGGCCACCTGGTCGGGGGAGGGGATGTCAACGGTGGTAGCCGCAAAGCCGCCCGCCCCGATTCCGGCGGCTGCGGCGAGGGCGGCGACGAGCGCGATCTGTTTTCCGAAGTCCATAGTTCGCAATTCTAAGCTTTTAGAAGGGCTCCGCAATCGCCCGCGCGATGATGACCCGCTGCGGCCCGAACTTCTCGGTGATGCGGTCCTCGACGTCGCGAAGTGTGTCCGGCGTGAGCAGCCACCCGGCCCACGCCTCCTTGGCGGGGGAGAAGACTCTGTCGCCGCGGCCGATGATGTTGAGCGTGGCGTCGCGAATCCACAGCGGCCCGACGAGGTCCGGCGTGTCCAGTGCCTCGACGGGCGCGATCTCCTCCTCGAAGGCTACCGCGCGGCAGCTCTCGAGCAGCTGCGTGAACAGCTCCTGCACCTCCTCCTCGGCGCCCTCGGCGCTGAGGTAAACGACGGTGATGAGCTGGAGCGCGTCGCCGGGGTCGACCGGGTCGCGCGTGGTGATCCCGCTGAGGCCGCCGATCGTGGAGGGGAAGCGCGCGGCGCTGAAAGGGTCGTCGAGGAAGAAAGAGTCGATGACGTCGTCGCGGTCGACGCCGGTGAAATCGACGAGCGCGTTGGCCTCGTACAGCTGCATCTGCTCCGGCGCGGCGAGGTTGCCGTAGGCGGCCTCGGTGCGCAGGTCCCACAGCGAGTAGGGCTCGTCGATCGGGTGCGGGCCGGGAGACAGCGCGTGAACGAGGGCGGGGGAGTCGTGCACCCGGCGCGCGTAGCGCTCGTAGGCCTCCCCGGCATCGTCGGGGTGGGCCAGGAATAGGGTGGTGACAATCTCCGCGCTCATAGGTCAAGGATACGACCGCCGGAAAATCCCATGTTTCACGTGAAACATGGCCCCTTATACTTGACGCATCTTGTCCCCGCCGATGGAGGAAACATGGCAACAGTAACTTTTGACCAGGCCACCCGCGTGTACCCCAGCGCGAGCGGGCCGAGCGTCGATAAGCTTTCGCTCGAGCTTGCCGACGGCGAGTTCCTCGTCCTCGTCGGACCCTCAGGCTCCGGGAAGTCCACCGCGCTGCGTATGCTCGCCGGCCTGGAGGAGACGACTGAAGGGCGCATTCTTATCGACGGCCGCGACGTCACCGGCCTGGAGCCCCGCGAGCGCGACATCGCCATGGTGTTCCAGAACTACGCGCTCTACCCGCACATGTCCGTGCGCGAGAACATGGGCTTCGCGCTGCGCCTGGCCGGGATGGACAAGGAGGAGATCAACCGGCGCGTCGAAGAGGCCGCCCGCACCCTCGACCTCAGCGACTACCTCGACCGCAAGCCGAAGGCCCTCTCCGGCGGGCAGCGCCAGCGCGTGGCCATGGGGCGCGCCATCGTCCGCGAGCCGCAGGTCTTCCTCATGGACGAGCCGCTGTCCAACCTCGACGCCAAGCTGCGCGTGCAAACCCGCACGCAGATCGCCGCGTTGCAGCGCCGCATGGGCGTGACCACCCTTTACGTCACCCACGACCAGACCGAGGCGCTGACCATGGGCGACCGCATCGCCGTGCTCAACTTCGGTGTGCTGCAGCAGGTGGGTACCCCGCGCGAGCTCTACGACCACCCCCGCAACGTCTTCGTCGCCGGCTTCATCGGCTCCCCCGCCATGAACCTCGCGCGCTTTACCGTGAGCGGCGGCGTGGCACGGCTCGGGGCGGCGGAGATCCCGGTGGAGCTTCCCGAGGGTGAGGTGATCCTCGGCGTCCGGCCGGAGGCGCTGCGGGTGACCCAGGAGACCTCCACAGGCATCCCGCTCGAGGTTGAGTTCGTCGAGGAGCTCGGCTCTGATTCCTATCTCTACTGCGCCCTGGCGGGCGGGGGCTGGACGTCGGAGGGCAGCGCCGAAGGCTCCACCGGCCACATCGTCGTGCGTACGGGGCCGCGCGCCGGCTACGGCCGGGGCGACGCGCTGCGCGTGCAGGTCGCCGAGGGGGGCCTGCACGCCTTCGACGCGCGCACGGGGGAGCGGCTGTAGGGGTTAGGCCGCGGGGGCGTCGCCAAGCTGCTTGTTCTTGAGCTCGTGGCCCTGGATGTTGCCGGCCGCGAAGCGGTTGACCACCATCGCGATGGCGCCGTCGCCGGTGACGTTCGCGGCGGTGCCGAAAGAGTCGACGACGATGTAGGCCGCGATCATGAGCGAGACCATCGACTCGTCAAAGCCGAGGTTCGCCTGCAGCAAGCCGACCGCCGCCATGATCGCGCCGCCCGGCACGCCGGGGGCCGCGATCATCATGATGCCCAGCAGCAGGATGAAGCCCAGGACCTGGCCGGCGCCGATGGGCAGCGCGGACATCGAAACAATCGCCAGGGCGTACAGGGTGATCTTCATCATCGAGCCGGACAGGTGGATCGTCGCGCACAGCGGCACGACGAAGCCGGCGACGTTCTCGTCCACCTTGTTCTTCAGGGTCGAAGCGTAGGTGACCGGGATCGTCGCCGCCGACGAGGAGGTGCCCAGCGCGGTGAAGTAGGCGGGCAGCATGTTCTTCAGCGCGGTGAAGGGGTTGCGTCCCGCGACCGCGCCCGCGATGACGTACTGCAGCAGCACGATGACGATCGTCATCACGATGGACAGCACGAGCACGATGCCGAAGGCGGACATCGTCGAGCCGAGGGCGTCGTTCATGCCCAGGTTGAGGAAGGTGCCGAAGATGAACACCGGCAGCAGCGGGATGACAAAGACGGTGACCGCCTTCATCACGACGGACTCGAGCTCGCTGAAGAACGAGTACATCGTGTTCGAGCGCACCGCGGTCATCCCCAGGCCCACGACGAAGGCGAGCAGCAGACCCGCCATGACCTCGAAGGGCGCGGGCATTTCGACGGTGAAGTAGGCGCTCAGGCCGCCGTCCTCCGGGTTGTCCACGTCAGTGACAAGCTCGTGGCCGGCCAGCAGGGTGGGGTAGAGGCCTGCGGCCACACCCCAGGCGATCAGACCGGAGATGATCGTCGAGCCGTACGCGATGCCCGCGGTGATACCTAGCCATTTGCCCGCGCCTCGCCCCAAACCGGCGATGGCCGGGGTGATGAGCGCGAAGATGAGGACGGGGACGAAGAAGCTGAGGAAGTTGGAGAACAGGCCGTTGAACGTGACAAAGACGCGGGCCAGCCAGACGGGGAAGAAGAGGCTGCAGAGGGCGCCGAGGATGATGGCCACAACCACCCAGAACAGCAGCGACTTCAGTAGTTTCGATCTCATATGGAGCCTTTTCACGCGGCCTTCGATGCAGGCCACAGGTAGGGGACAGGTGACCCTTAACCTATACGTCAGTGCGCCGCGTCGGGCCTAATCAGCGACCTTTTTTAGCCGCTACCCCCGCCCACTACACTTGGCCGCATGACTGTAGTGAACCTGCTTGTCGGCGCCGTCACGCTTCTCGCCGCCCTCGTCCTTATCGTCCTCGGCGCTGTCGCCGCCGCAGGGAAGCTGCCCGGAAACCCGTGGTTCGGGCTGCGGGTCGCCGAGGTGCGCAGGGACCGCGCCACGTGGGACCACGCGCACAAGGCCGCCGGACCCGTGTGGATCTTTGGCGGGGTCGCGCTCGCCTTTGGCGCGGCCTTCGCCTTTATCGCCTCGGGCTGGCTCTGGGTCGCGCCCGTCGTGCTCATCGTCATCGCCGTCATCGCCTATTCCGTCGGTGGCAACGTCGGCGCCCGCGCCGCTGCCTTCGCCAGTGCCGCCTCAGAGAACGCCGCCTCAGAAAATGGCGCGGACGAGGTGGACATCGACGCCCTGCGCCGCGCCGCCGGCCGGGCGGACGAGGGGCGCTAGCCCAATGTTTCACGTGAAACATTGCCGCTTCGCTTGCGCGGTGGCCCCCGGCGCGATACCCTCTCCTTTGTGACTTCAGCAACATTCTCCGCGGCCGCTGCCTTCGGGCAGTGGTGGTGGCGCGCATAGACGGCGTGCCACCCACCTAGTCACCCTTTCGGCCCGCCAGCTTGGACAACCAAGCACCGCGGGTCCTTTTTGTTCCCAGTACCCCGGTGCGGATCACGACACATCAGTCACGACACACAAGGACGTACGCATGAGGAACCCCCCACCCGCGACGGCGCGCACCGAGGTGCGCTACCACGCCGACGCCTCGAGCCTCTTCGCCCACATCGGCGGGACGCACGCCGACGGCGCGGTGCTGTTAGAGTCCGCCGACATCACCACCCGCTCCGGGCTACAGTCAGTGGCGGTTCTCAAGGCCTCGCTCCGCGTCACGTGCAACGACGACCTCGTCTGCGTCGAGCCGCTCACCCCCTCCGGCGAGGTGATCGCCGCCAACCTCGCCCACCGCCTGAGCGAGCACGCTGTGGGGGAGAACACCTACCGCTTTCCCGCCTCCGCCGCGGCCGACGAGCGCGAGCGCCTCGTCGCCCCCTCGAGCGCCGACGTACTGCGCGCCCTGACCACGCGCGCCGGATACCTCGAAGGCGACTTCCCCTTCCTCGCCGGGGGCATGGCCTTCGACTACCTGGCCACCTTTGAAACGCTGCCGGAGGTTGGCGAGTCCGCGAACACCTACCCCGACTACCAGTTCGTGCTTGCGGAGACCCTCCTGCGCATCGACCACCGCTCCGGCACCGCCTACCTCGCCGGCATCACCCTCGACGGAACGCCCCCGACCTCGACGGTCTCGCCGCCCGCATCAACGCCGCCGAGCCCACCACGCCTCCGGCGCCGGCGACCACAACTACGCTGACGGTCACGGCGGATGTCCCGGATGAACGGTTCCGGCGGGGCGTCGACACGCTCAAGGAAAACATCGACAACGGCGACATCTACCAGGTCGTGCCCGCGCGGACCTTCACCGCCGAGTGCCCCGACGCCTTCGCCGCCTACCAGCGGCTCCGCGAGATGAACCCCTCGCCGTACATGTTCTACCTGCGCGGGTTGGGGCGCGACGGCCGCCCCTTCGAGTTGTTCGGCGCCTCGCCCGAATCGAACCTGAAGTTCGACGCCGCAACGCGCGAGGTGCAGCTGTACCCCATCGCGGGCACGCGCCCGCGCGGGCTGAACCCCGACGGCACCGTCAACCACGAACTGGACACGCGCATGGAGCTGCAGCTGCGTACCGACGCCAAAGAGGTCGCCGAGCACACCATGCTCGTGGACCTCGCCCGCAACGACATGGCGCGCGTGGCCGAACCGGGCACCCGTCGCGTGGCGGAGCTGCTCCAGGTCGACCGCTACTCGCGCGTGATGCACCTGGTCTCCCGCGTCACCGCCACCCTGCACCGCGACCTCGACGCGCTCGACGCCTACCGCGCCTGCATGAACATGGGCACGCTCACGGGCGCGCCGAAGCTGCGCGCCACCGAGCTCATCCGCGAGCTCGAGGGGGTGCGGCGCGGCTCCTATGGCGGGGCCGTCGGCTACCTGCGGGGCACGGGCGACATGGACAACTGCATCGTCATCCGCTCCGCCTTCGTCGCCGAGGGCCGCGCCGCCGTCCAGGCCGGGGCGGGCGTGGTGCGCGACTCCAACCCCCAGGCCGAGGCCGACGAGACGCTGCACAAGGCCTACGCCGTGTTAAGCGCCATCGCCGCCGCGGCCGGCGCGCAGCTGGAGGTGACCCGATGAGCGAGCGCATCGTCCTCGTGGACAACCAGGACTCCTTCGTCTACAACCTCGTCGATTCGCTGGCCGCCTACAACACCACCGTCTACCGCAACACCGTGACCGCCGCCGAGATCATGCGCGCCGAGCCCGCGTTGATCATCCTCTCGCCGGGGCCCGGGTACCCGGCGCAGGCGGGCAACATGATGGAGCTCATCGCGCTGGCGCAGGGCCGGGTGCCCATCCTCGGCGTGTGCCTCGGTTACCAGGCGCTCGTCGAGCACCACGGGGGGCGGGTGCGGCCGTGCGGGGCGGTGCACGGGGCGTCGATAGGCATGGAGCTTAACGACGCCGGCCTGGCCAGCCCACTCTTCCGCGGCCTGACGGTCGACGACGTGCCCGGCCGGGCCGGGCGCAGCGTGCCCGTGGCGCGCTACCACTCCCTCGGCGCCACCGAGGTGCCGCCCGGAATGCGCGCGCTGGCCCACACCGACACATCGATTGGCCCGGTGGTCATGGCCGCCGAAACCGACGACGGCATGTCCATCGGGCTGCAATTCCACCCCGAATCCATCCTCACCCCCGGCGGGCCCGTGATCCTGGACCGCTGCGTGGCAGAACTTATGAAGAAAGGCACGACATAATGGCGAGCGACAAGGCACTGGAGGTGCTTCGGCGCTTCCTGGACAACCCCGCGCCCACCCTCGACGAGGCCATCGAGGCCTTCACCCCGCTCACCGTGGGCGACTACGACGACGTCCACATCGCCGCTCTGTTGGCCACGGTGCGCACCCGCGGCGAGACCTTCGCCGACATCGCCGGGGCGGCGCGGGCCTTCCTGCGGGCCGGGCGCCCGTTCCCGGTGACGGGGGAGGGGATCATGGACTCCGCCGGCACCGGCGGCGACGGCGCAAACACCATCAACATCACCACGGCGGCCTCGCTCGTCGCGGCCGCCGGCGGGGTGAGGATGGTCAAGTGCGGCAACCGCTCCGTGTCCTCGAAGTCGGGCTCTGCGGACGTGCTCGAGGCCCTGAACATCCCCCTCGACCTCGACCCGGAGCGCGCGGTGCGCCAGTTCGAGTCCTCCAACTTCACCTTCCTCTTCGCCCCGGCCTACAACCCGGCGATCGCCCACGTGCAGCCAGTGCGCAAGTCGCTCGGCGTGCCCACCATCTTCAACACCCTCGGGCCTCTGCTTTCGCCCGGACGCCCGGAGTTTCAAATTATGGGCATTGCCAACCCTCGGTTGGGCCAATTAATAGCAGAGACCATGAAGGAGCTCGGGCGCGGCCGCGCCCTCGTGGTCCACGGCGCCGGCACCGACGAAATCGCGCTGCACGGGGAGACGCTCGTGTGGGAACTCACCCGGGACGGCGCGATCGAGCAGTACACCGTCACGCCCGAGGACCTCGGCCTGCCACGCTACACCCTGGGGCAGCTCGCCGGCGGCGACGGCCCCGCCAACGCCGCCGCGATGCGCGCGACCTTCGGGGGGAGGGCCCGGACGCGCACCGCGACGCGATCGCCGCCTCCGCGGGCGCGATGTTCTACCTCTACGGCGCGGCCGACACACTGGCCGCCGGGGCGGCCCGCGCGCTCGAGCTCATCTCCGGCGGCGCGGTGCAAAAGTGGCTCGAGACGCACGAGGAGGCCGATTACAGTGCCTAACATGCCCACGGTCCTGGAGGGTATCGTCCAGGCGCGTTACCGTCACCTTGACGAAATTAAACGGCGCATTGCCCACGTCGACCCGGCGACGCTGCCGCGCTCCGAGCGCTCCCTGTACGGCAATCTCGCCCGCCCTGGGGCGCAGTACATCATGGAGTGCAAGGCGGCCTCGCCCTCCCTCGGCGTCATCCGCGCGCACTACGAGCCGGGGGAGATCGCCGCGACCTACTCGCGCTACGCCGCAGGCATCTCGGTGCTCTGCGAGCCCGAGCGCTTCGGCGGGGACTACGACCACCTGGCCACCGTCGCCGCCACGACGCACCTGCCCGTGCTGTGCAAGGACTTCATCGTCGACTCGGTGCAGGTCCACGCCGCGCGCTACTTCGGGGCTGACGCCATCCTGCTCATGCTCAGCGTCCTCGATGACGCGACCTACGGCGAGCTCGCGGGCGAGGCGAAGCGCCTGGGCATGGACGTGCTGACGGAAGTGATCGACGAGGAGGAAGCCCGCCGCGCCGAGCGCCTGGGCGCGCGGATCGTGGGCATTAACCACCGAAACCTCCACGACCTCTCCATCGACCTTGAGCGCTCCGCGCGCCTCGCGCCGCTCGTCGCCGAGGGGACGCTGGTGGTCTCGGAGTCCGGGATCCGCGACGCCGAGACCGTGCGCCGCCTCGGCGGGCACTCCGACGGCTTCCTCGTCGGCTCGCAGCTCACGGGCCAGCCCGACGTAGATCTCGCGGCGCGCTCTCTCGTCTACGGCGCCAATAAGGTCTGCGGGTTGACCACCTGGAGTGCCGCCCAGGCCGCCCGCGCCGCCGGCGCCGTGTACGGCGGGCTCGTGTTCGAGGAGTCCTCGCCGCGCAATGTTTCACGTGAAACATCGGCGGACATTATCGCGCACGAGCCGAACCTGCGCTACGTCGCGGTCTCCCGCCGCACCACCGGGTGGGACGAGCTGGTGCAGGACGGCGTGGTCGCCGCACAGGTCCACGCCCCCTACCAGGGTTCGATCGAGGCGGAGGTCGACCTCGTGCGCCGCGTGCGCGCCGAGGTAGGGGAGGGGACCGAGGTGTGGCGCGCCGTCTCCATGACGGAACCCGAGGGGGCGCAAGTGGCCACGGCGCTGCTTGGCGACGTCGATAAGCTTGTGCTCGACGCGCACGACGGCGGCTCCGGCGAGGCCTTTGACTGGGCCGAGGTGCCCGAGGAGGTCAAGGACTCCGCGCTCCTCGCCGGCGGGATCGGGCCCGCAAACGCCGAGGCGGCGCTGCGCGTCGGGTGCGCGGGGCTGGACCTCAATTCCGGCGTGGAGTACCCCGGCCAGCCCGGGCGCAAGGACGCCGCCGCAATCCGCGCGGCCTTTCAGACGATACGAAACTTCCACTACTAAAGAGGCACAACCATGATTGATAACGCGCACGGCGGGCGGACCATCTTGCCCGCGTACTACGGCGAATTCGGCGGGCAGTACGTCCCCGAGTCGCTCCTTCCCGCCCTCGACCAGCTGGAGCGGGCGTTCGTCGAGGCCTGGGAGGACCCCGAGTTCCTCACCGAGTACCGCGCGCTGTTGCGCGACTACCTCGGCCGGCCCACCCCGCTCACCGAGTGCCGCAACCTGCCGCTCGGCGACAGCCCCGCGCGGATCTTCCTCAAACGCGAAGACCTCGTCCACGGCGGCGCGCACAAAACGAACCAGGTGATCGGCCAGGCGCTGCTGGCCAAGCAGATGGGCAAGACGCGCATCATCGCCGAGACCGGGGCCGGCCAGCACGGCACCGCGACCACCCTGGCCTGCGCGCTGCTCGGGCTGGAGTGCGTCATCTACATGGGCACCACCGACATGGCCCGCCAGGAGCCCAACGTCTTCCGCATGCGTCTCATGGGCGCCGAGGTCGTCGGCGTCGACTCCGGCTCCGGCACGCTCAAGGACGCCGTCAACGAGGCGCTGCGCGACTGGACGGCCACCTTCCACGAGTCCCACTACCTGCTCGGCACCGCGGCGGGGCCGCACCCCTTCCCGAAGATAGTCAAGGAGTTCCACCGCGTGATCTCTACGGAGGCGCGCGCCCAGGTCCTCGCCCGAACCGGGGCCCTGCCCGACGCCGTCGTCGCCTGCGTCGGCGGCGGCTCCAACGCCATCGGCATGTTCGCCGACTTTATCGACGACGAGGGCGTCGAACTCATCGGCACCGAGCCGGGTGGCGAGGGCGTGGGCAAAGGCAAGCACGGCGCCGCCATCGCCGCGGGCACCGTCGGCATCCTGCACGGGACGCGCTCTTACCTCATGCGCAACAGTGACGGGCAGGTCGAGGAGTCCTACTCCATCTCCGCCGGCCTGGACTACCCGGCGGTCGGCCCCGAGCACGCCCACCTGGCAGCGACCGGACGAGCGCGGTACGTACCCGTCACCGACGAAGACGCGCTGCGCGCGTTCCAGCTGCTGTCCACCTACGAAGGCATCATCCCGGCGCTCGAGTCCTCACACGCACTGGCCTACGCGCTCCAGCGGGCCGAACAGGCCACCGAGCCCGAGACCATTGTGGTCTCGCTGTCTGGGCGCGGCGACAAGGACGTCGAACACGTGCGCGCCACCCTCGAGCAGCACCCCGACTGGGTCATCGACACCACCACGCGCGGAAAGGACACCTAGACATGTCGCGCTACGCAACCACGTTTGCCGCGCTCGCGGAGAAGGGCGAGGGCGCCTTCGTGCCCTTCCTCATGCTCGGCGACCCCACCCCGGAGGCCGCCCTCGAGATCGTCCGCACGGTCGTCGAGGCGGGTGCCGACGCCCTCGAGCTCGGCGTCTCCTTCTCCGACCCGGTCGCGGACGGGCCGACGATCCAGAAGGCCCACATCCGCGCGCTGCGCAACGGAGGAGGGGTCAACGCGGCGCTCGAGCAGGTCCGCGCGATCCGCGCCGAATTCCCCGACCTGCCGATCGGCATGCTCGTCTACGCCAACGTCGCGTTCACCCGCGGCCTCGATAACTTCTACCGGGAGTTCGCCGAGGCGGGGGCGGACAGCATGTTGCTTCCCGACGTCCCCGTGCGCGAGTCCGGCCCCTTCAGCGCCGCGGCCGCCGCCCACGGCATCGACCCGATCTACATCGCCCCGGCCAAGGCCTCGTCCGCCACGCTCGAGGGGGTGGCGGCGCAATCGCGCGGCTACATCTACGCCATCTCCCGCGACGGCGTGACCGGCACCGAGCGCGCCTCCTCCGTCGAAGGGCTCGCCGAGGTCGTCGACAACGTTGCCCGCTACGGCGGGGCGCCGGTGTTGCTCGGCTTCGGCATCTCCCGACCCGAGCACGTGCGGGCGGCGATCCAGGCCGGGGCGGCGGGCGCGATTACGGGCTCGGCGATCGCCGCGCTCATCGAGGCCCACTCCGACCTCGGGGAGCTGAAAGAGGCGTTGCGCACATTCGTGTCGGAGATGAAGAGCGCGACGCGCTGAGGCACTACTATCAGTCACCATGACCTGCTCCCGCCGCCTCTTTCTCCTCGGTACCGCGTCCACCTTCGCCGGAGCCTTCCTCGCCGCCTGCGGCCGGGATCCCTCCGAGGATGTAGCGAAGACCGAGGTTCCGGTCGGCAGCGCCGTGATCCTCAACCGAGTCATCATCGCCCAGCCGACCGAGGGCCAGTTCGTCGCCTACTCCGCGAGCTGCCCCCACCAGTTCCAGAAAATCACCCAGGTCCAGGGCGACACGGTGCGCTGCACCGCCCACGGCTCGGTGTTCAACATCGCCGACGGGGAGGTGCTCGCCGGCCCCGCGCTGCGCGGGCTGCGCGCGATTGACCTCGCCGAGGAGGGGGACCGCCTCGTGGCCACCGACCCAGAAGCGTAGGCCCAGAAGCGTAGGCCCAGAGGCGTAAGCCCAGACGGGCACTGACGCGCGGCGGCTTCGTACACTAGTGCCCATGCGCGTACCTTCTTTCCTGAAAGATCCCCTGATCCAGGGGATCCTCGTCGCCACCGTGCTCGCGGTGCTCCTTCCCGCCCGCGGCACCTTCGCCGAGGTCGTCGACGTGGCCACCACAGTGGCCATCGCCCTCCTGTTCTTCCTCTACGGCGCCCGGCTGTCCACGCGCGAGGCCGTGCGCGGCCTAACCCATTGGAAGCTGCACCTCCTCATCCTTGGTTGCACCTTCCTCGTCTACCCGCTCGTCGGGCTCGCGCTGCGGCCCACCACGGCGTTCATCTCGGACCCCCTTTACCAGGGCATCCTCTACGCCATGCTTGTGCCCTCGACGGTGCAGTCCTCGGTCGCGCTCACGGGCATCGCGCGCGGTAACGTCTCCGGCGCGGTGGTCGCCGCGAGCCTGTCCAGCATGGTGGGCGTCGTCGTCACCCCGCTCCTCGTCATGCTGCTCATGGGGGCGGGCGAGGGAATCCACGTCGACGCCACCGTCTTCCTCAACATCGGGCTCCAGCTGCTGCTGCCCTTCGTCCTGGGGCAAATCGCCCACAACGTCGTTCCGCGTGCGGGCGAGGTTGCGGGGGCGAAGGCCACGAAGCTCGTCGACCGCGGCTCCATCTGGATGGTCGTCTACGCCGCCTTCTCCCAGGGCGTCGTCTCCGGAGTGTGGAGCGAGGTCCGGGTGTGGGAGATCCTCCTGCTCGTCGCCGTCGCCTTCCTCCTCGTCTACGCCATGCTCTGGCTCACCAAGGCAGTGTCGAACGCCCTGCGCTTCTCCTACGAGGACCGCGTGGCCATCCAGATGTGCGGCACGCAGAAGTCGCTGGCCGCGGGCCTACCGATGGCCAGCGTCATTTTCGGCGGGGCGGCGCTGGGCATCCTCATCGTGCCGCTCATGCTCTACCACCTCGTGCAGCTCATCATCTGCTCCGCGACGGCGGCGCGCTACGCTCGAGAAGCGTAACCCCCGCCCCGCGTCTAGGAGATGTTTCACGTGAAACACTACGTTCGGATCCTCTACGAGGTGCCCGACCTCGGTGCCCAGCTGCTCAATATCGCCGAGCTCGAGGAGCTTTCACCCACCCAGTGCACCATGGTGCGGATGATCGAGCTCGACCCTGCCGAGACGATCACCGGCGCCTACGCCGAGGGTCGCGTCCACGGCCAGGCCAACGAGCCGGCGGACGTCGTCCCCCACCCAAACACATACGCCGCCTTCGAGGGGATCACCGCCACGCCCCTGAGCGCCGAGGAGTTCGAGGGGCTGTGGGCGGAAGCGAGGGCGAAGTTCCCGAACCTCTAGAACACCGTACTCAGAACACAAGGTTCACCAGGACCATGTAAAACACCGTCCCGGCGACCACAGACAGCGCGGCGGAGCGCCGCCATGCGTGGACCCCGAGGGTCACCGCGACCGCGAGGAGGCCGGCGGCGATGCCCCCGGGCAGTGCTGAGGCGTCGAGAAGCGTGTACACGACGAGGACCGTCATGACGCCGACGGGCATGTACACGCCGAGGAACTCGGTGAGCGGGCTGCCCTTGAACAGGCGCAGGAAGGGGAAGGGGAGTGCTCGCAGCAGCAGCGTGACCAGCCCGACGGGGATGAGCACGGCCGCGACCGCGGCGAGGGAGACGCCCACGGGCAGACCCATCTACCGCACCTCCCACCGCAGAGCCGAGTCCACGCGCGGCACCCAGAAGCGCACGAGCAGGAGCACGAAGTAGGCGCTCAGCGCGACCATGAGCACGTTCGCGGGGGAGAACACGGCGCACGCCACGGCGAAGCCGCCCGCGAGAAGAACAGGGGAGAGGTCGCGCGAGGCGAGGAAGGCCTCGTAGGCCAGCACGACGAACAACGCGGTCAGGGCGAAGCCGAGGCCCTCCAGATCCTCGGGCAGGGCACGCCCGGTCACCGCGCCGGCCGTGCTCGACGCGACCCAGATCGCCTGGCACATGATCTGGGTGGTGAGGAGCCACGTGCCCGAGCGGGCCGTTTTCACCGACGCGATGGCGTAGGCCTCATCGATGAGAGCGTACGTGGAATAGGCCCGGCCCAGCCGAGAGCGGATGAGGTGGCGCGGGAACGTCAGGCCGTAGAAGATGTGCCGGAAGTTCACCATGAACCCCGTGACCAGGGCCGAAAGCGGCCCCACGCCGGAGAGGATCATGTTGAGGGCGAGGAACTCCATCGACCCCGCGTAGATCACCGTGGAGAAAACCGGGGCCCACCACCAGGCAAAACCCGCCTGCGTGATGAGGAGCCCGAGGGCAAGGCCGAGCGGGATGAGGCCGAACGCGACGGGCCACGCGTCCTTGATGCCCTCGCGAATCTCGCGCCCGCGCGGGGCTCCGGCCGGGGTCGACACCGCGGGCCCCCTCAACTGTCCTGGATGTCGGCGGGGAAGGTGGAAAACAGCGGCAGCGGCATCGCTTGCCGGCGCATCACGTCACCCCACAGGTCGACCGCCGCGGGCGCTACCACGTCGGAGGGAAGCGCGGGCGCGACGAACCAGTCGCCGCGCTCGATCTCCCCGTCGAGCTGGCCGGGCTCCCATTGCGCGGTGCCCACGAAGATGCGCACCCCTTCGAGGGCGTCCTCCACCTCGAGCGGGTGGGCGTGCAGGTCAAGGTGCACCAGCCGGTTGGCCAGGCGCGTGAACTGCGGGTAGTCCTCAATAGCCACGCCGTTCTTGGTCACGCCAACGGCCACGCCCGCCTGGGGGCGCACCGGCCCGCCGATGTAGAGCGCCCGCGGCGCCGCCGTCAGCGACTCCCACTCGGGCAGAACGTTCTGCACCGCCACCTCGCTGCGCCGGTTAAGCACCACACCGAGAGTGCCGACGGCGGAGTGGCCGAGGACCAGGACGACCGTGCGCGCGAAGGCGTCGGACAGCATGCCGGGCGCGGCGACGAGCAGCGAGCCCGCCTCGGGCTCGCTGCGCTCGAGGGCGTTAAACAACCGGTCGGCGTAAAAGTACTCAGCCATTCTCGGCCTCCCACCACTTCTTCAGCTCGGCGACGGCCTCGTCGTGCTCGAGCTCCCCGCGCTCCAGGCGCAGCTCCTTCATGTGCTTCCAGGCACGGCCCACGGCGGGGCCCGGCTCGAGGTCGAGGATGCGCATGATCTCGTTGCCGTCGAGGTCCGGGCGCACCCGGGCGAGGTCCTCCTTGGCGGCGAGCTCGGCGATGCGCTCCTCCAGGTTGTCGTAGGCGCGCTGCAGGCGGCGGGCCTTCTTTGGGTTGCGCGTGGTGCAGTCCGCGCGCACCAGCTTGTTCAGCCGCGGCAGCAGCTCGCCGGCGTCGGTGACGTAGCGGCGCACCGCCGAGTCCGTCCACTGGCCCTCGCCGAAGCCGTGGAAGCGCATGTGCAGGTACACGAGCTGGCCGACGTCCTCGATGACGTGCTTCGGGTACTTGAGCGCGCGCATGCGCTTGCGCGTCATCTTCGCGCCCACGACCTCGTGGTGGTGGAAGCTCACGCCGCCGCCCTCTTTGACCGCGCGGGTGTCCGGCTTGCCGATGTCGTGAAGCAGAGCCGCCCAGCGCAGCTTGAGGTCCGGGCCCTCGTCTTCGAGCTCGGTGGCCTGGCGCAGCACCGTCAGCGAGTGCCGGTAGACGTCCTTGTGCTGCATGTGCTCGTCCATCTCCAGGCGCAGCGCGGGCACCTCGGGCAGGACGATCTCGGCGAGTCCCGTCTCCACCAGCAGGTCGATGCCCTCCCAGGGGCGCGCGCCGAGCATGAGCTTGTCCAGCTCGGCCTGGACGCGCTCGGCGGTGATACGCCCGATCTCCTCGGCCATGCCCTCCATCGCGGCGCGCACCCTGTCGGCCACGGTGAAGCCGAGCTGGGAGACGAAGCGGGCCGCGCGCAACATCCGCAGCGGGTCGTCGCGGAACGAGACCTCGGGCTTCTGCGGGGTATCCAGGCGGCGGCGCAACACGTCCTCGACGCCCCCGACCGGGTCGTGGAAGCGCGGGGCAAGGGCGCCGCCGTCGAGCGCGAGCTCGATGGCCATGGCGTTGCACGCGAAGTCGCGGCGCACAAGGTCGCCCTCCAGCGTGTCGCCGAAGGTGACCTCGGGGTTGCGCGTCACGCCGTCGTACAGGTCGGAGCGGAAGGTGGTGATCTCCACCTGCTGGCCCGTGCGCACCGCCGAGACGGTGCCGAACTCGATGCCGGTGTCCCACACCTTCTCGCCCCACGCCTCGAGCACCTCGCGGATCACCTCGGGCCGGGCGGAAGTGGTGAAGTCGAGGTCGTGGCCGAGCCGGCCGAGCATCGCGTCGCGCACGGGCCCGCCCACGAGGTAGAGGGACTCGCCCTTCTCGGCGAAGCGGGCCGCCAGGGGTTCCAGCACGTCAGCAAGCTTCTCGACGGCCCGTTGCGCCCGCGCCAGCAACGCCTCGCGCGCGAGGGGGTCGGCCGGGTCGGGGAGGTCGAACACGGGTGCGTAGTTGTCTGGCGTTGTCACCCACACCACCTTACCCGGCCACAACGCGCCTCCTCCCAGCCCTGCTAAATACCACAACCTCGCGCGGGGGGATACGATGTAGCGAATGAGTGACACAACGAGGCCCAGCTCGGGCGACTCCACCAGCCCCCAGGGCGAGGGTCCCCGCAGGCGCGGACGGCGCCGCCGCGGGTCTCGTCCTGCCGGAAAAGGGCAGCGCTCTCACGAGAAGACCAACCGGGGAGAGGCCGCGAAGAAGCGGAAGAAAAACTCCTCCCGCCGCGGCCGCACGGGGCGGGGGCGCGCCAGCGCCCCGGCGCAACGCCGCCCCCCGCAGCACGACTCGGCGATGGAGACGCGCGACGAGACGTCGGCAGGCGGGCTCGTGGTCTCCGGCATGGCGGAGGCCGTCGGGCCGGGCGGCAACGTCGACCTCTCGCGCATCTACGTCGCGCTCATCGGCCGACTGGACAAGCGCGGGCGCCTTCTGTGGTCCATGCCGAAGGGCCACGTCGAAGACGGGGAACACCAATGGACAACCGCCGAGCGAGAGGTGTGGGAGGAAACCGGGATCTCCGGGGAGGCCTTTGACACCCTCGGCGTGATCGACTACTGGTTCGTCTCCGACGGCGTGCGCATCCACAAAACCGTGCACCACAACCTGCTGCGCTACGTCGACGGCGTCCTCAACGACGACGACCCCGAGGTCACCGAGGTGGCCTGGGTGCCCATGAGCGAACTCATCGAGCGCCTCGCCTACGCCGACGAACGCAAGCTCGCCCGCATCGCCCACGACAGGATGCCCGCGCTGGCCAGAAAGGAAGCCAAAGCCGGAAGGGCGACCCCCCGATGAGGCGCGCGCCCCAGGTATGCGCCGCTGCGCTGGCCGGCGCCCTCGCCCTCAGCCCCGCCGCGGCTGCTCCCGCCGGGGGCATCGCCATCCCCACCGACCCGTCCAACCCGGCGGTGGCGCAGCAGTGGGCCAACCCCAACATCCGCCCGGGCGAGGGCGAGCGCGCGACCGTCGAGCTCGTCGCCGGGCCCGCGGCCATCGCCGCGCACGACCCCGTCGCCGTGACGCTGCGGGTGACCAACACCTCCGACGAGACGCTCACGGGGCTCAGCATCACCCCCCGGCGCGGGCCGGCGACCGGCTCGCCCGAGGACCAGCGCGCCGCCGCGATCGCCGACGTCGCCGAGTACGGGGTGGTGGGGCGCCCGCGGGGCGTCGATACGCAGCTTGCGCCGGGGGAGAACGCGGAGCTGAGCCTGGAGATCCTCGAGGACGAGCTGCCGCTGCCGGGCCTGGCCACCTACCCGCTCATGTTCGCGCTGTCGGACGAGACCGGGCTGCTCGACACCGAGCGCTTCCACCTCGACGTGCGCGGCGAGGACTCCGGCCCCCGGCCCGGGCTTACCATGCTGTTTCCGCTGTCCGCGCCGATCGACATCGTGCCCGGCGAGACGGGCCAGGCGCCCGAGACACCTCCGCTCGTGCTCGCCTCCGACGCCCTCGCCGGCGAGCTCGCCGAGGGCGGGCGGCTGAGCCAGCTTGTCGACGTCTACGAGGACGCCGCCTCCGACCCCGCCGTCGCCGCGGCCACCTGCCTCGCGGTGGACCCGGCGCTCGTGGACACCGCCGAACGGATGTCGCGCGGCTACATCGTCTCCTCGACGCGCCCCGACATTGCGCAGCAGCCGAAGCGCCTCCGCGACAGCTGGGGCAGCGACGACGACGTCCCGGAGGGCGAGCCGGGCCGCGGCAGCGAAGACGCCGCCGCGTGGCTCGAGCGCCTCGCCGGCATCGCCGCCGAGCACTGCCTCATGGCGCTGCCCTGGGCGAACGCCGACCTCAACGCCGTGGCGAACACCGGGGACGTGTGGCTCATGCGCGAGGCCATCGAGCGCGGGCCGTTCACCCTGGGCCGCGTCCTGGACAACCCGGGCCTGTTCAACGTGGTGCTGCCCGGGTTCGGCTACGTGGGCCAGGACGTCGCCCCCGGCCTCGGCTGGGCGGACCACACGCGCTCCACCGTGCCCACCGGCGGGATGAGCCAGGCGTGGGACGCGGCGCAGACGGCGGCGAACCCCTCGTCGAGCCGGCGCGTCGAAGGGGAGCAGCGCACGACCCTGGACCGCCAGGACCTGCCCGGCGCGCCCGGGGCGGCCGCCCCCGCGCCGACGACGCCGGTGCGCGTGCTCGTGGCGTCGAACACCCTCCGGGAGTCGGAAACCTCGCCCGGGGAGTTGCCCGGGGACTCCGAGCGTTTCGCCTGGCTGTCCCCCGGGGTGCTCGCCGTGGAGTACCAGCACGCGCTCGCCTCCACGCTGGCGGAGGTGGGGCCGCACCCGGAAACCACCGGCTACTCGCGCCCGTGGCTGCGCTCCACGCTGGAGGACGACTCCCTGCACGCCCGCGCCGTCAACGCCGCCTCGGGCGTGCGCCTCGCCGTGCGCGCCTCGCGCTCCGTGGCGGGGGAGGGGACCCCGGAGCCGGTCCTGGTCACCCCGCCCGCCTCCTGGGACCCCGCCTCGGCCGCGACGATCATGGCGGCGGTGGGCGACCTCGTGTCCACGACCGCGCAGCCGATGCCCCTCGACGACTACCTGGCTCCTCCCCCAGCGTCGCCCCGGCTGCCGCGACGGGGAGCCCGCACGAGGACCCGGCGGTCTACGCCGACTCGGAGATCCTCGCGGCGGGGCAGCAGGCCCGCTTCATCAACGACCTGTCGGGCTTGCTTATCGACGACCCCGCGATCACCCTCACCCGCTACGAGGCGACGTTGCCGCTGCGGCGCGACCTGCTTGTGGCGCTGAGCGCGACGGGCCGGCGGGCGCGCGATTTCTACCCGGTGGCGGAAAAGGCCACGCGGGAGCGCCTGGCGGGAAGCCGCGACATGCTCAACACGCTGCGTTCCTCGGTCACGCTCATCCCGCCCGGCAACGTCTACACCCGTGCTTCCTCGTCCTCCCCGCTGGTCATCGTGGCCCAGAACGGGCTGCCGCTGCCGGTGGACACCCAGATCCTTTACACCGGTCCCGAGGGCGCGCGGCTGCACGTGCCGCGCACCCTGCGCATCCCGGCCCGCGGTTCCTACACGGTGCAGATGACGGCCGACCTGCCGGGCGACGCCCCCGCCAATCTGCAGCTCTTCCTCGCCTCGCCGAACAGCGTGCCCATCTCACAACCCGTGGACATCACGGTGCGCACCGCGGGCGTGGAGGCCCGCGGCTGGGTGTTGCTTGGCGCGCTGGCGGTGGTGCTAGCGATGCTGCTGCTGTTCACCGCGGGGCGCAGGCGGCGCGCCCGGGGGCCGACGGCCGCGCACTCTCCGCCCGCCGCACGACCCGCCTCTCGACCCGCCTCTCGGCCCGCCGCTCCAGCACAGTCCGACGAGCCCGGTCCGACGAGCCCGTAGACGCATCCCGCTCAGCTCCGGCGCCACCGCGTGGCCCGGATACACCAGAGGAGAAGCCCCCATCGTGACCCCCCAGGAACCGCTCGCACCCCGGGCTGGCCTGCGCAGACGCATCGTCACCCCCGCGCCGCCGGCGCCCGTTCCCGCACCCCGCGCGAAGAAGCCGACCCCGGAGGAGGTCGCGGGCGAGGACCGCTCCGCGCTGACGGTCAGCCCGTCCGGCCAGGAGCTGGCCGCCCCGCCCGACCCCGCCGGGACGGGGGAGGAGACGACGAACGCGGACGTGGTGCGCTCCACCGGCTCGATGGCGGTGGCGACGATCATCTCCCGCATCACCGGCTTCATCCGCACCGTTCTTATCGGCGCCGCGCTCGGCGGGCCCGTCGCCTCCGCGTTCAACACCGCGAACACGCTGCCGAACCTCATCACCGAGATCGTGCTGGGCTCCGTGCTCACCGCGCTCGTCGTGCCGGTGCTGGTGCGCGCGGAGAAGGAGGACGCCGACCGCGGCACCGCCTTCATCCGGCGCCTGTTCACGCTGACGCTGACCCTCATGAGCATCGCCACCGTCATCGCGCTGCTCGCCGCCCCGCTGCTCACGCGGGTCATGCTTGACGACGACGGCCGCGTCAACGTCGTCCAAGCCACCTCCTTCGCCTACCTGCTGCTGCCGCAGATCTTCTTCTACGGCATGTTCTCCCTGTTCATGGCGATCCTGAACACGAAGTCTCACTTCCGCCCCGGCGCGTGGGCCCCGGTGGCCAACAACCTCGTCTCCATCGCGGTTCTGCTGCTGTACATGCTCGTGCCGGGCCAGCTCAGCCCGGCGGCGCCCGCTGCGGTGAACAACCCGCACGTGCTGCTGTTGGGCCTGGGCACGACCCTGGGCGTCGTGGTGCAGTGCCTCATCATGCTGCCGGCGCTGCGGAAGCTGGGCATCGACCTGCGGCCGCTGTGGGGCATCGACGACCGCCTCAAGGCCTTCGGCACGATGGCCCTGGCGATCATCGCCTACGTGGCCATCAGCCAGCTGGGCTACGTGGTGACCACCCGCATCGCCTCCGTCGCCGAGGGCAGCGCGCCCTTCATCTACCAACAGCACTGGATGCTGCTGCAGGTTCCCTACGGTGTCATCGGCGTCACGCTGTTGACGGCCATCATGCCGCGCCTGTCGCGCAACGCCGCCGACGGCGACCACCAGGCCGTGGTGCGCGACCTGACCCTCGGCACGCAGCTGACCTTCATCGCGCTCATCCCGATGATCGTGTTCATGACGGCGCTCGGCCCCGACATCGGTCACGCCCTGTTCGCCTACGGCAACTTCGACGCAGACCTTGCCCGCACCCTCGGCCTGACGGTGAGCTTTTCCGCGTTCACGCTCATCCCGTACGCGCTGGTGATGCTGCACCTGCGCGTCTTCTACGCCCGCGAGGAGGCGTGGACGCCGACCTTCATCATCGCCGGCATCACCGCAACGAAGGTCGTCTTGAGCTACCTCGCCCCGTTCGTCGCCCAGTCGCCGCAGAACGTGGTCGTGCTGCTGGGCACCGCCAACGGCTTCGGCTTCATCGCCGGCGCCGTCATCGGCGCGTTTTTGCTCAAGCGCAAGCTGGGCACCCTGGAGGCGCCGACGGTGCTGCGGACCTCCGCGTGGGCGGCCGGCTCCTCCGTCGTCGGCATCGTCGCCACCCTCGTGCTGCGCTACCTCGTGCGCGACGTCGCCGGGCTCGACCTCGCCGTCGCCTTCGGCAGCCTCATCGGCGCGCCATCCATCGGGTTCCTGGTCGAGATCGCCGTGCTGGGCCTGACCTTCCTCATCATCACCGGGCTCGTCCTGTCGCGCTCGCGCCTGCCGGAGGTGCAAAACCTCGGCCGCGCCCTCGCCCGCATCCCGGGCATGAGCCGCCTCATCAGCTACGACGAGGACAAGGCCCTCGAGGTCGGCGAGATCGACCCGCGCGACGTGTCCAACCAGTTCCTCGCCGTGGACACCTTCAACGCCTCCCCGGTCCCGCCGCCGATGTCCGCCGGCGTGGTGCGCGGCCCCCGCCTCGTGCCGGGCGCGTCCGTCTCCGACGGGCGCTTCCGCCTCATCCGCGACCACGGCGCGACGACCGGCGCGCGGTTCTGGCAGGCCCGCGAGGTGTCCACCGAGCGCATGGTGGCGCTCACCTTCGTGGACACCAACGGCACGGCCCCGCTGGCCCCGGCCACCCCGCGCCAGGCGGCGCTCGACGCCGCCGGGGTGGCGCGGCGCACCCGCAAGCTCGCCGGGCTGAACCACCCCGCCGTCGCCGACAACATTCAGATCCTGTCCTACCGCACGGGCGCGCTCGTCGTCGCCGACTGGATCCCGGGCGCCACGCTCAAGGACGTCGCCGAATCCGGCCGCACCCTCCACCCCGAGGCAGTCGCCCACGCGCTCGCACCGCTTGCCGACGCCATCGGGGCCGCCCACGACGTCAACGTCCCCTTCGGCCTGGACAACCGCAACAGGCTGCGCGTGTCCACCGAGGGCGTCGTGCGCCTCGCGTTCCCGGCGGTCCTGCCCGAGGCGTCCGCAGAGGAAGACGCGGGCGCGCTCGCCTCGGCGCTGGCGCTGCTGACCAGCGACGTCACCTCCGACGAGCTCGACGACGTCAACGCCGCCACCCGCGAACTGGCCGACGCCGACTCCGCGACCCCCGAGGACTTCCGCGGCATCGCCGCGACCCTGGAGGCGATCGGCTCCGGCGACGCTGACGGCGAGAGCGACGAGCACGACGAATCCGAGCCCCCGCGGGGCGTGCACGACCTCAGCGAGGCCGTCGAGGCGGAGCAGACCGAGCCGGAGCCCGACCCGGAGGCGCTCTCCGGCGGCTTCGGGCGCCGGGCCTACCGGCCGGCCTCGCTGGTGCTCATCCTCTCCCTCGTCATCGGCGCCGTCGTCCTCGCCGCCGCGCTGACCGCCTACCTCATCGACGTGATCGGCGGGGACAACCCGGACTCGCCGGTGAACACGGAACAGATCGAGCAGGTGGAGGAGCAGGTCGAGGAGGGCGCCGAAGCGGGCGGCCCAGCCGTGATCGTCGCACCGCTGACGGCGACGCTGTGGAACGACGCCGCAGGGTCCGGCGAAAGGATCGAGATCGAGGCGGTCGCCGACGGCGACCGCGCCACCACGTGGACCTCGCAGCCCGGGGTGGGCCTTCTGCTCAGCTACGACGCCGCGTTCACGCTCGAGCAGGTCATCGTCGACGCTGCCGCCGCCGCCGGCGGCAGCCCCTACGCCCTGTTCGCACTGCCGAGCAGCGCCCCGGAGCAGGCCGACTTCGACGGCTTCCCCGAGCTGGGCCGCGGCACGCTGCGCGGCGGGCAGCAGGGCATCGACGTCGACGAGGAGGAGCGCCTTCGCGGCGTCGTGCTGTGGCTGCCGGAGGAGGTCGAGCTGCGCGAGGTCACGCTCATCGGGCACACGTTCCCCGAGTAAGCGCACTCTAGTGTGCACGGCTTGCCTGCGCCGGGGCGGGCGGCGCGGGCATGCTGGTGGGGCACACACATTTTTTGGGGGGATACATGTCGGACACCACCGCTGCGCAACGCTCGGACCAGCAGCTCGTCGAGGCCTACATGGGCGGGGACCCGCGCGCCTTCGCGGCGATCGTCCAACGCCACAAGACCAGGCTGACGTATATCGCGCGCCGCTACTCGCGCAACGAGAACGACGTGGAGGATATTCTCCAGGAGGCGCTGTTTAAGGCGTCGAGAAGCATGCACACCTACCGCGCGGACTCGACGCTGTCGACGTGGCTGCACCGCCCGGTCATGAATACCGGCTTCGACCACGTCCGGGCCGCCGACAAGCGCTCCCGCGACGTCAGCCTCGACGACGGGGAGTGCAACGCCGACGCCAACCCGGCGCTCGCGCACGACCCGATGACGCACCTCGACCGCACCATCCTTGTGCGCCAGGCCCTCGCCACCCTGCCCGCCGCGCAGCGCGAGGCCCTGCTGCTTATCGACGTCATGGGGCTGAGCATCGACAGCGCCGCCGGCGAGATGGGGGTGCAGCCGGGGACAGTGAAATCGCGCCGCGCCCGGGCCCGCGCCGCTCTGGCACAGGCCACCGAGCTGGCGGGCGAGCGACTCGCCCTCCCACGGCGCCAACAGTAGACTGACCGGGTGGCGGAAAGCCCCCGCCAGCCGACCTTCGACCGCCGACCTGGGAGATGTAGCACCCAATGACCAACCCTGGTTTTAATTTTGTCACTCTGAAGCAGGACCCGGAGACCCAGGCGCCCGCCTCGCACGAGTCCGAGGAGCCGGTGCGCGACCTCATCATCGTCGGCTCCGGGCCCTCGGGCTACACCGCGGCGCTCTACGCGGCGCGCGCGGAGCTGAACCCGCTCGTGTTCGAGGGCTACGAGTTCGGCGGCGAGCTCATGAACACCACCGAGGTGGAGAACTACCCCGGCTTCCAGAACGGAATCATGGGGCCCGACCTCATGGCCGAGATGCGCGCCCAGGCCGAGAAGTTCGGCGCCGACCTGCGCCCGGAGCTGGTGGACAGCGTCGACTTCAGCGGCGAGCTGAAAAAGGTCAGCGTGGCGGGCACCGAGTACTCCGCGAAGGCGGTCATCCTCGCCACCGGCGCCGCCCCGCGCCACCTCGGCATCCCCGGCGAGACGGAGCTGACCGGCCGCGGCGTGTCCACGTGCGCAACGTGCGACGGCTTCTTCTTCAAAGACCACCACATCGCCGTCGTCGGCGGCGGCGACTCCGCGATGGAGGAGGCGATCTTTCTGACCAAGTTCGGCACCAAGGTCACCCTCATCCACCGCTCGGAGAAGTTCCGCGCCTCCAAGGTCATGCTCGAGCGCGCCCGCGCCAACGAGAAGATCGAGTTTCTCACCCACACCATCGTCGAAGAGGTGCTGGACAGCGACGGTAAGGTCGCCGGCCTGAAGGTGCGCAACGTGCAGGACAACACGGAATCTGTCCTGGACGCGACCGCGATGTTCGTCGCCATCGGCCACGACCCGCGATCGGGCTTCGTCGACGGCCAGGTCGCCACCGACGCCGCGGGCTACGTCCTCGTCGAGGAGCCCTCCACCCGCACCAGCGTCGCCGGCGTCTTCGCCTGCGGCGACCTCGTGGACACGACCTACCGCCAGGCCATCACAGCCGCCGGGTCGGGCTGCCGGGCCGCGATCGACGCGTCCCACTACCTCGAGGCGCTCGGCTCCTAACGCCCGTCTATGCTGTGGGGACCCCTACTCAACAGAGGAGATGAACCATGAGCACCCCCATCGACGTCACCCAGTCCACGTTCAAGTCCGAGGTGGTCGAAGCCGACACCCCGGTCATCGTCGACTTTTGGGCGCAGTGGTGCGGGCCATGCACAAAGCTCTCACCGATCCTCGACGAGGTGGCCAACGAGCTTGACGGCGCGGTGAAGGTGGCCAAGGTCGACGTCGATTCCGAGCGCGGGCTCAGCGCGATGTTCCAGGTCATGTCCATCCCTACCGTGCTTATTTTCCACAACGGCGAGATGGTCGACCAGTTCACCGGCGTGCAGCCGAAGGAGACAATCCTCGAGCGCGTGCAGAATCTGCTCTGACGCACCCACCCGGGTAGGATAAAGAAATGTTCATTGGAGACGCCGTCCGGCTCCGCCCCGCACCCCAGAAAGGCCGCCAGTGACAGAGATCCTCAGCGTCGGTGACAAGAGCGCCCGCGTCGCCGAGGTCCGTTCGACCCTCGCGCGGCTGGGCATGATCGACCACTTCGACGGCCAGCTCGGCGACTGGAACAAGCGCCAGTTCTCGCCTGAGGACCTGCTTTTCGACGACACACTCGCCGACGCCCTGAAAGCCTTCCAGCAGTCCCGGGGCATCATCCCCACCGGGCAGATCGACACCGTCACCCTTCGCGAGCTGCGCGAGGCCTCCTACACCCTCGGGGCGCGCGTTCTGTCCTACCAGCCGAACCAGGTGCTCGTCGGCGACGACGTCCGTCAGCTGCAAGACCAGCTGCAGGAGCTCGGTTTTTACCCCCACCGCGTCGATGGGCACTTCGGCCCGAACACCCACGAGGCCGTCGCGACCTACCAGCTCAACTCCGGGCTCAGCGGCGACGGGGTGTGCGGGCCCGACACCCTCCACGCCCTGAGCCTGCTGGGCCGGCGCATCACCGGCGGCTCCGCCCAAGCCATCCGCGAGCGCGAGAACGTGCGCGAGGCCGGGCCCCGGCTGGCGGGCAAGCGCGTCGTCATCGACCCGGGCCTGGGCAAGGGCGAGCCGGGCGCCACGGTGGCCGGGCCCTACGGCGACATGACGGAGGAGGAGATCCTCTGGGACCTAGCGCAGCGCGTCGAAGGCCGCATGATTGCCACCGGCGTCGAGGCGATCCTCTCGCGGCCCCGGGGCGACAATCCGAGCGCGAAGTCACGCGCCGACCTCGCCAACAGCGTCAACGCGGACGTCGTCATCTCGCTCACGGTGGACCGCTACCACAACGAGAAGGCCAACGGGGTCGCCTCCTTCTACTTCGGATCCGAGGCGGGGGCCTCCTCCATGACGGGCGAGACGCTCTCCGGGTTCATCCAGCGCGAGATCGTCGCCCGCACCGACCTGCAGAACTGCTACAACCACGGGCGCACGTGGGAGATCCTGCGGATGACCAAGATGCCCACCGTCGAGGTGGTGCTGGGCTACCTGACCAACCCGGGCGACGTGGCCATCCTGACCAACCCGCGCCAGCGCGACGCCATCGCCGAGGCCATCGTCGTGGCCATCAAGCGCCTCTACCTGCTCGAGGAAGACGACATGCCGACCGGCACGTACACGTTCAAGGAGCTTCTGCAGGAGGAGAAGCAAGCCAGCAGCTAGCCGGGCTTTACGCGCGGGCCAGCAGGCCCTCTGCTTCGGCTGCGGCGAGGCTGCTCAGTTCGCGCTCGGGCGGAAGGTCGAGCCGCATCAGCGGAATGGCCCCGTGCTCGCGGAGCACGCGGAACCCGGCCGCGGCGAGCGTTTCGGCGTCGATGAGCCCGATGCGCGCCGCGTCGCGGCGCAGCGCGTCGGCCGATGCCCCCGCCGACCCCTCGCCCCGCACGCCGAAGGCTTCCAGCGTCTCTGCCCCCGCGCACGCGGCCGCGGCGGTCGCCGCCTCCACGAGGAGCAGTTCCCAGCCTTGGTGCCGGGCAGGCGGGTCGATGTGCAGGCTCGTGAGCAGCCACGCCCCGCGCGTCGCGAGCGCCGTGGGCATGCGCACCGCCCCCGGCGCCTCGGATGCGGGGCAGAAAAGGATGGTGGCGCAGGCCCCCGTGGTGGTCGAGCGCTCGGCGACGCTGACGCCGACGGTGCCCTGCGCCTCGGCGCGGGCGGCGAGCCACACGGCCTTGTCTACCTCCGAGGTCGGGGAGCAGTAGGCCTCGCCGAGAGGGTCGACCTCCCAGAACGTCGAGCGCGCGGCGAAGCGGTGAATCCTAGCCAGGCTGTCCGGCCCGAGCGGCACGAGCTCCACCGCGGGCCGACCTAGTCCGTTCCCCGCATCAGGGACATGATGCGCTCGAAGTCGTCCTTGTCGCCGAACTCGACGACGATCTTCCCCTTGCGCTTGCCCATGGTCACCTGCACGCGGGTGTCCCAGACGTCCGAGAGCCGCTCGGCGGCGCGGCTCAGGTACTCGGGCTGCGGGGCCGGTTCGCGTTTCAGGCGGGCGGGGGCGGTGCCGTTCTTGTTCAGCAGTGTCACGGCCTCCTCCGTCGCGCGCACGCTCAGGCCCTCCGCGACGACGCGGTCGGCGAGCTGTGCCTGGGCGTCCGCGGTCGCCGTGTCGTCGCCAAGCTTCACGCCGAGCAGCGCCCGGGCGTGGCCTGCCGACAGCACCCCGGCGGCGACGCGGCGCTGGACGCTCACCGGCAGGTTGAGCAGGCGGATCGCATTGGTAATCACCGGGCGGGAACGCCCCAGCCTGTCGGCCAGCTGCTCCTGGGTCACGCCGAACTCCTCGAGCAGCTGCTGGTAGGCCGCCGCCTCCTCGAGCGGGTTGAGCTGGACGCGGTGGATGTTCTCCAGCAACGCGTCGCGCAACATCTCCGAGTCGCTGGTCTCGCGCACGATCGCCGGAATCAGCTTCAGGCCCGCCTTCGAGGCGGCGCGCCAACGGCGCTCGCCCATGATGAGCTCGTAGCCCCCGCGCGTCTCGCGCACGACGATGGGCTGCAGCAGCCCGAACTCGCGGATCGAGTGGACCAGCTCGGCGAGCTCCTCCTCGTCGAAGGACTGGCGCGGCTGCTTCGGGTTCGGCTGGATCTCGCCGAGCGCGATCTCCTGGTACCGCGCCCCGACGGGCGCCGGCTGCTTCGCGGAATCGGGCGACGCGTGGACGGTCGGGGCGCCCGGGACCGGGCCGGCCGGGGACGTCCCACGGGAGGGCTGGGAGCGGCCGAGGATGACGTCAGCGGCGCCGTCGCCAAGCCTGCCGGTCTTGCCGGTCGTGTCGGTTGACTCCGGGCTCGACGGGATGAGCGCCGCGAGCCCGCGGCCGAGCCCGCCCTTGCGTTCCTGTGCCATAGTTACTCTCTGCCTTCCTGGTGTTCCTGCCCGTCGAGCTGGCGCGCGACCTCCGGGCTCACCCCGATGGGTCCGGTCGTCTCGTGGGGTTGATAGTCGCCGCGGTGGGCGATCTCGCGCGCGGCGTCCACGTAGGCCAGCGCCCCGCGCGAGCCGGGGTCGTAGTCCACGACGGACTGGCCGTACCCCGGCGCCTCCGACACCTTCACCGAGCGCGGGATGACGTTGCGCAGCACCACCTCGCCGAACTGGCTGCGCACCTCCGCGGCGACGTCCTCCGCGAGCTTCGTGCGCGCGTCGAACATGGTCAACAGGATCGCCGAGATGTGCAGGTTGTGGTTGAGGTGTTCGCGGATCATGCCGATGTTGCCCAGCAGCTGGCCCACGCCCTCGAGAGCGTAGTACTCGCACTGGATGGGGATGAGCACCTCGTCCACCGCGGTCATCGCGTTGATGGTGAGCAGGCCGAGAGACGGCGGGCAGTCGATGAACACGTAGTCGAATCCCTGCTCCGCGATGAAGCCGCGGCGCAGCGCGTCGTGCAGGCGGTACTCGCGGCGCACGAGGCTGACCAGCTCAATCTCCGCGCCCGCCAGATCGATGGTGGCCGGGATGCAGAAGAGGTTGTCGTTGCCCGGGCTGGGCTGCATCGCGTCGGCGGCCTCTGCCTCGCCGATGAGCAGCTCGTAGCTCGAGGTCGTGCCCGCCCGGTGCTCGGCACCGAGCGCCGTCGACGCGTTACCCTGCGGGTCGAGGTCGATGACGAGGACCTTCATTCCCTGCCGGGACAACGCGGAGGCGAGGTTCACCGCGGTCGTCGTCTTGCCCACCCCGCCCTTCTGGTTGGCGATGGTGAACACGCGCGTCGTCTCGGGACGCGGCAGCTTCTCCATGCCCATGCTCAAGCGCGCGGCGCGCTGCGCCGCCGCTGCGATTGGGGTGTCGTCCCATTGGCTCTTGTCGTCCACCGCGCCCTCTTTCTCCTCGTCGCCTCTCACCTTATCGCGATCGCGTGATGTCCCCACGGGTCAGCGCCGCCGCGGGATGCGGATCAGCGTCGTCGGCTGCTCCAGGACGCCCTCGCCGGCGGTCAGGATCTCCGCGTCGCCACCGCCAGCCCGGACGATGTCCCGGGCGTCGCGTTCGAGCTCCTCGCCGACGCTCGCGCCCTTCATCGCCAGCATCACCCCGCCGACAGTGACGAGGGGGAGACACCAGCCGGCCAGCTTGCCCAGGGGGGCGACGGCGCGGGACGTGACGACGTCGAAAAGCGAGCCCGTGTACTCCTCCGCCCGCCCGCGCACCACGGTGACGTTGTCCAGGCCCAGCTGCTGCGTGACGTCCGAGAGGTAAGTGGAGCGCTTCAGCAGCGGCTCGATGAGGGTGACGGGCAGGTCGGGGCGAGCGATCGCCAGCGGGATGCCCGGCAGGCCCGCGCCCGAGCCGACGTCCGCTACCCTCACACCCTCCGGCAGCGCATCCGAGACGACCGCGCAGTTGAGCAGGTGGCGCGACCAGAGCCGCTCGACCTCCTTCGGGCCGATGAAGCCGCGCTCCGAGGCGACCTCCGTGAGCGAGCGGTGGTAGGCCTGCGCCAGGGCGAAGCGCTCGCCGAAGAAGGCCTCGGCGGCCGCGGGCGCGGGTTCGGGGGCAGGCAGGGCGCGTGACACGGCTGTGTTCTCCATTCTCCTTCGGCGGGTGGCGTATGCTTTCCCGACTCTAGTAGCCAGCACCGACGTGCAGCCGATTGCCCGCCAGTCCGCGGCCTCAGATGGGGGAGGAGTCATCACCTGCGGACCCAAAGCCACGAAACCGCAAAACCGAAGCCGACAGCTCAGCAGTAAGAAAAGCCACAGTTGACTTGGGAAGCCTGAGGTGTCAGAGTGCAGACAGTCAAATAGCAATCCCGCCGAGTAACCGCATTTAACTGGCCGATCGTACAGCAGCTAACAGACCCCTATCAGCCAAAATGGCACTGGCACGAACGGTACTAACCCTCCCCCTCACTTTATATGTATGAATATATTGTGCACTGTGAGCGACCGCATAAAGGAAGACCAACATTTCAAGAACTTTCTGATCCTCCACACTATTTTCGAGCCTACGATACAGCGAAATGAGGGGGCGTTCCAGGAAAAACGCACCCGACGAAACCAGTTCAAACAGGTCGGACAAAATCGCCGCGATAGGTACTACGTTAGATCCATAAACAACATCGTCGCCCGCAATAACGGCAAGCCGTTCCCGCGGGGTGAAAATTATATTTCTGAGCCGAAAACAACCGTGCACCATTTTGCTGCACCCCGACAGGTATTCCAATACGAGTGACAGAATTTCTTGCACACTAGAAACATTGAGACCAGAATCGGAAAACGTGGAAACAACAAGCGGATCTCCGAGGAGCAATCGGAGCTCCCAAAAATCGCGTGGTAAATGACCTAAACACTCGCTCCTTAGTGCCGAATATCTTATTTCTGCCTCCTCAGAAAAGGCGGAAGAAGCCTCAAGAGCAAGGTCGACATGTCGAATGAGACGCAATTCGTTACTAACGTCGGAGAAGCACGATGCCTGCCGTCTAAAATATTCCCAAAATGGTTCCGCTTCTACCGACCCGATACGAAAGGTATGGCCTTCGGCTTCACCCCAATAAATGGGACTGTCATCACGCAGCCTCCTCTCCGAGCGCGACAAAAGGGCCGGTGTCATTTCAGAATATTCACGTACCTCCGTCCAAACCGTTGGCTCGGTGGTCGACGACTGCCTCCATACTCTCCGTAGAGAGTTTTCAAAGATCACCTCCATCGGTCACCTCCAACGATTGCAGGACGAAATCCATCAATCGAGTCGGATCTCCAAAACCAGCGGACGATCGATCCGAAAGAGCAACACTCAGTGTGGGAACCGGCGGAAGTAACGAGACATTATCCCACCTTGCGAGTTTGTCAACAACATCGAGGTATGCGACGGAATCGATGCCGCCAGGTGGCAAGCAAGGGGCCAAAACGACTGGCTTACGCGTGCACTGGAGCGCAAGTCTAAACGGGCTTGAACAATCGTAGTGGACAAATCTCACCATGAAATCCAGAGAAGCAGGAGCGACAACAAATGCGTCAAAACTAGCCTCCAGATCAATGTGCTTAGAAGGAACCGAGTTCGAAGCTGGCGAGCCTACTTCCTCCCATATATCTAAATGAGAAGCCGCACCCGCGAAGTGATCAAGCAATGTTCTGGTAACCATCCTTGAGGCACTCTCAGTTACGAATGGTGAGACACTGATAGCAGGATAGTGAGACCTTAGGCTGAACAAGATACCCGGAATAGCCATTGCAGGTAAAGATCCAGTTATGAGCCAAGATACTTTCAACTCAATTCACCCCCGGGAAAAGCGCTGATAAGTCGATCCCCCAACCTTCCGCAATAGACTGTATCTCGTCACCCTTTCCCCGTAAAATTGCCAATACTAGGTCTGCGCAAATCGCTGACCGTTCTATTCCGAAGCTCATACCTTCATTCCTTGGTGTGCGAACCTCTGTCGCAATACTTGCGCAGCTTGTCAAAGTCTTTGTAAACACCGATTTCGCACCCCGAAAATGCGGGTCGACGACCTCGTTCAAAACGAAGGACGCTAAATCACAGCCCTCACTAAAACCATGACTCGCATCGAAGTAAAGTACGATGTCGTCCGAACGTAACGCTGAGGGGTTCCAGCTCATCTTTGCTTGAAGCGGATAGGCAAAACTCTCGAACGATTCAAGGACTTTTATGAACAGGTTGGTTCTAGCGACCGCACCCGGAGCGGTAATATACACGCGACCAACTCCCGTTATCTGGTCGCTCCACCCTTGCCTTCCAAAGACGTGAGCAAAACCCGGAGAGCGATCAAATGAAAGCCTTGGAAAGGGCTTCTCATATCCGGCGCCCGACTGCGCTTTTTGAAACATCGAATGACTACGCAGGAAACGCACGATGTCTACTTTGGTGGTATCCGCTACGACTTCGCGCGTTCGCGCGTGAAATTTATTATAAATTAATTCGCTCAGGAGTGAGTGAGCATCTGGTGCTTGAATGTCAACTGACACCGTTCCTAAGTCGCCGTAAACTGGAGGTAGTTCGATCGTCCTCGGGTCTAAGAGCTTGAAATGCTCTAAGATTTCCCCGATCTCGCGCTGAAAACCCATCCGGCAAGAACCTCCTTATTGATTTCAAAAAAGCTCAGGGATATCCCCTAGGGCTATCTGCATACCTATGGATGCTAGTGCCAACTCGCGCGGTCGAAGATCAGACCCTTTGACGCCCACGGTAAAAAGCCGATACAAACCGGACAACCCAATGCGGATCTCAATCGCGCGCCGCTCGCCATCCGAAAACGGCTTACGCCGCGCATTTAAGTAGCCTGTCAAAACACGAGAGACCTGTGTCGAGGCGTTAGCAACTGCGGAATCGTACGATTCTTGAATGAGCGCAGGATCGCTTTCCCCAGCCATATCGTCGTCGGTTTGGCTTCTGACTTGGCTATAGAAAACGTCCGAACAAAGAAAACACAAATCGGCTAGATGGGAAGAAACGCCACACTCCTCCCAGTCACACAATAGGATCTTATCCTCACCTAACGGTTCGATGAATTGAGCAAGCTTTAGGTCGCCGTGAGAGAACACCGGTGGATCCGGAAAAGAATTGAGTTCTTCGATTAATGCCTTGATCTTTGGAGACTCACTCTGGACGATTGAGATAGCTTGGTGAGCGCCCCTGGAACTTTGGGACCATTCCGCCGAGGCCCGAGACTCTGAAAGATGCAGCAGCGACAGTATGGAGTCACTAGCTCGCCGGGTTTCAAAGTTCCTCGGCACCGCCGTCGAACCTAGCCGATAAGTGAACTCACCTAGATCCATTAGGAGACCCGGGTCTAGGAGCTTCCTATCTGCGTAAAGATTTCGCGTGTGCTCCTTGAACGTCGATACGGCGTAGAAGTCGCCTGAAAACTGGGTAGATTGCAACACCTGAGTTGGCGTCAGAGGGGCTATCCGACTAGTACTAGGAATTTCCGCCATGCTTGCCAGAAGCTCTCCTTCGGCGCGCCGTGAACTGTCATCAAGGAAATCTTTACGTAAAATAGTCTTGATAAACTTTTTGCCGCTTTCCTTCAGTTCGACGACAAAATATTCCCCACGGCCGGTGAAATCACCAACCTCGAAATTAGAAAACTCCCCCAGAGTAACTTTTAGATCTCGCCGTGTCGCCGTTGTCCAGTTTCGAGCTTCAGATCTATTGTCTTCTAGGGGAGACACCGCCATCGTCAGCAGCCCAAGGAAGCCGTAATCGTTACGGTGTACGAAGCTGCTTCGGTGCAGATCCAGGAAGATACAGTCGTCGGGGTGGTGCGTCCATCATCCGCTTGGCGAGCGTCTTCCGCGATTGATTTGGTCGATGTGTATCGGTTGATATCAGCCATGGCTTGCCTTTCCCAGTGGGTATTGAGGTTGTCTTGATTGATGCTACAGGATGCTCGGCACCTTGTAAATCCTTCTGGGAATTTTTTTCCAAATTGTCGGCGGGCGATAATCCAAAGAGTTCGCCCCGGTGCCGGCGCCTGGGCGACCCCTACGAGAGTGTCCGTTTGTTTGTGTGCGGAGGCTTGGTTTACAAATAGTTGGCGAACCGGTCTGGGTAGGCCACGGATAGTTGGTTGATGGCTTGTTTCCACCCTGAGGTTTTCGCCCCTTCAATATAGCCGTTGCAGTCGATTGCCCGCTTCGCTTTTTTCGCGCGTTGGGAGGCGCGTTTGTCCTCGATGTTGCAGACCATCAACCACAGCGTCTTCAACGCCGCAGCATCCGTGGGGAATTGGCCGCGGTTGCGGGTCGCTTTCCGCAGCTCAGCGTTAAGCGACTCGATGGCATTGGTGGTATAGAGCACCCGGCGAGCAGCAGGCGGGAACTGCAGAAACGGTATAAACCTCTCCCACGCATCACGCCAGAGCGGTTGCGTCCGTTAGCGTGGTGTATCTGTGACTGTCGGTGAGGGGCCTCATGAATGTGTGAGGCGGCCACCGCAGTACCTTTCGAATCAACTCCAACATCTCCTCGAAAGGAACCAACGCGAGTGGCCGCTGGACCCAATCATGTCGACCCGACCGCCTACCTTGATGAGCTGCTCGCCCACACATCCCCGGATCTGATGCGTCAGATGCTGCAGGATGTCATCAACCAGATCCTTATCCACCCAGGCAGACAGCATCTGCGGGGCTGACTACGCCACAGTCAGCGACACCCGCACCAACCATCGAAACGGCTACCGCCACCGCGACCTGGACCTTCGTGTGGGCACCACCTGCGTGAAAAGTCCCGAAACTTCGCCACGGATCATTCTTCCCCGACTGGTTGCCCCCGCGCCGCTTAAGAGCAGAACGCGCCCTGGCCACCGTCGTAGCCACCTGCTACCTCAAGGGGGTCTCCACCCACCAAATGAACGACCTGGTCGCCACCCTCGGGATCACCAACCTATCGACATCGCAGGTGTCTGACATGGCCAAAGAACTCGACGTGATGGTCGAAGACTTCCGCACCCGCCCGTTGGGCACCGGCCCCTACCTCTATGTTTCCTGCGACGCGCTGACGATGAAGGTGCGTGAAGGTGGGCGCGTCGTGAAAACCAGCGTGCTGCTGGCCACCGGGGTTAACGCCGACGGGTACCGGGAGTTGTGTGGTATGCAGGTCGCCACCGCCGAATCGGTCGCGTCGTGGACCGGGTTCTTCCGCGACCTGAAAGCCCGGGGCCTGGATCAGGTGTACCTGGTCACCAGCGACGCCCACCTAGGCATCCACACCGCTGTGGGGGACTGCCTGCCCAACGCGTCCTGGCAGCGGTGCCGCACCCATTTCGCGAAGAACCTCATCATCGATGGTGCCGAAAACATAAGTGGCCCACCCTATCGGCGATGTTTCACACGATCTTCCAACAACCCGACGCCCACACCGTGTGGGACCAAGCCCGAGACGTTGTCGAGTTTTGCCAGCAGACATTCCCCCATGTGGCGCATTCACCTGGAGGAATCCTTAGACGACCTGTTGGCGTTTACGAACGCCCCGAAAGCGGTGTGGACGAAGGTGTGGTCACACAACCCCACCGAAAGGCTCAACCGGGAGATCAGACGTCGCACCGACGTCGTGGGGATCTTCCCCAACCGCGACGCCGTCGTGCGTCTGGTCGGGGCGGTACTCGTGTTAGGACCACGTGTTTAGTAACGGTGTGGTGAGTATCGGGTAACGCCCGGGTGAGTATCGAGTAACACCCGGGCGTTTTGGGGTTTCGGTGGGGTTATTAGGCCAGTCGCATGTTGGTGCCGTCGAGTGTGATGATTTCGGCGCCGGCGACGAGTCGGTTGAGGATGGATTCGGCGATGACGGCATCCGGGATGGATTTGTACCACTCGTCGGGTGTGAACTGGGATGTCACGATGGTGGATCCACGGGGTTCGCGCTCTGCGAGGATGTTTTGCAGTTGGTGTGCGGTAGCGGCATCGATTG
Organism: Corynebacterium timonense; assembly: GCF_900105305.1. Taxonomy (NCBI): domain Bacteria; kingdom Bacillati; phylum Actinomycetota; class Actinomycetes; order Mycobacteriales; family Corynebacteriaceae; genus Corynebacterium; species Corynebacterium timonense. The sequence continues at coordinate 2,260,479 of NZ_LT629765.1, read as the reverse complement.
GGGTGGTCAGGAAGTCGTCGAGGACTAACACGTCTGTGTGGTGGAGGTCTTCGAGGAATGTGATGCGGGCTGGGTCGTCGTGTTTGAGCACGGCGAGGTGGTTGGAGAGCGTGTCGGTGCGGAAGAAGCGTGCGGAGTAGTCGTTTCGGCACGCCGCGGCGAGCAGTGCTTGGGCGAGGTAGGTCTTGCCGACGGAGGATTTGCCCAGGATGACAATGTTTTGTGCGCTTTGGCACCATCGGCAGTGAGCGAGTCGGGTGATTTGCTCTTTGTTGATGGTGCGGCCGGGCGTGTAAGTGATGTCTTCGATACAAGTGGTTCGCCCCGGGTTTAATGGAGGGTAGGAATTTGGAAAAGGAGCCCTACACATGCCCTCGAAGTACACGCCTGAGTTGAGGCAGCGTGCCATCGAACTGGTGCTGCACGCGCAAGCTGACCCTGACACGTCTCGTGGTGCGATATCCCGCATCGCTGTCGAGCTCGGAATGAGCAAGGAAACTCTGCGCGGCTGGGTCCGCGCTCATAAACAATCCGGCGCGGCAACCCCGGCTGAATCGGTGGATCTTGCAGCAAAAAACCGCAGACTGCGAGCTGAACTGATTGAAGCGAAGCGCGCTAACGAGATTGTGAAAAGAGCGTCGGCTTTTTTCGCGGCGGAGTGCGAGCGCCCACACAGGTAGTCGTCCGGTTCATCGACGACAACCGGGAGGAATTCGGGGTCGAGCCGATTAGAGAGTGTCCGTTTGTTTGTGTGCGGGGGCTTGGTTTACAAGTAGTTGGCGAACCGGTCTGGGTAGGCCACGGATAGTTGGTTGATGGCTTGTTTCCACCCTGAGGTTTTCGCCCCTTCAATATAGCCGTTGCAGTCGATTGCCCGCTTCGCTTTTTTCGCGCGTTGGGCGGCGCGTTTGTCCTCGATGTTGCAGACCATCAACCACAGCGTCTTCAACGCCGCAGCATCCGTGGGGAATTGGCCACGGTTGCGGGTCGCTTTCCGCAGCTCAGCGTTAAGCGACTCGATGGCATTGGTGGTGTAGAGCACCCGGCGAGCTGCAGGCGGGAACTGCAGAAACGGTATAAACCTCTCCCACGCGTCGCGCCAGACTTTCACCGACTGGGGGTACTTCCGCCCCAGTTCCGAGGCTTCGAAGGCATCGAGGGCGGCGCAAGCGGCGTCCTGATTCGGTGCGGTGTAGACCTGCCGCAATGCGCTGGATACAGATTTGCGGTCCTTATAGGACACCCACCTGTTGGCGGCCCGGATCAGGTGCACGATGCAGGTTTGTACCATCGAGTTCGGCCAGGTCGCTTCCACGGCCTCAGGCAGGCCTTTGAGCCCGTCGCAGCAGACGATGAACACATCATTGACTCCACGGTTCGCCAGGTCCGCGCACACGGATGCCCAGAATGCGGCACCCTCGTTGTCGGCGATCCATAGTCCCAGGATGTGTTTGGTCCCGTCGATGTCGATGCCAACAGCCATGTAGCAGGATTTATTGACCACCCGGTGACCGTCGCGGATTTTCACCCGCAGCGCGTCTAAGGAAAATGACCGGGTAGAACTCGTCGAGCTGACGGTTTTGCCACACCATCACCTCATCGAGGACCGCATCGGTGATGGTACTGATGGTATCCGGGCTGATGTCCACCCCCAGGGTCGATGCCAGGTGGTGCTGGATATCGCGTACCGTCATTCCGCCGGCGTAGAGCGAGACGATCATGTCATCGAGCTCTGTCAGCCGGCGTGCCCCTTTCGGCACCATGACCGGGTGAAACGTGCCCGCTCTATCCCGAGGCACTGTGATATCCACCGGGCCGTAGCCGGTGCCCACAGTTTTGGTGTACGACCCGTTGCGGTGATTGCCACCGTTTGAGGGGCTTACCTGGGCTTTCGCCGCGCGATCTGAGTGCCCGTACCCCAAATGGGCGTCCATCTCCGCCTGCAGACCTGCGTTGATCGAGGCTTGCAGAAGACCTTTGACCAGGTCGCTGGCATCGTCGACGGAGGTTGATAGCTCGCCGATCAGTGCGGCGATTTCCGGGTTTTCCATCAGCTTCGCGCTGATCTCATTGACCCTGCTCGGGTCATGGCCTTTCTTCGGTGACACAGTAGTCATTATCAGTGAAACTCCTTCTGGATCAGAGCCTCACACACAAAACACCTGACACCCTCTCCCAGATAACGCGTCGACGGCGTCGAATGCGATCAGCACTGCCGATAGGAATCGGAAGGTCAACGACACCTACCAGCAGTTCTTGGAGCACTACAACACAGCAGCACTTCCCACACGCGCGCGTCGTCCGAAGGATAAAGCAAATGTGGAAGCTGCGGTAAAGATCGTCACACACAAAGTCATCCACGCGCTTAATGGCCACCAGTGTGTTGACCTTGACGAGCTCAACGAAAAGATTGTGGGCTTCGTCGACGCAATCAACACGTCCGTGCCGTTTCGCAGCCAGCAGTCAAGCCGGAGGGATCTCTTTGAAGAGCACGAACAGCATCTGCTTGCGGATCTGCCGGCAACCCCGTGGCAACACACCGAGTGGAAACGGGCAAAAGTGGCCCCGGATTTCCATGTCACGGTTGCAACAGTGCGTTACTCCGTTCCGCACCAGCTTGTTGGCCGCACTGTCGATGTGCGCATCACCGGCCAGATGTTGACCGTCTTTGACCAAGGGGCAACCGTGGCAACCCACCGGGTTTCACATAAGCGTGGGGCCTATGTCACTGACTACGAGCACATTCCATCTGGAATGGACTCCACCCGTGGACTGTGGACAAGCGACTACTTTTATCGCGAAGCCAGCAAAGTTGGCCCGGCAACACGCAAGGTCATCGAAGAACTCATCACGGCGAAAGCCATCCCGGCCCAGGCATACCAGTCCTGCCGAAACGTGCTGTCAATGGGCAAACATGCCAACAAACCAATCCTGGAAGAAGCATGCCAACGCCTGATAGCCAACGACGGCAGCCGACGGGCAGTGTCATATACCGCAGTCAAAAACATGATGGCCGCTGTCCGCAAGGAACACGCAACCCGACCACGCGGGTTTGACCAGCCCCCGCGCAGCACCACAACCAACCAACCCGCCCGACCTGTAGCCGCTGACCGGGACACCACCGGCGCGTTCCTTGGCGGTGCAGACCAGTTCAGCATGGACAACCTCGCTAAGAAAGGAAACTAAAACCCATGTCCTCACCAACCCCGCCAACAGATCGCTTCCTTGACGAATCCGTCCTGGCCGACTTCACCGCACTGCGGATGACTGCCTTCGGCAGAAGCGTCATCGATATCGCCAACGATCCCGCCTTCGACACGTGGACGTTTTCCCAAAAGGTGCTCTACGCACTCGATAAAGAAGTCGCAGCCAGGCGTGAACGACGCATCAGCAAACTGCTTAAAGCATCCCGATCGCCAAACCATGATGCTTGCCTTGAAAACGTGGTGTGCACGCCTGACCGCAACATCAACCCCGAGCAAGTCAGCAGACTCGCTCACGGACAATGGTGCCACCTGGGCCAAAACATCGTCATCCTGGGCAAATCCTCAGTTGGTAAAACCTACCTCGCCCAAGCACTCATCACCGCCGCATGCCGCAACGACTACTCCGCACGGTTCTACCGCACCGACATGCTCGCCGCCGAACTGGCAGTCCTCCAACCCGATAACCCCACACGGCTGAAGTTCATCCAGCAACTCCACGACGTCGACGTCCTGGTCCTGGATGACTTTCTCACCACACCTGTTGACGCCGCGACCGCGCACCAACTACTCAATATCCTCGCCGGGCGGGAACGCAAAGTCTCAACCATTGTGACCTCACAGTTCACCCCACACGAGTGGTACAAGTCCATCCCCGACGCCGTGATCTCCGAGTCAATCCTCAACCGACTCGTCTCCGGCGCCGAAATCATCACACTCGAAGGACCAAACATGCGCCTGACCACCAACGCATAACAACCGGCAACGCCTGAGTGAGATACCGCTACCGGGTACCCACTCAGGCGCTACCAGATACTCACCACACCGCTACCATTTCGGTCTTCTGAACAACCTTGGCTCAGTCGCAGGTTATCGCCTCGGTTGGCTCGCGGGGAGACTCCTACGACAACGCAATGGCAGAAGCGCTGAACTCCGTATTCAAAGCTGAACTCATCGACCGAAGGACCTGGCCGGCACTGCGAGATGTTCTCGTCGCGACCTCGACATGGGTCGGCTGGTACAACAACCGCCGCTTGCACTCGGCGCTGGGATACCGCCCGCCCCGCCAGGCCCATCAGGAATACACCGCCGCGAACACCCAAGCGGCCTAATCGACAACAATAGGACCCTCTACAAAACTCGGGGCTTGACATAAATGACGCTGGGTGACGGCTCTCGGAGTGGTTATACCTTGCTCGCAAGCAATCGGCCTGGCTCGGAACTTGTCACGGCTGCCGCGGCCGGTAAAGCAAAGAGCTGCTTCGATGATCCTCAGGTTCCGCTGCTAGAAAGACGACTTCCTCTCCGAATATTTCAATGCCCCGTTTCGCTTTCCTGTGCCCGGCCAGCACCCTACGGTTTCGTACCGCAGCGTGCATCGACTCAGCTGGGGTTTACACTCCCGACTGCCTTGGGCTTCGTACACATAACGCGGTGTGTTACTTAGCTGACCTCTATCTCGCCACCGACTCAGGCAATCGCAGCACCTGAGGCGTCCGATTCAGCGAGGACACACTCTACCAATTCAACAACACGCTGACCTAGCTTGAGAGCGTACTTCGAAGGCAGCTGTAGGTGCCATTCAGAGTATTTATCCTCCATTAACCTCAGAAAAATTGTCCTATAATACGATCTAGCAGTCATACGGTTTAGAACGCAACGATACCGAGTTAAGAACCTTTTCGGCGTTGTCGCTTGCTGCGCTTGTCCACGCGGCGCGCGGCCACCTGCGGCGCGGAGGCTCGCTTTGCCTCGCGCCTGGCCTCCTCCTCGGCGGCCTCCTCCTTGCCCATCTTGTCAAAGACGATGCGGGTTTGGAAGAAGGTCCAGACGTTGTTGGCCAGCATGTACATCAGCAGGCCGATGTGCCACATGAAGCCGGAGGCGAGGATCATGACCGGGAAGATCCACAGCGTCATCTTGTTCATCATCTGCATCTGGGTTTCCATCATCTGCGCGTTATCGCCGGTCGGGGCGCTGATCTTGCCCGAGGCACGACGCTCGTTCTGGCGGGTGACGGAGAGGCGGGCGTTGAGGTGGGTGAACACGGCGGACATAATCACCAGCGGCAAGCACACCGCGATGATGTTGACGCGGGTGAAGTCCAAGCCGGTGAAGGCGGCGAAAGCGCTTTCCGGCATGGCCATGTAGGCCGACAGCGGCACACCGAAGAAATCGGCGTCAAGAAAGGAGCGGACGTCTTCCGGGGAGAAGACGTAGTTCGCCGTGTTGCGGTTTTCCTCGACGCTCATGCCCAACGACCCGAGCCCGGTGCCGGTGCGGTTAAAGGACCGAAGGACATGCAAAAGGCCGAGGAAGACGGGGAACTGGACGATCGGCACGATGCAGGAGGCGAGCGGGTTCGCGCCCATCTCTTTGTAGAGCTTCTGGGTCTCCTGCGCCATCTTCTGCTGGTCGTTTTTGTACTTGGCGCGGATCTCCTGCATGCGTGGCTGCATCTCCTGCATCCGCCGCATCGTGCGCATCTGGTTCACCATCGGCTTGACCAGCAGGACGCGGATGGTGAAGGTCAGGAAGACGATGGCCAGGATCCACGAGATGCCGGAATCGGGCGAGAAGATGAATCCGAAGATTTTGTGCCAGAACCACAGCACTGCTGAGATCGGCCAATATACGAAGTTCAGCACTTGGCGTCGTTGCTCCTAGTCGGTAACGGGTGGGGTCGCGCTGCCCGGGACAGGGACGAGGTCGAAGCCGCCCGGATGCCAGGGCCCGCACTTGCAGACGCGCCCGACGGCGAGGAGGCTTCCCTTCACCGCCCCGTGGCGCGACACTGCTTCGAGCGCGTAAGCGCTGCACACAGGCATGAAGCGACACGTCCCTGCCATCTTAAGGGGTGAGACGTATTTTTGGTAAAGGCGCACCGCCCTCACCAGCAGTCGCGCCGCCGGCCCGGGGGCGGCGGGGATTTCTTGGCCGAGGACGTTGTAATAGGCCATTACGGTTTCTTGGTGGATTGTTTCTTCAGGGCCCGCGCCAACGCCGAGCGGTAGTCGCGCGCCAGCTCCCCGCTCGTCGCGGTCGCGGCGGCAGGCAGCACCCGCACCACGACGTCGTGGGCCCGCTCAAGCATGTCGACGTCCCCGCGGCACACATGACGCAGCTTGCGCGACACCGCGTGCCGCGTCACCGCGTTGCCCACCTGCTTGGACACGATCAGCCCGAACCGAGGCCCGCCTGTGATGGCGAGGTCGGTCCGGGCTGTGACGTGGACCACGAGCGTCGCCGACCCCGCGCGCGTGCCTTTCCTCATCGCGCGGCGAAAGTCCGCGGAGGAGGTGAGCTTGTGGTGCGTGGGAAGCACGATCGGGTGGCCCGTCGTTGTCGCTGCCGCGTGGATACGAACTACGCAACTACGCGGTGAGCTTCGCGCGGCCCTTGCGGCGGCGCGCGGAGACGATGGCGCGGCCGGCGCGGGTGCGCATACGGGTGCGGAAGCCGTGCTTGCGGGCGCGGCGACGGTTGTTCGGCTGGTAAGTCCGCTTCGACATGGAGACTCCTTGTACTGTGCTGTTTGCCCAGCGCCGTCGGGGCAAGGCCCGGTGGCACTGTGCGACGGCCAGCGGCGACGCGCTCGTGCGCGTGCGACCTCCCGGGGTAGAGACCGTCCCGGTATGAAAACTTCGTGCGAGCTGCGGGCGCTCCGTGACCGTTCCCGGGGCGTTTCCCGAGGGGTCGGCGGTGCTCCACGCGTGCAACTCCTGCGCTGACTCGCCCTAGGGCGGCCCGGTGCACCGCGCGGGTGTTGCTCTCACGCACACCGGCGCAGCGTGGGGGGCGGGGTCATGTACCCGGCTGCCTCGCTGCTCGATGTGACAGACCCCATCAGGTTACGTGAGTTCCGGGCCTGCGGACAAATCGACACACCGCGAGGACACGGGGGTAACGGGGCTCCCCCCGTAATTACACAACTGTGGTTATGAGCTGGCGAATTGCCAACACGCCGACGCATGCTGCGGCTCGCCGGCGCGACGCGCACGCCGCGGAGTTATCCACAGGCACGCGGCGAGAGAACGCGTGGACACGCGCACGGTCGACGGGGTACCAATGATGAATCACCACAACTTCACACCGAAACGACCCACAGTCGTGTGGGTAACTCTCAACGAATGGTTCAGACCGGCAGCAAAGGTTACATGTTTATGCAGGTAAAGGCGCATAATTAATCGGCGAGAGTTATTCACAGGCGTGTGCGTCGGTTGTGGAGAACGGGCCAAAGTCGCGTACTCCACACCTGTGGATAAAGTTGTGGAACTACAGGTAGAAGCCACCGCCGGTGGCGCTGAACGTGTGGATGAAACGGTGAATCGCGGGCGAATGACACCCGTGCCGTTTCATCGCGCCCCGCGGAGTTATGCTCGCGCGGCGCGCAAGAAGGAAGGACGAGGACCAATAACGTGGCGGAACAACCCATCGAAGCGCTGTGGCGCGACATCGTCGCAGAACTGCTGACTCTGTCGGAGCGCCCGAGCTCAGCGATTCCGACCCTCACGCCACAGGAGCGCGCCTACCTCCAGCTGGTGCGCCCCGTCATGCTTGTCGACGGCTACGCCATCCTGTCCACCCCGCACGCCGCAGCCAAGTCCGTCATCGAGGACAACCTGGCCCCCCACATCGTTGCGCTGCTCACGCGCCACCTGGGCACCCCGTGCAGCCTCGCCGTCTCCGTCCACCAGCCCGCGCCGCCCGCGCCACCTGCGCCGGAACCCGAGCCCGCGGGGCAGGAGTGGTACCCGACGACGTCCGAGTCCTTTCGCACCGAGCGCCCCCACCAGCCGGGAGAGCAGATCCCCATGGGCCTCGACGAGCTCGCCCGCATGCACTCTCAGCAGCAGGCCGCCTCGCAGCCGTCGGCACCAGCCCAGCGCATTCCCCGCGAGAAGCCGGCGCACGACCCGGACCGCGAGACCTCGCTCAACCCGAAATACACCTTCGAGAACTTCGTCATCGGCTCCTCGAACCGCTTCGCCAACGGCGCCGCCGTGGCCGTGTCCGAAAACCCCGCCCGCGCCTACAACCCCCTATTCATCTGGGGCGGCTCCGGGCTGGGCAAGACCCACCTGCTGCACGCCGCCGGCAACTACGCGCACGTGCTCCAGCCGGGCTTAAGGATCAAATACGTCTCCTCCGAGGAGTTCACCAACGACTACATCAACTCCGTGCGCGACGACCGGCAGGAATCCTTCAAACGGCGCTACCGCAACCTCGACATCCTCATGGTCGACGACATCCAGTTCCTCGAGGGCAAGGAGGGCACCCAGGAAGAGTTCTTCCACACCTTTAACGCCCTCCACCAGGCCAACAAGCAGATCATCCTGTCCTCGGACCGGCCCCCGAAGCAGCTGACCACCCTGGAAGACCGGCTGCGCACCCGCTTCGAAGGCGGGCTCATCACCGACGTGCAGCCGCCCGACCTGGAAACGCGCATCGCCATCCTGATGAAGAAGGCGGCGGCCGACGGCACCCATGTCGACCACGCGGTGCTCGAGCTCATCGCCAGCCAGTTCCAGTCCTCCATCCGCGAGCTCGAGGGCGCGCTGATCAGGGTCTCCGCCTACTCCTCACTCATTGAAGAGCCCATCACGCTCGAGGTGGCCCAGGTCGCGCTGCGCGACATCCTGCCGGACGAAAACGACATCAACATCACCGCCGCCGCCATCAAGGACGCCGCCGCCGAGTACTTCGGCGTCACCCTCGAGCAGATCACCGGCGCGGGCAAGACCCGGCAGGTTGCCCACGCCCGCCAGCTGGCGATGTACCTGTGCCGCGAGCTCACCGAGCTCTCCCTACCGAGGATCGGCGACGAATTCGGCGGCAAGGACCACACGACCGTCATGTACGCCGACCGAAAGATCCGCAAGGAAATGACGGAAAACCGCGGGACCTACGACGAGATCCAAGAGCTGACCCAGATGATCAAGAACAGGGCCCGGATGCTGTAACCCGGCTTCTCTTCTCCCTCGCCGCGAGCGCTGTTTCGGCAGCGCCCGCGGTTTTTTCGTACGCGCAGAGCCTTCTCCACAGGTTTGTGCACAGCTGTGTAATTCCACCGATGTGATTCCATGATTTCACGCACACTCTGACCCAGACCACGACGCAGCGTGGGTGTGGATAACTCGCGGGTTCGTGTGAAAGCCCAGTGGACAAGCCCCCACGCGCTGTGGAAGGACGCGACGCCTGGAAAGTTATCCACATCGGCCCCGGTTTATCCACAGGTTATCCACACCGGACGGCACACCCCGTTTTTCCGGCGCGACCACACCAAACCCTGGTTCATCCACAGAATGCACAGGACTTATTGCTGTTACCGACTCCTCACTTTTGTCATTCTCCCGAGGGAAAGAGGACCTGTGAGTCACGCCGCTCGGGACATCGACAAGCAAGCGAAATCCGCGACCCCGGTAAATGACACGGGTGGGCGCTGCGCCTAAGGTGGAGTGAAATTCCGTCATTCTGTCCGCTGCTTTCGGGCGCGGGCCAACGTGCAAGGAGCCGCTCGCCGCTATGGACGACAACCGCGTGTCATTTCGCGTTCACAAGGAAGACCTCTCCGACGCCGTAGCCTGGGTCGCACGAAGCTTGCCAACGAAGAACACGCAACCGATCCTCCGCGCCGTCGTCATCACCGTCGACGACGACGGCCTGGAGTTCGCCGGTTTCGACTACGAGGTGTCCTCCCGCGTGCGCATCGGCGCCGAGGTGGGCGAGCCGGGCCGCGTCGCCGTCGCGGGCAAGCTCCTCGCGGACATCGTGGGCAACATGCCCGCCAAGCCCGTCGAGGTCTCCTCCGACGGATCGAAGCTGCTGCTCCAGGGCGGATCCGCGCGCTTCGAGCTGCCGCTCATGCCGCTTGACGACTACCCGCAGCTGCCCACCCTGCCCGAGGTGACGGGCACGCTGTCTCCCGCGGACTTCGTCGGCGCCGTCACCCAGGTCGCCTCCGCCGCCGGGCGCGACGACACCCTGCCCATGCTCACCGGCATCCACCTCGAGGTCACCGGCTCCACCATGCAGCTCACCGCCACCGACCGCTTCCGCCTGGCGCTGCGCACCATTTCGTGGGAGCCGGTCGCCGAGTCCGTCCAGGCGAAGCTGCTCGTGCCCGCGAAGACGCTGCTGGACAACGCGCGCACCCTGGACACGCACATCGACACCCCCGTCGAGATCGCCGTCGGCGACACCGAGAACATCGGCGGAGACGGGCTCTTCGGCCTGCACTCGAGCAACCGCGAAACCACGACCCGCATGCTCGACGCCGACTTCCCGAACGTCCAGCCGCTCCTGCCGAAGTCCCACACCTCCATGGCGCGCGTGGCCATCGCGCCCCTGGTCGAGGCCATCCGCCGCGTCAGCCTTGTCGCCGACCGCAACGCACAGATCCGCATGCAGTTCCGCTCGGGCGAAGTCACCCTGTTCGCCTCCGGCGCTGATTCCGGCGAGGCCACGGAAACGGTCGAGGCGGAGTTCGAGGGTGCCGAGGGCCTGCTCATCGCCTTCAACTCCGGTTACCTCAAGGACGGTCTCGCGGTCATCCCCACCGACGACGTGGTCTTCGGCTTCACCGAAGCCTCCCGCCCCGCGATCATGATCCCGGCATCCGACGAACTGCCCGCCCCCGGGGCCGACGGCACGTTTGCCACCCCGCAGACGGAGTTCACCTACCTGCTCATGCCGGTGCGCCTGCCGGGCTAAGCCGTGTACATCCGCGAACTCGACCTGCGGGACTTTCGTTCCTGGCCGGAGCTTTCGCTCGAGCTTTCGCCGGGGGTGACCGTCCTGTCGGGGCGCAACGGCCACGGCAAGACCAACGTCGTTGAGGCGGTGTACTACAGCTCCGTGCTCAAAAGCCATCGCGTCTCCGCCGACGGCCCGCTCATCCGCGCGGGCGCCGCCAACGCGCGCGTGTCCGTGACCACGGTTAACGAGGGCCGCGAGCTGACCACGCACCTGCTCATCAAGGAGTCGGGTGGCAACCAGGCGCAGATCAACCGCACCCGCTTAAAGTCCCCCCGCGAGGTGCTCGGCGTGCTGCGGACGGTGCTTTTTTCCCCGGAGGACCTGCGCCTTGTGGTCGGCGAGCCCGCGGAGCGGCGCCGCTTCCTCGACGACCTCGCCGCCCTGCGCACGCCGCGCCTCGGCGGGGTGAAGGCGGACTACGACAAGATCCTGCGCCAGCGCAACGCCCTGCTGCGCAGCTCGGCCCTCAACCTGCGGCGCGGCTACGACGACCCGGCCGGCGCCGCCGCGCTGAGCACCCTCGACGCGTGGGATGCCCAGCTCGCGCACGCCGGGGCGCAGGTCATCGCGGGCAGGCTCTCGCTTCTCGACGACCTCGCCGCGCCCATCACCGAGTCCTACGCCGCCGTCGCCCCCGAGTCGCGCCCCGCCGCGGCGCACTACCGCTCCACGGTCGACGACGCGGTGCGCACCCTGCTCGGGGAGGGCACCCGCGACCCGGAGGTCATCGGGGCCGCCATGCTCACCGAGCTCGGCCGCAGGCGCGCCGAGGAGATCGAGCGCGGCACCACCCTCGTCGGCCCCCACCGCGACGACCTGGTACTTCTGCTCGGCGAGCAGCCCGCAAAGGGCTACGCCAGCCACGGCGAAACCTGGTCGCTCGCGCTCGCTCTCCACCTGGCCGAGTATTCGCTGCTCGCGGCCGAGGGGTCCGAGCCGGTGCTCATCCTCGACGACGTCTTCGCCGAGCTCGACGCCGCGCGCCGGCAGCGTCTGGTCCACGTCGCCGAGGGCGCCGAGCAGGTGCTCATCACCGCCGCGGTGGGCGACGACCTGCCTGGCAACCTCCACGACGTGGTGAGCGGGCGCTACAGCGTGGTCATGGAGGAGGGGGTGTCGCGCATTGAGTGACCTGGTCAAAGACACCTTCGACACCCTGCGCTTGACCGCCCGGCGGCGCGGGGTGAAGCTGCCCGACCTGCGGCGCCAGGGCGCGAGCGTCATTCCCCGCCGCAGCGCCCCGCGGGGCGTGGCGGTTCCTGGGACCCCGGAGGTCACGGTGCCGGGGCTGAACCTGGAGCAGGCGGGGCCCACGCCGTGGCGGGGTAGGGGCCGGCCGACGGGCCTCGACGGGCGCCCGCTGGGGCGCAGCACGCGGGTGCAGGGGTTCGGCGCGCTGGTGAGCAAGGAGATCCGCGACCGCGACTGGACCCACAACATCGCCTACGGCTGGGTCATGGGCAACTGGGAGGGCCTCGTGGGAGAGAAGATCGCCCAGCACACCACGGTGGAGATGGTCAAGGACGGCGAGGTCTTCGTCTCCTGCGACCAAACTGCCTGGGCGACGCAGTTGAAGTACATGCAGGGTACGGTGCTCGCGGAGATCGCGCGCAAGGTTGGCCCCGGGGTGGTGACCAAACTGCACGTCTACCCGCCGAAAACGAAGAGCTGGCGCTACGGGCCGCTGCACGTCAAGGGCCGCGGGCCGCGCGACACGTACGGGTAAGTTGCGCGTGCCGTGGGTGGGATCACACGGTGTAAGATAGGACGGGTTAAAGACCCGATAGCGCAATAGGAGAGTCCATCAAACGTGGCTACCAACGAACCGCACTATGACGCGTCATCGATCACCATTCTCGAGGGACTCGAGGCCGTGCGCAAGCGCCCCGGTATGTACATCGGTTCCACCGGTACGCGCGGCCTGCACCACTTGGTGTGGGAGGTCGTCGACAACTCAGTCGACGAGGCGATGGCCGGCTACGCGGACCGCGTCGACGTCACGCTGCTTGCCGACGGCGGAGTGGAGGTCGTCGACAACGGCCGCGGCATTCCCGTCGAGATGCACCCCTCCGGCGCCCCGACCGTCCAGGTGGTCATGACCCAGCTGCACGCTGGCGGCAAGTTCGACTCCGAGTCCTACGCGGTGTCCGGCGGCCTCCACGGCGTGGGTATCTCCGTGGTCAACGCGCTGTCGACCCGCGTCGAGGCGGACATCAAGCGCGGCGGCAAGCACTGGTACCAGCGTTTCACCAACGCCATCCCCGACGAACTGGAGGAGGGCGGCAACGCCCGCGGCACCGGCACCACGATCCGCTTCTGGCCCGACGCGGAGATCTTCGAAACCGTCGAGTTCGATTACGACACCATCGCCCGCCGCCTGCAGGAGATGGCCTTCTTGAACAAGGGCCTGACCATCACGCTCAAGGACGAACGTGCCTCCGACGAGGAGCTTGAGATCGAGGCGATCGTCGAGGAGGGCGAGAGCGCCGCGCTGGTCGAGGGCGATTCCTTCGACGACGACGTGGTTGCGGGAACGGACGGCGCCCCGGCGACGAAGAAGAAGCGCGAGAAGAAGGTCACCTACCACTACCCGAACGGCCTCATCGATTACGTCGAGTACCTCAACCGCGCCAAGAACGCCATCCACCCCACCATCATCGGCTTCGAGGCGAAGGCCGCGGAGCACGAGGCCGAGGTGGCGATGCAATGGAACGCCGGCTTCACAGAGTCCGTGCACACCTTTGCCAACACCATTAACACCCACGAGGGCGGCAGCCACGAGGAGGGTTTCCGCGCGGCCCTGACGACCCTGATGAACCGCTACGCCCGCGAGCACAAGCTGCTCAAGGAGAAAGACGCGAACCTCACCGGCGACGACTGCCGCGAGGGCATCTCCGCGATCGTTTCCGTGCGCGTGACCGACCCGCAGTTCGAGGGCCAGACGAAGACCAAGCTGGGGAACACGGAGATCAAGGGCTTCGTCCAGCGCGCCGTGGGCGAGCACCTGTCCGACTGGTTCGACGCCAACCCGGCCGAGGCGAAGGCCATCATCAACAAGGCCGTCGCCTCCTCCCAGGCCCGCCAGGCCGCGCGCAAGGCCCGCGACCTCGTGCGCCGCAAGTCCGCCGGCGACATGGGCGGGCTGCCCGGCAAGCTCGCCGACTGCCGCTCCAAGGACCCGAAGAACTCCGAGCTGTTCATCGTGGAGGGCGACTCCGCGGGCGGCTCCGCGAAGCAGGGCCGCGACTCCATGTACCAGGCGATCCTTCCGCTGCGCGGCAAGATCCTCAACGTGGAAAAGGCCCGCATGGACAGGGTGCTGAAGAACGCCGAGGTCCAGGCCATCATCACCGCCCTCGGCACCGGCATCCACGACGAGTTCGACCTGAGCAAGCTGCGCTACCACAAGATCGTGCTCATGGCCGACGCCGACGTCGACGGCCAGCACATCGCCACCCTGCTGCTCACCCTGCTGTTCCGTTTCATGCCGGAGCTCATCGAAAACGGGCACGTGTACCTGGCTAACCCGCCGTTGTACAAGCTCAAGTGGGCCAAGGGCGAGCCGGGGTACGCCTTCTCCGACGCCGAGCGCGACGACGAGCTCGCCGCCGGACTCGAGGCCGGGCGCAAGATCAACACCGACGACGGCATCCAGCGCTACAAGGGCCTCGGCGAGATGAACGCCAGCGAGCTGTGGGAGACAACCCTAGACCCGGAGCACCGCATCCTGCGCCGCGTCGACCTCGAGGACGCGCAGCGCGCCGACGAGCTCTTCTCCGTGCTCATGGGCGACGACGTCGCGGCGCGCCGCTCCTTCATCACACGCAAGGCGAAGGACGTCCGTTTCCTCGACGTCTAACGCTGGGCTCGCAGAGGGGCGCTCAGAGGGCGCCCAGCGGCTGCTGCCATGGTGCGTGCAGCGCGATCATCTTCGCCGCCTCGACGATGACGTCGATGTTCGCCGGGTAGGCCTTCAGGGCGTAGTCGCTGCCTGGGGCGGACTGCACGTGCCCGGCGATGCGCCGCGTGCGCTGCGGGTCCGCCGAGAAGGTCTCGCCGGCGAAGACCACCGCCGCGGGGTCGATCACTTGCACCGCGACGTCGACGACGCCGCCGAGGATGTCCGCCCGGTGGTCGAGCAGGGCGGCGAGGCGGGCGTCGCGACGCGCCGCGCGCACGAGCTCGGGGAGGCTCGACGCGCGGTAGCCGTAGTCGGCCGCGCACGCGAGCAGGGCCGACACGCTCAGCGGGTCGGTGCCATCGTGCGCGGAGGCAGCGGAGAGAGGCGAGTCGCGCATGAAGCGCGACAGCAGGGGGTTTTGGTGGCCCAGGCGGGGGCGGTGGATGCCGCCGTGCACGATCCACGCGTAGCTCACCACCTCGCGCGCGTACACGTAGAGCGCCGAGCGCGTGAGCGCCGCGCTCTCGAGGTCTCGTAGGTCCATGTGGGCGAGCTCGAAGGCGGCCATCGCGGAGACGCCCGTGCACACCTCCACGTCCACGTCGGGGGCGAAGTTCGAGGTCGCCGCGACACGGCCGAGCGCCGCGCGGGTAAGTGTGAGCGCGGGAACGTTGTCCCATCCGTACGTGGGGCTGGTGATGGTGCCGTCGTCGTGGACGTCGGCGGAAAACGCCACGCCCGCGTTCTGGATGGGGACGGGGGCCTGCTGCGCGAGGTGCGCCATGCGCCACGCGACGGTTTCGAGCGCGTCGTCGGCGCGAGCCGTGCTCACGTCGAGGGCGAGCCGGTCCTGCGCTAGCACCCGGCCCTGCAGGTCGGTGAGAACGATGCGGGTGTCGCGCTTGCCCACGTGGGCGCCCACCGCGAGGAGCTCCTCGCCATCGACGTAGAGTCCCGCGCTCGGGCGGCCGGGCCCGGTGTCCTGCGACGATCCGAGGCGGATCAGGCCGGCCTTTTCCAGCCGGGTGATCAGCCGCGAGGTCGTGGCTTGCGTCAGGCCGAGGTCGTCTTGCAGCTCGCGGCGGGTAATCCCCGGGTGGACGCGGACCTGTTGGAGGCAGCGTCCGGCGATATCCGAGGGCAGCCGGAAGTGGACCGGCCGGGGCGTCGCCTGGGTGGTGGGGGGTACAGCCATACGCTGATGATACGGGATAAAGACAAAGCGGTCTATTTAGGGCCGCGTCTCGCGTGTACCGAGGCACGCCCGTTGACCTTAGTTTTATCCATCGTGGTTGGAACTATGGGGCAAAAATAGACCGTGTGGTTTACTCGCGATCATGCCTCGCACCGAGGATGCGAACGACACAGGCCACGCAGTGACACCGCACAGAAACCGCTCTGAAGGAGACCCCATGACCACCAGCACCCCAGCCCCGACGCGGACCGCAGTCGACCTCGCGGACACCCGGGCCCTGCGCGCCGCGCTCGCGCTCGCCCCGACCCCGCTGACCACCGCGGGAGCACTTGTCGACGGCCACCCGGCCGGCATGATCATCGGTAGCTTCGTCGGCCACAGCCTGGAGCCGGCGCTGGTGAGTGTGAGTATCCAAAAGACCTCCACCACGTGGCCGCTGCTGCGCCGCGCCCCGCTGATCGGCCTGAGCATCCTCTCGGAGGCCAACCGCGAGGCCGTCGCGAACTTCTCCCGCCCCTCCGCCGAGCGCTTCAACGGGCTCGAGTTCGAGACCGACGGCAGCGCCATCCTCCTGCCCGGCGCCGCGTTCAACGCCACCGCCCGGCTCGTCGAGGAAATCGATGTGGGCGACCACATCCTCGCCATCGCGCAGATCGAGCGCGCGCACACGACCACCACCGACGACGGCGAGAGCCACCGCCCTCTCGTGTTCCACCGCTCCGCGGTGACAACGACGATCTAGGCCGCGGCCCCTACTGAAGTATCACCTCTGAGGAGTACGAATGCTGGCGGATAACCGGTGGCGTCTCCGCGGCGTGCAGTTTTCTGTGCTCGTCGCGCTCATCGCCGTCTGGTGGGCCATCACCCACTTTTCGCACATCAACCCGGTGATACTGCCCTCCCCGGTCGACGTGGGCAGGCAACTCGTGGAAACGAACATCTGCCGCGAGCAGGGCGATGGCAGTGCGCGCCGTACGTGCGGCGTGCAGGGCTATTTCCTGTGGCAGCACCTGCTCGCCACCATCCAGCGCGTGGCGGTCGGCTTCGGCGCGGGCATCATCGTCGGCGTGGCGCTTGGCTGGCTCCTAGCGTCGCACCGCGTGCTCCGCGCGATCGTCGAACCCTACGTCAGCTTCATGCGCGCGCTGCCCCCGCTGGGCTACATCGGCCTGCTCATCGTGTGGTTCGGCATCGGAGACACCTCGAAGGTCATCCTCCTGTTCCTCGCCACGTTCCCCGCCATCACCGTCGCCACCACCTCCGGCGTCATCGGCGTGCGCCACGATTGGGTGCGCGCCGCCCAATCGATGGGGGCGAATCGCGCGCAGGTACTCCAACGCGTGACCATCCCCGGGGCGTTGCCCGAGATCTTAAGCGGCATGAGGCTCGCGAACGGCATGGCGTGGTCGGCGATCATCGCCGCGGAGCTCAACGACGGCATCCCGGGGATCGGCGCCTTGGCGTTCATCTCCGGTACGCAGCTGAACACCTCGCTGACCATCGCCTCCATCATCGTGATCGGCGTCGTGGCCGTGGGTATGGATCAGCATTTCCTCTGGGCCGAGCGGCGCTGGGCCCCCTGGCGCGGAAAGGGATAACTGCCGATGAACGCGAGATCTCTCACCGCGGCGCTTCTCGCGTCCGCGGGTGTGCTCCTCACCGGGTGCGTGGGCACTCCGGCCAGCGAGTACGAGCAGCGCACGAACGCCGAATGTCCCGTCGAGCCTACCGAGGCGGCGGGCGAGGTCCGGCTCGGCTACCAGGTCATTCTGGGCACTGAGCTCTACGTCCGCGACCGGGGGCTGGCGGAGGCGTGTATGCCCAACGCCGACCTGCGCTGGATCCGTTTCCCCACCGGCCAGGACGTCGTGCAAGGGCTGGCCTCCGACTCCATCGACCTCGGCTTTTTGGGATCCACGCCCTCCGCGAAGGCCCTGAGCGAGCCGCTCAGCCTCGACGTGGTTATCCCGCGCGTCAGCGCCGTCATCGGGGACACCGAGGCGCTCGTGGCCAAGGACGATTCGGTAGACACCATCACGGACCTGCGCGGCGGCAGGATCGCCGTGCCGTACTCCTCCACGGCGCACTACAGCCTGCTCAACGCCCTGCGCTCGGCCGGAATGGACCCCACGCAGGACGTCGAGCTGGTCAACCTCTCCCCGGACGCGCTGCCGGCGGCGTGGCAGTCGGACGAGATCGACGCCGCCTATGTGTGGGATCCCGTCCGGGCCTTCCTCGCCGAGTCGGGCCACATCGTGCTCACCAGCACCGACGTCGCGGAGGCGGGAGCGCCGACGTACAACTTCACGCTCGCAGCCCGCGGCTGGGTTGAGGAGAACACGGAGCTTGTGCAGACGTGGCTCG
This sequence comes from Corynebacterium timonense, assembly GCF_900105305.1. Lineage (NCBI taxonomy): Bacteria > Bacillati > Actinomycetota > Actinomycetes > Mycobacteriales > Corynebacteriaceae > Corynebacterium > Corynebacterium timonense. The sequence continues at coordinate 2,242,058 of NZ_LT629765.1, read as the reverse complement.
ACCTGCAGGACTGGGCGGCGCAGGTGCGACGCGACGACCCAGAAGAGTTTGCGCAGGGCAACGCCAACGAGGCGCAGCTCAGCGTCGAAGAGACCTTGTACCAGCTCGATGGCCTGCACATTGTGGGCGGCGCGGAGCAGCTCGAGCAGCTCCGGGGCGTGCCCGAGGCGCTCGAGCGCACCTCCGCCTTCCTCGCCGGCGAACGCGAGGTCGCCGCGCCGCTGTCCAGCGAGGACGCCTACGACGCGGTGTTTTTCATGGAAGGAAGGTAACCCACGATGATCACGCTTGACCACGTGTCTCACGTCTACACCACGGAGGACGGCGAGCAGGTGCCCAGCCTGCAGAAGTTCAGCCTCAACATCGCCGACGGAGAGCGCGTCTGCGTCGTCGGCCCGTCCGGCTGCGGGAAATCGACGCTGCTGCGCCTCATCGCGGGCTTCCTCCTCCCCACCACCGGGACAATTACCGTGGCGGGCCGCACGGTGAAGGGGCCCGGCAATCATTGCGGGGTGGTGTTCCAGCAGCCGACCTTATTCCCGTGGCTGCGGGTGAAGGACAACATTCGCTTCGGCGCCTCCCTGACCGGAGACCCTGAGCAGGAGAAGGCGGCCGAGCGTCTCACCGAGGTGGTGGGGTTGAGCGAGGCGCGGGAGCGCTTCCCCCACGAGCTATCCGGCGGCATGCAACAGCGCGCCCAGATCGCGCGCGTGTTGGCGCAGTCGCCGCGCGTGGTCCTCATGGATGAGCCTTTCGGCGCGCTCGACCCGTTCACCCGCGAGCAGCTCCAAGCCGACCTGCTGGGCATCTGGGCGGCGAGTACGCCCAGCATCGTCTTCGTCACCCACTCGGTCGACGAGGCCCTACTGCTCGGCCAGCGGGTCGTGGTGATGGCCGCGAAGCCGGGGCGCATCGTGGGCGTCTACGACGTGCCCGACGTCTACGGCTCTCTCGCCGGGGCGGAGCCGGACCTCGCCGCGGTGAGCGACCTGCCCGAGTTCCGCGAGCTGCGCCGCGAGGTGAAGGGCGCGATCAGTGAGGCGGCCGTCAATACGTCATCTGTTTGAGAGCGGGATCACAGAGAGGCGAGTACACTCTCCACACATGGTTTCTGTCGACATCACGTTGCCCGACCGTTCGACCAGCACCGTTTCGCTGTTTCCGGCGGCGGGAGCGGAGAAGCCCCTCGTCGTGATTTGGCCCGGTTTCGGCATGGGGGCGCGCTACTACACACCCATCGCGAGCTGGTTGAGCGATAACGGCTTCCCCTCGGCGATCGGCGAGCTGCGCGGCCAGGGAACCAGCACGGCGCGCGCCTCCCGCTCGCGCACCTGGGGCTACCACACGTTGGTCACCGAGGACTACCCGCTGACCATTAGCGCCGCCAAGGAGGTGCTGGGCCTATCGGCCGGGCACCCCGTGGCGCTGCTGACGCACTCGATGGGTGGGCAGGTGGGCATGTTGTACCTGTCCAGCGCGCGGGCGCGGGAGCAGAACGTCGTCGGCATGATGGGCGTGGGCACAGGCAGCCCGTACTGGAAGTCCTTCACGGGCCGCAGCAAGCGGCGCATCGGGATGGGGGCGCCGGTGATGGCGGGGGTCTCGCGCACCCTGGGCTTCTGGCCGGCGGGGAAGTGGGACCTGGCTGGCTACGGGCGGCAGGCGGGCCGCCACGTCCGGGAGTGGGCGCAGCTGTCGCGCAGCAACTCGATCGGCCACATCGCCGGGGCGGATTATCCGACGGCTGTGTCGGGGGTGCAGGTCCCGGTGCTGTTGACGCGGTTTGGCAACGACGAGGACTGCACGATCGCCTCGGCGGAGGCGCTCGCGCAGCATGCGCCCGCCGCCGAGCTGGCGGTGGAGCAGCTCGACGGGGGCCTGGGGCACAACAAGTGGGCGCGCGACCCGGAGGTCGTGGGGCGCAGGTTCGTGCGCTTTTACGAGGAGAAGCTGGCCTAAGCGGCGGGCCCCGCGCGATGTCGGATGCGTGCGCCCGCTGAGGTGCGGTACCCGTGGGTTTCGTTCGTGCGGGGTGGGGATCCGTCGGCCGGGTGGTGTTCGACCCGGCCCGTGGTGCGGTTGATGTCCACGTGGCCCTTGTTGCGGGCGCCGTCCCTGTCGTCGTTGACGCAGCGGTGGTGTTCGCGGCACAGCCCGGCGAGGTTGGAGATGTCGGTGAGGCCGCCGTTTTTCCAGGCCACGATGTGGTGGCCCTCGAGCTCCATGCCGGGGCGGTCGCAGCCTGCCCAGGCGCAGACGCCTTGGGTGGCAAGGAGGGCGAGTTTCTGCCCGACGGAGGCTAGGCGGGTGCGCCCCAGCGACAGGGGCAGGGCCGTGACGGGGTCGAGTTCGAGGATGAAGTCGGTGCCGCTCAGGCCCAGCCGGAGGATGTCGTGGGCGTCGAGGTCGATGCCGGTGTTGGTGGCAAAGAGGGTGTCGCGGTCGCTGGAGGTGAGGTCCTCGGCAGTGAGGGAGAGGACGACGGAGGCCGCGCCCCGGCCGCGTTGCTGCTTGCCGTGCTCGTAGCTGTGGAGGATGGCGACGAGCTGGTCGTGTCCGCGCTGGGCCCGGGTGCGGGTGTCCTCGGCCGGGTCGGTGGAGACGTTGGTGCCGGGCGCGTACCCGGGCTCGATGAGGGCTTTGAGCAGGGCCATCTCCCCGCGGGCGAGCTGGAGGGTGACGCGGCCCAAGCCGTCGGCGTCGGGGCGCCCGAAGCTGATGGAGCGCTTCTTCCACGCCGCGTGGGGGTCTTTCTCTCCGTCGTAGTCGCGGCCGCGCAGGTTGGCGCGGCGGACGTTGTCGCGCAGCCAGCGGCGCAGCTCTTCCGGCCCGCACCCCGTAGCGTGAGCGAGGGCCTCGGCGTGTAGCTCGTCGTACCCGGGGGTGGCGTGTTCGTTGAGGTCACGCAGGGCGTACTGGATAACTTTGTGCTTTTCCGCGCTGACGGCGCCGGCGCGCGAGCGGGCGGCGGCACGGGCGCGGCGGGCCCGCTCGAGGCGCTTTTCGCGGGCGCGTTCGCGTTCCGGGGTGGGTTCGGAGTCGGCGGGAATGTCGGGCACGACGGGCTCGCCGTAGAGGTCGTGGCCTCGCGTGATGCGGCTGCGCGCCTCGGCGCGGGAGAGACCGAGCACGTCGACGAAGTACTGGGTGGCGTGGTTGGCGCCGACGACTTCGCCGGCGCCGTCGCGGTCGGCGAGGTAGGCGTAGGCGGCGTCGATGGCGGCGAGCGCGTCGAGTGAGGCGTAGAGGCGCTCCATGTCGGCGCGCACCGCGCCGAAGGTGAGGTCGTCGGGGGTGGAGAAGATCGCGGAAAGGTCGCTGGTGGCGGACGTGATGGCGTCGACAAGCGAGCCGAGCGGCGTTGACAGTGACGTTGACACGGCCACCCCCCTTTCTTGGAACCTGCCCCACACCCTAAAGCCCCGCCCCGACACACGCCCTATCGATACGAACACACGTTCGAACGCAGCCTGCAAAAAAGGCCCGGGACAGCCCGGGCTGGGGTGCTAGAGGGAGGAGCCGGCCAGGCGCAGCGGGATGAGGATGAGGGAGCTGATGATGCCGATGGAGGAGTTGATGAGGATGGCGGCGGCGCCAATCTTCAGGGCCTGCTCGGTCTCGAAACGGTTGATCGGGGTCAGACCGTCGAAAAAGTCGACGATGTCGCCGGGGATCTGGATGCGAGAGCTGGGTTCCGGCGCAACGATCTGCGCATTGGCGGCGGGGGCCGCGGAAACGATGGTTGTGGTTGCGAGTGCGGCGACCAGCGCCTTCTTGAGCTTCATGAGAGTGCCTTCCGTGGGTGGTGGGGGGGAACGTGATCTAGATTACAGGATTTTACAAGGTTGCGGGGTGCTCCATACAGAAAAAGGGGGTTAAGGGTCAAAATGTGTGTCCGGAATTGGTGATTTCCGGTATCTGACCTCGGCGATTTCCGGAAGTATATGCCCCAAGAGCGTATATCCGCTGTTGTGGTCGTATATCCCCGGTGTGGCGTGGTTGATGTGGTAGGGGCCGGTGGTGTGGTGGCCCAATGCCGAAGAACCGACCCCGCTGCGCTGTGTGCGGCGGCGAAATGAAGCGTAATGGGAAAACCTCCGCGAACCGCACTCGGTGGCGATGCAAGATCTGCGGTGCCTCCGTCACGAAACGACGGCCGGATATCACCAACGCCGCCGCCTTCAACGCCTTTATCACTCACGTCACCACGGGTGACAGTCTGAAAATCACCGCTGCCAAAACAGGCTGCAACCCACGCACCTTGCAACGCCGGTTTGAGCACTTCTGGCTAGTTGATGTTCCCGATCCCACCATCGGGCACGAAGGCCGAGTCTATGACCAGGTCTTTCTTGACGGCACCTACACCGCCGGCGGATGTCTCATAGTTGCCGCCACTTTGGATCACGTCATTGCCTGGCACTGGTGCACACACGAAACCACCCGCGACTACCAGCAACTGTGTGAACGCATCCCCGCGCCCCTGATCGCCGTGATCGACGGTGGACAAGGCGCGGCCAGCGCGATCAAGAAGTGCTGGCCTAACACCAAGATCCAACGCTGCCTTGTCCACGCCCAACGTGTGGTGCGCCGCTACACCACCTCCCGCCCGCGCACGGATGCTGGACGAGCGATCTACCATCTCGCGCTTAACCTCACGAAGATCACCGATCTTGATGAGGCGGCCGCGTGGGGTGCCAAGCTCCACGAATACGGCAACGTCTACCGCGACTGGATGAACCAGAAAACGTGGACAACCGACCCATTGACGAAACAACGCACCTGGTCGTGGACGCATGAGCGCACCCGCAAGGCCTACAACAGCCTCAACCACCTGTGGCGCAACAACTTGTTGTTTGTCTACCTCGCCCCACCCGCTGGTGTGATCAACCCCGGGCGGATCAAACCGACGACTAACAGTCTTGAAGGCGGGATCAACGCCCAGCTGAAACTGCTTGCCCGCACCCATCGCGGCAGATCCGGTGAGCATCAACGCCGGATGCTCGACTGGTGGCTTTACCTGAAAACAGAACTGCCTGACGACCCAGTCGAGATCGCCAGACAGTCCAACTGGGGTCAGGACCAACTCGCCAAAGTTCCAACCCTGACCCACAACGAGAACCACGCCGACCACGAAACAGGACGACCAGCCCTCTACGACAACGCTATCGACACCAACTACACCCACTCAATCGGCATCCAAAAAGGCCACATCTAGCCCCCGCGACACGCCGACACCAGACACACATTTTGTCGTATAACCCGAAAAAGGCCCCTCGTGACAGGGGCCTCTTCGTGTTGGGGCTCTTCCGCCGCAGCGCCGGGCAACTCCTCAGCCACATTCGTCACTGCAACCACAACGGCAACAAATGTAACACGGGGGTCGGGGCGGCGCCACCGTCAGCCCGTCCCGCATGCACGGTTTGCTTGTCGACGCCCTCACCCCGCGTCAACCCACTCCCGGTACACCGCCGCGGCGACCTCCGCGAGGGCGTCGTTGTGGCCGGTCAGCGGACCCAGCGCGAGGACGGTGCGGCGCAGCTGGGCGGCCGCCGCGTCACGCGAATCAAACACCGGCGCGCCGTGGATGCGGGCCCCGGGGACGGCGGCGCAGGCGGCTAGCGCCGCGAAGGAGCGCACGCGCACCCTATATATGTGGCACACCTCGTCGGCGATGGCGAGCATCTGCTCGGAGCTCAGGCTCTTCACGGGCGCCTCACGCGTCCCTCGCGCGCCGGATCCGCGCCTCGGTGGTGGCGTACTCCTGGGCGTGGGTGCGGGCCAGGGCGGTAATGGTGGCGTCGTCAAGCATGCGCGCGGCCGCGGTGGCGATAGCGCGGCGCGCGGCCTCCTGCTTGGAGCAGCCCCACGCGGAGGCGAGCAGCACGAGGGCTTTGTCCTCCTCCGTGGTCAGCCGAAGTGTCATTGCCATACCACTGTGATACCACCGCCGGGGGCGGGAAAGCGCGCAGGGGCCGCTAGAATGTGCGCAGACGAAAGAAAGGCTTCCCATGAGTGATGACACCCTCGGCGGTGACGAATACGACCGCATCATGCCCATTGACATCAATGAGGAGATGCAGACCAGCTACATCGATTACGCCATGAGCGTGATCGTGGGCCGCGCTCTTCCCGATGTCCGCGATGGCATGAAGCCGGTCCACCGCCGCGTCCTGTACGCCATGTACGACGCCGGGTTCCGCCCCGAGCGCTCCTACGTCAAGAGCGTGAAGGCCGTCGGCGAGACGATGAGTAACTACCACCCCCACGGCGACTCCGCCATCTACGACACCCTCGTGCGCATGGCCCAGCCGTGGGCGATGCGCTACCCGCTTGTCGACGGCCAAGGTAACTTCGGCTCCCCCGGCAACGACGGCCCGGCGGCCATGCGCTACACGGAGTGCAAGCTCACGCCCATCGCGATGGAGATGGTCCGCGACATCCGCGAGGACGCCGTGGAATTCTCCCCCAACTTCGACGGCAAGACCCGCGAGCCGGACGTTTTGCCCTCGCGCGTGCCCAACCTCCTCATGAACGGCTCGGGCGGCATCGCCGTGGGCATGGCCACCAATATCCCGCCGCACAACTTGCGGGAGCTGGCGGAGGCGATCTACTGGCTCCTGGACAACCCCGAGGCCGAGGAGAGGGCCGCGCTCGACGCGGTGATGGAACGGGTCAAGGGCCCCGATTTCCCCACGGCCGGGCTCATCGTGGGCGACCAAGGCATCAAGGACGCCTACACCACGGGCCGCGGCTCGATCCGCATGCGCGGCGTGACGGAGATCGAGGAGATCGGCAACCGCCAGGTCATCGTCATCACCGAGCTGCCCTACCAGGTCAACCCGGACAACTTCATCGCCAGCATCGCCGACCAGATCACCAACGGCAAGATGCCGGGCGCCGCCCGCATCGAAGACGAGTCCTCCGACCGCGTGGGCATGCGCATCGTGGTCACCCTGCGTCGCGACGCCGTGCCCCGCGTCGTGCTCAACAACCTGTACAAGCACTCGCAGCTGGAGACGAACTTCGCCGCGAACATGCTCTCCATCGTCGACGGCGTGCCCCGCACCCTGCGCCTCGACCAGATGCTGCGCTACTACGTGCAGCACCAGATCGACGTCATTGTCAGGCGCACCCGCTACCGCCTCGAGGAGGCGGAAAAGCGCGCCCACATCCTGCGCGGCCTGGTCAAGGCCCTCGACATGCTCGACGAGGTCATCGCCCTGATCCGCCGCTCGCCGACGGTCGACGAGGCGCGCGCCGGGCTCATTGAGCTTCTCGACGTCGACGAGGTCCAGGCCGACGCCATCCTCGCGATGCAGCTGCGCCGCCTGGCCGCCCTGGAGCGCCAGAAGATCGTCGACGACCTCGCCGCGATCGAGCGCGAGATCGCCGACTACAAGGAGATCCTGGCCACCCCGGAGCGCCAGCGCGCGCTGGTGGGCGAGGAGCTCGCCGAGATCGTGGACAAGTACGGCGACGACCGCCGCACCCAGCTCGTCGCCGCGACCGGCGACGTCACCGAGGAAGACCTCATTGCCCGCGAGAACGTCGTGGTCACCATCACCTCCACCGGATACGCCAAGCGCACGAAGGTCGACGCCTACAAGTCCCAGAAGCGCGGCGGCAAGGGGGTGCGCGGCGCCGAGCTGAAGCAGGACGACGTGGTGAAGAACTTCTTCATCTGCTCGACCCACGACTGGATCCTCTTCTTCACCAACTTCGGCCGCGTCTACCGCCTCAAGGCCTACGAGCTGCCCGAGGCGGGGCGCACCGCCCGCGGCCAGCACGTGGCCAACCTGCTGGAATTCCAGCCGGAGGAGAAGATCGCCCAGGTCATCCAGATCCAGTCCTACGAGGACGCCCCCTACCTGGTTCTGGCCACCCGCGAGGGCCGGGTGAAGAAGTCGCGCCTGACCGACTACGAATCGGCGCGTTCCGCTGGGCTCATCGCCATCAACCTCAACGAGGGCGACTCGCTCATCGGCGCCGTGCTGGTCAACGAGGGCGAAGACATCCTCCTCGTCTCCGAGCAGGGGCAGGCGATCCGCTTCACGGCCGACGACGACCAGCTGCGCCCGATGGGCCGCGCCACCGCCGGTGTGAAGGGCATGCGCTTCCGCGGGGACGACCAGCTCCTCGCCATGACCGTCGTCGCCGACGGGCAGTTCCTGCTCGTGGCCACCACCGGCGGCTACGGCAAGCGCACGCCGATCGAGGAGTACAACGCGCAGGGCCGCGGCGGCATGGGTGTGATGACGTTCAAGTACACCCCGAAGCGCGGCAAGCTCATCGGCGCCCTGGCCGTGGAGGAGGAGGACCAGATCTTCGCCATCACTTCCGCCGGCGGCGTGATCCGTACTGAGGTCAGCCAGATCAGGCCGTCGTCACGCGCGACGATGGGCGTGCGCCTCGTGGACCTGTCCGACGGGGTGGAGCTGCTTGCCATCGACAAGAACGTCGAGGATGAGGGCGAGGAGGAGGCCACCGCCGTGGCGAAAGGTGAGAAGACGCTCGAGGAGGCGATGGAGATCACCTCGTCCGCCCCGGGGGCGCCCGTGAAACCAGAAGGTGAGGAGTAAGCCATGGCTGCCCGGAAAGTGACCATCACGCACGTGAGTGCGGTGTCCGCGTTCAAGATCGGATCGATCCTCGCCATCTTCGGCTTCCTCGCGTGGATGCTCGCGGCGGCGCTCGTCTACGGCGGACTGCAGGGCGCCGGGGTGATCGAGTCGCTCAACTCGCTCATCGGCGGCGTGGGCGGCGACCAAGTCGTCGACTTCCCGCTGTTCCTGTCCGCGGCGGCCCTCCTCGGCCTCGTCGGGGTCGTCTTCGTCGCGGTCATGTCCCCGCTGGCCGCGGTGATGTACAACGCCGTGGCCAACCTCGTGGGCGGGCTGTGCGTGCAGATGGACAACAACGCGCGCTAGACGGGGTTGAACATGCCTGCTACCTGGCGATTTGGCGTCGACTGGCGCGGTGGGTAATGTTCTATCTCGTTCCCAGGGCCTATAGCTCAGTCGGTTAGAGCGCATCGCTGATAACGATGAGGTCGCAAGTTCGATTCTTGCTAGGCCCACCACGGGGGATTAGCTCAGTTGGTAGAGCACCTGCTTTGCAAGCAGGATGTCAGGAGTTCGATTCTCCTATCCTCCACAGAAAAAACCCCCGCGCAGCGGGGGTTTCGCGTTGCCGTGGCCGGGCGGCCGCCCGAGAAACTCTCACAACGGAACCCTAAAAACCGGCGCCGAGGCGCCCTAAACGTGGTTTTTTAGGGTTGCGTTTTTCGGGCGAAGCGCGCCGTGTGCTTACTTCTTGGGCAGCGCCATGAGCGCGACGCCAGCGGCGCCGAGCCAGGAGTCCTTGGCCAAGCTGGTGCCGGACTGGCTGGGGCGGATGCCGTCGTCTTCCGTCATGTCCGGGTTGCCGAAATACATGCTGAGTAGGCCCGCGGAGAAGGCAGTCAGGCCGAGGCCGGCGAGGCGGTTCGGGATGAAGGGGAGCAGGAGGGCGGCGCCGAGGGCGGTTTCACCGGCGGCGAGGAGGGAGGCGAAGTTCTTCGGCTCGATTTCCTTGACAAAGGGCAGCCCGGTGGCGGCCATGTCCTGCAGGCCCTGCGCGGCCTCCTCGTCGGAGTTGAACTTGCCCAGCCCGGCGTTGAGGATGTACAGGCCGAGAGGCGCGCGGAGCGCAACGGAGGCGACCTTGGTGGTGGCCTTGTCCTGGGCGGTGCTGACGCCGGTCGGGATGAGCTTGAGAGGGTTAAACATGGGGTCTCCTTACGTAGGCGATCTTTAATACATCACTATGGTAACCCGACCGCGGGCGAGGGCACCGAGGGCGGAGGCGCCCTCCGCGAACCCACCGTCCGCCGTGGACGCACCCCGTCTGAGAAAAGAGCCCGCGGCACGGGATCAGTATGGGCATCAATACGTGAACGTGGATGAGTACCTGCCGCCCGAAGATTGTCGGGCTCGCGGGAGATGCCCCCGTGTTAGCATCGGCGTCATGCGAGCCGACGCGCGACACAGGCGCCAGCTGATCATCAATGCTGCGACCCGGACCTTCCGCGCGGCTCCCGACGTCAGCATCACGCTCGAGGGGATCGCCAAGGAGGCGGGCGTAGGTATTGCCACCCTCTACCGCCACTTTCCCACCCGCCGTGACCTGCGGACCGCCTGCGCCCTCGACCTCCTGGACACGCTGGACGCCGTCATCGCCGAGGCGCTGGAGTCGTTCGACACGGAGCCGGTGCGGCACTGGGAGGGGCTGATCTGCCGGATGGTGGACGAGGGCACGGGGATGCTCGACGCGGCGCTGGCCGAACAGCACACCGGCGACATCGACCCCTCCCTGCTGACCCGCCTGGAGCAGGTCATCGCGCGCTTCGACGAACTGCTGGCCAAGGCTGCGCGGCGCGGCCTGGTCGATGCCTCACTTGACGCGCGGGTGATCGCCGCGGAGCTGATCGCGGTGACGCGCCCCCGACACCGCGCGATCAACGAGCTGTTCCCCGACGTTCGGGAGAGGATGGTGCGCCACCTGCTCGTGGCGTGGCGGCCGCAGCGCGCTTAGTTGGTGCCGCGGGTGTCGCGCTGCTCGTCCTCGAGGGTGTCCAGCGTGGACAGCTGCTCGTCGAGCGAGCTGAGTAGTTCCTCGTCGCGCTCGGCCGGTTCTTCGCCGAGCGGGCCCGCCGAGCCGTGCGCGTTGGAGGACGCGTCGGCGGGGTTGCGGTCGTCCTCCGTGGTGGTGGAGTAGACGAGGGTCGCGCGCCCGCGCCCGCCCCCAGCAGCCGGAGCGGGCGCGGCGGGGGTCTCGTCGCGTTTGTTCACCACGAAGGCGTACACGGCGTAGGCCGCGGCCCCGAGCGCCGCGATCGCGCCGACGACGCCGGCAGCCGTGGCGGCGCGACGCGCGGCGGCCTTGCGCTCCTCCTTCTTTTTGTTCTTGATGCGGGAGGGGGCCGTTTTGGCGTCGTCAAGCAGGGCCTGGCGGCGGGCCTTGCGCGCGGGGGCGGAGGCGTCGAAGTCGGCGCGGCGGCGATCGAGGCGGTCGTGGGCGTTGCGGGTCACGGCGCCGGCCTCGGCGCGGGCGGCGCCGTAGATCTCGCGCAGGTCGTCGAGGGTGGGGCGGCCTTCCACGTCGTCGGTGCTGTTCTTGATGGAGTCGACGACGGCGTTGTAGACGTCGCGCTGTTTTTCGTCGTCAAGCTTGCGAAAGTAGGTGTAGGCGGCGTTGGCCCCGCGGAGGGCGAGGCGGGCGGAGGTGAGGTTCATGGGCGCTCCTTCGTGTTCATTGTGGTGCGGTACGTCCGTGGCACCAGCCTAGCTACGCCGGGGGCGGAAGACACGCAGGCAAAAGTGGACAGAGCTGTCCACCGGGAACCCCCGCCGAGTGAATTATATTCACCGTGAACGCGCCGCTGACCAGCAAATTAGACAGAGCTGTACGGAACGCGTTGTCACGCCCATACCGGCCCAATAACCTATGCACCATTGCACCGTAAGCGCCGAGCCCGGCCAGGAATTACCGCTGATGAAAGGTTGCTCTTCATGCGTGGGAATAACCCTTCGTCGCGGCTTTCCACGCCGACGCCCCGGGTCTGGGCCACGCATCCGCTGGTCTCAGCCTCGGCGCCGCTGGATGGCCCCGACGATCCACCTCCGGCCCCCAAGCCGGCCACCCGGACGGCGCTGAGCTTCGAGCTCATCCCGCCCCGCGGTTCCGCCGACGCCGAGCGCCTGGGCGCGCTCATCCAGGGCCTGGCGGCCTACCGGCCGGACTACGTCTCCGTGACCTCCTCGCGCCGCTCGGGCTGGCTCGCCGGCACGGCCGAGCTGATCTCTCTGCTCGCGAGCAGGACGAACCTGCGCACCATCGCCCACCTCGCCTGCACCGCGGGCACGCGCGAGGAGCTCGCCGAGTGGATTCGCACGCTTCTCGACGCCGGGGTGCGCGGCTTCCTCGCCCTGCGCGGCGACCTGCCGGAGGGCGAGACCCGACTGCCGGCGGGCTACCTGCAGCACGCCACTGACCTGCTCAACCTCATCCAGGACGTGGAGGACGAGGAGGCGTTCCACCTCGCCGCGGGCAAACTCGCGCTCTCCGTCGCGTGCTATCCGGCCGGCCACGCCGAGTCGCGCAACCGCGACGAGGACCTGGACGTGCTGCTGGCCAAACAGCGCCTCGGCGCGGACTTCGCCATCACGCAGCTCTTCTTCGACGCCCAGGATTACCTGAGCTTCGCGGAGACCTCCCGCATGGCGGGGGTGCGCATCCCGCTGATTCCGGGGATCATGCCCATGACCAGCCTGAAGCGGGTTGAGCGCATGGGCGTGCTGTCCGGGGTCACCGTGCCCGACCGCGTGATCGACCGCCTCTCCGCCGCCGCCACGCCGGAGGAGGAGTACGAGGTCGGCATGGAGCTCTCCGCCGACATGACCCGCACGATCCTGGATGCGGGGGCGGGCGGGTTGCACATCTACACCCACAACAACATCGCGGTCACCCGCGACCTGTTGGACCGGGTGGGCATCCCGCGGCCCCAGTAGCCGCCCCGTCAGTTGTACCCACGACCTACTTGTTAAGGACACCCCATGACCACTTCCTTTCCCGCCGCGACGATCGAGGGCTACCCTCGCATCGGCGCCAACCGCGAGCTGAAGAGGGCCCTCGAGTCCTACTGGGCTGGGCGTATCGACGCCGAGACCTTCCGCACCACCGCGCGTGCGCTGCGCATTGACACCTACAACCGCCTCCGTGACCTGGGCCTGACCGAGGACTACGCCATCCCCGCCGACGTCGCCTACTACGACCAGGTCCTCGAGACCGCCCTGACCGTCGGCGTCGTGCCCGGCGGCACGGACCTCGACGAGGAGTTCGCGCTCGCCCGCGGCACCGACACCCGCGTCCCGCTCGAGATGACCAAGTGGTTCGACACCAACTACCACTACCTCGTGCCCGAGCTGGCCGCCGGCCAGGACGTCACCCCCGCCCCGGAGCGCATCGTGCGCATCGTCGAGGAGGCGCGCGACGCCGGCCACACCGTGCGCCCCTTCCTCGTCGGCCCGGTCACCCTCCTGGCGCTATCCAAGCCCGCCGAGTGGTCGCTGCTGAACGCGGTGGTCGAGTCCTACGCCGTCGTGTTCCGCGCGCTCAAGGAGGCGGGCGTCGAGTGGGTCCAGGTCGCCGAGCCTGCCCTCGTCGCCGACCTGTCCACCCCGGACTCCGAGCTCGCCGGCTACCTGCGCGAGGCGTGGACCGCGCTGCTCGCCCGCGAGGACCGGCCCAACGTCTACCTGACCACCCCGTACGGCTCCGCCCGCGAGGCCCTCGACGTCCTCGGCTCCCTGGCACCGGAGGCCCTGCACGTCGACCTCGCCCCCTGGACCCTCGACGCCGACCCGGGCTACCCCGCCCGCGTCGCCGCCGCGATCCCCTCCGAGGTGCACCTCGTCGCCGGGCTTATCGACGGCCGCAACGTCTGGGCCGCCAACCTACGCGAGCGCGCCGAGGTCCTGGCCTCCCTCTCGCGCGATTCCGTCTCGGTGTCCACCTCCACCTCCCTGCAGCACGTGCCCCATACGGTCAACGCCGAGCGCAGCCTGCCGGTCGAGGTCGCCCCGTGGCTGTCCTTCGCCGACGAGAAGATCGGCGAGGTCCAGGCCCTCGTCGCCGGCCCGGAGAAGGCCGTCGAGGCCTTCGCGCAGTCCGACCGCGCCGTGCGCACCCGTTCCGAGTCCACGACGATCCACAACGAGGCGGTGGCGCAGCGCGTCGCCACGCTACCGGAGGGCGAGGTCAAGCGCTCCCCCGAGTTCGCCGAGCGGCAGAAGGCGCAGCACGCCGAGCTGGGCCTGCCGAAGCTGGCCACGACCACCATCGGTTCCTTCCCGCAGACCACCGAGATCCGCAAGGCGCGCGCCGACCACAAGGCCGGCGAGCTCAGCGACGAGCAGTACCGCGAGGCGCTGAAGACGGAGATCAAAAACGTCATTGAGCTGCAGGAGGAGATCGGCCTCGACGTCCTCGTCCACGGCGAGGCGGAGCGCAACGACATGGTGCAGTACTTCGCGGAGCTGCTCGAGGGCTTCGTGGTCACCGAGAACGGCTGGGTCCAGTCCTACGGCTCCCGCTGCACCCGCCCGCCGATCGTCGTCGGCGACGTCTCGCGCCCGGCCGCGATGACCGTCGAGTGGTCGAGCTACGCGCAGTCCCTGTCCGACAAGCCGGTCAAGGGCATGCTCACCGGCCCGGTCACCATCCTGGCGTGGTCCTTCAAGCGTGACGACGTCCCGCTATCCGTCTCCGCCGACCAGATCGCCCTCGCGCTCGCGGACGAGGTCCGCGACCTCGAGGAGGCGGGCATCAAGGTGATCCAGATCGACGAGCCGGCCCTCCGCGAGCTGCTGCCGCTGCGCGCCGACGACCGCCCGGCCTACCTCGACTGGGCCGTGCGCGCCTTCCGCCTCGTGGCCTTGGAGGCCCAGCCGGCCACGCAGATCCACACCCACCTGTGCTACTCCGAGTTTGGCCAGATCATCGACGCCGTCGCCGGCCTGGACGCCGACGTCACCTCGATCGAGGCCGCGCGGTCCAAGATGGAGCTGCTCGAGGACATCGACGAGACCTTCCACGCCGAGATCGGCCCGGGCGTCTACGACATCCACTCCCCGCGCGTGCCGTCGAAGGAGGAGATGGTCGAGCTGATCACGGCCGCGCTGGACAACGTCCCGGCCGAGCGCCTCTGGGTCAACCCGGACTGCGGCCTGAAGACCCGCGGCTACAAGGAGGTCGAGCCCTCTCTGCGCAACCTGGTCGCCGCGCGCAACGAGGTCGTGGGCGCCCAGTAGCCTCGCGGGCCGGTGGCGGGGCTTAAGGGGTTCGCGTCGGGGAACACGCGTCGCGGGTACGCTGGACCGCATGACTCAGAAGACGCAGACTATGACCCTGCACACCAACCACGGCGATATCGTCATCGATTTGTTCGGCAACCACGCGCCGACAACCGTCGAGACGATCACCGGCCTCGCCACCGGCGAGAAGGAGTACTCCACCAAGAACGCCCAGGGCACGACCGAGGGCCCGTTCTACGACGGCGCGATCTTCCACCGCATCATCCCGGGGTTCATGATCCAGGGCGGTGACCCGACCGGGACCGGCACCGGCGGCCCGGGCTTCCAGTTCGCCGACGAGTTCCACCCGGAGCTGCAGTTCGACCGCCCGTTCCTGCTGGCCATGGCCAACGCAGGCCCGGGCACGAACGGCTCCCAGTTTTTCATCACGGTCGACGCCACCCCGTGGCTGAACAACCGCCACACGATCTTCGGCGAGGTCACCGACCCCGACTCCCAGAAGGTCGTCACGGAGATTTCGAAGGTGCGCACCGGCCGCATGGATCGCCCAGTCGAGGACGTCGTCATCGAGTCCGTCGAGGTGAACTAGCACCAGCCGCTGCCCGACCCGCCCCCGAGCGCCTCGCCGCGCCGGGGGTTTTTATCTATGAATGCACAGAGAATCTTTGCCGGCGCCCCCGTCACCGCGCTCGCCTGCGCGTTGTGCGCGATAGTGTTCGTCGCCGCGGCCCTGCCGGGGACGGGGCTGCGCGAATCGATGTACCTGTTCGGCCCGTACGCGGCCGAGGGGTGGGGGTGGCTGCGCGCCCTGACGTCCGGCTTTATGCACCTGGATCTGCCGCACGTGGCGCTCAACGTGCTCATGCTCGCGCTCATCGGCGCGGAGGTGGAGCGTTTCGTGGGTTCGCGCGCCTACGCCCTCGCCTACCTGGCCGGCTTGTTGGGCTCCTCGGCCGCGGTGCTCGCGATGAACTTCACCACGCCCACGGCGGGCGCCTCGGGGGTCCTCTACATGCTCATGGCGCTGCTCGTCGGCATCGCGTATCGACGTCAGACGGACCTGCGCCCCGCCTTCGCCCTCATCGCGGTGAACCTGGTGTATTCCCTCATCGCCCCCGGCGTGAGCCTGTGGGGCCACATCGGCGGGATGCTCATGGGGATCGTGCTGGCGTACCCGCTGACCTCGCAGGATGGTCGGGTGCGCGCGTTGGGCGCGGCGGGCGGTGTCGTCCTCGGCGGCGTCGCCGTGGGGCTCCTTCTGGCGTAGCCGGCGTGTTGTTCACCGGTTGTCCCCAGGCCGAGTTACCCACAACTTTTGCCCACAATGTGGATAACCACACGTGTGTTATTCCTCGAACTCCGTGGCGATGAAAACTCCCCCGCGGTCGTCTGACCAGCGGGGGAGCGAGCGCTCACCGAGCGGTGTTCGCATGTGGGTAGGTAGTACACAGGGTTATCCACAGGTGGGGATAACCCCGCGGATCACACAATCCTTCACACGCTGTGGATAACTCGACTCACAGTTAGAACAGGCCCGCGTTCGGCTTGCCGAAGTCGTTGCGGGTGGCCGAGCGGGAATCGACGTTCTGGTCGTTGGACGTCGAGGTGTCGCCGCTCAGGCGGCCGGTCTGGGTGACCGTCATGTAGTTGCGCAGGCGGCCCTCGCGGGTGTTGCCGTCGCCGAAGTCGAAGGCGGCGAGGAAGACGTCCTCACCGGCGTTGACGGGGTTGGACAGCGTGACCTCGAAGGTGCGGGTGCCGGTGGAGAAGTTGTAGCCCAGGTCGCGCACGTGGGAGCCGTTCGCGCCGCGCGGGGTGATTAGGCGGTCGACGCCCTTCGGGCCCTCGGCGGTCTTGACCTCGACGCGGAAGGTGAGCAGCGGGAACTCGCCCCAGTAGCGCTCAGTGCCGTTGTTCTTCACGCGCAGAGCCACGGTGCCCGCGAAGCCGGCCGACTTCGCAGACGAGGTGGTGAAGTAGGGCTCCAGGTCGAGTGCGGCAGCGGCGGTGTCGGCGGCGGTGTTCTCGGCGGGGGTGGTCGCGTCGAACTCGCGGTTGCTCACGTCCGAGGGCTCGGTGTCGGCGACCTTGGTGACGTCATCAAGCGACTCGCCCTCGGTGATCTCCTTGGAGTCCGCCTCGTAGGACGGGTTGACCTTCTCGGTGACCTGCGCGCCCTTGTTCGGGGCCCAGGAGCCGGCGGGGGTGGAGTAGTTCTTCACGCGGACTTCGTTCTTGACCGGCATGTTGGCCACCCACGCGGTCGGCGTGGCCCAGGTGCCGTTCGGGCGGCAACGCTGCTGCGTGCCGGTCATGGTGACGGTGCGGAAGCCGTAGGTGGCCTCGCCGGTGTTGCCGGCCGGGACGGTGTACGGGCCGATCTTCTGGCCTGCGGTCCAGGCGAGCGAGCCGGAGACGCTGAAGCCGAGGGTCTTGGCCAGCGAGTAGCCGATGGAGCCCTGCATGCCGTTGCGCGATGCGTTGCCGCCGATGTTGAGAGTCTCCGTGCGCGAGCCGTTGATCGAGGCGGAGATGGACGCCGTGCGAGAGAGGTCCTGCGTGAGCGGGACGGGGCTGTCGCTCAGGTTGGTCGTGGAGATGGTGCCCACCGGCAGGAAGTTGTCGGTGACCTTGTACACGACGGTGCGGTAGTCCTCCGTCGAGTTGCAGATGGGGCGCGGGTTGAGGATGTTGGCCTTCAGGTGGTCGCTGCCGCGGTAAGTGTGGATGATGGGCAGTGCGCTGTTGGTGGCCGGGGTTTCGGGGGCGGAGACCTCGAGGGTCTGCGCCGAGGCGAACGGGGCGACGGTCGCGGCGGTGCCAGCGACGGCCGCGGCCGCGATGAGGGATGCCGCGCGGCGCGCGAATCCGGTGAACTTCATGGTTGTTGACCTTTCTTCAGAAGGGCTCGGGGACCTTTACCGAAGAAAGAACCTATGCCCGCCTGGAAGGAAGTTCAACAGGAGCTGGGAAATACGGTACGAAAGTAGAAAAGCTAGCGCCAGCCCATGGTCATGAGCAGGCCAAGGATGAGGCCGGAGAAGCCGATCAGGTAGTTCCACGGGCCCAGCTCGGCGAGGAACTGGATCTGGTCGCCCGCGACGTAGAACAGCACCAGCCAGCCCAGGCCGACAATCATCAGGGCGAACATGATGACCTTGTACCAGATCGGGGTGCCGCCAGTGTTGATCTTCACCGGGGTGCGCGAGGTCGCCGCCGCCGAGGAGGAGGTGGCGGGGTGGGAGTCCTTGGTGGCTTTTGCCTTCGGCATAGTGAATAACCCTTCGCTCTCGGACGTGCTCTAGGCGGCGATTTTACCACCCCGCTCTAGCGGCCGGGCAGCAGCTTCGCGGGGTCGAACTCCCAGAGGTTGTAGCCGATCTCCTGGTCTTTGCGGATCGTCTCCCCGGGCGGGACCTCCTGGTGGCCGATGCGGCCCTGGTCCACGACGGCGCCGGTGGGCACGGTCGGGCCCTCGACGAGGCGGCCGTTCCATCCGGCGCCACGAAGCGCGCTTTCCGCCTGCTGGGGCGTCATGCGCGCGATGTCGATCATCTTCATGAGCATGCCGTTGGACACGCGCAGCTCGATCGTCGTGCCGCGGTCGACCTGGCTGCCCTCGCCGGCGGCGGCGACGACCTCACCGCGCGGCAGCTCCGAATCCACCTGCGTGACGGTGGCCTGGAGGCCGAGGGACTCCAGCAGCGAGGTCGCCTGCTCGGCGTTGAGGCCCTCCATGGAGGGGACGGTGACCTGCTCCCGGCCGGTGGAGACGACGATGGAGACCTCGGAGCCCTTGGACAGCTGGGAGCCGCCCGCGGGGTTCTGGGAGATGATCACGCCCTCCGGCACGTCGTCGCTCGGCTCCTCGCGGATGTCCGTGTTGAGCACCAGCCCGGCGTCGTCGAGCACCTGGGCGGCGTCCTGCGGGGTCAGGCCCGTCAGGTCGGGCACGTCGGTGATCTCGCGGCCGGAGGAGACCGTCACCGTGATGAGGGTGCCCGGCTGCAGCTTCGAGCCGGCGGTCGGGTTGGTGGCCATGACCGTCCCGCGCGGGACGTCGGGGCTGGGGGCCTCGTTCACCGCTACCCGCAGGCCGAGGCCCTCGAGCTGGGCCACGGCCTCCTCACGGGGCGCGCCCGCGACATCGGGCACGACGATCGCCTGCTCCTGGACCTCGCCGTCCCCGGCGGGGCCGGTGAATACGTTGTAGGCCAGCACGCCCGCGGCGCCGACGAGAACGAGGCCGAGCAGGAGCGCGACCCACTTCATCCAGCCGTTGCCGCTGGTCTTCTCGTTGGCGCGGCGGTGCTCCTCGTAGCGGCTCGGGCCGGCGTCCTGCGCGGGCGCGGGCGGGCGCGCGCCGACGGCCGCCCCGGTGACAACGGTGGCGTCGGGGTCGTCGCCGGCGGCGGGCGCGGTGTAGGACAGGTGGTTGCGGGCGGCGCTGGTCACGGCGCCGCGCTCGAGCAGCTCGAGGTCAGCGCCCATCTCGGAGGCGCTTTGGTAGCGGTCCGCGGGGTGCTTCGCCATCGCGGTGAGCACCACCGCGTCGAGGTTGACGGCCTCGCTCTCCGCGAGCGTGCTCAGGCGGGAGCTCGGTGCTTCCGGGTCCTCCTGCACGTGCTGGTAGGCCACGGCGAAGGGGGTTTCGCCCTCGAAGGGCGGGTTGCCGGTGACCAGCTCGTACATGACGCAGCCCAGGGCGTAGACGTCGCTGCGGCCGTCGGCGGGCTTGCCGCGGGCCTGCTCCGGCGAGAGGTACTGCGCGGTGCCGATCACGGCGGCGGTCTGCGTCATGGCCGAGGTGGAGTCGTCGAGGGCGCGCGCGATGCCGAAGTCCATCACTTTGATCGCGCCGGTGGTGGTCACCATGATGTTCGCCGGCTTGATGTCGCGGTGGATAATCCCGGCGTCGTGGCTGGCCTGCAGGGCGTGGGTGACGGGCAGGAGCAGCTCGGCGGCGGCGCGGGGGCTCAGCGGCCCGTCCGAGCGGACGATGTCGCGCAGGGTGCGGCCGTTGACGATCTCCATGACGATGTAGGGCACATCCACGCCCTCGCGCTCGACGGACCCGGTGTCGTAGACGGACACGATGTTGGGGTGGTTCAGCCGCGCGGAGTTTTGCGCCTCGCGGTGGAAGCGCTCGCGGAAGTTTTCGTCGCGTGCCATGTCGACCTTGAGCATCTTCACAGCCACGGGGCGCCCGAGGGCGGTGTCCGTGGCGGCGTAGACGTCCGACATGCCGCCGGTGCCGATGGGCTCGTTGAGCTCGTAGCGGTTCGCAATCAGAGTCATGAGTTACCGCCATTCTGGGGGTCGTTCGGGCCGTCGGGGTCCTGCCCGTTCGCGTCGGGCGCCGCCGGAGTCGTGGGGTTGGTCGGGGCTGCGCTCGTCGGCTGCACTCGCGTCGGATCGTTGGGGGCGGGCGCGGGCGACGGGGCGGAGGGCTCCGCGGGAGCCTGGGGCTGCGAGGACGGCGGTTCGACGAAGCTGACGGTCCCCGGTGCTCTCTCGTTCGTGGTCACGCGCGGGGGCACGGTGGTCGTCGCCGTCTGCGTCGAGGGCTCGGGGGAGGGGGACACGGTCTGCGTGTGCGTGACGACGGTCGGCTCACGCGTCGTCGTCGGCTCCCCCGACCCGCTGAGGGGCCCCACGGTCAGGGCCCACGCGAGGCCGCCGCCGACGAGGAGCACCAGCACGGCGATGAGCAGGCCGAGGCCGAAGCCGCCCTTGTTTTCCTTGTCCCGCTCCTCCGGGCGCTGCGCCTCCTGCTGCGCGACGGCGGTGTGCTGCTGCTGCGCGAGCTCGCCCTGCGGGGGCCGTTTCTGCGGCTGCGCGGGGCTCGTCGTGGTCGGCTGGGCGACGGAGGCGAGCATCTGCGTCGACTCCGTGGCGGAGGGCTCGTGGGCGATGAGCGTGGTGGTGCCGCCCCCGGGCTGGCTAGGGCGCTGCCCGCGGCGCACCTGGGCCACCGCGAGCTGCAGCTCGTTGCCGTCGCGGAAGCGGGTGGCGGCGTCCTTGCGCAGCGCGATGCCGATGAGTTCCCGGGCCGGCGCGCTAATCGCGGTCGACAAGGCGGGCGGCTCGTTGGACACGTGGGCGAGCGCGACGGAGACCGAGCTGTCGCCGGTGAAGGGGCGGGTGCCGGAGAGCATCTCGTAGCCGACGACGCCGAGGGAATAGACGTCGCTCGCCGCGCTGACGCGCAGCCCCTGGGCCTGCTCGGGCGAGACGTACTGGGCGGTGCCCACCACCATGCCCGTGCGGGTCAGCGGCACCGCGGCGGCGGCCTTGGCGATGCCGAAGTCGGTGATTTTGACCCGCCCGTTCTGGGTGATCATGAGGTTTCCGGGCTTGATGTCGCGGTGCACCAGGCCCATCCGGTGGATGACGGCGAGGCCGTGGGCCGCCTGCTCGAGCACGTCGAGCGCGAGCTCCTCGTCGAGCTGGCCTTCGCGCGCGATGAGGTCGGCGAGGGATTCGCCGCGGATGTACTCCATGACGATGAAGCACATGGCGTACCCGTGGCCGGTGTCCACCTCGCGGTAGTCGTAGGTGGCCACGACATTCGGCGAGTCGATGCCCTCGGCGGCGCGGGCCTCGTTGCGGAAGCGGGTGAGGAACTCCTCGTTGGAGGAGAACTCGGGCCGCAGCACCTTGATGGCCACTTCGCGGTCGTGGGTCGGGTCGTCGGCAAGCCACACCGTGGACATGCCGCCGTGCCCGATGACCCATTGCAGCCGGTAGTCGGGGCCGACGAGTTCCTGCAGTTCGTCCCTATTGTCGGTATGCATTAGTTCCCTCCTGCCGGTGCTGCGTTGAGAATGGTGCGCCCGAGCGGCGCCGACACCTGGCCGCCCGTGGCGCTCGCGCCCAGGTTGCCGCCGTTTTTGACGACGACGGCCACGGCGACGTCCTTGTCCGGGTCGAAGGCCACGTACCACGCGTGCGGGGCGGCGTCCTCGCCGTGCTCGGCGGTGCCGGTCTTCGACGCGTAGCCGTTGCCGTTGTAGCCGTAGGTGGCGCGCTCGGAGCTGAACATCAGGTCGCGCAGCGTCGCCGCCTCTTCCGGGGTGATGGCCTCGGTGATCTCGCGCGGGCGCGTCTCGCGCACGGGCGTGAGGTCGGGGCGCACGACGCGGGAGACGACGTAGGGGGCCATGCGGCGGCCCTCGTTGGCCACCGTCGCGGTCATCACGGCGGCCTGCAGCGCGGTCATGGTGACGTCGCGCTGCCCGATCGCGGACTGCCCGAGCTCGGCCGCGCCGGGCAGGTCGCCCAGCGAGCCCGCGGCGGTGGGCAGCCCCAGGTCGTACTGCTCGCCGACGCCAAAGGCGGCCGCGGCCTCGCGCAACGGCTCGGGGCCGAAGTCCATCGCGGTTTCCGCGAAGGCGGTGTTGCACGACAGGGCGAAGGCGGTGCGCAGCGTGACCGTGCCGCCGCCCGCGCAGGCCTGACCCCCGTAGTTGGGCAGGGTGGCGTTGGTGCCCGGCAGCGTGATCTCGGCCTCGCCAGTGACCGGTGAATCCGGCGTGTAGCCGTTGCGCAGCGCGGCCGCGGTGGTGATGATCTTGAAGATCGACCCGGGCGGCAGCTGCTCCTGCGTCGCCTGGTTGAGCAGGGGGTTGCCGGGGTCGTTGGTGAGCTGCTCCCACGCCTGCTCCGCGGTCTCGGGGTTGACCACCGAGTTCGGGTCGTAGGAGGGGGTCGAGGCCAGGGCGAGCACCTCGCCTGTCGACGGCCGCATGGCCGCCACCGCACCCTCGTAGCCCGGGTTACTCAGCTGCTCGTAGGCGAGAGCCTGCAAGTTCGGGTCGAGGGTGAGCTCGACGGTGTTGCCCGCCTTGTCCGCTTCCTGCCCGGTGCGTACGAAGCGGCTTCCGCCGAGCGTGTCCTCGCCCATGAGCTCGGAGTTGAAGCCGGCCTCGATGCCCGCCGTGCCGTACTGGTCGGAGACGTAGCCGACGACGGGCGCGAAGGAAACGGGCATGTTGGGGTAGGTGCGCTGGTAGAAGTCGTTGTCGTCCTTGTAGGACTCGGCGAGGACCTGGCCGCCGGCGTTGATGTTGCCGCGGTTGATCTGCTTCATTTCGACGAAGGTGCGGGCGTTGAGCGGGTTCTGTGCGTAGCGCTCCTCGCGGAAGCCCTGGATCACCGTGAAGTTGATGAGCAGGACGACGGTCAGGATGAGGGAGACAAAGGCTCCCAGGCGAATGGCTTTGTTCATCGGGCTGCCTCCACGGGCTGCGGGGCCTGGCCGGCGGCCGCAGCGTTGTCGAGCTCAGACGGCCTGTTTGCGCCGTTGGAGATGCGCAGCAGCAGGCCGAGCAGGATGTAGTTGGCCATGATTGCCGAGCCGCCGGCGGACATGAACGGGGTGGTCAGGCCGGTCATCGGCAGCAGCGAGGAGACGCCGCCGGCGACGACGAAGATCTGGATGACGATGGTGGTGGCCAGGCCCGCGGCCAGCAGCTTGCCAAAGGTGTCGCGCACCTGCAGCGCGGCGCGGAAGCCGCGGGTGGTGAAGAGGGCGAAGAGGATGATGACGGCCGCCAGCCCGGCGAAGCCGAGCTCCTCGCCGAGCGCGGCGAGGATGTAGTCGGAGTGCGCTACCGGCACCATGTCGGGGTGGCCGTAGCCCAGGCCGGTGCCGGTCACCCCGCCCCAGCTGAGCCCAAACAGCGCCTGGGCCGGCTGGTAGCCGCTGGTGTCGTAGTGGGCGAGCGGGTCGATGAAGTTGCTCACGCGCTCCTGGATCTTGTCCGACACCTGGTAGACCGCCCAGCCGCCGAGGGCGACGAGGGCGACGCCGATGATGAGCCAGGAGGCCCGGCTGGTGGCAAAGTAGACCATGCCGAGC
Organism: Corynebacterium timonense; assembly: GCF_900105305.1. Lineage (NCBI taxonomy): Bacteria > Bacillati > Actinomycetota > Actinomycetes > Mycobacteriales > Corynebacteriaceae > Corynebacterium > Corynebacterium timonense. Next base: position 2,218,343 of record NZ_LT629765.1, on the reverse strand, counting down.
ACGGTGGCGAAGAGTAAGAGCGCCGGGCCGAAGTCGTTGGAGATGCCCATGATGCAGATCGCGATGGCCCACACCACGAGGATGGGGGCGAGGTCGCGCAGGCGCGGGAAGCTTACACCCAAGAAGCGCCGCCCGGCCACGGTGAACAGGGAGCGCTTCTGCGCCAAGAGCTGGGCGAAGAAGATGAGCAGGAGGATCTTGGAAAACTCGCCCGGCTGGATGGAAAACGGGCCGAGCCAGATCCAGATGCGCGCGTCGGCGAACTCCGGCGGCTGGGGCCACACGAGCGGCAGCGCCAGCAGGATGAGCCCGGCGAGGCCGAGCAGGTAGGAGTAGCGCGACAGCGACTTGTGGTCGCGCAGCGCCACGAGCGTGAGCACGAGCAGGATCACGCCGGCCAGGGACCACAGCACTTGGCGCTCGGCAAGCGGCCCGTAGCCGGGGCGCTCGGCGAGGTCGAGTCGGTAGATCACGACGAGGCCGATGGCGTTGAGGGTGGCCACGACCGGCAGCATCAGCTGGTCCGAGTGGGGGGCGGTCACGCAGATGGCCAGGTGGGCGACGGCGTAGACGAGCACGAAGCCGCCCACGAGGTAGAGCATCTCGGTGGACAGGGTGCGCCCCTGCGACATCTCCAGGCCAAAAAGCATGAGTAGCAGGAGCGCGGCCGCGCAGATGAGCAAGAAAAGCTCGCGGCCGCGGGAGTAAAAGCGGGTCATGTTAGTTCACCGTCCTGCAGGGGGTGCTGGATTCCGTACCTTCCTTGTCGTGTTCTTTCGCTTCGGAGACGCAGACCGGCAGGGCGCCGTCGGCGAGCCGGTTCATCAAGGCGACGGCCTCCTCGTAGGTGCCGCCCTGGAAGTCCTCGAGGGCGGACTGCTGCGAGGGGGGTAGGTCGTCGGTGGTGAAGACGGTGCAGTTCTCGGGCTCGGCGCCCGTGTCAACGACGCGGAGGTTGTTGTCTTTGTCGATGCATGCGAGCTGCATCTCGGAGTGCTCCGCGGAGCGCAGGCCAGAAAACAGCGAGCCGTCCTCACGCGTGATGGTGATCTGGTTGTCGGAGTTGGCCTCGACGAAGTAGGTGTCCTCGGCGCGGCTATCCAACCAGGCCACGGCGGCGACGCCGACGATGGCGACGGCGAGGAGAGCGACGACCCAGGGCCACGGCGAGTGGCGTCGGCGGGGCTCCTCGTCGTCGCTGCTGTCCTCGGGGTGGGCGGGCTCGGAGTCCCCGGCGTGTCCGGCGCGTGCGTTCTCTGCGCTTTGGCTTTTTTGCGTGGCCATGTGGACGGCGGCGGACGAGGGGGCGCTTTCCGAGCGCACGAGGGCGGCGGCGCGGCTGGCCGCCGAGTCGGGGTGCGTCGGCTCGGAGCCGGGGGCGAGCGCGCCGGCGATAGCGGCGGCTGTGGGAAGCGCGGGGCCGTCGGCCTCCGCGCTGTCGACGACGTCGGCGACGACCACCGTGATGTTGTCGGGCCCGCCGGAGCGTAGCGCGAGCTCGATGAGGCGCTGCGCGGCGGCCTCGGGGGTGCCGTGGCGCAGCGTCTCCTCGATAGTGTCGGCGGTGACCGGGTCGGACAGGCCGTCGGAGCACAGCAGGAAGCGGTCGCCGGCGCGCACGGGGATCATCTCCAGGTGCGGGTCGACGGGGCGGCCTGTGTACGCCTTGAGGATGAGGGATTTCTGGGGGTGCGTGGACACGTCCTCGGGGTCGAGCCGGCCTTCGTTGACGAGGGACTGCACGAACGTGTCGTCCTCGGTGATTTGGGTGAGGGTGGCGTCGCGAAGCATGTAGCCGCGGGAGTCGCCGACGTGGATGAGCCCGACCTGGGTGCCGTTGAACATGAGGGCCGTCAGGGTCGTGCCCATGCCCTCCTGCTCCGGGTGGTCGTCGACGGAGCGGGCGATCGCGGCGTTGGCGTCCTCGGCGGCGGCGCCGAGAAGCGCTAGCACGTCGGCGTCGGCCGGGTCCCGGTCGAGGTGCTCCATGTGCTCCACCATGAGCTGGGAGGCGACTTCACCGGCGGCGTGGCCGCCCATGCCGTCGGCAAGCACGAGCAGGTGCGGGCCCGCGTAGGCCGAGTCCTCGTTGTTGCCGCGCACGAGGCCCCGGTCGGAGGCGGCGACGTAGTTGAGTTTCAGGCTCATGGCATCAACCTCACAATCGTGCGGCCCATCTTGATATCCGTGCCCACGGACACGCGTTCCGGCTGGTCAATGCGGGTGCCCTGGACGAAGGTGCCGTTGCGGGAGTCGAGGTCCTCGACGAACCATTCGCTGCCGCGGCGGAACAGCCGCGCGTGCCGCGAGGACGCGTAGTCGTCGCCGAGCACGAAGTCGTTGGTGTCGGCGCGCCCGAGGGTGATGTCCTCGACGCTGGCGATGCTCATGTGCGAGCCCCGCAGCGGGCCCTCGGCCACCACGATCTGCCGCGCCTTGTCCCTTGTAACGGGGGCAGACGCAGTTGCTTGTCGACGCACCCCAGACGCCGCCGACACGTCTCGGCGCACGCCCCACAAGACGAGCAGGATGAACAGCCAGAGAAGGATGAGCAGCCCGAAGCGGGAGCCGAGGATGATCGCTGAATCCATGCGTCTCCTTACGATTCTCGCTGGCCCGGGAGCGGGCCGCGGAACATCTCGGTGCTCGGGTAGGCCACGTCGTCGGGGTTGAGGCCCGCGTCCGAGGCGAGGCCCTTCTGCGGCTCGACGATACGCACCTCGATGTGGGAGTGGCCGACGGTGATGACGTCGCCGTCGGCAAGCAGCCAGTTCTCCACCGGTTCGTCGTTGACGGTCGTGCCGTTGGTGGACTGCAGGTCGACCAGAACGGCGGACTCGCCGTCCCACGTGATCTCCGCGTGCTGGCGGGACACGCCGGTGTCGGGGAGGCGGAAGTCCGCGTCGTTGGAGCGGCCGATGATGTTGGAACCCTCGCGCACGAGGTAGGTGCGCGACGAGCCGTCTTGGAGCAGCAGGCTTACTGTCGGCTCGCCAGAGGTGGTGGGGTCGGACATGTCATCCTCCTCTTCGCGGCCGGCGTCGGCCGCGATCTCGTTGTCATGTGTCGGTTCCGCAAAGATCGCGTCGAAGCCGTTGGGGACGTCGGGGGCGGCGTCGATGTACGACGACACCCGCAACTGCCCGGTCCGCAGACCGGACTCCTCCGCGACGCGCACGACCACCGGGCCGCCCAGAAACCAGCCTTGGTTGCGCACGTAACGCGTCAGCTGGTCCGCCAGCTGCGAGGGAAGGTCCGGGCTTTGGGAGAGGTTCTCCAGGTCCTTCGAGGACACCCCGACCGCGTACACATTCGGGACAAGAAGGTCGTCCTGGTCCGTCAGGACGACGCTGTCTTGCGCTTCCTGCTTCACCAGCTCTTCGATCTCCGCCGGCACAACCTTGCCGCCGAAGATCGCGGCCATGCTGTTGTCCAGGCCGCGCTGCATCGAACTGTCCAGTTTGGCCAGCCTGTCCATGAATGACATTGGCCCGCACCTCCTTCCACACTTCCTGACGACCCGGATCGACGATCTTCACAGCCGCGCGAGCGGTCAATAACCAAGACAGTATAGATGGGCGACGCCCATCGACATAGACGAAAGCGCCGGGTCGAGGCACAACCAGGTACCCCACCCCGGCGAAAAAAGCGCGATGGGCATGGGATTTGGTAGTTCGTCCTGGCCGGGTGCTATATTAATCAAGTCGCCCGCCCGGGTGGCGGAATTGGCAGACGCGCTGGCTTCAGGTGCCAGTGTTCGCAAGAACGTGGGGGTTCAAGTCCCCCCCGGGCACGATCCGAATCGGTCGCCACGATGGCGGCCGATTTTTCTTTTCCCAGGGTGTCTGGTGTGAGGCCCCCCGACCCTGTTCCGGGCTCCCATTCCCCTTCGGTGCACACCCGCACCGCGGAGTCCGTGGGGCGGCGGCAGCTGCGCCGTTGCCCCGATCGTCTACTTTCGTCTCCACCCCCGCGGGCTCAACCCTCTTCCTTGGCGCCACAGGCGGCATTAATGTTCCGTTCCGGCACTGCACATGCGGGGCCGAAGACATTTCAGAGACCACCCGATTCCTGGAGAGACACCATGAAGATCCAGAAGGCCCTCCTGGCCATCGCCACCGCATCCACCATCGCAGTCAGCGGCGCGGCCGTCGCGAACGCGCAGGAAGACGAGAGCGGTAACCCCGCCCTCACCTCCGAGACAGCCGGCACCGAGACCGGCACTGGCACCGAGACCGGCGCCGAGACCGGCGCTGACACCGACAACGGCGCCGGCAGCGGCAGCAGCGAAAAGCCCGGGGAGAAGAAGTCCTCCTCCGCCGGCTCCTCCGACAAGTTCTTCGGCTGGGACGAGTCCACCACCGGTACCAAGAAGTTCGAGGATATCTTCGGCATCATCGTGAAGATCTTCAGCGGCATCTTCAAGGCCGTCAAGGTCTTCCTGCCGCTGTCCTCCTAGGAGTCCGTCGGCCCAAGATGCTGTGGGCACCCGAGGCCTACACCCAGCCCCTGTCCCGGGCCAGGGTGTAGGCCTCGTAGCGGTTGTGGGCGCCCACCTTGCTCATTGCGGAGGAGAGGTAGTTGCGCGTCGTGCCGGGGGCGATGTCAGCGCTCTTTGAAAAGTAGCCCAAAACGCTCTCCGGAAAGTAGCCCATCCGAAAAAGATTGGATGGGTGATTTCTTTGGACCAATGGGCACAGATCCGTTACCTGCGTGGGCAGGGTTTATCGATACGCAAGATTGTTGCGACCGGCTATTTGGTAGCAGCGTCGTGACTTTCCGGTAGCGCTTCAGTGAGTATCCGGTAGCAGCTCACAGCGCTCAAGGTGATACTTCCGGTAGCCGCACCACTCGGGTGCGGCTCGTACTGGAAGGAGTCCGCTTATGACGGATTACCGTGCGGTGATGACGCTGCTGATTCGGCAGCGTTCTTACCGCCAGATTGAACACCAGCTCGGATGCTCGCACCGCGCGGTTTCACGAGCGAACCAAATCCTCAGTTGGTAAAACCTACCTCGCCCAAGCACTCATCACCGCAGCATGCCGCAACGACTACTCCGCACGGTTCTACCGCACCGACATGCTCGCCGCCGAACTGGCAGTCCTCCAACCCGATAACCCCACACGGCTGAAGTTCATCCAGCAACTCCACGACGTCGACGTCCTAGTCCTGGATGACTTTCTCACCACACCTGTTGACGCCGCGACCGCGCACCAACTACTCAATATCCTCGCCGGGCGGGAACGCAAAGTCTCAACCATTGTGACCTCACAGTTCACCCCACACGAGTGGTACAAGTCCATCCCCGACGCCGTGATCTCCGAGTCAATCCTCAACCGACTCGTCTCCGGCGCCGAAATCATCACACTCGAAGGACCAAACATGCGCCTGACCACCAACGCATAACAACCGGCAACGCCTGAGTGAGATACCGCTACCGGGTACCCACTCAGGCGCTACCAGATACTCACCATACCGCTACCATTTCGGTCTTCTGAACACAAGATCGCCAACGAGGTTGGTTGCGCGAAGAAGACTGTCGAGCGGGCACTCGCTTCGGATTCGCGTTTGAAGTACCCGCCGCGTCGGGCTAGAGCCACGAGTTTCGCCGCCTTTGAACCACAAGTACGTGCGTTGCTGGCTGAAACTCCACGTCTTAACGCAAAAGTCATCGGACAACGCGTTGGGTGGACTGGGTCAGAATCGTGGCTGCGCAAAAACATTGCCCGGATCCGACCCGAGTATCTTCCCGCAGACCCCGTGGACACGCTTACCCATCTTCCCGGGCGTGAAATCCAGTGTGACCTGACTTTTGCCGCCGGCGGGTTGCCCGATGCGAGCGGTGTGCACCGGCCATTCCCGGTGCTGGTGATGGCGGCATCGCATTCCCGATTCGCCGCAGCCTGTCTGCTTCCGACTCGCACAACTGATGATCTGATAGCTGGGATGGGTCAGGTCCTTGGTGCGGGTGTCGCTGACTGTGGCGTAGTCAGCCCCGCAGACGCTGTCTGCTTGGGTGGACAAGGATCTGGTTGATGAAGTCCTGCAGCATCTGACGTGTGTCTGATCTGGGGATGCTTGGGTGAGCAGCTCATCAAGGTAGGCGGTCGGGTCGATATGATTGGGTCCAGCGGCCATCGCGGTTATTCCTTTCGAGGAGATGTTGGAATTGATTCGAAAGGTACTGCGGTGGCCGCCTCACACATTCATGAGGCCCCTCACCGACAGTCACAGATACACCACGCTAACGGACGTAACCCTGGGATGTGACAGCTCATCGAGCGTGACTTCAAAGCCGTGCCCGACCGGCTGGTATGGGACCGGGAAGCTGGCATCGGGGCGATATCCCTGTTGGAGCACTCCAAGGCAGCAGAGATGGCTGCATAGCTCGCTCCGCTCAAACACATCGCCATGATGTCTCTGAAGTTGGCCATAAAGGCCCTCCTTGCAGTCAGAAAGTGGTGACACCCCGACACAGATTGAGCCGACGTCATCTACAAAAATGACCGAAAAAGAGGATCCCTACCACCTATCCGGAAAACCCCTACCAACTACGCAGATTGCCCCTACCAACTACACGGAAACGGCAGTCAGGTGCCACGACCCGCAGGACGGGCACTCATAGATCCGCAACGGGCCCGCATACGCGACCGCCACAGCGCGACATGCGCTGCGTCACCGTGGTCGTCATACTGCCGCTTCCCGGTGTCGGTGCAGAGGTCACGTGGCCTCGGAGGAGCACGCCTTTTCCTTCTCCGATGCCGAGCCACGCCCCGCCTCCTTAAGACCGATGCGGGCAGTCTAAGACCCTAAGAGTCGGGTGTCCGTGAGCCTTCAGAGCACGCTGCGCCCTATCCATAAGATGGTGGATGTGCCCCCGCCGTCCCGGCGATATCATCAGAGCATCGATACAAGTACCATCTGAGGACCGAAGGTGATGGCGAGATGGCGGCTGTTGATTTGGTATTCGATGGCCAGTGCGGTTTTTGCACACGCGCCGTACTCGCGATCAAGCGCCTCGATCGTAATGGGCGGGTCACAGTCCATCCGTTTCAACGTGACGGAGTGCTGGATCAGTTCGACCTCACCCCGCCGGATGTCCAGAACGCGGCGTGGGCAATCTCAGGTACTGGTCGATACGGTGGTGCCGGTTCCATCAACATCGCGCTAGATGCCGCGCTTGGGATTTCGCTGTTCTCCCGATTCTACCGCCTGCCTGGAGTCCGACATGCGCAGGACCGCGTGTATGGTTGGGTTGCTTCGCGACGTTATCTTTTCCGCGGAGTGACACCATGGTGCTCTGCGAACGCCGACGACTGCGGCGCTGCAGTACCGGGCGCATCATGCGGCATCAATGCGCAGTCTACATCGGGGTCATGCCGATTGTCAGCGAGCATCAGTTGGACCAGAACAGCCAGCGTATCGACAAATCGGCCGCATGACGGGGAGGAGCGCGCATGGATTTGTTCGTCGTAACTATCCAGGTGGTGCCGATGCTCTTCATTGCGATATTTCTCGATCGACGAGACGCCACGCCGGAGGAGCAGGGCGGAGGAATGCGCTACTTTCACCTAGTTGTGGCGCTGCTGGGTCTGGTAGCGTTCACGATCTCCGTGTACGTTGTCGGCGGCTCTGGAAGTCCGACGACGTGGATGAGAATTGTCGTAACGAGCGCGTTGGGCTTCGCGATGGCAGCTTTGTCAAGCCAAGTTCTCTATCGCGTGCTACAGAACGGGCCACGCCGAATCGAGCACCGCCAGGATGCTCCACCAAACGACCCAGCCTACTGAAGTTCGGTACCGGCAGCCATGGTTATAGCCAATCATGCTCCCGGGCATAACGCGCAGCCTCGTGACGTGTGGCCGCGTGTGTCTTCTGCATCGCGCGGGATAGATAATTGCGCACCGTACCTTCTGCTAGGTGCAGCCGAGAGGAAATTTCAGCGACCGAATACCCTTCGGTGGTTTCTCTGAGCACGTCAATTTCCCGTTCGGTCAGCGGACAGTCATCCATGACTGCTAACGCGGACACTTCAGGGTCTATCCAGCGGCGTCCTTGATGAAGGGCTTGCACAACCTCGCCTATCTGTGCGGGTTCCGCAGCTTTGCTCACGAATCCGCGCACACCCAAGGCAAGTGCTTTGCGAAGGATGCCTGGTCGCGCGTGGCGAGTCAGCATGAGGATCGTCTGCTCCGGGCATTCCGCTAGTATCGCTTCTGTCGCGTCGAGCCCGTCCATCGTTGGCATCTCCATGTCGATGACGAGTACATCGGGTCGATGCTGCAGGGTCACGGCTACGGCTTCGCTGCCGTCAGAAGCCTCCGCGACAACCGTTATGTCCGATTCGAGCGGGAGGATGGCAGCGAGGGCGCTGCGCAGTAGGTTCTCATCATCGGCGAGGACGATACGCGTGGTCATTTTTCACCCTTTCTCAGTGCCGGGGAACGTAGCAGCAGTGACAAACGACCTCCCACATTTTGCTATCTCCATCTCTCCGCCCCGTTCACGAACGCGCGTTCTCAGTGCCGCTAGCCCACGCAACTGCGGTGCTGGCCCGGGGGCACACCCGTCGTTTGTGATTGCGATGGAAGCCCGATTCAGCACAATCCCTACGGACCGGGCTTCGGCGTGTCGCAAGATGTTAGTCGTCGCCTCGCGCAGAACTAGACTCATTGGTTCCTCGAACTCACCACGTATTTTTTCCACTTGATTGACATTTACGCGGATACCCGCTGCTTCGAAAAGATTTTTAGCGTTTTCAATCTCGGCGGAAAGAGTCAGACGTCTGTTGCCGTACGCTAACGTATTCGTCTGCGATATCGTCTCGGAAATCAGCTCCTGTACCTGTCGGAGTTCCTTGTCTACTCGCGATGGATCCTCGCCGACGAGTTTCTGGGCCAGTGCTGTTTTCAGTTTGACCACATGTAGCGTGTGACCCTGGATATCGTGCAGGTCGCTTGCGAACCGGACGCGTTCTTTCATCAAAGCCAGTTCAACCTCGGTCTGCCGCTTCGCGTCGAGCTCGGTGAACAGCCGCCATGCGGTTGCGTTAAGGCAGAATACGACAGTAAATAGAGCGGCTCCACCGATGGCGATAAGCAAATATGGGCCGGAGACCTCCGGCCCGCCGATAAGGGTGAGTAGGCCAGTAGCGAGGACGACAACCATGAGCAGACCAGCGGCGGGGCCTTGCCACCGGGGGAGTTTGGAAATTGTCACGGCACCCACTACGCAGAAACCTAAGGCAAACACCGGCCCAAGAGTGAATAGCGCGCCAAAAAGCCAGGTTATTTCGGTGACGACGAGGCCAATCATCGCCACCCGTAAATTCAGGGGGGTATGCCATCTGGCCGCCTCCCAGACTGCCACGGCAATACTCGGGGCGGCTATCAGCGGCTGCCATATTGTCGTGGACCCAACCACGATCAGGACGCCAGCCGCGATTCCCACGGCCACCACAAAGGTCAGGGTGGCGATCGACCGCATACGAGCCAGTGGGGTCGATTCCCTACGGCTCATCGTTGATGGCTGCCCTTCACTGTTGGACTGATTTCTGCCGCTCAATGGTCTGCTGCAGTGCCCATGAGGCGAACGCTGCTGCGACGATAACAGTCACAGCGGCGGCAATCAGCCAGGCTGCGCCAGGGCTGTCGAAACTCGGAAGCCAGTCCGCGACCCAACCCGGTAGCAGGTCCCGCGTCGCGGGAATCAGCTCTAACAACATGATGGTGCTGATGACGCCTGCTGCAATGATTACAAGCGCGAGTAAATACTGAATAGCTCTCATGAGTACGTTCCTTTCAGACAACCGGGGCGTTAGGGCATCTTTACCCTATGTCGATCTTCCCGGCAGCAACAGTGACGCTGCGTCACTTCCGTGAGTCGCGGATGTCACTCATTATTGGTGACGCCGCAGAACTGTCGAACTAGCGACTTCCGAAGTTAGGTAGTGGCATGGGTGAAAAACCAGTGATTGAAATCAATGATCTCGCCGTCAGCTACGGTTCTTATGAGGCAGTTCGAGACATAACCCTGTCGGTCGCGCCGGGCGAATTGTACGCGCTGCTCGGAACGAATGGGGCGGGAAAGACCTCAACCCTCGAAACGATTGAGGGGCACCGGAAACCCTCACGCGGTACGGTGAGAGTCTTCGGCCTCGATCCCACTGATCGGCGGCGTGTGCGGCCGAGAGTGGGGATCATGCTTCAAGAAAGCGGATTCGCTCCTGACCTTACTGTCAGTGAGACCGTCCGTCTCATTGGCCGCCTCACTCGCCGCAGCGATGATTTGGATCGCGTTCTCGCTGTCGCAGATCTCACGGCGAAACGCACCACGAAGGTCGCTCAGCTTTCTGGTGGTGAAAAGCGTCGATTGGATTTCGCAACCGCGATATTCGGCAGCCCTGACTTGATCTTTCTCGACGAGCCGACCACCGCGTTGGATATCCACGCGCGTGACGCCCTGTGGGCTGCCGTCACGCAGATGCGCCACGGCGGAACAACGATCGTCCTGACCACACACTACCTCGAAGAAGCCCAACAGTATGCCGACCGAATCGGTGTGATGCATCGAGGCCAGTTGCGCATGGAAGGCACCGTCACCGAACTCACGCAGATGCTGCCGGCCACCATTACCTTCCGCCTCCCACCCGGCACCGCCACACCGAGGGGAGCCGTTCGCCGCGACTCGGCTGGCGAATCCGCGTGGGTGATTGAGACCCAGGATTTGCAACGGGATCTCCACCTACTGCTCAATTGGGCCGCCGAACGCTCCATTGCTTTCGACGACCTCGCAGCGGGTCCCACCAGCCTTGACGACGTCTTCCGCGCCCTGAACGACTGACCGACGAAACAAAGGAGCCTAGAATGCGCGCTATTGCTCTCAGTGAACTGACCCAGTTCTTCCGAAACCGCCTTGTAGCGGCCACCGCGGTGCTCGTGCCCCTATTCTTCGCTGTCGTGTTAATTGCCACACGAGACAACTTCGGAGGTTCAGCCGTCGTGGCAGCACTGGTCACCGTCGTCGTCCCAGCGATGGGCACGTACATCACCGCGACCACCACCCTGGCGTCGCGACGCCAGACCCTCTTCCTCAAGCGGCTTCGTTCCACAGCGGCTGGGGACGCCGGAATTGTCGCCGGTATACTGGTGCCTTTGGTCGTGATCAACGTCGTCCAACTCGCCGTCATTCTTGCCGCGTTGGCACTGATCGACCAGATGCCCGCCAACTTCGTCGGACTCATCCTCTGCGTCGTGACCATCGAAGCGCTCTTCCTCGGATTGGCCGTGGCCACGTCGGGATTCACGAACTCGCCCGATCACGCGCAAGTGACCTCTCTGCCGGTCTTCATCATCACCGTCGGTGTCGCCATGTGGATCGCCTTCACCGGGACCGAGGACCTTCTCATGGTCAAGCGGCTCATCCCCGGTGGCGCACTCACGGAGCTGGTGATCGCGTCCTGGAATGGCATCGAACCAGCCTCAATGCTCGCCCTCCTTTTGCCGACGCTGGCCTGGGTCTTCGTCGCGTTCGTCGTCGCAAGTCAGCTCTTCCGTTGGGAGCCCCGCCGCTAATTCTCAAGATCGGAGCAAGCACATGTTCACCAAGAGCCCTCATCGCGACCCCGTATCAGACACGGCCCGCGCTTTCTCGGCGGGGAGCAGGATCACCGCCGTCGGCACGTTCATCAGCGCCGCCGAAGAGTTTTCCCGCTCACGGGAGATGAGCGACACAGGTCTGTTCTCCTGGCCTATTCGACGCACCGCCTTTCGAGCGTTGAGCCACCCGAAGCTCGATAAGCCGCTGAGAACTCTTGGACACCCCCGATACCGCTGGTTAGTTGGCGCACGTGCCCTGGCTTCACTCGGGGTGATCGTCGCGCCTCGTCGATCCAAGTCACGCCTCGTGTCATTGTTCGCCCTCTCAGGCCTTTTGCTCGTGAAGAGCTACCGATCCTCCTACGGCTCCGATGGCTCGGATCAGATGTCCTTCATCTCCGCAGCATCGACGGCCATCGCTGAGACTCCGCGCCTGACGCCTCAACAGCAAGACGTGATGTCGGGGTTCGTGGCGTTCCAAAGCGTGCTGTCCTACTTCTCAGCCGGCGTCGCGAAGTTGCGGTCACCCGTATGGCGCGACGGCTCTGCGATCGAAGGGATCTTCCGGACCAAGACGTACGGCGACGAGTGGCTGTATCAGTTCGTCCACCGTCATCGGTGGGCACGGCTGACCTTGGCGTGGTCCGTGATCGTGGCCGAGACCATCTTCCCCATCATCCTCGCCCTGCCGCCCGTCGCACGGCGAGCACAGTTCCTCGTCGCCGCAGGTTTCCATGTCGGCAACGCGCGCTTCATGGGCCTCAATCGGTTCTTCTGGGCGTTTCTCGGCACATACCCCCACGTCGAACACAACGCAGCGTTCCTCCGCCAGGCATGGCAAGAGCAATCACGAAAGTAACCAGCAATGACCCCTCGTCTCGATCCAACCGCCCCGGCCTCCCCTCTTCCAGGTGCATTCGTAACTGTGACAGGCCGCTCCGTGCATGTCCTCACTCACCTCGAACCAGGCGGCAGCACCCCGAAAGTCGTCTTCGAATCCGCCCTCGGCTGCCCCTGCACCGAATGGGTCACCGTACAGAGAATCCTCGCAGGAAACGGGGTCAGCTCACTCGCCTACGACCGCCCAGGCGTCGGATGGTCTCCACCGGCGCGAGGCCCCCTGAACAGCGAGGCACAGGCAGCTCTACTTAGCGAACTAATCGGTTCCGTTACGACCGCTCCCGTCGTACTCGTAGCTCACTCGGTAGGTGGACTGCTCGCACTGTCATTCGCTGGACGATTCCCGAAGCAGATTGCCGGAGTCGTGTTCATCGATTGCACTCACCCCGAGCAGCACCTCCGCTCATCTCGCCAGCGAGAAGCGTTGAGGAACTTGCGGCACCAGCTCCGCCGGGCACACCGACACCCTCGTCCGGACATCGCCGGGACGGACGTCGAGATGCTTCCCCCGCCATACGACGAGCTCACATACCGCATGGCGACAAGCCCACGAGGCATGCGGGCCGCATTGGCCGAGGTTGACCAGAGCACACGCGCATGGGCGCCTGACGCCGCGAACCATCGCCTGGACGGTACTCCGCTGACAGTACTCACTGCTGGTTCGGTCGCCTACGATGACCCTTCACATAGGGTATTGCAGCGCGAACTCGCGGCCCTGAGCGCTGTCGGTCGACATCACATCGTCCCAGAAGCCACCCATCAAGGCATCGTCATGAACCCCTTCCACGCTGGCAAGACCGCAGGCGCGATCTTGTCGATGGTCCCACAGCAGAAGGAGACGTCATGAACACCGCAACAGCCAGCCAGCGCGGACGCCTATCCACAATCTTGTTCGCCGCGCCGGTCACGATCTGGGCCGCCGCGACGATCGCCGTCCAACTCGGCAGGGGCGAGAAGCTCGTGCGTCGAGTTGACCCGACCGGGCTCTACGTACCGGACTGGCGATTCTTCGCCCCGGCACCGGCCGAGCATGAGTATCACCTTCTCTATCGGCACGAACTCGAGGAGGAACTGACCCCCTGGCAGGAAATCGGCTTCTCACAACGACGCTCGCTGCTTCACCTCATCTGGGCACCCCATCGGCGAAGCGAGAAGGGCCTCTTCGATGCCGTCAGCGAGCTGATCCAGACGACGAAAGCCGCGAAGAACCTGGCCTCAATGAAAATCACCCCGGCCTACCTCGCGCTCTTGAACGTCGTCACGCATCAAGTCGTGGCCCCAGAAGGGGCCAGGAGGGTGCAGTTCCTCATCATTCGGGCCGCCGAGTACGAGCCGACAGTGATCCCTGACCCCTTGTTCTTATCCGACCTCCACCGAATCGAGGTGGCATCATGACCACAGCAGACCCGTCAACCGGGAGCTATGGTGACGAACTCATCGACGTCTACGATCTCATGTACGCCGGTCGCAGTGACGTCCATCTGCTTCCGGATTTCTGTCGTCAGCTCGACCCAGCGGCAGCCCGCGTGCTTGAGTACGGCATCGGAACCGGACGCCTCGCGCTCCCGATGGCCCGTTCCGGGTATGAGGTGGCCGGCATCGACTCCTCCGTCGCGATGCTCGATGTGCTCTCATCTCGCATTCAGGGGCTGCCCGTCACAGGTGTCCACGGCGACTTCCGCAGCACGGTGATATCAGAGCAGTTCGACATCGTCCTCATCCTCACCAACACGCTCTTCATGCTTCCAGCTCTCGACGAGCAGCGTCGCGTCATCACCCAGGCAGCGAACAACCTCACCCAGACAGGCAAGCTCGTCATCGAGACATACGACCCCCAAGTCTATCTGGAACGACAGTCGCCGTTCTCCGTAACGGTGCCACTGGCGCCATCCATGCTGCTGACCGACACAGTGATCACCGACCGTCGCGAGTGCAGGGTCACCCAGATCCATGCCGTCTCCAGGCCCGACCGCATCGATACCATTACTGAGGAAAGCCACTGGCTCACGCCACGCGAACTCGATCTCGTGGCCGAGTCCGCCGGCCTCCAGCTCACGCACCGTTACGCCGACTTCGATCGGTCACCAGTCACCGAACACAGCCGTAACTTCGTGTCGGTTTACACACTCCGGACTGAACGTGACGGAGCACCATGATCACCGTGTTGATTCTCGACTCCGAGGCGGATAGCATCATCCTGCCATCCCGGATCGCCCTTCCTGATGGCGAGACCATCGTCGTCCGAAAAGGCGACGAGTACATTGGCATCGATGCTGTCCTAGCCGACTACGCCACTTTCTGCCAAACCAGACAGAAGCACACCGCAGCCTCACGGGTCGTTGACGCGCATCCCGTCATTGTGGCTTGCGCCGACCCGACCTACGCGGTCGACGCACTTCATGACGGCGCGGCAGCGGTCATTGGTCTTCCTGTGGACGCAGCTGAACTCACAAGCGCTGTCTACGCGATAGCTAAACCAGGCAGGTACCTCTCACAGCGAATTCTCGCTGCCTCTGCGGCATGGACAGCAAGAGCCGCCGACGGGTCTCCTCATCTGTCGCCACGTGAGGTTCAGGTGCTCGCCCTCTTGTCAGCGGGCCTGTCGGATACTGATATCGCCACCGAACTCTTCGTCACTCCCGCGACGGTCCACACCCACCTGCTCAACCTCCGGCGGAAGCTCGATGCGCGGAATCGAACTCATGCGGTTGTCAAAGCTATCGAACTCGGCTTCATACCGCCCACGTTGCCGATTGCCGATGCCGCCACGCACGGTTCAGATCTCACGCAGAAAGGGAGCCGAACCCCTTGATGATATGGGGTCCGACTCCCTTGGGGGACGAGGCTCAGACGAGCATCGCGTCCTTGCGGGCGGCGAGCATCTCCGAGACGGGGGCGTCCTCATCGATGCCTGCCATCACCTCGTCCGGCCGGGAGCTGTGGTAGCCGGCGGCCGTCGTTGCGGTGGTGGCGGTCGTCGCCGTGATCGTCGTGGTGATAATGGTTGCGAGCACCGGCTCGCTGTCACCGTAGAGCGACCCGACCTGCTGAAGGTCCGCTTCGTCAGCGAACTTGGTGATGTTGTTCCTCATGATCGATCTCCTTTGTCCGTCAGTCGGCTGATGGCCTATCGGGAAGCCTTGCGAGCAACCCCGATACCCATAGGCTACGGAGCCTGGCCCTCGTCATCATCCACAGAACTATGGATCTTGTGGCGCGCGTCTCATCCTTCTTCTGGAGGGAATGCTCGCATCCTTAGCAATGTCGGGCCACAGCGCCTTTACGAGATACTCCTTGGTGGCGTTCGGCCCTCGAAGCATTGCATGCGCCGTGCCTGAGACTCTGCGTTCGAAGTCCACGACAATGCATGAACCGGAATCGCGCCCCTGTCCCGTGTGGTACACAACGCCCCTGCGCAGCACAAACCAGCCAATCCGCGATTCCAACTCCAACGAGTCTTCTGCGAATCTCACTAAATCGTCCGTCGTGGACCATAGCCCTCCCGCGGGGCGATAGGCGCTTGTCGAGATTGCCCAAGGACGACGAGGTAGCCCAAGCAGCCTGGAGGCGAGGGGCTGACCGCTTTCCGGTGTGACCGTCACCGTTGGATACCGATGAGGAAGTAGCACAAAATCACGAACGAGGGTAAACCAATCAGTCGCCATTGCGCGCTCGATAGCGATTCCAAGCAGTGCGTATCCAACGTTCGAATACGCGAAGCCCGACGGACTCACTGGCCTATCCAAGGCGGTCAGGCTAGTTAAGAGTGTCGAAGCGTCAACCTCCCCATAAGGATCATGCAGCAACCACGACCGCGCGCCGGGATGAATATGCGGCAGTCCTGAGCGATGAAAGATCAAGTCTTGCAAAGTTGCATTGAGGCCGGTCAGTTCAGGCACTAGATCGCTCACCGGAGTTGACAGTGGGAGCTGTCCTTCTTCCGCCAATACAGACGCGAGACGTGCGGTGACGGGCTTGGTGAGGGAGGCCCACTCTACAAGCGCTCCACCGCGATAGATGGAGCTGTGACTTAGAACCTCGCGCGAGCCGGATTGACTGCTGCGCACGGCGTATAGCCGCCGACTATCACGCATAACACTTATCCACGCCTCTCACAACAGAAACCATAGTTCCAGGCGCGGGAGTCGACATCAACAGAACTGTGGATGCGAGGGATGGTCGCTGCCTCCTGATCGGCTCCAGTTCAGCTCACGCATGCTTGGCGGGGCCAAGGCTTTCTCTATCGCGTCAAGCTTTCCGACCGCTTACGCTGCCGAGTCATATCCGATAGGCTGAGGGCGCGCACAGTAGGTATCTCCCTTGAGCATGTTCGGCTCGTCGAGGAAGAGCACGCTAGGTTCGCCGAGCAGCGCACACACCAAATCGAGGCGGCGCTGCTCTCCCCCGGAAAGCGCGCCCACCGTGACGTCGTCGCGGTGGCTTAGCTCCACTTCATCCATGACTTCGCCAACCGGTCGCGGCGTAGAGCAGGTGCCCGCCCACATTGCCAGCGATTCCTTTACCGTCAGCGCCTGTGGCAGCCCTCCCGATTGCAGCATGATCCCCAGGCGCGGGCGCACCTTGGCGTGCTGCTGGTAGGGGTCCATTCCGTTGATACGCACTCTGCCCCCGTCAGCTTTGGCCAGACCCTCCACTACCTCGAGAGCTGACGTTTTGCCCGCCCCGTTTGTACCTAGCAGGCCGAAGACCTCTCCGGGGTGGACCGAGAAACTGATCGAGTCCACGGCGGTGTACTCGCCGTATTTTCGGGTGAGTTTGTCTACTTCAATGACCGTGCTCATGTTTACCAGCGTGCCTGGGTGGCGTTTCCGCCGGTAGGGATGCTTGTCACGAATTCTGTGTGACATTTGTCAGCGAGCAGCGACGGTCGGGGTGGCGCGCACAATTGCTTGATTAACGGCCTTCGGGGGCAACGCCTCGAACTGAACCGTCATGGTTTTTGCCGCCTTCCAATGGGGAAGGAACAGCGCCGTGAAGAAGTCTTACGACCTCGAGTTCACGGGTCGGCCCGTGCGGCTGGTCCGGCAGCGCCGTGTTGATTCCCGTTTGCTGGCTGCGGCGTCAATGGCCATGGTGATTAGATGGGAGTTTTTCCGAGAAACGCTGCGTAATTGGGTTCAGCAGGCTGAGGTCGACGCCGACCACGCGCCCGGTGTCACCACCGAGGAGGAATAAGGAAGTGACCCGGCTGCGGGCGGCTGAGGAGATACTGAAAAACGCCATCGGCTTCTTCGCCGTCGAGCCAGCGTGTGGTGCCTGCGTACGCAAGGCGCGCAGGTTGTGACGGGGTTCTACCGGCGCAGACAGGGTTACTCGGTGGCGCACTGGGCCGTTAACCGTTTGACGTGAGTAGCCGGGATGGGCGGTATCTCCAGGCGCCGGATAAAACCCCGCATAACGATTCCTGGGGCCCGGGGTGAGTGCCCCGGGTCTGCCCAAAAGGGATGTCACCGCCCAAGCCCGGCAACCGGATGTGTGTCGCCTTCATCGTCGGCTGTCATGCCCAGACCTTTCGCGGGGTGGAACTGGTGCTCGCCCCGCTGCGCCTGGCGTTGTGGGAATGCGACCGAACCCACCACTCGGGTGCCGGCGGTTAAGTACACGGCGGTGGAATTCACCGACAACGTAGCCGTGCAGGAGATCGCGCCGCAGGTCTGCAGCGTGGGTGATGCCTATGACAATGCGCTGACGGAGTCGATCGTGGATGTCGGGCTTGCGACTATGCCGCCGGTGCAGTGTCACAACAACCGACGATCGCATTTTACCCTGCGCATGCTCCCTCCCGCGGAGTACAAAAGACCTACTGGGCTGGGCGCGCTACAATCACTGAGCCCCGTGAAGGCGGCGACGCCAATCTAAAGGCGCAACAAAAGCGTGACGGTTCGTGACCATACTCACTCCTCTTCACCCGCGAAGCTCCGCGCATCGAGCTCATCAGCAGCGTCGCCGCTCGCCTTTCCATTACCTCGGGTGCTGGACTTCGTGCCTGCCTGAGACCATCGAGGAATGGGTCGGCGTCAAGGGACTCCCTGCTTTGAAGGCTGGGAACATAGTCGGCGGTTCGCCTACATCGACGCCAGCTGGTCAGGTGCGAGGCTCGAAGCCCTCGGCTCCGCGCAGCGTCCCGAGCCCCGAGTGATGGGCCGAGGGCCGGCCGGGCGTCTTCGCAAAGATGTCGACCAATAACGGCGAACCCGAACCGGAAACCTGGACCTCCAGAAATCAGTGAGCTCGTGCAGGATCAGCCGCCTCATTCCTCGACCAGCCCGGGCGGGCGCGTATCCCAATAGTTATGTCCAGGTGGAGCAGGCGGCGGCATGTTGAACTGGAGGAATCAATCGCCTAATGCTTTATACAATGTGAGCGCCAACGCTGTTCTGTCCCGTGCGGCGAGTTTTCGCAGGAGTGCCGAGACATGGTTCTTGACGGTTCCCTCGGCGAGGACGAGAGTCTGGGCGATCTCAGTGTTTGTCAGCCCACGGGCAACGAGTTCGGCCACCGTGCGTTCACTGCGAGTGAGAATCGCCAACGGTTCGTCGTGGGAATCCCTAGGGCGTATCGCTGCCTTCGCCACCCGTGGATCGAGGATCATCCCGCCGTCAATAACCGCGTGTAATGCAGCGGTGAGTCCCTCGACAGATGTGTCTTTGAGCAAGAAACCCGACGCGCCGGCAGCAAGTGCCGACTGCACCAGCGCATCATCATCGAAAGTGGTCAGGACCAAGATCGGCAGCCCAGGGTAAAGGGCGGCGCATTGTGCTGTAAGTTCTACGCCATCCATACCGGGCATCCGTGCGTCGGTGAGCACCACATCCACGTCTTCTTTGGCTAACGCTTCGAGTGCGGTCTTCCCGTCCGGTGCCTGGGCCACGATATCGATCCCGCCGACGGTGCCGAGGAGCAGGGTCAGGCCGCGACGTATCAGTTGTTGGTCTTCGACCAGCAGTACTCGTGTCGCTCTTGAGTCGGTCACGGGGTCTCCTCTCGATCGGCTACTCCAGAACCACCGAGTGGCACAATGACGTCGAGGTGGAACTCGCCGCTGATTCGGCGTGCGCGCATGGAGCCGCCGTGCTCTGCGGCGCGGTCGGAGATGCCGCGTAATCCGAACCCGAACTCGGGTTCTGCTTCTGGCAGCTTGGTTGCCGAAACCCGTCCGAAGTCATTGATGATGGCAAGCTTCAGGCGGCGGGCCTCCACGCTGAGGAAGATGCGCACTGTTCGGGCGCGGCTATGCCGCAGGGCGTTGGTCAATCCCTCTTGTACTGCGCGGTAGATCAGCAGCGAGACCGCGTCGTCACTGGCGAGTTCGTGGTCTGAGGCTTCATCCCCGGAGACGTCTACTGTCAGGCCGGTGCCTCGAAAAGATTCGGCAATGAGTTCAAGTGCGGCAAGCCCTCGGGCACCGGCATCGCGGACTGGGTTCAGTGCACGCACCCACATGCGCATTTCGGCAAGAGCATCACTGGTGGTGTCTTTGGCGGTGCGGATCTCTTCCCACGCCTGGTCAACATCGGCTCCACGCATTCTTTCAGCGAGCTCAAGGCTCATCGAAATCAGGGTGAGTCGGTGACCAAGCCCGTCGTGAAGTTCCCTGGCGCTTCGTGCTCGTTCGTCGGAAAGAAGGAGCTCCTTTTCTATCTCCGCGGCGTGGCGCAGACGATCAATCACCTGCTGATCATCATGCCGACGTTGTTCAAAACTGCGAAGCGAAAGGCCCAGCGCGATCCCAAAACACAAGAGCACAGCGACGGGAACGACGTTGATCAGGCCCTGTGCCGCGCCGACGAGGAACTCATCCCACGACCCCGTGTTGCTGAGTACATGCAGTGCGAATCCGACGCACGAGATCCAAATGGTTGCGTAAATACCGGCTCTGAGGGAAACGTCAATGACCGCGAACGCGACCACCAGAAGCAGGACGGGGATCGTGAAGTCCAGGGTGCCGAAGACGGCGACCGGAGTGGCCAGGACGACGGCCAGTATTGTCCATTCGACTCCATGGCCGACGCGAACCATGCACGGACGTAAGGTCCAGAGAGCGGTGATTATCGGTACGAGTGCCAGCCACGTGAGAGCGACGAAGAGCCCGCTTCCTGTTTGCGCGGAGTCTGCGATGCCCAGGACCGCTGCTGTGAGCAGGCAACAGAGCGCGACTGCCTGGAGCACCACTAGCGTGCGCTCGACACTCGCGTGGAACGAAACCATGCCGTTAAACCTAGCTTCGCTGACAGCTGTGCGCCCATGACTGTGGTCATGAGAATGTCGTGACCATGGGTAGATGTGCTATTTCGCACACCGGCATAGCGTAAACCACACATCGACCGCTGGAATTTGAAGAACGGGGAAGGGTGAAACGATGCCACTTGATATTCAGTATCTGCGGTACTGCCAGCCAGGGAACCCCTTCTATGCTCCTGCGGAGATTGACCAGACAGATGGGGTCTTCGACGTCTCAACTCATGCGCCAGCCGGGTGGAGTTCGAAAATTACTCACCCGTGGATCAATTGGATCCCGGATGAGTGGCCGTTCCCGAGGCAGGGATGGAAGATTCATATATCGGCGACATCCGAGAACGCTAACACCGTGCTCACATCCGCGGCGCGATTTTGCTTCAGCACCGGCCTGCCGTTCAAACATCTAGCATCCGCCCGCGACCTCCTGACCCAGAACAGCAAATATGCGGACCGGTCTGCTGCCGGAGAATTCGTCACGGTCTACCCGAGTTCTGATGGGGAGTTCACGTCCGCGCTTGAGGGGCTTGACGCGGTCCTCGCTGGTAATGAAGGGCCGTACATCCTCTCCGACAGGCGATGGAGATCCGGCCCGGTCTATTTCCGGTATGGCGCCTTCGTGCCGCCGTCCGATGACGCTCCGTTCGTTTCAACGTTGATCGACCCAGAGGGCAATGAAGTCGAAGACCTTCGCCGGCCGGCATACACGCCCCCAGAGTGGGCTGTCTTGCCGGAAAAAGTGGCCGCATCGACCGGTGACGAAGAGGTTCACTTCCCTTTTACGATGCGCTCTGCGCTCCATTTCTCCAATGGCGGAGGGGTATACCTCGCTGAAGCCACTACGGACGAATACGTGTCGGCGGGCACGCTGATCGTCTTGAAGGAAGCCCGCCCGCACGCGGGTTTGGACGTCGACGGAACCGACGCAGTGACCAGGCTGAAGCATGAAGCCGAGGTGCTCGAAGGGTTACAAGGGCTGGGCTGCGTTCCAGCCTATTACGGGTCATTCACCGCATGGGAGCACAGGTTCCTCGTCATGGAACACGTCCGGGGGCATGATCTCAAACGCGAATGGATGACCCGCACCCCGGTACTTCGACCGGCACCGTGGCGCCTTCGCGACAGGGCGTTCGTGAATTGGCTCGCCTCAACTGTCGAACGCCTGGACCGCGCGCTGGCCGCCGTACACGATGCGGGATGGTTGCTTGGCGATATTCATCCCAAGAACGTCATCATGCGGGACGGAACCATACCGGTTTTCATCGATTGCGAATTCGCTCACAGCATGGACCCCGACTGGCGCTGCCAGCAGGGCGCTCCCGGGTACGAACCCTATTTTGGCTTGACCGGCGTTGCTGCTGATCAGTGGTCGATGGGAATGCTGAAACTGGACCTGATCTACCCCCAGACCACGATTACCGACCAGGGCAACGCCTGGAAGATCGAACAGTTGCTCAACAGCGGAGTACAGTCCCTTGCTGTGCCCGACTCGGTGCGCACCTCGATCCGCAGCGCCACGGTCGATGTGTTGCCGGCGACCAGAAGAGAAGTGTTCAACGAGCGAGTTCGGGGAATCGAAGCTCTCTCTGATATCGGGCTGCGCGAGGAGATCGCACGCGGGCTTTTGAGCCTGCTCGACTGGAGCGATGAGGGTCCGCTCGCACCGGGAGATATCGCCCTGTTCGCCCCAGACGGGGCGGAGCATCACGCCGGATACTCCTACGGCGCAGCGGGAATTATCGACCAATTACGCCGCTCATCCGCCTCCATTGACCGTGATACTGCAGATGCGTGGTTGGCTGCCCATGCCGGGGTTATTCAGTCGAGGGGCTTGCGCGGCTGGGAAGGTGTGGCGCAGGTTGCCCGCGACGCTGGTCTCCACCACACACTTGCTGTTCTTGAGACCGGGCCCGGACCGGAACCGACGGACCCGACTTTGTGGTCAGGCTGGGCCGGCGTAGGCCTGTACCAACTCGTCTCGGGTGGCGATCCGCTGCGGGCCGCACACCGCTTAGCGAAGCTCCTCGACGCTGGTGCCCAAGGAGAAACTGTAGGCCTGCTCCATGGCTGGTGTGCGGCCGCAATCCTGTTTGCCCGTCTCCACGAGTTGACTGGCGACGGCGAATTTGTCTCCCTTGCCACACGAGCGATTGAGGCGGATCTCGCTCGTTGTACGACGACGAAGAACGCGACCCTGGAGTTCGACGAGGGATGGCGAACCCTGCCATATCTTGGCGTTGGGTCCCTCGGCGTCGGGTTGGCGATCCTCGAGCTGCAACGTGTGACGGACACGCAGGCCTACTCGGAGCCCCTGTCCGGAATCGACGCGGCAGCCACGTACCACCAGTGCGCTCAAGCATCTCTTGCCCACGGTCTCTCAGGCTTCCTGATCTACCTCAAACGGCGAGTACGACATAGACCGAGCCCAGAACTCGAAGACGTCATCGCCTCACATCTTCAGTCCTTGCGTTTGCACGCAGTCGCAGATGACACGGGTGTGTTCTTCCGAGGAAACCAGAATCTTCGCCTGTCGTCGGACTACCTCACAGGGGCCAGTGGCGTACTCGCTGCCCTGAACGAGGTCCTCGATGACAGCCCCAGCCTCCCGTTCGGAATCTGAACGGGTGACATCCGCGATGAAAGGAGGTGAATCATGAACAGCATTCTTGAGTTCCAGACTATTGAAGGCGAGATCGACGCGCACGATGCGGCGCGCGTGAGCAGCTTCAGCGTGAACCCGCCGTGCCCGGGTTGGCCCAGCTCGATCACGTGGGGCAATTGCTAAGGCGCGCTCACAACCGGTGGGCGCGATTCGGAGTGCACACGTAGTCAGAATCGTGCCCACCACCCAACTCACGAAAGGAACTTCCTTGACCACCACGCTCAGCGCCACAGACCTTCGACGAGTCGTGAAATCGGGGCCGAGCACGACCGAGATCCTGCGCGGATGCAACCTCGATCTCCACGGTGGTGGTCTGACGGCGGTGGTGGGGCATTCCGGCTCAGGAAAGTCGTCATTGCTGATGTGCCTCGGCGGCCTCGATGAACCGACGTCGGGAACAGTGACTATTAACGGGCAAGACATCTACCGCTTATCGTCAAACAGACGTGCGAGCATGCTTCGGACCCAAATCGGATTCGTTTTCCAGCAGTACAACCTTGTTCCGTTCCTTACCGTCGAAGAGAACATTGCGCTTCCATTCCAACTCGACCGGGCGAAGGTGCCCCGCGACACGATCAACCAACTCATCGAATCGTTTGGTCTCGGCCATCGTCGCCGCGCGTCTGCGAGGTCGCTCTCCGGTGGCGAACAGCAGCGGACCGCGTTGTGTCGCGCTCTCGCCCGGCGGCCCGGCATCGTCTTCGCAGATGAGCCGACTGGCGCACTCGACTCCCAGAGCACCGGCATCGTCCTCCACACGTTAAGGCAAATGGCAGATGACGGGCAGATGATCGTCATGGTTACTCACGACCTAGAAGCAGCGGCCTGCGCTGACACAGTCATCGTGATGCGCGATGGATGCACCGTTGAGACAGTCGGTCGCACCACCAGCCAGGATCTGCTGCACATCATGTCCGGTCTCGGAGCTTGAGCCCATGCAACGCTACGTTCTGAGAATGTTTGCCGACGAATGGCGGCAGTGGGCACCCGCCATCGCTGTCGTTACCGTGATTGCAATAATGATCGGACTTTGCATCCATCAATTCGCTTGGACGACGACACCGCAGTTCCGTACCGCGGTCTCCAATGCCAGCGTTCCCCTCGCGGAATTCCAGATTCTCTCGGTCACCATCTACGTGGTGATCGCCCTCGTCTCCTGGGTTGCCTTGACCGTGGTCGGCCGAGCAAGTATCCAAGCCACCCGTCACTCCCATGCGCTCTGGCTCCTCCTTGGAGCATCTCCACGAACGGTGTTCCGGTCCGCTCTGCTCGTTCTGCTCCTCGTCAGTCTCTGCGGTGCAATCCTTGGCGCCCTCGTCTCGAGTCTCCTGAGCTTCTGGGCGATACCGGCGTTCAATACGGCCGTATCGTCCGCGGTCAACCTGCCTGGATTTACCATCGCAGCCTGGGCTCCTATGGCGATCATCCTCGTCAGTGTCGTCACCACCATGGTCGGTGGACTGTTACCTGCCCGGCGGGCATCCCGTATTCAACCCAGCGTCGCCCTGCGCACGTTCCATCCACCCGTCCAGCGTAGCCCCTCGACGGTCTTCCGGATCATCTGTGGGTCGTTCTTTCTGTTGGTCGCCGCGGCGCTGGTCGTGGCGTCGAGCTTTGCCTCCCAGCTCGGTTCCACTGGCCCCGGCCCGATGTTCAACCTCGCGATCAACGCCGGTAGTTCGGCGCTGATCGCTGTCTACCTGTTCTGTCCCGAGATTGTCAGATCTGTCTTCTGGATCCTCCACAAGCTCTTCACGAGTACAGGATTGGTGATCTCGGCATTGGGCACGCGAGCCGCGGCTGCCCGAGCACAAATCAGTGCCACGACGATTGCCCCGCTGGCTGGCGGTCTCGGCGGAATCGGCCTGCTGCTGTGCGCTGTGAACTCGGTGGCCGCGATGACCCAGATACTTCAGCCCGGCACCCCGACGGATCTCACCGACGTGTGGACGATCGTTGCTGTTATCGCCGTGTCAATGCTCGCCACGAGCGCGGCAGTTGTCGCTCTCTCGGCCCACGGACGAGGACGCGAGATCGCGCTGCTCCAAGCAGCCGGCATGCATGCTCGCCAGGTCCACATTCTCATCGCCGCTGAAAGCCTCGCAATGTCCGCCACCGCCGCAGTGACGGCAGTCGTCCCGGTGGTCATCGGCGGCTTGGTCTGCGCCTTCGTGTCGGCGGCTACTCTCGGCGGTACCTCCGTTGTGGTGTGGCCTCTGCCCAGCATGCTCACCGGTTTGCTCGCATCCTGGCTCCTGCTGTTCCTCATTCTGGTCATCCCAACTATCGCGCCTCTCCGCGAAGGGCCGGGCTCACACTTGCGGGAGCAGGTAATATGATGGGTCAAACTGTTGTCGGAGTCATCGCGCCACGTATTCGTGCTTTCGCCGAACACCTGCGCGCGCTCGAAACACTCCGACCATGGGAACAGGACCCAGCGCAGACACCGCCAGAGCGCGTCCACACCATTCGGCTTCAGACCCCTACCGGAGCCACGGTCACCGAGACGATCACGCTCGGTCCCAGCGAGTCGCTGGTTCAAGCGGCAGGCAACACTATGGTCGCTGTTATCGGCGATACCGAGGGTAACGAGAACTACCGACTCCGGATCTATGCTGTTGCCCCGAGCGGCGCTGAGCTTGTGCATACCGAAGCCCCTGTCTCACCTCGTGTGCGTGCCTTCGGTAGCGGGTTTCTCTGGATACGCCGAGACAGATCCCTCAGACCACACAAACTACTCTGGTGGCATCCCCAGAGCTGCCGACCGACAGTCGTATCAGAAGAACCGGACTCCACACACCGACTCGAACTTCGCAGCGTCACGGACGAGACCGCGATCCTGTCCTCCCGCGGTTCAGGCACCGCTCGTCATTGGATCATCTCTGATCACGATGGCACGCTCCCAGCCTGTCGCCCGATGACGCAGCCTGCCGCCGACGTGGACGTCACAGTCTGGCGGGAGACGACGATCGTGCTCGACCGACCAAACGGAATCGTCTGGGATCATGGCCGCCAACGCGCCTTCGCTGAGGCTCCGCCCGGATTCTGCGCCGAACACCTCCAAACATCAGGCGACACGCTCCTTGTGATAGGGAGAGCTGGCGGGCGGCAAGCCATCTGGCAGCCATCCCACGGATCGCAGGCTGTGTGGACTGCACCTCCCGCTGGCACGATGCTCCCGGCTTTCGACTCGACAACTGAGCAATTGATGCTCCTTATCTCATCGCCCGTACATCGACCCCAGGTTGTGCTCGCAGAGGTGGGCAAAAACCTCTCTCTTGCGTCCACCGGGCGCGCCTCAACGACGTACCTTGTGGGTGAAAACGACGACGGCACGATGGTCCCGATCACACTGTTTCTTCCGCCAGGAGAGCGGAAGTGCCCCCTGGTGGCCCACGTGTACGGCGCTTACGGAATCAACCTGGAAGGCCCCTTCGACCCATTCACTGATGACCTACTGGCTCGCGGCGTAGCAGTTGCCTTCTGCCATATTCGTGGTGGAGGAGAACTGGGGCCACAGTGGCATCGGCAGGCAACAGGCGAGCACCGATACCGCAGTGTCGATGACTTCCTCGCTTGCTTGTCAGCGCTCCGGACAGAACCCTCGATCGCGGCCGACCGCATCGTCGTCACCGCCGCCAGTGCCGGCGGGCTAACCGCTGCCTCCGCGTGCCTGCGGCAGCCATCATGGCTACGAGGCCTGCACCTCGTACATCCCTTCATCGACCCACTCGCCACACTGACGAACTCGACATCCAATCTGGCCTCCACCGACCGTGTCGAGTACGGCGACCCCAGGCGCGACCCCTGCATCCGGAACCTCCTGCAACAACTCTCACCCATGAAGCAAGTACAGGAATTTCCCACTCAGAGCCGTCCGCTCCCACGTGCCTGGATACGTGTAGCAGAACACGACGCGCGAGCTGACAACGTTGCGATTACGCGCTTCAGCCAGCTCTACCGCGACGTCTCGATCTCGCGCGACCCTGGACACGTCATTCAACGAATCACCCCCGGCGGTCACCTCACAGGGCGCTCCGTCAAGGCCTCCATCGAGGAGAACACGCTCGCCCACGCCTGGATGCTCGATGCACTCGGAGTATCCGACGGTTGGAACTAGTCCGCAAACGCAAATCTAACCAGCTGACAGTGTGTGCTACGTGACACCAGCGGCGCTAGGTGCAGCCCGCAGCGGGCGAGATAGTGAACCGGGAATGCAGGAACGGGACATAGCTCGTGGGTCCCCCGTCAACCGCAAGGGGGCTAGTTCACCGCGGTTACCGCGACCGTCATCGCGGCCGCC
The DNA here is from genome assembly GCF_900105305.1 of Corynebacterium timonense. NCBI lineage: Bacteria > Bacillati > Actinomycetota > Actinomycetes > Mycobacteriales > Corynebacteriaceae > Corynebacterium > Corynebacterium timonense. The sequence continues at coordinate 2,190,624 of NZ_LT629765.1, read as the reverse complement.
GACGCCGGCGTTGCCTCCGCCGAGACCGCCACCGCCGAGACCCCCGCCGCCACTACCCAGGACGACTCCAGCTCCACCTTCGGCTCCTCCAGCGAGTCCGATGACGCCGAGGGCACCGCCTCCGGCTCTTCCGAGAAGTTCTTCGGCTGGGACGAGAACACCGACGGCGCCCAGAAGTTTGAGGACGTCACCGGCGTCGCCGGCAAGGTTTTCGAGTTCATCGGCAAGATCGTCAAGATCTTCCTCTAGGTGTACTTCCCCGTGACGTTGTGAACGCGTTGTGCGGGGGTGAGGCCTCCGATAGCGGTGTGGGCTCGATGGTAGTTGTACTCGTGGATAAACTCCGCGTACGTCTGCTGTCGGGCCTTTTCGCTGGCGTATGGGCGGATGTAGGCCCGTTCCTGCATCAGGGTGCGGTTGAACCGTTCTACTTTGCCGTTGGTCTGCGGCCGGTACGGCTTGGTGTAGACATGCTTAATCGTGCCCAGGGCAGCGTTGCACGCCGTGGAACGGTAGCAGGCACCGTTGTCGGTCATCACCCGGGTCACCTCGATGCCTTGCTCGGTGAAGAACTGGCAGGCGCGCCGCATAAACCCGGCGGCGGTGTGCTTCTTCTCGTCAGGAAGGATCTCCGAGTACACCATCCGTGAGTAGTCATCCTCGGCGTGATGCAGGTAGGAATATCCCCGCCCCGCGGGCGCACTAGCCTGTCTTTGTGCGTTGCGGGCGCGACCTGCCCGGCGATCCTGTTCAGAGCCACGCCCGTGCACGCGCCAGCCGCCACCGTCGGGGATGCGGCCAAGCTTTTTGATGTCGACATGGATCATGTCCCCGGGTTGGCTGCGTTCATAGCGCACTGGTGGTGCTGTGCGCACCGGCAGCTGGTGCGGGCACGCGCGGGGACGGTGTGACCGGTCAGTGAGCACTTCGCCACGGCGTGCCCGGCTCACCCACCTGTTGACGGTGGCTGGGCAGATCTGGAAGCGTTCAGCGACTCGGCGCTGCGTCCATCCGTGGGTGATGACCAGCTCAACCATCCTTGCTCTGCCGGTCGGGGTCAAAGGTGCGTTACGGTGTGTCATGGAAGCCTTCCGGATCGGTGTTCGTGTGGATACCTACACCTCTACCGGAGGCTTCCCCTTTTCGTTCACACCGTTCACAACCTCCCGAGGAAGTACATCTAGGTTCTAAGACTCGGGCACTTTTCGGGACACGCCCCGCACCGTCTTGCGACGGGCGGGGCGGTTTTCGTAGCCGGGGAGGGTTACGGTGTGGTGACCCGCGGCTCAGGTGAAGAACGGAAGGGTAAGAATCCGCGATTTCTGTGCGGATTGCCGGATTCTTGCCCTTCCGCTCTTATCCGGACGCAGGATGGCCCTTGGCACATGCTTCTCTTTGCGTGACCGACGACCTGCAGCTTCGCCGGGTTCTGTCGCACCTGGAAACCGGTGGTTCTCCCTCCGCGGTTTTGACGGTCGCCGCCCGCGTCATGGCCGCCGACCCCGCCAGGAGCATGGGGCTGCCGACTGATAAATGTTCAATCGTATTGAACGTTCATCTTTAGTGGACAAGCTATGATGTGTATGTGGTCCCAACTGATTTCACGCACTGGAACGAGGTTTTGCGGCGGAACGAGATTCCGCTCACTCTCGGTACTGTTGACACCCCAGGCGAAGGTGCCCAGCTCATGTTGATCGGGGCAGCGTACGGTGAGAAGGGAAGGGAGCCGACGCTGCTGGTTCGTCCGGTCGTTGTGGAGGATCCGCGACACTTCTACCCCTCAGAGCACAGTGATTTCGTTCTTGCTCCGCGTGTCACCCCGAGGGTTGCGGAATTCTTCCGGGAAAACGGGGTCATGTTCCTCGACGAACGGGGAAACTGCTTCGTTTCCCGGCCGGGCATATTCATCGACGTCCGCGGTAGAACGACAGCATCAGCCGCCGGTGGTCCGGGCCACCCGGGGTTTGTCGACGCGCGCCCAAGAAAGCGCACCGCCTCGCTCTTCACACCTCGACGTGCGCAAGTTGCCGCTGTTCTTCTGGCCCGCCCCGAGATTGCCGCATTACCGATCCGGTATGTCGCACAGCAGGCTGGGGTGTCGACAGGCACCGCCATGCAGACCCTCGAGCTGCTCGCACGAAGTGGCTACTTGAGCTCTAATCAAGTCAACGGCGGCTATCGGTTGGAGCGCGGAGACGAGCTCCTCTCGGCCTGGGCGCAGTCGTTTGCAACTGGTTTGGGCGCAGAGCTGGAAATTTTCCGGGGGACGGGCGATCTCAAGCGGCTCGCCCACCTCCACCCATTGGGGTGGGTCAGTGGTGAGCAGGCCCTTTCTCACCTCGTGGTGGGCGGGGAGACGGCGCACATCTACCTGGACGATCCGGCAGCGCTGTCCGAAGTGCTGCGTCAAGGCAGATTTCGTCGCGCAGAAAAGGGGGAGATTCATATTTGCACGGCTTTTTGGTCGACTGACGGTGGCCGCGAATCAGACTTGCGGCCTCCAGAGCGGGTGCTCTCGCCATCGAGCCCTCTTGCTGGGTGGCCGGTCGCGCCTCTACCGATTGTTTACGCGGACCTTGTGTCGACGGGTGAGCCCAGGCTGATGGAGGTAGCCGAACAGGTGAGGTCGAGATTCAAATTTTAGGGGATGCGGTGGACGTACAGCCAGAGCACATAGACGACGAAGACATCGCCTACGTGGTGGGTGAACTTGCTCGTGTCATCGATCCTGAAACGATGATGCTCGTGGGAGCGCGGTGTAGAGACGTCTATCAGCGCCACTTTCGCTCGACCTCTGCGGGTCGCATCACTCACGACATAGATTTTGGCGTCACAATCGGTTCTTGGGAGCGCTTTCGCGAACTGAAGCGCAGGTTTTCTGCTCCGGCGGCGCCTTGGCAAGAGATCACGATCGGCGGTCTGAGGATTGACCTGATTCCCTTTGGTGAGGTGGAAAGTCCTCCGGGCGAGATAAGCCACGACGGGGGGTTCACTCTCAACGTCGCTGGGTTCGGGGAGGTTTTCGCTAGTGCTAGGACGGTGGACCTGCCTAACGGAGCGCGGGTCAAGATCCCCACCGTCCCCGGGTTCGCAGCACTGAAGTTGCACGCGTGGTGTGATCGGTGGCCAGTGGGAAAATACAAGGATGCGAGCGATACTGCGTTGGTCTTGGCGTGGTATGAGGAAGACGAGGCGCTGTGGGATCGTTACATGGCGAACTGGACGGAGTTCCTCGGGGAACCGGACCTGATGTCGGCCTACCTGCTGGGAGTCGATGTGGCATCCGTGCTCGGAGAACGGGAGACTGCGGCCTTGTTGGCTCGGTTCACGTGTGGGCCCAGCGAAGGAATAAACAAGTTGGCCGAGCAGCTAAAGGCTCCGGGGGAGCTCATCTACCCTGTGGACCGACGACGTGCCCAGATCGAGGCGCTGCTTCAGGCGATGGAGGATTCGGCACCTGAGAGGTGACAGCCGACGCGAATTGCGCGTTTTGCTTGTCGACGACCCCCAGCTGCACCGATTCCAGTCTCACCAAAATCCTGCGCTTTCCGCTCAATCGCGTCGGTGATCTCCTGCGCCGTCGTTTCGCCGACATAGTGGGCGACGAGGGCGCTGGCCATATCCATTCCTGCTGCGACACCGGAGGAGGTCCAGCGGTCGCGGTCGTGGACCCACCGGGCGCTTCGTCGCCAGTCGATGTCGGTGCCGAAGGAGGAAGCCCAGTCGAAGGCTCGCTTGTTGCTGGTGGCGGAGTACCCCGCCAGCAGGCCCGCGGCAGCGAGCAGTGCCGAGCCGGTGCAGACCGAGGCGACGATGTCGGCCGTGCGCGCCATGCGAGCGAGCTCGGCCAGAAATGCGCCGTCGTGGACGAGGGCGCGCGTGCCCATTCCACCGGGGACCAGGAGGACATCACCGTCCATTGCCGCGGGGTCGCCGTGCTCCGCCAGCGCAACCCTCTGGGAGCTCCGCACTTGGGTGCCGTTCCGGGAGACGAGCTGGACGTCCAGTCCCTCGACTCGAGCGAGGAGTTCAACGGGGCCGGCCACATCAAGGAGCTCGACGTCGGGGAAGAGGACAACGGAGGTGCGGCAGAGGCTCATGGCCTTCACGCCACCCACCGCGCCACGTACCATGACCCCATGCTGAAGAACTGGTGGCGTGACTCGCTCCCGGGGGATCGCGTCCTCGCCGGTTTCGCCGCAGTCCTGGCGCTGCTGTACTCCGGGGGGCTGGGGGAGACGTCGACAAGCGTGGCGGTGCTGCAGGCGCTGGTGTCGTGGTGCTTCGTCCCGTTCTTCTGGGTGTGGCGCTCGCGCCCGGTGGTCAGCGCCGCGGGGTTTACGGCGTGTCTTGCCGCATGGGCGGGGACGTGGTTTCTGGCGCTGCCGCTGAACTCGGGAGTTTCCCCGTGGCTCGTGGCGGCCCCGATGGCGGTCTATTCCACGTCGCGCTACTGCGAGGACCGCCGGGTGCCGCGGGTGGTCACGGCCATCATGTTCGCGGGCACCTTCGTTTCGCCGGTTATGTGGCGGCTGCTGGACAACCTGGAGTTGCGCTACGTGGGCGCGGCCGATGCAACGTACCTGGTGGCGATCCACTGGCTGCTCATCGCGCTGATGTACGTCGCGGGCGCGCGCGGGCACGGGGCGATGCTGCGGCGGCGCGCGGAGGAGGCGGAAAAGCTGGGTCGCCTGCACGCGGCGCAGGAGGAGGAGAAGCTGCTCATCGCGCGCGAGCTTCACGACGTCCTCGCGCACTCTCTCACCCTGATGAAGGTGCAGGCCAGTGCGGGCATTGTGGCGTCGAGAGGCGATGCCCGGTCTGCGGTGGAGGCGCTCGAGACCATCCGCTCGACATCCGACCGGGCTCTGGCCGAGGTCCGCGGTATCGTGCGCGCGCTGCGCGGGGCGGGGGACGCCGACCTGCAGCCTTCACGCACCCTCGGGGACATCCCAGGAATCCTGGAGGGTTTCCGGGCCGCCGGGTTGACTGTCGAGGCGAAGCTGCCGCGCGAGCTGCCCGAGGTGTCGTCGCTGGTGGGCCTGGCGGCGGCGCGGATCGTGACGGAGGCCCTGACGAACGTGCTGCGCCACCAGGGTTCGGGCAGTAGCGTCGTGGTGGAGCTCGAGCCCGGCGAGGCCCTGGTGCTGGACATCACGTCCCGGGGAACACCGCAGACGACGCAGGGCGGGGGAGCCGGGCTGGTCGGCCTGGAGGAGCGGGCCCGCTCCCTCGGCGGCACGCTGAGCGCCGGGGGCACGCCCGAGTTATTCCGCGTTCACGCCGAACTACCCCTGAGGAGTGACAGATGAACACCCGCGTCCTGCTTGCCGACGACCAGGCCATGCTCGCCGAGGCCCTCTCCACCATCCTCAACGCGGCGCCCGGCATCAAGGTTGTCGCCCGGGCCGCCGACGGCGCCGAGGCGATCGCGGCAGCCGGGCGCCACATTGTCGACGTAGCCGTGCTGGACATCCGCATGCCCGTCATCGACGGGATCGCCGCGGCGAAGGCGATCATGGCGGCGCACCCCGATGTGCGGGTCATCATGCTGACCACCTTCGACGACCCCGAGCTCGTCGAGGCTGCGCTCGCGGCCGGGGTGCACGGGTTCCTGCTCAAGGACGCCGACCCTGAGGTGCTCGTCTCCGCCGTGCGCAGTGTCGCCAGGGGAGAGTCGGTGCTGGCCAGCCGGGTCACCGGGCACGTCCTCGCCGCCTACCGGGCGGCGCTGAGCTCGGGTGGGGAGCTGTCCCCGCAGCAGCGCCAGGGGCTGAGCCTGGTCACCCCGCGCGAGATGGACGTGCTGCTGCTCGTTGCCGAAGGCGCCACGAACGCCGAGATCGCGCAGCAGCTGTGCGTCGCGGAGACGACGGTGAAGACGCACATCTCCTCGCTTTTGGCCAAGCTGCATGCCCGGGACCGGGTCGCGCTCGTGCTCATCGCGCAGCGAGCAGGCGCCTCCTCCTAGGGGAGGAGTCCGCGGCGCGGGATTTCGTCTCCGGGGCGGATCCGCCGGCGTCCGTCGCGCGGAAGACTCCCAGGTATGAACAGCATTTCCTTCCGCGGAGTATCCAAGAGCTTTGGCGCCCAGCGCGTTCTCGACTCGGTCAGCTTCGATGTGGCGCAGGGCCGCGTCCACGCCCTGCTCGGCCGCAACGGCGCGGGCAAATCCACTCTCATCTCGATCCTCCTCGGCCTCATCCCCGAGGACGCGGGCCAGGTGCTCGTCGGAGACAAACCCCGCACCCGGGCGTCGCTGCGCCACATCGGCGCCTCCGTCAACGGCCCGGCCTACTACGCCCACCTTTCGGCGCGTCGGAACCTGCTGGTGCACACGCGCCTGCTTGGACTGCCGGACGCCGAAGCGGACCGCGCACTCGCCGTGGTCGGGCTGTCGGACGCCGGCTCGAAGAAGGCCCGCAGCTTCTCGACGGGAATGAAAGCGCGCCTGGCCCTCGCTCAAGCCATCCTGGGAGACCCGGAGATCCTGGTGCTGGACGAACCGCAGAACGGGCTCGACCCCCAGGGCATCACCGAGCTGCGCGGCCTGCTGCGGGACTGGGCACGCCGGGGAGGCACCGTGCTTGTCAGCTCGCACCAGCTCGGCGAGGTGGTGCACCTCGCCGACGACGCCACCATCCTGGCGGGAGGCGACGTGCGCTACTCCGGGCCGCTGGGTGAGCTGGCCCCCACCGGCGACCTGGAGACCGAGTTCTTCCGCCTCACTGCCGCGGGGGAGGAAGCATGAGCCGGTACCTTTCTGCGGAGCTGCTCCGGGCGCGCGGGTCGGCGTTGCAGTGGCTGCCGCTGCTGGCGGTGCCCCTCGTCCTGGTCACCTACGCCCTCGCCAGCGTGACCGACCCGCGCGAAGATGCCGTGGGCGTGCTGATGTGGCAGGCCATCTACCTCACAGGGCTGGCTGCGCCGCTGGCCGCGCTTTTCGGAGCTGTGGCCGAGGCGCGGGAAAAGAAGGCCCGCTGCGGGGGGACGCAGTGGCGGCCGGTGAGTATGCGTCGCCAGCGTGCCGCGCGCCTGGCGGTCGTGCTGCTCAGCCTGGCCGTGTTCCATGTGCTCAACTTCGGCGGCACGTGGCTGCTTACCGTGTCCCGACCCGGGAGCGGGACAATCCTGCTGCTCGGGGCGCTGGCCTTCGCCGGGGCGATCGGCCTCGCCGGACTGGGGGCCGCGCTGGCGCGGGTGAGCAACCTCATCGTGGCCGTCGCGGTGTTCTTCGTGTGGCAGATCGTGGGGACGCTGAAACCCTTCGCGGAGGGCGAGCACTGGTGGGTGTGGCCCATGTCCTGGCCCGTCCGGCTGGTGCTGCCGGTGCTGGGGGTGCACCAGAACGCGGTGCCCCTCGAGCCGGGGTCGCCTCTGGCCGCCGAAAAGCCCTGGCTGGCGCTCGGGCTGTGCATTGCGCTGGCGGCGGTCAGTGCGGCGGCCGCGGTGTTCACCCCCGGATGGACAGGGCGGGGGAGGGGGCGTCGAGAAGCGAAAAGCGCCGTTTCCGCCGCTGTCCACGCGCCCGCCGTCGCCCGCCGCGGGTCGGGGCGGCCGCGCCCGTTGCGGGCGATGACCAGCGCGGGGCTCACCCCGGCCCTGGCAGGATGCGTGGCGCTGTCGGTGGTGGCGATGGGCCTGACCTGCCTGATCTACCCGGCCTCGTACGTGCACGGCTTGTTTTCCTTCGTGGTCCTGCCGCTTGGCGCGGGGCTGCTGCCGGTGCTGGTGTGGCCTCAGGTGGAGGGGGCGTGGGCCGTGATGCGCGCGGAGTACGCGCGCAGCGCGCGGGTCTTGCTGCTGTGGTGCTTGCTGTGCGCCCTCGCCGTGTGCTTCGCCGCCAGCTTGTTCGGACTCGCCGCGGGAGGCACGCTTGTCGACGAAGCGCGCCGGTTCCTCGTCGCCGCCCTCGTGGGCTACGTGGTCCTCCTCCTGTCGTTTCTGGTGCTGCTGCGCGCCGGGGCCGCGGCCGCCGTCGCAACGGTGGTGGTCCTGGCAATCTTCTCCGTCACCCTCGGCGGGGATGTCCTGGCGCAGACTCCACTGTGGATCGTCGCGCTGCCCTCCTGGCCCGAGACGGCGGAGGGGGCGGGGCGCCTGGGCACGGCGCTGGCTCTTGGGGGAGCGCTGGCGGTTCTCCTGCACTGGCGGGCGGAGCGGGCGCTCGGCCGGCGCGTCGGGTGAGCGGGGCGAAGCTTTCGGCGCGATATAACAAATGCTCGTTAGTAAATGCTAGTCAGTCGATTAACCGCCGAGGAGTGGCGCGGCTCTTCTCGACTAACACGCATTCACTAACGAGCATGTGGATCCGATCCCGGGGGCGGCGCTCGAGGGTAAGAACGGAAGGGCAAGAATTCACGATTTCGGCGCGGATTGCCGGATTCTTGCCCTTCCGCTCTTACCCGGAACGAAACTGCTTAGCGACGCCCCGCCCGCGGACTACTTCCCGCGTTTTTTCGGAAGCCCCGCCGCCCACAGCGCCGCGGCGATGAGCGCGGGCTGCCCGAACAGCCGGATCAGGCGCTTGCGGTCGGTGTCCAGGCCGAAGGCGTCGTTGCGCTCGGCGTACTGGGCGATGTTGCCGGGGAAGATCGCGGTGTAGAACGCGGCGAGGGCGGTTCCGGTCACTTTCCTTTTTCGGGGCAGGGCGAGCAGGGAGGCGCCGAGGGCGATTTCGGCGACGCCGGAGCCGAGGACCACGAGGTCCTTGTTCATGGGGAACCAGTCGGGCACCTGGGCCTGGAAGTCCTTGCGGGCGAAGGTGAGGTGGCTGGTGCCGGCGAAGCTCATGAAGGCGCCGAGGGCGAGGCGGGCCAGGTTCTGCGAATCAATTCGCATGGATTAGTCCTTTCAGGGCTTGAGGACGACCTTGATGCAGCCGTCCTGCTTCTTCTGGAACTTCTCGTACATGGCTGGGGCGTCGTCAAGCGGCGCGGTGTGGGTTCTCAGGTCGAGCACGCCGAGGGGGTCGGAGGGGTCGTCGGTCCAGTTGCGCACGTTGCACTGGCCCATCCGCATCTGCACCTGCTTGTCGAACAGCGTCATCATCGGCAGGGGATCCTTCATCCCGCCATAGACGCCGCTGAGCGAGATGGTTCCGCCGCGGCGCACGGCGTCGATGGCGGTGTAGAGCGCGCCGAGGCGGTCCACGCCCGCCTTCTGCACGGCGGCGCGTCCCAGTGCGGAGGGCAGTAGGCCGGCCGCGGCCTGCGCGGTGCCGGCGACGGGGGAGCCGTGGGCTTCCATGCCGACGGCGTCGACGACGAAATCGGGCCCGCGGCCGCCGCTAAGCTCGCGCAGCTTCTCCGCGTCTTCCCGGACCCCCTCGCCGCCCTCGATCACCTCGATGCCGTGGCGGGCGGCCATGGCGCGCCGCTCGGGGACGGGATCGACGCCGATGACGCGGTACCCCAGGTGTGCGCCGATGCGGGCGGACATCTGCCCAACGGGGCCGAGGCCGAGCACGGCGAGGGTGCCGCCGTCGGGCACGTCGGCGTACTGGACCGCCTGTCAGGCGGTGGGCAGCACGTCGGAAAGGAAGAGGAAGCGCTCGTCCTCACCGACGTTCGGGACCTTGATGGGGCCGTAGTCGGCGTGCGGGACGCGCAGGTACTCGGCCTGGCCGCCGGGCAGCGAACCGTAGAGGCGGGAGTAGCCGAGGAGGGTGGCGCCGCTGCCGTACTCGCGGACCTGAGTGGTCTCGCACTGGGACTGCAGGCCGCGCTCGCACATGTAGCAGTGGCCGCAGGAGACGTTGAAGGGGACCACGACGCGGTCGCCGGGGGAGAGGTTGGTCACCGCGGAGCCGACCTCCTCGACGATTCCCATGGGTTCGTGGCCGATAATGTCGCCCTTGTCCATGAACGGGCCGAGGACCTCGTAGAGGTGGAGGTCGGAGCCGCAGATGGCGGTGGAGGTGACGCGGATGATGGCGTCGGTGGGCTCGATAATTGTGGGGTCGGGGACTTCTTCGATGCTGACGGTGCGGGCGGCTTGCCAGGTGAGGGCTTTCATAAGGAATTTTTCATGCGACGGTACGGGTTCGAGAGTAATCACGGCTACACTGGGCGCGCCACGATTTCTCCCGCCGTGTGCTCTTCGCGGTATAAAACAATAGCTATGTGTCGGGCGGCGGAAGCTGCCTGCCGGGCACGGGAAAACTGGAGGTCAACGCGGTGCGAAGAACACTACGGATGGCGGCGCTCGCCCTCGGCGCCTCGCTTCTCGGCGCCTGCGGGTCGATCCCCGCCGACTCCGAGGGAACCTATGACCGCGCCCGCGGCGCCACCCTCGTGGTCGGCGTCTCCGAGCACCACCCCTGGGCCGTCGTGGACGACGGCACGGGGGAGGTCACGGGCGTCGAGGCTGATTTGGTGCGCGGCTTCGCGGACTCCATCGGCGCGGACGTGGAGTGGAAGGTGGGCCCCGAAAGCGTGCTCGCCGACTGGGTGGATAAGGGCGAGGCCGACGTGATGATCGGCGGGCTGACCGCGTCCTCGCCGTGGTCGGACACGGTCGCGCTGACCAGGCCGTACACCACCGTGGAGAGCGCGGCGGGGGAGAAAGAGAAGATGGTCATGGCGGTGCCGATGGGCGAAAACAAGCTCTTGGTCGCCCTGGAGCGCTACCTGGCGCGCGAGGCGGGGGAGATCTGATGGGCACCGTCAACGAGGCGAGCACGGGCTCGGGCGTCGAGGTGCTCCCGGCCGAGGTCGGCGAGGTGCTGCGCAAGGCCGTGCGCCTTAACCTCATCAGTCTGCTTGTCCTCGCGGTGACCGTGACGGCGGTCGGCCTTGTCACCGGGCAGTCGCAGGCCATGAAAACCGCCTGGTTCGAGGACCTGTTGTCATTCCTTCCTCCCCTCGCGTTCCTCGTGGGCACGCGGGTGATCAAGAAGCGCCCCGACGCCAAGAACCCGTACGGCCACCACCGCGCCATCGAGGTGGGCCACGTCGTCGCCGGGGCGGCGCTGCTGGCCATGGGCCTTCTGCTGCTCTACGGGGCGGTGACGGGGCTGATCGGGCGGGAAAAGCCGCCGATTGGCACCGTGGTGTTGTTCGGCCACAGCGTGTGGCTGGGGTGGCTCATGGTCGCGGTCCTCGTGGTCACGGGGATCCCGCCGGTGATCCTCGGCCGGATGAAGCTGAAGCTGGCGGAGCCGCTGCACGACAAGGTTCTCTACGCCGACGCCGACATGAACAAGGCGAACTGGATGACCTCGGCGTCCACCATCGTTGGCGTGCTGGGAATCGGTGTGGGCCTGTGGTGGATGGACGCGGTTGCCGCGTCCATCGTGGCCGTTTCCATCGTGCGGGACGGGGTGCTTAACCTGCGCACCGCCATGCTTGACCTCACGGACGCCCGCGCGACCGACTTGGACGGCGCCCCGCACCCGCTGATTGAGCGCATCGAACAGACCGCGCGCGGGGCGGACTGGGTGGACACGGCGGCCGCGCGCGTGCGCGACGAGGGCCACGTGTTCCACGTCGAGCTTTTCGCCGTCCCGCACGAGGGGCAGGACCCGTCGGTCGCGCAACTGCGCGAGCTGCGGGAATCGCTCCACGCCGTGGATTTCAAGGTGCACGACGTGGTGGTCGCAGCCGTGCGTACGATCCCCGTGTACCTAAAAGAGGAGGACAGGTAGCCGGCTAGGAGTCGCGCACCTCGAGCGTCGTGCCGGGCGGCAGGGCTTCCAAGAGCCGGATCTTGGCCAGCAGCGGGTTCTGCTCGAGGACCTTCGCCGTGCCCAAGCGCGCGCGGGTGATCTTGACTTCGGTGCGGGCGCGCTCGAGGTCGGCGGCGGCGGTGAGCTTGTCCACCTCGGCCTGGCTCAGCGCTTCGGAGACGGCGTACGGCAGCGAGAGGTCCTTGAGGTGGACTTCGTCCTCCACCGCGAGGCCGACGTCCAGGCCCGCCGTGGCGGCGGCGGAGGCGACGGGGGAGAGGTCGATGCGGGTGCCGATGAGCTCGGGAAGCTGGGTGGTGGAGATCAGCTCGCGCAGCGCGATCTGCGCCGCCAGGTACACCTCGCTGGCCGGGTCGGCCGAGGCGCTGACGTAGCGCACGGCGTCGGCAACGCGCACCGTGAGCACGAAGGTGAGCGTCACGTCGAGCCCCTCGGCGGTGGGGATGCGCTGCGGGGCGAAGGAGAGCTGGCGGCGGCGCTGGTCCACCTGCTGGAACAGGTCGGAGGGGCGGGCGAGGCCCGGGCGTCGCAACGCGGTGACCTCCCCGTTCCGGGAGCGCAGCACGATGTGGCCTGGCCGGGGGACGGGGCTACGCGGGAAGGAGGGCTGCCAGGCCTCGAGGTCGTATTGGCGGGTGAAAAGACCGGAAAACATTGCCACCACCGTGCCTTCGTGTCGTGAGTGTGTCGTGAGGTGTGTATGGTCCGCGCCGCGCGGGGCGTTCCCGGGGCGGGGCACTGGCGCGTTGTCACGCCCGCAGACGTGATTCGGTGCCAGGCCGCAGGCCCCAGGAACGCGGAGTCCCGGGCGGCGCGGAGAGAGATGGGTCAAAGAGGACTCGAACCTCCTTGGGCGCAGGGCCCGTGCCGTGCGCCGGTGGTCCATTATCCGGAAAACGCCCCAATGAAAAAGAGGACGCTCCATAACACCCAGTCCGACGCTTCGCCCAGCATAGCGCCGGGGACTATGGTAAGGGGGCATTGCCACGTACCTCTTGGTGAATTTTGAGAATGAGCAACTTGTCGACGCCCACCCAGCGCTGGGGCTTTTTCGCTGTCATTTCTCTGGGCCTGTTCATGATCGGCCTGGACAACTCCATCCTCTACACCGCGCTGCCCACGCTCGAGGCGCAGCTGGAGACCTCGACCACCGAGGCGCTGTGGATCATCAACGCCTACCCGCTCGTGCTCTCGGGCCTGTTGCTGGGCACCGGCACGCTGGGCGACAAGATCGGCCACCGCCTCATGTTCGTCATCGGGCTGGTGATTTTCGGGGTGGCCTCGCTGGCGGCGGCGTACTCGCCGTCGCCGCTGGCGCTCATCGGCGCGCGGGCGCTGCTCGGGGTCGGCGCGGCGACCATGATGCCGGCGACGCTGGCCCTGATCCGCCTGACGTTCCCGGACGAGCAGGAGCGCAACACCGCCATCGGCATCTGGGGCTCGGTCGCGGTCGTCGGAGCGGGGGTGGGTCCGCTCGTCGGCGGCGCACTTTTGGAGGCGTTCTGGTGGGGCTCTGTCTTCCTCATCAACGTGCCCGTCGCGGTCGTCGCGCTGCTGCTCACCCTCCTGCTCGCCCCCGAGAACGTGCCGCACCCGAGCAAGCACTGGGACGTGGTGTCCTCGCTCTATGCGTTGGTGGCGCTGTCGGGGGCGACGGCGGCGATCAAGGAGGCGGCGAACCCGGAGCGCTCGGCTGCCCTGCTCGTCGCGGTGGTGGCGGCGGCTGTGGTGGGCGGGGCGCTGTTTGGGCGTCGCCAAGCGCGGCTCGACGACCCGCTGCTCACCTTCGATATTTTCCGCTCGCGCCTGTTTACGGGCGGCGTCGTCGCGGCGGCGGGGGCCATGGTGGTCATGGCGGGCGCGGAGCTGCAGACGACGCAGAGGCTGCAGCTTGTCGACGGCTTCACGCCCCTCCAAGCCGGCGCCGTGCTCCTTGCGGTCGCCGCGGCTGCGCTGCCCGCCTCGATCCTAGGCGGGGCGAACCTGCACCGCGTGGGCTTTTTGCCGCTGGTCGCGGGGGGTTTCGCGGCCGCGGTGGTGGGCCTCGGCCTGGCCACGTGGGCCTCGCGGGCCGATCACCTCGTGGGTTTCCTGGTTGCGCTGGCGGTTCTGGGGTGGAGCGCCGGCTCGATCATGTCGGTGGCCTCCGTGGCCATCATCGGGGCGGCGCCGATGTCGCGCTCGGGTATGGCGGCCGGGGTGGAGGAGGTGTCCTACGAGTTTGGCACTCTGCTTACCGTATCCGTGACGGGGTCGCTGTTGCCGCTGTGGCTCGCGCGCAACCTTGAGCGGGCGAGCTTCGACGCGGCCTACGTGTCGGCCTACAACTCCATCCTGCTGTTGCTTGCGGGAGCGGCGGCGGTGTTCGCGGTGGTGACGTGGTGGTGCTTCCGGGACAACCCGAAGTCGGGCGAGATACGGCCGAGCCCGTAGCGGCGGGGGTGAGAAAAAGAGACAAGAAAGGGCCGCTTCCCGAGGGAGGGAAGCGGCCCTTTCTCCTGCGCCATTACTTGCGGGACGACAGCGTGGAGGAGAGCTGCTCGCCGAGGCCGAGCGGAACCTTCACGACGTTGACCAGGGCGGCGAAGAGCTGGGAGACGGAGTCGATGATGATCTCGAACATGATCGTGTCCTTTCAGTGGGTCGGTGATCGTTCTTGCACCTCTGACACTAAAGGGGCGGGCAGAGCCTTGCTGCTACGTAAGAGTAGCGGAACGAAAAGTTTCGTAAAAAAGACTAAAAGGTTAATGGAATATGTAACGCGAAATAAGTATCACGTTATGTGTTTCTGCAGGTACGCGAAGAGACCATTGTGGCGCCGTTGCGAGGGCCGCGATCGGCGGGCCGCGGATTTTCACAGAGAAGTGACCTAGGCCGTGCTCCCCCCGTAAGGGGGTAAAAAGCTTTTGAACTGCGAGAACGTGCCCGCGACCCGCGCCGCGCCGCGCCATTACACTGGCCTGCATGACCACACCTGTGCCCGAGTACTTGAACCGTATCCTCGACAACGTCCGCGACGACGATGCTGGTGAGGTAGCGGATCACATCGAGGACCTGAAGAGCGCGGACCCCGACAAGCTGGGCCTTGCCGTGTGTACCGCCACCGGGCACCTGTACTCGGTCGGCGACGACGACTACGAGTTTTCCATCCAGTCCATCTCCAAGCCCTTCGTCTACGCCCTCGCGCTTGAGGAGCTCGGCCCGGAGACGGTGCACGATAGCGTCGGCGTCGAGCCCTCCGGCGAGGCGTTCAACGAGCTCTCGCTGGATGAGGAGACGCGCAAGCCGTCCAATCCGATGATCAATGCCGGCGCGATCACCGTGAACCAACTCATCAACGGCTCCGACTCGAGCGTGGAGGAGCGGGTGGAAAAGATCCGTGTCTTCCTGTCCCGCCTTGCCGGGCGCGAGCTCCGCATCGACGATCAGCTCGTCGACCACGAGCTGGGCACGGCGTACCGTAACCTGGCCATTGCCTTCTTGCTGCGCGAGTTCGGCATGCTTTCCGACGAAGCGCATGACGCCGTCAACAGCTACACGCAGCAGTGCGCGGTGATGGTGACGGTCAAGGACCTCGCGGTCATGGCGGCGACCTTGGCCAACGGCGGCGTGCAGCCGGTGACGGGCGAGCGTGTCTTGTCGGCGCAGGCGTGCCGCGTGACCCAGGCGGTCATGACGTCGTGCGGCATGTACGACGGCTCGGGGCGTTGGATGGTCAACGTGGGTATCCCGGCGAAGTCGGGCGTCGCCGGGGGATTGATCGGCACGATGCCGGGGCAGCTTGGGATAGCGTCGCTTAGCCCGCGGCTGAACAAGGAAGGCAACTCCGTGCGCGGGGTGGAAATTTTCCGCCAGCTGTCCAAGACGCTGGGGCTCAACCTCATGTCCTCCGACTACTACGCCGCGCCGGGGATCAAGTCCGTTGACCGCTCCCGCGAGCGCACCGTGGTGGAGCTGCAGGGCATGATCAATTTCACCGCGGCGGAGAAGATCGTCCATGACCTGACGGAGATGGATCTGCAGACGGAGTACCTGGTGCTTGACGTCTCGCACGTGACCAGCTTTAACAAGGCGGGGCGGATGCTGATCAAGGAGGGCTTCCGCGAGTTCCGTGACGCCGGCTGCGAGGTGAAGATCTACGACCCTGACGGCGCGATGACGGACTACGAGTTTTCGGACGGCACCTCCGTCGAGGCCATCGAGGACTTCTCCACCTCCTTCGAGGTTCCGGCCCCGCGCGAGAGGGTCTACCGGGCGATCTCCAACCCGAAGGAATGGTGGGACAACGCCCAGATCAGCGGCAGCGCGAGCGAGCCGGGCAACGCCTTCGAGCTCGACGAGCAGGAGCAGCACGCCCGGTTCACCGTCGAGGAGGCCGCCGATGGCGACCGCCTGGTGTGGCATGCCGAACCCGGCGAGGAGAGCGCGGACGAGACTTCGTGGAGCGGCACCGACATCATCTTCGAGCTCGAGGAAGGAAAGGGCGACGAGACCCGCGTCACGCTCACCCACCGCGGGATGCTGCCCCACGACGAGCGCTACGAGCAGATGGCCGACGGCTGGCGCAAGCGCATGGACGAGCTGAAGAAGCGCTCGGAAGAGGAATAAGAACATGATCGAGCAGACGATCTGGTGGCACGTCTACCCGCTCGGCGCGACCGGCGCCCCGGTGCGCGAACGCGCGGGCGGCGACTCCGGCCACCGACTGCGCGCCCTCGAGCCCTGGCTGGACTACCTCATCGACCTCGGCTGCAACGGGCTGTTGCTCGGGCCGATCTTCGAATCCGTCGGCCACGGCTACGACACCCTCGACCATTACGCCATCGATCCGCGCCTGGGCGACGACGCCGATTTTGAGTGGCTCATTGGCGCGTGCCGCGAACGCGGCATCAACGTCATGCTCGACGGCGTGTTCAACCACGTTGCCCGCACCCACCCGGCGGTGGAGCAGGGCCTGGCGGGGCGCGCGTCGTGGGAAGGCCACGAGGAGCTGGCCGCCCTGCACCACGACGACCCGCGCGTGGTCGACCTCGTCGCCGACGTCATGGTCTACTGGCTGCGCCGCGGCATCGCCGGCTGGCGCCTCGACGTGGCCTACGCGGTGCCCCCGGAGTTCTGGCGAGAGGTGCTCGGGCGCGTGCGCGCGGAGTTCCCCGACGCGCTGTTTCTCGGCGAGGTCATCCACGGCGACTACGCCGAGATCGCCGAGCAGGCCTCGCTGGACTCGGTGACGCAGTACGAGCTGTGGAAAGCGCTGTGGTCCTCCATCAAGGACGTCAACTTCTGGGAGCTCGACCACGCCCTCGGGCGCCACCGCGTGGTGTGCGAGACGGTGCTGCCCAACACGTTCGTGGGCAACCACGACGTGGACCGCATCGCCAGCACCGTCGGCCCTGACGGCGCGGTTCTCGCCGTCGCGCTGGTGATGGTTCTGCCGGGAATGCCCAGCATCTACTACGGCGACGAGCAGGCCTTCACGGGTGTGCGCGCCGAGGGCTTCGCGGCGGACGACGCGGTGCGCCCCGCGCTGCCCGCCACCCCGGCCGAGCTTTCGCCGCTGGGCGGCTGGGTCCTCGAGCAGCACCAGGCGCTCATCGGATTGCGCCGCCGCCACCCGTGGATCACCCACGCCAGCGTCGAGGTGCTGGAGAAGACGAACGAGACGATTGCGTTTCGCACCTTCGACGCCGAGCACGAGGTGCGCGTCCGCGCCGAGCTGGCGCCCCGCCCGTCCCTCGAGGTCAGCGAGGGCGGCGAGGTGATCTACAGCTGGGCGGCCGGTTAAGGCTGTGCCCCGGCCGTTTACGCCCCGGCCGTTTACACCCCGAGGAAGCGGCGCACAACCGAGCGGTACGCCAGGGTGGTCAGCTCGACGTCGCGGACCTCGACGTACTCGTCGTGGCCGTGGAGCTGGTCGAGCACGGAGCCCAGGGTGCTCGAGGGCTGGTGCAGGGCAAAGCCGTAGCCTACCCCGCCCTTGCGGCGGCCGAAGCGCAGGTCGGATCCTCCCGCGGAGAGGATAGGCACGACGGGAACGTTGGGGAAGAACTCTCCGATGGTGTCCACGAGCGCCTCGTAGAGCGGGCCTTCGGCGGGAGAGACGGTGGCGTCCTCGGTGATGAGGTGGGTGATCTCGACCCTGTCCGCGAGGTCCCCGAGGGCGTCGCGCAGAAGGGCGTCGATGTCGTCTTGCGTGTGGCCTGGCAGGGGGCGGATGTCTAGCTCGAGGAAGGCGGTGGAGGGCAGCACGTTGATGGCAGATCCGGCGCGTAGGACGGTCGGCGCGATGGTGAGGTGGCTCATCGCGTGCGAGTTCCGCGCGAGCGCGCCGAGCGCCGCGTAGTTGCGCCCGTTGAGCAGCTCGCGCTCGGTGTCGGGGTCGAAGCGGAAGGCCCGCACGTAGTTTTCCCACAGCTCGTCGGAGCGCACCTCGGGTTCGATGGCGGCGATGCGCCGGGCGACCTCAGCGATGAGCGCCACCGCGGATTCGCGGCCGTAGGGCGCGGAGCCGTGGCCGGCGTCGCCGCGCACGGTGAGGCGGCGCTGCGCCGCGCCCTTTTCGCCGACGACCACGACGATGGCGTCTGAGTCGTCGGCGACGGGCAGGTGGGAGCCGCCCTCCTCGGACAGGCAGTTTTTCCAGCTAAACGCGTCGGGCGCGTTCTCGGCCAGCCAGCCGGCGCCGAGCCCGCCGCGGGCCTCCTCGTCTGCGCAGCCGACGAACGTTAGCGTGCCGCGCGGGGGCGTGTCGCCGAGGGCGACCTCCCTGGTCACCGCCGCCATGGCCGCGGTGATGTAGAGCATGTCGGTGGCGCCGCGGCCGTAAATGCGTCCGTCGATCTCCTCGGCGGCGAAGGGTTCTTTCGTCCATTTATCTTCGTCGACGGGGACGACGTCGGTGTGGCCGAGCAGGGTCAGAGGCTCCGCGTCTGGGTCGCTGCCCTCGACGGTAAAGGCGATGGAGACGCGCCCCGGGTGCGGCTCGAAGCGCTGGACTGTCACGTCGGCGCCGGCGAAGAAGCGCTCGAGGGTGTCCGCGTTGCGCACCTCGTTGCCGGAGTCGGCGGTGAGGTCGTTGACGCAGGCGTTGGCGATGAGCTCTCTGAGGAGCGCGAGCGAGGAGTCTGTGAGTGAAGTGGCCATGCCTCGACCGTACCGCGCGCCGCGTCGAGTGCTCCTGAACGCCGTTCAGGCGGTGGGGTATAGTGTTGCCACCTCGACTGAACGGAGTTCAACACATGTCTGCACCTATCCTCGACATCGCCCGCACCAAAGTCCTCGAGGGCGGCGAAGGCCTCTCGGAGGCTGAGCTGCTGGAGGTCCTCACCATCCCCGACGAGCACCTGCAGGACCTGCTCGACCTCGCGCACCAGGTCCGCATCCGCCACTGCGGCGTGGAGGTGAGCCTGGAGGGAATCATCTCGCTCAAGACCGGCGGCTGCCCCGAGGACTGCCACTTCTG
The DNA here is from genome assembly GCF_900105305.1 of Corynebacterium timonense. Lineage (NCBI taxonomy): Bacteria > Bacillati > Actinomycetota > Actinomycetes > Mycobacteriales > Corynebacteriaceae > Corynebacterium > Corynebacterium timonense. Next base: position 2,171,473 of record NZ_LT629765.1, on the reverse strand, counting down.
CTCCCAGTCCGGCCTGTTCGAGTCGCCCGTGCGCTCGGTGACGCTGAACATCGCCGAGCTGGTCGAGGCCGCGAAGCAGTCCGAAAAGATGGGCGCCAGCGAGTTCTGCATCGTCGCCGCCGTGAAAGGCCCCACCCAGAACCTCCTGGACCAGGTGCGCGAGGCCATCACCGCGATCACCGCCGAGGTCGATATCTCCATCTCGGCCTCCTTGGGCATCCTCACCCGCGAGCAGGCGGCCCAGCTGCGCGCGATGGGCGTGAGTCGCTACAACCACAACTTTGAAACGGCCCGGTCCTTCTTCCCCAACGTGGTCACCACCCACACGTGGCAGGACCGCAAGAACACCCTTGAGTTCGTTCGCGCCGAGGGCATGGAGACCTGCTGCGGCGGCATCATCGGCCTCGGCGAGACCCTGGAGCAGCGCGCGGAGTTTGCCACGCAGCTTGCCGCGGTGGAGCCGCACGAGGTGCCCATGAACTTCCTCGACCCGCGCCCGGGCACCCCGTTCGCCGATCGCCCGCTCGTCCCGCAGGGCGAGGCGCTGCGCGCGGTCGCCGCGTTCCGCCTGGCCATGCCCACTGCGCAGCTGCGGTTCGCGGGCGGCACGGAGCTCGCGCTTGGCGACGACGGAACCGAAGCCGGCCTCCTCGGCGGCGCTAACGCCATCATCGGCGGCAACTACCTGACCACCCTGGGCCGCCCGATCGAGCGTGACCGCGCCCTGGTGGACAAGATCGCCCCGCGCCGCAACCTGGGGATCACCCCCATCGAAGAGACGATCAAGGCCCTCTAAGGCCGTGAAGATCCCAAACAGCACTGAGCTTGCCGACGCCATCTTGTCCGGCTCGGTGAGCTTCGCCGTGCGCGACGACCGCCCCTACGACGCCCCGCGCATCTGCCCGCTCTGCCAGCGGCGCATGGTGGTCAAAATCAACCCCTTCGGCTGGGAGGCCGCCTGCTCGCGGCACGGCCTGTTTCGTTCGGAGTGGCTCGAGCGGTAGGTGCACTTTCCCGTGACGTTGTGAACGGGTTGTGCGGGGGTGAGGCCACCGGTGGCGGTGTGGGCTCGATGGTAGTTGTAGTCGTGGATGAATTCCGTATACGTCTGCGGCCGGTACGGCTTGGTGTCAACATGCTTAACCGCACCCAGGGAAGCGTCGGACGCTTTGGAACGGTAGCAGGCACCGCTGCCGGTCATCACCCGTGTGACCTCGACACCGTAGGCGGAAAAGAACGCACAGGCATACCGCATAAACCCGGCCGCGGTATCTGCTTCTCGTCAGAAAGGATCTCCGAGGACACCATCCGTGAGTAGTTATCCACGGCGTGATGCAGATAGGAGTACCCGCGTCCGGCGGGCGCACCGCAACGATGCGCTTTGCTGCGCTGGCGACCCGCCCGGCGATCCTGTGCGAAGCCTCGCCCGTGCACGCGCCAGCCCCGCCGTCGGGGATGCGACCTAGCTTTTTGCTGTCTGCATGGATCATGTCCGCCGGGTTGGCTGTGCTCGTAGCGTACTGGTGGTGCTGTGCGCACCGGCAGGCCTGTGGCCCGGTCGACGCAGGCTCGTTTCGGCGTGGTGTAGCGTGCGACACCGAGATAGTAACCGATGCGGTGCAGGCCCCACGGGGGTCAATCGCGGTGTGATGATGCGGCGCAGAGTGCGCACCGGCAGCTGGCGCGCACGGCTGCGGGGCCGGCTGGAGCGGTCGGTGAGCACGTCGCCGCGGCGGGCCCGGCTCACCCCCCTGTTGACGGTAGCTGAGCAGACTTGGAAGCGTTCGGCGGCTCGGCGCTGCGTCCATCCGTGGGTGATGACCAGCTCTAGCATCCTTACTTTGTCGTCCGGGGGCAAAGGTGCGTGACGGTGCGTCATGGAAGCCCTCGCGACCGGTGTTCGTCTGGATACCTACACCTCTACCGGAGGCTCCCCCCTTTTCGTTCACAACCTCCCGAGGAAGCCCCACTAGCAAAAAGCGCTGAGAGGGAGCGCCTACGGGGGGAGGGGCGGGGGTACCGGGGGTGGAATATAAAGGAACGACCATATATGCGGTGAACTGCGAGGATAATGTTCGGCGGTCGAGGGGGAAGCGTTCAAGGTAGGCACATGTTCAACATTTTGTGCTTCCGATTTCCTTTGTGAAGCCTGTCAGGTAACTTGAGCGTAGCCCTGCTGGTTGTCAGGTCAACATAGGTACAGCCTATAGCACCATGAGGGGCTGCCATCGTTTCTCGACTCCATCGTTTCACCTGCCGTTCACCCGACTGTTCGTCCGACCATGCTCTGATACTCATGGCCCGTTCGAAGTATTTTCGGAGCGAAATGCCAGGGTGAGGAAAGGCTTCTGCTTTGCGTACCCGCGTTCGTGACCCGCGCAGCACCGACCGGCCCCACGGGCGGGCTTGGAGGGCGCTCCTGCTCGTCGCCGCGGTCCTCGCCGCGCCTGTGGCCGTTCCGGCCTACGCAGACACTCCACTCTCGGTTTCAGACCGGGGTCCAGAGCTGAATTCGGGCGAGCCAACCGCGGCCGTCGAACAGGTCGACCCCACCCCCGCGGATACGCCTGACCAGGTGAGGCCGGAGGCGACAGCCCCCGCAGCCACAGCTCCGAACCTGCCGTACCAGCCGAGTACCCCAGCCCCGAGCGCGAGCGTACCCTCGGGCGTGAAGCTCACCGTCGGCGTCGATTACAAAGACTCGACCAAGCGGCGGGTGCTCGGTACTGCCAAGAATCGCGTCGCCTTCACCGCGCTCGATGCTCAGCCTGGAAAGGCGCTCGTGGTCACCGGCATCACGGTCTCGTCCCCGCTCCCCGCTAACTTTGACGGAACATGGAAAGTAGTGCGTAATGGCGACTCGTCCGGCGACGGAGTCCGCGAGTGCCGTACCTGCTTTGACGGCGGCCAGACCCTGACCATTGACCTCATGGCCCCCGCCGGCGGTGGCGCAGCGCTAGCGCTGCGGGACGGCGACAAGGTGGAGGTCAGCTTCACAGACGACAGCGCTGAAGGCGCCTCCCGCTACAGCTACGACGTATACGGCCACTACGTGGATGCAGCTGAGACCCCCGCTCCCGCTGAAGAACGAGCAGAGCCTTCGCGCTCGGCGGAGGATCCCGCGGCCAACGCCGCAGAGGCGGAGGTGGCTGATGCTGCGGCAGTTGCGGACGAGATGCTGGCCGCCCTGATCCGCTCCGGTCTGCCTGTGTCGTTGATTCCGCAGGGTACTCAGTTGACGCAATTCGCAGCTACTCCCACGTATACGTCCCCGTGGGCGAACAACCCGGGTCCCATGGCGTCGTCCACGCACACGCTCACGACAGGACGGTCTGGGAACAGGGAATGGACTGAAAATTTCGCGCTGGGCGGAAATAACGGGGCCGATATTCGCGGGATCTCCTACCGCTTCCCTGCGGGACAGAACAAGGGGATTATTCCGACGAACGATGACTATTTCCGGGTGGTGATAGACGGCATTTTGGATACGAACGACGCCACTCGCAGCGTCGCCGTCTCGTACTCCGGGACGCGCGCGGGCTACCAATACCTTGTCAACGTGGCCAACCTGGGCCCAGTGTGGGTTGAGGTGACCGTGAACCTGACCGGCGGCCGACAGCAAAGCCCCTACGGAATCAACGTTTCCTTCTTTAACACCAACGACAACCCGATAGAGATCCCGGTGCCGGCACACACACCGGCGAGGCTCCAATTCAGGTGGCAAAACTCCGGTGGCGGCGCACCGACCGCAAACGCGGCGCAGGCGAGTTTGACGGTCGACGGAACTGCGCACTCCGCGCCGATCCCCGATGGCGGCCCGGATCCAGCTTTTGGGCAGCGGTGCAGCCCGTCGGGCGGCGGCACCGTATGGGTGGGCGTCTCGGCGCACCAGGACCAAGGCAACACATTCAACACGCGAAATACAACCCAGCTGTACCGCCAGACGTACGGCAGCACGCGGTACGAAACCGTCGGCCCGGTAACCAATTGGGTGTACAACGCGTTGGCCTACAACCCGCTCGACGGGTACCTCTACGCCATTAGCCAGGGGCGCATCCAGACCCCTCGCTCTACGCCCGGGCAGGGCAACACCTACGACGAGGACCCGCGCTACCCAGCTGGCCACCTCCTCCGCATCTCCCCGGTGAACGGCGCGGTGAGAGACCTCGGTTTTATTGAAGGTATCCAGCAGCAGACTCCGGGCACCTGGCCCAACGACCTGTGGGGAGGCATTACCTCCGGCGTGATCATGGCGGACGGCACCTACATCTTTTCCAACTCCTCCGACTCAGGCACGAAGGACCGCTACACGCTGGATCTGTCGCGCCCCAGCGCGCAGTGGTGGGCCAATCGCAACAGCGCCGCCGACATGCGCGCGAATGACTATGCCTTTTTCGGCGACGGTTCTGACGGCTACATTTACGGCATCCGCAACGGCACGAACATCATCGAGCGCACGCGGATCTCCGACGGCGACCTGACCACGTTTAGTATGAGCGGGATCAGAGATCCATTGGGCAACACCATGCCGACAGGCATCTACGGCACCGCGTGGACCTTCCCGAACGGAAACCTAGGGTTTGGGTTGAATGGTCGGCAAGAGTCGTACCAGATTGAGATCTACGACTCTCAGCCCAATAGTTTTAAGGCCCGCCTGATTGCGAAGGCACCCGCCCCGACATCGCAGTCGAACGATGCCGCGTCGAACGCACTGGTTGTAAACGATACGAATCTGTCAATTGAAAAGAACCTGATCGCGCTAGAAAACGGCGTGGCTACGTGGGAAATTAACGTAACAAACAACGGCCCATGCGGGTCCTCGGGCTTCAACGTCACGGACCAGGTCCCGTCGACGTATACGGGTGTGCGCATGGAGTTCGAAACTGATGGCTGGGTGAGGACTCAATCCCAGGTGGGCAACACCATCGTTGCGCTCCATGGGCCGCTTGCTGTCGGCCAGAAAGCTACGCTTCGCCTGACGGCACGCTACGGCGCGTCCAATAATGCCTGCGTATCCAACACCGCGACGGTGCTCGGCAACGAGGACGACCCTCAGCCCGATAACAATACGGCGTCTGACGGGGCGTGCGAGGTTGTCGTGGAAAAGAACGTTGTAGACGTCAACGGCGACGGCGTCATCGACGGGGTCGACTCCAGCCAACCCGTGCCGGGGTCCACGGACCGGACCATCCAGTACGAAATCAAGGTGACAAACCGCGACCCGAACAACGCCACGACATACAGTCTCATTGAGTCCCCGCGGTTCTCGGGATTGGTCGAAGTCCAAGGTGGCATTGTTGTCTTCCCGGATGGCGGGTGGGCCAACCTTGGCAAACCGCAGAATCAAAACAGTATCAGGTTCCCGCTCGTCGAAAATACGCGGATTGAGAAGGGTGCGACCCATACGTACCGCGTGACACTGCGCTACTCGGCGCCGCCCGCGGCCGCCGACTTCTCCACGGCAGAATGCCAGGCTGGCACGCCGGGCCGGGGATTGTTCAACGAAGCACAGGTGACCTATCCGGGCGGAGAGGTGAAAGGACGAGCGTGCGGCCCAATTGTGAGGGATGAAACGGTCACGTTGTTGCTCCAAAAGGTCGGCAACGACAACCGCAACACGCCACTGGCGGGGGCCGCCTTTGAGGTCCGCGACGCGGAGGGAGGCGTCGTAGCGGTGATGGACACGCCGGACGCCGCAAACACCGGTTTCTACTCCGCGTCCGGGCTACGCAAGGGGACGCAGTACTACCTTGTGGAGACCCGATCTCCGCTGGGCTACTCGCTCCTGCCGCAGCCCATCGCTTTCACCATTACCACTGGTGAGAACGGCAACGCCAGGGTTGATGTGGCGCAGAGCCTACACGCGATTGGCCTCGTCACCGACCCAGACCACGAGGGTGCATCGCCAAGCAGCGCGTATATCACCATCGCCGATTTTAGGCAGGGCGATATGCCGAAGACCGGTGGGAATGGGTACCTTCCCTGGGCCCTGCTCTCCGCGCTCCTCGTGCTGATAGGTGCCGCGACAGCGCGTCGGAAGGAAAGCTAAAACAATGATGCGTCACAGCCATGCGTGCTGGCCCCGAGCGGGCCCAGATCGCGACCGCACCGTGCACATATGCCGATAGGTCACGCACCTCGTGCCCTCCCCTTTGGGCCCACCTCCGTAGCGCTACTCCGCGCTCCCGTTTTGAAAGAGAGTTTCCCATGCGTTTCATCGCAACGTCCCGCACCGTCGCCGCCTGCGCGGCCGCCGGCATCGCTCTGTCCACCGCCGCTGCCACCGCCCCGGTCGTTTTCGCGCAGGACACCAACCCAGCGCCGACCGTGTCGGCCGCCAACATCGATCCCGCCCGCCTCGGCTCGATCACCATCAACAAGCGCCTGAACCCCGAGCAGATCCTTCCCGGCCTCGGAGTCGAGCAGCCTAATGCGTCGGGCAGCCCGGCGGCGGGCGTGACCTTCACCGCGACCAAGATCAACCGCAACATCACCACTCCGGAGGGGTTCGCTCAGCTCGCCGCCATGACCCCGGCAGAAGCTGCACAAAACCTGGACGTGACGGTAACTCGCACCGGCGACACCGGCGCTGACGGCCAGGTGCGGTTCGATGACCTGCCGGTTGGCGCCTACCTGGTTCAGGAATCGATCAACGGCCCCGTCACGGCAGGCGGCCAGACTCTGCAGCCCGGCCAGATCGTGTCCGGCCCCGCCTTCATTGTCTTCGTTCCCTTCACTCAACGGGGCGAGGCTGGTGGTACCTCGTGGAACTACGACCCCGTCGTCTACCCCAAGAACTCCTCGCTGACGACCGAAAAGAGCGTCGTCGATGCAGCCGACGGTAAGGGCGACAACGTCGGAGATGAGGTCAACTACCAGATCCGTTCGACCGTCCCGGCGGTGCCCGCTGGCCAGACGCTCGGTGAGTACCACATCCACGACCGTTACGATACGACGGAGCTCGGTAATGTCACGGTGGGTTCGGTGACTATCCAGGGCCGCGATGATGCGCTTGTCGAGGGGATTCACTACACAGTCGAAGATACTGTCCTCCCGGACGGCCGGGCGCAGAAGACGGTCGCGTTCACTGAGGCCGGCCGGGCGCTGCTAGCGGCGAACTCGGGTGCCACTGTCGTCGTGAACCTCACCGCGGCGCTCTTGGCGCTCGGTGATAACGGCGACGGTGAGATCGTCAACGAGACGCAGACCACCGGGTTCACCCGGGAGGGTGACGCCACGCACGAGTTTGAGACCCCCAAGGATGAGGTGGTCACCTACCTGGCCAGGGTGCAGGTGATCAAGCACGCAGAGGGTGACAAATCGCGCAGGCTGCAAGGCGCTGAATTCCAGCTGTACCAGGCTGATGCCTGCACCACGGAGGGCCTTGCTACCGAGACGCCGCTCACGGTGGGTGGCAACAACACGTGGGTCACGAACGCGGAGGGCGAGTTCATCATTGACGGTTTGCACGTCACCGACTTCGCCAACAACGCTGACGCGAAGCTGCCGAACTTCTGCCTGGTGGAGACCAAAGCCCCGGCCGGCTTCCAGTTGCTGACCCAGCCGATCGCCGTGGAGTTGCTGCACACCGAGACCCACGCGGCGGGGCAGACCGTTCCCCTGAAGACCATTGAGGTTGCTAACGTCCAGACCGGTACCCCGACACTTCCGGCCACCGGTGGCGCGGGTGTTGCTCTGCTTCTGCTCCTCGGCGCTGGCATCGTCGGTGGCGGTGTGTATGCCGCTCGCCGAAACTCCGCTGAGGCCTAAAGGTAGCGTTTTGGCCTTTCACGGCTGACGCGTTGCGAGGGGCCACGCTCCTGTGGCCCCCCTCATCCGGGGAGGCACCCCGGCACTTTTCCTACAACTGAACACATCAACCAACACAACCAGGAGTACGCATGAGCACCACATTCCCCAGCGGCCGCGCCGGAGGGAGGCACCGCACCGCGGCAGTTAAGCAGTCCGCGCTACGTCGCATCGTGGTGCCCGCACTCTTGGTCGTTCTTGGCTTAATCGTGATGCTGTATCCCGTCGTGGCGTCGCAGTGGAACAACCACGTGCAGCGCGGCGTCGCCCAGCAGTACCACGACATTATGGAGGAGCAAAAGGCTAACGAGCCCGAGTTCATCCAGCGCTCGCTTGTCGACGCACGCGTGTACAACGAAGAGCACACTGACGGTCCGATTCTCGACCCGTGGCTAGCCCGCGTGAGCAAAGACAACGGGGAATACCAGCACTACCTCAGTCAACTGTCTGGATTCCCTGCGATGAGCCAGGTGACCATCCCGGCGATCAACTCGAAATTGCCCGTCTACCACGGAACGGACGAATCAACGTTGCAGAAAGGCCTAGGCCACCTCTTCGGCAGTGCCCTGCCGATCGGCGGGGAAGGTATGCACTCCGTCATCACAGGCCACACGGGGATTACCAACGCGACACTGTGGGACAACCTCATCGATGTCAAGGAGGGCGACGACGTCTACGTCAGTACGTTCGGCGAACAGCTGAAATACAAAGTGTATGACATCGAGACAGTGTTGCCGAATGAGACGGACTCGCTGAAAGCGCAGGAGGGGCGTGACCTGCTGACGCTGGTTACCTGCACCCCGTATGGCATCAACAGCCACCGCCTCCTCGTTCACGCCGAGCGAGTCCCCTTCGATCAAGGAGATGAGGACATTGTGAGCGCCACAGGTGGGTGGACCATGCAGTGGTGGATGTGGCTGGTGCTAGCGGTGGCGCTCGCGGTCGCGGTCGGATTGACGTGGTGGATCCGGCGCACGCTCGCCGGGGAGAAGGAGAAGAGTGATGAACAGAACTAAACTCGCCGCGCTCATCTTAGCGGGTGCCGTAGTGTTGTCTCCCGCCGCAGAGGCCAAGACGGTGACGGGGAACGTTGACAACGTCGCCATCGAGTCGATCGACGCCGGACGCTCCGTCGATCTCACCATCTACAAGGCCCCGCGGAACCCGTACGACGAACCACCTCCCGGAGCGCTGCCTGACGGTGGCCGTGCTGGCTTCACCTTCGAACTGCGGCGCGTCGAAGGTGTTGATTTGACCACAAGCGAAGGTTGGGATCGCGCTTGCACCATGACGCTCGACGAGGCGCGTGCAGCAGCCACGGGTCCGAGGTTCACAGCGACGACAGACGCATCCGGCACCGCACGCTTCACCGACCTGCCGATCGGCCTGTACTACGTGGTGGAAACCCCGCCTGAAACAGCTGGTTATCAGTGGCGCTACGGCGGCCCGTTCCTCATCACACTTCCCATTGGAGATATGAGCGGCGAGCGGTGGCTTTACGACGTCGAGATCACCGCAAAGTCTGGCCTCACCTACGAGCCGGGTACTCCCACGACCCCGCCCACGCAGCCCCCACCTCCCGGCCCACCGCCTGTTCCGGGCCCACCGCCGACGCCGGGACCTCCACCAACGCCGGGACCAGGGCCGGGGCCTGGCACGTCGACGCCCGGGACAACAACACCCGAGGTGCCGCCGGGATCCCCGCCGGACGGGTCCACCCCAGAAATTCCAGGGACGGGACAGGATGGGACGCGTGAAACGCCTCGGCTCGCCAGCACAGGTGCGGGCGTGATCTCGATTGCGCTGATCGGTGGGCTGCTGATTGCGCTCGGATTAGTACTTGCTCGACGCCGCAACGGCGGCCAGTCGGCGGACTAGCCCCCCGCCCGGCGCAGCTGCTCGAGAAGCTCGTCGCCGTCGGCGCCGTAGATGGCGGGGACCCCGCGGTAGTCGCCGGGCTGCTCCATGGTGGTAGCGGTGCCGTGCGCGAGGAGGTGCTGCGGGGCGGTGAGCTCGCGCAGCGCCACCAGCTTCACGCGCCCGGGGTGCTCGGCGACGAGCCCTGAGTAGATCATGGGGTCGTGCTGGCCGTCGTCGCCCACGAGCGTCCAGGTGATACCGGGGAAGTCGATGAGCAGGTTGCGCAGCTGCACCCGCTTGTGCTCCGGCCCGGAGCGGAACAGGGCCGTCGGGGTGGGGCCCCAGTCCGTCAGCAGCATGGGCCCGGCAGGGAAGCCGTGGCGCTGCATGAAGTCGTGCAGCATTCCGTAGGTGTTCCAGGCGCCGGTGGAGACGTAGAACACCGGCTCGCCGGGGCCGTGGGCGGCGTGGAGGAAGCGTGCCATGCCGTCGACAGGGCGGCGGTTGGTGGCGCGCAGCACCCACGAGTTCCACGCGGCAAGCAGGGCGCGCGGAAGGTTCGTCACCATGATCGTGTCGTCGATGTCGGAGATGACGCCGTGGGTGACGTCGTCGGCGATGATGCGCACGGGGGCGGGGGCGGGGTGGGCGCTTAAGGGGGCGTCGAGAAGCGCCGTGTGCCATCCGGGCTCGAGGCCGTGGCCTTCGACGAGGGCGACCACGTAGCCCTGGTCGTCGGTGCGCGTGCGCACGGTGCGCGCGCCCAGGCGCACCGTGACGGGCATGTCGGGCACGGGGGTGGTCAAAAACTGCCGGTAGCCGCGCTGCGGGCGGGCAGCCGAGGCGTCGGCAGCGGGGTCGGCCATGAGCACGCGGCCCAGCACGCGGGCCCGCCCTGGGGTTCCGTAGCCCGTAAAGCCGGTCGCCGCGGGGATCCACGCTTTGCGCGCTTTCGCGCGCACGCCCGCGCGCCGCACCCGCGCCTCCACCCACCGTGCCGCATCCGCTATCGCCATGGGCACCAACCTTAATAAAGCGCACGTAGGGTAGGGGGCATGGTGGATGCAGTGGACGTGGATGGGGCCGTCGATAAGCTTATTGAGCTCTACGAACGCTCGTGCGCACTCGCGCGGGAGATCGTGGACTCGGGGGGCTACGAGCGCTACGACGACGTGCGCTACCCCACAATCAGCGTGAACATCAAGACGTGGGTGCCCATCGACCGCACCGAGCCCTTCGGCTACGTCGACGAGGCCGGCGTGTACTCCGCCGTCATCTCCCGCCCCGACCTCATGTCCAGCTACCTGCGCGCCCAGCTCGGCGCCCTGTGCGCCAACTACGACACCGAGATCACCGTCGGCTACTCCGACGTGCGCATCCCGCCCGAGTACATCCGCGGCGCGACGCGCCCCGACGGCGCCAACTCGATCCCCCGGCCCACCCTCGACTCGGTGCACGACGCCATCGTCGACGGCGACTGGGACGCCTTCCACGGCGCCGAGAAACCCCTGTTCCATTTCGGCCCGCAGCGCTTCGACATCGCCTGCGCCCGCCTCGAGCACTACACGGGCATCGAAGTGGACACGCTGCAGAAATACATCCTGTTCACCAACTACGCCATGCACGTCACCGAGTTCGTGCGCTTCGGCCTGCGCCAGCTCGCCGAGCCAGGCTCGCGCTACACCGCCCTGAAACTGCCCAGCGGCGAAACCGTCTCCGACACCGTCGCCTTCGAGGACCTCGACCTCGCCTCCCGCTACCAGATGCCGCGCTACGACCTCATCACCCCCGAGGGCGACGGCATCACCATGATTAACATCGGCGTCGGCCCCTCCAACGCCAAAACCATCACGGACTCCCTGGCCGTGCTGCGCCCCGAGGCGTGGATCATGATCGGCCACTGCGCCGGGCTTGACGGGCGCATGCGCATTGGCGACCTCATCCTCGGCAACGCCTACGAGCGCCACGACGGCGTGCTCGACGACTACATCCGCCCCGAGTCGCCCCTGCCCGCCGTCCCCGAAATCCAGCGCACCCTGGAAAAAGCCGTGCGGGAGGTCTACGGCGAGGACGCGGAGCTCATGCGCACCGGCACCGTCCTCTCCTCCTCCGACCGCAACTGGGAGTGGAAAACCCCGCGCGAACTGTGGGAATGGCTGCGCGGCTCCACGGCCGCCGCGGTGGACATGGAATCCTGCGCCCTCGCCGCCAACGGCTACCGCTACCGCGTGCCCTACGGCACGCTCCTCGCCGTGTCCGACCTGCCCCTGCACGCCGTGCCCAAACTGCCCGCCGCCGCGCAGGCGTTCTACTCCAACTCCAAGGAAGCGCACGTTATGTGCGCGGTGCGCGCCATGGAACGCCTCGCGGAAAACCCCGAGCGGCTGCGCACCCGGAAGCTGCGCCGCACCATCGGCGAGGTGCCGTTCCGCTAGCTTTGCGGTAGCTTCACCGTGGTGACGGACGACAGAACCCACTTCGCCGACCCTGCGATCGCCATGGCGCACCGCAGCGCGGTGCGCTCCATTCAGCGCGTCGTGGTGGAAACGGCCACGCCGACTGAGCCGCGCCGGGCGTTGCGCCAGGTCACCGAGCAGCTGGCGCGCGGCAGAGTGCTCGTGATCACCGGCGCCGGTATGTCCACCGAGTCGGGCATCCCCGACTACCGCTCCAAAGGAGGGCGCCTGACAAAGGGCCGCCCGATGACCTACCAGGAGTTCGCGCACGCCCCCGAGCAGGTCCGCCGCTACTGGGCCCGCGCCTTCGTGGGCATGCGCTTCATGCGCGCAGCCGCGCCCAACCGCGCCCACTTCGCGCTCACCGAACTCGAGCGCGCCGGGCTGCTCACCGGCGTCATCACCCAAAACGTCGACGGCCTGCACACCCAGGCCGGCACCCAGCGCGTCCTCGCCCTCCACGGCGACATGGAGCACGTCATCTGCCTCGACTGCGGCTACGAGGAAACACGCTCGCTTTTCGACGCCCGACTTGCCGCCGCCAACCCCACCTTTGTCGACTCCGTCGAGATCACCGGCTCGATGATCAACCCCGACGGCGACGTCGAGCTGCGCGCCAGCGACATCGAGCGCTTCCGCATGATCAGCTGCGTCCGCTGCGGCGGGCACCGCCTCAAACCCGACGTGGTGTACTTCGGCGAATCCGTCCCCAAACCCCGCCGCGCCGCGGCCGAGCAGTGGCTCGACGCCTCGACCAGCGTCCTTGCCTTGGGCACCTCGCTCGCGGTGATGAGCGGCTACAAGTTTGTCATCGACGCCCTCAAGCAGGGCAAACGCGTCGCCGTCATCAACGGCGGCCCCGGGCGCGCCGACCAGAAGGTGCAGACCCTGTGGCGCGCCAACGTCGGCGACGCCCTGGGCAGCGTCGTGGACGCGCTCGGTGTCTAGGGCGGGGGACGGAAGAACGCAACGGAAACGCCGGTTGCGGGCTCTGTGGGCTTAGGAGACGCGCCCGAGCGCCTCGGCGCTCGGCTCGTCCTCCCAGACCTCCTCGTCGAGGATGCCCTGGCGCTTGGCCACGACGGCGGCAACGACGGCTTGGCCGGTGACGTTGACGGCGGTGCGGCCCATGTCGACGATGGGGTCGACGGCGAGGAGGAGGCCCACGCCCGCCAGCGGCAGGCCCAGGGTGGACAGCGTCAGGGTGAGCATGACCGTCGCCCCGGTGGTGCCCGCGGTGGCGGCGGAGCCGAGGACGGAGACGATCACGATGAGCAGGTAGTCGGTGAAATGGAGGTCAATGCCGTAGAACTGGGCGACGAAGAGGGCGGAGATGGCCGGGTAAATGGAGGCGCAGCCGTCCATTTTCGTGGTGGCGCCGAGCGGCATGGCGAAGGAGGCGTACTCCCTGGGCACGCCCATCGACTCTTCGACGGTGCGCTGGTTGACGGGCATGACGCCCATGGAGGAGCGGGTGGCAAAGCCGAGGGTGGTCACGGGCCAGACGCGGCGGAAGAACTCGAGGACCGGCAGGCGGTTCGCGGCCAGGACGGCGGGGTAGAGGGCGAAGATGACCAGGGCGAGGCCGAGGTAGATGGCCAGGACAAACATGCCCAGCGAGCCGAGGGCTTCCCACCCGTAGGAGGCCACGGCCCGGCCGATGAGGGCGGCGGCGCCGATGGGGGCGAGGCGGATGATCCACCACAGGACCACCTGGATGACCTTGAGCAGGGACTCGGAGAAGGAGAGGAACGGCTCGGCGGCGTCGCCCGCCTTCATGGCGGCCACGCCGATGAGGAGGGAGATCACCAGGATCTGCAGGACGTTGAAGGAGAGGGAGACGCCGCCGTCGTCAGTCACGCTGCCGGTGAGGCCGAGGAAGTTGGCGGGCACGACGGACTGGAGGAAGCCGAGCCAGGAGCCGGTCGTGGACGGGTCGGCGGCCGCGTCGGGGCTGACGGTGGAGTTCGCGCCGGGCTGCAGGAGGGCGCCGACGGCGAGGCCGATGAGCACCGAGGCGAAGGCGGTGATGGCGAACCAGACGAGGGTGGTCACCGCAAGGCGGGCGGCGTTGGCCACCTTGCGCAGGTTGGCCACCGAGGTCACCACGGCGGTGAACACCAACGGCGGGATGAGGAGTTTGAGCAGCTGGACGTAGGTCGAGCCGACCCAGCTGAGGGTCTCGGCGAGCCAGTCGACGTCCGCGCTGCGCGCGATAAAGCCGAGGACGAGGCCGGCGACCAGGCCGGCGATGACTTGGGCTCCGAATCCGGTGGCCCATTGTGGTAGACGCATAGCGTTCCTCACTTAATAGACTAATCTGTCTGTGAATCCTTTACTCAGGCAGGAACACTACACCTCGCGCGCAAAAAACAACACATCTCGGCGAGCGTATGTAAGTGAACCGAACGGTCTGTGTCTGAGTAAAAGGTAAGGTGGCGCCTACGATGTTCGACCGAAGGAGACAGCCGTGATCTACGCCTTTGAGGGCACCCGCCCCACGATCCACCCCAGTGCTTACGTTGCCCCCGAGGCCACAATCATCGGCGACGTGATCGTCGGCGAGGACGCCAACATCTGGCCCGGCGCCGTGATTCGCGGCGACGTCGGCCGGATCCGCATCGGGGCGCGCACGAACATCCAGGACGGCACCGTCATCCACGTGGACACGGGCGCGGAGACGGTGCTGGACGACGACGTCACTGTCGGCCACATGGCGATGGTGCACAGCTGCCATGTGGAGGCCGCGTGCCTGATCGGCATGAGCGCGACGGTGCTCTCGCGCGCACGCGTGGGGGAGGGCACGATCGTCGCCGGGGGCGCGGTCGTGCTGGAAGGACAGGAGATCGCGCCGTTCAGCGTGGCGGCCGGGGTTCCGGCGAAGGTGCGCAAAAGCCTGGAGGAGGCGTCGCGGGCGGACCGGGTTGCCCACGCCGCGCACTACGTGGAGTTAGCGCGACGACACCGCGAGGGGCTCACGAAGCACGAGGTCTAGCGCGACGGCGCGGGCGATGTCGCGCACGACTTCGCGGTGGGTGGGGATCATGCGCAGGCTCACCCGCGTGCCGGCCGGCGTCCCGTTGCGCACCGCCCGGGCGAAGGGGGCGGGGGCGAGCGGGTCGTCGATGAAGGCGGACCCCGCGACGACGACGGTGTCGGGGGTGTGCTGCTCGTACAGTTGGGCGGTGAGCTCGCCGAGCTGGCGGGCACGCCGGGTGAGGGCAGGGCGCGTGGTGGCGCGGTGGGCGCTGGTGAGGGCGTCGCTAAGCGTGCGAATGCTGGGGATGCCGATGGCTCGGATGAGGCCGTCGGTGGTGAGGTCCTCGCGGGAGACGGGGACGGGCACGACCTCGTCGCCGGAGCCGACGGCGCAGGCGATGGAATCGTCGGCGAACAGCGCCATGATGCCGGGGCCGCCGAGGGTGTCGCGCGATTGCGCCTCGCTGCCCACGATCGCGGCGGCCGCCGAGGTCACCGAGACCGGCACGCCGAACTGCTCGCGCATGTGCGCGCCGATGTTCACTCCGTGCCAGTTGAGGTTGGGGGCGTAGACCTCGCCGTTGCTCGAGACGGTGCCGGAGGTGGTCACCCCGATCGTGGCCAGCGGCCTGTCCAGGCCCGCGCGCAGCCTGTTCAGGCCAGCCATGATGTGTTGGATGAAGTCGTCCTCGCTCAGGCGCGCCACGGCGATGTCGATGTCCATGCTGCGCAGGGCCTGCCCGCGCAGGTTAAACAGCGCCACGTACGTCGACGTCGTGCCCACCGCGATGCCCGCGTGGATCGCGCGCGGCGAGCCGAGCGTCAGGGGGATCGTGGGCCGGCCCCGCCCCCGAGCGCGGATGAGGTCGGTGCGCTCCGTGACATACCCCGCCACGACGAGCGCGGCGACGGCCCGGGTGATCGTCGGCTGCGACAGCCCCGTCGCCTCCACGAGCTCGCTTCTCGACGTCACCTCGCGCAGCCGGATCACATGGAGGCACTTCGCCGCGGGCGTGCTCGGGCGAGAGAAAACGGAGCCAGTTGGGATCATGTCTACATATTGTAGCGCTGCAATAGACCGCTTTGTCCGTCAACCCCGAAAATCGATTCTGGGCAGCGCATTTGCCGCGGTATCCTCGATGACGATGCTCGCGATGGAAGACAGCTCGGTCCGCATAGGTGTCACCTCGATGATGGGCACCCCGCGCCAATGGGCCTCGATGGGTAGGCCCGCCGCCGGGTAGACAACCCCGGAGGTGCCGACGATGACCACGGCGTCCGCCTCCGCCATGCGCCGCTGCGCCTCGGCCCACTCGCGCTGCGGCAGGGCCTCGCCGAACCACACGACGCCAGGGCGGACCAGGTTGCCGCACAGCGGGCACTCCGGCGGGGCGATCTTGGCGACGGGCTCGGCGGGAAACGGCGGCTCGCCGCGCCAGGGCCGGGAGCAGATGCTGCAGCGGAACTCGAACAGCGAGCCGTGCAGGTGCACCACGTCCTCGGACCCGGCCCGCTCGTGCAGGTTGTCGATGTTCTGGGTGGTCACCGTGACGCGCTTGCCGGGGGTGCGCGCCCACTCGGCGATAGCGCGGTGGCCGGCGTTCGGCTGCGCCGCGGTGACGAGCGAGGCGCGCCACAGGTACCAGGCGAACATTTCCGCGGGGCGGGTAGCCCAGGCGTCGATAGACGCGAGCGCAGTGGGGTCGACGTTTTCCCACAGGCCTGTCACGGCGTCGCGGTAGGTGGCGATGCCGCTGTCCGCCGACATGCCCGCGCCGGTGAACACCTCGATGTGGCGCGCGGCGGACAGGATCTCGGCGGCCTCCGAAATCGGTCTGCTCATGGCTTCCACCATAAGCTCAGGTGGGCAAATGCGGGTATGTTCACTAGACTCTCCGCTCATGAGTGTGGATGCCCAGGACGGCACGCTATGCGGCACGAACCAGGATGCACGTGGAGAGGGCCCGGTGACTCCTAGCCGGGCCCCGTCTCTCCTTGACGCCACCTGCGAAGACTTCGTCTACGACCTCGCGGCCCTCTCACCGACTCTGGCCAGCCGCGTGGGGGTGGAGGGCCACGACCACGAGCTGCAAGATTTCAGCCCCGAGTACTGGGATTCCGTCGCGGACCGCATCCGCGACCTCGTGGCCGACGTGGACGCGCTCAACGACGCCACCGACGACTCCGACGACGAGGACGACTTCGACGCCGTCGACCACCTCACCGCCGCGATCCTGCGCCAGCGCATGACCCTGGAGCTTGAGCTGCACCACCGCGGCGAGTACCTGCGCATGCTCAACAACATCGACTCGCCGGTGCAGAACATCCGCGACTGCCTCACCCTCATGCCCAAGGTGACCGAGGAGGACATCGACAACGTCGCGGAACGCCTCTCCCGCGTGCGCACCTCGCTGCAGGGCTACCGCGAGTCCCTGTCCGAGGCCGCCAGCCAGGGCAACGTGTCCACCCACCGCCAGATCGACGCCGTGATCAGCCAGTGCGAGGCCTTGGGGGGCGACGACTCACTCCTCGACCGCCTCGGCGTCCCGCCCGAAAGCGACGCCGTCCTTGGAGCCAAGGAGGCCTTCCAGGAGATGGCCGACTGGCTCTCTACGGAGCTGTCGCCCCAGGCCGAGTACGGCGACAGCGTCGGCCGCGAGCGCTACGAGCTCTTTTCCGAGTTCTTCCTCGGCGCCAAGATCGACCTCGACGAGGCCTACTCCCGCGTCATCGAGGACCTCCGAGAGATTGCCGCGCAGCAGCAGAAGATCGCCCAGTCCCTCTTCGGTTCCGACTGCACGGTGCAGGGCGCGTATCGACGCCTCAATGACGACGACCAGTACACCCTCCAAGGCACCGACCAGCTGCACGAATGGATGCAGCGCACCACCGACGAGGCGATGGGCATCGCCGCCGAGTGCTTCACCGTCCCCG
This sequence comes from Corynebacterium timonense, assembly GCF_900105305.1. Taxonomy (NCBI): domain Bacteria; kingdom Bacillati; phylum Actinomycetota; class Actinomycetes; order Mycobacteriales; family Corynebacteriaceae; genus Corynebacterium; species Corynebacterium timonense. Next base: position 2,153,435 of record NZ_LT629765.1, on the reverse strand, counting down.
ACGAGGTCCGCCGCATCGGTTTTGCGGTGAACACCCAGGGCACCGGCGGGGTCTACTACACCCCGCCCACCGACGACCTGCTGCGTCCCGGCATCCTGCACTGGTCCGTCCCCGAAGGCCGCGATGTCTTCCACGCCTGGCAGGAAAAGTCCCACGTCTTCCACGAGGGCATCCCGGGCCACCACCTCCAGCACGCCATCGCCCTGTCGCGCCGGCCCGAACTCAACCTGTGGCGCCGCGCCGTGAACTGGAACTCCGCCCACAGCGAGGGCTGGGCCCTTTACGCCGAGCACCTCATGGACGAGCGCGGCGCCTTCGAGGACCCCGCCGCCCGCCTCGGCATGCTCAGTTCTCGTCGCCTCCGCCTCGCCCGCGTCGCCGTCGACCTCGGCGTCCACCTCGGCAAAAAGACCCCGGACAAGACCGGCACGTGGGACGCCCAGTACGCGAAGGCCTTCCTCCGCGACAACGCCGCCCTGCCCGAAACCGGCCTCGCTTTCGAGCTCGACCGGTACATGGGTTGGCCCGGCCAGGCCCCCTCCTACGCCGTCGGCTACCGCGCGTGGCTGCAGCTGCGTTACGACGCCCTCGCCCACGGCATGGACCTGCGCGAATTCCACGACCGCGCCCTGAGCCTCGGCTCGATGCCCATGGGCCTGCTCTCCCGCGAGGTGCTGCGGGACTAGGGGTGTCGCCCGCCGGTTTTCTCGCCCTTGACCTGGCATGTCTATCGCGCGACCTGCGCGCCTGCCATGACCGCGCCGACGCGTGTAGCCTCGGGCGCACCACACGGGAGAGGAGGAAGTAATGAGCACACCCGGAAACAGCAACCAGAACAACGGCGGCAACAATAGTGGTAACGCCGAGAAGCACGACACCCCCGACAACGCGGGCGACACGAAGGGGACCCTGAGCGAGGACGAGCTGGTGGACGAGCAGGTCGACCAGAGCTTCCCGGCGAGTGACCCGCCAGCCTCGTACTAGCGCCCTGTCGCGCGCCGGAGGATCTGCGGTAGGTATCCGGCGACGAGCATGATAGCGATGAGGCGGATGAGCTGAAGCGTGATCACTGCTGGCCCTGCGCCGCTTTCGGCGGACAGGGCCAGCACTGTTTCGATGGCGCCTGGGCTGGTGGCGAGGTACCCCTCGAGGAAAGAGATGTCGAGCCACCAGGCGATCAGCCCGCCCATGGTGGCGCAGGTGAGCATCATGGCGACGATGCAGCCGACGGTCAGGGGGAGCAGTGCGCCGAAGTGCTTGAGCGAGGGGACGGACAGCCCGCCTCCGCAGACCCACCCGATGGAGAGGAAGGCAACGACGGCGAGTGCGGGCGGCATGGTGATCTCGACGGGCAGGAGCGCCCCGACGAGGATGGTCACGAGGAGGGGGCCGAACACGCTGGGGACGGGGATGTGCAGGCGTGTGGCGATGGGCCCGGCGCCGGCGGCGATGGCGAGGACGACGAGCCACACCCACCACTCGGGGGTCGTCACTGCGGGAGGGGTGTCGGCGGGGGTCTCCAGAAGCGAGGTGACGGCGGGCAGCGTGATGGAGACAGTGAGAAGGCGCAGGTATTGGGTGAGCGCCACGTAGCGCATGTCGGCGCCGACCTCGTCGGCGATGGCGGGCATCATCGACGCCCCGCCGGCGAGCATGGAAAGCACGCCCGTTTCCCGGCTCACCCTGCCGAAGCGGTGGAGGGCGTAGCCAGCGAGAAACCCGAGGCTGATGGCGAGGGCGGCGACGACGAGCCCGGGGATGAGGTAGCGGGCGAGGACGCTGCCGGGGATGCCGATGAGCGGGACGGCGGCGAGGACGCCGATGATGCCGCGGCAGAGGGCGTAGAAGTGCGTGTTCACCTTCAGGTCGCGTCCGGTGCCGAGGGCCATCGCGCCGGAGCAGAGGATCGCGCCGAGGATCCAGGCGGCGGGGACGTGCAGGTAGTTCAGCAGCCACCCGAGCGCCACGGAGGCGGGGGCGACTACGAACCAGCGATTCATGGGGGCTAATCCTACCGTTCGTGCTTAATGCCGACGCAAACCATCCTTAGGCGTTACGAATGTGTGTCATAGTAATCAGATGGGTTCTGAGACACTGAGCACGGCCGGGCAGCGGCCACGGCGCCGGCAGGCGACAGAGGAGAAGATCTACCGCTCCGTGTTGCGCTTGGCGCGGGAGAAGGGCTTCAACGCGGTGACCATCGACGCGGTGGTCGCGGATTCGGGGGTGGCGAAGACGACCATCTACAGGCGCTACGACGACCGCAAGGAGATGCTTGCCGACGCCCTGTCGAACGTGGTCATCCGCATCCCTCGGCGCTACCCCGAAACGTACGAGGAGTTCGAGACCTTCCTCACCCGGTTGCAGGAGCACCTGGAGGAGGAGGTGGGCATCCGGCTCATCGGGTCCCTGCTGGCCGGCCGCGAGGAACACGTCGACGAGTGGAGCGAGCGCATCAAGAAGGAGATCCTCGGCGGCCTGACCGTGTACGTGCGCAGAGGCGTCGAGCGCGGCATGTTCGCCCCGGGGGCGGATGCGCGCACGATTGTCACGATGGTGGTGGGCAGCATCCTCGTCCGCGCCGCCTTCGACTTCGGCGACCCGAAGAAGCACGCCCGCTACATCGCCAAGCTCGTCTGGCCGATGCTGCGCGGGGAGGATTCCTAGGTGAGGGTGAGTGTGCCGTCGATAAGCCCGGCGACGGCGACGACGGCCGCGACGACGAAGAGCGCGACCACCACCCACTCGAAGGGGTTGAACGCACGCTCGCCGCGGGCGCGGCGCGTGAGCACGTAGGGGATGACGCCGGGCAGGACGGCGAGCGCGCCGAGCAGCACGTAGATGGGGTCGGCGGCGTAGATCAGCCAGAGCGAGTACACAAAGGCGACGACGCCGAGGACGACGTGCTTCCGGTTGTCCCGGCGCGTCCACCGCGCGCCCCCGTGCGATCGCGCGGCCAGCAGCACGAGGTAGAGCGCCGAGAAGATGTAGGGCAGCAGGTACATGATGGTGGCCAGCTGCACCATCGCGTTGTAGGAGGCCTCGCTGGCGAAGAAGATGATGACAAAGAGCTGGATGACCGCGGTGGACACCAGCTGCGCGAGCCACGGCGCGCCGAGGCGGTTCGTGGCGCCGAGCTGGCGGGGCAGCAGGCCGTCGCGGGCCATCATCACCAGCGGCTCCGCGCACAGCATCTGCCACGACACGTAGGCGCCGAGCACTGACAGGCACAGCCCGAGCGAGATGAACGCCCCGCCCCAGGGGCCGACGACGGCCTCGAGCACCGCGCCCATGGAGTTTTCGGGCAGCGCCGCCAGCTCCTCACGCGTGAGCACGCCGTAGGACAGCGTTGACACCGCGACGAGAAGCACGAGGACGGAGAGGAAGCCGATGACGGTGGCGCGTCCGACGTCGCGACGCGTCTTCGACTGCTTCGAGTACACGGACGCCCCCTCGATGCCGATGAACACCCACACCGTGAACAGCATGATGCCCTGCAGCTGCTGGCTGAACGGGATGCCGGAGCCCTCGCCCCAGAAGTCCAACGTGAACGTGTTCCAGGAGAAACCGAGGAAGGCCACCAGCACGATGAAGCTCACGATGGGCACGAGCTTGGCGATCGTCGTGACCAGGTTCATCACCGCCGCCTGCTGAATCCCGCGCGACAGGCCCGCGAAGATCACCCAGGTCAGCGTCGAGACCGCCACTGCGAGCACCCACTGGTTGTGCAGCACCGGGACGTAGTAGCCGAGCGTGCGGAAAAACAGCGTGGCGTAGCCTACCTGCGCCATGACCGAGCCCAGCCAGTACCCCAGACCGGCGGTGAACCCGATGAAATCGCCCAGGCCCGCGCGCACGTAGGCGTAGACGCCCGAGTCTAGGTGCGGCTCGCGCCGGGCGAGGACCTGGAAGACGAAGGCGACGGACAGCATGCCCACGCCCGCGATGACCCAGCCGATGAGCATCGCGCCGGGGCTGGCCACGGACGCGATGTTTTGGGGCAGCGCGAAGATGCCCGAGCCGATCGTCGAGCCGATAATCAACGAGACCAGCGTCCACATGGTCACCGTGTGCGTCGTATGCGCGGTCGTCATGGAGGACAAGAATACTTGGTGCTCCCCCATTTATTAAATAGGACGCGGTCCTGCTACAGGAACAACCCCCGGATCTCAAGGAAGTCGGTACTTTCGTGCCGTCTTATTAGACTTTCGTATAAAAAAACGCGCTAGTGAGCCGGGAAAAGCACAGGCCATATATAGTCTGGAAAAGCGGGGTGCTCACCAGGGAGTGGAGGGGCGCTGCGCAGAACTGCGCGACTGTACATATCGGTTGCCTTGGAGGTCTCTCATGAAGAAGCGCGTCTCAGTGTGCCTGTTGTCTGCGTCGATATTTCTGACGCCACATGCACCAGCGAGTGGGCCTCAAAGCAATAACCCTCACGCCGCGTCGATCACCCCTACAGCTGCGCACAACGATCTTGGAATGTCCAATGACCTAGTCGAAGTGCTGGCTGAAGGGGACGAAGCCACCGCAGAATGGCTTCGAGAAAAGTATCCCAATACAACTGTTTTCCCTATTGGGCTGCAGAAACAGCCGGTGCCGGGGGTCATCGGTTCAACTGTGATCCCCGCCGCAAAGATCCTCACGATTAAGCGTTGCATTCAGCAGCGCGGTGGGCTCAAGGCTGCGTTTTACCAGGTGAGGGCGCACAATTTCAGTTGGCCGAGCATACAGCGTACCGGCGGCGCACTCCGTGACCTCGGTGCTGAAACTATCGGGGTAGCTGGGGTAGCCGAGTACTGCTTCAGCTCGCGATCAAGGGACGGGGAGTGAATGTGAAATGAACATGGCACATCTTTACTTGGTTGCTTCCGTACTGATGGGAATTGGGGGCATCTTAGTGTTAGCAAGCAATAATTTTCTGGCGTCGGCTGCGATGCTGGTTGCTGCTGGTTTGGCGGCTGACCATTACCGGTGTTTAAAAAGAAGCCCACTGGAGCCGGGTGATTCTTCCCAGCTGTGACTTTTTCCCTCAATCGAGCTCTACTCGGCAGGCTGTTTGAGGTCGACGACGTCTACCGTCAGCGGCGGATCGACGATAGAGAGATGTATCCCACAGTCTCAATCCTGATGGGGATCGGAGGGTGCTCGCGCTGCCCGCCCGCGAGTTCCTCGCCGCCGCGGCGATGCTCGTCGCTCCCGGGCAGGCGGATAGCTACTGCGTCGAGCAGCCTTGTCCCTCCAGCCAGGCGACGGCTTCGCGTTCGGCGTCATTCGTGGCGACGTCCGGCCGGACGGGGTCTTCGGCGAACTCCTCGCCGGTGCGTGCTCTATCTTTGGCGGTGGTGATCATCACGCTGGCGCCGTCGTAAAGATCGACGACCATGTTTGCGGATGCGAATCCCGCCGTGGGCTCGCCGAAGCTGCGCGACCGGTCGAGGCCGCGGAAAGTGAGCATGGTGGCTTCGCCTGAGGAGGCGGTTTCTGCGTCGACAAGCACGGCGACCGGTACTTCGCGTTTGCCTCCCTGCGTGGTCACAGGGGTGCCGCCACCGGTGACGGAGTTGCCGTCGACGGTCACGTCGGTGGTGCTGGTGCGGGAGACGAAGGAGAGCACGGGGCCGTCAGGAAGCAGCGGTGAGATTCCCGCGACCATGGGGCCCATATCGCCACCGCCGTTGCCGCGCAGGTCAACGATCGCGCCGCACGTTGCGTGGGTGAGGATCCCCTCGGTAAGCGTGTCGGCGTAGGCTTGCCCGTCGTCGTGGCGGGTGACATCCGGGACCGTAGCGAAAGCGATGTTGCCGCGGGCTTCCACAGCGGGTGCGAGCTGGTCCGGGTCCTCGGCTGCTTCGTCTTCCGCAGTGAGAATGTTGGAGTGCTTGCCTCCCGCCGCCTTGATCACCGCGCGCAGCGGTTCGTACGTCTCCTCGTAGGAGGTGGCACCCTTGATCTCCTCCAGGGCCGTGGCTTTCGCGGCGGTGAACTCGTCAGACTCGGCGTAGATACCGAGAGTCTCCACGATCCGGATGACGTCTTTCGCGTACTTCTGGGGCGAGGGCTTGATCACATATTGAGTTTTTCCCGTGAAGATCGCGGTGGTCGCCGGGCCCCACGTGTAGGCGGCGGCCGCGAGGGCTATGAGGATAACGGCGAACACGGCGCCGCAGCCGGTAGCGACTTTTCTTGCGCGGGTCATCACTATCTCCCTGCGGGAATGGGTCAGGATCTTGAATACCGATACTAGGCACGGCGGAGATTCATTGCAGTGGAGCATTGATAACGTCAGGGCGTGCGGCGGCGAACAGCGCGACCCCACACGCGGTAGCGGTAGCCGCAGCCCAGGCAACGGTACCGTTCCCGAGGTTTGCAGCACTTTCTGCTGCGTACTCCGCGCCGACGAACCGGAGACCCGCCCTGTAGCCCGCGCGGTGGGGATGAACCAGGAGTACGTGGCGCCCATCACTACGAGTGCCGCCACCCGAGCAGCCAGTCCGGCGACGTTGGTGATCACAGCGCTTTAGGCTCACGACAAAACCAGGGCGCGCAGCGGCACCATCACCGCCATCGGCGGCCTCACCCCCGCGCAACGCGTTCACAACGTCACGGGGAAGTACACCTAGCGTGCGATTCAAACCGATCGAAACCCGTGCCTTTGGCGTCCCGTGGCTTGTAACAAGGCGGCGAATCTGAAGCCAGAGCCTTCTCCACCGTCTTCTTCGCACAGCCGACTTCGGCCGCGATCTTCCTCAATGACAGACCCTGCCCACGCAGGTACCGGATCTGCGCCCATTCCTCCAATGAAATCACCCATTCATTTTTTTCGGGTGGGCTACTTTTCGAGGAGCGTTTTGGGCTACTTTTCGACCGTCGCGAACAGGGGTCGGTACGTATGCATTGCATAGTCGCGGCGCTCGACGGTCGAGGGTTGATCGGTATGCAGTGCATAGTTTCGGGCCCGTCCGCTTGGGGCTGGGGTGTATGCATTGCATAGTTGCGGCGCTCGACGGTTGGGCGTTGATCCGTATGCATTGCATAGTCGCGGCGCTCGACGGTTGGGCGTTGATCCGTATGCATTGCATAGTCGCGGCGCTCGACGGTCGGGGGCTGATCGGTCTGCATTGCATAGTTGCGGCGCTCGACGGTCGGGGGCTGATCGGTACGCATTGCATAGTTGCGGCGCTCGGCGGTCGGGGGCTGATCGGTATGCGTTGCATAGTTGCGGCGCTCGACGGTCGGGGGCTGATCGGTATGCATTGCATAGTTTCGGCGCTTGGTGGTCGGGGGTTGATCCGTATGCGTTGCATAGTCGGTGCGCTCGACGCGCGGGCGTTGATCCGTATGCATGGCATAGTTTCGGGCCCGTCCGCATGCGGCCGGGGGTATGCATTGCATAGCCGGGCGCTCGACGGTCGGGCGTTGATCGGTATGCATTGCATAGGAGAGTGTCCGTTTGTTTGTGTGCGGGGGCTTGGTTTACAAGTAGTTGGCGAACCGGTCTGGGTAGGCCACGGATAGTTGGTTGATGGCTTGTTTCCACCCTGAGGTTTTCGCCCCTTCAATATAGCCGTTGCAGTCGATTGCCCGCTTCGCTTTTTTCGCGCGTTGGGCGGCGCGTTTGTCCTCGATGTTGCAGACCATCAACCACAGCGTCTTCAACGCCGCAGCATCCGTGGGGAATTGGCCACGGTTGCGGGTCGCTTTCCGCAGCTCAGCGTTAAGCGACTCGATGGCATTGGTGGTATAGAGCACCCGGCGAGCTGCAGGCGGGAACTGCAGAAACGGTATAAACCTCTCCCACGCGTCACGCCAGACCTTCACCGACTGGGGGTACTTCCGCCCCAGTTCCGAGGCTTCGAAGGCATCGAGTGCGGCGCAAGCGGCGTCCTCGTTCGGTGCGGTGTAGACCTTGCGCAGTGCGCTGGATACAGATTTGCGGTCCTGGTAGGACACCCACCTGTTGGCAGCCCGGATCAGGTGCACGATGCAGGTTTGTACCATCGAGTTCGGCCAGGTCGCTTCCACGGCCTCAGGCAGGCCTGTAAGCCCGTCGCAGCAGACGATGAACACGTCATTGACTCCACGGTTCGCCAGGTCCGCGCACACGGATGCCCAGAATGCGGCCCCTTCATTGTCGGCGATCCACAAGCCCAGGATGTGTTTGGTCCCGTCGATGTCGATGCCAACAGCCATGTAGCAGGCTTTATTGACCACCCGGTGGCCGTCACGGATTTTCACCCGTAGCGCGTCGAGGAAAATGACCGGGTAGAACTCGTCGAGCTGACGGTTTTGCCACACCATCACCTCATCGAGGACCGCATCGGTGATGGTACTGATGGTATCCGGGCTGATGTCCACCGCCAGGGTCGATGCCAGGTGGTGCTGGATATCGCGTACCGTCATGCCGCCGGCGTAGAGCGAGACGATCATGTCGTCGAGCTCTGTCAGCCGGCGTGCCCCTTTAGGCACCATGACCGGGTGAAACGTGCCCGCTCTATCCCGAGGCACTGTGATATCCACCGGGCCGTAGCCGGTGCCCACAGTTTTGGTGTACGACCCGTTGCGGTGATTGCCACCGTTTGAGGGGCTTACCTGGGCTTTGGCCGCGCGATCTGAGTGCCCGTACCCCAAATGGGCGTCCATCTCCGCCTGCAGACCCGCGTTGATCGAGGCTTGCAAAAGACCTTTGACCAGGTCGCTGGCATCGTCGACGGAGGTTGATAGCTCGCCGATCAGTGCGGCGATTTCCGGGTTTTCCATCAGCTTCGCGCTGATCTCGTTGACCCTGCTCGGGTCATGGCCTTTCTTCGGTGACACGGTAGTCATTATCAGTGAAACTCCTTCTGGATCAGAGCCTCACACACAAAACACCTGACACCCTCTTGCATAGTTCGACGCGTTCAAACACGCGCGCTATGCAAACGTCGAAAAGCTGCCTTTATCCAGCTCAACCCACATGTCCGACGCGTCGTTATACTGTCAATCAAACACACGATCGACACGCTTGGGGGAGCAATGGACACACCACCGACCACCGTCAGCAGGGACAGCGCACCCGCACATATCGCGCACACCATCGAAAAAGGGTTCGGCGTATTCTCGCGCCGCAAGGCGCAGATACTCTACGCCATAGCACTTTTCGACGTCCTCGGGCTCGCCCCCCAGTTCGGCGCACAAACTACCGCATTATGGCTGGTCAGGAGCATCGCGGTACCGAACTCCACCGCCCACGAATACGTCAGGGTTGCCCGCGCAATGCTGCGCTTCGAGGTGATGGCACAAGCATTCTTGGAAGGGCGAACAAACTACTCCAAGGTCAGACTGATACTGCCACTGCTCACAAAGGACAACGAGGCTGAACTGGTGGAGCTGGCCTGCACCATGACGTTCCACGAGTTGGAGATCGCGCTGCTGCAATTCCGCCAGCCAGCACAGAAAGCGACGAGGACGTCCTACGTGCGTCTAAAAGCCGCGCCGGATGGGCGTATAAAGCTGTGGGCGGATTTCAACGCGGCGGAAGGCGCGCGTGTGATGGCGGCGATGAAGGTCGGGGAACTCGCCTGGCACGACGTGGACTGGACATCCTTAGCAGGCAACGACGGGACAGTGGATCCGGAGCGTATCGACGCTGAAATGGACCGCCAGGATAAGAAAACACGCGGCTGCTCCGGTTTCGGCCTGCCCATCGGGGAAGTGCTGGTTAGCGCGTTTATGGGTATGGTCAACATGACGTTGTCGCGGCCGCGTAACCCGTTGCGCGCACCGGGGGCGCACGTCAATGTCGTTATGACCACCGACGGAAAGGCCTACCTGCCCTACAACCCTGGTGCGCCCTCAGAGGCGGTGAAAAACTTCCTCGCCAACGCCCACTACCGAATCAACAGGGTCGACGATAAAGGGCTGGTGCTCAACAGTGGGCGCTCGTTTCGGCTTGCCTCCGACGCCCAGGTCAACGCGCTGATGCTCATGTGGCGTCACCAGTGCGCGATGCCCGGGTGCAGTCACACGCGCTTTATGGAAATGCACCACGTCCACGACTGGGCGGACGGCGGGCCGACGGACCTGGACAACTTGCTGCCGTTGTGTTCGGCGTGCCACAGCCTCGTCAGCGACAACCACGTCACGATTTTGCGCGACGGTGGGGACTTTCATTTCCTGGGCCCGGGTGGGGTGCGCTACGTCAGCACAGACCGCGGGCTGCCGGTGCGCAACGACGACGCCCGGACGCTGGAAGAGTTCAACGAGCTCAGCTGGGTTTAAAAGCGCCTCGACACGGCGAGCTTCGCGATGCCACGCCAGCCGAGCATGAGCAGGGCGCAGGTGGCACCGGCGACGAAAGGAACAAAGGTCTCGAACCAACCCAGGAACGTCAGCGGCATCTCTTCAGTGCGGTGAGCAGCGCGGGCGAGGCTTCGCGCAGGATCGCTGGGCGCGGGTATTCCTACCTGCATCACGCCGTCGACGACTATTCGGGGCTGGTGTACTCGGAAACCTTGGCCGACGAGAAGAAAGACACCGCCGCCGGGTTTATGCGGCGTGCCTGCCAGTTCTTCACCGAGCAAGGCATCGACGTGACCCGGGTGATAACGGATATACGGAGCCTGCTGCCGTTCCACGGCGTTCAACGCTGCCCCGGGTGCGATTAAGCATGTTGACACCAAGGCGTACCGGCCGCAGACTATCGGCACGGTCGAGCGGTTCAACCGCACCCTCAAGCAGGAATCGGCCCACATTCGCCCCTGCAGCACCGAAAAGGCCCGGCAGCAGACGCACGCGGAGTTTATCCACGACTACAACGACCATCGATCCCACACCGTCATCGACGGCCTCACCCCCGCACAACGCGTTCACAACGTCACGGGAAAGTACATCTAGCGCGACGAGCGGATGAACAGCGCCAGCCCGGCCGCGAGGACGCAGGCGGCCGCGCAGGCCTGGTAGAGGCCGGGGTACCCGCCCAAAAACTGCAGCGCGGCGGCGGCGAGGAGGCCGGCGACCATGTTGGCGACGCCTTGGGCGAGCGTCATGACGGACACGTCGCGGGCGCGGTTGCGGCGCGAGGGCAGCGACTCGTTGATCGTCGCCTGCTCGACCGAGGACCACACGCCCCACGCGAGCCCGAGCACGGCGGCGGCCGCGGTGACGGCGCCGATGCTGCCAGCGATGGTCATCATGCCGGTGGCGAGAGCCATGGTCAGCGCCGCCGCGATGAGGAAAATGCGCCGCCGCTCCAGCTTGTCGGAGAGCACCCCGGAGACCGCGGCGGTGGCCATGGTGACCCCGGCGAAGACGATGGTGAGGATGAGCACCCACGTGTCGGGGTCGGCGACGCCGATGTGGTCGCGCAGGTAGTACAGCAGGTAGAACAGGGCGGTGTAATTGGTGGCGTGCATGACAAAGCGCGTGGCAAAGACCGTCCAGTAGTTGCGGTACGCGCGCGCCGGGAGGGTTTCGGCCGGGGCGTCGCCCGACCCGAGGACGACGGCCCCGAGCTCGGCCTGCCCGTCCAGCGTCGATTCGTTCACGGCTGGGTCGATGGCGCCGCGGCCGTAGCCCAGCTGCAGCACCAACCACGGGAACACGAGCGCGGTGACGATGTAGGCCCAACTGAGCTCGAGGACGCTTGCCACCGCCGTGCCGCCCACCAGCCCCAGCACGTACGTCACGCCGAGCACGCTCGAGATCGCCCCGAACCTGCGCTGCGGCACGACGTCGGCGGTGATGGTGAACAGGTTGTTCGTCATAAACGCGACGAAGCATTGCACCAGGCACCACAGCACCACCAGCGCCCAATAGCCGGGGGTCGCCGCCATGAGCAGCATGCTTATCGACGCCACAGGCACCGCCACCACAACCCACGGGAAACGCTTGCCCCACCGCGCCGCCCACGTAGACGCGGTGGACAGCCGCGAACGGTCCGAGATGACGCCGACGACGAGGCTCATCACCACGGCGGTGGCTCCGCCGCACAACATGAGCAGCGCGAGGGCGCGCTCGTAGGTGTCGGGGCGCACCGCGATCATCTGGTTGGCCAGCAACAGCTGGGAGGGCGCGACCCACACGAGGCACGTGCCAAAGTAGGCCACCGCGAACTTGCGGAAGAACGCTCTGGGCTCGCGCTCCGCGACGGTCGAGGTCACGGGTCCACTCCCCCCGCGGGAGCCTCGCGGTACGTCTCGACGATTTCGGGCGTGATCGCCCCCGCGCGGTTGAGGTCGCGCAGCATGTAGCCGGCGGGCTTGACGTGGCGGTCGAGGTTCTCGTCGAGCCCCACCACGCCGAAGTGCTGCGCCATGCCCTCGGACCATTCCCAGTTGTCCACGAAGCACCAGTGGTAGTAGCGCTCCACGCGCACCCCGCCCGGCTCGGCGTTGAGGCGTGCGAGCTCCGCGAGGTGGTCGAGGATAAACCCGCAGCGGAAGGATTCGCTGTTGTCGGCGGTGCCGTTTTCGGTGATCCAGATGGGCAGGCCGTACTCGCGGGCGAGCGGGGCGGAGACCTCGGCGATGCCGCGCGGGTAGATCTCCCACCCGAGGTCGTTGGTGGGGCGGCCGGGGAACGTGGCGTCGTCGAACCCCTTGACCGCGGTGCGCGAGTAGTAGTTGATGGCGATGGCGTCGGCGTAGACGCCCTTGGGCGTGAAGTCCGCGGGGAGGCTGCGCGGGCGCCCGAGGACGCGGTCGAACACGCCGCGATAGAAGGCTTTTTCCACAACCCCTTGGAAGAGGTACTCCACGAGGGGTGTCAGCGCCCTGTGCACCGGGTTCGCCCGGTTGGCCGGGGCGAAGACGCGCTTGTGGTGGGCGAAGGTGACCGTGGGGTTGTCCAGCCGCGCGTGGAGGAGCTCGTAAGCCTGAAGGTGCGCCGCGGCCATGTTCTGCAGGCAGGCGCGCACGGCGCGGTAGCCTCCCGTGCCGGGCGGGGTGGAGCCGAAGAGGTAGGCCTCGGTGGCGAACACGTTGGGCTCGTTGATGGTCACCCAGTCGGTGACGATGTCCCCCAACGCGTCGAGCACACGGTTGACGTAGCGCAGAAACAGCGGCACGATCTCCGGGTTGGTCCAGCCGCCGCGGCGCTCGAGCCAGAGGGGCTGCCCGAAGTGGTGGAGGGTGACCAGCGGTTCGATGCCCCTGGCTGTGAGGTCCCGGTACTCCTCCGCGTAGCGCGCCAGGGCCTCCTCGTCGAACTCCCCGGGCCGCGGCTCCACCCGCGACCACTCCACGCCGACGCGGGCGATTGGGTACTCGAGGCGCTCCATGAGCTCGTTGTCCTCCCGCCACCGCCGCCAGTGGTCAGTGGTGGGGTCCGGGGTGGTGCCGTCCGCGATGGTGCCGGCCGCCGCCCACTCGGTCCAGTTGCTGGGTTGCGGGGACCCTTCGATCTGCAGGCCCGCGGAGGCGGTGCCAATGCGCAGCCCGTTCAGGGGGATGTTAGCCATGGGAAAAGAATAGCGAGAGCGGCTGCGCCTCACATGCGTTTTTTCGTGCGCGCCGTGGCGGTTGCCGCCCATGGGTCCTCCGGCCAGGGGTGCTTGGGGTAGCGCCCGCGCATCTCTTTGCGCACGTCGTGGTACGGCCCGTCCCAGAAGCTGCGGAGGTCGTCGGTGACGGCGAGCTCGCGCCCGGCGGGGGAGAGCAGGTGGAACAGCACGCGCACCCCGCACACCTCCGGGCTCGCGGCCAGACCGAAGCATTCCTGCAGCTTAACGCGCACGACCGGCCGCCCAGTGGCATAGCTCACCCGTGGGTGAGAGCCGCTGGGCACCTCCAACCGCGGCGGCGCGAGCTCGTCGAGGCGCCCCGCCTCGGGCCAGGGCAGCTGCCGCATGAGCGCGGCCCGCATGTCGAGCTCGCGTATCGACGCCCCCTCGGCCAACCTGGCCACCTCGGGCGAATAATCACCGCACTCTACATCCGGCCACGGCTCGCCGAGCTGCGCGCGGAGGAAGTCAAGGCGCTCCTTGAGCTCGCGCGCGGCATCGTCGAGGCGGAAATCGCTGAACCCGACGCCTCGAAGGGCCTCGGCGGCGTCTGCGGGGTCGAGGCGTACCGGCGTGGAGGTCAGCTCGATGGCGCCGACGGCTGTGATTTTCCGGGCGTGGATTCTGCCGTCGATAAGCGATGCCTTCGTGTGCGTGGTCACCCTGTGCCGGGGAACGTCGATGGGCGCGGCCGCGCGGATGATCGCGCCGCCGCGGGTGAGCTGGACCTCGGCCGCCGCGAGCCACTCGGGGTTGCCCAGCGGGACCCCCAGGCGGGCGCGCGTGCCGCTGGCCAGCAGGTAGTCCTCCCCGGCGCGTGTGGCCACCCACCGCGGGAAGGCCGTAGCGACGACCTCGCCGGCGGGGACGGGCGCGGTGCGGGAGACAAGGCGGGCCAGCCTGTCCACCTGGCGCTTCGGCGGGTTGGCCGTGGTGAGGTCGCCGCTCATCCCCTCCGCGAGCGCCGCGACGGTCGCCGCGGCCCCCGAGCCGTGCTCGATGAGGGCGGCGCCGAGGCGGGGGTCAACCGGCATGCGGGCGAGTGTCGCGCCGAGGCCGGTGATGGCGTTGTCCCCGTCGAGGGCGCCGAGGGCCCTGAGGGTGTCGTGGGCGTCGCGGAGCGCCTGGGCCGGCGCAGGCGTGAGCAGCGGCAGGTCGGGCGAGCCCCACGCGGCCATGGTCAGTGCGGCACCGGTGAGGTCGCTCGTGGTGATCTCCGGGGCGATGTCGGCGGGAAAGTGCCGGTAGTCCGCCTGCGAGTAGGCGCGGACAACCTCGCCCGGCCCGAGGCGGCCGGCGCGGCCCGCCCGCTGGTCGGCGCTCGTTGTCGCAGCGGAGACGGTGACCAGACCGGTCATGTTGCGGGCGGCGTCGCGGCGCGGGACGCGCGCCAGACCGGCGTCGACGACGCGTGTGACCCCGGGGACGGTCAGCGAGGACTCGGCGATGGAAGTGGCCACCACAACGCGGGCGGTGCCGTTCAGCGCCTCGTCCTGCTCCCTGCTGCTCAGCCGCCCGTGCAGCGGGGCGGCGCTGTCCAGGTGCTGGCAGACCAGGTCGACCTCTCGCGCGCCGGGCACGAAGACGAGCGTGCGCCGGTCACTGACCTGGGCCAGCTCGGCGACGTGCTGATAGAACTCGCGCGTACCCTCGGCGCGGCCTGGGTGTGGCGCGTAGCTGATCTCCAGCGGGTGGGTCACCGCCTCCGTGCTCAGGATGCGCGCGCCCATGTGCTCGGCGAACTCCTTCGCGTCGAGGGTCGCCGACATGGCGGCAAGGTAGAAGTCGTCCCGGAGCACGGCCAGCTCCATGCACATCGCGAGCACGAGGTCGGTGTCCAGCTGGCGCTCGTGCACCTCGTCGATGACCACGGCGCTGACCCCGTCGAGGCCGGGGTCTGTGAGAAGCCGGTTGAGCAGCACGCCTGGGGTGACGAACTCCACTAACTCGCCCGGCGCGTGCTCCCCGCGGATCGAGTACCCGACCCGATTCTTCTCCGGCCGGGTGTCCAGCTGCTTCAGACGGCGCGCCGCCGCCCGCACGGCCACCCTGCGTGGTGCCGTGACCAGTGTTTTCCCCGTCAGGTTACTGATCGCCGGCGGGATCAGCGTGGTCTTGCCCGTGCCGGGCGGGGCCTCGACGACTAGGGGGCCTTCCGGGGGCAGGTCACCGATAACTCGGCTGACCGGCAGGCCTTTTCCAATGGCGTCAAGGTCAAAGGGGCGCATGGGTGTCAGGGTAGCGGGGCGGGGGTGGAGCGCGACTCCCAGAGTCCGACTTTCAAAGTGCGACACATCGCCGTCAGAAAAGGTGTGACCAGAGCGGGATGGCGATCTGTCGGGGTTTGGAAATCGGGGTTTGGGGGCTCGGACCCGAATATCTGGGCGGTCGGGGGTGTCGTCGAGAAGCGTCATGCCAACGACGGCGAGTTGGCTCTCGTGCCGCTGGCGCAGACCGCGAACCGCCACGGCCGCCTCGTCGCGGACGTGATCACTGGCCGCACCACGCGGGCGAAGAAGGTCCTGGGCACCGCCGTTGTCGGCGTGTTCGGCCTCACCGTCGCCACCGTCGGCTGGGCGGAAAAGAGCGCCCGCACGCGGGGCCGCAACGGGCGAGCCAGATCCATCTCAAGCTCGTCGTCGACACCGACACGGACGCCATCCTCGGCGCCCAGGCAATCGGTGAGGACGGCGCGGACAAGCGAATCGACGTCATCGCCACCGCGATGCGCGGCGGCCTGAGCGCCTCCGACCTGGCGGACCTCGAGCTCGCCTACGCGCCGCAGTTCGGCTCCGCGAAGGACCCGGTCAACATGGCCGGCTTCATCAACGACACCATCAAAAACGGCGAGCGCACCGTGGCCTTCAACGAGATCGAGCGCTACGTCGACGAGGGCTGGACGCTTATCGACGTCCGCACCCCCCGGCGAGCACGCCAACGGTACCATCACCGGCGCAATCAATATTGAGCTCGATTCTCTGCGCGACCGTATCGACGAGCTCAAGCACACCAAAGCCCTCGTGTTCTGCCAGGGCGGCCAGCTCGATGCGGTGATCCGCATGATGGAGGAGGGCCGGGAGTGCACCGACGTGGTCACGCGGCTGTCTGCGGCGAACAAGGCGGTGAGCCGGGCGAGCTTCCAGGTCCTGTCGACGATCATGAAGCGCTGCTACGGGGACGAGGCGGCGGGAATGGACCCGGCGGACGTGGAGAAGATGTTCCTCTCATTCGCCTGATACGTGGTGAGAATGAGCGTCGTCATGAGACGCCTTTTCGCTGCCGTGCTTCCGCCGGACGAGGTCCGCGAACATCTCGTCCGGGCGCTTCGCCCGATTCGGGACTCCTCTGCCGAGCTGAGGTGGACGGACCCGGACACCTGGCACCTTACGATGGCGTTTTACGGCAACCAGCCCAATGATGCTGCCGCGGTCACCGATCACCTGTCGCAGGCAACTGCTTTTCGACGCCCCTTGCGCCTCCACCTGAGAGGAGCGGGGGCGTTTGATCGTCGTACCCTCTGGATCGGAGTCGGCGGGGACAAGTCCCAGCTGCGCGAGCTCATGGCGGACTGTTCTATGGATTCCGAGGAGCGGCGCCGGCAGCGGGCCCATCTTACGGTTGCCAAACGGTGCAACCACACCCGGGATGTGTGGCTGATGGAGGATCACTCCCGCGCGCTGTCCGTGTATTGCGGCCCCGAGTTCTGGGTCGATGAGGTGCACCTGATGGAGTCGCATCTGGGTCAGGGGCGCGGTGGTGGCCTGTGCTACGACATTGTGGACACGCTTTACCTGCGCTAGGAGGTTCGTGTGAACAGTTTTAGGGTGAAGTGCCCCGGTGGGGGAGTAGCGGACGGAGATGGCCCCCAGCCGTGTACATCTCCCGGGAACGCGTTCACCACCACCATGTGCTGCCTAGTCCAGTGCGGTAGGAGCGGAAAGGCGACGTGGGCAAGATGCGGCCCGCACACCGAAAGAGCATAGGCCGAAGGTCCGACGATGTGGTGCCGTCACCATGACGGATCGCTGTCGTTGGGTTGTACAAGGCGGCAAGGAGATACCCCCGTGGGGGTGTCGATGTTAGGTAAGGCAACACTTACTGATAAACTTTTATCGTCCTTGTTTGTCAGACTCACATCGGAGCCTAATGAAAATCGCATATAAACGTCGCGGCGCGATCGCCCTCGCCGTCTGCCTCACGCTGTCCCCGCTTAACCCAGTGCTCAGCCCGGTCGCGGCGGCAGTGGAAAGGCCGCTCTCGCTGAGTTGGGGTGTGCGGGCCTCCTTCAACAACTACTCCAAGGGCCCGACCCACATGCTCGGCGGTGCCACTACAAACGAGCAGAAGAACCGATTCGATTTCGCCCTGGACACAACCACCTACGACAAGGCCACGGAGCGCTTCGAGGCCACCTTCACCGGAGGCGTGCACTACCTGAAGTACTGCGACAAAGGAACCCTGAACAATTGTGCGCTCGACCTCAAGATTGAGAACCTGCGCATTGTCCTTAGCCCCGACGGCTCCTACGTCTACGCCACAGTCTCCTCGCGGCAATACCCCAGCGGCCACGTTTACACCAATCCTGGAAACGATTCCGCTCGTCCGATCGCGCAGCTCTACACAGCTAATGCTGACTTCATTGAAAACGGAAACACCGTCACGTGGTCGGAAATACCGGCGACCCTGACCCGCGAGGGCTACCAGATGTTCTCCGAGTTCTACCCCCTTGGCGCGGGGTTGGACTCGCTCACGTTCAGCTTTGATAAGAGCGGACTCGATGACTACAAGCGCCTGTCGAAGGATACGGCTTCCTACGCCGTGTCCACTCAAAAGTTCGACAACGGCGCCATCTACGAGCACCGCCGCGAACTGTTTAAGGTCAATGGCCACGTCCTCGTCGCAACAGCCGACGCCCGCTTCACCCCACTGGAAAAGGCGGGCTTTGCGCTGCTCGACCGCGACCTCAACGAGCTTCACCACATGCACGCCATGCTCAACGGCTACGGCGCGGTCGCCTTCGACGAAGACAAGCAGGACCTCTACTACATGGTCAGGGACGCCCCCGCCGGAGGCCGCGGGCCTGCCGACGACAACACAAAGACGCTGTACAAGGTGCACGTGGACACGAAGACCGGCTTCGGCGAGCCGACCGCCGTCCACACCTTCCCCGACACCGTCACGGCGTTGGGGTACAACCCGTGGTCAAAGCAGGTTGTCGCGGTGACGACGAAACAGCTTGCCGTGGTCAACGCCGGAGCGATCACCCCAGTCAACCTGCCGTCTCAGCAGGAGCTCGGTGCGCCGCACGGCATCACAGAGCTGGAAACCCCCTACGGCGGGTACCTCAACTTCCATCCGTTCAAGAACCACCTTCTGCCCATGAAGGACGGCTCTTTCATCCTGAACGCGAACGACAGTAGCGGAATGATGGATGATGGGGGCGAGCCCACGAAGTTTTACGGCTTTATGGTTGCCCTCAACCCGGGCAGCACCGACGCGCCCGCCCGCCTGCTCCCGGACACCGGCAGCGCGACGGCAGGTCTAAAGATCACAGAGGCTCGCACCAACGGCGAGACCATCGTACGCTACAGCAGCAACAAGAGTGCCGACTATGCATTCGCGCAGTCCTTCCGCTACGACAACGGCAAGGTCACCCGCCTCAACGGGAGTTCGCCCCACTCTCTGGATGCGGTCAACGGACGAGTCTCCGACGTGATGACGTGGGGTAACGCAGTCCTCACCGAGAACGGAACGTTGCTTGCTCTCGACGCCACCGACGGCAAGCTCAAGACCCTCGACGCAACCACGTTTAAGAGGGCTGGCGACGATGACATCGCCGTCCCGCACGGTGCAAAGACAAACGAATTCCTCCACGGCAGCATCCTGCAGCTTGACGAGAAAACGTTCTACGTGCCCTCCTACGATGATTCCTTCGGTGAAAGCGCAGAACGCTACATCCTGCGCAAGGTCTACGACCCCCGTTTCGTGCCGCCCACCTATGACGAGGGCCGGGAGCCACCAACGCTGCCGGATGATGGCGCAGCAGAGGACGACGGCAAGCAGCCTGACGACAGCAAGCAGCCTGACGACAGCAAGCAGCCTGACGACAGCTCCCGCTCCGAGACGCCGGTATGGGCAATCATCTTGGGCATTTTGGGCGCTCTCGGAGGGGTGGCGGCCGCGTTCGGTGTGTTGAGCCAGTTCCTCGGTGGAATGTTCCCAGGCGGCATCGGCAAGCTCAGCAGCTAGTGCCTGCGCCTCTGGACACGGCGGGTGCACAAGCGGCGTAGGCGCCGGCATTTCCGCCGAGCAGTCGATGCCAGCGAGGAGCCCGGGTAGCGTCGTTAAACATGAGAAGGTTGTTCGCGGCGATCATGCTTCCCGACGCCGCGCGGGAGCACCTGGTCACGGCCCTGCGGCCCCTGCGCGGCCGCGAGCTGCGCTGGACGGACCCCGACAACTGGCACCTCACCCTGGGGTTCTACGGCGACCAGCCGAACGACGCCGGCCGCGTCACCGACGCCCTGGCGCAGGCGACCGCATTCCGGCGCCCGCTCGCGCTGCACCTGCAGGGGGCAGGTAGTTTCAGCTCCCGCACCCTGTGGGTCGGCGTCGGCGGGGAGACGCAGCAGCTTCGTGATCTGATGGCGGACTGCCTGCTCGGCCCGGCCGAGCGTCACTGCCAGCGCGCCCACCTCACCGTCGCCCGGGGCCGCGACGGCTGGCTCATCGCGGACCACGCCCACGCCCTGAGCGTCTACCGCGGCCCGGATTTCACGGCGGACGAGGTCGCACTCGTGGAGTCTCACCTGGGCGAGGGGCGCGGTGGCGGGTCGCGCTACGAGGTGGTGGACAGGTTTTACCTGCGTTAACGGGTGCGCTGCGCCGCGAACACCGCCAGCAGCGCGGCTGCTAGCGCGACGACGGGGCCGAGCCAGTTGCCCTCGGACAGCAGGAGCGCCACGAGAACGACGCCCACGATCGTGGCCCCCACGGCCACTGTATTCAAGTTCATGTTCACGTTCCCGTTCACATTGTTTGCCATAGGGACGAGGGTAGCGTGTGGGCATGCTTTTCGACGCCACAGACCTGCCCCGGCCGCCCACCCGCATCGCCGAAGGGGTGGTGCACCTGCCCGCGTTTTTGTCCCCCGACACCCAGGCGGACCTGGTGAGACAGGCTCGCGCCATCGCCCGCGGCGTCGCGGGCACCCCGGTGGCGATGCGCCGCCCACAGGTGGGCCAGCACCACATGAAGGCCTACCTGATGTCATTAGGGTGGTTCTGGGCCACGAACCCGTACCGGTTGGTGCAGGAGGTTGACGGCCACGCGGTCCCGCCGGTGCCGGAGAACTACCAGGTCATGGCGGACGCCATTATTGCGCGCGCGCAGGAGCTGGACGCGCAGATTAATCAGATGGCGGTCGAGACCGCCCTGGTGAACTTCTACCCGCCGGGAGCGGGCATGGGCGAGCATGTCGACGCTCAGGAGGAGGCGGACAACCCGGTGGTCAGCCTCTCTATTGGAGAGGAGACTACCTTTCGCATCGAGGGACACAAGGTGGTGCTCATGTCTGGTGACGCCCTTGTGTTCGGCGGGCCAGCCAGGCGCGCGCGCCACGGGGTGACCCCTCCGCGGCCGGGCACGGGGCCGGAGCACACGGGCCTGAAAGAGGGGCGGATCAACATCACGATGCGCCAGGTCCACCCCGCGTAGACTGCGTGGCCATGAGCAAGATTGCGGTAGTGACAGGCGGCTCGGCCGGCATCGGGGAGGCGGCGGCCCGCGCGCTGGCGGGGGACGGGTGGACGGTCTACGTGGCGGCGCGGCGTCTCGAGCGCTGCGAGGCCATCGCCCGCGAGATCAACGGTGTTGCCGTTGAGCTGGATGTGACGGACCAACGGAGCGTCGATACGCTTGCGGCGAAGCTGGACCGCGTAGACCTGCTGGTCAACAACGCGGGCGGCGCGAAAAACCTCGATTACCTGCGCGACGCGCGCGAAGAGGATTGGGAGTGGATGTACCGCACCAATGTCTTCGGCACCGTGCGCGTGACCAAGGCGCTGTACCCCCAGCTCAAGGCGGCGCGCGGGCTGGTGATCAACATCGGGTCGGTGGCGGGCACCGACGCGTACAAGGGCGGCGCCGGCTACAACGCAGCGAAGTACGGGCTGCGCGGCCTCACGCGCGCGCTGCGCCGCGAGGAGGCGGACAACCTGATCCGCGTCACGGAGATCGACCCAGGCCGCGTCAAAACCGACTTTTCGCTCAACCGCTTCGGCGGCGACGAAGCCCGCGCCAACGGGGTCTACGAGGGCAAACTCAACCTCACCGCCGAGGACATCGCCGAGTCGATCCGGTGGGTGGCCAGCCTGCCGGCGCACGTCAACATCGACACCCTGAGCATCATGCCGACCGATCAGGCGGAACGCTAAAGCTGACGCTTGACCGAGGCGGGCACTCCCGCCGCGAGCGAGCCGGCCGGCAGGTCGCGCGTGACCACCGCCCCGGCCGCAACAACGCAGCGATCACCCACCGTCACCCCCGGCATGACCATGGCGCCCGCGCCGAACCAGCAGTCGTCGCCGATGGCGATGGGGTGGGCGATCTCCCACCCTTCGGCGCGCGCGGCGTGGTCGTCGACGGGGTGACCGACGGTAATGAGCTGGCAGCCAGGGCCAAACAACGTACGCGCACCGATGTCCACCGGCGCGACGTCGAGGATGGTGCAATTGAAGTTGATAAAGCAGCCCTCGCCAAAGCGTGTGTTCACCCCGAGCTCTAGGTGCAGCGGCGCCCACGCCTCTGGCAGGAACTCGCTGCGGGGAAACAGATGCCTCAGCAGCTCGCGGGAGCGCGCCGGGTCCGTGTTGGACAGCGCGTTGAACTCGCGCAGGATCGACCACGTGGCTTGATGCTGTTCGTTGGCCGTCGGGTGGTTCGTCGGCAGGTACCAGCGTCCAACGGGATACATGAGCCCCACGCTACCTGCCCGCTAAGCTGGACGGCATGGACGTTGCCATCAGCGGAGAGTCGATCAAGCTCGGCCAATTCCTCAAACTCGCCACCCTCGCCGAGACCGGCGGCCACGCCAAGGAGCTCATCGCCTCCGGCGAGGTGGCGGTCAACGGCGAGGTTGTCACATCCAGGGGCTTGTTGCTTCACGACGCCGACACGGTCACCGTCGCCGGCATCACCGCCACCGTGGTGGCCGACTCGGAGGGCGACGACTACTTCGACGAGCGCACCGCGAACGACGACTTCGACCCGGAAAAGTGGAGGAACCTGTAAATGCCCGCATTCGAAGCCGTGGACGGCATGCCCTACTGGCTGGATTTGGCCACCGACGAGCCGATGAAGGCCGCCTATTTTTACTCCAAGCTGCTCGACTGGGAGGTTTCCGACGGCCCCTACCGGGTCGCCCGCAGCCAGGGACTGCCCGTCGCCGGATTCATCGAACAAGAGGGACAGTTCCCGAACACCTGGGTGACCTACTTCCTCACCCGCGACCCAGACAGCGACCGCGCCACTGTGGAAAAGCTCGGCGGCACCGTGCTGGCCAGCACAGAGGCGTCACTCGGCGAGATGACGCTGTGCACCGACCCGTCCGGCGCGGTGTTCGGCCTGATCCGTCCTGCGGGCGAGGACCAGTTCGTCGCCGCCGGCGAGCCCGGGACGCCGGTGTGGCACGAGTACGTCGGCACCGCCAAGGCAAAGGAGTGCATCGACTTCTACGGTGAGCTGTTCGACTGGGAGATCCGCTACGCCGACGGCTACTACACCGCGATGCGCGACGGCGCCGCTTTCCTCGGCATGCGCGACCTGTCCGAGGTCGAACGCTTCCGAGAGAACGAGGGGTACTGGGACGTCTTCTTCGGCGTGTCCGATGTGAGTGCAGCCGCGGCTGGGGTGACGACCCTCGGCGGCGACGTCATCGCCGGCCCAGGCGACAGTTCCTTCGGCCCGATCGTGTTCGCCGCCGACGCGACCAGCGCGGGTGTTGTCCTCTGCGAGGTCGAGGAACCCACATTCGAGGAGATCAGCGAGGCCGACTCCGTGTTCGGCCTCTAGGGCGGCGTTGCGCACCCCGCTAGGTAGGAGTGATCCGTGGAGGGCGAGACACATCATCGGACGCCAACTCTCCCTCACCGCCTCAGTGCTCAGCGTGTGCGTTGAACGCGCCTTGGCCACCGTGGTAGCCGCCTGCTACCTCACAGGGGCAAGGTCCCCGAGCCGGGCCCCAGATACGTCCCGCTCGCGGGCGCGCCCGCCTATGCTCCCCGTCGTAAAAAGTCGGCGACGTCGCGCACGCGGCGCCGCGCTTGTTCGGGCGTGGAAATGACGCCGCGCGTGAAGTAGTCCGCGCGGTGTTGGACGTAGTCGGCGCTGCCGCCGTTGGCGGGGAAGGTGAGCACGGTCGCGTCGGCGGTAGCCTCGGGCAGCGCGCCGAGCCCCCACAGCGCGACGCGGGTGGCGCCGCGCTCGCGGGCGTAGGCGACGGCGGCGGGGGCGTCGCTGGGCGTATCGACGTCAAGGATGCGCGCCCCCGACAGCTCCGCCGCCCCGGCGACCTCGGGGCGCCACGCGTGCTCCCGGGCCTTCGGCCCGAGCGCGGGGGCGCAGGAAACAGCCCATGCCCCGGTCGGCTCCGTCGGGGTGAACAGGGCGCCCCACTCGGTCTCCGTCACCCCGACGCCCCCGGGGAAGGCGACGCCGGGCATCGCGTGGTCGGCCGCCGAGCCGAGCATGAGCATCGCGGCGTGGGTGAGGCGGTCGGGCAGCAGGGCCAGGTAGGTATCCGTGGGCGCGCCGTCGCAGGGGTAGGTTGCCTCCATGTAGGCGTAGATCTGCTCGAGCTGCAGCTCGTCGGGCAGCAGGCGATCAACACCGCCGACGTTGAAGGCGCTGTCGCCCTGGACGTTTTCGGGGTAGGCGTCGTCAAGCGAGCCCTTCTCCAAGGGC
The DNA here is from genome assembly GCF_900105305.1 of Corynebacterium timonense. Classification (NCBI taxonomy): domain Bacteria; kingdom Bacillati; phylum Actinomycetota; class Actinomycetes; order Mycobacteriales; family Corynebacteriaceae; genus Corynebacterium; species Corynebacterium timonense. Next base: position 2,128,993 of record NZ_LT629765.1, on the reverse strand, counting down.
TTTCTCACCAGATGGTCACCCTGTCCTCGGGGGCGATCCACACGCGCGAGCCCTCCGCGACGTCGAAGGCGCTGTAGAACTTGGGGATGTTCGCGGCGATGACGTTGCACCGGAACTCGTTGGGCGAGTGCGGGTCGATGGCGAGCAGCTGGGCCGCCATCTCCGGGCGCACCTTGGAGCGCCACACGCGCGCCCAGGACAGGAAGAGGCGCTGGAAGCCGGTGTACTCGCCGTCGAGATCGCCGAAGGGCAGGGAGGAGCCGTCCGTGAGCTCCTTGTCCTTCAGGTATAGCTGGTACGCCACGACCGCAATGCCGAGCCCACCCAAATCGCCGATATTCTCGCCGAGGGTGAACTTGCCGTTGACGCCGCTGACGCCCTCGCGTCCCTCGAGCACGGCGGGAATGAGGCCGTCGTACTGTTTGACCAGCGTGGAGGTCAGCTGGTCGAAGCGCTCGCGGTCCTCGTCGGTCCACCAGGAGTTGAGGTTTCCGTCGCCGTCGTAGCGCGATCCCTGGTCGTCGAAGCCGTGGCCGATCTCGTGGCCGATGACGGCGCCGATGCCGCCGAAGTTCTCGGCGGCGTCCGCCTCCGGGTCGAAGAACGGCGGCTGCAGGATCGCGGCGGGGAAGGTGATGTCGTTGACCACCGGGTTGTAGAAGGCGTTGACCGTCTGCGGGGTGGTCACCCACTCGTCGCGGTCGGCGGGCCGGCCGATCTTGTCCAGCTGATAGGCGTGCTCGAACGCGGCGCCGCGGCGCACGTTGTCCAGCAGGTCCGCGCCGTTCGGCGAAAACTCCAGGCCGGAGTAGTCGCGCCACCGGTCCGGGTAGCCGATCTTGGCGCGGAACTTCTCCAGCTTCTGCAGCGCCCGCTCGCGCGTCTGCGCGCCCATCCACTCGAGCGTGGAAATGCGCTCGCGGTAGGCCCGCACCAGGTAGTCGACGAGCTCAAGCATGTGCTCCTTCGAGGCAGGGGGGAAGTGCTTATCGACGTACCCCTGGCCAATCTCCTCGCCCACCAGCGACTCGGCCAGCCCCACGCCCCGCTTCCAGCGGTCGCGCTGCTCCGTCGCGCCGGAGAGCACCGTGCCGTAGAACTCGAAGTTCGCCGCGCCCACCTCTTCCGGCAGGACGCCGGCGCGCGAGCGCAGGATGTGCCACGCGCCCCACAGCTGCCAGTCCGCCAGGGCTTCGGGGCGCAGCATGCCCGCCAGCTCCTCGGTGAACGAGGGCATCATGTTGATCACCCGGCCCCCCGTCAACCCGGAGGCGCGCAAGAGCGTCTGGATGATCGCCGGCAACTCCTCAAAGTCCACCGGGTTGTACGTGCCGATCGCGTCGCGGGCCGCGACGACGTCCCAGTGGCTGTGCGCCACCTGCGACTCGAGCGTGACAATGCGCTTGGCCGCCACCTCTGGGCTCAGGCCGAACAGGTACGACGGGTCGAGGAACCCGAGCATCTTCTCCACGTGGCGGCCGTACTTCTCCAGCGTCTCGGCGTGCTCGGGGGAGCGGTAGTAGGCTTCGTCGGGAAGCCCGAGCCCGCTCTGGACCAGGTAGGCCACACTGTTGTCGCCCTGGGAGTCCTTTTCCACCCAGTAGCTCAGCGGCCCGCCCACGCCCTCACGCTCGAGGGCGCCGAGGTTGGACACGAAGTCCTCGATGTCCGTGGCGGACAGGCGGTCCAGGTCCGCCTCGAGCGGCTCCATCCCTGCGCCGTTGACCGCGTCGGTGTCCATGAAGGACACGAAGAGGTCGCCGCCGCGGCCGACGCCCTCGCCCAGCAGGGCGTGGACGTCCTCCTCCGCCTTGTCGCGCAGCTCGTAGAACGCGCCGTCAATGCCGCGGTCGGCGGGAATAGTGTGGGCATCGACCCAGCGGCCGTTGACAAACTCAAACAGGTCTTTCATGCCCACTACTCTAACGCGGCGCCCGACAGCGCACCTGAACTCCGTGACCCGAGCTCTACGACTCGTTCGGGTCGCGAATCGTCATCGGGCCGGGGCTCCACCAGCCGGAGCGTTCGATCTCCTCGTGGTCAATCTGCGCCACCTGGGGGGCCTCGCCGACGGAGTTCGGGCGCCGCTCGTACCTGGCCACCGAGCCCCAGTCACGCTGCCAGTCGTTATTGAGGTAGCCCGGGATCTCGTAGGAGTAGTTCACGGCCTCGGCGGTGGCCAGGGCGCCGCCGCCGAGGAAGTCCATGAACCCGGAGAGCTGCTTCTTGCCGGGGGCGTCCGGCATGATGCGGTACTCGGGGATCTCGGTCACGCCCGCGAAGTGGTTGAACGTGCGCTGGCAGGGATACTGGAAGGCCACGGCCCAGTCCAGCAGACCCGGTTCGTCGGCGGGGAGCACCTCGCCGAGCGGGGCAAGCGTGGGCACGCGCAGCGGCGTCAACGCCAGCCAGTCCTCCTTCTTCAGCGAGGAATCCTCCGCGACGAGGCGCACAACGTCGGCCTCCGCGGGCAGGTCCGCCAGCGGGTAGCGCAGGTTGCGCCACGACGGCGTCGGGCCCTGGTCGAGCATCTCCACCTCGCCGAGGACCTCGACGGTGCCGTCGCCGGAGCGGGAGCCGTACTCCAGCATGAGCTCGTTGCCGCGCTGCTTAATGCCGTTGATGTCGTGGTGGGCGATGCGCCCGGCGACGGAGGTGACGAGCAGCGGGGCGTCCTCGCGCGAGGCCGGCAGCTCGTACCAGGCGGTCTCGAGGGAGGCGGCGCCCGATGGCTCGTCGGAGAAGGTGCCCAGCACCGGGACGCGGGTGTAGTCGAGGTTGAACGGGAGGCGCACCGTCGAGCCGTTGATGCCCGGCTGGTCCGCCGGGCGGTTGCCCTGGGTGTTCGTACGGGTGGTGGACTGCTCCTGCGCGGAGGCATCCGAGGGCTGGGCGGCGGCGTCGGCCCGCCCGGCGTCAGTGCTGCTGCCGGTGCCGGTCGAGGTGCCAGTTCTGGAACTCGTGCCGGCGCCGGTACCGGTGGTGTCGGCGGGAGCCACAGCCGCCGCGGCGCTGTCGTCCGCGGCGGTGCGGGGGTCGGAGGTGGCCACGTTATCCGCCTCGGAAACGATGTAGGCGGGCACGCCCTCCGGGTGGAAGCCGCGGTTGTCGCCCGCCTCGAGCGAGCGCCCCAGAGGCACGCCCCCGACGGGGGTGAGGAAGGAGTCGTTCGTATCCGTCTCCAGCAGCACGTCGCCGCCGAGGGCGCAAACGTTGCCGCCGAAGGTCTTCACGTTGCCCATGCCCACGGAGTAGGCGGGAGCCTGGTCGATGAAGGCCTTGAGGAAGGTCAGGCACGAAAACGCCACCATGAGTATGGAGATCACGGCGATGGGGGCCGACATGACCCCCGCCCAGCGGCTGCGCTCGCTCGGGGTGAGCGCGCCGTCCTTGCGCAGCGATTGCACGATCCCGATCGCGAGTACCACAAGCGTGATGGCCAGCATCACCGTGTTTGCCTCGACGCCGCGCAGCTGCACCGTGCGGTCCCACCACGGCACGCCGAAGGAGGAGACGTACCACCACGCGTTCCACCCGCCGAGGGTGAAGGCCATGATGAACAGCACGGCCGCGATGGAGAGCGTGCGGTTGCGCGCAGAGCGCAGCGCCACCGCGCTGAGCACCACGGCGCCGACGGCCGCCGCGGCGCCGCCGACGCCGGCGTAGATACCGAAGTGGTGGGTCCACTTCGTCGGCGTGAACATGAAGAAGAAGGTGCTCAGCGCCACGATGGCCACGAGGCGCTGGACCGGGCCGCGTGCAGCGCCCGGCACCCGCCCGAAGCGGGCCAGGGCCCACAGGATCAGCGCGACGCAGAACACCAGGATGAACACGGGGAAGCGGCGCGTCATCGAGCCGTCGACTGACTCCTGGAAGAGGGTGTAGTAGCGCGCCGGCTCCGAGTACCACGGCAGGGCCGGGCCGACCTCGGCGCGCACGGCGGTGGCCTCGATGACCGCAGCGAGGGTCTGGTCGTGGAACACCGCGATCATCACGGAGGTGCCCACGCCGAGGAACACCGCGATGTAGGACACCCACGGCGCGTAGGCCCGGCGGCGGTGCATGATACGGAACACCGCAGGCAGGGAAATGAGGAACACGCCGACCGCGGCCAGGCCCGTCGGGCCGCAGGCCAGGGTGAACGCGGCGAACACGGTGCCCACCGCGGCCGGGGCGAGGCGCTGCGCGGCGATGGCGCGTTCGAAGGCGGCCCAGGTGGCGATGAGCCCGAGAGCGATGATCGGCTCGGGGCGCGTGCCGTTGTTGTAGGGCAGCCAAAAGGCGAGGAACACAAAGGCGGCGGTCCAGTACGCCATGCGCCGCTGGCCGATGGCCTCGCCGAGGCGCGGCAGGATCTCGCGGGAGAGAATCCACCAGGTCAGGATGCCGGCGATGAGCGTAGGCAGGCGCATCCACATCGACGCGGTGGACACCTTCGCGAGGAGCGCGAGGATGTCGTAGAACGGCGAGCCGAAGGGCGACTCCGGCACGCCGTACCAGCGGTAGTAGTTGGCCATGTAGTCGGACTCGTTGGACACCCGCGCCATGGTGAGCAGGAAGCCGTCGTCCGAGGTGTTCGCGCCGAACACGTGCCAGAAGCCGAGGATGGCCAGCACCACGGCGTCCAGGGGGGTGAAGGTGCGCCAGGTGCGGGGGAAGAAGCGCCAGCGGCGCCCGTCGAGGTGGTCGAGGCGCCACAGGCTAAACAGCGCGATGAGCGCGGAGACCGCGCCGAGCACCATCGCCGCCGTCTTGAGTGTGGTGGGCGTGGAGGTGAACCGCGAGTTGATCTGTACCTGGGCGTTAAGTCCGTCGTCGATAAGCGCGGCGGCGTCGCCCTCGAGCTCGGTGTAGAGGCCGGTGACCTGGGGGCGCAGGTCCTCCTCGCCCTCCTCCTCGTAGTCGGTGCCGGGGATGGTGACGGAGGTGCCCTCGCTGGTGGCGCGGACAACGACGTCTGCGCCCTCGGGCAGCTCGGCGACCTCCTGCGGGGTGAGCTCGAACAGGACCTCGTTGACGGAGTTGACGATGATGCCGCCGTCGGGCGAGGTGATGAACATGCCGCGGTCGAACGCCTCTGTGGAGTCCTCGGGCAGGGTGCCCACGATCAGGCTCTGGCCCTCGCGCAGCGCGTCGACCGCGGAGAGCGGCACCGTGATCTCGAGCTCGTCGGGGGCGAGCGAGATCAGCGGGGCGTTCACCGAGTTCAGTTCGCCGTTCTGCGGCCAACTCAGCGAGGATTGGACCTGGTTGACCGGCAGCAGGGGTGTGAGCACGAAGCAGAGGAAGGCGAGGATGCCAGAGACCGCGGCGAGGCCCGCGAAGCTTGACGACGCCTCCGTGCGCGCCTTCACGGCCGCGTCCGGTGTCCGGTGGGGAGCTGTTTCAGGTGCTGTCACGACGTGTAACTCTACTTCTCGTCGCCCTGAATCCGAACCGCAACCACGAAGGGGCCAATCTGCTCCACGTCCCAGGCGGGGGAGTCGAAGGCCTCGGGGTTGAAAAAGAGCGCCTCGTAGCGCACGTTTGGTTCGCTGGGGAAGATGTCGTGGGCGATGTGGGTCTTCCACGGCTCCTCCGGGGTGCTGGTGCTTAAGTCCCCGCGGAAGATGAAGGCGTCCGGGGCGCGCCACTGCACGCCGTCGAGGGCGGCGAGGAACTCGTCAGGGCTGGAAAGCTCCTCGAAAGAGCCCGCCGACCAGGAGGCGAGCGCCTCGTTGCGCAGGTCGAACTCACCCAGCGGGTTGGCGTAGTGGCTGGTGAAGGCGTTGAAGCCGTAGAAGGGGTTGAAGGCCATGAAATTGATCTCGTCGGTGTAGACGACCGTCTCGGTGGGCGCGTAGCCGTGCTCGCCGAGGTAGTCGACGATCTCGCCGTAGTACTGGCCGGGGTCCGGCGGGAACCTGTCGGCGCGCTCGCCGTAGCCGTCGGTGTCGGCGTAGGCCTGGTCGATGTGGCGCTCGTTCTCCTTCGGGATCTGCTGCACGAGCGACAGCGTCGCCGTGCCCAGCACGATCGCGAGGACCGTCGCGGCGATGGAGCGGGCGGCGGTCTTTTCCCCTGCGGGGGCGGCTACGTCGGCCGCCCAGAGCCGGATCTCCGGCAGCGCGAGCAGGCCCGCGGTGACGAAGATGAGGGTGACCACGACCTCGAGGCGGAAGCCCAGCAGCGACGTTCCGGCCAGGCTGGCCAGCATGGACGCCAACACCCACAGGTAGGACACAATCGCCGTGACAAACAGGCCCGTGTAGGTGAGCTGGCGGAAGCGCATGAGCAGGAAGACGAGGCCGACGAGGCTGAGCAGACCGACGAGCGAGAAGGCGAAGAAGGGCAGCGGGAACACCGTGCCCTCGACCGGCAGGAAGCGGTTCGCGGTACTGATGGCCTCGTAGTCTCCGAACACGAGGGCAGCAAGGTAGGGCCCCCACGAGATGAGCGCGATGAGGCAGGCTCCCACGCCGATGACCACGAGGTGCACCAGCGCGGTGAGGTCGCGCCAGCGGCGCGCCCAGAGCACGAGGGCGAATACGACGACGCTCGCGGCGGAAATGGCGGTGAACAGCGTGTAAAAGGTGGCCGAGATGCCCAGGTAGACGGCGAGCGCCGCCGTCGCCGTCCACGACCCGCGCAGCGCGCGCGAGGACATGGCCGCGGCGGCGGGGACGAACAGAGCGACGAGCGCCGCGTAGGGCTCGTCGGGCGTGAGCGTGAGCACCACCGCCGTGGTCACCGCGGCGATGGCCGTGGCCAACGGCAACGAGCCGGTGAGCTTGCGCCACAGCGGAACCAGCGCCGCCGCGCCCGCGGCGAGCGAGACAATCGCCCACGGCTGGTAGACCTCCCATCCCGGCATGCCCAGCAGGGTGGCCATGCGGCCGCCGAGCCAGAACCAGCCGAGCGGGTAGAAGGAAGGAAGGCCCAGGTAGTTCATGTCGTGGTGGCCCAGCTCGGCCGCCATGCGGGAGAGGAACTGGGTGCGAAAGCCCTGGTCCACCTGGATGCCGTCGAGGTACAGGCGGGTCGCGCTGAGCGGCACGCCGAGCGTGGCCACCACGAGCCCGGCGGGGGAGAGCACGGCGACGACCTCGGTGAGCACGCGCCGCCAGACGGGGCGTGCGCCGGCGGCCTCGCGGTGCCACAGCCACAGAAGCAGCGCGGTGACGAGCACAACGGCAAAGCCGCCGGCGGTGGCGAGGGCCCGGGGCACCATCGAGGTGTTGAACGCGGGGAACGACGTCGCACGCAGGGCGTACCACGCCGCGAGCGAGACGACGCCCGCGCCAACCACCGCGGCGGCCATGCGCCACGCGGTGGTGCCGGAGCTCAGCGCGTCCGGGGCGCCGGAGCTGGGGCGAAGCGGTGGCGCTGTTTCCGTCTGAGAAAACTGCATGGGTAACAGTCTCTCACACGGCCCGGACACCGCCGCGTGAGAAGCTCGGCCTAGAAGCTCAGCCGCCGCATGATCGGCGCCGGGATGTGCTGCAGCACGAACGAAATCGGGCCGAAGAGCGGGTGGACGAACACCGTGCGCTCTCCCTTCAGCGCGGCCTCCACGGCGGCCTCGGCGACCTGCTCTTTGTCCACCGTCAGCGGGGCCTCCTTCAGCCCGTGAGTCATCTTGGTGCGCACCTGGCCCGGGCGCACCACGGTGACGCTCACGCCGTCGTTGCGCAGCGCCTCGCCGAGCTGCAGGTAGAACCCGTCCATGCCGGCCTTGGCGGAGCCGTAGACGAAGTTAGAGCGGCGCACCTTTTGGCCGGCGACCGAGCTCAGAGCGATGATCGTGCCGTGGCCCTGCGCGCGCAGCGCCTGGCCCAACAGCACGCCGACGGAGACGAAGGCGGTGTAGTTGGTCTGGACGGATTCGACGGCGAGCTCCTGGTCCTGCCAGAGCGCCTCCTGGTCGCCCAGGGTGCCGAAGGCGACGATGGCGACGTCGACGTCGCCGCCGACGAAGGCCTCCTCGATCGTGGCGGGGTGGGAGGCGAAGTCGGTGGCGTGGAAGTCCACCACGCGCACCTCGCCTGCCCCGGCGCGGGTGACCTCCTCCACGGCGGCGTCGGCGCGCGGGGATTCCTTGCGCAGCGCCAGGGTGACCGTGGGCGCGGCGCCGCGGGAGAGGAGCTCGCGCACGGTGGCGAGTCCGATCTCGGAGGTGCCGCCGATGAGCAGGATGTGCTGGGCTTGGCCTACAGCGTTGAGCATGTGGTTTCTCCTTGAGGTTTGGAACTAGCTGAGCTCGAGGCGGCGGGACATGTCGGAGGCGAAGACGCCGGTCGGGTCGATGGCGCGGCGGGTCTCCAGCCAGCCCTCCAGGCCCGGGTACATGGCGTGGAACTTCTCCGCCGAGGTGCGCGACTCCTTGGCCAGGTAGAGGCGCCCGCCGAACTCCATGACTTGGTCGTCGAGGCGGTCGAGGAACTCGCCGAGGCCGGGGCGGATGGGGAAGTCGACGCACACGTTCCAGCCCTTCATCGGGTAGGACAGTGGCGCGCGGTTGCCCTCGCCGAACAGCTTGAACACGTTGAGCGCGCTGTAGTGCCCGCTGGCCTGGATCTGGTAGATGATGTCCTTGAACGGCTCGACGGCGTCGGTCGGCACGACGAACTGGTACTGCAAAAAGCCGGCCGAGCCGTAGCCGCGGTTCCACTCGCCGATGAGGTCGAGCGGCTGGTAGAACTGCGTGAGGTTTTTCACCTGGTTCCGCGCCGGGGCGCCCATCAGGTAGTACGCCTCGCCGATGGCCATGAGCGAGAGTTTGTTCATGGTCCAGGAGGGGAAGATGTCCGGCACCGTCATGAGCTGCGGGGCGTTGAACTTCAGCGGCTCCTTGGCCAGCTTCGGGGCGAACTCTTCCAGCTGCGCCAGGGTGGCCAGGGAGCCGCGGGAAATGGTGGAACGGCCTGTCTTCGGCGGGCCGGAGATGGCGTCGAACCAGGCGGAGGAGTACTCGTAGTTGACCTCGGAGCCGTCGGAGTGCGCGGCGATGGTCTCGTCGAGGGTGTCCGTGCGGTCGGTGTCCGCGATGAAATAGGCGGTCTCCGTCTTGGTCATGCGGATGCGCGCGCGCAGGATGATGCCGGTCAGGCCCATGCCGCCGACGGTGGCCCAGAACAGCGTGCCGTCCGGGTCGTCCTCGCCGCCCTCGGGCGTGAGGTGGAGGACGCGGCCGTCGGCGACGAGGAGTTCAAGCGAGACGACGTGGTTGCCGAAGGAGCCCGCCGTGTGGTGGTTCTTGCCGTGGATGTCGGGCCCGATGGCGCCGCCGATGGTCACCTGCCGGGTACCGGGCAAAACGGGCACCCACAGGCCGTAGGGCAGCGCGGCCTTCATCAGCTGGTCGAGGGTGACGCCCGCGTCGACGTCGACAATCGCGCTCTCGGGGTCGACCGAGTGGATCTGGTTCAGGGCTTGCATATCGACGACCAGACCGCCGCCGTTTTGGGCCGGGTCGCCGTAGGAGCGGCCCATGCCGCGGGCGATGACGCCGCGGCGGCGGCCGGCGGGCAGCGACTCGTTGTCGGCCGCGACCTGCGCCACGGCCTGCTTGATGGCCTCAACGTCAGGCGTGGACAGGACGTGGGCCGTCGACGGAGCTGTCCGGCCCCAGCCGTGGAGCGATTCAACGGTTGTGTGCAGTTCCATGTGCGTCAGCGTTCTCCTTGGTAAGTCTCGCGAGTGCGCGGCGAAGCGGCGCGACGAAGCGACGCGCCCCAGCCTAGTCCGCCACCCTTACAGGTCCATCAATTCCCGGATCTCGGCGGGCAGCTCCTCCTGCGAGGAAATCACCGGGCGGCCTGCCGCTTTGTACTCGCGTAGCAGCTCGTAGACGCGCGTGCGGGAGGTGGAGTCGAGGAAGGGGAGCTCTTCGGCGAACAGGCGCGCCATGAAGTCGGACAGCGGGGCCTCGATGCGCTGCGCGGCCTCGTGGATGGCGTTCGGGTCGTCGCCTTTGTAATGCTTTTTCATAAACGCCGAGCCTAATGCGTGTCTACCATGGGCTGGCATGGACGCACCCGAGACCACCGACGACAGCGCGACCGACTACAACGCGTTGGACAACACCCTCGGCGGGCAGGCGGCGCAGGCCGCCTTCATCCTCGCGTACTACGCGGCAGGCGACCTGACGCGGGGCACGGGACTGACCCGCGCCGGGCTCGCCGCCGCGAACCTCGCGCTCGTCGCAGCATTCAACGCCTTCGACGAGGACCCCGCCAACGACCTCACCACCGTGCTGAGAGAGCGCGGCGAAGGCACCGCGGGGCCCGCTGCGACATGGGCGGCTCTCGGCGGGGTCGCCGGGGTGGCCGTCGGGGCCGCGGTCGTCGGGGCGCGGCTGCACCGGGCCGCCGCCCGTTGGCTGAGCCGCCGCGGCGTGGGCGCCCCGTGGACGCTCATGGGGGTCGTCGCCGCTGGCGGCTACCTCGCGGCGAAGGCGCTCCCGTCGGGGCGGTAGGAATGAGCACCGCCACCGGGCGCACCCGGGCGCCGGTCGTCGACCTCGCGCTTGCCCGCGCGCGACGCGAGGCGTCGCGGCGCAGCCGCTTCACCCTCGTCGCCCGCGTGTCCACCATGAAGGCGGACGAAGAGATCTTCCGCTACATCGGCTTCGACGAGGCCACCACGCTGCGGGAGGCCCAGCGGGTCGTCGCCACGGCCTTTGTGCTTGACGACGCCCCACCAGCGCCCTCCCACTTCAGCCGCTCAGGCCGCACCCTGGGAGACGTCCTGCGTCCGGGCAGTGGCCCCCTGCATTACTCGTGGGGCCTGTGGCGCTTCGTGTTCGAGCTGGCGGAGACCTACCCGCGCGACGAGGCCACCCCTCCCGCCGTGTGCATCGCCGGCGCCGGGGACTTCGGCGACACCCCCTTCGACATCGCGGAGGTCAACCGCCGCCTCATCGGCGACGACCGCGCCGCCGACGTGCTGCGCTCCGTGCGCCCGGAGCTGCGCGAGGTGGTCACCCGCTCGCGCATGTTCGACTACGTGCTGCTGCTGCATGCGCTGGATGTGCGCCGCGGGGGCGTCGATAAGCGCGTGCGGGACGCGGCCGCCCGGCTGCCGCGGGAGCGAACCGCGAAGGGCCGCGACGCGTACTGGAGCGTGCTGCTGGGGCTGGCGTGCTTCGCCGACGAGGACACCACCGACTCGATCATTTCTTCCACCTTTGCCGCGCTGGGGTGGGGGCATTGCCCGGCGTCACAGGTGCGCTCTTTGTGCGCGGGGTCCCTGGTCAGGCTCGCCGGGCTCGGGGTCTACGGGCCCGCCGAGTCGGCGCCGGTGGACCGTTTGGATATCTTCCGCGAGCTGTTGCGGGGGTAAGCTAGTCGCCCGTGTCCAAAGAGTACCGGCAATCCGTTCAGCGCCAGCTGGTTCCCTTCGTCATCATCGGCGTCGGCTGCGCGATCATCGACTTCGGAATCACCTACTCGCTCACGGAGTTGACCCCCCTGACACGCGGGCTGTCGAAAGCGATCGGCTGGGTCTTTGGCACGATCGTGGCGTACCTGCTCAACTCCCGGTTCGCCTTCCAGGCGCAGATCAACGTGAAGAAGGCGGGCGCCGTGTTCGCCCTTTACGCCGTGACGTTCGGCGTGCAATGGTTTCTGTACCAGATCACCGACGCGCCCCTGCAAAGCCTCGGGCTGGTCAACCCGTTCAAGGACACAGTTTCCTTCATCATCGCCCAAGGCGTGGCCACCGTGACCAACTTCGTGCTGCAGCGCCGCGTGATCTTCCGGGAGGAGACGAAGGTGGTGCTCGAGCAGGAGATCGACCCGCTGCCGCCTACTGGGGGCGACGGAAATCCTCCCTCGCCCCGCGCCGCACAAGGCTGATCCACTGCCCGAACTCGCGCGGGCTTTTTTTCTGCACTAGGAAAAACCAGCCGAAACGCACCACCTCTTGCAGCTTCATCTTTCGCATCCCCCGCTGGTTCATGATGTAGCCGCGGTTGCGGTAGGTGAAAAAGCGCTTCGTGTCGTTGTCCGGCCACTGCGCGTGCGCGCGCCCGCCCATGATGGGCACGAACTCCCCCGAGCCGTCCGGGTGCAGGTAGGCGGCGTTGAGGGCCGTGCCGTAGCGCAGGCCCGACTGGGACAGGCGCCGGTGGTACTCCACCTCGTCGCCGCGGATGAACAGCCGGTAGTCCGGCACGCCGATGCGCTCCATCGCCGCCGCGCTGATGAGCGCGCCGTTGAACAGGGACGCGTACTGGGGGAGGAACTCGCCTTCGAGCTCCGACACGGAGCGCTTCCACGTCAGGCCCTGGCGCAGGGGAAACGCCAGCTGGTCGGGGTCGCTCAGGCTGAGCACGAGGGGGCTGACCTCGTGCAGGCCGCGCTCGGTGGCGGTGGCGTAGAGCGTCTCGAGGACGTGCACGTCGGCCGGGCGGCCGTCGTCGTCCGCGCACCACACGGCGTCGGCGCCGAGCGCGAGCGCGTGCAGGAACCCGTAGGCGAAGCCGCCCGCCCCGCCGAGGTTCGTCCGCGAGGCGAGGTACACCGCCCGCTGCCCGGCGAGCTCCTCCACGAGCGCGCGGACCTCGTCCTGCGCCGCGTTGTCCACCACGATGACCCAGTCGACCGGGTGCGTCTGGCCGACCACCTGCTCCAGGGAGTGCCGCAGCAGCTCGACGCGGTCATGGGTGACAATCACCGCCGCGGTCGTCCCGCGCGGGTTCAGGGGGGCAGTCATGGGCTCCATTGTGCACGAGGGAGCCCGAGCCGAAGACACATGGTGCGCCCGGAGGGATTCGAACCCCCAACCTTCTGATCCGTAGTCAGATGCTCTATCCGTTGAGCTACGGGCGCGTGGCGGAGACGACAGGATTTGAACCTGCGGCCCTCCGCAAAGAGGGCAACTCCTTAGCAGGGAGCCCCATTCGGCCGCTCTGGCACGTCTCCAGACCTTGATGCATCGTACCCAACGAACGCCCCTGCCACAAAATGCCGTCGTATTCGGCGCCTCGCCGCCGGATCCGGGCTAGTCTCTGGCTGTATGACTGATCTGCCCCGCACCGACATCGACCCCGACGGCCTCCTCGAGTACTCCGTGGTCTTCACCGACCGCTCCCTCAACCACATGTCGCAGAAGTTCATCACGGCTGCGCAGGAGATCCTCGGGCTGCTGACCTCCACCTACAACGCCGACTCCGCCGCCCTCGTGCCCGGCGGCGGCACCGGGGCGATGGAGGCGGTGGCCCGCCAGCTCTTCGCCGGCAAGAAGGTTCTCATCATCCGCTCGGGCCTGTTCACCTTCCGCTGGTCGCAGATCATCGACGCCGCCTCCCTCACCGACACTGTCACGGTCCTCAACGCCCGACCCACCTCGGACTCCGCCACCCCCTCCTTCGCTCCGCCTTCGCTTGACGACGTCCGCCAGGCCGCCTCCACATTCTCCCCCGACATCATCGTCACCGCGCACACGGAAACGGCCGCCGGCCTCACCCTTCCCCCGGACTACCTGCGCGGCCTCGGGGAGATCGCCAGCGAGAACGGCGCGCTGTTCGTCCTCGACTGCATCGCCGCCGGCGCCTCGTTCACGGACATGAAGGCCACCGGCGTCGACGTTCTCGTCTCCGCCCCGCAGAAGTCGTGGTCCGGGTCGCCTGCGACGGGCTACGTCCTGCTCGGGGAGAAGGGGAGGGGCGCCGTTGAGGCGTCGACAAGCAGCTCGTTCACGCTGGACCTGAAGAAGTGGCTCGACATTTTCGACGGCTACCGCGACGGCACGGCCGGGTACCACTCGACGCTGCCGACGGACACGATCCTGCACAACCTCGAGGCGATGAAGGAATCCGTGCGCGTCGGGCTCGACGAGCTGGCGCAGCGCCAAGAAACGCTCGGGCGCCTCGTGCGCGGCGCCGCCGCCGCGCGCGGCTACATCTCCGTCGCGGCGGAGGGCTACCAGTCCAACGGGGTCGTCGTCCTCTACGCCACCTCGCCTGAGCTGCAGTCGGGCGCCGCCTTCAAAGCCCAGGGGCTGCAGATCGCCGCGGGCGTGCCGCTGAAAATCGACGAGGGCGACGACTTTGCCACCTTCCGCGTCGGCCTGTTCGGCCTGGACAAGTGGGCGGACCCCGAGGCCGCGGCCGCGCGCTTCGTCGAGGCGCTCGACGCGCTGGCGTAGACGGCAGCGGCCCCGGGGAACCTGCGGAGACGGCGGGATTTGAACCCGCGGAGGTGTGACCCTCGCCGGTTTTCAAGACCGGTGCATTCGGCCGCTCTGCCACGTCTCCAGCGCCCCGATCTTAGCCCGCGGGGGCGAAACTTAGATAATCTGGGGCGGCATGAAGGCAATCACCCTGCACGATCCCAACGACCCCCACTCCCTCGCGCTCACCGAGGTCGACACCCCTGAGCTGCGCCCCGGCGACGTTCTGGTCCAGGTCAAGGCCGCGGGCGTCAACCGCGCCGACCTCGTCCAGGCCCAGGGCAACTACCCGCCGCCGAAGGGCGCCTCCGAGATCATCGGCCTCGAATGCGCCGGCGCCATCGTTGACGCCGGCGACACCGGCCGCACCGTCGGCGAAGAAGTCGGCTGCCTCCTCGCCGGCGGCGGCTACGCCGAGTACGTCGCCGTGCCGGAAGGCCAGCTCACCCCCGTGCCGAAGGGCTTCAGCCTGGAACACACCGCGGGCATCGTCGAGGTCGCGGCCACCGTGTGGTCCAACCTGGGCATGGTCGCGGGCGTGAAGAAGGGCGACCGCGTGCTCATCCACGGCGGCTCCGGCGGCATCGGGTCCTTCGCCATCCAACTGTGCAAGGCGCTCGGCTGCGAGGTCGCCGTCACCGCCGGCAGCCAGGAGAAGCTCGACTACTGCCGCGAGCTCGGCGCCGACATCCTCATCAACTACAAGGAGCAGGACTTCCTCGAGGAACTCGAGGGAAGCCGCGACATCATCCTCGACGTCGTCGGCGGCGACTACCTCGAACGCAACATCAAGTGCCTCGACATGGACGGTCGCCTCGTCGTCATCGCCCTGCAAGGCGGCCCGAAAGGCACCCTCAGCCTCGGGCGCATGATGCCGCGCCGCCAGTCCGTGCACGCGACCACCCTGCGCGCCCGGCCCGTGGAGATGAAAGCCGAGATCGTCGCGGACACCGTGAAGAACGTCTGGCCGCTCCTCGAGGACGGCACCATCAAAGCGAACGTGACGCGGACCTTCCCCCTCGCCGAGGCTGCGCAGGCGCACAAACACCTCGACACCGACGCGCGTACCGGCAAAATCGTGCTGACGGTGTAGACGCTCCTTCCCCCTAAAAACAGAACACTAAAAATCCGCGTTCGGGGCCGGATATCGCGGATTTTTAGAGTTCTGTTTTTGGAGTTGTGGGTGCCTGCGGGTTTCTGGGCGCTGCTCGAGGACGGCAGCATTAAAGCGAACGTGACGCGGACCTTCCCTCTTGCCGAAGCTGCCGAGGCGCACAAGCACCTGGACGCCGAGGCGCGTACCGGCAAGATCGTGCTGACGGTGTAGGCGCTCCTTCCCCCTAAAAACGGAGCCCTAAAAATCCGCGTTCCGGGCCAGATATCGCCGATTTTTAGAGTTCCGCTTTTGGGGTTGTGGGCCTTGGTCGACCTCAGCGACACCCCAGGTCGCAAAACCCCAGAGCCCTACGCCAGCGACGCGACGGCGCGGATGAGGTGGTCGACGTCGCCGGTGGTGTTGAAGGGACTGAGGCCGACGGTGACGGCGCCGCCCATTTCGGGGACGCCCATGTCGTCAAAAAGCGGCGTGGCGGGCGTTTTGGTGGCCACGATGTTGTTGGCAAAGAGGCGCTGGTTCACGGTGGCGGAGGGCACGCCGCGCACGCCGAAGCTGAGGCGGGGGACGCGGTCGATGGTGGCGCCGTCGGCGGCTTCGCCGGAGACGCCGACGATGTGGACGGCGGGGAGGGTTCCCAGGAAGGTGTGCAGGTCGTCGCGCAGGCTGTTGAGGTAGGCGGCGGTGTCGGACATCGAGGCGAGGAGGCGGGCGCGGCGGCTGGTGCGGCCGGCGGGGGGTTGCTCGGAGAGGGTGGCGTAGTGCTCGACGAGGGCGGGGACGCCGCCGGCGAGGCCGGGGGAGACCTGCTGGGCCAGCTTCTCCGCGCCGGTTGCGGACGGGTGGCCGAGGGGCTCGAGGCGCCCGAACATGGCGGCGTCGCGGACGATGAGGGCGGCGATCTGCGGCCCGCCCATCTCGGCGATGTCGATGGCGACGGCGTCGGCGCCCCAGTCGTCGACGTGAACGGCGCGGTAGGGCGCGTAGGCGGAGGCGTCGACGACGACCCAGGCGCGGGAGCGGGTGCGGACGCGGTCGACGATGTCGGCGACGGCGGTGACGTTGCCCAGCAGGCTGTGCGCCGCGGGGATGGAGACGAGGCGGGTGGTGCCGTCGACAAGCGTGTCGTACTGCCAGGCGGGCAGCTCGCCGGTGGCGAGGTCGGCCTGCGCCCAGCGGGGCGCGGCGTCGGTGCGCAAAAGCGCCGCGGTGAGCTCGGGGCGGTCCGCGTTGTTGAGCACGACGGTGGAGTTGTGGCGGAACATGGGGCGCATCGCGGCGGCGAGCGCGGAGTAGAGGGCGTGGAGGCTCGGGCCGAGGACCACGCGGTCGGGGGTGGCGCCGGTGAGGTCGGCGATGGCCGTTCGGGCGTCGTGAAGGAAGGCGAAGCCCTCGGGCTGGCCGGCGGACCGGCGGGAGTGGGAGCCCCCGGCGGGCTCGGGGCGGGTGATCGCGGGGGACATGCGGAAGGAGCGGGCGACGGCGGCGGAGACCCGCTCGGGGATCTGCGGGAAGGCCTGCGCGTTGAGGTACGTCCAGCCGTCGGACAACGAGGTGTAGAGGCCGCGCACGCTGGCGACATCGTAGGCCACGGGTTGAACCTCCCACTTCGTCCGAACATGCCCCTGTACATGCTCCTGCGCAAACAACGAATCCAATTATGCACGGCTGTCTTCCTTGATGCACACCCCCTGCTAGGGCGCGCGTGGAGCGTTTCCGCTGTTGCGGGTAACGGATGTGCGGCCCCACGCGATAGGGTTAGCCACGTGCAGGACAAGAAACAATTGCGCGCCGACGTCGCCCGGATGACCTCGGCGGCCGCCGAGAACACCCCGCGCTCGCGCTCGAGGACGCTGGGGATGGCGTGGGCTGACCTCATACACGGCTGGCGCCAGCACGAACTGTGGCTGCAGCTGGGGTGGCAGGACATCAAGCAGCGCTACCGCCGTTCCACGCTCGGCCCGCTGTGGATCACCATCGCCACCGGCGTGATGTCGCTGGCGCTGGGCCTGCTGTATTCGATGCTTTTCCAGATTCCCGTGCGCGACTTTTTGCCGCACGTCACGGTGGGCTTCATCATCTGGGGATTCCTCGCGGGCTGTATTAAGGAAGGCGCGAACGTCTTCATCGACAACGAGGGCCTGATTAAGCAGCTGCCGTCGGCGCTGTCGGTGCACGTGTACCGGTTGGTGTGGCGCCAGCTGCTGTTTTTGGCCCACAACATGGTCATTTGGGTGATCTTGGTCATCGTCTTCCGCATCCGGTTGTCGTGGGAGACGCTTCTGGCGGTGCCGGCGCTTGCGCTTCTGGTCATCAACGGGGTGTGGGTGGCCATGCTGTTCGGTATCGTGGCCACGCGTTTTCGCGACGTCGCGCCGCTGCTTGAGGCGCTCGTGCAGCTGCTGTTCTACGTCACTCCGATCGTGTGGACCACGGCGACGCTGCGCGAGCAGGGCGGCGAGGTCGCCGAACGCGCGCGCATCGCGGAGATCAACCCGCTCTACCACTACCTCGAGATCATTCGGGCCCCGCTTATCGACGAACCACTGGCCGCCTACCACTGGGCCATCGTCGGGGGCTGCACCGTCGTCGGCCTGATCCTCGCGCTCGTGGTCATGCGCCAGTGGCGCTTCCGCGTGCCGTACTGGGTGTAAAGGATGTCACCACATGGTTTCCATTGACACGTACAACGCCTGCGTCGATTTCCCCATCTTCGACGCCAAGTCCCGCTCGCTGAAGAAGGCGGTGATCTCCTCCGCCGGCGGCGCGATCGGGAGAAACGACGCGAACACCGTCGTCGTCGAGGCCCTGCGCGACGTCAACCTCCACCTGAGGGAGGGCGACCGCGTCGGCCTGGTGGGGCACAACGGCGCCGGCAAGTCCACGCTGCTGCGGCTTCTGTCGGGCATCTACGAGCCCACCCGCGGAGTGGCCGACGTGCGCGGCCGCGTCGCCCCGGTCTTTGACCTCGGCGTGGGCATGGACCCGGAGATCTCCGGCTACGAAAACATCATCATCCGCGGCCTCTTCCTCGGCCAGACGCGCAAGCAGATGAAGGCGAAGATCGACGAGATCGCGGAGTTCTCCGAGCTCGGCGACTACTTGGACATGCCGCTGCGCACCTACTCCACCGGCATGCGCGTGCGCCTCGCCCTCGGGGTGGTCACGTCGATCGAGCCCGAGATTTTGCTTCTCGACGAAGGCATCGGCGCCGTCGACGCCGCCTTCATGGCCAAAGCCCGCGTGCGCCTCGCCGAGATGGTGGAGCGTTCCGGCATCCTCGTCTTCGCCTCCCACTCCAACGATTTCCTGGCGCAGCTGTGCACGACCGCGATGTGGGTGGACAAGGGGGAGATCCGCCAAGCGGGCCTCGTCGCTGACGTCGTGGAGGCCTACGAGGGGCCCGAGGCGGGGGCGCATGTGGCGGAGATGGTGAAGCGCTTCCACGAGTAGCGCACCTTATGTATGAACATGATTACATTTAAGCAGTGTAAGAATATTCTTAACACAGGGATTTACCAGTACTCCTGAGTACACAAAGAGGGTCGCTATTCCACGGGCGCGGTCGCCGCGCCCCACCTCGTATGAAGGAGAGTGCTAGGTGTCTGCACCTTTGCGCATCGCGGGCCTCGACATCGCCCGCGCACTCGCGATTATCGGCATGATAATCCTCCACATGGCCTCGCTCCTCTGGAGCACCAAGGTCATCCTGTCCGGCCTCCCGGCCGCCCTCTTCGCGATCCTTGCGGGCGTGACCCTCATGATCATCGGGCGCAGCTACACGACGACGACCTTCCTGCGCATCGTCGCTCGCGGCAGCATCATCGCCCTCCTCGGCCTGGCGCTGCTGCCCCTGGGCGGCAGCATCCAGGTGGTCCTCGTCGCCATGGGCATCACCATGGTGATCGTCTCGTGGGTGCCCCCGCTCAACGTGTGGTGGAAGCTCGGCCTGTTCGCCGTGGCCACCGCGGCCGCGACCGTGCGCTACGCGCCGTTCACGCTGCCGCAGGTGTACCCGCTGCTGGCGTGGATCGCCTACTTCCTCGCCGGCATGCTGCTCTACGAGGTCTACATCCGCTCCTCCCGCGCCGCCGTGCAATGGACGGCCACCGCGTTCGGCGCCGTCGTCGCGGTCGTGGGCACCTACTTCCGCTTCACCACCGAGATCCCGAACTGGCTGCGCTTTACCGGCCACACCGGCGTGCTGGGCGAGATCGTGCTGTCCGTCGCCGTCGCGGCGGTCGTCCTCCACCTGTGCATCCTGCTCGGGCGCTACGCGGGGACCCTGACTTACCCGCTGCAGGCCATGGGCGCGATGTCACTCACCGTTTACGTCCTCCACGTCATCACCGCGTTCTTCTGGCAGCAGAGCGTTTCGTTGCACTCGACCCCGTGGGCGTTGGCCTTCATCGTGCTCTTCCTCGTCCTGGCCACGCTGTGGCGGATGTTTATGGGCAAAGGCCCCCTCGAGCGGGTCGTCTCCCGCGCTATCACCCTGGCCGTTCCCGCAGTAAAGAAGGTGTAACTATCGTGTACAAGAAATACGCCGCCGGCCTGATCAGCGCCGGCATCCTCGCCCTGAGCGCAGCCCCGGCAAGCGCCCTCGAGTTTGGCGAGCCCGCCCCCGACAACGAAGAAACCCGCACCGTCGCCTCCCTGCGCATCGGCCGCGTGGGCAACTTCGGCGACTGCACCGGCACCCTCGTCGCCGAGCAGTGGGTCCTCACCGCCCGGCACTGCCTCGAATCCGTCAACAACGAAGGCACGCAGGCGCGTATCAACGGCGAGACCTACGACGTGGACTCCTGGGCGCTGTCGCCTGTCTCCGACGCGGGGCTGATACACCTGACGAGACCGGTGAAGGGCGTCACGCCCGCCGAGATCGCCGACACCATTCCCGAGACCGGCGACCGCGGCACGCTCTACGGCTGGAGCAGCAGCTCCTCCATGGCGCGCAAGGGCCAACTGCCGATGGCGGAGATGGAAATCGTCGAGATGCTCGGCGGTCCGCCGATCCCCGTCGGTGACCAAGGTGGGGCTGGTGGGTCCGACGGCTCGGGCTCAACTGGCCCTGTCGAGGGGCCCGACGGGACCCTGAGCATTCCGGCCAGCGAGGCCATGCCGGGGTTTAAGGATCCGCGTTCCGCTGGTTCCGGTCCTGCAGAGCCGGGCGCGGCGGGTGCGGGTTCCACTGGCCCTGTCGAGGGGCCCGACGGGACCCTGAGCATTCCGGCCAGCGAGGCCATGCCGGGGTTTAAGGATCCGCGTTCCGCTGGTTCCGGTCCTGCAGAACCGGGCGCGGGCTCGTCCGACCCGAGCGCAGGAATGCCGCTCATTGAGAACGCCATCCTCAACGCCCAGTCCACCAACGGCGCTGGCATGCAGGGCGGCGACTCCGGCAGCCCCTTCTTCCTAAACGGCAAGCTGGCCGGCCTTGCCACCGCCGGTACCGCGAACGGCGACCCCGACCTGCCGTCGCCGACCGCCGCAATCACCGCACTGGCGGGCACGAAGGAGTGGATCGAAAGCGTGATTAGCGGGAATAACCCGCAGGTTGTCCTCACCGCGGAGACCACACCGACCCCGGCGGTCGTGCCCCAGGTGGCCAGCGAGCACTTGTGGCTCTACCTCGCCATCGCCATCGGCGGGCTCGCCGTGGCCATCATCGTCGGGCAGCAGCGCAAGCGTGACGCGCAGGCCCTGGCCAGCGCGAAGAGCTAGGTGCTGGTCGCCGACCCCACGGCGGAAAGCCTCAGGTCGGCCGCAGTACCGCTATTGTCGTGCCCCACTGGTCGTGAGCGGCGCCGGGGATCGGCCGATTCTCAGGCGCGAGGGTGTCGTGAGACTCATAGGCGCGGGCGCGGGGCGGAGCCATGCGGGCGCACTCCGCATTGCGGACTTTTTCGACGCGACTCAACTATGCATTGCATACTCGTATGACCGCGTGTTGCGACATTGCGGACTTTTTGGGTGCGGGTGAAGCCATGCGGGCGCACTCCGCATTGCGGACTTTTTGGGCTCGGCCGCACTATGCATTGCATACTCGTGTGGCCGCACTCGGCACTGCGGACTTTTTGGGCACGAGCGCACTCCGCATTGCGGACTTTTGGTCGCGGCCGCACTATGCATTGCATACGCGTGAGCGCACTCCGCATTGCGGACTTTTTGGTCGTGGCCGCACTATGCATTGCATACTTGTATGATCGCGTGTTGCGACATTGTGGACTTGACCCTTTCTCCCCGCCAAACAGAGTTCCGCAAGGCGCCCATACCTTTACTCACCCCGAGGCGCCGGCGTCTGCAAAGATGTGGAGGGCTGTGCGCACCCGTAAGGTTGCGCATGTCCTTCGTTTGCGAATGACATTGACCGGATGACCACCGCGACCTACCGTCCCGCTCCCGCTGTGCCGGGGCCGGGCACCCGGAAGGGACACTGATTATGCGCTTGAAGAAGTTCCGCCGCCTTGGCCGACGCGACGACGTCAGCGCGGACGAGCTGGCGCAGATGCAGCACCAGCTCGACGAGATGGCGCTGCGCGAGATCACGAACCTGGTGGAACGCATGCCCTCTGTCGACGGCGCGAAGGTCCTGCGGATGCTGCCGCCGGACCGTTCGCTGGCGGTGTTCGACGTGCTCGATCCCGCCCACCAGGCGGAGCTTGTCTCGGCGCTTGGCGACGAACGAGTCGTCGCCTACTTCGATTCGATGGGCGCCGAGGACCGCGTGGCCTTGCTGGACAACCTGCCTGCGCAGATCGCGGAGCGTCTGCTCCAGGACTTGGACGAGGACGATCAGCGCGTGACCAACGTGGTCCTGGGCTACGGCAAGGGCACGGTGGGCCGCACCATGTCGCCGGCGGTGCCGGACGTCACGCCTGACATGACGGTGCGCGAAGTGGTGGAAATGCTGCGCGCGGACGTCGAGGAGCTGGAGACGATCTATACCGTCCCGGTCATTGATGAGGACCGCACGCTCGTGGGCATGGTCAGCCTGCGCCGCCTTTTCCGGGCGCGCGGCGACGAGACGATCGGCGAGGTCATGTACGAGCCGGAGTCGGTGCACGCGATGGACGAGGACGAGGGCGCCGCCCGCTGGCTGATGTCCACGGACCTGCTCGCTGTCCCTGTCGTCGATGAGGACGAGCGGCTCGTGGGGATCTTCACGTACGACGAGGCTCAGGACGTCGTCGAGCAAGCGGACACCGAGGACTCGGCCCGCGTCGGTGCGTCCGAGCCGTTGGGCAAGCCCTACCTGTCCACACCGGTGACGCAGCTGGTGCGCAGCCGCGTGGTGTGGCTGCTGGTGCTCGCGATCTCCGCGACACTGACCGTCAAGGTCCTCGACGTCTTCGAGGAGACGCTCGAGCAGGCGGTCGTTCTCGCCGCGTTTATCCCGCTGCTCACGGGCACCGGCGGCAACACGGGCAATCAGGCGGCCACGACCGTCACCCGTGCGCTTGCGCTTGACGACGTCCGAAAGCGCGACGTCTTCCACGTCATGTGGCGCGAGCTGCGCGTCGGCATGATGCTCGGGGCCGTGCTGGGCTTGCTCGGCGTGGTGATCGCCGGCCTGGTGTACGACACAAACATCGGCCTGACCATCGGCGCGACGCTGTTTATGATCTGTTCGGTCTCCGCGACGGTGGGCGGGATGATGCCGATCGTGGCGAAGGCGATCGGCGCGGACCCGGCCGTGTTTTCCAACCCGTTTATCTCCACCTTCTGCGACGCGACTGGCCTGATCATCTACTTCTTGATCGCCCGCGCGATCCTGCAAATCTAGCGTTAAGCTGCTGTTTTGGTGCGCATGGTGGGTGGGTGTAAAGTTTCTCTTCGTTGTCAAGGACAACGGAAAACTCAGCGCCCGTAGCTCAACGGATAGAGCATCTGACTACGGATCAGAAGGTTGGGGGTTCGAATCCCTCCGGGCGCACGTGGTGCCCCCGGGTGTTATGCCCGGGGTTTTGTCGTTTAACCCGCGCCCTAAAACACCTCGACGCGTGCGCCGAGTGATTCGATCTGTTTGAGGTCGCGCACCCAGTGGGGGGAGCCGGGGTGGACCCGTACGACGGGGCGCGAGGAGATGCGGACGGGGGAGACGGATTCGCGGCGCGCTCCGGAGCGGGCGGTGAAGCGGGTGTAGGCGCGGTTGCCTGCCTCGGCGAGCTGCGCCATGTCGGGTGTGTCGGCGGCGAGGGAGTCTCGGGCGTCGCGAAGCAACTCGATGAGCTCATCGATGGTGGGCACGAGCGCTTTCGCGTTGGTTTCCACCATGTTGCGCACGAGTTCGGGGCTCGTTCCGGCGACGCGGGTGGCACCCTTGAAGGAGCCGGCGGCAAGTGATTGGGCGAGTGTGTCGCCCTTGTCGCCGACGATGGACAGCGCCTCGGCGACGACGTGGGGCAGGTGGGAGACCCGGGCGACGGCCTCGTCGTGGCGCGCCCCGGAGACGGGGACGGCCTCGGCGCCGGCGAGGGCGGCGAGCAAGCAGACCTGGGTAAACAGGTCGGCCCACTGCTGCGGGACGGGCTTGGAAGCGCGGTCCAGCTCGTCCGCCCAGTCGTAGGTGACGGCCCACGCGGCGCGACGGAACAGGCCCGCCTGGGAGGCACTCCAGCCGGAGTGTTCGGTGCCGGCCATGGGGTGCCCGCCCACGTATCGGGCCTGCAGGCCGCGCTCGACCACGAGGTCGTAGACGGGGCGCTTGACGCTCACCACGTCGGTGATTCCGCAGGTCGGGGCGTGCTCAACGATCGCGTCGAGCACCTCCGCGACGGAGCTCATGGGGGTGGCAATGACGATGAGGGCGTCGACCTCGGCGGCGCGCTCAAGCGTCGCGGTGAGGTCGGTGGAGACGTCGAAGCCGTCGCGCTCGGCCTGGCGGGCACCGGAGCGCGAGAGGGTGTGCCCGAACGCAGTGGCGTCGGCCGCGGCAGCGTCGCGCAGGAGTGACCCGCCGATGAGGCCAAGTCCGATGATGCAGAGGGGCCGGAGTGCTTGCGGGTACTGTCCAGTCACGGTGACAAGTCTTGCACACCCCGGCTATCCTCACTAGGCATGAGCCTGGATTACGAGGACGGATTCGCCGTCACCGTCGCCTCCCGCGACGGCCGCTGGGAGGTGCGCGAGTTCGAGGACGACTTCGCCTCGCTGTCCACCTCCATCGACGCCGTGCGCGCGTTGCGCAGCGAGGGCGCGGCCTTTGCCATCTTGAACGTCGAGGAGGACTACTTCGTGGTGGTCCGCCCCGGCCCCTCGCGCACACGCCTGCTCATCTCGGACGCGACGATGGCGGTCGACGACGACTTCGCGGCCGACGTCCTCGACGAGGCCGGCATTGACATCCCCGACATCGCGCCGGAAACGCTCGACGACATCGACGGCTGGGCCGACGGCGACTTTGACATCTTCGCCGACCTTGGCCTGTCCGAGCAGGTCTTGAGCATCCTCCTCGACGGCGACGACGACCCGTCCGTGGCCATCGAGCGCATCGCCGAGGAGATCGGTTTCGCCGACGAGCTCGACGAGTGCCTGGGATAGCCCGCGACGCGCCCACCCGCCGCGCGGAGGAGCGGATGCGTCGCGCGATCGGGCTCGCGGGGACGACGCCGCGTGGAGACGTCCCCGTGGGCGCCCTCGTCTTCGATGCGGCCGGGCGTGTGGTGGGGCGCGGGGTGAACCGTCGAGAAGCGAACTGCGACCCGACGGCCCACGCGGAGGTGGAGGCGATCCGCGACGCCGCGCGCACCCTGGGCTCGTGGCGCCTCGACGGCTGCGAGCTGGTGGTCACCCTCGAGCCGTGCACGATGTGCGCGGGAGCGATCCTCGGGGCGCGGGTAAAAAGCCTGGTCTTCGGCGCGTGGGAGCCCAAGACCGGGGCCGCGGGCTCGCTTTTCGACGCCCTGCGTGACCCCCACCACCTCCACCGCGTCGAGGTGCGTGGCGGAATTCTGGAGGCGGAAAACGCGCAGCTTATCACTGATTTCTTTGGTGCGCTGCGCGATCCGAGATGAAATTGTTACTTGCGGGCGGCTCCACGTAGCTATTGTGGTTTCTGTTAAAGCGAAAGCCGAGTAGAAAAGGAGACTTACCATGGCTCTCGAAGGTGCAGGCGACCAGCTGAAGGGCAAGGCAAAGGAAGTTGCCGGCGACGTCGCTGACAACAAGGACCTCGAAAACGAGGGCAAGGCCAACCAGCTCCTCGGCGACGTCAAGGACAAGCTCGGCGACGCACGCGACGCCGTGAAGGACAAGGCGAACGAGGTTGCTGGCAAGATCCAGGACAAGCGCGACGACCAGTAAATTTGGTCGCTCGGGCACGCACCCGTTAGTCTGAGTGACGGTAGCGTGTCCGAGCGGCCGAAGGTGCTCGCCTCGAAAGCGAGTGTGGGTAAAACCACCGCGGGTTCAAATCCCGCCGCTACCGCCACAGACTGAAACAAAGCCCCCGACCATCACGGCGGGGGCTTTGTTGTGCCGCCGTCTACAATAGAGCGCGGCGTAATTATTCATCTTCACTAACAATAGGACGCTCATGGCGAAACTTCTTTTCCGGCTCGGACGATGGTCATACCTGCACAAGTGGCGCGTGATTGTCACGTGGCTTCTTCTGCTCGTCGCGGCCGGGACGGGCGCCGCCACCTTGGCCAAGCCGTTTACCTCCGAGTTCGCCATTTCGGGCACCCCCTCGATCGACGCCCTGATCACCCTCGATGAGAACTTCCCGGGGGCAGGGGAGATCGCCACGGCGCCGACGGTCAACCTCGTGTTCGCGGCTCCGGAGGGCGAGAGGCTCGATAGCCCCGAAAACATGGAGGCGGTCGACGAGACGATCGCGCACATCGAGGACAACCTCGACGACATTGAGAATACGATTCGCTTCGGCAACCCCGTCGAGGTCAACGAGACGATCACAAAGGGGCTCATCGCCCAGATGACCTCCCTGGGCATGCCGGAGGAGACCGCCCGCGCGGACGCCTACAACGTGCGCATGGTCTCCGACGACGGCCGCATCGGCTACACCGTCTTCGATTTCGGCGCCGACACCGCGATGACGGTGTCCGACGAGGAGCGCCAAGTGGTCGAGGACGCGATGAACATCGGCCGCGACGCCGGCCTGCAGGTCGAGGCCGGCGGGCCCGGCTACGGCGCCCCGATTGAGATCAACACCGGCAGCGAGGCGATCGGCCTGGCCGTCGCCTTCGTTGTCCTGCTTGTCACCTTCGGCTCGCTCGTGGCGGCGACCATGCCCGTCATCACCGCCGTCATCGGCGTCGGTATCGGCGTGCTGCTGATCCTCACGGCCACGCAGTGGGTGGAGCTCAACAACGTCACGCCGATCCTCGCGGTCATGCTGGGCTTGGCCGTGGGCATCGACTACGCCTTGTTCATCCTCTCGCGTTTCCGCCAAGAGAGGAAGACGCTCCCCGGCCCCGAGGCCGCCGGTTTGGCGGCGGGCACGGCGGGCTCCTCGGTCGTCTTCGCCGGCGCGACGGTGTTCACGGCGCTCGTGGCGCTCTCCCTCGCCCAGATCGAGTTCTTGACGTGGATGGGCCTGGCGGCGGCGCTGACGGTGATGATCGCCGTGCTCATCGCCCTCACGCTCATCCCGGCGCTGCTGGGCGCGTGGGGCGATCGCTCCTTCGCGGTGCGGATCCCCGGCATCGCCGGCAACCCCGGCCCGGGAAAGCGCCCGGCGAAGGATCTGGACGAAAAGTCGATGGGCCGCAGCTGGGCGCGCTTCGTGCGCCGCTTCCCGGCTCTGGTGCTCACCGTGGTGGTCCTTGGCCTCGGGGCGCTGGCGCTGCCGGTGCTCAACCTGGAGATGGCGCTGCCCGCGGACACGACGGCGGAGAAAGACTCGACCCAGCGTAAGTCCGCGGACCTTCTGGCCGAGGGCTTCGGCGAGGGCATCAACGCCCAGTTCCTCATCGTCGTCGACGCGCACGGGGTGAACCCGGACGCCGAGATCCTCCAGCCCTACATGGACGCTATCCCGGAGGACGTGGGCGGCCAGGCGGAGCGCGCCTCGCTGGCGTCCTTCCTCTACGCGGTCAGCGAGGCCGGCAGCGTCAACGGCGTCGAGCACGCCCAGCTGGTCAACGTCAACGAGGACGTCACCGCGGCGATGGTCGCCGCCACGCCGGCCGACGGCCCGGAGTCCGAGTACACGCTCGGCGTCGCCGAGGCGCTGCGCGAGACCGCGGCTCAGGTCGAGGACGCGACCGGCGTGGAGATCGGCCTGACGGGCCTGACGGCGGTGCAGATGGACATCACCGAAGAGCTCGCCTCCGCGATGCCGCTCTACCTGGCCATCGTGGTGGGCCTGGCGATCATCCTGCTCATCGTGGTCTTCCGCTCAATCATGGTGCCGGTGGTCGCGGGCCTGGGCTTCCTGCTCTCCGTCGGCGCGGCCTTCGGCGTGACGGTCGCGGTGTTCCAGGAGGGTGTCACCGGCCTCGTGGACACCCCGGGCCCGATCTTGTCCTTCATGCCGATCTTCCTCATCGGCGTGACCTTCGGCCTGGCCATGGACTACCAGGTCTTCCTGGTCACCCGCATCCGCGAGCAGTACATCGAGGCGCGCGAGCGCGGCGACAAGGACCCAGTCGCGGCGGTGGAGTCCTCCACGGTCGAGGGCTTCTCCCAGGGCGCCCGCGTGGTCACGGCGGCCGCGGTCATCATGATCGCCGTGTTCGTCGCGTTCATTGACCAGCCGCTGCCCTTCATCCAGATCTTCGGCTTCGCGCTCGGCGCCGCCGTGCTTTTCGACGCCTTCTTCGTGCGCATGGCCCTCGTCCCCGCCACGATGTACATCCTCGGCCGCGCCACCTGGTGGATGCCCCGGTGGCTGGACCGCATCCTGCCCGACCTCGACGTCGAGGGCACGCAGCTGGAGAAGGAGTTCGAGGACCGCCGCGAGGACAACGCCGAGAAGGACAACGCTGAGAAGGACAACGCCGAGAAGGACACGGTGACGGCCTAAATGCAGGACCTGAGCTTCGAGGTGGGCACCACCCTGCCGGAGGCGCCCGGCAAGCACGGGCGCACCGGCGTGATCCACACCCCCCACGGTGACATTGCCACGCCCGCCTTCATCCCCGTGGCCACGAAGGCGACGGTGAAAACGCTCACCCCGGAGCAGGTCCGCTCCACCGGCGCGCAGGCGATCCTGTCCAACGCCTACCACCTGTACCTGCAGCCCGGCCCCGACATCGTCGACGAGGCCGGGGGAGTGGCCGCCTTTGAAAATTGGCACGGCCCCACCTTCACCGACTCCGGCGGCTTCCAGGTGATGAGCCTCGGCGTGGGCTTCAAAAAGGTCCTCGCCATGGACACCGCCGGGCTCAGCGACGCCGACATCCGCGCCGCCGCGAAGGACCGCATGGCGCGCGTGGACGACGACGGCGTGGACTTCAAAAGCGTCATCGACGGCTCCTCGCACCGCTTCACGCCCGAGGTGTCCATGCAGATCCAGCACCAGCTGGGCGCCGACATCATGTTCGCCTTCGACGAGCTGACCACGCTCGTAGACACCCGCGCCTACCAGGAGCACTCCGTGGAGCGCACACGCCGCTGGGCGAAGCGCTGCCTGGACGAGCACGACCGGCTCACCGCCGCGCGCGCGGACAAGCCGACACAGTCGCTGTGGGGCGTGGTGCAGGGCGCCCAGTACGAGGACCTGCGGCGCGCCGCGGCGCGCGGCCTGCTCGACCTCGACGCCCGGGCGCGCGCCGAGGGGAGGCGCGGCTTCGGCGGGTTCGGCATCGGCGGTGCCCTGGAAAAGGAAAACCTGGGCACCATTGTGGGCTGGGTGACGGATGAGTTACCCGTCGATAAGCCGCGGCACCTTCTGGGCATCTCCGAGCCCGACGACATCTTCACCGCCGTCGAAGCGGGCGCCGACACCTTCGACTGCGTGGCGCCCACCCGGCTGGGCCGGCGCGGCGGCGTGTACACCCTCGACGGGCGGATGAACCTCACCGCGGCGCGGTTCCGGCGCGATTTTCGCGGCGTGGACGAGGAGTTCGGCGGCTACGTCTCCGAGAACTACTCGCGCGCCTACATCCACCACCTGCTCAAGGCCAAGGAGTACCTGGCCGGCACCCTGTGCACGCTGCACAACCTGGAGTTCATGGTGCGGCTCGTGGACACCATCCGCGCGGCGATCGACGCCGGGCGCTACGAGGACTACCGCGACGAGTTTCTGGGCCGCTACTACGCCCCGAGCTGACGCTCTGTGCGGCGCACCCACGCGACCGCGCCGTAGGTGAGCGGCATGACGACGACCTCCATGAGCGTCTTCCACACGAAGCCCACGAGGACGTAATTGGCGAACTGCCCCGCCGTCTCAACCCCGATCACGGACGCGGCGATGACGCAGAAGATGAGGGTGTCCGCGAACTCGCCGACCAGCGTCGAGCCGAGCAGACGCGCCCACAGGTTGTTCGGGCCGAGGCGCTCCTTCATCTTCTGCAGCACCCACGCGTTGAGCAGCTGGCCCACCACGTAGCCGGCGAGGGAGGCCACGACGATCCGCGGCAGCAGCCCCAGCACCGCCGCGAACGTCTCCTGGCCGTCGTAAAAGTCGGCGGGCGGCAGCCAGATGGCGATGTAGAAGGACACCACGCCCAGTAGCGCGACGCCGAAGCCGGTGAACACCGCGCGCCGGGCGGCGCGGAAGCCGTAGACCTCGGCGATGACGTCGCCGATGACGTAGGACAGCGGGAAGAGGAAGAAGGCGCCGTCGGTGATAAGCGGGCCGATCTCCACACCCTTCTGGGCCGTGATGTTGGAGATGAGGAACACCGCGCAAAATACGGCGACGAGGACGGGGTACGGGGAGCGGGTCGCAGCGTGAGTCACCCGTCATATCCTAGAGGCATGTCTGCAGGCAGATACGCGCCCTCGCCCAGCGGCGACCTCCACCTCGGCAACCTGCGCACCGCCGTGCTGGCGTGGCTGTTCGCCCGCCGCAGCGGCCGGCGCTTTCTCCTGCGCGTCGAGGACATCGATTCGGAGCGCTCCTCCGCCGAGTCGGCCGAGCGCCAGCTCGAGGACCTTGCGGCGCTCGGCCTCGACGCCGACCCGCCCGTGATTTACCAGTCCGAGCGCTCGGAGCACTACTCCGCGGCGCTCGCGCGCCTCGACGTCTACGAGTGCTACTGCACCCGCCGCGACATCCGCGAGGCCGCCGCCGCGCCCCACGCCCGCCCCGGCATGTACCCCGGCACCTGCCGCAACCTCACCGATAAGCAGCGCGCTTTACGACGCCACGAGCTCGCCGCCGAAGGCCGCCTCCCCGCGCTGCGCCTGCGCGCCGCCGCCGACGAATGGACCGTGCGCGACTACTACCACGGCGAGGTGACCGGCCCCGTCGACGACGTGGTGCTGCGGCGCGGCGGCAACATCAACCAGGCGCAGGCCGGGGACTGGGCCTACAACCTCGCTGTCGTCGTCGACGACGGCGACAGCGGCGTCGACCAGGTGGTGCGCGGCGACGACCTGCTCGACTCCGCGCCCGCCCAGGCCTACCTCGCGCACCTTCTGGGCTACGCCGAGCCCGAGTACGTGCACGTGCCGCTGGTGGTCACCGCGTCGGGCGCGCGCTTGGCCAAGCGCGACGGAGCGGTGACCTTACGCGAGATGGGGTTCGACGCTGCGTGGAAGGAGATTGCCGGCTCGCTCGGGTGCGCCGGCGCGGGGTCGGCGGCGGAGCTGCTTGAGGTGTTCGAGCCGGAGCGCCTGCCGCGCCAGCCGTGGGTGTGGCGGTAGGGGTTTCACGTGGAACGCTGCGTGGAGAGGGCAGCGTGGCAAAGCGGGAAGCGTGGGGCTTTCCATCAAACCGAGTAACCCTCAATGAAAGGCCACGCTGCCTGGTGCGCACTTTACCTGTGCGGGGTCGGCTTCTGTCCACTTGTTGTTTACGTACTTACTGGGTTTCACTTCATTTATCCCCCGCCGGTATCACCATTTCCGCCCCTCCCGTTCGGCGGGGTCCAATGCTCCCTGAAAACAGCCGAAACACCTCACCGGCTACTTTTCAGTGTCGCTGACCGTAGGGCCGGGGCGCGTGGGTGTGGCGTCGACAAGCAAAATGTGCCGATGATCAGCGCTCAGGCTCGCGGGCAAGAGCGGGGTCTGGCGGCGAGCGCTATCGACCAAACCGGAAAACCCCGTGCTTAAGTGAGAACAACGATTGCGCCGCCTAACTTTATTTTGTAGATTCACACTATGGCTGAAGAAAAGTGGAACAGCGCTCGTGTCGCTGCAACATTGGAAGAACTGCGTGCGTTTGGGGCGCACACCACGACGATTGCGTGCGAGCGGGTAGAGGGGGGATTGCCCGAATCGCTCGGGCGAACGCTGTGCGCGTTCGCGAATACGCCGAGCGGGGGCACGATTGTGCTCGGGGTCGATGAGGCTGCGGACTTTGAGGTTACCGGCGTTCAGGACGAGGGGGCGACGCAGGAAGCGGTCGCCTCCTTATGCCGGGAGGCGGTGGATCCTGCGCCGCACCTCCTTTTCCACTCAGTGAGTGTCGATGGCTCGACGGTCCTTGTCGTCACCGTGGTTCCCCTCCTGGATACGCACAAGCCCGCGCTGTACCAGGGCCGGGCATACCGTCGGCGGGCGGGCAAAGATGACGCCATGACCACCGACGACCTGCGGATGGTGGAGCTGGCACAGCGCCCCACTGCGGAGCGACTGCCAGCAGATGCGGTCGTTGAGGAAGGTCTGGAACGCGGGGTGCTTGACGACGCACTCACTGACGACCTGCTCGCCAACGCCACGCAGGGAGTGCGACGGCTCGGTGACGTCGACGAGGACGCGCGGGTTCTCGAAGTGCTCAACGTCACCGCACGAGGCGGAGGCGTACGTCGCGCCGGGCTGTACGCCGTGGGGTTCCTCCCGCAATCGACGTTTCCGGCGCTGGGGGCAACGGCGCACGTGACTGGCGGGACGGATGACCCCGTCCACTTCGTCGGGCCGCTTCCGGATCTGCTGGACGAAAGCCTCGACTGGGTGCGCCGACACACGGCCGAGGGGGCCGAGGAATCACCCCTGCCGCTGTCCGCCGTCCGAGAAGCGCTGTCCAACGCCTTCATCCACCGCGAGATGGACGTCTCTCTCGAGGCCGGCAGGCAGGTGGAGATCCGCCTGAGCGCCAACGAGCTCACCATCACGAGCCCCGGGGGACTGAAGAACCTGACCACGCACCAGCTGGGAGACGTTGAGCTGGTCAAAGCGCCTGTCAACCAGCGCTTGTACGGTCTCGCGCGCTGGCTGGAAACAAGCGACGGTGCGCCCCTGGTGGCCACCGCGGGCGGGGGAGTGACGGAAATGCTCCGGGCCGTGCACGAGGCCGGTCTTGCCAGGCCGCGCTTCGTCGACGAGGGCACGGCCTTCCGCGTTGTCTTCCCCCGCGTGCCCAGGCTGCGCCCCAAGGACCGCGACTGGGTGGATAGCCTGCCGGGCCCGTTCACTCCCGTGCAGGAAGACATGCTCGTCATGGTGCGTCGCGGCGAGGACCTCTCGCTGCAGCGGTTGCGCACGCAGTTTCCGTGGTGCACGGATGAGGTATTGGAGCAGAGTGCGCAAGGGCTGGCTGAGAAGGGGCTCCTGGCCACAGGGGTCACAACCGGCGAGGCGCCCGTTGCCGCCGCGCTGGCCACCGACGACGCTGAGCTGGAGAAGCTCGGCAAAAACGTCCCGCAGGTCTTCCGGCTGCTCAAGGCGGGCGGAAAGCAGAGCATCTCGGAGATGCACGCGGCGACAACCCTGTCCGTGAATCAGGTGCGCTATGCAGTTAATTCGCTCCTGGACGCCGGATTGGTGGGCATGGAAGGTGGGCGCGGAAAGCGGACCACGTATTTCTTGCACTGACCGGAGCTGAAACAAAGATTCCCGGCCCGCTAGGTCTTCGGCGGGCCGGGAATGGGCAGTGGCGGAGGATGTGGGATTTGAACCCACGAGGGTATTGCTACCCGCACGCGTTCCAGGCGTGTGACATAGGCCGCTAGTCGAATCCTCCATGAGATACGCCGTTGGCGTCGGGGGATTACTCTACTGCACGCGCCGGGCGGAAACAAAATCGCTGCTCCGCCCATTCATCGGGGAGCTTTTTGTGTGCCCCCCGGCAAGCCGCTAAAGTGTGGGGCAGGATCCCACGCGGTGCTTATCTTGTGAACTCCCCCAGGGCGGGAACGCAGCAAGGGTCAGCGAGCTCTGGCAGGTGCGTGGGGTCCCTTTATTTTGCCCGGGAAGTGGCCACCGCATACGCCTACGCGGGCTCGACGCTGCGGGAGAATCGCTCCGCACGCTGGAAGACGGACCGTCGGCGCAGCCGCGGAGAGGAAGCCCCGGTGCGGGCGGGGGCGCTGACAAGCGAGCCTGGCCCGTGCGCTTGCGGCGGCCGCAAAGGTGCGCGCGGCGGGTAGCATACATGGGACAGTTATATAGGCGACCCTTTTTCATGCAACCCACCAGACGGAAGTGATGCCCTATGTCCCTGCTTGAACTTGAGCACAATGAGCTGGAGCAGCTCGCGGCCGACGTCCGCTCGCGCTACGAGGAGCTGAAGGCCAGGAACCTTGACCTCGACCTGACCCGCGGCAAGCCGTCGAGCGAGCAGCTCGACTTCAGCAACGAGCTGTTGGCGCTGCCGGGCCCAGACAACTACCGCGATAAAACCGGCGCTGACGTGCGCAACTACGGTAACCTTGACGGCATCGCCGACATCCGGGAGCTGTGGGCCGAGGTCCTCGGCGTGGACGCAGCGAACCTGGTCGCGGCGGACGCTTCCTCGCTGAACATCATGTTCGACCTCATCTCTTGGTCTTACTCCCTGGGCAACAACGACTCGGAACGCCCGTGGTGCCGGGAGGAGACAGTGAAGTGGATCTGCCCGGTGCCGGGCTACGACCGTCACTTCTCCATCACCGAGACCTTCGGCTTCGAGATGGTCTCCGTGCCGGTGCTCGAGGACGGCCCGGACATCGCCGCCATCGAGTCGCTCGCCCAGGACCCGCAGGTCAAGGGCATGTGGGCGGTGCCCATCTTTGGCAACCCCACGGGCGTGAACTACTCCCGCGAGGTCGTCGAGCGCCTCGCGGCGATGGAGACGGCCGCCCCCGACTTCCGCGTCGTGTGGGACAACGCCTACGCGGTGCACACGCTGACGGACGAGTTCCCGGACAACCCGGACGTGCTCGCGCTTGCTGCGGAAAAAGGAAATCCGAACCGCTTCTGGTACCTGAGTTCGACGTCCAAGATCACCCACGCGGGCTCGGGCGTGTCCTTTTTCGCCTCCTCGAAGGAGAACCTGGACTGGTACTCCTCCATCGCGGGGATCCGCGGTATCGGCCCGAACAAAGTCAACCAGCTCGCTCACGCCGCCTACTTCCGCGACGCGGAGGGCGTGCGCGCGCTCATGCGCAAGCACGCGGGCTCGCTCGCGCCGAAGTTCGCGGCGGTCATCGAGGTGCTGGAAAACCGCCTAGGCGGGTACAACGTCGCCTCCTGGACCACCCCGGAGGGCGGCTACTTCATCTCGCTCGACGTTCTCGACGGCACCGCCACGCGCGTGTGGGAGCTGGCCAAGGAAGCGGGCATCACCCTGACCAAGGCGGGCGCCGCGTTCCCGCACGGCAAGGACCCGCGCGACCGCCACATCCGGCTTGCCCCCTCGATGCCGCCGCTCGAGGAGGTCACCGAGGCCATGGACGGCGTTGCCACCTGTGTGCTGCTGGCGGGCGTCGAGAAGCTTGGTGCCTAAGTGACGGGCGACGAGGCCGTCGCATGGCTCGCCTCGCTCGGCGAGGGCTTCAGCCTTTCGCTTATCGACGCCACCCCCACCGCCTCGGCCACCCTCGCGGGCCGGCCGGCGGCGATGACGGTGGGCTTCAGCGGCGTCGACACCGGGCTGACGCTCGACTCCGACCCGTCCACCGCGGTGCGCTGCGAGCTGGTGTGCGCCGCCGCGCAGCCGCCGTTCGTGCAGTCCAGGGCCGTCGCCGCCGCCGCGCGCGAGCTGGTGGATAAGGGGCTTGCCGCCCAGCCCGGCGTGCTGCTGGAGGGCCTCATCGACGACCTCGCCGTGGCGGGGGAGCCGACGGTGCGCCACGGCTTTTTGCGCGAGCCCCAGCTTTTCGAGCGCGGCACCCCCACCTACACCGAGCCGGGCCAGCTCACGCTGCTGCTCGAGCTCGTGGCCCTGACGGAGGAGGAGCGCCAGATTGCCGCCGCCCAGGGCGCGGCCGTGCTGGAGCGCCGCCTGCGCCGCCGCGGCGTGCGGGTGGGGGACTGGTATCGCGGGGAGTAATTTTACGAGCGCATTTTGCACTTCTTGTGCAGGATCTCCGCGCGAAATGTACCATCGAGCCATGTTGCTCTCTCTGGCGGTCGAGAATTACCGCTCTTTCGGCAAGGAGGCTGTCCTCGACATGCAGCGCCGCAGCTTTAAGACGCTGCGTCCCCGCAAAGGCGAATCCTGGACTGAGAACACCTGGCGCAGGGCGGGCATCTTCGGCCCTAACGCGTCTGGAAAATCGAACATCCTCCTGCCGCTGTCCCTGCTGCGCACCGCCATCATCCATTCGCTCACCAGCGAAGCTCACGTACGGCGGTTGCGTGATCCCCACATGCTGCAGCAGGCGAGCCCGACCCGATTCGATGTCGAGTACGTGGCCAATGATGTCAGGTACCGCTGGATCCTGGTCGTGGACAACGGCGGAGTTGTCTCGGAGAGCCTTGACGCCAACGAACGGGGAAGGTTCAGCAGCATCTTCAACCGCGAGCGCAACGAGATTACCTTCGGCCAGCGCGCGGGCCTGCACCAAGCCGCGAAGGAAAACATTGAGCAGTTTCTGCGCAGCTGGTCGCTCGTGTTTTCCGCGTGGGCCACGGTTAAAAATCCGGGGAGACACGCGGCGGCCATCGACTGGTGGGGAAGGATGCTGCCCCTGATCACGGGGGAGAACGATCGTCACAACGGGCACCAATGGCTCATCGAGCTTGCCCACCGCGACCCCCACTGGCTGGGAGTTGTGAAGACGGTCATCCGCGTCGCGGATGTTGGCGTGCGTGACGTGGGCATTGAAGAAGCCGAAGTGCCTCCGGAGGTGCGGCGTATTCAGGAGCTGTTGCAGGGTGGCGGCGACTCCCGTGACGCAGAGGTGGTGAAGGCGGACGACATTATCGAGTATTTGCAGTACCTCCGCTTCGAGCATCACGGATGCGACCAGAGTTTCTACCTTGATGAGGCGGACGAATCCCTGGGCACACGCACGTGGCTTGATCTCGCCGTACCAGCGCTGTTCGCGCTGGCGGTCGGCGGTGTGCTGGCTATCGACGAGATCGATTCCTCACTCCACCCGCTGCTCGTGCGTGAGCTTGTCTCCTACTTCGATAATTCCGACCTTAACCCCCTCGGCGCCCAACTACTTTTCGGTTCGCATGACACCTCGCTCATCGGCCGACACCCACAGGCCGCCCTCCACCACGGCGAAGTGTGGTTTGCCACCAAGAGCGAATCCCGCTCGGAGCTTGTCGCGCTTGACGAGTTTGCTGTGCGCGAGGCCCATAACGTCGAGAAGCGCTACCTCCAGGGAGTCTATGGGGCCGTACCCATCCCTGGCAGCAGTGAGCTCGTGGAGGCCCTCGCTGCGCTGCGGCGTAAGTACGGCACAAGTGAAGCAAGGGGGCAGTAGCATATGCGGAAAAGGAGAAGGCCCAAGGGAAGCCGTCCTACACAGCCGTCGTACCTCATAGTGGTGCAAGGTCAGGCTACCGAGCTCGATTACTTCAAACGTCTAAAAAGCACGTTTCGAATCCCCGGTGTGAACCTCGTTGTCGAACCGCACTCACCCGAAAAAATCGTTGACAAAGTTAGGTATAACATGGCCAACGACAAGGCTGCCCCGTACGACCGAGTCTGCTTTGTTGTCGACGTCGATGACTCGAGCCCGCAGCAGTTTCAGCAAGGATTCAATAAAGCGCGCAAGAGCACCACGGGCGGCACAAAGTGCTTGTTTGCAGTGTCGAATCGGTGCTTCGAGGTGTGGCTACTCGCCCATTTTGCGGATATTCGGGGGCGTGAAATGGAGGTCGGCGCTCTTACCGCCGGGCTTCGCGAACATGGAGCGCTCCAAGCGGGGTCGGATAAACACCTCGCCGCCGATTTTCCAGTGAAAGAGTATGAAACGGCGTCCCGCAACGTCAGCACAGCTAACTGGAATGAGATCGGCCCCGCTCCCAGTACGGCGGTGCCAAAGCTTGTGGAAGAGCTCATCCGTGCTGCAGAAGCAAGCTAGCGGCGCACTTCATGTACCCGTAAGTCGTGTCCGGGCGATGGACTAAGCTTGTCGCCGTGGCTTTGTACAGGAAGTATCGCCCCGCAAGCTTCGGCGAAGTGATCGGCCAAGAGCAGGTCACGCGCCCTTTGTCCGCCGCGTTGGACAACGGCCGGATTAACCACGCCTACCTGTTTTCGGGCCCGCGCGGGTGCGGTAAGACTTCCTCGGCGCGCATCCTCGCGCGCTCCCTCAACTGCGTCCACGGCCCCACCTCGACCCCGTGCGGGGAGTGCGCCTCCTGCGTCTCGCTCGCGCCGGGCGGGGCGGGCAACCTCGACGTGATGGAGCTGGACGCGGCGTCGAACGGCGGTGTCGACGAGATGCGCGAGCTGCGCGAGCGCGCCATGTTCGCCCCGGCCGAGTTCCGCTACCGCGTGTTCATCATCGACGAGGCCCACATGATTTCGAAGGTGGGCAACAACGCGCTGCTCAAGATCGTGGAGGAGCCGCCGGAGCACCTCATCTTCATCTTCGCCACCACCGAGCCGGAAAAGATGCTGGGCACGATCCGCTCGCGCACTCACAACTACCCGTTCCGCCTGCTCACCCCGCAGGCGATGCACGGGTTGCTCACCCGCGTCGTCGCCGAGGAAGGCGCCCACGTCGAGGAGAGCGTCTACCCGCTGGTCATCCGCGCCGGCGGCGGCTCGCCGCGCGATACGCTCTCGATCCTCGACCAGCTGCTCTCGGGGGCCGGCCCCGAGGGCCTCACGTACGAGGCCGCGCTTCCCCTCCTCGGGGTCACGGACCTCACGCTTGTCGACGCCATCGTGGACGCCCTGGCCACCCGCGACGCCTCCCTGATGTTCCGCACCGTCGACCAGATCATCGAGGCCGGCCACGAGCCCCGCAAGTTCGCCCTCGACCTGCTGGATCGCCTGCGCGACCTGATGATGCTGCGCACCGTCCCCGACGCGATCTCCCAAGGCCTCGTCAACGCCCCCGCCGACCGCGCCGAGATCCTGCGCGAGCAGGCCGAGCGCTTCAGCGGCCACGAGCTCGCGGAGCTTGCCTCCCAGGTCAACGACCGCGTGTCCTCACTGCGCGGCGCCACGAGCCCCCGGCTGCTCCTCGAGATCATGATGGCCCACCTCATCACCACCCCCGACGTTGCCGCGGAGGTCCAGGGCCCGAAGGAGCCGACCGCGGAGCCGACCCTCGCGCCCGACTCTCCCGCGCCGGTGACCCAGGGCCGCACGGGCGCCGCGGCCGCCGCAGCTGCGGCGGCGGCAGCAGCCCAGCGCGACGTGCGCAGCTCGTCGACGCCCGCCCCGCGACAGGCGCCCGAGCCGTCTGCTCCCCCGGAGCCCGCGCGCCCGGAGCCGTCGGCCAGCCAGCCCGATACTGGCGGCCTGCTGGAGAAGGTGCGGCGCGAGTGGACCGCCCTGCGACAGTCCGTTGGTGCGCGCAACAAAACCGCCGAGATTATGCTCACCGAGGCCACGCCCCTCGGCTTCGACGACGACACCCTCGTGATCGGCCACAACACCGGCGCGCTCGCGCAGCGGATCAACGCCCCCGAGCACAACCGCGACATCGCGTCCATCTTCTCCGAGCACCTCGAGGCCACGATCCAGGTGCGCTGCGTCGTGGGCACCGACCCCGCCAAGGCGGGCGTGAAGGCCGAGGCCCCGCCGCGCCAGGTGTGGAACCCGCGCTCCACACCCCAGGAGAAGTCCGAGCCCGAGCCCGAGCCCGAGGACCCTGCGCCGGCCCCTCCCGCTGCCAACGACTGGCGCGCCGCCGCGGCCGCCGCCAGTAAGCGAGCCGCCCGGCGGGAGCACCGCGAGGCGGAAGAGATCCCGCTTCCGCCCGAGCCCGCGGAGGAAGAGTACGAGCCGCCGCCCCCGCCCGAGGAGTACACCCAGGAGGACGAGGAGCGAGCCATGGCAGACCAGGCTCAGGAGGAAGGTGAGCGGGACCGTCGAGACGCGACTGCGGTCGCGATGGACCTCCTTGCCACCGAATTGGGAGCAAAGCCGCTCTGAGGCGCGTCCCGCTGCCCGCTACAATGGTCGGCGAACGTCAACGGTCAACGAAGAAAGGCCACTAGCTGCTATGACCACCCCGAATATGCCCGCGGATATGCAGGAATTGATGCGCCAGGCCGCCGAGGTGCAGGCCGCGCTGCAGAAGGCGCAGGAGGAGCTCCTCTCCGCAACCGTCACCGGCACCGCCGGCGGCGAGCTCGTCACCGTCACCATGACCGGCGGCGCCGAGATCACCGACCTGACCATCAAGCCGGAGGCCGTCGACCCCGAGGATGTGGAGACCCTCCAGGACCTCATCCTCGCCGCTTACCGCGACGCGCACACGAAGGCTGGCCAGCTCGCGCAGGAAAAGATCGGCCCGCTGACCAACCCGCAGCAGCCCGCGCCGGGCGAGATCCCCTTCGGCGGCATCATCTAGCGCTACGCGCACCAGCCCGGCCGCTTCCGGCCGGGCTTTTCCACGTTCGAAGGAAGGCACACGAATGTTTGAAGGACCGCTGCAAGACCTTATCGACGAGTTATCCCGGCTGCCCGGGGTCGGGCCGAAAAGCGCCCAGCGGATCGCCTTCCACCTGTTGAAGACGGACCCCGAGGACGTCGATAGGCTTGCTGCCGCCCTCGTCGCGGTGCGCGACGGCGTGACCTTCTGCCGCATCTGCAACAACGTCTCGCGCGACGATGTCTGCCGGATCTGCGCCGACTCCGGGCGCGAGCGCGGCCTCGTGTGCGTCGTCGAAGACGCGAAAGACATCCAGGTCATCGAGCGCACCGGCGAATACCGCGGGCGCTACCACGTCCTCGGCGGGGCG
The DNA here is from genome assembly GCF_900105305.1 of Corynebacterium timonense. NCBI lineage: Bacteria > Bacillati > Actinomycetota > Actinomycetes > Mycobacteriales > Corynebacteriaceae > Corynebacterium > Corynebacterium timonense. The sequence continues at coordinate 2,088,570 of NZ_LT629765.1, read as the reverse complement.
CTCGACCCGCTGGCCAACGTCGGCCCGCGCGACCTCGCCATCGCCCCGCTCCTCCAGCGCATCGGCGGGGTTCTCGACGACGTCGACGGCCAGGAGGCGCCCACCATCGAGGAGGTCATCCTCGCCACCGACCCCGACACCGAAGGCGAAGCGACCGCGTCGTACCTCGCGCGGCTGCTCAAGGACTTCCCGGACCTCACTGTGTCGCGGCTGGCGTCCGGGATGCCGCTCGGCGGGGACCTCGAGTTCGTGGACGAGCTCACGCTGTCGCGCGCGCTAAGTGGGCGGTTGAAGATGTAGGGCGCGTGCGTCTGAGTTGTCGTTGAGGTCGACCGGGGCGGTAGGCGTAGTCGACGTCAAGGTGTTGTGGGGTTTTGCGACCTGGGGTTTTGTGTCCGGTTTTTTGTTGAGGTCGACCAGGGCGGTAGGCGTAGTCGACGTCAAGGTGTTGTGGGGTTTTGTGACCTGGGGTTTTGCGTCCGGGTTTTCGTTGAGGTCGACCAGGGCGGTGGGCGTAGTCGACCTCAAGGTGTTACTGGGTTTTGCGACCTGGGGTTTTGTGCGCGGGTTTTCGTTGAGGTCGACCAGAACACGCGGCCTAGTCGACGTCAACGGATTTCCGGGTCACGCGACCTGGGGTTTTGTGCGCGGGTTTTCGTTGAGGTCGACCAGAACACGCGGCCTAGTCGACGTCAACGGATTTCCGGGTCACGCGACCTGGGGTTTTGCGTCCGGGTTTTCGTTGAGGTCGACCAGAACACCCGGCGTAGTCGACGTCAACGGATTTCCGGGTCACGCGACCTGGGGTTTTGCTTCCGGATTTTCGCTGAGGTCGACCAGGGCAGCCGGCGTAGTCGACCTCAAGGTGGTGCGGGGTTTTGTGACCTGGGGTTTTGTGTGCGGGTTTTCGTTGAGGTCGACCAGAACACCCGGCGTCGACGACCTCGCCGCAATCCAGCCCGTCGCGAGGGAGCGTCTAGCGCAGGCGCTCCATGCGCAGCCGGTCGATGAGCGTGAGCTCGAGAGGCTCCAGTTCTTCGAGGCGCACGTCGAGGGCGCGGGAGAGCAGGAGGTCCGCGAGCTGGGGGTTGCGGGCCAGCGCCGGGCCGTGCATGTAGGTGGCGATGACGCTGCCTTGCACGACGCCCTCCACGGCGGCGCCGGTGGTGTTGCCCACGCCGTTTTTCACGGTGCCCAGGGCGTGAGCGTCGGGGCCGATGACGGTGCCGCCCATGTGGTTTTCGAAGCCGGTGAGGGGTTCGGTGAGCTCGGCGGTGGCGCCGGCGCGGGTGGGCAGGGAGGCGACTTCGCCGATGGCGCGAGTGCCCATGGCGGTGGTGGTGGCGTCGATAAGCCCGATGCCCTCGACAATGTTGCCGTGGGCGGTGAAGGTGCGGCCGAGGACCTGCATGCCGGCGCAGACGGCGAAGATGGGGCGCCCGGCGGAGGCCGCTGCTTGCAGGCCCGGGGACGCGGCGAGGCGGGCCGCGGCGATGACCTGTGCGGAGTCCTCGCCCCCGCCGATGGTGTAGACGTCGCAGTCGGGGGCGATCTCGTCGTTGAGGCAGAAGCGTTCGATCTCGGCGCGGATGCCGCGCATGCGGGCGCGCTGGCGCAGGACGAGGGCGTTGCCGTCGTCGCCGTAGGTGCCCAGCACGTCGGGCAGAACGAGGCCGATGCGAAGGGAGTTAGGCACGGTAGTCCTCCTGCTTGCTCAGGGCTTTCTTCAGGTCGCGGAAGGCCGTGTAGTTGGCCAGCACCTCGACGCGGCCGGGCGGGCAGGCGCGGATGGCGTCTATGGGGTCGTGGATGAGCTCGTGGTCGATGTCCGCGTAGAGCAGGCGCACCGCGAGGTCGGTGCCGCGCTCGCCCGCTGCCTTGACGGAGACGCCGGAGAAGTCCTCGAAGGTCACGTCCCACAGCCAGGACAGGTCCTCACCGTCGGCGACCTGGCCGTTGACGGCGATGACGAGGCCGTCGGCGTCGCGGTCAACCATCGAGAGCGCCTCCTGCCAGCCGGCGGGGTTCTTCGCCAGCAGCAGGTGGATGTCGTGCTCGGCAAGGTGGACCGTGGAGTAGCGGCCGGCGACGTCGTCGACCGTCGCGGCGGCGGCGACAGCCTTGTCCAGGGGCACACCGAAGGCCTCGACGGCGGCGGCGATGGCCTGGGCGGCGTTGCCGCGGTTGGCGCGGCCCGGCAGGGAGAGTGCCAGCTCGACCTCGCCGTGCGGGGTGCGCAGGTGCGTGTCGGTGACGGAGTAGGCGGGGGTGGGGCGGCGGAACTCGCGGCCGTCGTCAAGCGGCTGCGTGGCGTACCAGTCCTCGCCGTCCGCGGAGCGCACGATGTGGCCGGCGGAGCGGGGGTTGGTCACCGAGTCGCCCAACCAGCCGCCGCCCGCGGCCACCCACACCACGTTGGGGTGGTCGAAGGCGACGGAGGTGATGAGCACGTCGTCGCAGTTGGCCACGACCGTCATCTCTGGGTGGGCCTTCACGGCGGCGCGCAGGGCGCGCTCGATCTTGTTGATCTCGCCGACGCGGTCGAGCTGGTCGCGCGACAGGTTGAGCAGCACGAGCGCCTGCGGCTTGAGGCGCTCGGCGACGTGCGGCACGTGCAACTCGTCGACCTCGAGCGCGATGTGGGTAGCGTCCGGGGTGGCCATGAGCGCCGAAATGATGCCGGCGTCCATGTTGTCGCCGCCCTCGTTCGTGGCCACGGTGTGCGTGCTGCGCAGCGCCTCGGCGAGCATGCGCGTCGTGGTGGATTTGCCGTTCGTGCCCGTCACCAGCGCGGCGGGGCGGCGCCCGCCGAGGGAATCCATGATGGAGGGGTCGATCGCCCCGGCGACCAGGCCGCCGATCATGCCGCCGGCCCCCCGGCCGGTGGCGCGCGAGGCGGTGGTGGCGAGCCGAGCGGCGGTCAGCGCGGCACGGCTGCGCAGGCGGGCAAGGGGGCCTTTCTCACTCATGGGCTATACGTTAGACCCTCCCGCCGCCGAGGCCCGCCCCGGCGCGGACACGGCCGCGAAAAACTCCTCCGCGGACAGCACGGGGATGCCCTTGCGGTGGCCGTGCATGGCCTTGCCGCGCAGCTCGGCGCCCGCGGCGACAGCGTCGGAGACAACCAGCGAGGTCTGCCGGGAGAGCTTCTCGGCGTACACCAGCCCCGCCTCGAGCGCGGCGCTGATGATCTCGTCGGGCTCGACGCGCACGTCGTCGGCCACCACGACCTCCATCCCCGCGCGCACGCCCCGCCCGGCGGAGTACACGCCCGGGTTCTCGGCCTCGGCCTTCTCCGCGGCGGCGTCGACGCGCCGGGTGCTGCGCTGCAGGCTGAAGCGGTCCGCGGTGAGGTCCTCGGGAGCGTACGACGAGAGGGTGCCGCGGGAGCGCAGCTCGAGGAAGGTCGCCACCACGGTCAGTGTGAGCTCGCGGGAGGTTTCCTCCTCCGGCCGCTGGGCGCGCTCGACGCTGGCGGTGGGGTCGGGCCCGTCGACGCCGACGAGGCGGGCGACGGCGCCGATGCGCGTGTCCTCCGGGATGATCCCGCAGCGCCGCGCGCTGGCGAGGGTGTCCACGATCGCGGTGGGGCGCGGCACGTGGCCGACGCGTTGACGCCGGCGCCCGTTGCGGCGGTTGCGCGAGCGGTTCGCCCGCGCCGCGGCGTTCATCGCGCGACGCGCCTCCGAGACGATGAAACCCCAGGTGAAGGGGGAGTCGTGGGTGACGAGGGTGCGGGCGTCGAGAAGCTTGTCCAGCGTCTTGAGGTGCCGCGAGAAGCGCGGCGCCTGCCCGACGTCGCCCGGCTCGAGTCCGTGCATGTGCCGCGGCCCCGGGTCCTCGCCTGGGTTGACCACGATGTGCAGGTCCTCGCCGACGCGTCCGGAATCGTCGAAGGCGACGGCGTCAATGGAGATCAGCCGCGACGTCGTCGGGTGAATGCCCGTCGCCTGTACGAACACCGCCACGTAGGGGTAGTCGTCGGGGTCGGTTCTCGCAGCGCTCATTGCTCAGAGTCTAGCGGCACCGCTTTTCGACGCCCCACCAGCGCCCTACACGCCGCCCGCGCGGGCCCCGGTCAGCCCGCGGTTGACGGCGGAGACGACCGCCTTGAACGACGCGCGCGTCGTCGAGGCCGCGATGCCCGCGCCCCACGCGGCGGTGCCGTCGACGTCGGCGTAGATGTAGCAGGCGGCGTCGGCGTCATCGCCGGCGCTGCGCGAGCGCTGCGAGTAGTCCTGCACCTCGAAGTCGATGCCGAGGCTCTCCAGCGCCTGGGCGAAGGCGGCGATGGGGCCGTTGCCGGTGCCGTGGATCTCGCGCTGGGCGCCGTCGTAGACCACCCGGGCGGCGACCTTCGAGTCCGCGCCCTCGCTGTCGGTGCCGGTGATGTCGAAGTCGATCAGCTCCAGCGGGGTATCCAGATCGAGGTAGGTGCCCGCGAAGATGTCCCACATGTTCTTGGAGTTCACCTCGCCGCCCTCGGCGTCCGTGATGGCTTGGACGATGGCGGAGAACTCCGGCTGCATCGCCTTCGGCATGTTGATGCCGTGGTCGGTCTTCATGATGTAGGCCACCCCGCCCTTGCCGGACTGGGAGTTGACGCGGATGACCGCCTCGTAGGTGCGCCCGACGTCCTTCGGGTCGATCGGCAGGTAGGGCACCTCCCAAGCGGTGTCGCGCAGCTCCTCCCAGCTGACGTCGGTGGAGGAGGCCTCCGGGCGCACCTTCTGCGCGAGGGCGTCGAGGCCCTTGTTGATCGCGTCCTGGTGCGAGCCGGAAAACGCCGTGAACACGAGCTCGCCGCCGTAGGGGTGGCGCTCCGGCACGCGCAGCTGGTTGCAGTACTCGACGACCTCGCGAATGCGGTTGATGTCGGAGAAATCAATCTGCGGGTCGACGCCCTGCGTGAGCATGTTCAGCCCGAGGGTGACCAGGTCGACGTTGCCGGTGCGCTCGCCGTTGCCGAAGAGGCAGCCCTCGATGCGGTCCGCTCCCGCCAGGTAGCCCAGCTCGGCGGCGGCGACGCCCTCGCCGCGGTCGTTGTGCGGGTGCAGGGAGAGGATGATGCTGTCGCGCTTGGCCAGGTTGCGGTGCATCCACTCGATGGAGTCCGCGTAGACGTTCGGCGAGATCATCTCCACCGTCGACGGCAGGTTAATGATGATCGGGTTCTCCGGTGTTGGCTGCATGACATCCACCACGGCGTCGCACACCTCGAGCGCGAAGTCGAGCTCGGTGCCGGTGTAGGACTCCGGCGAGTACTCCCAGCGCCAGTTCGTGTCCGGGTAGTCGCGCGCGATGGTCGTGATCAGCTCCGCCGCGTCGGTGGCGAGCTTCTTGATCTCCGGGCGGTCTTTGCGGAACACCACCTCGCGCTGCAGCTTCGACGTGGAGTTGTAGAAGTGGACGATGACGTTGCGCGCGCCCTCGCAGGCCTCGAAGGTGCGGCGGATGAGGTGCTCGCGCGCCTGCACCAGCACCTGGATGGTCACGTCCTCCGGGATCATGTCCTTTTCAATGATCTCGCGGACGAAGTCGAAGTCCGTCTGGGAGGCGGAGGGGAAGCCGACCTCGATCTCCTTGTAGCCCATCTGCACCAGCAGGTTGAACATGCGGCGCTTGCGCTCGGGGCTCATCGGGTCAATGAGCGCCTGGTTGCCGTCGCGCAGGTCCACCGCGCACCACTGGGGTGCCGTGGTGATCTTCTTGTCCGGCCACGTGCGGTCCGGCAGCACGATGTCTTCGACCTCCTCCGCGAAGGGGCGGTAGCGGTCGACGGGCATGTGGGAGCCGCGCTGCTTGTTCCAGGCGGGCTGGCCCTCGTTGCGGGGGCCGGAGGGGGTGCGGATCTCGTTCGGGGCGAAAAATTCGGAGGTGTTCGGCGTCATGGCGTTTCCTTCGTCGTTGAGGGGACGTCGTTGCGGGTCTCACGGCCGGCAAACACGAACTCCGCGACGGGGTGCCGGCCGTGCTAGCTGGTAAAGGCCTGATTCCCGCCGCGGCGTAGAAGGAGAAGTCGCCTCCGCAGGCTCCGTCGCGCCGATGACGATGACATAGGCCACATCATAGCCGTGTCGTGGCGCGGCGCAACAGCCCTACGGCTGGTGGCGCGGATCGGGCCGCCGTGACAGCATCCCCGTCGCGCCGACCATGCCGACCACGGCGACACTGATGGCGAGCCAGCCGGGCACGCTCGAGACGGCGAAGTCCTCGCCCAGCAGGGTGAACCCGAGCGCGAGCGCCACGATGGGCTCGGTGATCTTCATCGCGGGCAACGAGCGCGACAGCGTGCCCGCCCCGAAGGCGTATTGCTGCACTGCGGTGCCGACGACGGCCGTGGCCAGCAGCGCCCACAGCTGCCATGTCCCCAGCAGTTCGTCCAGGCCACCGGCAGTAAAGGCGTCCACGGACACCTTGGCAAAAACAGCGAGGAAGCCGAAGGCGGCGCCGCAAACGATCCCGTACAGGAGCGCTTTGGTGGGGGCGGGGGTGGGGCGTCGATAAGCGGCTGCGAACAGGGCCCCGCAGACGAGGGCGCCGAGCGCGATGGCGGCGACCCACTCCCACGTCCGGCTGGGACGGTCGCCGGGCAGCGGGCGGCCGAAGAACACCAGCACGCCCACGCACAGCGTGAGCACGATGGCCCAGAAGGTCTCGTCCGCCTCCATGCGGCGCCGCTCGACGCGCGCCGCGAGCACGAGCGTGAGCATGAGCGAGAGGACGAGCACCGGCTGCACCACGAGCAACGACCCAACAGCCAGGGCTAGGGCTTGCATGCCGTACGCGCCGAAGGCGAGGGCAATGGACAGCCACCAGGCGGGGGTGCGTAGCGACGCCAACGGCGACGCATTCGCCTCCCACTGGCTGAGCCCTGACCTGAGAATGCGGTGGCGCCAGACCGTGCCCACCGCGATCATCGCGGCCGACAGGAGCGCGAAAAAGGCGGCGAGGGCGTTGCTGTGCACGCGCCCAACTGTAAGGCAGGGGGGCGGTGAATACTTTTCACCTTAATTCCTCGTCGGTGTCGGGGGGCCCTTGTACTATTGGAGCGGATTCCCAAAGCGCGCAGCGGAAGGTGGCGGAAGCGAATGGCATTGATCGTCCAGAAGTACGGGGGGTCGTCCCTGGAAAGCGCGGAGCGGATCCGCGCGGTCGCGGAGCGTGTGGTGAATACAAAGCGCCAGGGCCACGACGTCGTCGTGGTCTGCTCCGCGATGGGCGACACCACCGACGAGCTTTTGGACCTCGCCGCGCAGGTCAACCCCGTCCCCCCGGCCCGCGAGATGGACATGCTGCTCACCGCGGGCGAGCGCATCTCCAACTCCCTTGTCGCCATGGCCGTCGCCTCCTTCGGCGCCGAGGTGCAGTCCTTCACCGGTTCGCAGGCGGGCGTGATCACCACGGAGCGCCACGGCAACGCGCGCATCCTCGAGGTCACCCCGGGCCGCGTCCAGGAGGCGCTGGACCAGGGCAAGATCGCCATCGTCGCCGGCTTCCAGGGCGTCAACCGCGACACGCGCGACGTGACCACGCTGGGCCGCGGTGGCTCGGACACCACCGCGGTGGCCCTGGCGGCGGCGCTCGGCGCCGACGAGTGCGAGATCTACTCGGACGTCGACGGCGTCTACACCGCCGACCCGCGCATCGTGCCGGACGCCCGCAAGCTGGACCAGCTGTGCTTCGAGGAGATGCTCGAGCTCGCCGCGTCCGGCTCGAAGATCCTGGTCCTGCGCAGCGTGGAGTACGCCCGCGCGTTCAACGTGCCCCTGCGCGTGCGCTCGTCTTACAGTAACGACACCGGCACCCTCGTCGCCGGAGCAATGGAGGATATCCCCGTGGAGGAAGCAGTACTGACCGGCGTCGCCACCGACGACTCGGAGGCGAAGATCACCATCCTGGGCATCCGGGACACCCCCGGCGAGGCCGCCAAGGTGTTCCGCAGCCTCGCCGACGCGGAAATCAACATCGACATGGTCTTGCAGAACATCTCCTCCCTGGAGAGCAACAAGACCGACATCACGTTCACGCTGCCCAAGGCCGACGGCAAGCGCGGCATGGAGCTCCTTGCCACCCTGCAGCGGTCGGAGGACTGGGACGACCTGATCTACAACGACCAGATTGGCAAGGTCTCCCTCGTCGGAGCGGGCATGAAGTCCCACCCCGGCGTCACCGCCGACTTCGCCGAGGCGCTTCGCGACGCCGGAATTAACATCGAGATGATCACCACCTCAGAAATCCGTATCACGGCCGTGGTGCGCCAGATCGACCTCGCCGAGGCCGCCCGCGCCCTCCACGCCCGATTCGAGCTCGGTGGCGACGAACCGGCCGTGGTCTACGCCGGCACCGGGCGCTAGAACCGTAACCGAAGGAAGGACCCCCAATGACCACCATCGCAGTCGTCGGAGCAACCGGGCAGGTGGGGCGCGTCATGCGCTCCATCCTGGAGCAACGCAACTTCCCGGCCGACACGGTTCGCTTCTTCGCCTCCCCGCGCTCGGCGGGCACGGTCCTGCAGTTCCGCGGCGAGGGCGTCGTCGTGGAGGACCTGTCGAAGGTGACGGCGGACTCCGTCGCAGACGTCGACATCGCCCTCTTCTCCGCGGGCGGCGCGACATCGAAGGAATGGGCCCCCGTCTTCGTCGCCGCGGGCGCGAAGGTGGTGGATAACTCCTCCGCGTTCCGCAAGGACGGCGCTGTCCCGCTCATCGTCTCCGAGGTCAACCCCGACAAGGCGTCCTCGCTGCCGAAGGGCATCATCGCCAACCCGAACTGCACGACCATGGCGATTATGCCGGTGGCCAAGGCGCTTCACGACGCCGCCGGGCTCACCGCTCTGCGCGTCGCTTCCTACCAGGCGGTCTCCGGCTCCGGCATCGCCGGCGTCAACGCCCTCGCCGAGCAGGTCGCCGAGACCGGGGAGCACAACCGCGAACTGACCACCGACGGCAGCGTGCTCGCCCCCTCCGACCTCGGCCCCTACGGCGGGCCCATCGCCTACAACGTCCTGCCCCTAGCGGGCAGCATTGTGGACGACGGCACGCTGGAGACCGACGAAGAGCAGAAGCTGCGCAACGAGTCCCGCAAGATCCTCGACCTGCCCCAGCTGCGCGTCTCCGGCACGTGCGTGCGCGTGCCCGTGTTCACCGGCCACACGATGGTCGTCCACGCCGAGTTCGCCGAGCCGATCACCGCGGAGCGGGCGCGCGAGGTCCTCTCGGCGGCGCCGGGCGTGCGCGTCGTGGACGTGCCCACGCCGCTCGAGGCGACCGGCAAGGACGAGTCCCTCGTGGGCCGCATCCGCCAGGATCAGGCCGTCGAGGGCGGCCGCGGCCTCGTCTTCGTCGTCGCCGGCGACAACCTGCGCAAGGGCGCCGCACTCAACACCATCCAGATCGCCGAGTTGCTGGTGTAAAAGCGGGGGCACACCTGGGGCAGATGAGGCGCGGCCGGGATTCGGCTGGGATACAGCCTGGTTGCAATACGGTAAAGGCCGCTCCCTCAGTTTGCCTTCCTGGCTAGTCTCGGCAGAATGGTCAGAGTGACTTATCCGCATCGTTTCCACAAGCGCGCCTGGGTTCGCGCCTGCGCGGCTGCGGCCGCGCTGCCTGTCGCGATGACGCTCGCGGTGTCCGCGCCCGCCGTCGCCGCAGAGTCCGGCGAGGTGGTGCGGGTCCTCGACGTCGCAGGCGTGGACGAGCTCGAGGTGGCCGCAGGCCAGACCGTCGTTTTCGACTCCGGGCAGGGGCGCACCTTTTCCATCCCCGAAAGCGACGCCCCCGCCCTTCCCGCCGGCTGGAGCGTGATCCGCGGGGAGGACACCCTGCGCGTCACCGCCTCCGCCACGGCGGCCCCCGACGAGTTCGCCGTCGTCGAGGTCGAGGAAGCCACGGGCGAGACGGACACGCTGCGCATCGTCGTGGAAGGTACCCCCGACGAGGCCGACAGGGCGCTGGAATCCTCGTCCAGCACGTGGATCGATCGCCTGGCTGACCGCGTGGCCAGCTTCTTCGGCGCTTAGCGTTCCTGCCTGCCTCTCTGGAGCACGAAAAAAGGCCCTCGGCCCCACCTCAGTGGGACGCCGGGGGCCGTGCGCGCGGGCGCCTATTTTTTGTTCTCGCCGGGGGTCTCCTCGTGGTCCTCCGCGAGGTCCTGCGCGGCCGTGACGTGCTCCTCGGGCCCGGAGGGGTCCGAGTAGGACACGTAGACGACCTCGCCGCCGGGATCCTCCGGGTCGAAGTCCACGTCGTCGTCCTTGATCAGCTCCTGGCCCACCTCGTCCTCGACGGCCTCGATAAAGTTCGCGTCGGCGACGTTCGAGCTGGCGGTGATCACGGCAAGCTCGTCTTGGTTCTTCTTGGTAAACCGCAGCCGCGGGTCGAGCTTGATGCGGGTGAGTTCGAGGGCGCGGCGGCGCCGGTTGCCCTCCTGACGCAGGTAGCTCCCGCCGCGCAGCCAGGCGAAGGAGACGACGACGATGAGCACGAGGCCCATATAGCCAAGAACCGGGTAGACGTAGGACACGAGGTTTTGGAAGCCCGCGAAGGACAGCACGAAGCCGAGCAGGCAGGCGGAGATGAAGATGACGCGGAACTTCTCCGGGCGCCCGCGCGAGAGGCGCTTGCCCAGCGCGTAAAACATGCCGAGGGCGGTGGCGAAGATCATGCCGAAGATGATCAGGGACATGATCAGGCCCAGCGTCGGGTTGATAGCGGAGATAAGAGTCAGCGTCGGCATGTCCTGGCCCGCGACGGTGTCCACGGACACGAGCAGAGCGCCGCACAGGAGCAGGAGCATGACGAGGTAGCCCAGGCCGCCGAGCGCGCCGCCGATACCCGCCGCACGCGGGTCGAGGTAGTTGCCGCCGATCACGATGGCCATGGAGGTCACGCAGATGAAGTTCAGGCCAGTGTAGTTCAGCGCGGAGACCCACCAGTTGGGCAGCGTCGTGCTCACCTGCTCCGCGGCCTGGTTCAAAGAAGACCAGTCCGGGGAGGCGTTGACGATGGTCCACGTGCACCCGGCGATGACGAAGACAAGGAGGAAGGGGGTGAGAATGCCGATGGCGCTTGTCACCTTATCGACGTCCAACATGCCGACCCCCATCACGAGAGCGAGCATGAGGAACGCGCCAACCCACACTGGCAGGTCGAACTGCTGGTTGAGGTTCGAACCGGCGCCGGCGAACATGACGAAGCCGATCGAAAACAGGGTGATGATCGTGGCGATGTCCAGGATCCACGAGACGACCGTGCCGGAGATGCGGCCGAGCACCTCCATGTGCTCGCGGGCCTGGAAGTAGCTGCCCAACTCGAGGACGGAGATGCCTCCGATGAGCATGAGAATGGCGCCAAGGATCGCGCCCCAGAAGCCGAGGGTGCCGAAGGCGACAAAGTATTGCATCGCCTCCTGGCCCGAGGCGAAACCTGCCCCGACGAGGACGCCGAGAAAGGCGAAAGAAATACCGATTGCGTTTCTGAGCATGGCTAGGTTGTGGCTCCGAAAAAAATGGTTGGACGATTCTGACCGAGGTTATCTTAGTGCGTCGGACCTCGTTACGCGCCTTCAGACAGGTCGCCGCGTTTACGCGTCACCTTTCCCTGCGCCCTCGATGAGGTCACGGCGGGCGCGGGCGATGCGCGAGCGGATGGTGCCGACGCGCACGCCGCAGATCTTCGCCGCCTCCTCGTAGGTGTAGCCCAGGACCTGGGTAAGGATGAGGGCCTCGCGGCGTTCGGCGGGGAGGGCGTCGAGAAGCCTGCGGGCGTCGATGACGTCGGACCACGTGTTGGGGTCGTCGATGCTGGGCTGCAGCGCGGCGACGTCGGTGTACTCGGCCGCGGACTTGCGGGGGCGGGCCATGTCGTGGCGCACGGAGTCGACCCAGGCGCGGCGGGCGAGGGAGAGCAGCCACGTGCGGGCGGAGGAGCGGGCGGCGAAGCGAGGCAGCGCGCTCATGACGCGCAGGTAGGTCTCCTGGGTGAGGTCGTCGGCATGCTCGCGGCCTGCGAGGTGGGCGAGAAGGCGCCACACGTCATCCTGTGTATGCCTGATGAATTCGGAGAGAGCAGCCTTGTCGCCACGGCCAGCCCGGAGGGCCAGATCGGTGACGTAATCGTCGTTTCTGCTGCTCACACGTGGAAGGTTACCAGCCTGCCGGGGGCGCTCCGCGCGGGGTAAGTAGGAAGTTGTAGGGGTAAAACTCGTTGCCGCCCATTTCGTTCGCACGTAGGATACGAATTGTCCACTACCAATAATGAAACCCTTTTGATTAGGAGGCCACTCCATGGCAGACAAGTCGAAGGCAGAGGAGATCGTCGCGTGCGGCGAGCGCCCTGCAGGTAACGGTAAGACCACCCAGCTCGGTGGGCAGCCGGTTGCATCCGAGAACATCTCGGCAACCGTCGGCCGTCAGGGCCCGAACGCGCTCGATGACATCCACCTCATTGAGAAGCTGGCGCACTTCAACCGCGAGAACGTTCCGGAGCGTATCCCGCACGCTAAGGGCCACGGCGCATTCGGCGAGCTGCACGTCACCGAGGACGTCTCCAAGTACACCAAGGCCAAGCTGTTCCAGCCGGGCACGGTCACCCCGATGGCCATCCGCTTCTCCACCGTCGCCGGTGAGGCTGGCTCCCCCGATACCTGGCGCGACGTGCACGGCTTTGCCATGCGCTTTTACACGGAGGACGGCAACTACGACATCGTGGGCAACAACACGCCGACCTTCTTCCTGCGCGACCCGATGAAGTTCCCGGACTTCATCCACTCCCAGAAGCGCCAGCCGAACACCGGTCTGCGCAACGACGAGATGCAGTGGGACTTCTGGTCCCGCACCCCGGAGTCCGCGCACCAGGTGACCTACCTGCTCGGTGACCGCGGCACCCCGAAGACCTCCCGCCACCAGGACGGCTTCGGCTCCCACACCTTCCAGTGGGTCAACGAGGCTGGCGACGCAGTATGGATCAAGTACCACTTCAAGACCCGCCAGGGCTGGGAGACCTTCACCGACGAAGAGGCCACCGAGATGGCCGGCAAGAACGCCGACTTCCACCGCCAGGACCTCTACGACGCGATCGACCGCGGCGACTACCCGATCTGGGACGTCAAGGTCCAGATCATGCCGTTCGAGGACGCTGAAAACTACCGCTTCAACCCCTTCGACCTGACCAAGGTTTGGTCCCAGAAGGACTACCCGCTGGTGGACGTGGGCTACTTCGTGCTCAACCGCAACCCGAAAAACTACCACGCCCAGATCGAGCAGATCGCCCTCGACCCGGCCAACATCGTCCCGGGCGTCGGCCTGTCCCCGGACCGCATGCTGCAGGGCCGCGTCTTCGCCTACGCCGACCAGCACCGCTACCGCATCGGCGCGAACTACAAGGACCTGCCGGTCAACCGCCCGATCAACGAGGTCAACACCTACGCGGAGCGCGGCTCCATGGCGTACTTCTTCTCCAACGAGGGCGAGCCGAACTACTCCCCGAACCGCACCGGCAAGGGCGCGGGCTACCTGGACAATGGTGAGGACTCCTCCTCGAACCACACCGATTACGGCCAGGCGGAGAACCTCTACGTCAACCCGGACCCGCACGGCACCGACCTGGTGCGCGAGGCGTACGTCAAGCACGCCGAGGACGACGACTTCGCCCAGGCTGGCACCCTGTACCGCGAGGTGTTTGACGACGCGGCCAAAGAGCGCTTCATCCACAACGTGACCAACAAGATGCTGCCCATCGAGGATAAGGACGTCGAAGAGCGCACCTTCGCCTACTGGGGCAACGTGGACAAGGACCTCGAGCAGAAGCTGCGCGAGGAGCTGTCCCGCAAGCGCGAGTCCGCATCGACCGAAGAGAAGGAAGACCAGTCCACGGTCTTCTAACTAACATCGCGCGGCGCGAATGAAGGCCCGCACCGGTTCGCCGGGGCGGGCCTTTTCCTGTGCGTGAAACACAGCGCAGCCCCCGGCTCGACGGAATCGGGGGCTGCGGCTAACGGGGCGTCGACAAGCTAGGCCGTGTCCGTGATGGGGTCCGCATAGCGGTCCGAGACCGTGACCCCGTAGATGGAGCGGCCGAGGACGAAAGTGACCACGGACGCCACGATCCACACCGCGGCGATGGCCACGAGGGCGCGCAGGAAGTCGTTCAGGTCGAAGCCCGTAGTCGACCACGAGCGCACCAGCTTGGCCACGACGAGCAACGGGAACGCCAAGCACACGAGCGGGCCCAGCAGGTTCGCGCGCGTCAGGGCGTCCGGGGCGCGCAGCTGCAGCACGGTCGTAGCCACCGTGTACAGGGTGGCGATGATGACCAGGACAGCGGTGATGATTTCCCAGATAGTCATTAGCGTCGCCCCCTCGCGATGATGCGCGCCATCGACAGGGTGGGGATGGCGCCGCAGACGAGGGCGCCGAGGATCGCCACCTCGTAGCCGATCATGGTGTTGGTGAACAGGGTCCACATGAGGTAGGTGGCCACCATGCCGTAGAAGATGAGGTCGGCCATGACGGCCCGGGACAGCTCGTCGCGCGTCGCTATGAGCGCACCGAGTCCCACCACGAGGCACGCCGCCATCACGACGATGCAGACGGTGATGATTGTTTCAAACATGTCTAATCCAACCTTTCCGCGGGAGGCACGTCCCGTCGCGGGCCGCGGTCTGTGTAGGGCGTCCACTCCACCGACGCAGGGTCGAGGGGGGTGGCCGCGACGTGGGGGCTGAGGCGTTGCTCCATGTCGATGAGCCCCTCGATCTGTGCCGTGGGGTCCTCGCCGAACGCCGCCTGCACGAGCAGGTACGTCTGCTCCGAGCCGCCCGAGCCGCGGCGGAAGCCGATCGACATCGTCCCCGGCGTCGCGGTGATCGAGGTGGACAGCCAGAAGCGCTCCCAGTCGGAGGTGACGCGCAGCGGGTAGAAAATGATGATCGGGTGCAGCCCGGAATGGGGTCTAAACGCCGCGATGGAGGCGGCGGTGCCGGCGGAGAAGATTTCCTTGATTAGCCAGGCGCCGTAGCCGAGCGCGTGGCCGATGCGTTTCAGAGCCATTAGTGGGAGCCTCCCTGGAACTCAGCGGCGTCGGGGACGCCGATCGGGTCGCTGCCGAGCACGGCGGCGGTGTACGCGTCGACGTCCAAGAGCCCGTCGACCGCGGCCGTCGTCGCACCCCACAGCGGGCCAGCGGCGACGAACATGGCCAGCGAGAGCACCATCAGCGCCGCGGAGGGCGCCATGAGGCTGGAGCGGACCCGCAAAGCGGCGGGGTAGTGCTGCATGGGCCTACCCCAGAACACCTCGCGCCACACACGCATCATGGCGAGCAGCGCGCCGAAGGAGGCGACGATGATCGCGGTGATGACCACCCAGCTGCGCCAGTCGCCCGCGAGGGCGGCTGCGAACACGACGGAGATCTTGCCGAAGGTGCCCGAGAACGGCGGGAAGCCCACGATGGACAGCGCGCCCGCGGCGAACACCGCGGAGGTGAGCGGGTCACGGCGCGCCAGCCCTGCGAGTTTGGAGATCCGGCCGGTGCCGTACGTCTCCTCGATCGCACCCGTGTTGAGCACCAGCGCTCCCACCGTAATCATGTGGTGCAGCGTGTAGATCAGCCCGGCCGCGAGGGCGCGGCGCGGGTCCTCGCTGGTAAAGGCCAGCATGACCAGGATGAAGGGCATGCCGTTGACCATCTGATAAGACAGCACGCGCCGGATCGAGTTCTCGGCGAGGCCGGCGAAGCCGCCGATGAGCATCGAGACGACCATGATGACGACGATGAGGGTGTTCCAGCGCGGGTCCATGTCGAAGAGCACGACCCACAGGCGGAACAGCATGTACACGGCGACCTTGGTGTGCAGGCCGGAGAACAGGCCCATCACCGCCGCGCTGGAGGAGGGGTAGGAGCGCGGCAGCCACGTGTGCACCGGGAAGACGCCGGCCTTGGCGGCGATGGCGATGACGACGATGCCCGCGGCGACGGTCAGGGGGCCGTTGCCGGCCGCGAGGCCCCGCAGCGCCGCGAGGTTGACCGAGCCGGTGACCGCGTAGATGTAGCCCACGCCCATCACCAGGAGCGTCGACGCCGCGAGGTTGACCAGAATGAACATCCTGGCGGCGGCGAGGCGGTAGCGCGTGCCGGTCATGGCGATCAGGCCGTAGGACGGCAGGAGCATGACCTCGATCATGACGAAGAAGTTGAACAGATCCGCCGTGAGCACCGCGCCGCTCACGCCGGTGATGAGCACGAGGGTGAGCGGGGTGTAGTAGCGGGACTCGGTCTCGCCGGAGACGATGGCGAACCAGTTGGCGGTCAGCGCCACGACCATCGTGGTGATGAGCATGATGGCCGAGAACGCGTCCGCGGCGAAGGAGATGCCCACACCGCCCTGGTAGAGGCCCAGCACGTGGCCGATGGTGCCGTTGGCGGTGGTGGAGGCGAACAGCCAGACGCCGCCGGCGAGGTTGAGGGCGGGGATGGCGATCGCGAGGGCGTCGTTCAGCGGCTTCCACGGGTTGATCGCGGTGACGGCCGAGACGATGAGCGGGACCGCGGCGAAGAGGGGGAGGATGGCGTCGATCGTCATGCGTTTGCCTCCCCGTCTGCGGGATCCGTGCTGTCTGCGTGATCCGTGCTTTTCGCGGTGAGGCGGGCGCGGCGGCCCGCGGTGGACAGGGGCGAGGGGCTCAACCGCGCGGGGTCGTAGTCGGGGGAGGTCTCCGAGGCGGTAGTGGCGGATTCCTCGGTGTCGTCGGTCTTGCCCAGCGCAGCGGTCATGAGCAGCAGCGTCGTCGTCGCCATCGCGATGACGATCGCGGTGAGCACGAAGGCCTGCGGCAGCGGGTCGGACATCTCGTCGAGCGGGGTCCGCGACGGAAAGGCCTCGCCGCGCCACGCGCCGACACCGCCGGCGAGCAGCGTCAGGTTGGCCGCGTGGCCGAAGAGGGTCATACCGAAGATGATGCGCACCATGCCGCGCTGCATCACCAGGTACACCGCCCCCGCGGTAAGAACGGCAATAGTTAATGCCACGATCATCGGTGGGGAACCTCCTGCGTCGCCATGGGCTTCGGGTCGTCGGCCGGGTTGATCGGCTCGGGGTGGGAGTCGACGGCGTTGTCGGGCTGCTCGGGCTCGGGGACGTCGGGAAGTGGGTTGTCCTCGGTGCGGCGGTAGGACAAGTCCTCCTTCGTCGCGCCCGGGCGCAGGTAGTCGCCCAGCTGGTTGATCGCCTGGGTGATCATGCCCAGCACGGCCAGGTAGATACCGAAGTCGAAGATGAGTGATGTGGTCAGGTGCTCGCCGGCGATCTCGCCGTGGATGGCGTAGAGGAAGCCGCCCTCGAGAAAGCCGAGGAAGCCCGCGCTGATCGCGATGATGATGCCCCAGCCCGCCAGGCGCACCGGCGTGTGGTGGCCGACGACGTAGGAGTCCGCGCCCTTGGACAGGTAGTGAAGCGCGAATGCCGTGGCCATGACTAGGGCGGCCACGAAGCCGCCGCCCGGGGCGGTGTGCCCGCGGAAGAAGATGAGCACGGAGAGCACGATGAGCACAGGCACGATGAGCAGCGTCACCTTGCGCAGCGGCATGGTGTTCAGCTGCGACTGGCCGAAGGGCCGCGGGCGGGTGCCCGCCTCGAACTTGTGGCGCGGCATCGACGAGGTCACCGCCAGGATGACCACCGCGGCCATGCCCAGCACCGACAGCTCGCCGAGGGTATCAAAGCCACGGAACTCGACGATGATCACCGCGACGATGTTGTCGGCGGCGGTGGCCACGCCACCCTCAGTGAGGTACCACATGGCCAGGTCAGAGCGCTCGCGGCGGCCCGTCAGGCCGTAGACGCCGGCGAAGGCGACGATGCCCGCCGCAATGGCCAGCACGGCCGCCAGCCACGTCCGCCGGGCCGGCGTCGCCGGGAAGGAGCGCGGCTGGTAGCGCAGCACCAGCATGATGACCACGACGGTCAGCGACTCCACGAGCAGCTGCGTCAGGGCCACGTCGGGCGCGCCGAGCATGAGCATCTGCAAGCTCATGCCCACACCGACGGTGCCGACGAGGACCGCGGCGGCCAGGCGGCTGCGCGTGAACGCGAGGCCCACCACGGAGGCCGCGATGAGGCCGAAGGGCAGCAGGTCCCACCAGGAGGTCGTGCCCGGGACGCGCTCCGCCGGGGTGACGCCGTCGATGCCGTCGGTCAGCAGGAGGACGGACAGGCCAAGGACGATCACGCAGCCGATGAGCCAGACCAGGTGCCGCGAGGGGTTGAGCCCGTCCGCGGGCTTGCCCAGCACCCGGCCGACCTTGGTCAGGCCCGCGGTCAGAAGCGCGAGGATGTCGTTGCCGCTCAGGGGCAGCAACTGGCGGTTTTCCACGGCCGCGAAGACCGGCCGACGCACGAAGAGGAAGGCGATGCCGGCCACCAGAACCGCGAGCGAGACCAGGAGCGGGACGGTTACGCCGTGCCACAGGGCAATGTGGGTGGCAAAGTCCTCGTCGCCGGTCACGGCCCGCACGCCCGCGGTGATGGGGCCGTCCAGCGCGCCGAGCATGAAGGGCAGGACGAGCGAGCTCAGCCCCGGCAGGGCCGCCGGAAGCCAGAGGGAGACCGGCGCCTCGTGGACGTCGGAGGCGTCCGCTGTGCCGTCGATAAACGCGCCGAAGACGATCTTCGCCGAGTACACGAAGGTGAGGAAGGCCGCGATGCCGGCGAGGGCGAGCAGCAGCGGGCCGAAGGGTGCGTCCTCGAAGGCCGCCAGGATGGACTCCTTGGACACGAAGCCGAACAGCGGCGGGATCGCCGCCATGGAGGCCGCCGCGACGACCGTCGAGGCGAAGGTGAACGGCATCTTCGTGCGCAGCGGGCCGAGGCGGCGGATGTCACGCGAGCCGGCCTCGTGGTCCACCACGCCGATGAGCATGAACAGCGAGGACTTGAACAGCGCGTGCGCGAGCGTGTGCAGCAGGGCCGCGGCGAGCGCCGCTTGCGTGCCGACGCCAATAGCGGCGACGATCCAGCCCAGGTGCGAGACGGTGGAGTAGGCGGTCAGGTGCTTCAGGTCCGTCTTCGTGATGGCGAACACGGCGGACATGATCGCGGTGAGCAGGCCGATGACCAGCAGCAGCCCGTTCCACACGGGGACGTCGCGGAAGAGCGTCGAGAAGCGAACCAGCAGGTACACGCCCGCCTTGACCACCGCTGCCGCGTGGAGGAAGGCCGAGACCGGCGTTGCCGCGGCCATCGCCTCGGGCAGCCAGAAGTGGAAGGGGAACTGCGCGGCCTTGGTGAAGGCCGAGGCGGCGACGAGGATCGCGATGATCGTCGTGAGCTCCGGGCGCTGCGCGAACACCGGCGAGGCGAGGATCTCCGACAGGTGCGTCGTGCCCGCCGCCACCGCGGCCAGGCCGAGCGCCGCGAGCAGGGTCAGGCCGCCGAAGAAGGTGAGAACCAGCGTGCGGTAGGAGCCGGCTTCGCCGGAGGAGCCGGAGCGCGCGATGAGGAAGAACGACGCCAGGGAGACGAGCTCCCAGGCGATGAAGAGCAAGACGACGTCGTCGGCGAGCACGAGCAGCAGCACCGACAGCGTAAACGCCGTCATGATGGTGTAGAAGCTCGTGTTGCCCTGACGCTTCGGCAGGTAGGAGGCCGAATAGAGAAGGACAACCGCGCCGATGACGAGGGCAAGCAGGGCAAAAAAGATGCCGAGGCCGTCGGCGCGGAGCGCGAAGTCCACGTGGGTGCCGGGGCCCAGCAGGTCGCGCGCCCAGGCCACCTCCCAGGTCACGGCCTCACCGCCGATCACGCGCGGGTACTCGCGCCCAAGGACGAAGGCGGCGACGAGAAGAATAATACTTAACGGCCACCCCGCTTTCCTGTCCATTAACCGCACGAGCAGCGGCGACAGCGCGACCGTCGCCCCAACCAGCGCGAGTACAAGGGGTAGTGTCATGGGGTTTTCTCCAAAGCCACAGGGCGGCTCGTCAGATCTTTGTGGTTGTCATGGGAACAAACAAAGGGTAGCAACTACCAAACTTAGGGCCTTGCCCCTCCCCGCGCAGGGTGTGCCTGGCCCAGCGCGAAGGCCCTCGGCACTATATTTGCCAGACATGAAATGGCGTTTGTTGCCCGCGGCCGCGTTGCTCGTCGCCGGGGCGTTCCTTCCGATGAACCCCGTGGACACGTGGACGACGGGGTCCGCCGACGACGCCCCCACCGGGGCGCCCGCCGCGCCCGGCCCCGACACCCTTGTCGACGCCCGCCGCGCCGCCGGGGAGGCAGTCTCGCAGACGAGCTTCCTCACCCAGGGGACGGCCCAGCTCAAGGACGGCGCGGCCCAGCTCGACGAGGGGTCGCAGGAGCTTATCGACGGCATCTCCACCGCCCACTCCGGAGCCCAGGAACTGTCCCAGGGAATGGTCGAACTCCAGGCCGGCACCGGCCAGCTGGCCGAGGGCGCGACGCGGATCGCCGACTCCGTGGGCGGGGTCGTCGACCAGGTGGTGGGCTTCGACGCCGTGCGCGGCCAAGTCGTCGCCGGCATCGACAACGCACTGGCGGCCATGCGCGGCTCGCGCGACCCCGACGTGGTCCGCGCCCGTGACGCGCTCGAGGGCCTGCGCGGCCAGGCGCTCGTCGCGGAGCTGCCGCCGGAGGTCGTGGGGCAGCTCAACGAGCTGAAAGACGGCTCCCGCGAGGTGGCGAACCAGCTCTCCGTCCCCGGCTACGCCTACCACGACGGCATCTACACCGCGACGAACGGCGCCGCAGCGCTGGCGAGCGGGCTCGGCGAGCTCAACGCCGGGGCGGGCGAGGCTGGCGAGGGCGTCGGGGCGCTGCGCGACGGGGCGGAGCAGCTGGACCAGGTCGCCGGGCTGACCGCAGAGAAGGTCGCGGCCGTCAGTCGCGCCCTGCCCGCCGCCCCGCCCGCGGCCGCGGACGACGAGGCGCCCTCCTCCGCGCTGGCCCCGCTCGCCGCCATGCTCATCAGCGCGCTCCTCATCGTGGGCGGCGCCGCGCTTGCCGCCACCGCGCTCGCCGTGCCGCATGCGCGCTGGTGGATCCTCGGCGCCGGCGGTGCGTTCCTCGCGCTGCTCGGCTTCTTGCTCGTGTTCCTGCTCGGCGTCGATATGGGCGCCGCCGCCCTAGCCGCGGCGCTGCTCGCCTGCGTCGCCGCCACCCTCGCCTCCGCGGGGCTGAGCACGCTGCTTATCAGGTCGCTCGGCGCCCGGGCCGGTGGTTCGGCCGCCGCCGCTTTCGTGGCGGTCCAGGTCGCGGTCGTCGGCTGGGTGTGGAAGGTCGCCGCGACGGGCGCGGTTGGCGGCGCCACCGCCGCCGTCTCGGCGGCGCTGCCGATGCACTGGTCCACCGCCGCGCTGTCCGCGGCCGGCAACGCGGGGTCGGCCGCGGCACTGTGGGCAGGCGTCGGGTTGTCCGCCGCCGCGGCGCTGCTCGGGCTCGTCGGGCTGCGCGCGAGGAAGGGTGCGGGTGCGGGTGCGGTGTAGCGGGCCGTGGGGTCTGGGCGAAACTCCAAAAACGGAACACTAAAAATCCGCGAATAAGGCGCCCGCACGCGGATTTTTAGTGTTCCGTTTTTAGCCCGAAGCGCCGCGCGCGGATTTTTAGTGTTCCGTTTGGGGTTAAGGGTCAAAATGTGTGTCCGGAATTGGTGATTTCCGGTATCTGACCTCGGCGATTTCCGGAAGTATATGCCCCAAGAGCGTATATCCGCTGTTGTGGTCGTATATCCCCGGTGTGGCGTGGTTGATGTGGTAGGGGCCGGTGGTGTGGTGGCCCAATGCCGAAGAACCGACCCCGCTGCGCTGTGTGCGGCGGCGAAATGAAGCGTAATGGGAAAACCTCCGCGAACCGCACTCGGTGGCGATGCAAGATCTGCGGTGCCTCCGTCACGAAACGACGGCCGGATATCACCAACGCCGCCGCCTTCAACGCCTTTATCACTCACGTCACCACGGGTGACAGTCTGAAAATCACCGCTGCCAAAACAGGCTGCAACCCACGCACCTTGCAACGCCGGTTTGAGCACTTCTGGCTAGTTGATGTTCCCGATCCCACCATCGGGCACGAAGGCCGAGTCTATGACCAGGTCTTTCTTGACGGCACCTACACCGCCGGCGGATGTCTCATAGTTGCCGCCACTTTGGATCACGTCATTGCCTGGCACTGGTGCACACACGAAACCACCCGCGACTACCAGCAACTGTGTGAACGCATCCCCGCGCCCCTGATCGCCGTGATCGACGGTGGACAAGGCGCGGCCAGCGCGATCAAGAAGTGCTGGCCTAACACCAAGATCCAACGCTGCCTTGTCCACGCCCAACGTGTGGTGCGCCGCTACACCACCTCCCGCCCGCGCACGGATGCTGGACGAGCGATCTACCATCTCGCGCTTAACCTCACGAAGATCACCGATCTTGATGAGGCGGCCGCGTGGGGTGCCAAGCTCCACGAATACGGCAACGTCTACCGCGACTGGATGAACCAGAAAACGTGGACAACCGACCCATTGACGAAACAACGCACCTGGTCGTGGACGCATGAGCGCACCCGCAAGGCCTACAACAGCCTCAACCACCTGTGGCGCAACAACTTGTTGTTTGTCTACCTCGCCCCACCCGCTGGTGTGATCAACCCCGGGCGGATCAAACCGACGACTAACAGTCTTGAAGGCGGGATCAACGCCCAGCTGAAACTGCTTGCCCGCACCCATCGCGGCAGATCCGGTGAGCATCAACGCCGGATGCTCGACTGGTGGCTTTACCTGAAAACAGAACTGCCTGACGACCCAGTCGAGATCGCCAGACAGTCCAACTGGGGTCAGGACCAACTCGCCAAAGTTCCAACCCTGACCCACAATGAGAACCACGCCGACCACGAAACAGGACGACCAGCCCTCTACGACAACGCTATCGACACCAACTACACCCACTCAATCGGCATCCAAAAAGGCCACATCTAGCCCCCGCGACACGCCGACACCAGACACACATTTTGTCGTATAACCCTCCGTTTGTCACGCGAAGCGCCGCGGCACGACAAAACCCGCTGGCCTGTGCCAGCGGGTTGGTGTGATGGTCGGGATAACAGGATTTGAACCTGCGACCTCTTCGTCCCGAACGAAGCGCGCTACCAAGCTGCGCCATATCCCGGTTGCGACCCGCACCTGACGGCGCGCGTTACTCGAGCAACTTTAACCCAGCGCGCGGGAAAGCCCAAAACGCCTGGTTAGGAGCGTTCCGTGACGCGGATGAGCGCCGCCGAGGGAGGGCAGAAGATCCGCACCGGGGCGTACTTGGAGGTGCCTAGGCCGGTGGAGACCTCCAGCCACATGCGGCCGTAGCGGTGCAGGCCGGAGGCGCGGCGGCGGTCGATGTCGGAGTTGGTCACCAAGGCGCGCTCGCCGGGCAGGCAGATCTGCCCGCCGTGGGTGTGGCCGGCGAGGGCTAGGTCGTAGCCGTCGGCGTTGAAGGCGTCGAGGGGGCGTCGATACGGCGCGTGCGTGAGGGCGATGGACAGGTCGGCGTCCGGGTTCGGGGCACCGGCGATCTGGGCGTAGTCGTCGAGGTCGTGGTGCGGGTCGTCGACGCCGGCCAGCGCGAGACGGACGCCGGAGGCCTTGAATTCGAGGCGCTGGTGGGTGGCGTCGTGCCAGCCGCGTTCGAGGAAGGCGGCCCGCATTCCCTGCCAGGGAAGGTCCACATAAGAGGGGGTCCGCTTGGCGTCGAGGAGGTATGTCAGGGGGTTGACGGGGCGCGGCGCCCAGTAGTCGTTGGTGCCAAAGACGAAGGCGCCCGGGCGGTCGAGCAGCGGGCCGAGCGCGTCGAGTACCCAGGGCACTCCGGCCGGGTCGGAGAGGTTGTCGCCGGTGTTGATGACGAGGTCCGGGGCGAGCTCGTCGAGGGAGCGCACGAAGTCCACCTTGCGGCGTTGGCCGGGGATCATGTGCAGGTCCGCGACGTGCAGGATGTCGAAGGAGCGCGCGCCGCGCAGCGTGCCGGGGGCGAGCAGCGCGAGGTCGTACGTTTTGAGCCTGAAATTGGTGAGCTCTCGGACGCCGTAGGCGACGGTGGCGGCACCGGCGGCCCCGAGTGCACAGAGCGCGGCGAGCGCTGGCGCAACGTAACTCGACTTTCTCACCCATCCCACGTTACAGGTCGCGTAGTCTCGGACCCATGAGTGATCTGAAGGATACGATCCGCGCCGACCTGAAGGAAGCGATGAAGGCGAAGGAGAAGGAGCGCACGGGCACCCTGCGCATGCTGCTCGCCGCCATCCAGACCGCTGAAACGGAAGGCAGCAAGCACGAGGTGGACGATGAGGAGATCCAGAAGATCATCGCCCGCGAGATCAAGAAGCGCCGCGAGTCCGCGGACATCTACTCCACGAACGGGCGCGAGGACCTCGCCGAGACGGAGCGCACCGAGGCCGACATCCTCGAGGCGTACCGGCCGAAGCAGCTGACGGACGAGGAGCTTTCCTCGCTTATCGACGCCACACTTGCCGACCTCGGGGCCAGCGACATGTCCCAGATGGGCGCCGTGATGAAGGAGGCCACCGCCCGGGCGGCCGGCCGCGCCGACGGCAAGCGCCTCTCCGCGGCGGTGCGCGCCCGCTTGGGCTAGCGGGGCGCGCTAGCTGCGCAGCAGCGAGTCGAGCGCGTTGCGCGCCTCCTCGATCTGCTGGCCGAGCTCGTCAAGGTCGAGGCTGGGCGTGTCGGGCACGCCCAGCGGGGCGTCGGCCCCGGGCCGCTCACTGCCGCGGCCACCGCGCGCCGAGGCACCGTCGGAAACGTTGAGGGTGACCAGGCTGCCGTTCGCGAGCCTCGGGTCCTCCGCGTCCGCCCACACGACCGTGTCGCGGGGCGCGCCGTTTCCGGCGACTGTCTGAACGCTCACGCGAAAACCCTCCTTTTCAAGCCGCTGCCGCGCCTCCTCCGCCGTCATCCCGGTGACCTCGCTGATGAGGCTGCGGAGGCCGCTGAGCTGGAAGGTCCGGCTCGTCTCCGGCAGTCCCGCCTCCCGCGCGCCGGGCACGTTGTTGGCCATGCGGAACCACGTGTCCGCCGGCTCGTTGCCGCCGAAGAGCGAGCCGTAGGAGCACTGGCGCGCCGGCGCGGTGCACAGCGGGGTGGTCTCGGGGCCGTCGTTGAAGATGTAGGGTGCGCCCGCGAGCGCGCGCGTGAAGCCCAGGAAGGCGGAGGACTGGTGGGACTCCGTCGTCCCGGTCTTTGCGGCCACCGGCGCGTTCCAGCCTGCCGCGTTGGCGGCGCGCTGGGCGGTGCCGCTGCGCGCGTCTTCGGACATGCCCTGCGCGAGCGCGGCCGCGATGTCGGGGCTGACGGCCTGCTCGCAGCTGGGGCGCTCGATGAAGACCTCCTGGCCGCGCTTGTCCGTGACGCTGGCCACCGGGTTGGGCTCGCACCAGCGCCCGTTCGAGGCGATGGTGGCGCCTACGTTCGACAGCTCCAGCGCGTTGACGGCCGTGGGGCCGAGGGTGAACGAGCCCATGTTGCCCTCCGAGACGGCCTCCGCGATGGAGCGCTCGCCGTCGTAGGTGCCCTCCGCCTTGTAGGAGCGCAGGCCCAAGCGCACGGCCATGTCCACGGTCGGCGTGACGCCGACCTTTTGGATGAGCTCGATGAACGTCGTGTTCGGGGACTGCGCAAGGGCGTCCTTCAGGGTGAGCTTCGGGGCGTAGGTACCGGCGTTTTCCACGCAGTAGGCGTTCGGCGGGCAGCCCTCGGCGCCGCCCGCGCCCATGCCGTAGACCACTGAGCGCGTCGGGGTGTCCAGCATGGTGTCGAGCCGGTAGCCCTGCTCGAGGGCGACCGCGGCGGTGAAGATCTTGAACACGGAGCCGGCGCCGTTGCCCACCAGCGAGGAGGGCTGCGGCAGGTAGGTCTGGTTCTCCGCCAGCTCCAGCCCGTAGTAGCGCGAGGACGCCATCGCCGCGATGTCGCGCGAGTTCTCGCCCGGGCGGATGACGTTGAGCACCTGCGCCACGCCGTGGGTGTTGGGGTTCACGGCGGAGCGTACGGCCTGCAGCGTCGCCTGCTGGACCTGCGGGTCGAGGGTGGTGGTGATGGTGTAGGTGCCGGTTTCGAGTTCCTCGGACGACAGGCCCTTGTCCTCGAGGTAGCGCAACGCGTAGTCGCACAGGAAGCCGTTGTCCCCGGCGCCGATGCAGCCGTCGGGAAGCATGGCGGGCTCGGGCAAAATGCCCAGCGGGCTAGCGGCGAGGCGATCGGCCTCCTCCTGGTCGAGGGCGCCGGCGGCCGCCATGTTTGCCAGGACCGTGTTGCGGCGCTGCGTCGCGCCCTCGGGGTTGGTGTACGGGTTGAGGTACTCGACGGACTGCAGCAGGCCGATGAGCAGCGCGGACTGCTCGGGGGCCAGCTCGCTGGCGGGGATGCCGAAGTAGGTCCGCGCGGCCGCCTCGATGCCGTAGGCGTGGTTGCCGAAGGAAACGAGGTTGAGGTACCCGGTGAGGATCTCCTCCTTTGACAGGGTCTTGTCCAAGTCGGCGGCCATACGCATCTCCCGCAGCTTGCGGGGAATCGACTGCTCGGTGGCCGCGCGGACGTCTTCTTCGTCCTCGGCCTCGATGAGCCACAGGTAGTTCTTCACGTACTGCTGATTAATGGTGGACGCGCCCTGCTCGACACCGCCGGCCATGAGGTTTGTCACCATTGCGCGCGCGAAGCCCTGGATGTCCACGCCGTCGTGCTCGTAGAAGCGGCGGTCCTCGGTGGCCACGAGGGCGTCTTTCGCGCTTTGCGCGATGTCCTCGCTGGCCACCTCGTAGCGGCGCTGCTTGTACAGCCACGCGATGGGGTCACCGTTGACATCGGTGATGGTGGTCACGCCGGGCAGCTCACCGGTGGCGAGGTCGGAGAGGTTCGAGCGCATCGTCGCGTCGGTGCGCGCGACGGCGATACCGCCGAGGCCCGCCACCGGGGCCACGCACAACGCGATGGCCAGGGCCGACGCGACGGTGGCGAGGGCGAGTTTGAGGAGAGATGACAATCCGGACACCCTCCATACCTTAAAGGACGGACCCCATGTGGGGGAACCGCGTCCTCCCCCTAAATGTGTGATGCATTCGACATCACTGTGTCCGTGTGAATAGACTTACAGCCACCGATGCTTCAGTTGGGAACCGTCGCAGGATACGGCGTGTGAGCGCCGTAACTGGAAGGGCCCAAGAGCCTAGTCAACGCGCACTACGCACGTTTGTAAGGAGATCTCAATGACGACCACTCTCAGCCGCCACGCCGCCGCTCACCAGCGACAGGATTCCCCCCGCAAATGTGATGCAAACGGCAACCTGGTTCTTGACCGAGGAGAGTGGGTCACCCACGCCACCTGCCGCTCCGGAGATCCGGACGCGCTCTTCGTGCGTGGCGCGGAGCAGCGCAAGGCCGCCGCGATCTGCCGTCGCTGCCCCGTGCTCATGGAGTGCCGGGCGGACGCCCTGGACAACAAGGTCGAGTTCGGCGTCTGGGGCGGCCTGACCGAGCGCCAGCGCCGCGCCGTGCTGCGCAAGAACCCCCACGTGACGGACTGGGCCACCTACCTCGCCGAGGGCGGCGAGGTCGTCGGGCTCTAACTCCGGCGCCCCACCCGCGTGCCCAGGTAGGGTATGGGCATGACTACATGGGAATACGCAACGGTGCCGTTGCTGAGCCACGCGACCAAGCAGATTCTGGACACCTGGGGTGAGGACGGCTGGGAGCTCGTCACCGTCACGCCCGGCCCGACGCCGGAGAACATGGTGGCCTACATGAAGCGGGAGGCCGAGTAAGCATGACGACGTGGACTGAGCGCCTCGCGCAGCTCGACATCGCGCTCCCCCCGGTCGCCGCGCCTGTCGCCGCCTACGTGCCCGCCGTGCGCGTGGGCAACCAGGTGTGGACCTCCGGCCAGCTGCCCCTCGTGCAGGGCTCCCTGCCCGCCACCGGCAAGGTCGGCGCGGAGGTCAGCGCCGAGCAGGCCGCCGACCTGGCGCGCCAGTGCGCGCTCAACGCGCTCGCCGCCGTGGACGACCTCGTGGGAATCGACAATGTCGCCCGTGTGATCAAGCTGGTGGGCTTCGTCTCCTCTGCCCCCGATTTCACCGGACAGCCGGGCGTGATCAACGGCGCGAGCGAGCTGATCGGCGAGGTCTTCGGCGACGCCGGCGAGCACGCCCGCTCCGCGGTCGGTGTCACCGCGCTGCCGCTTGACGCTCCGGTCGAGCTGGAGCTCGTGGTCGAGCTGACCTCCGGCCTGGACAGTTAAGGCCACGCGACGACTAGAAAACCCCGCGTAAACCGGTAGGGTTGGGAACATGCAGCACCCTGCTTACAGCCAATTGCGCCAAGTGACGCCGTCCGCCGCGGTTGTTCTCGCCCCCAACCCGAGCTACGCAGCTTTGGAAGGGACGAACTCCTGGGTCGTCCGCGCCCCGGGCGATGAGTACAGCATTGTCGTCGACCCAGGCCCGGAGGACGAGGGGCACCTCAACGTCCTGCAGGCGAAGGCCGAGAAGGTGGGGCTGATCCTGCTCACCCACCGCCACCACGATCACGCGGACGGCGCTCGGCGCTTCCGCCAGCTCACCGGCGCCCCCATTCGCGCGCTGGACCCTAACTACTGCGCGGGGGCGGACCCAGTGGAAAACGGCGAGCTGATCTCGGTCGAGGGCGTGACCCCCTGCGTGAAGGTCGTCGCCGCGCCCGGCCACACGATGGACTCCGTGTGCTACTTCGTCTACACCGCCACGCCGGACGACGACCAGTTGGAGGGCGTCATCTCCGGCGACACCATTGCGGGGCGGCACACCACGATGATCTCGGAGACGGACGGCGACCTCGGCGCTTACCTTGACACCCTCGCCATGCTCGAGGATGCAGGCAAGGACGTCATGCTTCTGCCGGGCCACGGACCGGAGGGCCAGGACCTCTCCGCGTTCGCACGCAAGTACATCGACCGCCGCAACCTGCGGCTGCAGCAAATCCGGGACACGCTGGCCAAGTACGGCAACAACGTCGACGTGGGAACGATCGTCGACGAGATTTACGACGACGTCGACCCCGTCCTGCGCGGCGCGGCGGAGCAGTCGACGCGCGTCGCCCTGCGCTTCTTGCGCGACAAGGCCTAAGCGCAAGGCCTAAGAGCAAGGCTCCCCCGCCACGGAAGGTCTGGGCGGGGGGCGTTTGTCTGCGCCTAGCGCGCGCGGCGCGCGAGGTGCTCGGTGTCGACGATGAGCACAGACTTGCCCTCGAGACGGATCCACCCGCGGTGCGCGAAGGTGGCCAGGGCCTTGTTTACCGTCTCGCGCGACGCGCCGACGAGCTGGGCGATCTCCTCCTGGGTGAGGTCGTGGTTGACGCGCAGCGCGCCGCCCTCCTGGGTGCCAAAGCGGTTGGCCAGCTGAAGCAGCGTCTTGGCCACACGGCCGGGGACGTCGGTGAAGATGAGGTCCGCGAGCGAGGCGTTGGTGCGGCGGAGGCGGCGGGCGAGGACGCGCAGGAGCTGCTGCGAGATCTCCGGGTGGTTCTCGATCCACTGCTTGAGCATGTCGGAGTTCATCGTCGCCGCGGTGACCTCGGTGACGCAGACGGCCGAGGAGGTGCGGGGGCCGGGATCGAAGATGGACAGCTCGCCGAACATGTCGGAGGGGCCCATGACGGACAGGAGGTTTTCGCGGCCGTCGGGCGCGTGGCGGGCGAGCTTCACCTTGCCGTCGATGATGATGTACAGGCGGTCCCCGGGCTCACCTTCGTCAAAAATCGTTGTGCCCCGAGTGAAATTGACTGTTTCCATCTCCCCGATGAGGGCGGAGACTGCTGCGGGCTCCACTCCCTGGAAAATTCCGGCGCGGGCAAGCGTCTCTTGTACGCCTTCCATGGATCCTCCTACCGTGAGGGTGTCGTATGAGCGACGCGCGTGTGCGCCTCTGCTGGTGTATGGGCTGCTCGCGGGCTTGATGTGGCCACGTTTACAAGCCCACACCCTACCAACTTCGTGGGAGGTCCGTCACATCATCGAGATTCTGTGGCGCACTCGGGGGTAGCGCGCCGCGCTATTCTCCGAGCGCGACAGATTCCAGCTTTTCCATGAAGGCGGCAAACAGGCCGAACACCAGCGGAACGAGCGCGACAAGCAAAACTGTCATGGCTGTGATGCTACCTGGGGCCTCACTATAGTGGCCACTATGAGTGACGCGAGCCCTGCTGGCCTAACCCCACAACGGCACCGCCGCCCGGGCTCCCACCCGGCGGCGAAGGGGAGCGAGACGTCGCTCGGACGCACCCGCCGCGCGCGCCGCGTCAACCGGACGCTCGCGGCGGCTTTTCCCGACGCGCACGCTGAGCTGGACTTTCGCAATCCGCTTGAGCTGCTCGTGGCCACGGTGCTTTCGGCGCAGACGACGGACGTGCGGGTCAACCAGGTCACGCCCGAGCTTTTTGCTCGCTTTTCGACGGCCGAGGACTACGCCTCGGCCAACCAGACCGAGGTGGAGGAGATCATCCGCCCCACCGGCTTCTACCGCGCGAAGGCCGCCAACCTGATCGGTCTCGGCCGCGCCCTGGTCTCCGACTTCGGCGGGGAGGTGCCCACGGCGCTCGACGACCTCGTCACCCTGCCCGGGGTGGGGCGCAAGACGGCCCACGTGGTGCGGGGCAACGCCTTCGACATGCCCGGCCTGACCGTGGACACCCACTTCCAACGGCTGGTGCACCGGCTCGGGCTGACCGAGGAAAAAGACCCGGTGAAGATCGAGCGCGCGGTCGGCGAGATGCTGGAGCCGAAGGAATGGACCATGTTCTCCCACCGCATCATCTTCCAGGGGCGCCGCGTGTGCCACGCCCGCAGGCCCGCGTGCGGGGCGTGCCCGATCGCCTTCGATTGCCCGAGCTTCGGCGAGGGTCCGACCGAGCCGGAGACCGCGGCGGAGTACGTGACGGGGAACGAACGGGAGCACATCCTCGAGATGGTGGGGTTCGACTCCGTCGGACGTGGGGAGGACAGTTAGCGTGCGCAAGAGCATCCTCATCAGCGTCGCCGCCATCCTGGCCGTGACCGCCCTGCTGGCGGTGGGGCTCATAGCGCTGCGCCCCGAGCCCACGGGGCAGGAGTCGCAGGCGCTGCCGTCGGCGGGGGAGGCGCCGGATGAGGCGTCGTCACGCGAGGTCGTGCCCCCGCGCCCGGACTGCCCGGCGGGAGGAGCCGGGGGAGTGGAGCTGGAATGCCTCGGCGGCGAGCGCGGCGCCGATCAGGCGCAGGACGGGGGCATCACTGTGGTGAACCTGTGGGCGTGGTGGTGCGAACCGTGCCGGGCAGAGCTGCCGGTGATCGAGGAGTTCGCGCAGCGCAACGCTCAGTACACGGTGGTGGGCGTGCACGCCGACCCCGCGGCAGGCAACGGCGCGGCCCTGCTCAACGACCTGGGTGTAGGGCTGCCCAGTTACCAGGACAGCGAGAACCTCTTTGGGGGCGAGTTTGGCCTGCCCCGGGTTGTGCCGATCACGGTGGTGCTGCGCGGCGACGAGCAGCTGGCGGCGTTCCCCTACCCCTTCGAGGACGTCGAGGATCTCGAGGCGGCCGTGGCGGGGGCGGTGGAAGGATGAGCGACGTCGACCTCACCCCCGCTGCCGCGCCGGCGTGGCTCGCGCCCCTCGTCGAGCGTCTGGGCGATGGGTCCGCGTCGGCTCTCGTTAGTGAGCGCCTCGCGGGGCGCTCACCGGGCTCGGGCCGGCCCGACGACGCCGCCGTGCTCATGCTTTTTGTCGGCGGCGCGCCTCACGCCGCGGCGCGCCCCGGCGACGCGGGGGTACTCATCACGCACCGCACGCCTACCATGCGCAGCCACTCGGGGCAGATGGCGTTTCCCGGCGGGCGCATCGATCCCGGCGACGGCGGCCCCGTCGACGCTGCGCTGCGCGAGGCGCGCGAGGAGACCGGCCTCGAGCGCTGGCGCGTCGCCCCGCTGGCCACGCTGACCTCGGTGACGACGGCGGGCAGCAAGCGGTCGGTGCGACCCGTCCTCGCCTATTCCGCGGACCCGGGTCGACCCTACGCCGCGAGCCCGGCGGAGACCGACGACGTGTTTTTCGCCCCCGTCGCGCAGCTCCTCGACCCCGCGAACCGCCTCCAGGTCAGCTTCCTGGGGTGGGACGGCCCGGCGTTTGAGATCAACGGCTACGTGGTCTGGGGCTTTACCGGGGTGCTTCTCGACGTCCTCTTCGCCGCCGCCGGCTGGGAGGAACCGTGGGACCGCGGGCGTGTCGTGCCGCTCGAGGCGGCTCTGCGCGGATCGCGCAACGATGAAAACCTGGGCTAGGCCGGGGGAGTAAGGTGAAAGGCCCATGTAGCCTGCCAAGGAGTTGCTGACGCGTGACTGCCCAGATCGTCGTTGACGTGGTCATCGTCGTCATCATCCTCTCCGCGTTCGTCAGCGGCTGGCGCCGCGGCGCCAGCTCCGCCGTGCTGTCGGTGCTGGGCATCGCGGCCGGCCTCGTGATCGGCCTCGCGCTCGCGCCCTACATCGTCAGGCTTGCCGACACCCAATTCCTCCGCGTCCTCCTCCTCATCGCCGTCATCGTCTTCTTCGCCGGGCTGGGCAGCGCCGTCGGCGGCGTCGCGGGAGCCCAGGTGCGCGACCGGGCCCGCTTCAAGACGACGCAGACGCTCGACTCCGTGGTCGGCGCCCTCTTCCAGGCCCTCGCGTTCAGCCTGGTGCTGTGGTTCGTCTCCCTCCCCCTCGCCACCGTGCTACCCGGCCCGCTCGGCGCGGGCGTGCGCGAATCGCGTGTGCTCGCCCTCATCGACAGGGTGGTGCCCCCAGGCGCGGAGAACCTCCCCGCGCGCTTCGCCGCGCTTCTCGACGACTCCGGCCTGCCACCCCTCGTCTCCCCGTTCGCCACCACCGGCGCGCCCGTCCCTGCTCCCGACCCCGCCGCCGTCGACCCGGCGATGGTCGAGCGCGTGCGCCCCAGCGTCATCCACGTCATCGGCGACGCGGAGGCGTGCGGGCGCCAGCTGATGGGCTCCGGTTTCGTCGCAGCGCCGGACTACGTGATCACCAACGCGCACGTCGTCGCCGGCACGAACAGCGTCGAGCTCGACACCGTCCTCGGCGTGAAGGAGGCGACCGTCGTCTTCTACGACCCAGGCGCCGACATCGCCGTGCTGCACTCGCCCGGGCTCGGCCTCGACGCCCTGCCCATCGCCACCGACGAGCTCGCGCGCGGCGAGGACGCCGTGGTCATGGGCTTTCCCCGCTCCGGGCCCTTCGAAGCGGCGCCGGCCCGCATCCGGGGCACTCTCACCATCGCGGGCCCGGACATCTACGCCATTGGCCGCGTGGAACGCGAGGCCTACACGCT
This sequence comes from Corynebacterium timonense, assembly GCF_900105305.1. Taxonomy (NCBI): domain Bacteria; kingdom Bacillati; phylum Actinomycetota; class Actinomycetes; order Mycobacteriales; family Corynebacteriaceae; genus Corynebacterium; species Corynebacterium timonense. The sequence continues at coordinate 2,055,185 of NZ_LT629765.1, read as the reverse complement.
GCGCGGCAGCATCCGGCAGGGCAACTCCGGCGGGCCGGTGCTCACCACGGGAGGGGAGGTCGCCGGCGTGGTCTTCGGGGCGTCTGCCGACGCCTCGGAGACGGGCTACGCGCTCACGGCGCGCCAGGTCGTGGACAAGGTCGGCGACGTGCGCGCCTTGGGGATGGCGGTGGACACCGGGATGTGCGTAACCCGCTAGGGGGCGGGGCGCGGCTGGGGCGTCGCAAAGCGGGCGATGGTGTCCGCGAAGGCGACGGGGTCCTCGATGTGCGGGAGGTTCTTCGTGCCCTCCACCGCATCGACGGTGACGGGGCCGCGCAGGCGGCGGCGCTGGCGCTCCACCAGCGGGCCCCACAGGCGAAGCGGCGGGTGCAGCAGCAGGGTTGGGGCTGACACCTCCCCGCCGGGCGCGCGGTGCACCAAAAAAAAAGAGGTCGCGCGGGCGTAGGAGCGGGAGTTGGCGATCCCGGCGGCGCGCAGACGAAGGTCCAACGTGTCCTGGAACCGAGGCGAGCGGTGGAACGCGGGGTCGGTATCGAAGATGAGGGCGCGGCGGTACACCCGGGCGCGCACCGCGTCCGAGTGCGGGGGGTGGCGCATAACAAGGCGGGTGATCAGCGGCAGAAAATCCCACGGGTGGCTGCGCATCGCGGCGCGCATGTCGGCCGGGTGGGCGGCGGAGATGGAGACGAGCCCCGCGACAAGCTCGGGGTAGGCCGCCGCGCAGGCCCACGCCACAGAGCCGCCCGTGTCGGCGCCGACGAGGATGCAGTCGCGGTGCCCCAGGGCGGCGACGGCGCCCTTGACATCGCCGCAGGCGAGCAGCATATCGTTGCCGCCGCGATGGATCGGCTTATCCGACATGCCGTAGCCGCGCATATCGAGGGCGGCGACGTGGAAGCCGCGCGCGGCGAGGGGCGCGATGGCCTCGGCGTAGTCGAACCACCCGCCGAAGGCCCCGTGGAGGAGGAGCACGAGCGGGTCGGCGGGATCCCCTGCCGTCACGGCGTGGAGCCGAAGCCCGCGGGTATGCAGGTACTCGTGGGAAAATGGCCCATCGAGCTCAACAACGCTGGGGGAGTACTCCCTGCCCGGCATGGGCGCTCCTTTCGGTTCTCCAGGGGTGGCGCGCGTCAACCGAAGAAAACGCCCGCGCCGGGAGGGAGCGCGGGCAACGGAAAAGAGGGGGCTAGTCGACGTCAACAGAGGTGGAGCCGCGGCCGTCACGCAGGCGCGCCTCGGTGGCCTTATCGGACGCCGCGGGGCGGCCCGCAGCGTTGGTGTACAGCGCGCTCGAGTCCTCCTTGCGCGCGAGGCTCTCCTGTGCCTTCCCCGGGACCAGGTTCTTCCACTCGTTCACCGAGGAGATGGTCCTCTCCGGGGACCGGATGGCCTTGAACTTCTTGACCCCCACGAACGCCAGGATGCCGGCGACGGCGATCATAACCAGGAAGACGATGAGAAACGCGGCCCACCACGGCAGCCAGATCGCCAGCAGGGCGGCGAGGAAGAAGAAGAAAAAGAAGCTGGAGTAGAGGGCGACCACGCCCGCGCCAGCGAAGAGGCCGCCGCCAACGGCGCCCTTCTTGACCTCGCCGATCACCTCGGTCTTGGCCAGCTCAATTTCGTTGCGCACGAGGGTAGAGACCTGCTCGGCCGCGTTGGACACCAAGGTGCCCAAGGAGTCCTGGCCGGGGGTAGTAACGCCGGTGTCGCGCAGCGGGATGGACTCCACCTTCCCTGTGACCGCGGTGGAACCGTCAGTGTAAAGACCTTTGTTGCTCATCTTCTCCAAGTACCTTTCTCGGGGCGTGGGGTTGTGGCATACCGCACCCTCGCGATTGACAGCCTCAACTGTAACACCGTGCACGGATTGGTGGCGCGACACGATCACACCACGATCAATCCTAGAGAATTACCCGACATGTGCGCGGATGTTTATTGTTACGCGCTGTGGCGCCCCTTCGGGTCCTTGAAAATCCGCTGTGTAAGCCAGTACGCCGCGACGCTGAGCGCGGTCACGCCGGCGACGACGCCGGCACCGATGCCCACCTCGCGGGCGTTGGGCAACTGGATGAGGGGGACGGGGTTTTTGAAGGTGAGCACCTGCCACCCGTGCGCGAGGGCATGTTTGCGCAGCGCCCGGTCGGGGTTGACGGCGACGGGGTGGCCGACCGTGGCCAGCATGGGGATGTCCGTGGCGGAGTCGGAGTAGGCGTAGCTGCGCGCCAAGTCGTAGCCGTGAGCCGCGGCGTACCCGGTGACGGCGTCGGCCTTGGCCCCGCCCTTGAGGTAGCGGGTGATGGAGCCGGTGAGCTTGCCGTCCTCGACCTCCAACTCGGTGGCCACGACGTGGTCGATGCCGAGCTCGCGGGCGATCGGCTCCACGAGGAACGAGGCGGAGGCGGAAATGATGATCACGTCGCGGCCTGCGTCGCGGTGCTGTTCGATGAGGTCGCGTGCCTCCGCGTAGATGGCGGGGGTGACCACCGTGTGCATGGTTTCGGTGGTGATGCGTCGGATCTCGTCGACCGACCACCCCGTCACCATCTGGGTGAGGGAGTCGCGGGCGGAGTCCATCTGCTCGCTCGTATGCCCGGCGAGCATGTAGGAGGCCTTGGCGAGGGAGAGCTCGAGCGCTTCCTGTCTGCTGATCAGGCCGTTGTTGACGAACTCGCGGCCAAAGGCGTACGCGGAGGAGGTGGCGATGATCGTCTTGTCTAGGTCGAAGAACGCTGCCGTCGGGCGCGGGGCGCGCGTGGACGGGGCGCGCGTGGACCCAGCCTGACCGGCCTGATGCGTCTGATCGGCTGCCTCGCGTGGGTTCATACCCAGTAGCTTAGACCGCGCCGCCGTGGAACAAAAGGCCCGTTGTGGTACGGATGAGGCTCCTGTGACGTGTCGAGTCGCGTGGAGCGCGCCCTGCGAACTGAAACAAATAGAAAAAATGTTCGCAAAACGCGCCCACGCGTATTGCTTCTCCGTCGGCCGATGTGTAATAATTGCTTCTGCACGGCCCCGATATACAGTGTGGCCTGCCCCGGCCCACCCCCCCCGAGGCCGGGTTACTGACGGCCCGCGCACACCCCCCCGAGGCGCGGGCCGTCCCTTATGCGCGCCCTCCAGTGGAGGAGTTATCCACAGAACGGGCGTGACGCGTCACTAAAAAACGGGGTTATCCACAGGCGCCGGCGCCCTCCGTTGCCCGAGGTAGCGCGGCTGGTGGATGGTGAGTGCATGCCCCACACCACGCCGACCGAGCCGCTGCTCATCGCCATCGACGACCCGCTCGTCCACCCCGAGGCCGTCCACATCGCGGCCGCCACCGGGCGCCCCGTCATCGACGCCGACGGGCCCGACGCGCTACGCCGCCACTACGCCCGAGCGCACGCCGTCTTCCTTGACGCCGCGCACTCCGCCGCGTTGCAGACCCTCCCCCCGCGCCCAGGCGTGTTTCTCCTCGGCTCCGACGTGGAAACGATCGCCGCGCAGCACGCCGCGTCCCCGGGAGTCGAGGGCGCCTTCGTCGTCCCCGCCCAAGCCGGTGACCTGCTGCGCGCGGTGGGTGCGCTGCGTACGGCGGCGCCTTCCCCGCACGGCCGGGAGGCGGTGATCGCCGTTCTCGGGGCGGCCGGGGGCGTCGGGGCGTCGACCCTCGGGGCCGCCATCTGCCGCGCCGCGCCGAGGGAGCTTGAGCCCATGCTTGTCGACGCCCACCGCTACTCCGGTGGCCTCGACCTCCTGCTCGGAATCGAGGAGGAGATCGGCGCGCGCTGGGGAGAAATCGTCCTCGGCGACGGCAGCGTCAACCGCGCCGACGTCCGCCGCGCCCTGCCCTCCACCCGCGACGGGATCGCGGTGCTGACCCACGCCCGCACCACCATCAACGACCCCTCCGGCGCAGACAAACACGAGATCGAGCGGCTCGTCGCCGCCACCTCTGGAGCAGGTCTGACGGTGGTGGACTCCCCGGTGCGCCTCATGCCGGCCCGCTGCGACCTCGCGGTCGTGCTCACGCCAGCTGAGGTGCGCGGCGCCGCGGCGGCCGCCCGAATCGTGGCCGAGTGCTCCGCGGCGAGCACCCCGGCCGCCCTCGTCGTACGCCATCGCGGGTGGTCGTCGCTGGAGAGCGGAGAGATAGCACGGATCGCCCGCGCGGAGGTCATCGCGCAAATCCAGCACGCGCCGCGCTTGCCACGGGCCGTGGAGGTCGAGGGCCTGCCGCAGCGCCTGCCGCGCACCCTGGCCGCCGCCGCGCGCGCGGTTCTCGAGGAGGCAGGGCTGTGAGCGGCGCAGACACGGTCAGCCCCGACGTCATCGGGCGGGTTCAGCGCCGCCTAGCGGACGAGCCCCACGCCCCCGACCCGGCCCGTCTGGCGGCGATCGTGCGGGAGGAGGCCGTCGTGATCAGCGACGTCGACGTCCTCGAGGTCATGCGCACCTTGCGCGACGACACCTCCGGGGCAGGCCCCCTCGAGGCCCTGCTGAGCGGGGGAGACATCACGGACGTGTGCGTCAACGGCCCGGGCGCCGTCTACGTCGACCGCGGCCACGGGCTCGAGCTCGACGAGTTTCGCTTCTCCTCCGACGCCGACGTCCGCCGCCTCGCCGTCCGCCTCGCCGCCGGGTGCGGCCGCAGGCTTGACGACGCCCAGCCGTTCTGCGACGGCCACCTCGTCCGCCCCGACGGGGCTCTGCTGCGCTTCCACGCCGTGCTCGCCCCCACTGCCCACGTGGGCACGTGCATCTCCCTGCGCGTCCTGCGCGGCCGCACCACGACGCTCGCCCAACTGGAGGCCGCAGGCTCGATGGGACCCGATTGCGCGGCGCGCCTGCGCCGCATGGTCCGGGAGCGCAAGTCCTTCCTCGTCGTCGGCGGGACAGGAGCCGGGAAGACGACGCTGCTGTCTGCACTTTTGGCGGAGGTGGACCACGCAGAACGCATCCTGGCTATCGAGGACACGGTGGAGTTGGTGCCCGACCACCCGCACGTGGTGAACCTGACAACCCGCGGCGACAACGCCGAGGGGGTGGGGCGCATCACCATCGCCGACCTCGTACGGCAGGCGCTGCGCATGCGCCCGGACCGGATTGTGGTCGGCGAGATCCGCGGCGCCGAGGTCGTTGACCTCCTTGCGGCGCTGAACACCGGGCACGACGGCGGCGCCGGAACGCTTCACGCGAATTCCGTCGCGGAGGTGCCCGCGCGTCTGGAGGCGCTGGCGGCGCTGGGAGGCCTTGACCGCGCGGGGTTGCACGCGCAGCTCGCCGCGGCGGTGGACTACGTCGTCGTGGTGCGCCGCCGCCGCGATGGCACGAGGCGCGTGCACCAGATCGGGGCGCTGGAGGGCAACCCGGTCGCGGTGAACGTGGTGTGGGAGGACGCGTCGTGATGTGGTTACTTCTGGCCGCAGCCGTAGCGGCGGCCACCCCGCCGCGGCCCGCCCGCCGGGTCGAAGCCACCGCGCGGACCTCAGCGACCACATGGGCGCCAGCCTTCGGAGCGGCCGCGCTGCTGGGGGTGGTGGCGGTGGACCGGATCAGCGTGGTCGTCTCCCTCGGAATCGTGGCGGCGACAGTGGCGGGAGCGCTCGCGCGCCGGCGGCGCAGCGCGCACGACAGCGCGTGCGCGGAGGCCGTGGCGGCGTTTCTCGGCCACCTCGTCACCAACGTCAAGGCGGGCGCGACGACACCGGACGCCATCGCGCGGGCCGCGCAACGCCTGCCCTCATCTACCCCGGAATCCGTCCACCGCGACATCCGCCGCGCCGCCGCGGCGGCGCGCTCAGGGGCCGCGCCCGACACGGCTCTTGGTGCGGCTGAGACCCCACAGCTGCGCGAGGTCGGGGCCCTGTGGGCGATCTCCGCCGTCCGCGGCCTGCCGGTCGGGGAGCTCCTCTCCCGGGCGCGAGAGCGCATCGACCACGAGCAGCGCCACCGCGCGGCCACTCAGGCCGCGCTGGCGGGGCCGAAGACCACGGCGATCGTTCTCTCGGCGCTGCCCGCCGCGGGCATCCTCATGGGCACCGCGATGGGGGCGAACCCGCTCGGCGTCCTCGTCGATGGCGGGGTCGGCGGCGTGCTGCTCATCGCCGGGTGCGCCCTCGTGTGCGCCGGCTACCTCGCCTGTGCCCGCATCATCGAGGGAGCGGCACGATGAGTTTGCTCCTCCCAGCGCTTTTCGTGGCGGCTGCCCTCGCCCTCGCGCCGCCCCGGCCGGGCGCGCGCGTGGCCCCCTCGTCGCGGCCGCGCGACGGGCCGGGCGCCGCGTCCCCACCGTCGCAGGTCACACACCACCGCATGGCCGCCGACCTCGACCTTTTCGCCGCGTGCGTGAGGGCGGGGCTGACGGTCCCTGCGGCAGCGGCCGCCGTTGCGGACGCCTCCGGTCACGCGCCCACGGGTGGAGCAGACGCGTGGCGCACTGTCGCCGCGCTGAGCGCGCTCGGGGCTGACGCGGAGCGCTCCTGGGGCGCGATGCGCGCCCTCCCCGGCGGGGAGGAGCTGCTCAACCTCGTCGTTTTGTCGCACACCTCCGGCACCGCCGTCGCGGCGGGCTGCGAACGCATCGCCGCCCGGCTTCGCGACGACGCCTCCGACCTCGCCACCGCGAAAGCGGAGCGCGCCGGGGTGCTCATCGCCCTTCCCTTGACCGCCTTCTTCCTCCCAGCCTTCTTCGTCCTTGGGCTCGCGCCCGTGGTGATCGGGCTGGCGGGGAAGCTCACCTAACCCCACCTCGACACTTTTCAGACTCCCAAGGAGGACTCTCATGTCTCTTTTCACAACCGTCTCCACGCGCCTTGCTGCACACCTGACCACCCGCCTTGCCACGCTGAGGAACGACCGCGGCATGAGCACGATTGAGTATGCTTTCGGCTCACTGGCCGCGGCCGCCCTCGCGGGCGTGCTGTACATGGTGGTCAACGGCAATGGCGTCGTGAGCGCTATCGAAGGCGTCATCACCGACGCCCTGAGCAACACGCCGGGCTAATGCTTCGCGACGACCACGGATCCGTCACCGTCGAGGCGGCGCTGGCCCTAGCGGCCCTCGTCACCGTCGCCGCGGCGATGATCGGAGGGCTTGCGACGCTCGCCGCCTATATCGGGGCCGTGGACGTTGCCGGGGCTGCCGCCCGCGCCCACGCGATCGGGGTCGACTACGCCCCGCCGCTGGGCAGCGTCAGCGTCTCGGAATCCGGCGGCGTCGTGAGCGTCACCGCCACCGTCCCCGCGGCACTCTTCGAGGTGTCGGCGACTGCCCGCTACCCCACGGAGTTCCGCTGATGCGCCGCGGACACGGCCCCCGCGCCTACGCAGACGACGCTGGCTACGCCACGGTGATGTCGGTCGGGATCATCGCTGCCGTCGTTAGCCTCATGCTCGCGGTGGTGGGCGCGGGCGCGCACGTCGCCACGACTCACCGCGCCCGCACCGCCGCGGACCTCGCCGCCGTGGCGGGGGCGACGGCCTTCTACGAGGGCGCGGACGCCTGCCAGGCGGCGCGCCAGGCCGCTGAGCTCAACGGGGCACGCGTGGAGCTCTGCCAGGAGCGTGCCCCCGACGTGGTGGTGGAGGTAAGCCTCGGCCGCGCGAGCGCCCAGGCGCGCGCAGGGCCGCTCTGATGGGGACCTACTGTCCGGCCAGCATGGCGCACAGCCCGCCCAGCAACGTCAGAGCGGCGGCCTTGTCCAGGGGCTGGTTGCCGTTGCCGCACTTGGGGGACTGCACGCACGAGGGACAGCCCGATTCGCAGGGGCAGGAGCGCACGGCCTCGTAAGTCGCTGTCATCCACTCGGCGAAGCGGGCGTAGCCCTCGTCGGCGAAGCCCGCGCCTCCGGGGTGGCCGTCGTAGACGAACACCGTCGGCAGCAGGGTGTCGTGGTGCAGCGCGGTGGACACGCCGCCGATGTCCCACCGGTCGCAGGTGGCCAGCAGCGGCAGCAAACCGATGGCAGCGTGCTCCGCGGCGTGCAGCGCGCCGGGTACCTCGCCGGCGGCGATGCCCATGGCGTCTAAAACAAGCGGGTCGATGGTGTAGGCCACCGCGCGGGTGACCAGGCGTTGCTCCGGCAGGTCGAGGGGCACGTGCTCGGAGATGGTGCCGTCGGCGTGCCGGACGACGTAGCCGGTCACCCGATCGATCACCTCGACGTCGAGGTTGGCCACCCACAGCCCCGGCGCCGGGTTCGCCCGGGCGGACGCCTCCCCGAGGATCGTGATGGAGGTGGACGAGCGGGCTTGGGTGGAATAGTCGGGCGCCTCAGGCCGGGCGAGCGCTACGCAGTCGTCGAGCTCGAGCGACTCGACGACGAAGTGTTCGCCCTGGTGGATGTAGACGGCGCCCTCGTGGACCTGGCTCATCGCCCGCGCGGCGTCGATGGTGCCCAGGAGGCGCCCGTCGGTGACGTCGACGATCATCACCTCGGAGCCCGAACCGCCGCGCAGTGATACCGAGGCGTGGGCGGTCTCCGGAGTGAGCTCTCCCTCGAGCCGCGGCACGGCAAACCAGCCGCGCCCGCGCTCGCGGAGGTAGCCGTCGCGGGTGAGCTCGGCGACGACGTCCTCGGCGCCGAAGTCCGCAACGTCCTCGGCGCTCAGGGGGCGCTCGACGGCCGCGCAGTAGATGTGGCCGCGCAGAATAAACGGATTGGAGGGGTTAAACACGCTGTTTTCCACGGGCCGGCCCACGAGGGCCTCGGGGTGGTTGACCAGGTAGGTGTCCATCGGCTCGTCGCGCGCGACCAAGACGGCGACGGAGGCTTGGCCGCGTCGGCCTGCCCTGCCCACCTGCTGGCGGAAGGAGGCCACGGTGCCGGGGAAGCCAGCCATGACCACGGCGTCGAGCCCGCCGACGTCGATGCCCAGCTCGAGGGCGCTGGTGGTGGCCAGGCCGAGCAGGTCGCCCTCGTCAAGCGCCCGCTCGAGGCGCCTCCGGTCCTCGGCAAGGTAGCCGGCGCGGTAGGAGGCGACGCGGCTGGCGAAGTCCGCGCGGCCCGCGACGACGAGGTCTTCTTGGGCCCGCATGGCCACGAGCTCGGCGGCGCGCCGGGAACGCACGAACGCCAATGTCCGCGCGCCGGAGAGGACGAGTCCCGACAGGAGCGCGGCAGCTTCGGTCGTGGCGGCGCGGCGCACGGGGGCGCCGTGCTCACCCTCGGCGCCCTCGATGAAGCCGGGCTCCCACAGGGCGAGGGTGCGCTCGCCGGTGGGTGCGCCGTCCTCGGCGACGGCGACGACGGGCCGGCCCGCCAGCCGGGAGGCCTGGGCGGCCGGGTCGGCGGCGGTGGCGGAGGCGAAGATAAGGGTGGGGGAGGCGCCGTAGGCGGCGGCGAGGCGCAGGAGTCGCCGCAGGGTTAAGGCCACGTTGGCGCCGAATACGCCCCGGTAGACGTGGCATTCGTCGATGACCACGTAGCGCAGGTGGCGCAGCAGACGCGCCCACCGGGCGTGGTTGGGCAGGAGGCCGGCATGCAGCATGTCCGGGTTGGTGAAGACGAAGCGGCTGTTGGCGCGGATGGCGGGGCGCGCCTCGGCGGGGGTATCGCCGTCGTAGGGCGCCGGGTTGGCTCCCGGCGGCGCGAGGGTGGCGACCGCGTGGAGCTGGTCGGAGCCGAGCGCCTTGGTGGGGGTGAGGTACAGCGCGCAGGCGGTCGGGTCGGCGGCCAGGGTGGTCAGGACCGGCAGCTGGTAGCCCAGGGACTTGCCGGAGGAGGTGCCGGTGGCCACCACGACGTCGGTGCCCTCCCAGGCGAGCTGCGCCGTGCGCGCTTGGTGGGTGTAGAGGCGGGTGATGGAGGCGTCGATAAGCGTGCTCTTGAGCCTGGCGTCGACCCATGAGGGCCATGCGGCCCAGCGCGCGGGGGAGGCCTCGAGGTGTTCGACGTGCGTGATGCGGGAGGACGGGAGGCGGGCCTGGAGTATGTCCAGGATCTCGGCGCCGAAGGATCGGCCGTGGTTGGACATGCGTTTTACCCCCGGTTGGAACAGCGGATCCGTAAAGTATGCCAGCCCGCCGCTCCCCGGCGGGAATTTCGTGGCACAATGTGCACGGTCACAGATTCTTTGTGCGCCTCAGTCAGGTGCTCGTGAGTTTTTGTTGCGCGGGCACCAGGTCCTTTCGCGGCCTGGTGATCGATTGACCATTCGTTGCCAGCAATTTTCGAAAGGTACAGCACACCATGGCTACCGGAACAGTTAAGTGGTTCAACGCGGAGAAGGGCTTCGGCTTTATCGCGCCTGACGACGGCTCCGCTGACGTCTTCGTCCACTACTCCGAAATCCAGGGTTCGGGGTTCCGCACCCTGGAGGAGAACCAGCAGGTCGAGTTCGAGATTGGCGAGGGTGCCAAGGGCCTGCAGGCCCAGGACGTGCGGGCTCTCTAAGCCCCCGAGCGCACTCACCTTCTCCCCGCGGAGGGGGATTTTTACGCAGCCGATACGCCGCGGCGCACGTCGTTCCAGTCAAACAGCCACGCCTGCAGCTTCTGGATGAGCAGCCCGACGAGCGAGCCGAGGGCAACGCCCACGATCATGGCCAACAGCGGGTAGTCGGCGAAGAGCGCCCCGCCGAGGTAGCCGACGCCGACGCTGAGGAACGCCCAGACGACGACGCCGATGGTGTCGTAGATGATAAACGCTACCCAGCTGTACCCCACGGAGCTGAGCACGATGGTGGCCACCCACCGGGCCCAGGGCAGGAAGCGGGCGACGATGATCGTCGCGCCCGCGCCGCGGTTCATGTTGCGTTTGACCCACGCGATCGACTGGCCGGCTTTGGAGTTGGGGTCGAGGCGGTCAACCACCGTGATCAGGCGTTTGCCGAGGCGGAAGCAGATGTTGTCGCCGATGATGCCGCCGATGATGGCGGCGGCGATGACCCACCCGACGTGGGGGACGCCGCGGGAGGCGGAGAAGGCGCCGGCGAGGTTGAGGACGGTTTCCGAGGGCACGACCGGGGCCAGCGCGTCCGCGATGATCAGCAGGCTGACCAGCGGATAGAAGATCGGCATCTGCATGAGGTTTTCAAGGAAACCGATCAAAGAATCGATCACAGGGGAGTGCTCCTTCCGGGCCGTGCCACGCCGTCCTGATCCTACCGGGGGCTCGCCCGGGGATTTTATTTCCTTGAGTCACCGTCTGCGTGCTACTTCTCTGATAGAAAAAGGGGAGTTTCGGACATGTGCGCGGAGTGCGGCGGCATACCCCTGCGGGACCACCTTTATGGTGGGTGCGAGCAAGCGCCCTTAATATAAGGCGCAGATCGAGAAGAAAGAAGAGGTGTCACCCAGCGTGGCAGACAACGGCACAACCCTCGTCATCGTGGAGTCGGCGACGAAGGCGAAGAAGATCCAGAAGTACCTGGGCGACGACTACATCGTTGAGGCGTCGGTCGGGCATATTCGAGATCTTCCGGGCCGCGCCGCAGACATCCCGGCGAAGTATAAGAAGGAGCCGTGGGCCAAGCTGGGCGTCAACCCCGAGGAGGGCTTCGCGCCGATCTACGTGGTCAGCCCCGACAAAAAGAAGAAGGTCTCCGACCTTAAGGACAAGCTCAAGCGGGCCGACCGCCTGCTGCTGGCCACCGACCCGGACCGCGAGGGCGAGGCGATCGCCTGGCACCTGCTGGAGACACTCAAGCCCACCGTGCCGGTGGAGCGGATGGTGTTTAACGAGATCACCGAGTCCGCCATCCGTGAGGCCGCCGAAAACACCCGCGAGCTGGACATGGACCTTGTCGAGGCGCAGGAGACTCGCCGCATTCTTGACCGCCTCTACGGCTACGAGGTCTCGCCCGTGCTGTGGAAGAAGGTCATGCCGCGCTTATCCGCCGGTCGCGTGCAGTCGGTGGCCACCCGCGTCATCGTCGAGCGCGAGCGCGAGCGCATGGCCTTCGTTTCCGCTGAGTACTGGGACCTGACGGCGACGCTGACGCCCGGTGGCGATCCCTTCGACGCGAAGCTTGTCGGCGTCGACGGCAAGCGCGTGGCGCAGGGCCGTGACTTCGACGACCGCGGCCACGTGACGTCGCAGGGCGTCTACGTCGTGGACGAACCGGCGGCACGCGCCCTCGCCGAAGGTCTCGAAGGCGCGGCGATGCAGGTGGACAAGGTGGAGGAGAAGCCCTACACCCGCCGCCCCTACGCGCCGTTTATGACCTCTACGCTGCAGCAGGAGGCAGGGCGCAAGCTGCACTTCACCTCGGCGCGCACGATGCGCATCGCGCAGCGCCTGTACGAAAACGGCCATATCACCTACATGCGTACGGACTCGACGTCGTTGTCGCAGCAGGGGCTCGACGCGGCGCGTTCCGCGGCGACCGAGCTCTACGGTTCGGAGTATGTCAGCGACGCGCCGCGCCGGTACGACCGGAAGGTGAAGAACTCGCAGGAGGCGCACGAGGCGATCCGCCCGGCGGGCGAACGCTTTGCCACCCCGGGCCAGCTGGCTGGCTCCCTCGACGCGGAGGAGTTCAAGCTCTATGAGCTGATCTGGCAGCGCACCGTGGCCTCGCAGATGAACGATGCCCGTGGGACGTCCATGAAGGTCACCGTCGCGGGGACCGCCAGCTCCGGCGAGGCGGTCGAGTTCGCCGCGACGGGGCGCACGATCACGTTCCCGGGCTGGCTGCGCGCGTACTCGGACGCCACCGATCAGGAGGCGCACCTGCCGCGGCTGCGCGAGGGCGACGCGCTGGAGACGCAGGCGATCAGCGTCGACGGCCACTCCACGAACCCCCCGGCCCGCTACACCGAGGCGAGCCTGGTGAAGAAGATGGAGGACCTGGGCATTGGGCGCCCGTCGACGTACGCCTCGATTATCAAGACGATCCAGGACCGCGGTTACGTCGCCGTGCGCGGGAGCGCGCTCGTGCCCACGTGGGTGGCGTTTTCTGTGGTGGGGCTTCTGGAGAACAACTTCGACGCGCTCGTCGATTACGATTTCACCTCCTCGATGGAGGACGAGCTCGACGAGATCGCCCACGGCAACGAGAACCGCACCGAGTGGCTCACCGGCTTCTACTTCGGCGACGCTGACGCTGAGGACAGCATGGCCGAGGCCGTGGCACGCCGCGGCGGGCTCAAGCACATGATCGAGGACAACCTCGAAAGCATCGACGCCCGAGCGGCGAATTCGCTCGCGCTTTTCGACGACGACGAGGGCCGCCCCGTCATCGTCCGCGTGGGGCGCTACGGGCCCTACATCGAACGTCAGGTGGGCACGGACGACAACGGCGACCCGGACTACCAGCGCGCCAACGTGCCCGAGTCGGCCACCCCGGACGAGATCACCCTGGAGCTAGCGGAAAAGCTCTTCGCCACCCCGCGCTCTGGCCGGGAGCTGGGCGAGAACCCGGAGAACGGCCGCATGGTGGTGGCCAAGGAGGGCCGCTTCGGCCCGTACGTCACCGAGCTCGTGCGCGACGACGAGCGCGAGCGCGCCGAGGCGCACGCCGAGACCGTCGTCGCCGCCGAGCGCGCCGCCGAGGACGAACAGCGCGCCGCGGAGGGCAAGCGGGCGAAGAACTGGGAGACCAAGACCGCGGCGGCGCAGAAGGAAAAGCGGATCGCCGCGCTGGTGGACGAGCAGCTGAAACCGGCGACAGCCTCCCTGTTTTCCACCATGGAGCCGTCGACGGTGACCCTCGAGGAGGCGCTGAAGCTGTTGTCTCTGCCGCGCGAGGTGGGCGTCGACCCGGCGGACGGGGAGGTCATCACCGCGCAGAACGGGCGCTACGGGCCGTACCTGAAGAAGGGCAGCGATTCGCGTTCGCTGAGTAGCGAGGAGCAGATCTTCGACATCACCCTCGATGAGGCGCGCCGCATCTACGCCGAGCCGAAGCGTCGCGGCCGTGCCGCGGCGAAGCCGCCGCTGAAGATGCTGGGCGACAACGACGTCTCCGGCAAACCGATGAGCGTGAAGGACGGCCGCTTCGGCCCGTACGTTACCGACGGCTCGACCAACGCCTCTCTGCAGCGCGGGGATACCCCGGAGACGATGACGGATCAGCGCGCCAACGAGCTGCTCTCGGCCCGCCGCGCTCGCGAGGCGGAGGAGGGCACCGCGCCCGCGACGAAGAAAGCGACCAAGAAGGCGGCCCCGAAGAAGGCAACAAAGAAGACAACAAAGAAGGCGACGAAGAAGGCGACAAAGAAGGCCGCGAAGCGCCCTGCGAAAACGACGAAGCGCGTCGTCCGCGCGAGGAAGAAGTGATCCGACGGACGCTGCGCGGCGCGGAGGCGCTGGCGCGCTCCTTAGCCGCGGCGCGCACCCGCCCGGATCGCGCCGCCTGGGTCGCGTGCACGGTCGCAGCTGTGGCTGGTGCGCGCTTCGCGGAACCCGCCGCCAGGGCGCTCGCTGCCCCGTGGAACCCCGCGGCGGCGGTGGCGTCGATCGAGCAGCAGCGCGTGCCGCGCACACCCTCGCTGCTCGGCGTGGGCGCTTTCGCGCTCGGCCAGGCGGTGTATGCGGCGCGGCTGCTGCGCGTCGGGGCGCGCCCCGACGTCCCGGTGGCGCTCGCCTGCGCGGCGGCCACCGCCGTCGGCGCTTACTCCGCCCGCGGCACAGGCCTCGCCCCGGCCGCCCTGGTCGGCGGTGCCGCCTCTACTGTGACCACGGCGCTGGCTAACGACCCCGCCCTGCGCAACGGCGCGCCTGCTTCCGAGGGCATCAGCCACGGCGCCAACCTCGGCTTTGCGGCGGAGGGGCTGCGTCTTGCCGTCAACGCGGCTTTCCGCCGCCCCCAGGTGTGCGTCGTGTCCGCGCTTTGCACCGCGACGGGCCTCGTCGGGCAGCTGCTCCTCGCCGACGGCCTGCGGGGCTAACTTCTCACTGAACTTCCTACCCAGCTTCCTACTTAACTTCCCAATTGTTATGTTGGGTGGGAAGTTAGGTAGGAAGTTAGGTAGGACGCTACGACCTGTCCGCCAGCGTCGCCCGCACGGGGCGCGCCAGCTGCGTCATTTGGTTGCGCCCGCGCAGCTCGATGGACTTCATGAGGGTCCACCGCTGCTGCTCCACCTCGTTGGCGGCGCGCAGCGTCGCGGCGTTGGTGAGGACCTGCCCGGGGGTGTCCTTCGCCAGCTCGGTGAGGCGGGCGGCGGCGTTGACGGCGTCGCCGATGACGGTGTATTCGAAGCGGTCGGAGCCGCCGATGTGGCCGGCGACGACGTGGCCGGAGGCGACGCCGATGCCGGCTTGCAGCTGCAGTCCGAGGATCTCTTCGCGCAGTTCGCGGGCGGCTTGGAGGGCGTGGGATGTGGCGTCGTGAAGCGCGATGGGCGCGCCGAAGACCGCGAGCGCGGCGTCGCCCTCGAACTTGTTGATCACGCCCTTGTTGCGGTGCACCACCTCGACGACGACCTCGAAGAAGTCGTTGAGCGCCGCGACGACCTCCTCGGGCGTGTGGTCGACGGCGAAGGTGGTGGAGCCGATGACGTCGATGAACACGACGGCGACCTTGCGGTCCTCGCCGCCAAGCTCGGGCTTTTCTTCGAGCGCCTTCTGCGCCACCTCGATGCCGACGTAGCGGCCGAAGATGTCGCGGACGCGCTGGCGCTCGTTGAGCCCGCGCATCATCTCGTTAAAGCCTGCCTGGAGCACCCCGATCTCGGACCCGTCGTAGATGTCCACCTGCGTATCGGACTGGCCGCGGCGCACGCGGTTGATCGCCGCCTGCAGCTCCTTGATGGGGTCGACGACGCTCATGATGGCGAAGGTGGTGCCCAAGATCCCGGTCACGAGCGCCGTGACAGCCAGCGCGGTGACGGCGGGGATGAGCTCGCCGGGGGTGTTGGTGAAGTAGTTGTTGCGCTGCGCCCAGATGAGCAGCAGGATGCCCAGAACCGGGACGCCCGTGGTGGTGAACCAGGTGAAGTAGAGCCGAGCGGCGATGGGGGGCTCCAGCGTCGCGTCCTCGAAACGCCGCGCCAGGGCGCTGGCGGCGATGGGCCGCACCAGGCGGGCGGCCTGGACGTAGGTGAGGATGGCCACGATGACGCACGCCATGAGCGTGGACACCACGACCACGACGGTGAGGCGCGCGCTGACGCGCGAGGAGATGATCCCCGCGATGGCAATGCCGATGAGCCAGACCGCGACGACGACCCACGTTTGCATCCCCGGGATGCGCATGACGAGGTTGCGCACCATGTTGGGGTCGTGGGCGTCGGGGTTGCGCTGCCAGTCCAGCACCGGCCGGAACAGCAGGAAGGTCACCGCGGCGCCGATAATGACGGCGACGACGAGGTACGTCAGGCCGATGATGCCGGCGCCGTTACTGGTCACCGAGAGCGACTCCACCTCCGGCAGCGGGATGAAGAAGCGGATGAACAGCATGATTGCCAAGGCGCCGAGCACGTTGGTGCCCAAAACAGTCGCAGCGTACAGGGGCCACGAGGTTCCCCAAAGCCACTTCAGGCCGCGCCACAGTCTGTCCATGGCTACCTACTCTAATGGGATGATTCGCGAGCCGCGGGAACCAGTAGTGTGTCTGGTGTGACGGTGAAAAGCGTGAGCGACAGGCTCGCCGACACCCCGCGGGTGCGCGAGACCATCATGGCGGCCGCGGCCGCAGCCCGGGGCATCGGCGACCCGCGGGCGATGACGCATTCGTGGCTGCTGACCGGCCCGCCCGGCTCGGGCCGGTCCACCACCGCCGTTGCGTTCGCCGCCGCGCTCGTGTGCACCGACCCGGACACGATCGGCTGCGGGCGCTGCCAGGGCTGCCTCGACGCGTTGTCGGATTCCCACACCGATATCGTCCACGTCGTACCGAAGGAGCTGGTCATCCACGTCGAGGCGATGCGTGACATCGTCCACCAGGCCGCCCGCCTGCCCACGGTGGCGAACTGGCGCGTCATCATCATCGACGACGCCGACCGCTTCACCGAGCAGGCCGCCGACGCCTTCCTCAAAACCGTCGAGGAGCCCCCCGCCAAGACCGTCATCATCCTCTCCGCACCCTCGACGGATCCGGAGGACTTCTCCCAAACGCTGCGCTCGCGCTGCCGCCACCTCTATATCCCCGCCCCCTCGGAAGACGAGATCGTGCGCATCCTCACGGAGGAAGAGGGAGCTTCGCTTCACGACGCCCGCCTCGCCGCCGCCACCTCACTGCGCCACATCGGCCGCGCCCGCCTGCTGGTGAAGAACACGGACGTGCAGGCCCGCCGCGCCCAGGCGATCAACCTTGCCGAGCTGGTGTTCCACGGCGACCAAGCCTTCCAGGCCGTTGGCGCGCTCATCGCCGCGGCGAAGAAGGAGTCCGTCTCCGCCTACGCCGAAGAGGACGAGAAGGAGCGCGTGGAGCTGGCGCAGGCCGTCGGTGTCGGCGCCAGGGGGAAGGGGGCGGCGAAGGCGCTGCGGGGCAGCGAGGCGGCACTACGCGAGCTCGAGGAGCGGCAAAAGAAGCGCTCGACGCGCCGCGGCCGCGACGTCCTCGACCTCACACTCGTGGACCTGGCGGGGGTGTACCGCGACGCGATGGTGCTCAAAAGCGGCGCCGACGTCGGGCTGACCCACCCGGATTTCGAGGGGTTGAGCGCCGAGATCGCCGCCCGGGTGGATCTCGCGGGCCTGGTCGCGTGCCAGGATGCGATTGCGAAGTGCCGCGAAAGCCTGGACCAGAACGTGCAGCCGACTATCGCGTTCAACGGGATGCTCGGGCGCATCCGCCAGGCCTGTAACGTCAAGTAACCTGCGGGTTTCACACTTTCAGTGCCCCTCGGTTAAGCTATGGCGCGGACATACTGCCCTGCGCAGGCGTTCCGGCCACCTTAGCTCAGTCGGTAGAGCATCTCACTCGTAATGAGAAGGTCGCGAGTTCGATTCTCGCAGGTGGCTCCACGAAAACCCCAGCTAGACAGCGTTTCTAGCTGGGGTTTCACTCGTTCACCGCGCAGGGAAGTTGTCCCAAGAAAGCCCAGGAAGTTTCTCGTATTACCGAGCACAGACCGAGCACAGACCGAGCGTTGAGGTGATCGCCGAGGACCGTCAGTAATTGCGCTATAAGTTGAGGAACCGCTACAGCGATTACCACACGCACCGTCGGAGATGGATATGTCGGAAGCCGACATGAGCCACTCCGCCATGTCCCAAAAAGGCGGAACCCCCGCACCGGCGCCAACCTAATGCGGGTGTTCTGTGAGACTAGCTGGACAGCCGCTCGACAGCCTTGCGAACTCCGTCAGCAAGGTACATGGCCACCAGCCGCACCCCGGCCGGCTCGCGATTTCACGCATCGCGGGCCAGGCCCTCCTCTTACCCTTCTGGGGTTCCGATTCGTTAGGCACTTTCGGTCTCACCTCCCTTCACGGTTAGAGGTGATCGCGGGTCAATCGCCTCAACCTTGGCGGTGGAGACAATCGCACCGCGAAGGAAGTAGAGCTCCACCAAAGGTGTCACTCTTCTGACAAGAATTTCAGGGGGCCTGTTCAAACGAGGCCCCGGAATCACGTGCCTGCCATTTTCCGCGTTCGCGCTACATAGAGACGGTTCGCGAATGTCCAAAGCCTGTGGATAAACAAGGCGTACTAGCCCGCGGCCGGCACCGCACGCATAGCTCCGCGCCTGGCAGTTTTCTCTGCACGCCGCGCCGCGTGCCGGGCTTCGCGTTCACGCTCGGCGGTGAGGTGTGCGTCTAGGGCGTGGGGACTGGCGTCGAGTCCTTCGTCCCAGAGATGGCCGTAGATGTTGAGGGTGGTGGAGGCGTCGCCGTGGCCGGGCGCCGCTGCTCGGCCGCCAGAGGAAGTGGTGCTCCGATAAGTGTATAAAGCGGGTTCAGCGCCCTCCGGAGCGTTACCCGGAACTTCAGCCCGGGACCAACGGGGTAGAGGTTAGCCCGCGGGGCCTGGCCTCGGTTTTCGAGGCGGCGTCGACCAATGAGGCGCTGGCGACGTACCAGGCGCTGCGTGACCGGCTGGCTCTCGAGATCGACGAGTCAGACCAGCCGCACGACGTCGCCGTGCTCTCGGCACGGTTGGCGGACGTCGTGGAGAAGGAGGGAAGTGCTCTTGACGAACTCCGACAGCGACGCGAGCAGCGCGCCGGGTAGTCCGGTTGGCTCCCAGACGCCGAGTTTCCTCGCGAAGCCCGCTTTGCTGGCAACGGACTTCGTCGACGGTGAAGACTTCGTTGACCTGGCCGCCGCGCGGGCTGGGGCGGCGCCGCTGGTGCCGTTCGTCAACCGCTCCCGCACGGGGGCGCGGTGGGGGAAGTCGGAGATTACGGCGCCGCTTCGCCGATACACCGATTCCGCGGTGCACACGCTGATCGCGATGGACATCAACCGCGAGTTTTTCTCCACCCCGCAGCGTTATGCGATCGGGTTGGACCGGGACTCGTTTGTCTCCCCGGACGGTGCTCATATGTCGCCGTGGCAGGTTGTAGTGGGCCGCATGTGGGCGACTGGAACGAGCGGGGAAGACGAGCAGGCCCCGGAGTTGGGTGAGTTCAAGCCGCAGCCTGCGGGGCCGTTCCTCGAGCAGATCGAGGGCCTGGCGCAGCTGGCTGCGGCCGAGGCGGGCCTGCCGGGCCACTACTTCGGGCTTCGTGGTGACCAGGCGACGTCGGCGGACGCGATCCGCGCGATGGAGGCGCGCCTGGTGAAGCGCGCGGAGCGGCGTCAGAAGTCGTTCGGCCGCGCGTGGGGTGATGTCGGGCGTCTTGCTGGGGCTGCCACCGCGGGGACGACGTTTGCGGACGCGGCGCCGGTGGGTGTGCGCTGGGGTGACCCGGCAACACCCACGGTTGCGGCGACGACGGACGCGATGGTCAAGCAGGTGCAGGCGGGCGTGGCCCCGAAGAACTCGCGGGTCGTGTGGGACCGTCTCGGCTACACGCCGGAAGAGCAGCGCGTCATGGAAGCCGAGGTGCGCCGCGTTGAGGCACTCGAGCGGTCATCAGCGTTGGCGTCGGTTGCCACCCAGGCAGAGGCAGAGGGCATTCCGGAGGAAGCACGTGCAGCAGCAAGGCAGAATCGCCCTGTTGGCGGTGATGCCCAGTGAGTGAACACCGTGACATGTATGCCGGCACACTGGATAATCTGCGGATTCTTGCCCAGCGTGACCTGCTGGCGTGGTGGAAACGCACTGAGGGGCTTGGATTTGTGGAGCAGAAGCGCCTTCTTGTCGAGCCGTTCGCGGCGATCGTGGCGAAGTACGGGGAGCATGCGGCGTATGCTGCTGCCGACTACCTGTTCCTGGAGCGCTCGCTGGATGACACTCTGCGCGAGTTGGAGTATCCAGAGGTGGCTGACCCTGTGGGGTTCGAGCAGGCGCGGGGGTCATTTCAGGCCGCGACGTGGGTCGATAACATCAACGATGCAGAAAAGCGTGCTCTTGCTTTGCGAAAGCTGCAGGGGATCACGAATCGGCTGGTTGTGGATCCTGCCCGCAGGACGGTCGGATTGGCGACTTTGAAAGCGGGCACACGGTATGCGCGTGTGCCGGAGCCGGGGGCGTGTTCGTTTTGCCTCATGCTGGGTTCACGTGGCGCGGTCTACAGCAGCAAGACGGTACTGAGTGAGCTCGGCAGGTATCACGATAATTGCCGCTGCTTGGCCATTGAGGTGAAGGTAGATTCGGACTTACCGCGGATCAATCGCGAGTTGATGAAACAGCATCAGGTGATTAGCCGAGAGGTAGGGCATGCTGCTGATCTGAATGATTGGCGACAGTGGGTTGATGCCTCGCGCCAGCAGACTGACACAGGCGCAAGCTGGCCACGGCTGAAGTACTGCAGAATCCCCAGTTACATGGGAAATGGGATATCGTCGGTGTTTCCAGGAGAAAAGCTGCCGCCACTAGATAAGATGCCGGGGCATGTTCTCTACGGGTGGAGAGACCCTAATGAGGGAGACAAAAAGAAACTAAGGGAAGGGAAGTCAGTCCGCGGGTGGCCACATAATGAGTTGCTTGCGGAAGGGCACAGGTGGGATTCAAAGCGAAAAGGCGCCTCAAAGTTCCCGAGGGGGTGGACGGACCAAATGATCGTCGACGCAGTTCGCGATACTATCGAAGACCCCCAATGGACGAGGAAGACAAGTTCGGCCAGAGAGGTATGGCGGATCATCGATGGGATTGTGGTCTACGCCAAATACGTCACAGCTGATGGATACGAGCAGTTCATCATGGCGTATCCTGAAGTCAAGAACAAGATCCCACCGCGAGCACGAAAAGTAGGTGATTGAAGTGGATAGCAGGTACGAGATGATCGATAAGATGATTGCGCCAGATGTCCCACGCGAAGCTGCAGAATCGGCCTTAAACGCGGGCGAGGAAGATGCCGCTATTTCGTCACTTGTAGAAGACGCTTATGAGTCTGGGAAACTGACGCGTAAAGCGTTGGAATTTGCGCTCTCACTTGATCTCGATTCCGGTGCTGGTGTCCTTGTGCGGTTGATCGCAGAAAATGCTTCCAAAGATAGCGTCGCCTAGTCGGTAGGTTCGCGCCGGGTTCGATTCCCGGTCGGCGCACAGCAAAACCCCATTGCCCCTGGCTGGTGAACTGCTCCCCATTAGTTGGACTGAGAAATCAGTTACCGACTTGTGGGGAGCAGTTCATGAGGAGTTTTCCGGGGGTCTCCTGAGAAGAAACATCGGCACCGAGCCTACGCGGGGCTGTGCCGCGCAAACGGCGCCGGCGAGGTTTTCAACCCGGGGCCGTACTTCACGCAACGAATTCTGCCCGGCGACTGGACCGCAGAGACTAACCTGCAGCCATGAGTTTCCTCCGTAAAACTGCTGCTGCCTCCGCCGCTCTATTCACCCTGTCCGCGCCTGTGGCCGCGGCCGAACATGCTCCGATGTCGGGGATCAGCCCCTACGCCCACGAGGCCATTCAGATGCTGCCGTATAGCGTGCCCGTCCCCTGGGACACTCCGGGAAGCCCGTACCGCCAGCTGAAGGAGTGCGCTCACAGCAACGCTGGGACGAGTTCACGCTTCGTGGGCGCCGATCAGGGCCTCTACCTCGCGGCGGTGAGCTGCGTCCTGTTCAACCCGATGCTCAACGGTGCACTCGACCGGCAGATGCGCGACGTCGCCGGGCGCTAACGCGTTCGAACGTGGACGGCCGCGTGTCGGGGCCGCGGGTTAGCTTCTCACCATGGCCAGAACATATCCCGAGGATCAGCCACAGGAGTGGCCCGGCGGTGTGGTTGTCCTGCGCGGCAACCGGCGGCCCCGGCCGACCCCCTCAGCTCGCTCGAATACGGGGGTGGCTGGTCTACGGAACCGGGGATGCCGTCTACCTCTGCGGCTTCCGCGGGGCTGGCTGCCAGCGGGACTGCAAGGAATTCGCCGTCATCGGCAACCCCGCCGAGGTCGAATACTTCGACATCAACCGTGTCATGACGTGGTTCGTCGTCTTCGCCAACCGCGAGCGCACGTGGGACGGCCTGGTCGCCAACGGTGCCAACCACGGAACCTTCTTCCTCGTCACCGATACACTGGTCAAGCTGATCGAGGATGCCCCCGCAGCGCGAGCTGGGCGAGCGCCCACGGAGAAAGGAAAAACTAAATGGAAATGAGCAACATCGCCGAATGGACGCTGGTGGCGGAGGCCCCCATCCCGGAGGACTTCCGCCAGATCGTTGTGCCCGGCGAGGAACCGATCGTGGCCTTCAAGACCTACCGGGACAGCGCCATCTTCACCACCCGCCGACTCATCGTCCGCGACGCCCAGGGCATCCGCGGCAAGAAAGTTGAGATGTACTCGCTGCCGTACTCCTCGATCAACATGTGGTCCACGGAGAATGCCGGCACGCTCGACTTCAACGCCGAGATTGAGCTGTGGACACGCGCCGGGTGCATCAAGATCAAGATCGGCCGCGGCCTCGACGTGCGCAAAGTCGACGCACTCATCGGTCGCTGCGTGCTGGGGGGCTGAGGAGGAGTAAAAACGGCTGGCGAGAGAAAGGGCACTGGTGGGAATTCACATCTGGGGGCTTCATAACAACGCGTTGAAGGAAGAGCTTCTCGAGCAGGGGTTTGTCAGCATCGGGTGGGATGAGCTGGGAGACTTGAGGGCATTGGCGAGGCGCCGAGAGGCAATCAAGGCGGAGCTGGCCCGCCTGCACCCGGAAGACTCTGCGGGACGCATTAGTACTCATGCCGGCGTGGTCTACCGGTTCGCTCACGTGATGGAACCCGGTGACTTGGTTGTTGCACCCTACAGGCCTGACAGCACCATCAACATCGGTCGCATCTCAGGTGAGTACTACTACGAGTCAGATGCGCCGCTCCACCGTCACCGCCGTCCAGTTGAGTGGCTCAAAACGGGTGTAGCGCGCAACGAGTTCAGCCAGAGTGCGCTGTATGAACTGGGATCAGCGGTCACGCTCTTTTCCGTGCGACGCCATCAGCAGGAAATTCTCGCGGTTTTCGAAGGCGACCGGGTGACAACTCCCCAGGCGCAGCCCGTCGCTGATGTCACCGACTCGGACGAGCCGACCCCTGAGATGCCGAATGCCGCTCGCATCGAGCAGGCGACGGGGGACTTTGTGCTCGAAGCAGTGAGTAAAGAGATCACACCAGCCGAGTTCGAGAGCCTCACCGCAGATGTGCTCCGCGCTCTCGGGTACCGCGCCCGGGTCACTCCGTACAGCAGAGACGGCGGGGTTGACGTGATTGCGCACAAAGACCCGTTGGGCGTGGAGCCGCCGCAGATCATGGTGCAGTGCAAGCAAATAATTGGATCCGTAACGGTACCTGACGTCCAGCAATTGGTGGGAGCTGGCTGGGGGAGCTCACTCTTGTTCGTCACCACTGGGAGCTTCACTCGGGACGCCCAAATAATTGAAAGGCAGAACGCCCGACTCCGTTTGATCGGGGGCAGCGAATTCGCTGCCTTAGTCATCGCGAACTACGAGAAGTTGCCGGAGAAGTGGCGCAAGGTAGTGCCGCTTCGCCCGGTGATGGCCGTCGACACCAGCGCGGAGTGAGCCTTCGATTCGAGAATGACCACCTCTGCGAAGGAACCGAGCTGAGCTGATTACAGGCGAGGCTGGTGCGGACAACGGATCATCGAGATGCCGTGACAGACCAAAGAGGACAGACGCAAAAGCGGCGCTAGGAAGGAGAAGAAATGTCGACGCCAGGTAATTCCGACAGGGCAGTCGCGCCGCTCACCCTTAACGGCGGCGTAGCGGCGTTCGACCCGACGACGCTGAAGATTGCGGCTGAGGTTCTCGGCCTCGAGCCGGGCGAGGCGCTCCGGCCGGGTGCGCCGCGGGTCCTGCGTTCTCTCGCCGACGTGAGCTGCACTGCCTCTTCGGTGACTGTGAAGATTGATACAGGGCTGCTGCGGTGGGATGAAACTCTCGCCCCATTCGCAGAGGAATTCACGGCGTACAACGGCTCCGAGGTCTGGGGAGTCCACCTCGGCAAAGCAACGGTGGTGAACTGTGGCGATGCGGTTGTCGCCGCGGTGCCCATGCGCGCAACTACGGCCGGCGGCGCTCCAATCCGAGCCTGGTTCGCCGAGTTAAAGCAGGCCCCAGCGGAGCTCGAAGGGTTTGAGCTCCTCGCCAGAACGCGGCACTACGAGGCGCGATGGCGGAGGGGAGCGGAGGACAAAAAGCTTCAACGACCGCTCACCCACATCACCGTCCCGGCGCAGCAGCTCACATACGAATCTTCAATCCCAAACGCTCTGGGTACGTCTACGGCGGTTGCGGACATCCGCCAGCAGTTCGCGGCCAACATGGACGAGACAGGTGCGCGGGTAATTGCTGAGACCACAATCCTCACCGGCGCGCCGGTAAATCTCCCGGAGGAGCATGTTTTCGGGACTAACGGCCCGGTCATGTTCTGGTTCACCGAAGACGGTAGCGAGTTACCCTTCTCAATCATCTACACCACAGCCGAGGCGTGGATCGTCTTGGAGGGCTTAGGACGTGACGCCCCGTAGGAAGCCAAGTAGCGGATCTGGGGCTGATGCACGGATAGGTGACATGGTTAGTCACGCGGCCTGAAGGGCCTCGTTGTTGATGATGGTCTCGAATTCGATGGGGTCAATCTGCCGAGGCGGTCTTGCCGTCTACGGCGGTGGTATGTGTGCTCGATCCAGTGCACGATCGCCGCGCGGAGCTCGTCTCTGGTTGCCCAGGATCGACGATCCAGGACGTTGTTGTGTAGCAGCGAGAAAAAGCTCTCCATGGCTGCGTTGTCGCCGCACGCCCCGACCCTGCCCATCGAGCCGATCAGCCCGTGATGGGTGATCGCCATCTGCATCTTCTGCGAGCGAAATTGCGATCCTCTATCGCTGTGTAGAACGCAGCCGGTCACGTCGCCTCGCCTGGCGACGGCGCTGTTGAGCGCGTTGACGGCCAGCCGGGATTTCATTGTCGAGTCGATCGAATACCCGACAATCCGCCCCGAGTAGACGTCCTTGATCGCGCACAGGTAGAGCTTTGCCTCGCCCGTCCAGTGCTCGGTGATGTCGGTCAGCCACAACTCGTTTGGACGGTGGGCGGTGAAATCCCGCTCGACGAGGTCGTCATGGACCGGAAGGCCCGGCCTTGCGGTGCCGACCCCGACCTTTCTCGCTGATGGCGCTTTTCCAGCCGCCGGCGGAGCAGATCCGCCAAGCGGTACGCCTGCACATCCTCTCGCCCGCGGCTTCGGCCTCGTCGGCGAGGTAGCGGTAGCCGAACTCCGGGTCCTTTCGGTGGGCGTCAAATAGAGCGTTGGCCCGGTACGCCTCGGCGAGCTCGGCGTCGGTGATCGGGTTCTTCAGCCACCGGTAGTAGGGCTGACGAGCTATTCCAAGTACCCGACACGCCACCGCGACGGGGACACCGTCAGCGGCGAGCTCGGTCACGAGCGGGTACCACCTTTTCCCGGCAGATTCGCCTGGGGCAGGTACGCCGCCGCGCGGCGCAGGACCTCGTTTTCCTGTTCAAGCAGACGCACGCGCCGCTTGGCCTCGCGCAGTTCCTGGGACGCTGCGGCGGTCGTGCCAGGTGTGATCCCAGCCTCCACGTCGGCTTTGCGGATCCACTTGTTCAGGGTCATCGGGTGGATACCGAAGTCGGCAGCGATCTGCCTGATAGTCACACCGTCTTCGCGGTTCTGAGCAACGCGCACCACGTCGTCACGGAACTCCTGGGGGTAGGGCTTGGGCATAGTAACATCCTTCCAGGCCGGCCCCGCAGGGCCAGCCAGATCAGATGTCACCTACTCGTGCACCAGCCCCTCCAACTAATGGGCAGCAGTTCATTCTAGCTGGGGTTTTCCTCATTTCCCGCGCCGCGGCAGAGCAGAGCTCCACCGACCATCCGGCGCGAATGCGCACCGCAAATCGGCGGGGGAAGGCGCTTGACACCCACGGGTGCTGCGCACGCGGAGCGGCAGCGTGCTGTTTACCGGTGGTGAAAGAAGGCCGGCGACCCCAGCTGCACCGCAGCACAAGTGAGGGCGGCCCGACGGGCGCCGGAAATCCGCACCGCGGGCACGCCCGAACGATCATGAGCCCTCATAGGGGCCTTTTACCTGGAGTTTTGCCAAAAATCCGAGTTTTCGGCAATGCTTCGACCTCGTCATTCCGGCGGTGGCCGTGCCGAACATTGACCGTGTCACCGCGCTGACGGGCACGCGGAGCGCTGCGCTACTTGCTGCGCTTGCGCCGGTAGTACACCTGGCGCCGCACGTGTGCGATGGCGTCGCCCTCCTCGTCGACGACGGTGGTGTCAAACCAGTGCAGGTACTTCTCCCCGCCGGCCGTCTTTTCGGCGATGAGCTCGTACGTCTCGTCGGGAATCTCCATGGTGGCGGTGAGCCGCCCCTTGCCGGGTTTGACAAAGCGCACCTCGCCCGCGACGTCCCACACCCGGTAGTCGCGCCCCAGCCGCGCCATCGAGGCGAGCATGAAGAAGGGGTCGGTCATGGCCATGATGGTGCCGCCGAACGCGGTGCCCACGGCGTTGCGGTTGAGCCGTGTGAGCTTATGCGTGACGACGACCCGAGAGCCGTCGTCCGCAAACTCGGCGACGCGGATTCCGGCGCCGAGGAAGGGCGGCCAGAGGAACATGAAGCGGCGCAGCGCTTTGGGGGAGAAGTGCATGGGGGCTCCTTAAGTGTACGTTTGCGTAGCGATTCTACGTGACGCGCACCACAGGCGCCCCTTAATCCTCGCGGGTCGAGGGCGGGAGATGGCGGGCGACGACCTTCCCGGTGGCGTTGCGCGGCAGGGAGTCGACGAAGTTGACGTCGCGGGGGATGGAATGGTCGGCCAAGTTGTCGCGCACCCAGTCGCGGATGCCGGCGGCGGTCAGGGCGCGGCCCGCCTCGGTGTCCTCGCGCACGACCCAGACGGCGACGCGCTTGAAGGTGTGCTCGTCGTCGACGCCGCCGGCGTGGACCTCGTGGATTCCGGGCATGCGCTCGAGGACCTCGACGACGGACTGGGGGTGGACGTTTTCGCCGCCGACGATGAGCATGTCGTCGCTGCGGGACAGCACGTGGAGGTAGCCGTTGTCATCGATGTAGCCGAGGTCGCCGATGTCGACGAGACCGTCGATGGTGACCAGCTCGGTGTCGGGGTTGGAGTAGCCGGTCAAAGCCGTTTCGTTGGTGAGGAAGATGCGCCCGACCTCGCCGCGGGGGACGTCGTTGCCGTTGTCGTCGTAAAGCCGAAGGATCGTGCCCGGCGGGATCTTGCCGGCGATGGTGGGGTCGGCGGCGATCATGTCGGCGCTGGCGCACGCCGCGAGGGCGAGCTCGGTCGAGCCGTAGTAGTTGGCCAGGATGGGGCCGAAGCGGTCGATGGTGCGCTCGACGAGCACCGGGGTGAGAGCGTTGCCTGCGGAGGCGATGAATTTCAGGGTCGAGGTGTTCCACTTCTCGTTGCCCGGCAGGTCGAGCATCTGCTTGAAGAAGATGGGCGAGGAGACGAGCCCGTCGCAGCGGAAGTTCTGGATCTGGCGGAAGACGTTTTCCGGGTCGAACACGCGCTGGGTGACCACGGTGTTGCGGGCGGCGAAGGCGATGTTGACGGCGGACCAGCCCCAGGTGTGGAACATGGACGCGGTGACCTGCACCGTCATCGCCCGGCGCCACGGGACGGCCTCGAGGTAGCCCGCGACGACGAAGGGGAGCACGGGTTCGGGGCGCAGGATGCCCTTGGGCACGCCCGAGGTGCCCGAGGACATGAGCACGATGTTGCCGTGCGGGGGGAAGATGGAAAGCGGGGGCAGATCGTCGTCGCCGCTGAGCACAATGCGCTCGATGGTGTCGTCATCGCCGTGGTCGGCGGTGGTGTGCGCCCACACCACCGTGATGCCCTCCATGTCCTCCGGGATGCGGTCGGCGAACTCGTCGTCGATGAAAAGGACGTTGACATTGTTTTCGGCGAAGGTACCGGCCAGTTGGGTCTAGTCTTGGGTAGTGGTGTATCGGGTTTCGGATCTTGGTGATGTTTTGGGGGTTTGCCAAGCCCCGAGTTTTGTAGAGGGCCCTATTGTTGTTGATGAGGCCGCTTGGGCTTTCGCGGCGGTGTATTCCTGATGGTCCTCGCAGGGTGGACGGTACCCCAGCGCTGAGTGCACACGACGGTTGTTGCACCAACCGACCCATGTCGACGCCGCGACGAGAACATCTCGCGGCCCCGGCCCGAAGACCGCCCACACCCCATCCACGCGGAGCACGTCGGGGTGGGCTAGGGAAGAAGCTATGGCGTGCGCGATTCTGGGGCGACCGCGTTCTGCAGCGCCACGGCCCGGGCGAGGCGTGCGTAGCGCAGCTCCTGCTCGCGGAAGCGGGTCCACGTGGAGATCGTGGTGAAGAAGAAGGCCACGATGAGCACGTAGAGCATGAGGTCGGTGCCGCGGTCCACGCCGAGCCAGTTGGCCACGACGGTGACGTCGTCGGGGCGCAGAATCGCCCAGATGGCGGCGAGAACGAGGGCGAAGAAGCCGACCTTGACCCACGCCTTTGCGTTCGCCTTGCGGCGGTTGACAAAGAAGTACAGGGCGAGGAGGAACGCTGCAAGCAGCAGGAGGATCTGGATCACGGGAGTCTCCTTGCGACGAAGCCGTCGGCCAGAATGTTGATCCCGTTGATGAGAGACTGGCCCTTGCTCATGGAGTATTCGGTGTAGAGGATGTCCACGGGCTCCTCGGAGACGCGCCAGTTGCGGTCGTCGATCATGGCGACGATCTCGGAGGCGTGGGACATGCCGTTCATTCGAATGTTCATCTCGTCGGCGACTTTTTTGTTAAAGGCGCGGAGGCCGTTGTGGGCGTCGGACAGCCCGAGGCGGCGCGTGCGGGGGGAGAGGAAGACGACGGTCTTGAGCACCACGCGCTTGATCCACGGCACCTGGGAGTTGTCCTGCCCGGCGAAGCGGGTGCCCACGACGATGTCGAGGGGCTCCTCGCGTAGCCGGGCGACCATGCGCACGACGTCTTTGACTTGGTGCTGGCCGTCGGCGTCGAAGGTTACAAAGTAGCGCGCCCCCGGCTGCGAGCGCGCGTACTCGATGCCCGTCTGCAGCGCGGCGCCCTGCCCGAGGTTGACGGGGTGGTTGACCAGGTGGGCGCCCGCCGCGTGAATTGCGTCGGCGGAGTTGTCCTTGGAGCCGTCGTTGACGGCCACGACGTTCGGGAAGGTCTCCCGGGCGTGCTCGATGACCGACTGGATGACCTGCCCCTCGTTGAAGCACGGGACCACCAGCCAGGTATCTGAGTAATCCTGAATCTTGTTCATCGCACCGATTAGGTTACCCCGCGCGGTGGAAAAGTTTGGCGTACACGCGGGTCAGGACGGCCGTGGGAAGGAGCCTGTACGCGGTGCGCACGACGAGGTTGGCGCGTGCCCGCCACGGGCCGATGAGGCCGTAGCGCAGCAGGTTGGCCTGCATCTGGCGCTCCGCCTGGAACATCCCGCGCCCCGTGCGGCGCGCGAACTGAGCGGGGCTGACGCGGAAGTGCGTCAGCGGCTCGGGCAGGTTGTGCAGCGCGTAGCCCGCGGCGATGAGCCGCGCCCACAGGTCGTAGTCCTCCATGAAGTGCACGCCCCTGTACCCGCCGGCGGCGGTGACGTCGGCGGTGCGCAGCATGACGGAGGGGTGGTTGAGCGGCGAGTTGATCAGCGCGTAACGCGCGAGCTCGGCGTGGTGCTCGGGCAGCGCCCGCACCCGCAGCGCGGCGGGGTCGCCCAGCTCGGCCTCGTGCTGGAACTCGGTCACGGCCGAACCCAGGGCGGCGACCTCGGGGTGGGCCTCCATGAACTCCAGCTGTTTCTCCAGCCGCTGCGGGTAGGCGGCGTCGTCGGTGTCGAGGCGCAGTACATAGTCGGAGTCGATGGACTCCATCCCCGCCTGAAGCGCGGGGCCGAGGCCGCCGTTGCGTTCGAGCGCGACCACGCGCACCGCGTCGCCGTAGCCCCGGACGGTCGAGGCGACCTCGTCGGAGACGGACCCGTCGAAGACGAGGACGATCTCGTCGGCGGGGCGGGTCTGGGCGAGCAAAGAGTCGAGCGCGGTGCGCAGCTCGTCGGCGGGGGTGCCGCGATAGGCGGACAGGAGAGCGGAAACGGTGGCCACGGCGGCTAATCCTAGTCCCGTGCGGCGTCGATGAGGTAGCGCCCGTACCCGGATTTCAGCATCGTCTCGCCGAGCTGGCGCAGGTATTCCCGGGAGATGAACCCCTCGCGGTAGGCCGCGACCTCGGGGGAGCCGATGACGGTCCCGGTGCGTTTCTGGATGACCTCGACGTACGAGCTCGCCTCGCTCATGGAGTCGATGGTGCCGGTGTCGAGCCACACGTCGCCGCGGTGGAGCCGGTGCACCGTGAGGGCGCCGCGGCGCAGGTAGGCCTCGTTGACCGAGGTGATCTCCAGTTCGCCGCGCGCCGAGGGGGTGATGCGGCGGGCGATGTCGACCACGCTGTTGTCGTAGAAGTACAGGCCCACCACCGCGAAGGGGGACTTTGGGTGCTCGGGTTTTTCCTCGATCGACAGGGCCGTGCCGGAGTCGTCGAACTCCACCACGCCGTAGCGCTGCGGGTCGGAGACCTCGTAGGCGAAGATGGCGCCGCCCTCGATGTCGCGGACCTGCCCGAGCACCTCCGTCAGACCGGAGCCGTCAAAAATGTTGTCGCCGAGCACGAGGGCCACGGAATCCTCGCCGATGAAATCCTCGCCGATGATGAAGGCCTGGGCCAGGCCGTCGGGCGAGGGCTGCACGGCGTAGTCCAGCATGACGCCGAACTGGGAGCCGTCGCCGAGGAGGCGTCGAAAAGCGGGGGCGTCCTCGGGGGTGGTGATGACGAGGATCTCGCGGATGCCGGCGCTGATGAGGGTGCTCAGCGGGTAGTAGATCATCGGCTTGTCGTAGATGGGCATGAGCTGCTTGGATATGCCCTTGGTGATGGGGTAGAGCCGCGTGCCCGACCCGCCCGCCAGGATGATGCCTTTCACGGTTTAGGCCCCCCGAAGCGCGAGGTAGATGGCCAGCGCGGCGCGCCAGTGCGAGGGCGTGAAGCCCGTTGCCGTGATCTTGTCCAGGCTGAGTGTCGATTCCGCCGGGCGCGGCGCCTCCGGTCCAGCGAGGGCGGCGTACTGCGCGGTGGTCACCGGGTGCACGTCCGCCGGGTCGCCGCCGAGCCCGGCGAAGACGGCCATGGCGATCTCGTCGCGCCCGGCGGTATCGCCCGCGGAGGTGATGTTGTACACCCCGTACTCGGCGCCCGTGGCCAGAAGGTGCGCGATGCCCTTGGCAAGGTCCTCGGCGTGGGTGGGGCGGCCGCGCTGGTCCATGATCACGCTGGGTTGCACGCCGCGTTCGTAGAGGCGCGCCATGGATTCCATGAAGTTCTCGCCCTCGCCGAAGACCCAGGAGGTGCGGATGACGTAGTGCTTGCGCGCCGTCTGCGCGGCGGTGTCGCCGGCGGCCTTCGACGCCCCGTAGGCCGACAGCGGCGAGGGCAGCTCCTCCTCCGTGTGCACCTCGGTGCACCCGTCGAAGATGTAGTCGCTGGAGACGTGCACGAGGATGAGATCGTGCTCGTCGGCGATGCGCGCCAGGCCCGCCACGGCGCTGGCGTTGACCGCCCAGGCGCGCTCGCGGTCGGTCTCCGCGCCGTTGACGTCGTTGTAGGCGGCGCAGTTGATGATGGCGCGGTAGCGCGACCAGTCGCGCTCGCCGGGGGCGGTGATGTCGAGTTCCTCGCGGCCGAAAAACTCGGCCTCGCCCGCTGAGTACACGGCGCGCAGCGCGCGCCCAAGCTGGCCGTTCGCGCCGGTGACGAGGATTTTTTGGGGGGCGACGGGGGTGGCGTCGGCAAGCATGGGGTGGGTTGCGTCCGCGGCCGAGAGCTCCGTGGGCTCGAGCGGCCACTCGATCTCGCGGTAGGAGCAGAACGCGTAGTCGCCCTCGGGGTTGTAGCGCTGGTTGACCAGGTAGATGTAGCTCGTGGCGTCGTCGAGCGCCTGGAAGCCGTTGGCCACCCCGCGCGGGACGAACACGGCAGTGTCGGGACCGATCTCGGTGCCCCAGGTCACACCGTAGGTTGGCGAGCCCTCGCGCATGTCCACCCACGCGCCGTAGACGCGCCCGGAGGCGACGGAGACCCATTTGTCCCACGGCTCGGCGTGCATGCCGCGGGTCGCGCCGCGCCGGGCGTTGAAGGAGACGTTGTTCTGCGCCGGGCGCAGACGCTGGCCGGACCAGTTTTCCTTGAACCAGCCGCGGTTGTCCTCGTGGATGGTCAGGGGGTGGATTTCCAGGCCGTTGATGGGGGTAGGGCTCATGGGGATCAAGTGTAGGCGGGGTGGAAGGTTCTTCCTGGATGTGAGGAAGTGTGCCGGGGGTGTCTTAGTATTTCGGATGTCCAAAGGTTTCGTAGAGAAGCGTTGTTATTTACTGTGTGTGAGGTGGTGTGCCGTGAGGCTCGGTGCACGGGTTACGGCTGTTGTCGCTGGCGCTGTGATGGTGTGTGCAATGACGGTGGCTACCGCCTCGGCCGCAGTGTTCCACGGCTACTGGATCGGCGGGAGAATTGAGGAGACCTACCACCGGCTTGGTGGATGGGGCAGGTTCGGGGATGCCACCACACCGGAGAGTGTGGCTGCATGGAACGGTCGTTTCCAGGTCTTCCAACGCGACGCCTCCATCTACTGGCACCCCAACGTCGACAACGGCACCGCCCACCAGATCGGAGGACGCATCCGCGACAAATGGGGCGATCTCGGGCGGGAAAACGCCGCACTGGGCTACCCCGTAACCGATGAGTTGAAAACACCTTGTGTTTTGTCAAGTTGTTGTAGGCCGTTTCGGCGCGGTTTTTTAGGCCGGGGTGGTGGTTTGCCCCGGGTTTAATGGAGGGTAGGGATTTGGAAAAGGAGCCCTATACATGCCCTCGAAGTACACGCCTTAAGTTGAGGCAGCGTGCCATCGAATTGGTGCTGCATGGGTCAAGTCCACGGTGGTGGTGTATCTGCCTTCCGATATGAACAAGCAGGATGACGGTGTCAGGGGCCGTCACGAGCTCGGTGCTGGCGTGGGCTCATGCAACCTCCTGAGTGGATTCGCCGGCATCAATGACGGTGGCTGTCATCATCGTCTTGGTCTGTTCCAGGCTGGTTAGCGACATGTAGCGTTTCTGCTGGATCCAATCATCGTGTTGCTCGGCGAGTACCGCCCCGACCAGACGCACGACGGCGTCGCGGTTGGGGAAGATCCCCACGACGTCGGTGCGACGTCTGATCTCCCGGTTGAGCCTTTCAGTGGGGTTGTTTGACCACACCTTCGTCCACACCGCTTTCGGCGCGTTCGTAAACGCCAGCAGGTCGTCCAAGGATTCCTCCAGGTAATCCGCCACATGGGGGAACTTCTGCTGGCAAAACTCAATGACGTCTCGGGCCTGGTCCCACACGGCCTGGGCGTCGGGTTGTTGGAAGATCGTGTGAAACATCGCCGACAATGTCGGCCACTGGGTTTTCGGCACCATCGATGACAGATTCTTCGCGAAATGGGTGCGGCACCGCTGCCAGGATGCGTTGGGTAGGCAGTCACCCACAGCGGCTTGGATGCCTAGGTGGGCGTCGCTGGTGACCAGGTACACCTGATCCAGGCCCCGGGCTTTCAGGTCGCGGAAGAACCCGGTCCACGACGCGGCCGATTCGGCGGTGGCGACCTGCATACCAAGCAACTCCCGGTACCCGTCGGCGTTAACCCCGGTGGCCAGCAGCACGCTGGTTTTGACGACGCGCCCGCCTTCACGCACCTTCATCGTCAGCGCGTCGCAGGAAACATAGAGGTAGGGGCCGGTGTCCAACGGGCGGGTGCGGAAGTCTTCGACCATCACGTCGAGTTCTTTGGCCATGGTAGACACCTGTGACTTCGACAGGTTGGTGATCCCGAGGGTGGCGACAAGGTCGTTCATGCGGCGGGTGGAGACCCCCTTGAGGTAGCAGGTGGCTACGACGGTGGCCAGGGCGCGTTCTGCTCGTGAGCGGCGCTCCAACAACCAGTCGGGGAAGAATGATCCGTGGCGAAGTTTCGGGATTCTCACGTCGATGGTGCCCACGCGTGTGTCCAGGTCGCGGTGGCGGTAGCCGTTTCGGTGGTTGGTGCGGGTGTCGCTGACTGTGGCGTAGTCGGCCCCGCAGATGCTGTCTGCTTGGGTGGAGAGGATCTGGTTGATGAAGTCCTGCAGCATCTGACGCATCAGATCCGGGGATGCTTGGGCGAGCAGCTCATCAAGGTAGGCGGTCGGGTCGATATGATTGGGTCCAGCGGTCATCGCGTTGGTTCCTTTCGAGGAGATGTTGGAATTGATTCGAAAGGTACTGCGGTGGCCGCCTCACACGTTCATGAGGTCCCTCACCGACAGTCACAGGTACACCACGCTAGCGGACGCAACCGCTGCATGCGCAAGCTGACCTGGACACGTCTCGTGGTGCGATATCCCGCATCGCTGTCGAGCTCGGAATCAGTCAAGGAAACTCTGCGCGGCTGGGTCCGCGCTCATAAACAATCCGGCGCGGCAACCCCGGGTTGAATCGGTGGATCTTGCAGCGGAAAACCGCAGACTGCGAGCTGAACTGATTGAAGCGAAGCGCGCCAACGAGATTTTGAAAAGAGCATCAGCTTTTTTCGCGGCGGAGTGCGAGCGCCCACACACGTAATCGTCCGGTTCATCGACGACAACCGGGAGGAGTTCGGGGTCGAGCCGATTATTCGCGCCCTTTCAGCAACCGACGCGAAAATCGCCCTGAGCACCTACTACGCCTACAAATCCCGGCCTGAATCATCTCGATCTATCCGCGACCGACAACTACGCAACACTTTGCGTGCCATCTATGACGACAACTACTCCTGCTATGGAGCGCGCAAACTATGGGCCGAGATCAACCGCCGAGGCGATGTCGGTCACGTCGCCCGGTGCACCGCCTAGCGCCTCATGGCACTCGACAGCATCGTGGCATCCGTGGTATCCGACGCCGGAAGAAAAAGCCTTCCACCCGCAGCGCTGCCCCCGATAACTGCCCAGTCGACTTAGTCAAGCGCGACTTTTGTGTCGATGCGCCGAACCGACTGCAGGTCGCGGACATCACCTACATCCCCACACGTGCCGGATGGGTGTACGCCTCGTTCGTCCTCGACGCGTACACCCTGCGAGATTGTTGGCTGGCAGATCACCAACCACATGCGCCCATCACTGGCTAAAGACGCACTTGACATGGCCTTGTCAGCGCGCCTGCGCGCCGGTGACAACGTCTCCGGTCTGATCCATCACTTTAGACAGGGGCGTGCAGTACAGGTCGGTCGTCTACGGAGAGACCTTGGCTCAGTCGCAGGTTATCGCCTCGGTTGGCTCGCGGGGAGACTCCTACGACAACGCGATGGCAGAAGCGCTGAACTCAGTGTTCAAAGCTGAACTCATCGACCGTAGGACCTGGCCGGCACTGCGAGATGTTCTCGTCGCGACGTCGACATGGGTCGGCTGGTACAACAACCGCCGCTTGCACTCGGCGCTAGGGTACCGCCCACCCCGCCAGGCCCATCAGGAATACACCGCCGCGAACACCCAAGCGGCCTAACCAACAACAATAGGACCCCCTACACAACCCAGGGCTTGACACCGGGCCGTTGGGCTATCCCACCACCGATGAGTTGACAACCCCGGACGGAAAGGCAAGTACAACCACTTTCAGAACGGATCGATCTACTACTCGCCTACAGGTGGTGTGCGCACGGTTAGCGGGAAGATTCGCGACTTTTGGGCCAAAGCCGACTGGGAGAAAAGCCCCCTCGGATTCCCGTCGTCGGATCCGTACACCGCCGGCGGCGGGATAAAACAAAACTTCATCGGTGGTTCCATCCAAGCATTAGAGCCCACCAGTATAGCCCTGGAAAAGTTCGACAACAAGGCCTACTCCAGCTACCGGCAGGTCTACCCCCTTTTCGCAAAAGAAGACCTTCCTCGCTGGCACGCCGCGGGCGCACACCGCGAACTGATTCAGAACATGGACAAGTACTTCCCGCTAACGGGGTGTCCGAAAGAAATCACCCTGGGTGCGGTATGCACTCTCACCGGTGTCGGTGGGCGCAGCGGAAAAGTCACCGTTGACCGCATCTCGGATACCGGATTCACCCTAAAAACAGCCGCCGACCACCCCGAGGGAGCTGGTCGCCTGCTGACCATCCGTTTCGACGAGGTCACCGCCCCACCGGCGGATGAGAAGGGCCCGACCCCGGGAAAGTGGACACAGGGAATTGAACTTATGCGGTCAGGGTGAGTTTACCGCAGGTGCGGTTTTCGTACTCGATGGGCGAGAGATAATCGCACCATGAGTGTCTGCGTTTCTGGTTGTAGCGCACACACCAGGCGAAGACGTCCCGTCTGGCGTGCAGCATCGAGTCGAAGCATTTCCGGTTGTGCAGCACCTCGCGTTTCAATGTCGCGTTGAACGACTCCGCCAGCGCGTTGTCTGCGCTGGTTCCCACCGCCCCCATCGATTGGGTCACCCCTAGCATCGTGCATCGTGAGCGAAATGCCTTCGAGGTA
The DNA here is from genome assembly GCF_900105305.1 of Corynebacterium timonense. NCBI lineage: Bacteria > Bacillati > Actinomycetota > Actinomycetes > Mycobacteriales > Corynebacteriaceae > Corynebacterium > Corynebacterium timonense. The sequence continues at coordinate 2,018,175 of NZ_LT629765.1, read as the reverse complement.
TAGACACTGCCGTGATCGGAATGAAAAATCGCTCCTTTCAGACTGCCCCGGGCGCGCCGCGCTGAGTCCAACGCATCGATAACCAGATCGACGCGCATGTGGCAAGCAATAGAAAATCCCACCAGCCTGCGGGAATAACAATCGATCACGGTGGCAAGATACATATTGCCGCCACCGGATACCGGCAGGTAGGTAATGTCGCCGACGAGCACGCGATTCGGCGCCGGGGCATGAAACTGCCTGCGAACAAGATCCGAAAAAGACACTGCGGCCAGTATCTGCCACGGTGGTGCGTACGCGGCGTTTCTTCGTCAAACCCCTGGATGCCCATGGCCTTCATGATGCGTGCAACGCGTTTGTGATTGACCACTTCATGCGCCCCCGAATCAGAGTCGTTCAACGCCGCGGCGATGCGTTTGGCTCCGTAGAGTCCGTGTTCGTCGGTGAACACAGTGCGGATACGAGCACCAAGAACAGCATCGTCAACAACCTTTTGACGGCGCGCGGCCTGCGTGTTTTTCCACTTGTAATAGGAAGATCGCCGCACCTTCAGCACGTCGCACATCCGTGTGACCGAAAACTCGGTGCGATGGTCCCAGATGAACTTGAAGCGGATCACAAGCCCATCTCTTTCGCAAAATACTGCGCCGCGGTGCGAAGGATATCTCGCTCTTCTTGAAGAAGCCGGTTGTGCTTCTCGAGCTGTCGGATCCGCTCTGAATCCGATGCTTTTCGCGCTCGAGCTGCAGCATCAATCGCGCGGGCTTTTTTGCCCGTGCCATAGCGTGTGACCCAGGCAGCGAGACTGCCACGGTTAACACCGAGATCATGAGCAACCGAGTTACAAGACACACCGTCTGTGTCTTCATACATCGCGACCGCGTCGCGCTTGAACTCCTCAGAGTAGGACTTACGAGGCATGGACTGAGACTACCTTCCTCCGGCTATCAACCGGGGCTAGCCTATGTCCACCAACAGGGGGTCAGGTCCCTGACCTTCGAGCCTTGTCCGCCGGTGGGGTCAAACAACCGCATCTTCGTGCCTGCCCAGTCCACCTGCATCGTATGGCCCGGGGCATGGGTGATCCTGGCGCTCAGCCCGGCTGCATCAACGTGTTGAGCCACAAGTTGCCGAAACCGCTCGTAGCTGTAGTACCGCTGGCCTGTGCCCCCAGGCTGTGCGGTGTAGCGGCCCCACAGCACCTGCAAGGTCACCTTGTTGCGCCCGATGCGCGCTTTGGCGACAGCGTCGAAATCGATCGGGACGAAATCCCCCTGAGCATGGCTGCGCCCGTCGACGAACCAGCCCGCCAGCTCATGATCCGCAACCCCACGAAGTTGCTCACGGGTTGTGATGTTGTGTTCCACCAGCGAATCGCGAGCCTTTTGCACGGTGGTGTGCGAGCACCGCGAACTCGAACAGATTTGGCGGACAGACCAGCCTTTCAACACTTGATCCATTACCGCCCGGTAGTCAGTCACAATCAGACTCCTCTGGTAACGCCGCGTGCCCTGAAGTCACGCGGTCACCAGAATCCTCCCCCGGACTGTTATTGGGTACTCACCAATGTGTTACTCGATACTCACCACGGTGTTACTAGATACGACCGCGCAACACGATGGCTGTATGGTCGTGTTTCTCATCTGGGGTGGTCGGGGAACGTCCTTGTTCAGAGCTCGTTGAGCATCTGCTCCATCTCGGCGATCTCGGCCTCCTGATCTTCAATGACCTGCTCAGCCAGAGCGATGGCCTGCGGGTTCTGGCCATCAGTGACCTCATCGCGGGCCATATCGACGGCGCCCTCATGGTGGGCGGTCATCTGCTCAAGGTATAGCCGGGCAGCCTCGGTGCCCTGGGCGTCCTCGAGGGCTGTCATGTCCTCCTCGCTCATCATTCCACTCATCCCGCCATGGTCCATCTCACCCATATCACCGGTGACCGGATCTTCTTCCCAGGTCTCGAGCATGGTATTCATCCGGTCGATCTCCGGGCCCTGGGCATCGATAACACCCTGGGCGAACTCGATGACCTCGGCCGGGATATCGTCCTTGGCCAGGAGGATTTCACTCATCCCCACGGCCTGTTGGTGATGCGGGATCATCATCTGCGCGAACATGATGTCCGCGTCATTGTGCTCGGCGGAGACCTCTCCGGCCGCCCCCGTCTCTGTCTCAGGATCCGTGGTGGCCCCGGTCGTTTCGGTGGTGTCGGGGGCGGACGTAGTGGCGATGGTCGTGGTGTCGGTGTTTTCTCCCTCAGTGTTATCTGCGCAGGCGGACAAAACCAGAATGGAGGTCAAGGCGAGAGCGGCGATGGTGATGGTGCGCTTCATGGGGGTTCCCTTTCGGAGGTTGTGTATGGGGGAGTCGATGAAGGATTGAAAGTCAGCGGACGGGGGCTGCAGAGCTCATAGCAGCCTTCTCCTCCTTCCCGTCGGTCGGAGCCAGGTGGGCCGGATCCAAATCAATGCGGCGCAACAGCTGGGCGTTCAGGGCCACCACGATGGTCGAGGCAGACATCAAGATCGCGCCCACGGCCGGGGACAGCACGAACCCGATCGGGGCGAGCACGCCGGCGGCCAGCGGCACGGCGAGGATGTTGTAGCCAGAGGCCCAGATGAGGTTCTGGATCATCTTGCGGTAGCTGGCCTGCGAGAGCTCAATCATCGACAGCACTGCACGAGGGTCATCACTGGCCAGGACCACTCCGGCGGATTCCATGGCCACATCCGTGCCGGCCCCGATGGCGATACCGACCTCCGCGCGGGTCAGAGCGGGGGCGTCGTTGACACCGTCGCCGACCATGGCCACGCTCAGGCCACGCTCCTGTAACTGGGTGACCTTGGTGTCCTTGTCCTGGGGCAGGACCTCGGCGAAGACCTCATTAATGCCTAAGTCCTGACCGACAGCGTGGGCCACCTGCTGGGCGTCGCCGGTGATCATCGCGACCTTCACCCCGCGGTCCTGCAGGGCTTTCACGGCGGCGCGGGATTCGGGGCGGATCTTGTCCTCGACGGCCACCGCACCGATGATCTGACCGTCGCGGACAATATGGAGCACACCGGCCCCACGCCCGGTCCAGGCGCTGGTGGTGTCGGTGAGCTCGGCCGGGGTGGTGAGGTTGAACTCGCGCAGCATGTTCGGCCCGCCCACGAGGATCTCAGCGCCATCGACAGTGGCCCGGACCCCCCGGCCGGAGGCGGCGCTGAAACCAGTTGCACGGATTTGCTGACGGGAGGCCTCGGGATGGGCGGCCGCGGCCGCCACGATGGCGCGGGCCACGGGGTGCTCGCTGTCGGCCTCCGCGGAGGCGGCCAGGGCCAGCAGCTCGCCCTCGGTGACGCCGACAGCTGCGGCGACACCGGTGACCGCGTGCGCCCCCTCGGTCAGAGTGCCGGTTTTGTCGAAGAGCACCACGTCGATGGTGCGCATCCGCTCGAGCGCCATCCGGTCCTTGATGAGCACCCCGGATTTCGCGGCCCGCTCGCTGGAGATCGCAATGACCAGCGGAATCGCCAGGCCCAGAGCGTGCGGACAGGCGATGACCAGCACCGTGACCGTGCGCACCACGGCATCGTCCGGGCTGCCGATAATGGTCCACACCACCGCGGTGATCAGAGCGGAGATCAGCGCGAACCAGAACAACAACGCCGCCGCCCGATCCGCCAGGGCCTGGGCCCGGGAGGAGGACTCCTGGGCGTCGGCAACCATGCGTTGGATCCCGGCCAGGGCGGTGTCCCCGCCGGTAGCCTCCACCCGGATGCGGACGGTGTTGTCGGTGGCCACGGTACCGGCGACCACCTTGTCACCGGTGTCGCGGAAGACGGGACGGGATTCGCCGGTGATCATCGCCTCATCGAATTCGGCGGCTCCGTCGAGGATGGTTCCGTCGGCCGGCACCCGGGCACCGGCCCTCACCAGCACGACGTCGTCGACGACCAGCTCGGAGATGGCCACGGTGCGGGTGGTCCCGTCGATGACTTTCTCGGCCTCGTCCGGCAGCAGGGCAGCCAGCGCGTCAAGCGCGGAGGACGCGGCCCCGAGAGCACGCATCTCCAGCCAGTGGCCCAGCAGCATGATGGTCACCAGCAGGGACAGCTCCCACCAGAAGTCCAGGTCAAAACCGCCCAGCCCCAGAGTGGTGACCCAGGAGGCGACAAACGCCACGGTGATGGCCATGGCGATCAGGAGCATCATCCCGGGTTGGCGGGATTTCAGTTCGTTCCATCCGCCCTTGAGGAAAGGCGTTCCGCCGTAGACGAAGATGATCGTGCCCAGCACCGGGGGGATCCAGGTGGATCCGGGGAATGCCGGGAGGTGGTAGCCGAGCAGGTGGGCGACCATGGGGCTGAAAATAACGACGGGAATGGACAGAATCAGCGACCACCAGAAGCGGTCCCGAAACATTGCGGTGCTGTGTCCGGCGTGTTCGCCGTGACCATGAACGCGGTGGTCTTCGTCCAGGGCGGAGTGCGGGTGATCGTGGGGCATCGCCTGGCCGTGGGTGTCGGTATCTGCGTGGTGTTCGTGGCTGGCATGATCCGGGTGGTGGGTGTGGTCTGTTTCCGGAGCGGGGTGATCACCATAGTGATCACCGGAATGGTGGGGAGTGCTCATGACGTTCCTTCCGCTCAACCCGGTCAGGGTCGAGATGATGGGTAAAACTGATCAGGATAAGACGGTGTAGCCGGCCTCTTCGATGGCCCGGCGAACCATCTCCGGAGGTACGGCACCGGTGACCGTGACGGTGGAAACACCACCAGCAGCGAGATCAATCTGGACGTCGTCGACCTGGGGGAGGGCCTGAAGGGCCTGGGTCACGCTTTTCGCGCAGTGCCCGCAGGTCAGGCCGGTGACCTGGTAGCTAGGGGAGGACCCTCCCGCTGACGAGTCGCTGGCGGCAGGGATGGAGGCGGTGTCGGCACGTGAGGCAGGTCCGCAACAGCTGCAGCCGTGGGAGGCCATCGGCAAGAGGCGGGGCGGGGAGGTGATCATGGGAAAGCTCCTACTGGTCGGCGGGATGGGCGATGCCTAGCATATACCCCCCCGGGGTATATTTTCAAGGGGTGGCGGGCACGGCCCTCACGCGGGGCAGGGTGTGGTCACCGAGCAGCCTCCTCACTGTCGGGAGGGGACAGCGGGAGGCGGAGGGCAAACACCGCTCCGCGACCGGGTCCGGGGGAGGTGGCGGTGAGAGTGCCGCCGTGGGCCTCGACCAATGCCTTGGAGATGGTCAGGCCGATACCGGCCCCGCCGTTGTCCCGGCTGCGGGCGGCATCCCCCCGGTAGAAGCGTTCGAAGATGTGTCCGAGCTGGCCAGGTGGGATGCCCTCGCCGTCATCGGCGACGTGGATGAGCGCGGTGGACTCCCCCTGTCGGTGGACGCCGATCCGGACCTGCCCGCCGGCCGGGGTGTGCCGTAGCGCGTTCGACAGGAGATTGCTCATCACCTGGCCGAAGCGTTGCCGGTCCACGAGCACCCGGGCGGTGTCCGTAATGGTCTCGACCTGTAAATCGACGCCTTTGTCAGCATAAGCTTCCCCCGCGGCAGCAGCGGCGGTATGGAGCAGATCCCCGAGCCCTTCCTCCGCCAGGTCCAAATCGATCCGGTGTTCCTGGGCCCGGGAGACATCGTCGATGTCTTCCATCAACCGGGTCAGGCGGGTGAGTTGGTCAGCCATGATCGTGTGGGCGGCATTATTCCAGTCCACGACCCCGTCCTGGAGACCATCGAGGTAGGCCGTGAGCACCGATAAGGGGGTGCCCATTTCGTGGGCCAGATCAGAGAGCATCTGGCGGCGGACCTGTTCGGTGTGTTCCAGCCGGTCGGCCATGGCGTTGAAGGCATGCGCCAGGGTGGTGACCTCGGGGCCTGCTTCTGCGGCGGGCACGCGGATACGATAGTTGCCGGCCGCCAGGCTGGTAGCGGCGCGGGTGAGATCCTGCAGGGGGGTGCGCAGGCGACGCGATAACCACAGGCTGGCCAGCAGGGCGCTGATCAAGGCAGTGGGCAGGGCGACGGTCAGGGTGATCAGGTTGGCGTCCCGGTAGGCCTGCTCGGCATGGAACAGCTCCAGCGAGGGGTCCTCCCGGCCGGCCATCAACATATGATCATGGAACAGGGTCGGGCCCACCACCGTGGCCACGGCCGAGGCCACCAGCAGGCTAATCACCACGACAAACACCTGGGCAGCCAGGAAGCGGAAGGTCAGGCCGGGTCCGTGATTCATGGCTGCCCCACCCGGTAGCCCACGCCACGCACGGTGTCGATAAACCCCCGGCCCCGGGTGTCGGTACCGAGCTTGCGACGCAAGTTGCCGATGTGGACATCGACGATGCGTTCATCACCGACCCAGGCGGTGTCCCAGACCTCGGTGACCAGGTCGTGGCGGGTCAGCACCTGGCCGGGGCGCAGGGCCAGGGCAACCAGCAGCTCGAACTCCGTGCGGGTGAGCTCCACGGTCGTCTCCCCCACCCGCACCTGATGGGCGACGGGGTCAAGGATGAGGTCACCAACGATCAAGGGGGTGGTCACCTGCGGTGGGGTGGTGCTGGTGCGCGGGCGGCGCAGCACCGCATGCACCCGGGTCACCAGTTCCCGGATGCTAAAAGGTTTGGTGATGTAGTCATCCGCCCCCAGGGTCAAACCGCTGATCTTGTCGTCCTCGCTGCCACGCGCGGTGAGCATGAGGATGTAGCAGTCCGAGAAGGTGCGGATCCGTCGGCACACCTCCAGGCCGTCGAGTTCGGGCAGCCCCAGATCCAGCACCACAACATCGGGGGAAAAGCGACGGGCCTCGTCCACGGCCTGGGTGCCGGTGTGCGCCTGGCGGGTATCGAAGCCGGCCCGGATGAGGTAGGAGGCCACCATCTGAGCCAGGGATTGTTCATCATCGACGACCAGCACCCGCCCCGGGGGCGTGGCGGTGGTCGGTGTGCGGTCAGCCATAGACCCCAGTATCGCTCCGGCCAGGGGGAATACCACCCTCGCTCAGTGCCCGGCGGGGAAAACTTCATCAAATCTTCAAACATCACCCTTCGACCGCCGTCACCCCTGTGCCCCAACCCGGGCCGGCGGCATCGCCTCCCCTGGTCGGTTCAGCAGGCGCCACCAGGGATTTCACTGCCTGCACCGCATACCCGGGGCGGGTAGAAGGACATCGCCCACGACTGTGGGGTGGTGCCCCGGTGGTGACCCAGCCCACCGAATTCACCCCCTTTTCGCCCTGTTATAAGACTGTGAGCAGGGTTTTTGGATTCTAGTCCGTCAGGCACCCGTGCTAGATAAAGGTATGGCATCGACCTTGAGGCGGTGTCTTCTTATGGCCCTACCACGATCCAAGGAGATTGACGTGAAACGAGCAGCGATCGCAGCCGCCGCCCTCGCCCTCGCCCTCACGGGGTGTTCGGCCGCCGACCCGGAACCCACCGCCGATGGGACGGTGTCCCAGGACACATTCCTGACTGTCCATGGCCTGGCCGCCATGGACGCGGTGGAGATCATTGATCACCTCGACCGGCAGAAGGTCACAGAGCGTCCCACGGATCTGATCGCCTCAGTGCGCGCCGATGAACTGTTGCTCTCGAGCGATGACCAGGAAGTCATGGTCGATCTTCCCGACAATCAGACGTATGTCTCGATCGCACCCTATCTCACCTCCACCCACGACTGCTTCTACCACAGCCTCACGACCTGCCTGGGGGAACTCGACAATGAGGATATCCAGGTCACGATCACCGATGAGGCGACCGGTGAGGTGCTGGTGGACGAGGCGACAACCACCTTCGACAACGGGTTTATTGGCTTCTGGCTTCCCGATGATGCCACCGGCCTGATTGAGGTCAGCTACCAGGGGCGTACCGGCACCACGGAGTTTTCCACCACCGACGACGGCGCCACCTGTGTCACAGACCTGCGCCTGACGTGATGGCTCAGCAGGGTCCTCACCTGCGCCTGTCTCCCGTGTCACTGAAATCTAACACCAAGGAAGGTTAAATCATGATGAACGCGTTTTCCCGACGACAGTTTCTGCTCGGCGGGCTCGTCCTCGCCGGCACCGGGGCCGTGGCCGCCTGCACCAGCGACCCTGGACCCGCTGCCTCGGCACCAGATCCCTCCCTTCGCCCCACTCCCACCCCCACTGCGCTCGGTGAGCCGACGGTGCGCCGGACACTGACCACCCCGGCCCCTCTCCCTGGATATCGGCGGCATCGAAGCCAAGACGTGGGGATACGTCTCTGACACCAGGGATACGGCCATTGAGGCCACCGCCGGCGACGTCCTCCAGGTCGATATCACCAATGAACTGCCTGAGAGCACCTCCATCCACTGGCATGGCATCGCACTCCACAACGCAGCCGACGGTGTGCCCGGCATGACCCAGGACCCCATTGAACCTGGCGAGTCTTTCTCCTACGTTTTTGAAGTCCCCCACGGTGGCACCTACTTCTACCATTCCCACTCCGGCCTACAACTCGACCGGGGTCTGCACGCCCCACTGATTGTCCGCGACCCGGACGACGCTGAGGACCAGGACGTCGAGTGGACCATCGTGCTCGACGACTGGGTAAATGGCATTCAGGGCACTCCCGACGATGAGCTCGACAAGCTCACCGGAATGGGTTCGGGCGACCATAACGGGAAGAAGGGGATGGGAGGTCACGGCCAGATGACGCACGGCACCCCGGACCGGGTACTGGGCGGGGATGCCGGCGATGTGATGTATCCGCACTACCTCATCAACGGACGCATTCCCCGGGCGCACCGAACGTTTAATGCCTGACCGGGGGATAAAGCCCGCCTGAGGTTCATCAGCTCCGGCGCTGACACCATCTTCAAGGTGGCTCTCGGTGGCCACCGCATGACCGTCACCCACGTCGACGGTTTCCCGGTCCGTCCCCACGACATCGAGTCGTTCTACCTCTCGATGGGTGAACGCGTCGACGTGGAGGTGGTACTCGGTGATGGGGTCTTTCCCCTGACCGCCCTGGCCGCCGGCAAGGACGACTGGGCGTTTGCCGTCATCCGGACCGCCGCGGGCCAGACCCCCGCACCAGAGACTACCTTCCCCGAACTCACTGCCCCCGGTACCTTCTTGACGTCCTTTGAGCCGGCGGAACGAGCCCTGCTCCCGGCCGGTGACGTGGATAAGGAAACAGCGGTCGAATTAACCGGCCAGATGATGCCCTACCAGTGGGGACTGCGCATCGACGGTGCTGATTCCCCGGGCACAGTCCAAGAAGGCCAACGCCTGCGGATGCGGATGCACAACCCCACGGCCATGCCCCATCCGATGCACCTGCACGGGCATACCTGGGCTCTGCCCGGAAGTAGCGGTCTGCGCAAGGACACTGTCCTCATTCTCCCCGGCGAAACGGTGAACGCGGACTTGATCGCCGACGACCCCGGTGAGTGGGCGTTTCACTGCCACAACGCTTATCACCAGGAAACTGGGATGATGAGTTCCCTGCGGTACGCCTAACCCCACAGCATGGTCGGTCGCTGGGGTGAGCTGGGTCGCTGCAGACCACCCACCGGGCAGCACGATGACCTTCCTCGGTGTTGTGGTCTTCCGGGACAACCAGAACACCGTCTTCGTACCCACCGCCCCGGAATAAGGAGATCTAATCCATGCCGAGCACACCCCGCAGAGCCGCCATCGCGGTTGCCGCGGTGCTCAGCGCCGTGACCCTGACGGCCTGTTCCTCAGGCGACGGCGCCCGAAACGCCGTCGCCGTCGGGGGCACCTTCCAGTTCCACTCACCAGGAGGCCAAACCGAGATTATCTACGCAAAGGAGGAACGTGCCCCGCTGCCGGACTTCTCCGGCCCGTCGCTGATGGAGGAGGGTGAGGAGATCAGCCTGTCTGATTTTGAAGGCGAGGTCGGGCCCCTGCGAGCCAACCGAGGCGATAACCTGCGACTGAGCCAGGGTCTGTCCGTAGACGACCGACCTGTACTGCACGCCCCTGTCTAAAGTGATGGATCAGACCGGAGACGTTGTCACCGGCGCGCAAGCGCGCTGACAAGGCCATGTCAAGTGCGTCTTTAGCCAGTGATGGGCGCATGTGGTTGGTGATCTGCCAGCCAACAATCTCGCAGGGTGTACGCGTCGAGGACGAACGAGGCGTACACCCATCCGGCACGTGTGGGGATGTAGGTGATGTCCGCGACCTGCAGTCGGTTCGGCGCATCGACACAAAAGTCGCGTGTGACCACATCGGATGGGCAGTTATCGGGGGCAGCGCTGCGGGTGGAAGGCTTTTTCTTCCGGCGCCGGATACCACGGATGCCTTCGAGTGCCATGAGGCGCTCAACGGTGCACCGGGCGAGGTGACCGACATCGCCTCGGCGGTTGATCTCGGCCCATAGTTTGCGCGCTCCATAGCAGGAGTAGTTGTCGTCGTAGATGGCACGCAAAGTGTTGCGTAGTTGTCGGTCGCGGATAGATCGAGATGATTCAGGCCGGGATTTGTGGGCGTAGTAGGTGCTCAGGGCGATTTTCGCGTTGGTTGCTGAAAGGGCGCGAATAATCGGTTCGACCCCGAATTCCTCCCGGTTGTCGTCGATGAACCGGACGACTGCGTGTGTGGGCGCTCGCACGCGGGCGCGAAAAAAGCTGATGCTCTTTTCAAAATCTCGTTGGCGCGCTTCGCTTCAATCAGTTCAGCTCGCAGTCTGCGGTTTTCTGCTGCAAGATCCATAGATTCCGCCCGGGGTTGCCGCGCCGGATTGTTTATGAGCGCGGACCCAGCCGCGCAGAGTTTCCTTGACTGATTCCGAGCTCGACAGCGATGCGGGATATCGCACCACGAGACGTGTCAGGGTCAGCTTGCGCGTGCAGCACCAGTTCGATGGCGCGCTGCCTCAACTTAAGGCGTGTACTTCGAGGGCATGTGTAGGGCTCCTTTTCCAAATTCCTACCCTCTATTAAACCCGGGGCGAACCAAGCAATTAGTGCGACAGCCCCACCGACACACCGAACCGCTCACGCTGCACCTGCAGCATTCCTCCTAGCAGAATCCTTAAGATGTAGCGTAAAGTCTACCGTTGAACAGCCATTGCGCGGTAGCAGCTACTACAGGTTGAACGCGACACACGTAACAGGCATCCAGCTTCACCGCCACCACCTGATAGCGCAGGAGGTTATCAAGAGCAATCCTGATGCCGCAGGAGGACTGGGAAGAAAGGGGCTCAACCCGAGTAACGCACCCGCTATCCAAATGACCCCGGAGGATCACAGACTGACAGAAAGCTGGGGGCCTAAGAAAGAAGCTAAGCGGTATCGTGAACTCCAAGCTGAATTATTCAAGAAAGGTGATACGGATAAGATCTTCCAAATGGAATACGATTTTCTAACTCAACCCCAATTCGAAGGTCGATATGATGAAGCCCTGGACGAGGCAATCGAATACGCACTGAAAGAAGGCTTCATCACCAAATCACCTTCCCCACGCGTCAACCCAAACCAACTCACCTAGGAGACCCCAGCATGGAATTTTCTACTCATCCGCCTGAACCGCTCGAGTTCGGGAAAAACATCGACGACCTTGCATCCCGAATTGCCGACCCCTTCCGACGCGATCTTTTGTCCATGGAAACCTTAAGAGGAACAGCTGATTTCAATGGAGAGAGTCGCTACGTGAAAATACTTTTCGAAAAGGGTCTCTCTACCGAATGCGAGGTCTTATCGCTGGAACCAGGCGACACGTTCCTGGGCATTCCGGTACCCATGCGTGCCACCAAATTCCAAAACGAGTTGAAAAAACGCGATATCCCCACAAAGAAAGAATCAGGCGGCATCACGGTCACTGGCACCGGAGTGTCGTTCTACGTTTTCGAAGGAGAAACTGCCACCATCTGTTGGACCGCGATGGATCCGGACGCTAACCCGAAAGGCGACTAATGGATTTCACTTTTGATTTGCCGCTGCACTTCAATCTCGGCGGCACGGTCGAGGAAAACATCGCCCTTCTCGACGACTATTTCTTCAACAAGAAGGGATCCGGTACCGACCTCGAGGGCTTCCTCCTCATCGACAATGACGGTGCGGAGGAAGAGATGTGGAAGATCGTCTCGATCATCGAAGACGGCAGATGCGTCACCGCCCGAGTGGACTTCAACAACGACAACGTCACCTTCCTCGGCGTCCCCATCGGCCCAGACAACAGCCTACCGGTCGATGAAACAGCGCAGGCACTCGAAGCAAAGGGCCTACAAGTTATCACCCAGGAGTATGGCCTCGTCCTTCCGGATCACTACATCACGATCGAGCCGCGTGACTTCATCTGCTACTGGGACCGGACATACTGGTCCCACGAAGAATTTCTCGCAGAAACCGTCGAACCGGAATTTTAGGCAATAGGCGCTCCACACAGCCTGCGCCGAAATGAAAACAACAATGACCTTTTACACATTCGTTTTCGAAACCCGCTGAACCGGCCGACAATGCCCGCCTCACCGCAATCGAGCATGCCGTCGGCCGGACATTACCCGACGACCACCGGGCCTTGATCAAAGAAACAGGCGGCGGCACCTTCAACCTTGACAAGACGCAAAACCGCATGTGGAGTGGTTTGACCCGCGGAGCATCAATGCGTGCCCTGATGGTACACAGCCGGGTACGGAGATCGACCCTAAAGCTGAGATCATCGTGGACAAGGAGGTTCACGAGTTCGGGGAGGAGGGCAGCAAAGAAGTTGCCTTGCTGCGCTACTCCTAGCGCCTTCTACTGCCCGTTTTGCGCGTACCGCTTTTCGACGCCCTCTTTCACGCCCCGCCACCAGCTTTCGTTCTCGGAGTACCAGGCGATGGTGCGCTCTAAGCCCTCACGGATGGTGGGGCTGTAGCGCGGGCTCCACCCCAGCTCGCGCCGCAGCTTCGTGGCATCCATGGCGTAGCGCTGGTCGTGGCCTGGCCGGTCGGCCACGTGGACGTACTCGCCGCCCATGATCTCGCAGATGAGCTCGACGACCTGCTTGTTGGTGGTGCGGCTGGGTCCGGCCCCGATGGTGTAGGTGTGCCCGCTGCGGCCGCGCTCGAGGATGGTGAGCACGGCGTCGTTGTGGTCGTCGACGTGGATCCAATCGCGCACCTGGGCGCCGCTGCCGTAGAGCTTGGCGGGGCGCCCGGTGAGGAGGTTGGTGATCTGGCGCGGGATGAACTTCTCCACGTGCTGGTAGGGGCCGTAGTTGTTCGAGCAGTTCGAGATCGTCGCATCGATGCCGAAGCTGCGGATCCACGCGCGGACCAGGTGGTCGGAGCCGGCCTTCGTCGCCGAGTAGGGGCTTGAGGGGTTGTAGGGGGTGTCCTCGGTGAAGGCCTCGTCGCCGTCGAGAGGGAGGTCGCCGAAGACCTCGTCGGTGGAGATGTGGTGCAACCGCGCCCCGTGGGCGCGCACCGCCTCGAGCAGCGTGAACGTGCCCACGAGGTTCGTCTGGACGAAGGGGGAGGGGTCGGCCAACGAGTTGTCGTTGTGGGACTCCGCCGCGAAGTGCACCACGGTGTCGCAGCGGGCCACGAGCTCGTCCACCAGCGCGGCATCGGTGACGCTACCGTGGACGAACTCGACGTCGCAGCCGTCGAGGTTGGCGCGGTTGCCGGCGTAGGTCAGCGCGTCGAGCACGACCACCTCGGCCACCCCGCGCTCGCGCACTAGGCGCACGAAGTTGGAGCCGATGAACCCGGCGCCTCCCGTGACGAGCATTCTTCCCATGCCGTGTAACTATACGGCCCGCGCCAGGCCGACGGCGTGGACGGCCGCGCCCGCCAGGGGCCCGACGACGAGGGCGACGATCACCGTCGTCGCGACGTCGAACGGCAGGGCGAACATGAGGCTAAACGCCACGACGGAGGCGACGCCCCAGCCGGCGACGTACCACGCGTGCTTGTCCTGCGCGAGCACCGCGATGCCGGTAATCATCAGCGCGCCGATGAGCGCCGAGGCGAACGTGAGCGCCCCCAGCATGGGCCCGGGCACGAACATTTCCGGGGTGAACGCCAGCCGCAGGATCCACGGGCCGAACGCCCACGCCGCCACGAAGCCCGCCGCGCCCACGCCCAGCACGGCGGCGATGGGGGCGACGAGAGCTCGGTAGATGCTGCCGCGGTGGTCCACGAAGCGCACCACCAGCGCGGACTGGAAGCGCTGCAGCGGCACGAGCACGGGGGCGCGGGTGAGAATCACGGCGTTGATCATCGCCGACACCGCCGCCCCCTCCGACAGGGGGAACGCCGCGTTCGCCGCCGTGGGGAAGCCCGTGATCAGCGCCGCAGAGGCCCCCGAGGCCAGCATCGCCGAGCCCACCCGCCGGGCAAAGGCTCGCTTGTCGACGTCCACCTCGCCGCCCAACCCGCGGCGCAGAAACACCACCCAGCTCGCCGCCCCGATCACCGTGATCAGCAGGAAGGCCCCGAGGCCCCACCCGGCCCACCACGCCACCAGCGCGAGGACGAGCCGGACGCCCGAGTCGAGCGCCACGAGACCCGCGTAGCGGTCCCACATCCGCGTGCCGCTGAGCACCCCCGACAGCGCCGCCTGCGCCACGTAGCTGGCGAGGCCGACGACGAGAAGCCCGGTGGCCTGACCGGGGGCGGGGGGGACGACGTGCGGCATGAACAGGACCCCGCCCACCGCGCCGGCGACGACGGCCGCCACCGCGAGCCAGGCGGCGACACGCCACGGCCGCGCGCTGCCGCGGCGGCCGGTGTCGCCGGTGGCGGCGACGGCGCGGGTGGTTTCGTGCGTGAGGCCGTCGATCAGCCCGGCGGAGGCGAAAAATAGGCCCCAGAACGCCGCGAAGTAGCGGTAGTCCGTGTCGGCATCGAGGGCCCACTGCGCCACCCACAGCACGACGAAGCCGGAGACGGCCGCGAAGATGGTGGCGAGGGACAGGCTTCTCACGGGCACTCCGGAAGCACGGCGTGGTTGAGCCAGGCGTCGAGCACCTCGTCGACGCCGTCGGCGTGCGGGCGCAGTGCGGCCGCGAGGTCGCACGGCTCGACGATCCCGTGGGCGTTCCTCGCCACGTACTGGCGCAGGCCGGCGAAGAAGCCCGGGTCGCCGATGTGGCGTCGTAAAGCATGCAGCGTGATCGCCCCACGCTTGTACACCTCGTCGTCGAACATGTGCCGCGCGCCGGGGTCTCCCAGCGGGAAGCTCGGGGCGGGGAGCCGGCCGTAGTGCTCGCGGACGATGTCGTCGATCGCCTCGCCCGTGTGCTCGGCCCAGAGCCACTCCGCGTAGCAGGCGAAACCCTCGTTGAGCCAGATGTCGTTCCACTGCGCGATGCCGAGGGAGTTGCCGAACCACTGGTGGGCCAACTCGTGGGCGATCAGGCGCTCGTTGCCGCGCAGGTGGTTGGCACCGAAAATGGCCATGCCCTGCGCCTCCAGCGGAATCTCGAGCGGGTCCTCCGTGACCACGACCTCGTAGCGCTCGAAGGGGTACGGGCCGAAGAGGTCGCGGAAGACCTCGAGCATCTCCTGCTGCGCGGTGAGGTCCCCCGGCTGCGTCCCGGCGGGCAGCCACGCGTAGGTGTCCTCTCCAAGGCGGCGGCGGGCGTACTGGCCCACCTGCACCGTGGCCAGGTAGGAGGCCATTGGGGCCGCAGTGAAGTTGGTCACCGCGGTGTAGCCGCGGTCGGTGCGGATATCGAAGGAGTAGGTCGCCTTCTCGTCGGGGGTGTCGTCGCAGGGAAACCACGTCGAGGCGCCGTTGGGCTGGTTGGCGACCAGCGAGCCGTTGTCGAGCTCTTCCCAGCCCAGCGCGCCCCACGCGGTGGGCTTCGTGCGGGGGTTTCCCTGGTAGCGGATGCGCAGGGTGAACTCGGAGTCCACCGGCACCGCCTCGGCGAAGCGGATGCGCAGCTTGCCGCCCGACTGGCGGAATTTCGCGACCGCGATGCCGCCGGAGGCGTCGACCTGGCGGGCCCGGAGGTTCTCGTCCAAGTCGAGCGTCATGTGCTCGACGTCGCGCCAGTTGGTGAGGGTCAGCGTCGCCGTGGCGGCGAGCCTGTTCGGCCCGACCTTGTAGTCCATGTCGAGGTGGTAGTGGGTGACATGGAACCCCAGGTTGAAGTCGACCCCCGTGTACTCGTCGCGGGTACCGGGGATCGGGGTCGAGCGCAGCCTGTGGGTTTTCACCCGGGCTAGTCTACTCGGGGGTGGCCTACATGCCGAAGGCCGGGGCGATGGTGGTAAACCACGCCTTCTGGATATCCTCGCGCCACACCGGCCAGGAGTGAGTGCCCTTGTTGCGGAACTCGTAGTGGGCCGGGATGTCCAGCTTGTTCAGCTTGGCGCGCAGGTCGTGCGAGCACTGGTTGATGGCGGCCTCGATGACGCCGCCCTCGATCTGCAGCTGCGCCGCGCCGATCGAGCCGATCGCCGGCGGGACGCCCTGCCCGGCGAGGAAGCCGACCATGTCGGTCTCCGAGGCCAGGCCCGTACCGGTGGAGATGTACAGCGCGGTGCCGCGGAGCTTCTCGGCGTTGGCGAGCGCGTCGTTGTAGACGTTGTACGGCCCGCCCATCGGGCCCCACATCATCTCGGGGGTGACGGTGCGGAAGTCGCCCGAGCCCGAGGCGCGGTTGACGGTCAGGCGCGCGTAGTTGTACGCGTGCGGCGAGGACGTGGCGGCGCAGCCGGAGAAGGAGGCGGCGGCGTCGTAGAAGCCCGGGTTGTGGGTC
The DNA here is from genome assembly GCF_900105305.1 of Corynebacterium timonense. Taxonomy (NCBI): domain Bacteria; kingdom Bacillati; phylum Actinomycetota; class Actinomycetes; order Mycobacteriales; family Corynebacteriaceae; genus Corynebacterium; species Corynebacterium timonense. The sequence goes on along the minus strand of NZ_LT629765.1, from coordinate 2,001,488 downwards.
GGCAGCACCAGGGAGGAGGTGCCGGACATGGAGAATCCGACGATCGCGCGGCGCTGGTCGGCGTTGAGGGTGCGCTCGATGGGTCCGGGCAGCTCGCGGGTGAGGAAGGTCTCCCACTTCTGCGGGCCGTTGATGTACATGGACTCGATGTCGTCGCGGACCCAGTCGGTGTAGTAGGAGAACGCGCCGTCCTGCGGCACGACCACGTTCACGCCCTTGCCCGCGAAGAAGTCGCGGGTGCCAAAGCGCGTCAGCCAGTCGGCGTCTTGTTCGGCGCTGCCAGCGCCGTTGAGCAAGTAGACGATCGGCGCGTTTGCAACACGGTTGCCCTCGGCGTCGGTCGCAGGGATGACGGCGATGGGGATGTCGCGGTCCATCGACGGCGAGTAGACCTTGTAGGACAACACATTCTTGTGGTCGACCTGCTGCACCCAGCCCTGCGGCCTGGAGGTGCCCACCACGAGGGGCGGATCGTTCGGGGCGTCCCAGGCCTTGACGGTGCCCTCCCGGACGCCGTCCTGGGCCGCGGCCTGGGAGGCGTCAGAAGCAGGGGCGTCTGCGTGGGCGGCCGCGGGGGCGATCCCGAGCGCCAGAGAGAAAGTAGCGGCCAGGGCGAGGGCCGAGCGTGACATGGTCATTGGAAGGTTCCTTCGAATAGGCGGCTTTCAGCGTTTTCACACCCCGCGGCACGCCGGAAGGCAGTCTGCGGCATGCTAGCTGGGTATCGAGGTTAATGTAGCTGATTTCCCCGCCGGGCACGACCCGAAACACACATACCATTGTTACTTATGTGAAAATTGTTACTAGCGAGGTTTGGTTCACTGTGTAACAATTGCCCTGCCCACGGCGACGTACAAGCCGTACGACGCGGACATACCAATCTCCAACCTGGAAGGACTACCTATGCACCCGATTGAACAGATTCAGCTGCAGATCAACGAGGCCCTCGGCCACTTGGTCCACCTCGGCTCCTCGACCTCCTCAAACATCGCACTGGGGCTGGGCCTTTTCTAAGGCGCCGGGCAGCAGCGCCCGCCGCGCGCGGCGGGAACGAAAAAACCGCCCCTGAATAGGGGCGGTTTTTTTATGTCCGCGGCGATGGTTAACGCTCGGGGAGCGGGGCCCGGCGCGATTCTTACTTCGGGCCGAGCTCCGCAGAGGGCTTGCCGGTCAGCGCCGGGCCGATGGTCTCGGTCCAGGAAATGGAAAGGTCGTCGAGCCAGTACGGCCACGAGTGCGTGCCGGTGTTGCGGAAATTGAAGTTCGCGGGGATGCCCTTGCTGTCCAGCTTCGCCTTGAGGTCGTGGGTGCAGCTGTTGGTCACGCCCTCGATGACGCCGCCCTCGACCTGCAGCGTGAACGCGTTGGAGGACGCCTGCGGGAAGTTCGAGCTGTCGTCGTTGAGGTAGTAGCCGAGAAGGTCGGTCTCGCCGGCCAGGCCGGACGCGTTGGACACGTAGAGCGCGGTGCCGGCCAGCTTTTCAGCGTTGACGAGGGCATCGTTAGAGCGGTTGTAGTCCGAGCCCATCGGGCCCCACACCTGCTCCGGGGTCGCCCCACCGCGGTTGAGGGTGAGCTGTGTGGCGAAGTACGGCACCGGCGTGGAGGTCGCCGGGCAGCCGGAGAAGGCGCCAACGGCGTCGAAGGTGCCGGGACGCTGCTCTGCGAGGAGAAGGGCGGACGTCGCAGACATGGAGAAGCCCACGACGGCGCGCTTCCCGTTTGCACCCAGGTGAGCCTCGATGGCCTGGGGCAGCTCGTCGCCCAGGAAGGTCGTCCACAGCTGCTTGCCCTTGTAGTACGTGTTCTGTGCTGGGACGGACTGCCAATCGACGTAGTAGGAGAATGCGCCCTCCATCGGGATGACCACGTTGACGGCCTGGCCGCGGAAGGTTTTTTCCACCTGGGAGTACGCCTGGGCGATCCAGTCGGTGTTCTGCTCGGAGCCGCCGGCGCCGTTGAGCAGGTACACCGTCGGCGCCCCCTGGACGCGCTGGCCCGCGGTGTCGGTCGCCCAGCGCACGGCGACCGGGATGTCGCGCTCCATCGCGGGGGAGTGCACCGACAGCGCCTCCCACTGCGCGTTGCGCTGGACCGTGCCGAACCACGTCTGGGGCTTGCCCTGGTAGTCCACCGGCGCGGCGGCCAGTTGCGTGACGCCCTGGACGGTCTGCTCGGCGGGGTCCTCAGCAGCGGCGTCCTGCTCGCTCGCGCCCTGCTCGGCAGCGCCCTGGGTAGCGGCAGTCTGCGCGATCGCGGCCCCCGACTCCCCGGCGGGCAGAGTAGGGGCCACCGCAGCGGCGGGCGCCGCTGCCTTCGGGCTCTTCGTACCCTGGCTCGTCGCGGGCTGAGCGGCGCCGGCGTCCGTGGTGTCCTTCCCCTCGTTCGAGGCAGCGCCGGACTCCGTCAGCTTGGCCAGAGCCTGCTCCAGTACGGAGGTGTCGCCCGCCTCCGCGGCGAGCGTCGACTTGGCGTGCCGGAAGTTGACCGTCGGCTCGTGCAGCGGGGGCTCGCTCAGCGGCTCCGCGGACAGGTGAGCGGTGGCGGGAATGGCGCCGAGCGCAATGGCGATGGCCGCGGAGGCGGCGACGGCGGGGCGTGTGATTTTCATGCGACTCGCTTTACTCGTTGTCGGGGGTGGATCGGTGAGCCCACGGCCTCGTATGTGCGTGGTGGCGCTGCCCGTGTACCTACCTGGCCCGAACCGGGACGGGACCGAGGCGATACCGTGGCAGTCTCTGGGAATATCTTGCCAGAAGTGTGCGGCATTACAACGCGAAGGGCAATATATGCCGCCGCGCAGAGAATAATTTTGCTCCACCCCGCCACGGTGGCTGAGACGCACGTATCCTTGTGGGCGTGAGTAACGAACATTTTGACGTTGTTGTCCTCGGCGCGGGCCCCGGTGGGTACGTCGCCGCGATCCGCGCTGCACAGCTGGGAAAGAAAGTCGCCGTTGTTGAGAAGAAGTACTGGGGCGGTGTGTGCCTGAACGTGGGCTGCATCCCCTCGAAGTCGTTGATCAAGAACGCCGAGGTCGCCAGCATCTTTAAGCACGACGCCAAGACCTTTGGCATCAAGGGCGATGTGGAGTTCGACTACGCGGACGCACACAAGCGCTCGCGCAAGGTCTCCGAGAAGATCGTCGGCGGCGTGCACTTCCTGATGAAGAAGAACAAGATCACCGAGATCAACGGCGTGGGCACCTTCAAGGACACGAAAACCATCGAGATCACCGAGGGCGACGACAAGGGCACGACCGTCACCTTCGACAACTGCATCATCGCCACCGGCTCCGTGGTGCGCACCCTGCCGGGCATCGAGCTCTCCGAGAACGTCGTGTCCTACGAGGAGCAGATCCTCAACCCCGAGGCCCCGAAGAAGATGGTCATCGTGGGCGCGGGCGCGATCGGCATGGAGTTCGCCTACGTGCTGTCCAACTACGGCGTCGAGGTCACCGTCGTCGAGTACATGAACCGCGTGCTGCCGAACGAGGACAAGGACGTGTCCAAGGCCATCGCCCGCGAGTACAAGAAGCTCGGCGTCAAGCTCCTCACCGGCCACGCCACTACCGCCGTGCGCGACAACGGCGACTCTGTTGAGGTTGACGTGAAGAAGAACGACTCGGACGACACCGAGACCCTCACCGTCGACCGTGTCATGATCTCTGTCGGCTTCGCCCCGCGCACCGAGGGCTACGGCTTGGAGAACACGGGCGTTGAGCTCACCGAGCGCGGCGCCATCGCGATCGACGAGCGCATGCGCACGAACGTCGACGGCATCTACGCCATCGGCGACGTCACCGCGAAGCTGCAGCTCGCCCACGTGGCCGAGGCCCAGGGCATCATCGCCGCCGAAGTCATCGCCGGTGAGGACACCCTGCTTATCGACGACTACATGATGACGCCCCGCGCCACCTTCTGTAACCCGCAGGTCGCCTCCATGGGCTACACCGAAGCCCAAGCCCGCGAGAAGTGGCCGGACCGCGACATCAAGGTGGCCACCTTCCCCTACTCGGCAAACGGCAAGGCCCTCGGCCTCGCGGAGTCGCAGGGCTTTGCCAAGCTCGTCGCCGACGGCGAGTTCGGCGAAATCCTCGGCGCGCACCTTGTCGGCGCGAACGTCTCCGAGCTGCTGCCCGAGATCACCCTGGCGCAGCGCTTCGACCTCACCTCCAAGGAGATCGCGCGCAACATCCACATCCACCCGACGCTGTCCGAGGCACTCAAGGAGGTCGCCCACGGCGTCGAAGGCCACATGATCAACCTGTAGGCATCGCGTGACGACGCACAAAAGGAGCTCACCGTACCGGTGAGCTCCTTTTGTGTCGGTGTGGTTCGGGGTTTATGCGCCGGAGACGGCGGCCGCGACGGCGTCGAGGCTCGTCTCGAGGAAGTCGTCGTCGAACTTCTCGGTCATGGGCAGCAGGTCGTCGTCAGCGAGCTCGGAGCGGTCGTAGGTCAGGGTCACGCTGGTGTGGTCCGGGTCGACCGGCTCGAGCTCGTAGAGCCACTTCGCGCCAACGGTGACGTTGGAGGTGATGTTCTCGAGGTTCTTCCAGCCGATCACCTTGTTCTCCTGGAAGGCGAAGACCTCGTTGCGGGTCTGGTAGTCGCCGTCGTCGTTCTTCATGTTCATGGTGAAGACGTCTCCGACGGCCTTGATCCGCTCTGCCTGGTCCGCGGAGGCGACCATGCCGGAGTTATCGGTCTCCGGGTGGCGCTCGGGGTTGGACAGAAGGTCGAAGATCTGGTCGGCGGGGGCGTCGATGACTCGGTTTACGGTGTTCTTGGTCTCAGTCATGGCGCCCAGTGTAGAGAAAAACGCCTACCGCGGTTCTGTGCAGGTGCTGGTGCTGGTTGGAGGCGGTGAGAGCTCGCCGCGGGCTAGTAGGGCGCGATCGATGTGGTGTGCGGGTCGACGTGGATGCCGTGCTGGATCGAGGGAAAGGCGCGCTGGGGGCAGTTTTCGCGCGGGCAGACGCGGCAGCCGGCGCCGATGGGGGTGGCCTGGGTGGCGTCGTCAAGCAGTAGCCCCCGCGCGTAGATGGTCCGGTCGGCGTGGCGCGCCTCGCAGCCGAGGCCGATGGCGAAGAGCTTTTCCGTCTCGTTGAACTGGAAGCGGTGGTGGCGCACGGCGCGGGCGATCCACAAGTAGGTGCGCCCGTCCGGCATCATCGCGTGTTGGCGCACGGATTCCCCGGGGCGGGCGAAGGACTCGTAAATGCCCCAGAGCGGGCACGTGCCGCCCGAGGTGGAGAAATGGTAGCCGGTGGCGGACTGGCGCTTGGAGATGTTGCCCGCGCGGTCGACGCGCACGAAGGTAAACGGAACACCCCGCATGTTGGCGCGTTGGAGGGTGGACAGGCGGGAGGCCACCGTCTCGTAGCCGACGCCGAAGACGTGGCAGAGGTAGTCGACGTCGTAGCCGTGGCGCTCCGACTCGGTGTGCATGAGCGTGTAGGGCAGCAGGGTGGCGGCGGCGAAGTAGGAGGCGATGCCGCGCCGTGCCAGGTTGGCCGCGGTTTCGGTGGAAAAGGGCTCGGCGGCGACGTGGGCGTCGATAAGCGAGCCTGCCTCGAGGTAGCCCAGCTCGGAGGCGATGCGGAAGGCGCGCTGGCCCGACGACAGGATGGGGGACAGGGTAAGCACTCCGCGCTCGATGTCAAGGCGGTGGAGGACGCCCTCCTCGGCGGGGATCGTGGTCACCTCGATGCCGTGCTCGCGCGTGATGCGGCGGGTGAGCTCGCGCTCAGTGGTGTGGATGCCAAAGCGCTCCACGCCGATCAGCTCCGCGAGGGACTCGGCGGCGTGGTCGAGGTCGTCGAGGTAGTTCTGGCGCGAGTAAAAGAAGTCGCGGACCTCGTCGTGCGGCATGGACAGGCTCTCGGCTGAGGAGACACGCGAGTCCGTGGCCAGGGTGAGCTTGTCGCGGGCGTTGCTGTAGCGGCGGTGCATTTCCACGACCGTGCGCGCGACGGATGGGTGGCGGTAGACCAGCTCCGATAGCTCCTGCAGTTCGATCTGGGGGGTGCCCAGCTCCTGGTCCTCCACGACGTCTTTCAGCTCGGCGAGCAGCCGCGAATCGTCGTCGCGGGAGAAGAAGGTGGCGTCGACTCCGAAGGCCTCGGTGATCCGCTTGAGCACCGGCACCGTCAGTGGCCGCACGTCGTGCTCGATTTGGTTGACGTAGGACGCGGAGAGCTCGAGGGCGGCGGCGAGGGAGGCCTGGCTCAGGTTGCGTTCGCGGCGCAGCTGCCGCAGCCGCGACCCCACGTAGGTCTTGGGCATGGCTTTATCTAACCACCCCCGCGCGGAGCGGGCACGCATGTGTGCGAAGAAGTGTGAAAAGTCTTCGCATGTGCATCGGTACAGGCCACTGGGGTGACGAGGGGTTAGTGCTGCCTAACAGTCGAAAGTTTGACACCCTTTGGGGTCACGTGAGGGGCACGGGCCATACCCGCGCGCGGGTAGTGACGAAGGTCACATATGCCCGTTGTGGCGCGACGGGGTAGCGGACTCGGCTCGGAAAACGCTGGGAGTGGGCTTTCGTGGCGCTGGGGGACACGACCGCCTTCGGCGGGGCCGCGGTGCGCGAGGTGGTGGTGGGGGCCGTTCGGGGGCGGAGAAGTAGGTGAAGGTTCGGCGCATTTCGTAAGGTGAGTACGACACTGGAGGTGCCATGACTGTTCAAAACGCAGATCGTGACGCAGTTCGTCACGGAAAAATTACTGAAAAGCCGCTGCGCGAGCAGCCGTCTTTCCCGACGTGGGCCATTAAGCTCACCATGGCCATTACGGGCATCCTGTTCGGACTGTTCGTCCTCGGCCACATGGTGGGCAACCTTAAGATCTTCATGCCGCTGCACAGCAACGGCGTGGCCCCGATCGACGAGTACGCCGAGTTCCTGCGCACCATGGGTGCGCCGCTGCTGCCGGAGGGCGTTCTCCTCTGGGTGATCCGCATCGTCCTGCTGGTCGCCCTTGTCCTGCACATCTACGGCGCCTTCGCGCTGCGCGCCCGCTCTTCTCGGTCCCGCGGCAAGTTCAAGCGCACCGGCCTCATGGGCGGCTGGCAGTCCACGGCGACGCGCTCGATGCTCATCACGGGCGTCATCCTGCTGCTCTTCGTTATCTTCCACATCCTCGACATGACGCTGGGCGAGGTCGTCGCATCCGACGAGTTCGTCCACGGCGCGGTGCGCAACAACCTGATTGCCACCTTTGATCCGAGCCGCTGGTGGGTGGCCCTGATCTACATCGTGGCCAACCTGGCGCTTTTGCTCCACCTCACCCACGGTATCTACCTCGCGGTCTCCGACCTCGGGTGGCTGGGCAAGCGTGGCCACGCGATCATGGTCATTCTCGCTTACATCCTCCCGGCGCTCGTCGTCCTCGGCAACGTCGTCATGCCGATCGCGATCATGCTCGGCTGGGTCCCCAATTTCGAGCGGTAACGGCTGATTAGGAGAACATTCACATGACTACATCCATTAACCCGCAGGGCTCCGGGTCCGAGTCCCAGCAGCCCGCGGCCACCGAGGCGACCGCCGCCGGCGCCCCGCAGGCCTTCCGTCAGCCCGACTCCGTTGTCCCCGGCGTGACCCCCGGCCTCATCCTCGACAGCGCGGAGCCGAACCGCCACGAGGTCCGCATGAAGGACATGTGGGAGTACCAGAAGGACCACATGAACCTGGTCTCCCCGCTCAACCGCCGCAAGTTCACCGTACTCGTGGTGGGCACGGGCCTCTCCGGCGGCGCCGCGGCCGCCGCGCTCGGCGAGCTTGGCTACAACGTCAAGGTGTTCACCTACCACGACGCTCCCCGCCGCGCGCACTCCATCGCCGCGCAGGGTGGCGTGAACTCCGCCCGCGGCAAGAAGGTCGACAACGACGGCGCGTACCGCCACGTCAAGGACACCGTCAAGGGCGGCGACTACCGCTGCCGCGAGTCCGACTGCTGGCGCCTGGCCATCGAGTCCGTCCGCGTCATCGACCACATGAACGCCATCGGCGCACCGTTCGCCCGCGAGTACGGCGGCACCCTGGCCACCCGCTCCTTCGGCGGCGTGCAGGTCTCGCGCACGTACTACACCCGCGGCCAAACGGGCCAGCAGCTGCAGCTGTCCACCGCGTCGGCCCTGCAGCGTCAGATCCACCTGGGCAACGTGGAGATCTTCACCCACCACGACCTGATGGACCTGATCATCACCGAGAAGGACGGGAAGAAGCACTGCAACGGCATTGTCACCCGCAACCTCATCAACGGTGAGATCGCCCCGTTCACCGGCCACGCCGTGATCCTCGCCACCGGCGGGTACGGCAACGTCTACCACAAGACCACGCTGGCGAAGAACTCCAACTCCTCCGCGATGATGCGCGCTTACGAGCGCGGCGCCTACCTCGCCTCGCCCTGCTTCATCCAGTTCCACCCGACCGGGCTTCCGGTCAACGCCAAGTGGCAGGCGAAGACCACCCTGATGTCCGAGTCGCTGCGTAACGACGGCCGAATCTGGACGCCGAAGGAAAAGGAAGACGACCGCGACCCGAACGAGATCCCCGAGGAGGAGCGCGACTACTTCCTCGAGCGCCGCTACCCGGCCTTCGGCAACCTCGTTCCCCGCGACGTCGCCTCGCGCGCCATTTCCCAGCAGCTCAACGACGGCTATGGCGTGGGTCCGCTGCACAACTCGGCGTACCTCGACTTCACGGATGCTATCGAGCGCCTCGGCGAGTCCACCATCCGCGAGCGCTACTCCAACCTTTTCGAGATGTACGAGGACTCCACCGGTGAGGACCCCTACAAGGCCCCGATGCGCATCGCGCCGACCGTCCACTTCACCATGGGCGGCCTGTGGACCGACTTCAACGAGATGACCTCCATCGACGGCCTCTTCGCCGCCGGCGAGTGCTCGTGGACCTACCACGGCGCCAACCGCCTCGGCGCGAACTCGCTGCTGTCGGCCTCCGTGGACGGTTGGTTCACCCTGCCGTTCACCATCCCGAACTACCTGGCGGATCACCTCGGCGAAGACGCGCCGGCCGCCGACTCCCCGGAGGCGCAGGAGGCCGTCCAGCGCGCTCAGGACTTGATCCAGCGCCTGATGAGCGTCAAGGGCCCCGAGCCGCACGGCCCGGAGTACTTCCACGAGCAGCTCGGCGACCTCCTCTACGAGTACTGCGGCGTGTCCCGCACGGTCGAGGGCCTCCAGGAGGGCATTGAGAAGATCCGCGCGCTGCGCGATGACTTCTGGGCCAACATTTCCATCCCGGGCTCGGCGGACGACATGAACCAGACGCTCGAGGCCGCTATCCGCCTGGTGGATTACATCAACCTCGGCGAGCTCATGTGCATTGATGCCCTCGACCGCGACGAGTCCTGCGGCGCCCACTACCGCCTCGACCACCTCACCGAGGACGGCGAGGCGCAGCGTGACGACGAAAACTGGTGCTTCGTCTCCGCCTGGGAGCCGGCCGGCGAGGGCGAGTTCATCCGCCACGCCGAGCCCCTGCACTTCGATTCGATCCCTCTGATGGCAAGGAACTACAAGTAATGAAACTGACACTTGAGATCTGGCGTCAGGCCGGACCCGATGCTGAAGGTAGCTACGAGACGGTCCAGGTCGACGACGCCGTCGAGCAGATGTCCATCCTGGAGCTGCTCGACCACGTGAACAATAAGTACGTCGAGGAGGGCAAGGAGCCCTTCACCTTCGCCTCCGACTGCCGCGAAGGCATCTGTGGCACCTGCGGCGTGAGCGTCAACGGCCGCCCGCACGGCGCCGGCCAGAACACGACGGCCTGCCTGCAGCGTCTGTACAACTACAAGGACGGCGACACCCTGCGCATCGAGCCGTTCCGCTCCGGTGCGTTCCCGGTGATCAAGGACCTCGCGGTGGACCGCTCCGCGCTCGACCGCGTCATGCAGCAGGGCGGTTACGTCTCCGTCGCCGCTGGCACCGCCCCCGACGCCGACACGCTGCACGTCAACCACCACGACGCCGAGCTTGCGCTCGACTACGCCGCCTGCATTGGCTGCGGAGCCTGCGTCGCGGCCTGCCCGAACGGTGCCGCGCACCTGTTCACGGGCGCAAAGCTGAAGCACCTCAAGCTGCTCCCGCTGGGCAAGCAGGAGCGCGGCAAGCGCGCGCGCCAGATGGTCGACGAGCTGGAGACCAACTTCGGCCACTGCTCGCTGTTCGGCGAGTGCGCGGACGTCTGCCCGGCGGGCATCCCGCTCGACGCGGTGGGCGCCATCAACGCCGAGCGCGCCCGCGCAGCGTTCCGCGGCGGCGACGACTAAAACAACGACGCGGCGCTGACCGGGCGCCGTTGACGGGGTGCCATATACTGAGGCAGAGAACCCCTTTTTCCGAGGCGAACGAAGGAACTGAGCGACATGGCTAACTCCAACCAATCCGTGGCGGACATCCGCAACGAGTCCTTCCCGGACTATGTGGCCCGTATCGAGGACTCCTACATCGAGGGCTACGACCCAGTCTCGCTGGGCGCGCCGCACTCCTCGCTGCACACCCGCAAGCTGTGGGTGGGCATGGGCTTCATTCTCGCCGCGCTGTTCGGCATCGGTTTGGCCGTGTGGGGCGTCGGCGCCCACCTGTACGGTACCGGCACGCAAGCTGACTACGGCACGAAACTGCTCATCCTCGGCCTCGGCGAGGTAGCCATCACACTCGTGATCGGCTTCGGGCTCATCTTCGCTGGCCGCAAGGGCTACAGGGAGTACCGCGAGCGCACCGGCCGCGTGAACTAGCGCGCCGCGCCCGCCTCGCTGAAGGGCCCTCGCCTTGTGGCGGGGGTCCTTGTGTCGGTGGGGCCTGCTTTAATCGGGTCATGTCTTCTCACGCTTTCGCGCTGCCCACCCCGGGGGACGAAGAACAGCGTCGTACCACCCTGCGGCGCTACAAGTTTTCCGTCACCGGGCTGCTGGTCGTCATGGCCGCCATCTTCCTCACCTGCTCGTGGCTGCAGTCGCGCGGCGACGCCGGCGCGTGGGTGGGCTACGTACGCGCCGCCGCCGAGGCCGGCATGGTCGGCGGGCTCGCGGACTGGTTCGCGGTCACCGCGCTGTTCCGCCGCCCGATGGGCCTGCCGATTCCGCACACCGCGCTCATCCCGCGGAAGAAGGACCAGGTGGCGGGCGCGCTCAGCTCCTTCGTCAGCGAGAACTTCCTCAACGCCCAGACGATCACGGCGAAGGTGACGGCCGCGGACGTGCCGCGCCGCGCTGGGCAATGGTTGCGCGAGCCGGACAATGCGGAGTTTGTCTCCGCGCGCGTCGGCAGCTTCATCGAGCGGGCGGTGACGAGCATCGACCCCGACGAGGCGCAGCGTCTCATTCAGAACCAGGTCATCGAGCGCGCCAGCCGCCCCGCGTGGGGCCCGCCGCTCGGCCGCGCGCTCGACGGCCTCATCGCGGACGGCAAGCTCGAGCCGCTTGTCGACGACATGGTGGCGTGGGGGCGTCGAAAAGTACACGAGATGGAAGACAGCATCGTGGCGATGATCGACGAGCGCATGCCCCGGTGGGCACCCCGCTTTGCGAAGGAGCTTGTGGGCGAGAAGGTCTACCGCGAGCTCGTCAGCTTCATGGCGGACGTCGACGAGGACCCACACCACGAGGCGCGGCGCGCCATCCGCCGGCAGATCTCGCAGTTCGCCTACGACCTGCAGCACGACCCGGAGATGATCTCGCGCGTAGAGGGGCTGAAGGGCGACGTCCTGAACTCCGACGCGTTGGCCTCGATATCCGGCGGGGTGTGGGAGCAGGCGTCCGCCTCGCTCGTCGACGCCGCGGCGGACCCCGACTCGGCGCTGCGGCGCAGAATCGCGGGCCTGTGTCGGGAGTGGGGCGACAAGCTCGTCACCGACCCCGAGGTGCGCGCGTCGGCGGCGCGCGCCCTAGAGCGGGTGACCCGGTTTGTTGCCGAGAACGGGGCCGGGGAGATCGTAGGGATCATCTCGGAGACGATCGAGCGTTGGGACGGGGAGGAAGCGAGCGAGAAGATTGAGCTCATGGTGGGCAAGGACCTGCAGTTCATCCGCATCAACGGCACGGTTGTTGGTGCGCTCGCGGGTTTAGCTATCTACACTTGCTACCAGATACTTTTCTTCTAACAACCGCCATGCTCACCCACGCAACGAAGGGAGCCTCCGATGGCCTCTGATTACACCCCGCACAACGATGTCACCGGTAACTTCGACAAGGATGACCCGAACGCGCCCAAGGCAGAGGTCCGCGGCGAGGCGGGGGACAGCGCGCCCGACGCCGCCGTAAAGGATTCGAACGCAGAAGACAACGGCTCGGACACCACGGGTTCGCTGATGGATAACCTGAAGAGCGCCGGCGAGGCGTGGCTGCTCGCGGGCTCTGCCCTGGGCAACGTGGCCAGCCACTTTGTGGACACGTTCCGCGCGGATCGGGAGTCTGACGCCCCGCAGGGAGCGCACGCCAAGGACGATGGCGTCGACAGCTCCGAGGGCATCGGTGAGCGGCTGAAGGCGGCTGTGGACAACGCGCGCTCTGCGTTCAACTCCTCGGAGAACGACCGTGACTTCCGCGCAGCGGCGACGTCCTTCGCGTCGGACGCCGAGGACATCTTCCGCGATTACGCCGGGTCGGCGTCGCGCGCGGGCGACGCCACGGTGAAGTCGCCGCAGACAGAGGACGCCAAGGCCGCATTCAAGGACGCGGTCGCGGAGGTGCGCGAGACCTTTAACCAGGCGGTGAAGGACGTGCGCAACCGCGCCGACGAGTCCGACGTCGACGCGGAGGGCGCGGTCAACGAGATGCGCAGCCGCCTCGATGCGCTCATCGCTAAGGTCAGCGACCAGTTCGACAGGGGCGAGGGCGACCAGGGTGACGCGGGCGCCGCCGACGACGATATTGTTGAGGGCGAAGTTGTCGACGAGACCACACCGTCTACCGACACCGACACTGACACTGACCACACCACCAACCAGCGCGCGGGAGAGTAAGCACCGCCCCGCGCCAGAAAGAAAGACCGCAGCTTGTTTGGATTTGGCGCGTTCGGGCCCGTTGAGTGGCTCCTCCAGCTTCCCGTGATTGTGCGCGGGATACTTTTCCTGCTCGTGGGCATCGCCGGCGTCGTCGGCGCGGCCACGGCCGCCGCGACGCGCGACGACGCCTTCGATGCCGCCGACCGTAAGGGCAAATGGGTCTGGGTGGGTATCCTCGCCGCGTCGAGCTTGGTGTGCCTGCTGCAGGCCCCGTTCCTCGCGTGGTTCGGGGCGGTGGCCATCGGCGTCTACTTCTTCGACGTCAGGCCGCAGCTGAACAACATCCTCCGCGGCAACTACGGCTGGTAGGAGCAGTGGACGACCTCGAGTGGCTGGCCACCCGGGTAGGCACGAGCCTGCTGGGGGCCGGCCGCCTTTTAGCGTGGACACCGTCCACTCCGTGGGCACCGTGGATCCCGCCCCCCGCGCCGCGGGCGTGGTGGTCGAGCCGACGCACGTCGCCGCCGCGGCACGGCTCGGGGTGCCGGTCGTCGCTGTTATAGGCTGGCCCACCGGCCGGCACCACAGCGTGATCAAGGCGGCAGAGGCGAGGCTTTCCGCCGAGACAGGGGCGAGCGAGGTCTGGCTCGCTGTCGACGCCGAGCTCGCCGAGGATTCCGCGGTGCTTGCCGACGTCATCGCGGTGCGCCAAGCACTTCCCCCGGGAACCCTGTTCGGCGTGATCCCCGGCGCCAGCGCCGCGGCGGTGCAGGCCGCGCACCAGGTGGGCGCGGACGCTCTTGCGGTCTCCGCGGACATGGACATCCCCGACGCGGCTGTTCCCGTGGCTGTGTACGGGGGCCCCGACGACCTCGACTCCATCATCGCCGCCCTCGAGGCGGGGGCAGCCCGGGTGTACCCGGGGCGTGTAAAGCAACGAGACTGCGCTTAGGCTGCGCGGGCGCTGGTCGGGGTCGGCACCACGCTCGTCTCCATCCCCGGTTCATGCTGGCCGTCCTGGGTCGGCACGGCGTGTGGCAGGTTGTACAGGTCGACGTCCTCGCCCTCGGCGACGACGCGCAGCCCGCCGTCGACGACGGTGAACTCGCTGATGCGTATCGCGCCCGCGTTGATCTCGCCCGTGTTGTCCTGCAGTGCGTTGGTCAGCCCTTCGGCGACAATGTCGGGAAGCTCGAAGCCGAAGAGCGAGGTGGAGGCGGCTTCGATCTGGAGGGCGCCGTCGACGACGGTGGGGCGCAGGTCGACGGAGGCCGCGCTGCCGCTGACATCGATGGTGAACGTGCCCTCGGAGGGGTTGGATCGCACCGCGGAGACGGTGATGAGTTCCTGGAGGAAGGAGCCGCCGATGGTCCCCTCGAGGTTGGAGGCGAGCTGCTCCTGGAGGAGGGCGCGCACGTAGTCGTCGGGTAGCTCGGTGGTCACGGAGAACCGGTCGGCGACCTGGCTGTCTCCCGTGATGCGCAGGTTGTCCAGGGAAATGGTTGCGGCGGGCTGCCCGGCGTAGGTGTCCCCGGTGGCGGTGAGCGTGGATGGGGTGGCGATGCTCACGTGGGGGACCACGCCGCGCACGAGGCCGAAGAGGATTGGGCGTGAGCCCAGGGACACCTCGGTGTCTTCAGCGGCGATGGCGCCGGGGCTTTCTTCCGCGATGCCAGAGCGGATCTGGTTGGAGATGAAAGCGCGCAGTCCGAGCTCGCTGAGGAGCACGATGATGAGAATGGCGGCGAGGACACCGATGACGACTTTCCAGGCGGTCTTCATGCGTCTCATCTTACGGCGGGCGCGACGGCTGCCCAATCGATGGACAAGGTGCAGTCGCGCAGCTTGCGGCGCAGCGGGTGCACGGGCCACCCAGCGGCTTTGAGCGCGGCGTGGGCGTGGACCCACCGAACGCGCGGGCCATGGGGTGCCCACCCGGCGGCCTGGGCCCAGGCAGCGTCCGCGGCGGCGAGCAGGGCATGGATCTTCTCGCCGGGCACGTTGCGGTGGATGAGCGCCTTGGGCAGGCGCTCGGCGACGTCGGAAGGGGCGTCGACGTCGGTGGGGTCCCAGGAGAGGTGGAGGGAGCGGGGGCCGGTGGCGTCGAGAAGCACCCACGCTGCGCGGCGGCCGAGCTCGTCGCAGGTGCCTTCGACGAAGAAGCCGCCGGGGGCGAGCCGCGAAACGACGGACTCCCAGACGGCGGGGACGTCGGCGACGTCGTACTGGCGCAGCACGTTGAAGGCGCGCACGAGGTGGGGGCGGTAGCCGGCGAGCTCGAAGCCGCCGAGCTGGAAGCGCACTCCCTCGCGCGGGGCGAGCACGCGGGCCGGGTCGATCTCGAGGCCGACGACCTCGACACCCGGGTTGATCTGACGCAGCCAGCGGGCCCACTCGACGGTGGTGGTGTGCGAGGCCCCGTAGCCGACGTCGAGCGCGAGCGGGCGCTCGACGGAGCGCAGCAGCGACTGGATCGCCGGGTTGTGGCGCGTCCACCGGTCAGAGCGCCGCAGCCGGTTCACCCCGGTCGTACCGCGGGTGATCACGCCAAAAGGCCGGCCGCGCCCGGACTGCGCGCGCAGGTTATGGGCGTGGTCGGCCATCGGGTCAGGGAAGCCCTAGAGGTTGTCGGTGATCCACTGCTCGGTGAGCTTCGCCTCGTTGCCGAAGATCTCCTCGAGCGCCTCGCTGACCTTCGGTTCGAGCGCGGCGCCCATGAAGGGGATGCTCACCTTCGCCTCATTGTCGTAGGCCAGGGTGGTGGTCTCGCCCTCGCCGGACAGGGCGATGGTGCCGGAGAAATCAACCGGGGTGCCCTTGACGTCACCGGTGTACGACAGCTCGGCGGTCTCGCCCTCGAGGGCGCCGATGGTGACCACGCGCTTGAGCTTGAGGTCCTGCGAAATCATGGCCTGCGCGGCCTCGGGCAGGATGGACTGCGGGAGGATCTCGTACAGGGTGGCGGTGTCGCCGGTGAAGTCGGCCAGTTGGCCCGGCTCGGGAGAGAGCGTCTCGGCGATGAACTCCCAGTATTCCTTCGTCGTAAACGCCTGGTGGACTTTCTGCGCCGAGTGGTTGACGGTGACGTTGATTTCGCTGTGTGCAGTCATGCCCATCAGACTACCGTTGATGCCGTGTCTGATTCATCTTTCGCCTCCCTTACGACCCTGCGCGTCGGCGGCACGCCCCGCGCGCTGATCCGCTGCACGAGCGCCGACGAGCTCGCCTCCGCCGTCGCGCGTCTCGACGCCGAGACGGCGCCGCTGATCGTCGTCGGCGGGGGCTCGAACCTCCTCGTGGCCGAGGGGGAGCTCGACGTCACGGCCGTCCTCGTCGAGAACGCGGGCATCGAGCTTGTCGACGCCCACACCCTCCGCGTCGGAGCAGGCACCGTGTGGGACGACGTCGTCGCCTTCGCCGTCGAGCGCGGCCTCGGAGGCATCGAGGCGTTGTCCGGAATCCCGGGCTCGGCGGGTGCGACCCCGGTGCAGAACGTGGGGGCTTACGGGGCGGAGATCTCCGAGGTGCTCACCCGGGTTCGTCTGTGGAACCGCGAGACGAACACCGACGAGTGGGTGTCGGCGCAGTCGCTGGACCTGGCGTACCGCTACTCCAACCTGAAGTTCACGCACCGCGCCGTCGTGCTGGAGCTGGAGCTGCGGCTCGAGCCGACGGAGCTGTCGCGGCCGCTGCGCCACCTCGGCGGGCAGCGCCTGCCGCTGGCCGAGGCGCGGGAGAACGTCCTGGCCACGCGCCGGGCGAAGGGGATGGTGCTCGACGCCGCCGACCACGACACCTGGTCCGCCGGGTCCTTCTTCACCAACCCGGTGGTGGACCCGGCGCTTGCCGACGCCATCGAGGCGCAGGTGGGCGAGGAGGGCATGCCGCGCTTCGCACAGTCGGACGGGCGGGAGAAGCTCTCGGCGGCGTGGCTGATCGAGCGCGCCGGGTTCCCCCGCGGCTACCCTGGCGAGACCGCGCCCGCTCGGCTGAGCACCAAGCACACCCTGGCGCTGACGAACCGGGGCGGCGCCACCGCAGGCGACATCGTGGAGTTGGCCCGGCAGGTCCGAGGGGGCGTCGAGAAGCGCTTCGGCGTCACCCTCGTGCCCGAGCCCGTGTGGGTGGGCGTGGAGATTTAGATGAACTTCCCCGAGCAGGTTGGCGGGGTGGTGTTCTATCGTTGATCGCACAGCGCCCTTCTCTATAAGCAGGCTGAAACACCGAAGGTAGGAAACCATGACACAAGAATCCTGGCTGATGATCATCGTGCTCTTTCTGCTGATCTACTCTCTGACGATCACCCTGATGTATCTTCGCCTGTCAAGAAAATTGAGGGATCGGACGTAGTCCACTCCCCCTACCCAGGAAAGCCCAGCGTTAACTTGGGCTTTCCTATTTACGAATAGAGAACACGAACATCCGAGAGATCTATCTATTCCCTGGCTGCGTCAGCTCTATTACTTTTCGTTTTTGCTATGGCCCCTGGGCTCACGCACAATCAAAATCCCAGCCCGAAATGGTCCTCTTCGCCAGCAGCCCCCCCCAGGTGGCTGACGATCGGATCGGGCAGCTCTGGGTGCAGAAGGATCACCAGCCAATAGCGCCTATGTGCACTGCTAGCTGTAGTTCCATGGCCCGACGTGAAAGGGCGGGCCACGCCACTCGCGTAGCGTGGAGCCATGAGGATTTCCGTAGTGCCGGGTGACATCACGACGCAGCAGGTGGATGCGGTGGTCAACGCCGCCAACCACACCCTCATGGGCGGCGGGGGCGTCGACGGCGCCATCCACCGCGCCGGTGGGCCCGAGATCCTGCGCGAGTGCCGAAAGATCCGGGAAGACGAGTGGCCCGATGGCTTGCCGACGGGCGAGGCCGCGCCCACCACCGCCGGCAACCTGCCCGCGCGCTGGGTGATCCACACCGTCGGCCCGGTGTGGGCGAAGACGAAGGACAAGTCGGGCCAGCTCGCCTCCTGCTACAGGCGCAGCCTCGAGGTGGCCGCGGAGCTCGGGGCGCGGTCGGTGGCCTTCCCGCTCGTCTCGGCGGGGGTCTACGGCTGGGCCCTCCCGGACGCCGCGCGCATCGCGGCGGAAACGGCCCGTGCGTACGCGGAGGAGCACCCGGACAGTCCGGTGGAGGAGGT
This sequence comes from Corynebacterium timonense, assembly GCF_900105305.1. Lineage (NCBI taxonomy): Bacteria > Bacillati > Actinomycetota > Actinomycetes > Mycobacteriales > Corynebacteriaceae > Corynebacterium > Corynebacterium timonense. The sequence goes on along the minus strand of NZ_LT629765.1, from coordinate 1,983,367 downwards.
GCGCTTCGTGGCCTTCAGTGAGAAAACCCGCGCCGCCCTCGAGGAGGCGGCGCGGGAGTAGGGCGTCGAGAAGCGAAAATGCTCTCCCGGCCCTAGTCTTTCTCGCCGACTGTGGTCTCGTCGCCGGAATCGAGCATCTCCAGCAGCTCGGCCTGCACCTCGCGGCGGCGGATCTTGCCCAGCTGGTCGCGGGGCAGCTCCTCGAAGTGATAGAAGGTGCGCGGGACCTTGTAGCGGGTGAGGTGCTCCCGGGCGAACTCCTTCAACCCTTCTGGCTGCAATGGGGCGCCCTCGCCGAGGGTGACGCAGGCGACGACGTCCTCGGAGCCGTCCGGGCGGGGGCGGCCGACGACGGCGACGTCGACTATGTTCGGGTGCGTGCGCAGGACGCCCTCGACTTCCTGCGGGTAGACGTTGAAGCCGCCGGTGATGATGAGCTCCTTGATGCGGGAGACGAGCTTGACAAAGCCGTCGGCGTCCATGAATCCCATGTCGCCGGTGCGGAACCAGCCGTCGTGGAAGGCCTTCTCCGTGGCCTCCGGGTTGTTGAGGTAGCCGCCGAAGACCTGGGGGCCGCGGGCGAGGATCTCGCCCTCCTCGCCCAGCGGGCGCTCTTCGTCCGGGTTATCGGGGTTGACCACGCGGATCTCGGTGTCGGGGAAGGGGATGCCGACGTAGCCGGGGCGGCGGTCGTGGCTCTGCGGGTTACCGAGAAGGATCGGGGAGGTCTCCGTCAGGCCGTAGCCCTCGATGAGGTGCCCGCCGGTGAGGGACTCCCACTCGGCGATGGCGGACTCGGGCAGGGAGGACGCGCCGGAGAAGCCGATTTCGACGCTGGACATGTCGACGCCCTCGTCCTTGGCCGCGTTGATGATGCGCTCGAAAAGTGTCGGCACACCGGGGATGAAGGAGGGGGTGCGCTTCTTGATCGCGCTCATGATCAGCTCCATCTTCGGGGCCGGAAGCAGAACGACCTCGCTGCCGATGAGGAAGGTTAGCGTGAGGGAGAACGTCAGGCCGTAGGCGTGGAAGAAGGGCAGGGTGGCCAGCATCCGCTGGCCCGGTTCCTGCAGCTGGCGCACCCACGCCACGCCCTGCCAGGCGTTCGCGTGCAGGTTGGAGTGCGTCAGCTGCGCGCCCTTCGGCTTTCCGGTCGTGCCCGAGGTGTAAAGGATGAGCGCGGGGTCCTCGGGGCGCAGGCTATCCGGGTAGGTGACGTCGCGCCCGTCGCCGCCGATCGCGAGGCCGGTGAGGTCCTCCCAGGGCACGGCGTTGGACGCGGGACCCGTGAGCTGCTCGCGCAGGGCGCGCACCTTCTTCACCGGCAGGCGCAGAGCGAACTGCTGCAGGCGGGGCATCGCCTTCGTCATGTCGACGCTGACGACGATCTCGAGGTTGGTGTCGGAGCGCAGCTTTTCCGCCGTATCCGCCACCTTGTCCCACACGATGGCGACGCGCGCGCCGTGGTCCTGGAACTGCGGGCGCAGCTCCGAGGCGGTGTAGAGCGGGTTGTGCTCGACGACGACGGCGCCCAGCAGCTGGACAGCCATAAAAGCGGCGACGTGCTGGGGGCAGTTCGGCAGCATGATGGCCACCCGGTCGCCCGGGCGGACCCCGAAGGCCCGGAGGCCCGCGGCGGCGCGGCGTACTTCCTCGTCGAGCTCGCCGTAGGTGAGCGAACGGCCGAAAAACCACGTCGCCGGCCGGTGGGCGTTCATGGCGAGGTTTTCCTCGTACATCTGCGGCAGGGTCGTCGTGCCGTATTCGAGGGTGTGGGCCGTGAACTCGGGGTAATACTGTAACCAGGGTTTATTCTCTACAGAAGACATGTGTCCCCAGTATAGGTGCGCCTTTCTTTTGGCGCGCTATTGTTTTCGGGGCGTGCTCTACCTGCCCCTATTCGCTGCGCGCGGTCCCTTCCTCGATCATGGTGAGCAACGTCTTTTGCACGGCCTTGCGGCGGATCTTGCCGGTCTGGTCGCGCTCGAGGGCATCGAAGTAGTAGAAGGTGCGCGGCACTTTGTAGGGGGTGAGGCGCTCCCGGGCGAACTCCGTGAGCCCGTCGGGGTCGAGCACGGCCCCCTCGTGCAGGGCCACGCAGGCGACCACGTCCTCGGAACCGTCCGTGCGGGGGCGGCCGACGACCGCGATGTCGTCGATGTCCGGGTGCTGCTTGAACACCTGCTCGACCTCGTCGGGGTAGACGTTGAAGCCGCCGGTGATAATCATTTCCTTGATGCGCGCGACGAGACGGATGAAGCCGTCTTCCTCCATGATGGCCATGTCACCGGTGCGGAACCAGCCGTCGTAAAAGGCCCGTTCGTTCGCCTCGGGCTTGTTCAGGTAACCGCCGAAGACTTGGGGGCCGCGGGCGAGCAGCTCGCCGGGCTCGCCGTCCGGCATCGTTTCGGCGGGGTTGTCGGGGTTGGCGATGCGGATGTCGGTGAGCGGGTAGGGCACGCCGACGTAGCCGGGGCGGTGCTTGCCGTTCATCGGGTTGGACGTCAGGATGGGCGAGGTTTCGGTGAGCCCGTAGCCCTCGACGAGGCGCCCGCCGGTGACCTTCTCCCACTGCGCGAGGGTCGCGGCGGGCAGCGTTGCCGCCCCGGAGAAGGAGTTGCGGATGGACGTGAGGTCCTTGTTGTTCTCTGTGGCCCAGGCGGCGATGCGCTCGTAGAGCGTGGGCACCCCGGGCAGCATCGTGGGCTTGGTCTTCTCGATGGCGGGGTACATCAGCTCCGGCTTCGGCGCCGGCACCAGGATGATTTGGGAGGCATTCGAGATGGCCAGAGAGAAGTTGAGCAACAGGCCGTAGACGTGGAAGAGGGGCAGGATGGCCAGGACTTTTTCTTCCTTGGAGCCCCAGTCCTCGAGCCACTCGAGCCCGGTGACGAGGTTGGCGTTGAGGTTGCCGTGTGTCAGGGGCGCGCCCTTGGGCTCGCCCGTGGTGCCGGAGGTGTAGAGGATAAAGGCGGTGTCCTCTTGGGTGACTTCCGTGTGCGGCGGCTCGGCGTCGGCCGCGAGCAGGTCGCGGAAGGCGATGGTGCCGGGGGCGGCAGCACTCAGCTCCTCGCGCTTCGCGCGGATGGACGGCAGGGGCAGCTTCAGCGCGGTGCGCAGGTGCCACGGCATCGCGTCGATCATGTTGACGCTGACGATGGTGCTCAGCTGGGTCGCGGCGGCGAGGTCGCGGTAGACGGGGGCTGCCTTGTCCCACACGATGGCGACGGTCGCGCCGTGGTCGAGGACCTGGCTTTTCAGCTCGTAGGCGGTGTAGAGCGGGTTGTGCTCGACGACGGCTGCGCCGAGCGAGTGCACGGCGAGGATGGACACGACGTGCTGCGGGCAGTTCGGCAGCGCGATGACGACGCGGTCGCCCCTTTTCACGCCGAGCCCGGCCAGCGCGCCGGCGACGCGCCGGACCTGCTCGTCGAGCTGGCCGTAGGTCAGTTCGGCGCCCATGAACCACGTGGCCTTGGCGTCGGGGCTCTGGGCTACCGACTGCCTGTAGCGCGAGACCAAGGTGTGCTCGCCGAGGTCCGGCTCGGGGTTGGTCCAGTCGGCGTAGTGGCGCAGCCAGGCTTTGTTTTCGTACGCTCCCATGTCGGTGGGCCCTTTCTCCGTGAATGGCGTAACGGTTAGCTTTGATGGGCTAAGTACCTAGGAAGTATAGGGCTCGCCGTGTGCCGCTACGTACCTTTTCGCCCCGCAAAATTCCGCCCCCAACAAACGAACCGAAGGCGGGGGTTCCGGCCTTCGGTTCGGGGTGTGGGGCGTATCGGGGCGGGGCGCGGTTAGTCCTTCTCGCCGACGGTGGTGTCGTTTCCGCTGTCGAGCATGTCCACGAGCGTTTGCTGCACCTCGCGGCGGCGGATCTTGCCCGTCATGTCGCGGGCGAGCTCCTCGAAGTGGTAGAAGGTGCGCGGCACCTTGTAGGGGGTGAGGCGCTCGCGGGCGTAGTCGCGCAGTGTGTCGGACTGGATCACGGCGCCCTCTCGGAGGGTCACACAGGCGACGACGTCCTCGGAGCCGTCTGCGCGGGGGCGGCCGACGACAGCGATGTCCTCGACGTCCTCGTGCTGCTTGATCACCTGCTCGACCTCGTCGGGGTAGACGTTAAAGCCGCCGGTGATGATCATTTCCTTGATGCGGGAGACGAGGCGGATGTAGCCGTCCGACTCCATGATGCCCATGTCGCCAGTGCGGAACCAGCCGTCGTGGAAGGCCTTCTCGGTGGCCTCGGGCTTGTTCAGGTAGCCCTTGAACACCTGCGGGCCGCGCACGAGAAGCTCGCCGGGCTCGCCGTCGGGCATGGTCTCGTCCAGGTTATCCGGGTTGCCGATGCGGACCTCGGTGTTGGGGAAGGGGATGCCGATGTAGCCGGGGCGGTGGTTGCCGTCCATCGGGTTGGCGGTGACGATCGGGGAGGTCTCGGTCAGCCCGTAGCCCTCGACGAGCACGCCGCCGGTGATGGACTCCCACTTCTCGATGGTGGAGGCGGGCAGCGTCGACGCGCCAGAGAAGGAGTTGCGGATCGACGGGTAACGCTTGTCGTTGGCGATAGCGCCCTCGGCGATCTTTTCGTAGAGGGTGGGCACGCCGGGGAAGAAGGTCGGCGGGTTCTTCTTCAGCGCCATGGCGATGAGCGCTGGCTCCGGCGCGGGCACGAGGATCATCTCGGCGCCGATGCCGAGGGCGAGCCCGAGGTTCAGCGCGAGGCCGTAGACGTGGAACAGCGGGAGGATCGTCATGATCTTCTCGCGGTCTTTGCCGAGGTCCTTGACCCAGTCCAGGCCGCCCTTGAGCACGGCGTTGAGGTTGCCGTGCGTCAGCTGCGCGCCCTTGGGCGGGCCGGTGGTGCCGGAGGTGTAGAGGATGAGGACGGTGTCGTCCTGCTTGATGTCTTCGGCGGGGTGGAACTGCTTGTCGATGAGCGCCGCCTGCCACGGCATCGTGGCGGGGGCTGGGGCGGAGAGCTTCTCGCGCATCGCCTTCAGCGGGCCTACCGGGACCTTGAGCGCCAGGCGGTAGGGCAGGGGCATTGCCTCGATCATGTTGACCGAGATGATGGTGGACAGCGGGGCGTCCGAGCGGATTGTGGAGACCATTTCGGCGGCCTTGTCCCACACGATGGCGACCTTCGCGCCGTGGTCCTGGAACTGCGGCAGCAGCTCGGCCGCGGTGTAGAGGGGGTTGTGCTCGACGATGATGGCGCCGAGGCGCATGACCGCGGCGAAGGCGACGATGTGCTGCGGGCAGTTGGGCAGCAGGATGGCGACGCGGTCGCCCTTCTTCACACCCATCTCCTGCAGGCCGGCGGCGAGCTTGAGCACCTGCTCGTTGAGGTCCGCGTAGGTCATCGTCTGCCCGAAGAACCAGGTGGCTACGCGGTTCGAGTGCTTCGCGAGGTTGCGCTCGTAGATATCCACGAGGGTGTCCGAGTCGAGCTCGATCTCGCGCGGCGTCCACTTTGCGTAGTGCTGTAGCCAGGCTTTTTCTTCGTAAGCGCCCATTGAGGGTTTCTCCTTATCGCTTTCCGACGTTCGATTGGTGCTTAGTATAGATAAATGAATCGTGCTGCGTGTCACAATCCCACGGAAAGCGTGAGGGGGAATACATCATTGGGCGGTTTCCGCGTGCGGGCGGGCCGGGATGGTGTAAGAACGTGGGTATTCGCGCCGCGGCGGCGCGCACACAAGGGGGGAGAAAAACGGTGAGCATTCACACGCCAGTACAGGGACACCAGGGTGAAGGGCCGGCTGGGGGGTTGGACAACAGCCTCGTCGTCAACCCAGTCAAAGCGGCCCCGGCTCGGGGGTGGCGCCGGGTCGTGCACGCGGTGTCGGGGGGACGGCTGAACCCGGGGGCGTCGATAAGCGAGGTGCGAGAAGCGCAGCTCGAGGAGGCGATTCGCGCGCCGCTCCGGGGCGACTACCGCATCGCGGTGATGTCGCTGAAGGGCGGCGTGGGCAAGACCACGACCACGGTCGCCCTCGGCGGGGTCTTCGCGGCCGAGCGCGGCGACCGCGTCATCGCGATCGACGCCAACCCGGACCTCGGGACCCTGGCGCAGCGCGCCGCCGTGGCCGCGCCGGCAACGATCCGGGACCTGCTCAGTGCGCCGGACACCTCGCGTTACCCGCAGGTCCGCGCCTTCACCCACCAGGCGAGCTCGCGGCTTGAGGTGGTCGGCTCCGAACGCGACCCCGCCGTTAGCGTCGCGTTCAGCGAGGCGGACTACCGCCGGGCGGTGGACATTCTGCAGCACCACTACAACATCATCCTCACCGACTGCGGCACCGGACTCATGCACTCGGCGATGGCGGGCGTGCTGGACCTGGCGAACACCCTCGTACTGGTCACCTCGCCCGCGCTTGACGGCGCGCAGTCGGCCTCGGCGACCCTCGACTGGCTCAACCTGCACGGCTACGACCAGCTGGCGGCCAACGCCGTCGTGGTTGTCTCCGCCTCCGCCCCGGGCGCTCCCAGCATCGACATGGACCGGCTGATCGGGCACTTCGCGGCGCGCACGCGGGCCGTACACACCATCCCCTACGACCGGCACCTCGCCGAGGGGGCCGTGGTGGACCTGGGCAGGCTGGCCCCGGCGACGCGCCGGGCCTACCGCGAGCTGGCGGCCACCGTCGCCGCCGACTTTTCCTCCTGGCACCGCCACGCCGCGTGGTAGCAGCGCCGTAAGGTGGACCCCATGCGCGTTGCCATGATCTCCATGCACACGTCCCCGCTGGAACAGCCGGGCACCGGCGACGCCGGAGGCATGAACGTCTACGTGCTCAACGTGGCGCGCGAGCTCGCGCGCCAAGGCGTCATTGTCGACGTGTTCACCCGCGCCTCGCGGCCCAGCCAGGGCGAGGTCGTCGAGGTGGAACGCAACCTGCGGGTGGTCAACGTCATCGCCGGGCCCTACGAGGGGTTGAGCAAGGAGGAGCTGCCCACCCAGCTCGCCGCTTTCGCCGGCGGGATCGTACAGTTCGCGCGCACCCGCGAGCTAGGCTACGACCTGATCCACTCCCACTACTGGCTGTCCGGCCAGGTCGGGTGGCTGCTCGCGGACCTCGCGCGCGTGCCCCTCGTCCACACCGGGCACACGTGGGCGGCGGTGAAAAACGCCGCCGGCTCCCCGGACACCGCCGCCGAGGGGGAGGCCCGCCGCATCTGCGAGCAACAGCTGGTGGACAACGCCGAGACGCTCGTGGTCAACACCGACAATGAGCGCCGAGAGCTGGCCAGCCACTACGACGTCACCTCCGCCGTGATCCGGGTGGTCACGCCCGGGGCGGACACCGCCCTGTTTACGCCCGGAACCAACCGCAACACCGAGGTGGCGCGGCGCGACTTAGGCCTGCCGTTGCACGCGAAGGTCATCGCCTTCGTGGGGCGCCTGCAGGAGTTTAAGGGGCCCCAGGTGCTCATTCGTGCGGTCGGCGAGCTGCGGCGGCGCGAGCAGGAGCTCGAGGTGCGGGTGGTGCTGTGCGGTGGGGCGTCGGGAAGCGAGGCGAGCGTTGCGCGCTACCGCGACCTGGCCTGCAAGGAGGGTATCGGGGCGCAGGTGCGCTTCCTCGGGCCGCGCCCGCCAGAGGAACTGGTAAGCGTGTACCAGGCGGCCGACGTCGTGGCGGTGCCCAGCTACAACGAGTCCTTTGGCCTCGTCGCCGTGGAGGCGCAGGCCGCCGGCACCCCCGTCGTCGCGGCGCGGGTCGGCGGGCTGCCGCTCGCGGTTGCCGACGGCCGCACGGGCGTCCTCGTCGGCAGCCACGACCCGGAGGAATGGGCGGCCGTGCTGGGCGACATCCTGCGCGACGACCCGCGCCGCATCGCGATGGGCCGTAACGCCGTGGCACACGCGGCCGGGTTCAGCTGGGCCGCGGCCGCGGAGAAGCTGGAGGAGGTCTACCGCGACACCCTCAACTCCTTCGCGCCGGGAGCGCACGAGCGCGCCGCCTTCGGGGGTAGTAGCGCCCGCCAGGTCCCCGGTAGGCAGGCGGCGCCCGCTGCGTTGTCGTGGCATGCTAGACGCATGGCACACCAACAGTCACAGCTGCAGTCACGGCACGGCACCCTGATCTTGGTCCGACACGGGCAGAGCGAGTGGAACAAGTCCAACCAATTCACCGGCTGGGTCGACGTTGATTTGACCGAGCAGGGCGAGCAGGAGGCCGTCAACGCCGGCCGCCTGCTGGTCAAGGAGGGCGTCCTGCCCGACGTCCTGTTTACGTCCCTTCTGCGCCGCGCCATCCGCACGGCGAACATCACGCTCAACGTGGCGGACCGGCACTGGATCCCCGTGCAGCGCAGCTGGCGCCTCAACGAGCGCCACTACGGCAAGCTGCAGGGCCTGAACAAGGCCGAGATTCGCGAAGAGTTCGGCGAAGAGCAGTTCATGACGTGGCGGCGCTCCTACGACACCCCGCCGCCGGAGATCGACACGGACAACGAGTACGCCCAGACGGACGACGCCCGCTACGCCTTCCTCCCCGAGGTGCCGCGCACCGAGTGCCTGAAGGACGTGGTGGAGCGCTTCTTGCCCTACTACGTCGACGTGATCCTGCCTGAGGTGCTCGAGGGCAAGAACGTCATGGTCGCTGCGCACGGCAACTCCTTGCGCGCCCTGGTGAAGTACCTCGACGGGATTTCCGACGAAGACATCGCCAGCCTGAACATCCCCACCGGCATGCCGCTGATCTATGAGTTCGACGCGGCCGGCTCCGTGCTCAACCCCGGCGGGACCTACCTCGACCCGGAGGCCGCCGCGGCCGGCGCGGCAGCCGTGGCCAACCAGGGTGCCCAGCAGGGGTAGAGATCGTATCGGCGCGGCAGGCGGCCGCGCATCTGTGGAAAGGTAACACGTGTCCCCCGTCCTTGCGTTCGTCCTTGGCGTAGCGCTGTGCGCCCTGGTGGTGTGTGCCGTTGGCGCTGCGCGCCGTTGGCGCGGGGGCGCCGCCAGGGACGCGGAGCCTGCAGAATCCGCAGTGTCCACCCTCAGCGAGGTGTTGCACCTGTCCATGCAGGGCTCCCCGACGGGCGTGGCGGTGATGAACCGGGCGGGGCGCGTGATCCTGTCCAACTCGCGCGCCCACGACATGACGCTCGTGCACGACCGCACCGTCAACCCCGTGGTGTGGAAGGAGGCCGTGAAGGTCTTCGGGGACCAGGAGGACCGCGAGCTCGAGCTGGTGTTGCCGCAGCGCCCCACGGCAAACCGGATCCGCAACGTGCGCGCCTTGGTGAAGCCGCTGACCCTGAGCGAGAACACCTTCGTTGTGGCGTACGGCTCCGACGAGTCCGAAAACGTGCGCATGGAGTCGGCGCGCCGCGATTTCGTGGCCAACGTCTCGCACGAGCTGAAAACCCCGGTGGGCGGCATTTCGCTCCTCGCCGAGGCCCTCCTGGAGGACCCGGCGGACCCCGAGATGGTGGACTATTTTGGCACGAAGCTGCTCAAAGAGTCCCAGCGCATGGGCGAGATGATCACGGACCTCATCTCCCTGTCGAAGCTGCAGGGTGCCGAGGCGCTGCCCGACATGACGCTCGTGCGGGTTGACGAGATCATCGACGCCGCCATCCAGCGCAACAAGGTCACCGCGGAGAACCGGGAGATCGAGCTGACGCGCAGCGCCCCCACGGGTCTGCGGGTCGTCGGCGACAAGGCGTTGCTGACCGCCGCGGTCTCCAACCTGGTCTCCAACGCCATCAATTACTCGCCGAACGGGCAGCCGGTGAGCATCACGCAGAAGGTAGTGCGCGACAACGTCGTGCTCATCCGGGTCACGGACCGGGGCATAGGCATTGCGCCGGAGGATCAGAAGCGCGTATTTGAACGCTTCTACCGGGTGGACAAGGCCCGCTCGCGTTCGACGGGAGGCACGGGGCTTGGGTTGGCCATCGTGAAGCATGTGGTGATCAACCACGGGGGTAATATCAAGGTGTGGTCCCGGCCTCGGACGGGCTCGACGTTCACGATCGAGCTTCCCGTCTACGCCCCCGAAGAATTCGTGGCAGAAGCCGAACGGCCCGAACGGGAGGAAGAAGAGTCGGCCTCCGGGATCCGCAAGACAGTGAACCGGGTTGCGAGCCGTCGAAAGGAAAAGGAAGAGCAGTGACGAACATCCTTATCGTCGAGGACGAAGAATCCCTGGCCGACCCGCTGGCCTACTTGCTGCGCAAGGAGGGCTTTGAGACGACGGTGGCGGGCGACGGACCGACGGCGCTTGACGAGTTTGAGAAGACGAGCGTCGACCTTGTCCTGCTGGACCTCATGCTCCCCGGCATGAGCGGCACCGAGGTCTGCCGGCGCCTGCGCGCCACCTCCTCTGTTCCGATCATCATGGTCACCGCCCGCGACACCGAGATTGACAAGGTTGTCGGCCTTGAGCTCGGTGCGGACGACTACGTGACCAAGCCCTACTCCACCCGCGAGCTCGTCGCGCGCATCCGCGCTGTGCTGCGCCGCGGCGCGGACACCGACAGCGGCGACTATGAGGACTCGCAGATCGTCGAGGTGGGGCGGGTCAAGATGGACGTCGAAAGGCACACAGTGCTTGTCGACGGCCAACCGGTGCCCATGCCCCTGAAGGAGTTCGACCTGCTGGAGTACCTCATGCGCAACGCCGGGCGCGTGCTCACCCGCGGCCAGCTCATCGACCGGATCTGGGGCGCGAACTACGTCGGCGACACCAAGACCCTCGACGTGCACGTCAAGCGCCTGCGCACGAAGATCGAGGTCGAGCCCTCCCGGCCGACGCAGCTGGTGACGGTGCGCGGGCTGGGCTACAAGTTCGAGGCCTAAAGAGGCGCCCTCATCGGCCTACTCGCCGTTGGCCTGCGCCGTGGCCGGGTGCACCGAGCGGGCCGCGGCGGTCACGCAGGCGCGGGCCTCGCAGTGCCGCGCCAGGACCGCGTAGGGTTTCTCCCCGATGAGTGCGATGAGTTCGTCTTTCATCGACTTCCACACCGGGGTGCCCGCCCCGGCGCCGGGGGAGTGGCAGGTAGGCGAGGACGTGCACCACCAGTCGAAGTCCTCGCCGCCGCCTCCCCATTGGCGGCGGTCGTACTCGCCGATGGTGGTGCGCAGGATTTCTTCGCCGTCGGAACGCTCCTCCCAGGAGTCCTCGCGGGAAAACGGGACCTGCCAGCACACCTCGGGCTTGGAGCCCACGATGTTGCGCCCCTCGGCGATGGCCCACTGGTGCAGGGCGCAGCCCGGGCCGGTCTCAGCGTCGGCGCGGTTGGCGAAGATGCAGGCGCCGTCGACCACTTTCGTTTTTAGGTGGGGGCCGTCCTCGTCGTTTTCCCCTGTTCCTTCCTCGTCGTCGAACACGAGCCAGGGCTCGAGCACGACGGGGTCCGCGGCCGCGAGGTAGGAATCGACGTCGTCGGGGCGCAGCTGCCAGTACCTGGCGGGCATCTCGGCGACGGCGTTATAAAGGTCGTCGCGGTCGGACTCGTCCGCCAGGTAGGCGCCGTGGATGCAGCAGCCCACCACGGGGAAGGATGCGTCGATGCCCAGGCACTCCGGCGTGCCAAACCGGCACGACCACGTTGACTCGGCCCAGGTCAGGTCGATGGAAAAGTAGTGGGAGGGGTCGTCCGGGTGGACGAATTCAAACCAGTCGCGGGGGAAATCCGGGGTGATTTCCCGCCCTGCGAGGATCGATTTTCCAGCGGGGGAGGAGGCAGGAAATCCGAGCATCACGGGCGTAGAGGATGGTTGATTCACACTTGAGTACGGTAGACCCATTACTCTGTGGGTGTGCGACTAGGTGTATTAGACGTTGGAAGCAACACCGTTCACCTCGTGGCGGTGGATGCCCACGCCGGTGGGCGCCCGACCCCGATGAGCGACTGGAAGCAGCCACTCAGGCTTGTGGAGATGCTGGACAAGCACGGCAACATCGAAGACAAGGGTGTTGCCAAGCTCATCGACACCGTCCACGAGGCCAAGGACCTCGCGGAGAAGCTCAAGTGCGAGCAGCTGCTCGCCTTTGCGACGTCCGCAGTGCGCTCCGCCACAAACGCCGCCGACGTGTTGAAAAGGGTAGAAAAGGGCACCGGCGTGGAGCTGCGGATCCTCTCCGGCGAGGAGGAGGCGCGCCTGACCTTCCTCGCCGCTCGGCGCTGGCACGGCTGGTCCGCCGGGCGGATCACCAACCTGGATATCGGCGGCGGCTCCCTCGAGATCTCCAGCGGTATGGAGGAGACTCCCGACCTCGCTGTCTCCCTCGAGCTCGGAGCCGGCCGTCTGACCCACCAGTGGTTTGATACGGACCCGCCGGAGCGCAAGAAGATCAACATGCTCCGCGACTACATCGACGCCGAACTCGCCGGCCCCGCCGAGCAGTTCCGGGCCCTCGGCGAGCCGGGCCTGGCGGTGGGCACATCCAAGACGTTCCGCTCCCTCGCGCGCCTGACCGGCGCCGCGCCCTCCTCCGCCGGCCCCTTCGTCCGCCGCACCCTCACAGCCCCAGGTTTGCGCCAGCTCATCGCGTTTATTTCGCGCATGACGGCGGCCGACCGCGCCGAATTGGAGGGCATTAACGCGGATCGCTCCCACCAGATCGTCGCGGGTGCCCTCGTTGCGGAAGCCGCCATGCGCGCGCTTAATCTTGATAAGTTGGATATCTGCCCGTGGGCGTTGCGCGAAGGCGTGATTCTCAGGCGGATGGATCAAGGACACGACCAAGGAGATGACGTCTAATGTCTGAGGACAAGCAGCTCACCGTCGCCGAGCTTCTTGCCCGGGCGGGAAGCGATAACCGTGACGGTGGCGCCTCGCGCCCGCGCCGTCGCCGCAGCCTTGAAGACGGCGGCGTGTCCGTCGCTGAGCTCACCGGCTCGCTGAAGAAGGTCGAGGCGCAGCCGGTGGAGTCCAAGCACTCCAGCGTGCCCATCGACGCGCCCGCGGAGGAACCGGCACCCGAAAAACCGGCGCCTGAGGCGGAGAAGGACCAGGCCGCCGAGAAGCCCGATCCTGCGCAATCTGAGCCTGCGCAGCCCGCCGAGGCGCAGCCCGTCGAGACCCGGACCGTCGAGGCCCGGACTGCCGAGGCGGAGAAGCGGCCGGTGGCTGGGGCCAGCGGGCGGGTGGACGTCGACAAGCGTGCTGCCGTGGCTGAGGACGATACCTCCGTGATCGCCGTGGTCCCTGATACGGAGGATACGGGCGTGATCCCGGCTGTGAGGGAGACCGGCGACGAGCCCGCGGCGGAGTCCGCGACAGCGGCTGAGGCTGAGGCGGGCGACGATTCCTCGATCAACCCGTTCATCCTCGTGCTGCTGGTGCTCCTCGGCCTTGCGGTGGGTGTCGGCGGCTTCCTCGGTTTCCAATGGCTGTGGGCGAACACGCAGACGCTCGTTGCGGCGCTCGTCGCTCTCGTCGTCGTGGTGGCCATCGTCTTCGGCGTGCGCGCGCTGCGCACCGGCCGCGACGGCGTGACCATGGCCTTGGCGGGCATCGCGGGCGCGGTCATGGCGTTCGGCCCGGCGCTGATTGTCTAGCGCGCCTGTGGCACTCTGGGGTGCATGAACGCCATATCTGACATTGCGGTGGACAAAATAGCCGTCATTGGGGCCGGCAGCATCGGCGAGGCCCTGATCGCCGGGCTTGTCGACGCCGGATGTGACCCCCAGAGGATCACTGCCACAAACCGCACAAAGCGGCGCCGAGACGACCTCGCCGAGCGCTACGGCATCGTCACCACCGGCGACAACACGGAGGCCGCAGCCGACGCCGACCTGTGCTTCCTGTGCGTCAAGCCCTACCAGATCCTCGACATCATCGAGGAGATCAGCGACGTCGTGGCCCACAACGAGGCGTCCACAGCCCTCGTTTCCATGGCCGCCGGCATCACCATCTCCGCGATGGAAACCGCCTCCTCCGCCGGCACGCCCGTCGCGCGCGTCATGCCCAATACGCCGATGCTCGTCGGCCGCGGCGTCCACCTCGCCTCCTTCGGCCGCTTCGTCGAAGACACCCAGCGCGAGGGCATCACCGGCATCCTCGCCGCGACGGGGGAGGTCGTGAGCATAGACGAGCAGCTTATCGACGTCGCCACCGCCGTCTCCGGGTCCGGCCCCGCGTACTACTTCTTGTTCACCGAAGCTCTTATCGACGCCGGCGTCGCCCTCGGCCTCCCCCGCGACACCGCCGAACGCCTCGCCCGCGCCACCGCCGCCGGCGCCGGCGAAATGCTCGCCTCGGGACGTTCCCCGGCGGAGCTGCGGCACGCGGTGAGCTCCCCGGCCGGTACGACGGCCGCCGCGATCCGGGAGTTCGAGGAGTCCGGGCTGCGCGGCAGCGTCTACCGTGCGACGGAGGCCTGCGCGCGCCGCGCCCGCGAACTGGGCAAATAGACGTGCCCCGTCGAGTCACACCAGTGCCGGTAGGTTGACTGGCAAAACTCTGCAAATTTTTCGACACTTGAGTCGCACCCCGCCCACGGTTCACGCTAGGCTGGTTGCAGCACGTGCGCGTTCGTCCTGCGGGAGGGGAAGCCTGCAGCGCGGCCGTGCTTGAAGGGTTAATGAGTTTATGGCTAATGAAGAAAAGGGCAAGTTCCTCACCGTCGCCGAGGTCGCCGAGATCATGCGCGTTTCCAAGATGACGGTGTACAGGCTCGTTCACTCCGGAGAGCTCCCCGCCGTGCGCGTGGGCCGCTCCTTCCGAGTCAGCGAGAAGGCGGTCAGCGACTACCTCGACTCGTCTGTCTACGACGTCGGCTAAACCCGTTACCGCTAGGCCTCAGCCCGCCCCCGCTCACCGCGGGGGCGGGCTGAGGTTTTGGACTCGTGTGGTTTTCGGCCCGTCGGCGCTTTTGGTTTGCTGGGGCTTTTGGTCTGCTGGGCTGCGGGCGCTATGCTTGGAACATTCAGGCCGGTGACGGCGCGGGCGACTCGGAGAGTGCACCTCCCCCGCCCGACAAATTGCGCTAGGTCCGCCGGCAGGTCTGTACGTACAACCACACGAAACGAGGAAGCCTTATGGGTTCAGTGATCAAGAAGCGCCGCAAGCGCATGTCCAAGAAGAAGCACCGCAAGATGCTCCGCCGCACCCGCGTGCAGCGTCGTAAGCTCGGCAAGTAAGCCAGAGCGCAAGGCCCACACCGCCCCGTCGCGGTGTGGGCCTCTTTGTGTGCGGATGCCTTCTCTGGGCCTAGTCGACCTCAGCGTGTTTCGCCCCGGCGCGACCTGGGGTTTTGTGCCCGGGTTTTCGCTGAGGTCGACCAGGGCGTGGGGCGTAGTCGACCTCAGCGTGTTGTGGGGTTACGCGACCTGGGGTTTTGTGCCCGGGTTTTCGTTGAGGTCGACCGGCACACCGGTCCTAGTCGACCTCAACGCTTTCCGGGGTTGCGCGACCAGGGGTTTTACACGCAGGTTTTTGCTGAGGTCGACCGGCACACCGGTCCTAGTCGACCTCAACGCTTTCCGGGGTCACGCGACCTGGGGTTTTACACGCAGGTTTTTGCTGAGGTCGACCAGGGCGTGGAGCGTAGTCGACCTCAGCGTGTTTCAGCCCGGCGCGACCTGGGGTTTTCGTTGAGGGCGACTGCGACGCGCCAGGAGAACCCGACCACACCCTAGCTGCGCCGTCGCCACGCCCACGCAGCGGCGGCGGCGCCGAGGGCGACACCGGCCGCCGCGAGCAGCGCCGCCCGGTTCCCCGCGACGCGCCGCACGCGGCGGTACTCGCGCACGGCCCACCCGGCGGACTGGGCGTGAGCGCGCAGGGCCCGGTCGGGGTTGATGGCTACGGGCGTGCCCACCATGGACAGCATGGGAATGTCGTTGATGCTGTCGGAGTAGGCGGTGCACTGCTGCAGGTCGAGCTGCTGGATGGCGGCGAGGGCGGCGACCGCGTGCTTCTTGCCGGGGCCGTGAAGGATGTCGCCGACGAGGCGGCCGGTAAAGTAGCCGTCTTTCTCTTCGGCGACGGTGCCGAGCGCGCCGGTGAAGCCGAGGCGTTCGGCGAGTGCCTGGCCGATCTGGACGGGGGTGGCGGAGACGAGCCACACCTGTTGGCCTGCGGCGATGTGCATCGAGGCGAGCTCGATGGTGGGTTGGTAGGCCTTGGTGAGCACCTGCTGGTCCACGATCTCGGCGCACAGGTCGCGCAGCTCGTCGACGCTTTTGCCTTTGACCAGGCTGAGCGCGTGTTCGCGGCCGGAGGCGATGTCGTCGTGGTTTTCGCTGCCGCTGAGCCGGAAACGCAGCTGCTTGACCAGGGCGGGCAGGAGTTCGCGCAGGGTGATGAACCGGTGGCGCGCGAGCCCGGCGGCAAGCAGGACGAGGGAGGAGCCCTGGATAAGGGTGTTGTCGACGTCGAAGAAGGCGGCGGCCTCGGTGTCCTGCGGGATATCGGGGTCGGGCGGGGTCACGGTGGAGGTGCCGGCGGTGGCGAAGGCGCCGCTGACGGAGTCGACGCCGAGGGAGAAGTCCGCTAGGTCGATGCCGAAGGTGTCCTGGACGGCGGCCTCGGCGGCGGCTTGGCCGGCGGCGCGCTGGGCGTCGTCGTCGAGAGGCGGCATGGCCGTGTCCTCGAGGAAGCGCCGGAGGTTGCCGTGGGAGACGGACCATTGGGCGAGGAATTCGCTGCCGGGCAAATTCGCAAAGTCCGCGCTCATGGAGGTGATCAGCCTTTCGATGGGTGGGGGAGTAGCGTGAACAATGGTAAATCGTCGGGGGCCTGAACGCTTGCCAGGGAGTGGTGATGAGGAGAGTCGAGCTCATGGTGCGAGAGAGCTGCGGATCGTGCGCGCGTGTGGCGGAGCAGATCGCTCCGGTCGTCGCGAAGCATGGGGCGAGCCTTTCGCTTGTCGACGTCGACAAGGCTGCGGACCCCGAGCTGGCGATGGAATACGGCGACCGGCTGCCCGTCGTGGTGATCGACGGGGAGGAGTTTGCCTGCTGGGAAGTCGACAATGAGGACCTTGCGGCCGAACTCCGGTGACCCTGCGGCTATACTTTAGTTTGATTTTCAGACGTTTCGGAGGGATTTCGTGAGTGTTCTCGTCGTTGGGATGTCGCACCGCTCGGCACCCGTGGCGCTTCTCGAGCGGCTCAGCATGGACGCCGCCGTGCAGGAAGAGACGGCGACGACGCTTGTGGAGCAGCCCTCCCTGTCGGAGGCCATGATCATTTCCACGTGCAACCGGCTCGAGGTGTACGCGGTGACCAACTCCTTCCACAGTGGCGTCGAAGACATCCTCCGCGTCCTGTCCGCCACCTCCAAGGTGGGGGAACCCGAGCTGCGTACTTACCTGTACGTGCGCTACGCCGACGCCGCCGCGGAGCACATGATGACGGTGGCGGCGGGCCTCGACTCGATGGTGGTGGGTGAGCAGCAGATCATCGGCCAGGTCCGCTCCAGCTACCAGGACGCGGCGCGGCGCGGCACGGCCGGGCCGGGGCTGCATGCGCTGGCGCAGTCGGCGCTGCACGCCGGTAAGCGCGTCCACGCGGAGACGGACATCGACGACGCCGGCGCCTCCATGGTCACCCTCGCCTTCGACGAGGCCCGGCGGATCATGGGCGTCGACGACTTCCGCGGCAAGACCGCGCTCATCCTCGGGGCCGGGGCGATGGCCTCCCTGTCGGCCACGCACCTGGGCCGGTTGGGGGTGGACAAGCTCATCATCGCCAACCGGACGCGCTCGCGCGCCGAGCGCCTCGCTGAGCACTCCCGGGAGGCGGGGGTGCCGGCCGAGGTCGTTGACTTCAATGCGCGCGCCGGCGCGCTCGCCCGGGTGGACATCGGCGTCTCCGCGACGGCGAGCGGCGAGTTCACAATCACGCCCGAGGACATCTCGGGGCCGGTCATGCTCGCGGACCTGTCCCTGCCGCGCGACATCGACGACGCCGTGGCCGCGCGCGACGGTGTACACCTCGTCAACATCGAATACCTGCACAAGACGATGCTCGAGGGCGACACGGAAGACAGCAAGGCGCACCGCGCCGCCGAGGCGATCCTCGCCCAGGAGGTCGAGGCCTTCAGCACCCAGCAGCGGGTGCGCGAGGTGGGGCCCGCGGTGGCGCAGCTGCGCCGGGCCGCCAACGCGGTGACCGAGGCGGAACTCGAGCGGCTGCGCTCGCGGGTGCCCAGCCTCGGCGACGAGGAGTTCGAGCAGGTGTCGAGGACGGTGCGCCGGGTCGTCGATAAGCTTCTGCACACCCCGACGGTGAAGATCAAGGAGCTCGCGGCGACCGCGGAGACCGTGAGCGTGGAGACGGCGCTCGAAGAGCTGTTCGGGATCGAGACCGCCGCCGTCGCCGTGAACGCGGCGCAGCTGCCGCGGCTCGAGGAGATGCACACGAAGGAGAAGTAATGCTCAAAATTGGTACGCGCGGCTCGGCGCTAGCCACCACCCAGGCCGGGCACGTGCGCGACGCGCTCGCGGCGGCCGGCTACGAGGCGGAGCTTAAGGTCGTCACCACCGCCGGCGACCTGTCGCAGGACCCCGTCGAACGCATCGGGGTGGGGGTGTTCACTTCGGCGCTGCGCGAGGCGCTGTTCACCGGCGACGTCGACGTCGCCGTCCACTCCTTCAAGGACCTGCCCACCGCGCCTGAGCCCCGCACCCACCTCATCGTCCCGGAGCGCGAGGACAACCGCGAGGCGCTCATCGCCCGCGACGGGCTGACGCTGGCCGAGCTGCCCGAGGGCGCGCGCGTGGGTACCTCTGCGCCGCGCCGGGTGTCCCAGCTGAAGGCGCTGCGCCCCGACCTGGACATTCGACCGCTGCGCGGGAACATCGAAACGCGCATGGGCCGCGTCACCAGCGGCGAGCTCGATGCCGTCATCCTCGCCTACGCGGGCCTGTGCCGCGGCGGCCACGCCGAGCGCGCCACCGAGGTTTTCGCGCCCGAGGTAATCATGCCCGCGCCCGCGCAGGGGGCGCTGGCGGTGGAGTGCCGCGTGGACGACCAGGAGGCGCGCAACGCCATCGACTCCCTCGTGGACCCGGCGGCCACGCGCTGCGCCGCAGCCGAGCGCCAGGTGCTGGCCACCCTCGAGGCGGGCTGCACCGCCCCCGTCGCGGCCTACGCGCGCTCGGAGGGGGAGCAGGTTGTCGCGCGCGGCGGGGTGTTCGCGCTCGACGGCTCCGCCAGTCTGGTCGAGGAGGCCCGGGGCGCGGACGCGGCGGCCCTGGGGCGCACGATCGCCGAACGCCTGCTCGAACGCGGCGCGGCCGAGCTCATCGGGTAAGGCCCACGCGCTCGGCGGTTTTTGTTTCGGGGGGTATTCACTTTAAGGTGTATCTAGCACTTAGCACACAGTGATGTGCCGCGGCGCACCCGGCCCCCTGACGCGGGGCGAGCCAGACCCCCTTGTGCGGGCGGAGCGTGGCCCTTTGCGGGCCAAGTCGGTGGGCTGTGGCTTGTCACGTCTCTTTATGCCTTAGAAAAGAACCGTGAATGACTATGCCCTCGATTACCCCCCAGCCGGGGAAGGTCATCTTCGTCGGCGCTGGCCCCGGCAACCCGGAGCTGCTGACCGTCCGCGCACGCGAGGTGATGGAAACCAACTCTATCGCCCTCGTTGAACCCACGGTGCTTCAGGGGGTGCGAAACGTTGTGGCCTCCAAGCTCGCCGTCCCCGCGCAGAAACTGAAGGAGGCGGAGGAGCGCTACGAGCGCATGTGCGAAGAGGCCAAGGCGGCGGGCGCACGGCGTCGCCCCCCGCGCCCGGCTCCGCCGACGGCGGCGGAGCTCGCTGAGAGTGACCTGGGCGCTGAGGGGATCGTCGAGAAGCTGCGTGCCGCCCTCGACGAGGCCGCGGCCGCCATCGAGCGCGGCGAGGACGGCGACGGCGATGTCGTCCGCCTCGTTGCCGGCAACCCCCTGACCCGCGACGCCGTGATGGAGGAGATCTCCGCGGTGGCCAACGCGGGCCTGGAGTTCCAGGTGGTGCCGGGGATGTCTTTGCCGTCGACGGTGCCCTCCTTCGCAGGCATTGCCCTGGGCTCGACCTACACCGAGACCGACCTGACCAACGACGTGGACACCGAGATCGACTGGGACCAGCTGGCGGCCGCCCCGCAGCCGCTCGTGTTCCAAGCTGTGGCTGAGCAGCTGGAGACCATCGCCGCCGAGCTCAGCGCGCGCGGTTACGCGGGCACGACCCCGCTGACCGTGACCACCAACGGCACCACCCGCCTGCAGCGCACCTTCGACGCCACGCTGGAGACGGTGAGCAAGATCGACGCGGACCTGTCCGGCAACCTCGTGGTCACCATCGGCGCGGCCGTCGACGACCGCAGCAAGTACTCCTGGTGGGAAAACCGTCCCCTGTACGGCTGGCGCGTCCTCGTGCCCCGGGCAAAAGAGCAGGCAGGTGTGATGAACGCCCGCCTCAGCGCCTGCGGCGCCATCCCGCAGTCCGTGCCCACGATCTCCCTGGAGCCGCCCCGCAACCCGGCGCAGCTCGACCGCGCCATCAAGGGCATCGTCGAGGGCCGCTTCCAGTGGATCGTGTTTACCTCCGTCAACGCGGTGCGCACGGTGTGGGACAAGTTCGAGGAGCTCGGCCTCGACGCGCGCGCCTTCGCGGGCGTCCACCTCGCCGCCGTGGGCGGCAAGACCGCCGAGGCGCTGCGTGCGCGCGGCATGGTCCCGGAGCTTTTGCCGCACCGCACGAAGCAGAACGCCGCGGGCTTGGTCGAGGTATTCCCGGAGTACGTCGAGGACATCGACCCCGTCTCCCGCGTTTTGCTGCCGCGCGCCGACCTGGGCACCGACGTGCTCGTCGACGGGCTGAAGGAGAAAGGCTGGGAGGTCGATGACGTTGTGGCCTACCGCACCGTCCGCGCGGCACCGCCGGCGCCGGAGGTGCGTGAGATGATCAAGACCGGCGGCTTCGACGCGGTCTGCTTTACCTCGGCGTCGACGGTGAAAAACCTGGTGGGCATCGCGGGCAAGCCGCACGCGCGCACGATCATCGCCTGCATCGGCCCGATGACCGCGGCCGAAGCGCGCGAGCAGGGGCTGCGCGTCGACGTCGTCCCCGAGGTCGCGGATGTGCCCTCGCTTGTCGACGCCCTCGCGGCGCACGTGGCCTCCCTGCGCACTGCGGGCCAGCTGCCGCCGCCGCGCAAGAAGCGCCGGGCGCGGCGCAAGCCCGCCGAGGACGAATAGCCGACGCCCGGGCTGTTTCGCCGTGTCGGGGGGAGGTCTTAGGATAGTGGGCGTGTCTTCCTACGAAATCACCCGCCGTCCTAGGCGCCTGCGGCAGCACCCCGCGATGCGGGAGCTGGTGGCCGAGACGCGCCTTCACCCCTCCGACCTGATCCTGCCGCTGTTCGTGGCGGACGGGATCGACGCCGCACGCGAGATCGCCTCCATGCCGGGCCAGTACCAGCACACGATCGACTCGCTCAAGGCCATCGGGCACGACGCGCTCGAGGCGGGTGTGCGCTGCGTCGACCTGTTCGGGGTGCCGCGCCCGGAGGACAAAGACGCCACAGGTTCGCAGGCGTGGGCCGAGGAGGGCATCCTCAACCGCGCCGTGCGCGCGATGCGCGAGGAATTCGGCAACGACCTGCTCATCATGGCGGACACGTGCCTCGACGAGTTCACCGACCACGGCCACTGCGGCGTGGTGGGCACCGACCACTTCGGCAACGAGGTCGTGCTCAACGACGAGACGCTGGACTGTTACACCTCGATGGCGGTGGCGCAGGCGGAGGCCGGGGCGCACATCGTTAGCCCCTCGGGCATGATGGACGGGCAGATCGCCGCCATCCGCGCCGCCCTCGACGCCGCCGGGTGGCAGGACGTGGCCATCATGGCGTACTCCGCGAAGTACGCTTCCGCCTTCTTCGGCCCCTTCCGCGACGCCGTCGGTTCCTCGCTCACCGGCGACCGGCGCACCTACCAGCAGGACCCGGCGAACGCCCGCGAATCGCTCCTCGAGGCCCAGCTCGACATCGAGGAGGGCGCCGACTTTGTCATGGTCAAGCCCGCCCTTCCGTACCTGGACGTGCTCTCCCAGGTGGCCGAGCTCTCCCCGGTGCCGGTGGCCGCGTACCAGGTCTCGGGCGAGTACGCAATGCTCAAGGCCGCCGCGAACAACGGCTGGCTGGACCTCGACGCGGTGATGATGGAGTCGCTGCTGTCCATCAAGCGCGCCGGGGCGGACCAGATCTTCACCTACTTCGCCATCGACGCCGCAAGGGCTCTCCATGGTTAACGCGCCCGAGTCCCCGAGCCACGTCAGCGCCGAGGCCGTGAGCGGCGGCGGTGCGGGCTCGAAGAAACTCCCGGAGCCCGTGCGCTACCTCCTCGGCTGCCTCGGCGTCATGCTGGGCGGCGAGCTGGTGCACCAGATCCTCTCGGTAATCGCCATCGTTGTGGACCCGAGCCGGCTGCGCGAAAGCGCCCGCCAGGCCGCACGATCCTCGAACGAGGCGCTCACCGAGGAGCTACTGAACGCCACCGTCTACTCGTCCGTCGCGCTGATGGCGGTGTTCCAGCTCATCGTCCTCATCCTCCTGGCCGTTGCGGCGCGCGCAGTGGCTACGCGGGCGACGTGGGCGCCTAGCGCGCTGCGCCTGCTGCAGTTTTTCGGCGTGTTCTTCGCCATCCGCGCGGTCTTTCTGTTCTTCGTGAGCCCGGATTCCACCACCGTCCCCATCGCCCTCTACGCCGTCGACGGCATCGTGCAAATTGTCATCGGCACAGCCGGGGCGTGCGCCGTGGCCTACGCTATGCAGGGCAAGGTGCACGAGTACGTGCGCGCACAGACGCCGGGCGGCGGCCCGACGAACGAGAAGAAGAAGTAGGGGCACCCCATGGCCGGCATGTTTCCCACGATGGTGAGCGACCCCAACGACCCGAATCGGCGCTATAACCAGCCCGCAGGCACTGAGAAGCCGAAGGCCCTGACCCGGGCCTTCCGGCTCTTTGTCGTCGCGTGCGTGCTCATGCTTCTCACCGGCATGATGCTTCTGGCCGGGGGCTTCCCCGAGGGCGCCGACGAGGCCTTCCGCGAGCCGTTCATGCGCAACATGCGGTTCACCGCCTGGGGCAACATCATCCTCGCCCTGGCGCTGGGTGCCACGGCGGCGTACGTTGACCGCGGCTCGGCGCCCGCGCGGCGCTTCGCCGCCGGCTTCTCGGCGGCCGCGATCTTTCTCAACATCGCCGCGTTCGCGCTGCGGGTGAGCGCCTGGGCCTCCTTCATCATCGTCGTGCTCCTCGCCGTCGCCGTGTGGATGATGTTTCGTCCCCCGGCGAACGCGTGGGTGCGCGCCACCACCTCCGGCCTGCAGGGGCAGGGTTAGGTGGCCGCCAACCACGTCGGCGACGGGCTCGACGCGTCCATTGTCGCCGCCCGCGTTGCGGCACGTAACGCCGGCTTCGACCTCGACGCGCCGCACGAGCGCGACGGGACGCCGATGCGCCCCAACGCCTCCTACGCCTTCGTGCTCGAGGGAATCGAGGACGCCCCGCAGATGCGCGACATCGAGGAGGCCCTGGACAAGCTTGAGGGCGTCACGGCCCGGCTCGTCTACCCCTCCTCGACGGCGTGGGTGACCGCCGCGGAGGACATGGACCCGGCCCGCATCGTCGAGGTCATCGAGTCTTTCGGCGTCCGCGCGGACATGACGGACTCGACGCTGCGGCGCCGCGCGGTGGGCCGTCGCGCTGCCGAACATCCCCTGCCGCGCCGGGGCACCCGCGGGATGACGGGGAAAATGCGCCGCCAGCGCCGCGACGAGGAGGCCAACCTCGTCCGCGAGCGCGCCGAGGGATTCATGCGCGGAGAGCCGCGCCGGGTGCGCACGAGCCAGTCCGACGTGCTGTTTACCGCCCGCGACCTGGTCACGCCGCTGAGGATGTGGCTGGCCATCCTCATCACCATCCCCGTCTGCGCGCTGAGCTACATCCCGGAGCTGCAGTTCGCGGGGTGGCAGTGGGTGTGCCTGGCGCTGTCCACCCCGGTGGCACTGTGGTGCGCCTTCCCCTTCCACCGCGCGATGGCCGGCGGCGTGCGCCGCGGGCTGTCGGCGCTGGACGGCGCGAGCTCGATCGCGATCCTCGCCTCCTACGTGTGGTCGCTGTGCGCGCTCGTGTTCACCCCCGCCGGCGAGATCGGCTGGAGCTCGCCGAGCGGCTGGCTGTCCGTCCGCCCGTCGGAGGGGATGGAGATCTTCCTGGACGTCGCGTGCGGGGTGACCGCCATGCTCCTCGTCGGGCGCGCCAACTCCGTGCGGGTGCGCTCCTACCTGCTGCGGGACATGGCGCTGCACAGCCCGGACCCCGACCGCGAGTACACCGTTTTTCGTCGCAACCGGGCCACGGACACGGTGGTCGAGGAGCGGCTGCCCATCTCGGAGATCAACCGCGGCCACGACGTGAAAGTCACCGCGGGCGAGGTCGTCCCCGTCGACGGCGACGTGGTCGGCGGTTCGTGTGAGCTGCGCCCGCCGCTTATCGACGCCCGAGAGCCCGCCCAGGCGAAAGTGGGCACGCGCGTCTACGCCGGCTCCGTGGTCGACAGCGGCAGCATCAAGGTCCGCGCGGTGCGCACGGGCCACTCGACGCGCTGGGCGGTGGTGCACGGCTGGGTCGAGGAGGCCTCGCGCCGGGAGAACGCGGCGGCGCTGCTGTCCACCCGCACCGCGGGCATGCTCATCCCGGCGGCCTACTTCATCGCTTTTGCGGACTTCTGCCTGTGGTTCCTCATCACCGGCAACCCCAACGTGGCGTTTTCCACGGCGGTGGCGATCTTGGCGGTGGTGGCGCCGGTGGCGCTGGCGATCTCGCCGTCGGTGGCGATCCGCCTGGGCATCGAGGCGGCGGCGCGCAACGGCATTCTGCTTCGCGACGGCGAGAGCTTCCGCGGCCTGGAAAACACCGACACGGTGGTGTTCAACCGGGTGGGCACGCTGGTCACCCCGACGATGTACGTGGAGACGGTGACGGCCGAACGCGGCGAGGACTCGGACCTGGTGCTGCGCATCGCGGCCGCGCTGTCGACGGAGTCGCAGCACCCGATGGGGAAGGCCCTGGTCAAGGCGGCGCGCGAGTCGCGCGACATGCGCTCGAAGGACAGCTCGCTGCCGTCGTGGATCGAACTGAACTCCACCGAGATCACCGCCGAGGGCGACGTGAAGGGCCGGCTGACCCTGACCTACGACGAGGGGATAGGTACCGACGCCGACGCCGGGGAGGAGCGCGTCGAGCACCTTGAGGCGACGCTGTGGCGCCCGACCAACCTGTCGAGTCTGCACGGGCGCCTCGCCATCGCGGCCACCTCCGGCGGCACCCCCGTCGTCGTGCGGTGGAAGGGCCGCGACCGGGGGGTGATCACGCTCTACGACCCCGCAAAGCCCGACGCGATCGAGGCGGTGCAAAGGCTCGAGGACATGGGGATCGAAACCGTGATGCTCACCCGCGACACCTACCCGGTGGCGCGCCGCTTCGCGGACTTTCTCGGTGTGTCCAACGTGCTTGCCGGCATTCCCGGGCCGAGCAAGCCGCTGGCGGTGCGCGCGCTGCGCAACCAGGGCGCGACGGTGACCATGGTGGGCGACCACACGGTCATGGACACGCTGCGGGGTGCTGACGTTGGCGTGATGTACGTCACGGAGGAGTCGGTGGCCGCGCGGCTCGGCCGCGTGGAGGGCGCGGCGCACGCGGTCCTGCTGCGCCACGACGTGACGGCGATGCCGCAGCTGATCGAGCTGGCGCGGCGGGTGAGCCGGATCATCGACTCGAACATGTTCTTCGCGTGGTCGTACAACGCGGTGGCTATCGTGCTCGCCGTGGCGGGGCTGTTGCCCCCGGTGGGGGCGACGCTGCTCATGCTGGGCAGCTCCACCGTTATCGAGCTGCGCTCCGTGCGCGCCCGGCGTTTCCCCACCTAGGAGGCGGATTCTGGTTTAGCGGGGGCGCCGGTAGGCTGGGGCACTATGACTAAACGAGCGTTGACGAACGCCCCCCTCGTAGAGGCTGCCTCCGGCCGCACCCCCTCGCGCACGCCAGTGTGGTTCATGCGCCAGGCCGGCCGCTCCCTGCCGGAGTACCGGCGGGTGCGCGAGGGCATAGCCAT
This sequence comes from Corynebacterium timonense, assembly GCF_900105305.1. Classification (NCBI taxonomy): domain Bacteria; kingdom Bacillati; phylum Actinomycetota; class Actinomycetes; order Mycobacteriales; family Corynebacteriaceae; genus Corynebacterium; species Corynebacterium timonense. The sequence continues at coordinate 1,957,299 of NZ_LT629765.1, read as the reverse complement.
GCTCGACTCCTGCTTCATGCCGGAGCTCCTGGCGGAGATCACGCTGCAGCCGGTGCGCCGCCACGACGTCGACGCCGCAATCCTCTTCTCCGACATCGTCGTGCCGCTCAAGGCGGCCGGCGTGGACGTCGAGATCGTGCCGGGGCGGGGCCCCGTCGTGGCGGAGCCGGTGCGGGGGGCAGGGGACGTCGATAAGCTCCCCGTGCTTGAACACGAGGTGGAGGAGGTGGCGCGGGGCATCGGGCTGATCCTCAACGAGCTGAGCGAGACCCAGGCCCTCATCGGCTTCGTGGGCGCGCCGTTCACGCTGGCGAGCTACCTCGTCGAGGGCGGGCCGAGCAAGAACCACGAAAAGACCAAGGCCATGATGCACTCCGACCCGGACACGTGGCACCGGCTCATGCGCCGGCTCGTGCCCACCATCATCGCGTTCCTGCGCACGCAGGTCGAGGCCGGGATCGACGCGATGCAACTGTTCGACTCGTGGGCGGGATTCCTCACCGAGGCCGACTACCGCGCGCACGTCCTGCCGTACTCCACCGAGATCCTCGAGTCGGTCGCGGGCGAGATCCCGCGCATCCATTTCGGCGTGGCCACCGGCGAGCTGCTCGGCGCGATGAGCGAGGCCGGCCCCGAGGTCATGGGCGTGGACTGGCGCGTGCCCCTCGACGTCGCCGCCGCCCGCCTCGCCAGCCCCCGCGTGCTGCAGGGCAACCTCGACCCGGCGCTGCTGTTCGCCGGCGCCGACGTCGTGCGTTCGGAAGTCGCGCGGATCAAGGCCGAGGCGGCCGCCGCGATCGCCGCGGGAACCGCCACCGGCCACATCTTCAACCTCGGGCACGGCGTGCTGCCCACCACGGACCCCGACGCCATCACCGAGGCCGTCCGTATTATCCACGAGGAGGCGTAGCATGAACATCGCGATCATCGGCGCCGGCCTGGCGGGGCTGACCGCAGCCTACGAGCTGCGCGGCTCCGGCCACGCCGTCGACGTCTACGAAGCCACCGAGCGCATCGGCGGCAAGCTCTACACCGTGGCCTTTTCCGCAGGCCCGACCGACATGGGCGCCGAGGCCTTCCTCGCGCGCCGCCGCGACGCCGTCGAGTTCTTCACCGAGCTCGGCCTCGCCGACTCGCTCGTCGAACCCTCCGGCCTCGGCTCCCTCGTCTACGTCGACGGCGAGACCCGCCCGCTGCCCCGCGGCGGGGTCATGGGCATCCCCTCCTCCTCGGCGGGGGTCGCCCACCTCGTCTCGCCCGGCACCGCCGCGCGTATCGACGCCGAAGGCGAGCGCCCCGGCTTTGACTGGACCCCCGGCGGCGACGTCAACGTCGGCGCTATCGTCCGCGACCGCTACGGCGACGACGTTGCCGACACCATCGTCTCCGCGCTCCTCGGCGGCGTCTACTCGTGTACCGCCGACGACCTTGGCCTGCGCGCCACGATCCCCCAGCTCGCCGAGGAGCTCGACCGCCTCGCCGCCGACGGCCCCGTCCACCTGTCCACCGCGGTGCGCAACCTCGAGAACGCCCGCGCGGAGCTGCCCACCGGCCAGGGCCCCGTCTTTGCCACCTTCCGCGACGGCTACCACGAGGCCTACGAAGCCCTCGCGGAAAAGTCCGGTGCGAACATCTACGTCGACGCCTTCATCTCCGGGATCGAGCGCACCCCCGACGGGTACCGCCTGAAAGGCGGGGAGGACACCGCCTACGACCGCGTCATCCTTGCAGTCCCCGCGCCCACCGCGGCGCTGCTGCTGAAGAAGGTCGCCCCGGACGCCGCCGCGGCGCTCGCGCCCGTCAAGCTCGCTGACTCTGTTGTCGTCGGCATGCGCTTCGCCACCGACGAAGGGCTTCCCGACAACTCCGGCGTCCTCGTCGCCACCGGCGCCGAGGACGTGCGCGCCAAGGCCTTCACGTTCTCCTCCCGCAAGTGGCCCCACCTCGCTGAACGCGGCGGCGCCCTCGTCCGCGCCAGTTTCGGCCGCTTCGGCGACACGCTCGCGATCCGCGCCGACGAGGACGACCTCGTCGACTGGGCACTCGACGACCTCCAGACCATCACCGGGTTCGACGGCCGCGCCGCCGGCCTAGAAGAGATCTACGTCCAGCGTTGGTTCGGCGGCCTGCCCCGCTACGACGAACACCACCTAGCCACCGTCGCCGCCGTCGAAAAGGCCCTGGCAAACGTCCCCGGCATCGATGTGACCGGCGCGTGGGTCGGCGGCGTCGGCGTCCCGGCCGTCATCGCGCACGCGCGCCGCGCCGCACACGGTCGGGTAGGTTAAGTGAGCATGCCGGAAGAAGCGAATAACCATTCCCGCGAGGTCGTCGCCAGCCAGCAGCGCCCCGAGTCCGAGGCGCCCGAGTGGTGGGAAGAGCCCGGGCTGCCGTGGAACACCAAACCGACCAAGGCGGACTACTGGTGCCTCGGCTGGTTCGGCTTCCTCGGGCTGTTCGGCCTGGCGATGATCCCCCTGCGGGCGTGGCTGCTCGGGCTCGACCCGCCGGTCATGCTGGCGCTGACCGGCTCGCGCATCGGCGCGGCGTCGACAGGCGCCCTTGCATCCGTGGGCCAGGCGCCGTACTGGCTCGCCTTCCTGCTCATTGGCTCGCTCGTAGCCATCAAGTTCGACTGGGTCTACTGGTGGGCGGGCAAGCTGTGGGGCCGCGGCCTGCTCGACGTGCAGGCCCAGAACTCCACGCGGATGGCGCGCAACATCGAGCGGGTGGAGGGCTGGTTCCACCGCGTCGGCTGGGTCGGCATCTTCCTGGCGTACGTGCCGATCCCGCTGCCGATCGCATTCGTCGTCTTCGTCATGTGCGGCGCCACCGGCATGAGCGTGAAGAAATTTATGCTGCTGAACTTCGTCGCGAAAACGGTGTGGTCGTTCCTCTACTTCGGACTCGGCTGGGTGATCGGCGAGCCCGTCGTGTTCGTCCTCGAGCAGTACGCCAAGGTGGCCAACTGGGTCGCTATCGGCCTGCTCGTACTCGTGCTCGTGGGGGTGTTTCGCGGCAAGTCCCGCACGGCGCGGACGTTGCCGGCGGACAACTAGGGTACCTGAACCGGCGCGGGGACGGGCCCGCTGCGCCTTTATCTGTGGATACCGCCAGCGTTATCCACAGATTCGGAAGGGGTGCGTTGTGCAGGGCAAGCGCCTGTCCTAGCGTCGCGGGCATGGACTCCTTCACCGAATTCCTCGGCCGCGCCAGGGGCGGCGTCGATGTACTAGAGCACTTCGATGCCCACGTTGCGCTTGATGCGGGCGTAGACGCGGCCACGGTGCGGGCGTGGAAAACCGTCCACGCGGCCTACTTCGGTCCGACGCGCTACCGCAAGCAGCAGCGCAGCGCGCGGGAGCAGGCGCGGCAACGGCGCACCTCCCTGGCCAAACTCGTTCTCATCGAGCGCCTTATACGCCACATCGACGCGGCGGATCAGCGGTGGAAACTACGCCGCCGCCTTCTCAACCTGAGCGGCAGGTGCGAAACGCTGCGGCGTCACGCAAAAAGTATCGTGCCCGCGAGGCAGCGCCCCCCGCGCCCCGCGGGGTTGTGGTGCGCGCCCACCTCGCGCGAGGGCATGCGCGAAATCCGCATCACCGCACCGGAACGCTTCGTCGCGGGCCTCGATTACGCGCTGCGCAGCCGCATCGACCGTGCCCGGCCCGCAGCGAAACAGATGCTCGACGCGTTCACCACGCTCGTGCGCGGCGGAGGCGGCGCCCCCGAAGGTGTCTACCGGCCCATCGTCGCGGTGCCGGTCAGCGCCCTTTACTCCGTCCGGCGCGGCGTCACCGGCAGCGACATCTGCCTCATCGCCACCGACGGCACCAGCGTGAGCCTCGCTGAGCTCCTGAAGCACAATTTCGGTGAGGAGCTCGAAGTCGCGGCGTTCCACCCGGTGGAGGGGCCACTGGCGTTGTTCCGGGCGCACCGCCACGCGAACGCCCACCAGCGCGATCTTCTGAAAATGGCGCAGCCCGAGTGCTCCTGGGTCGCGTGCCATAGGCCCGCGGAGTCCTGCGACATGCACCACATCACCGCGTGGAGCAAGGGCGGTACAACGAACGTGGAAAACCTTGCGCCGCTGTGCTCGTTCCACAACAGCGTCAACGACGACGACCCCGCCCGGCGCCGGTGGGGGCGCATCGAAAACGTGGCCGGGCGGCCAACGTGGATCTCGCCGCGCGGTTACGCGGTGGCGAACACCACCGCGCATTCGGCCATGCAGATGCTGTTTGGGGATCCCCCGGACCCACCCGCTCCGGTCCCGCGCCCGTAGGCTCCGCCGCCCGCGGCTACCAGACGCGCCGGGCCCCGTCCTGCGGTGCCGTGGCGTAGATCGTTGGCACGGGGTAGCCCTTGGCGGCGGTGGCGACCTCGATGGCGGTGGCCACAGAGTCGGCGTCCGCGTCCGGGCACAGCGCGATGGTGGAACCGCCGAAGCCGCCGCCCGTGATCCGGGCGCCGACAGCACCCGCCGCGCGGGCGGCCCGGCAGGCGGTGTCGAGCTCGTCCGGGACGACCTCGTAGTCGTCGCGCAGCGAGGCGTGGCTGGCGTTCATGAGCTCGCCGAGGCGGCCGATGTCGCCGGCCTTGAGTGCCGCGATGGCGGCCGCGGTGCGAGCGGTCTCGGAGTGCACGTGCCGGACGCGGCGGCGCACCACCTCTGGGTCGGCGCCCGCGCGCCCGGCGGCCCACGCGACCGCGCGCTGGACGACGTCGGCTTCGCGGAAGGTGCAGGCGAGGGAGGACGCAAGCTCGTCGATCAGTCCGCGGCGGGAGCCGTAACCCCCGGTGGCATGGGAGTGCTCGACGTGGCTGTCGGCGACAAGGAGTGTGTGGCCGCGGAAATCGCAGGGCACCTGCTCGTGGGTGCCGGCCAAAAAGTCGAGCGCCAGAGCGTGGCCGGCGCGCCCGCGCACGACCGCGTTCTGGTCCAGACCGCCGGTGTTCGCGCCCACGTAGTGGTTCTCCGCGCGCATCGCGGCCGCGATGAGGTCGTCGGCGCTGGCGTTAAGGCCCCATAGCTCCCGCCCGGCCACCCCCACCGCGCACTCGAGCGCCGCCGAGCTGGACAGCCCGGACCCGAGGGGCACGTCGGAGACGACGGCGAGGTCCATGCCCTTCGCCGCGGCGCCCGTGCCCGTGCCGTCGAGAAGCGCGCGGAGCGTGCCCGCGATGTAGCCGCGCCAGTCCGGCAGGCAGCCGCGGGCGGGTGCGGGGGCGAGATCGGAGAGGGAGAGGGAAGCGGCGAGGAGGTCCCCGCCCGGGGCGAGGGAGGCCATGCGCACCAGGCCGTCGCTTCGGCGGTGCGCGGCGACGGCGGTGGCCATCGAGGTGGCGAAGGGCAGGCAGAGGCCGTGGGCGTAGTCGACGTGGTCGCCGATGGGTTGACGCGGCCGGGGGCCAGCCACACTCCCTCGGCGGCGCGGGAGTCGAAGTGGACGGCGAAAAGCGCGCGGGCGTCGGTGGCCAGCTGCTCCGGGCTGCGCGTTGTACGGGCGATCACGTGTAGGCCCCCTTGAGCGCGGCGGCGATGGTTTCGGGCGTGGTGTCGCTGATCCACACGCCCATGCCGGATTCGCTGCCGGCGAGGTACTTCATGCGCCCGGGCGAGCGCATGAGGGAGAACAGCTGGAGGTGGAGACGGCCGTCCTCGGGGTTACCGACGGGTGCCTGGTTCCAGGCGGCGATGTAGGGGGTGCGCGAAATGCCCTCGAAGAACCGGTCGACGGCCCGGTACAACCGGTCGAGGACCCCGGCCAGGTCGTCGCGCTCCGCGCCGGTGAGCTCGACGAAGGAGGGGACGTGGCGCCGCGGCATCACCATCGCCTCGAGCGGCCACTTCGCGGCGGCCGGGGTGAAGACGACGAAGTGCTCCGTGGCCTCGATGACGCGTTCGCCGCAGCGCAGCTCCTCGGCGAGGATGGTGTCGAACAGGCTGGTCCCCGTTGCGGCGTGGGCCCGCGCCCGCGCGGCGATGGCCGCCATGCGCGGCGGGACGAAGGGGTAGGAGTAGATCTGCCCGTGCGGGTGGTGCAGGGTCACACCGATCTCTTCGCCGCGGTTTTCGAAGGGGAAGACGGCCTTGACCGTGTCGAGGGCGGACAGCTCGGCGGTGCGGTGGGCCCAGACGTCGATAAGCATGCGTTTGCGGGCGAGCGTGAGGTCCGCGAAGGAGCCGCTGGCGTCGGGCGTGAAGCAGACGACTTCGCAGCGGGCGGTCGCGGGCGCGGCCTCGACGAGCCCGTCAAGGGAGGCGCCGCGCGAGGCCATGCTTAACGACGGAAAACGGTTCTCAAACACCACCACCTGGTAGTCCCCCTCCGGGATTTCGCTCGGTTTCTGGCCGGGCCGGGTGGGGGCGAGGGGGTCCTCGTTGGCCGGCGGGAGGAAGGTGCGGTTTTGGCGGTGCGCCGCGTAGACGGCCCATTCGCCGGTGAGGGGGTCCCGGCGCATGGAGGACTCGGTGTGGACCCGGGGCAGGCCGCGCTCGTCGGTGGAGGTGCGGTAGGCGGTGCCGGGTTCGTCGAAGTACATCAGCTCGCGCCCGTCGAACAGTGTGGTGCGGGTGATCTTGAGGTCGTTCACGTCAGTCAGCTGCTTCCAGTGGTGTGGGTCAAGGTGGCGGTGCCCGCCCTTAAGGGTATCGCCCGTGCTGGGCGCGTTGGGCCGGGCGCGGGCGACGGATAGACTTGCCCCATGATTGAAACGTCCTCTCGCACAGCACGTTCCGCCGAGCTCTTCGCCCGCGCACAGCAGCTGATCCCGGGCGGGGTGAACTCGCCGGTGCGCGCCTTCGGCTCGGTCGGGGGCCAGACCCGCTTCATCGACAGGGCCGTGGGCAGCACGCTTTACGACGTCGACGGCAACGCCTACGTCGACCTCGTGAACTCCTGGGGGCCGATGATCCACGGCAACGCGCGCCCCGAAATCGCGGAGGCTGTTCAGAAAGCCCTGGTCAACGGGTTGTCGTTCGGCGCCCCCACCGAGGCGGAGGTCGAGCTCGCGGAGCTGATCGTTGAGCGCACCTCCGTCGAGCAGGTGCGCATGGTCAACTCGGGCACCGAGGCGACGATGAGCGCGGTGCGCCTGGCGCGCGGCTACACGGGCCGGTCGAAGGTGATCAAGTTCGAGGGCTGCTACCACGGCCACGTGGACGCGTTGCTCGCTGCGGCGGGGTCGGGGCTGGCCACGTTTTCGCTGCCGGATTCGCCGGGCGTGACCGGCGCGCAGGCGGCGGACACGATCGTGGTGCCCTACAACGACATCGAGGCCGTCGAAAAGGCCTTCGCGGACAACGAAGGCCAGATCGCCTGCGTCATCGCCGAGGCCGCCGCCGGAAACATGGGCACCGTCGCCCCGCAGGCGGGCTTCAACAGCGCGCTCAAGGAGCTGGCCCACGCGAACGGGGCGCTGCTCATCCTTGACGAGGTGATGACGGGCTTCCGCACCTCCTATTCCGGCTGGTACGGGGTCGATGACGTCGCGGGCGACCTGACCACCTTTGGCAAGGTTGTCTCCGGTGGCTTGCCCGCGGCGGCGTTCGGGGGGCGGCGCGAGATCATGGAGCGCCTCGCGCCGACGGGGCCGGTGTACCAGGCGGGCACCCTGTCGGGGAACCCGGTCGCGATGGCGGCGGGTATGGCGTCGCTACGCCTGGCCAGCGAGGAGATCTACCCGGTGCTCGCAGCGAACGCGGACCGGCTGGCGGGCCTGATCAGCGAGGCCTTGAGCGCCCGCGGGGTCGCGCACCACATTCAGCGTGCCGCGACGATGCTCTCCGTGCGCTTCGCCGAGGGCGAGGGCCACAACTTCGCGGACATGAAGGCGGCGGACACCTTCCGCTACGCGCCCTTCTTCCACGCGCTGCTGGACAACGGGGTCTTCGCGCCGCCGAGCGCCTTCGAAACGTGGTTCGTCTCCACCGCGCTTTCCGACGACGACTTCGAGCGCATCGAGAAGGCGCTCGCGCCCGCGGCGCTCGCCGCGGCCGGAGCGCAGGAGGCCAGCGCGTGACCGTGACACGGACGACGGTCCACCTCGTGCGCCACGGCGAGGTGTTCAACCCCACGAAGATTCTGTACGGGCGGATGCCCGGCTACCACCTGTCGTCCCGCGGGCAGTCGATGGCGGCGGTGACCGCGCGCTTCTTTGCGGGGCGCGACGTCACCTACCTGGCCGCGAGCCCGCTGGAGAGGGCGCAGGAGACGGCGGAGCCGATTGCCGGGGCGGTGGGGCTGGGCGTCGACACGCGCGAGGACATTATTGAGGCGGGCAACCGCTTCGAAGGGCTGCGCACGAAGGGGTGGCGCTCGCAGCTGTGGAACCCCGTGCGGTGGCGGCACATGACCAACCCGACGCGCCCGAGCTGGGGTGAACCCTACGAGGAGATCCTCGAGCGCATGATGGGCGCGGTGCGCGACGCCCGGGCCCGCGCGGACGGCCACGAGGCGGTGCTGGTGAGCCACCAGCTGCCCATCGTCATGGTGCAGCGCTTCGTGCAGGGCAAGCCCCTGGCGCACGTGCGCCGCGAGTGCGAGCTCGCCAGCGTCACCTCGCTTGAGTTCGAGGGCGACGATGTTGTTGACTGGTCGTACAACCGACCCGCGAAGGACATCTAAATGCTCACGAGATTCGCCGCCCCCGTGGCGTGCGTCCTCCTGCTCACCGGCTGCAGCGCGAGCGGCGACGAGGAAACGTTCGCCTTCCACTCGCCGGGCGGGCAGGTGGAGATTTTCTACGACGAGGCCGAGCGCCGGCCGGTGGGGGACGTCAGCGGTGAGTCCCTCACCGAGCCGGGCACGCAGGTCGGCCTGTCGGACTTCGACGGCCAGGTCGTCGTGCTCAACGCCTGGGGCCAGTGGTGCGCGCCGTGCCGCGCGGAGGTCGACGACCTCGAGAGGGCGCACGAAACGATGCAGCAGGAGGGTATCGGCACCGTCCTGGGCATCAACGTGCGCGACTACAACCCCAGATCGCCCGCGACTTCGTCGCCGACAACGGCGTGACGTACCCCTCCATCTACGACCCGCCCTTCAAAACGGCCGCCCACCTCGGCGGGGTGCCCAGCTCGGTCATCCCGACGACAATCGTGCTGGACACGCAGCACCGCCCGGCGGCAGTGTTCCTGCGCGAGGTCACGGACGAGGACATCCTCGAGGTCGCGCGCCGCCTCGACGAGGAGGCGGCCGCGTAGATGGGGGAGGCTTTTTCCGCCGCGGTGCTGTCCGGCCCGCTGCTGCTCGGGATGCTCGCCGCCGCGCTGGCGGGCCTCGTCTCCTTTGCCTCCCCCTGCGTCATCCCGCTCGTGCCCGGCTACATGTCGTATCTGACCGGCATCGTCGGTGGGGAGCTCGAGTACGGGGCGACGGGCCCGCGCGTGGGCCGCCGGCGCCAGTGGGCCGTCGTCGCGGTGTCCGGGTTGTTCGTTCTCGGCTTCACCGCGGTGTTCTTGTTGGCCACGGTGTCGGTGTTCGGGGCGATCAGCCTCATCACCCTCAACGCGGACACGCTCATGCGCGCGGGCGGTGTGGTGACCATCCTCATGGGTGTCGTTTTCCTCGGCTGGGTGCCCGCCCTGCAGCGTGACACGCGCATGCAGCCGAAGCAGTGGACCACCTGGGTCGGCGCGCCGCTGCTCGGCGGGGTCTTCGCCTTGGGGTGGACGCCGTGTTTGGGCCCGACGCTCGCGGCGATCATCTCGGTCGCCGTCGGCTCGGAGGGCGCGACGGCCGCGCGCGGCGTCGTGCTCGTCGTCGCCTACTGCCTCGGGCTCGGCCTGCCCTTCGTGCTTGTCGCCCTCGGCTCGGCGCGGGCGGCGGCGGGAATCGACTTTTTGCGCCGCCACTCGCGGACGATCCAGCTCATCGGCGGTGTCGCCATGATTGTCGTGGGCCTGCTTCTGGTCACCGGCATCTGGAACGTCTTCATCGGGTGGGCGCGCCAGCTCACCGTCGGCTTCGGCGCGACGCTGATCTAGAACACCTAAGGAGCTCGTCATGAGGACGCTAACGACGTGGCTGCGCAGCGCGTGGCACTGGCTGACCAGCATGCGCACGGCGCTCGTGCTGCTGTTCCTCCTCGCCATCGCGTGCATCCCGGGCGCGCTTCTGCCGCAGCGCCGCGTGAGCCCCGCGCTGGTCGAGGACTTCCTCGAGGCCAACCCCACCACGGGCCCGATCTACGACCGGCTCCAGCTTTTCGACGTCTTCGGCTCCACGTGGTTCGTCGCCATCGTCGTGCTGCTCATGATCTCCCTCGTCGGCTGCATCATCCCGCGCTCGATCGACCACTGGCGCGCCTACCGGGCGGCGCCGACGCGCGCGCCGAAGTTCCTGCACCGCATGCCGCTGCACGCGCAGGGGGAGGTCGAGGCGCGCCTCGAGGACGTCGAGAAGCAGGCGCGCGAGGCGCTGAAGGGCTGGCACGTGGCCTCCTACTCCCCGGAACGCGACCGCGCGGGCCGCTTCTCTCTGGCCGCCGAGAAGGGCTACACGCGTGAGCTGATGAACTTGCTGTTCCACGTGGGGCTGGTGGGCATGATCATCACGTTCGCGGCGGGTCGGCTGAGCTACTACGAGGGCCAGGTCATCGTGGTCACCAACTCCGCCTCGCCCTACGCCGTGCCCGTCGAGCAGTCCCGCGAGTTCTGCAACACCTCCCCGTCCAACTTCGACTCCTTCCGCGCCGGGCCGCTTTTCGACGGCACAGGGCTCACCCCCTTCTGCTTCGAGGCGCTCAACTTCAACGCCGACTACCTCAACACCGGCCAGGCCGTCGGCTTCTCCTCCGACATCGCCTACACGGGCGACGTCACCGCCGACCGCGCCGAGTGGGAGGAGACGACCCTCCAGGTCAACCACCCACTGCGCATCAAGGGCGACCGCCTCTACCTACAGGGCCACGGCTTCGCCCCGCAGATCACCGTGACCTGGCCGAACGGCGAGACGCGCACGCAGCTTCTGCAGTTCCGCCCGACCGACATGCAGAACTTCCTCTCCTCCGGCGTGATGCGCTTCGACCCGCCCGCCGGCATGTTCCCCGACCTTGTCGAGCGCCGCCAGAACCAGATCGCCATCGAGGGCGTGTTCTCCCCGACCGCGCAGTGGACCGGCCCCAACGGCGACATGCTGCAGTCGAGCTTCCCCGCGATGACGGACCCGGCGATGGCCGTGGATATCTACGTCGGCGACGCTGGGCTGGACACCGGCCGCCCCCAGAACATCTTCGTGCTCGACCAGTCGCTCGTGGCCTCGGGGCAGCTGAGCAAGGTGGACCGCGTCAACCTGGGCTACGGCGAGGAGGTCACCATCGAGGGCGGGGTGACAATCCGCTTCGACGGGGCCGCGGAGTTTGCCAACTACCAGGTCGCGCGCGACACCACGCAGATCTGGCAGCTGGCCACGACGGTGCTCATGCTCGGCGCGCTCATCGGCTCGCTGACCATCAAGCGCCGCCGCATCTGGGTGCGCCTGGCGCCCTCCGGCGCGGGCACCTCCGTCGAGCTCGCGGGGCTGGCGCGCACGGACCGCGCCGGGTGGGGCGCGGAGTTCGAGGAGTTCGCTGACCGGCTGCTCGGGCGCGCCCCGCAGGAGGACGACGAGGACCACGACAGGGAGATCGACGACCTCGGCTAGCCCCGGGTGAGGGCGCGACGGCGTTCTCGTCGCCCGGTGACCTTGGAATATGCGGTTCGGTGGGGTAGGTTTAGGCCCATGCTGGTCAACTCCACCATGGCGGACCTGTCGGACCTGACGTTCCGGACGGCGTTCGTCATCTACATCGTCGCGCTCATCATGTCGTGCATCTACTACGGGCGCATGTTCGGGGTCATCGACATGCGCCGCGCCCACGAGGCAGAGAAGAAGCGCGCCGAGAAGAAGACGACGAAGGTTGCCGTTGGCGCGGGTGGGGGCTCCACCGTGGTCGACAGCGCCGGTGCCGAGACCGGTTCCGGCACGGGTTTTGACAACGAGGAGTACGCCAGACGCGTGCGCGGCGCCCGCAAATGGGCGGGCATGACCCAGGGGCTGATCTGGGTCGGCGTCGCGCTGCACGTCGTCGCCGTGATCACCCGCGGCCTCGGCGCGCGGCGTTTCCCGCTGGGCAACCTCTACGAGTACATCCTGGTGATGACGGCCGTGATCATGATCGCCGCGGCGATCGTGGTCCAGCGTAAGAAGTGGCACTCGGTGTACCCGTGGCTGCTCGCCCCGATGATCGTGGCGATGTACCTCAACTCCACCGTCTTCCACATCCAGGCCGCCCCGGTGGTCCCGGCGCTGCAGTCCTACTGGTTGCCGGTGCACGTGTCCTCGGTGTCCATTGGCGCCTCCATCGGCATCGTCTCGGGCATCTTCTCCGCGCTGTACCTGTTCCGCATGTGGCAGCCGCGCGGGGAGGAGAAGGGCTTCTTCGGCGCCCTGGCCAAGCCGCTGCCGGCGGCGAAGACGCTGGATCAGCTGGCCTACAAGACGGCGATTATCACGCTGCCGCTGTTCGGCATCGGCATCCTCTTCGGCGCGATCTGGGCCGAGGTGGCGTGGAGCCGCCCGTGGGGCTGGGACGCGAAGGAGACGGTCTCGCTGATCACCTGGGTGCTCTACGCCGCCTACCTCCACGCGCGCGCCACGGCGGGCTGGAAGAACACGAAGGCCGCGTGGATCAACGTCTTCGCGCTTGGCGTCACCATCTTCAACATGACGTATGTCAACACTGTTATCGCTGGCCTGCACTCGTACGCGGGGTTGAACTAGATGAAGGTGCTCATCGCCGGCGGGGCCGGCTACATCGGATCGACCATCGCCTCCTGCTGCGAGGACGCCGGCATCACCCCGGTCATCCTCGACGACTACTCCACGGGCCTGCGCGTCTTCGCCTCCCGCTACGCCCACTACGAGGGCGACATCGCGGACGAGGCGCTCATCGAGCGCATCGTCACCGAGCACCCGGACATCGAGGCGCTCATTCACTGCGCCGCGAAGATCGTCGTGCCGGAGTCCGTCGCCGAGCCGCTGTCGTACTACGGCACCAACGTGGGCAAGGCCATCGCGCTTGTCGACGCCCTCTCTGCCCGCGGCATCACGAAGGTGCTGTTTAGCTCCACGGCCGCCATGTACGAGCCCGACCCGGACTTCATGGTGAGCGAATCCAGCGCGCTCAACCCGGGCAGCCCATACGCGGCCTCGAAGTGGATGTTCGAGCGCGTCCTCGCGGACGCGGCCGCCGCCGGGCGCATCACCGCGACGACGCTGCGCTACTTCAACCCGATCGGCGCGGACCCGCAGCTGCGCACCGGCCTGCAAAACCCGGCGCCGAGCCACGCGCTGGGCAAGATGCTCACGGCGCACGCCGCGGGCGAGACCTTCTACGTCACCGGCACGGATTTGCCCACCCGAGACGGCTCGGGGCTGCGCGACTACATCCACGTGTGGGACTTGGCGCGCGCCCACGTGCTGGCGCTGCAGGCGAGCCTGGGCGACTACGCGGTGATCAACCTGGGCACGGGCACCGGAACGACGGTGTTCGAACTCGCCGAGGCGGTGGGGGAGGCCACCGGTACCCCGTTGCAGGTGGGCAGCGCCCCGCGCCGCGAGGGCGACGCGGTGGGCGCGGCGGCGCGCATTGACAGGGCGAACGCCCTGCTTGGCTGGTCGCCCGAGCTGAGCATCGCGGACGGCGTGCGCCACTCCCTCGAATGGTCCGAGCGGCTGCCCGGTGTGCTGCGGGAGGAGCAACGGCTGAGCGGAGCCTGAAAAGCCCCCGCCCGGGCGTACGTGCGGGTTAGGATAAGCCGACTCCGTTGGGCGCGTCCTAGGCGCCCAAGAAAGGCAGGTGAGGCGAGATGTCCGGACCCCGCAACAAGGCCGGCAAACCGGCCAGTGAAGTTCCCGAGCTCATTGCTCTCGGCGAGCACATCGCCAAGGCGCGCCGCGACGCCGGGAGGCTGCAGCAGGAAGTCGCCGACGCCGCCGGCGTCTCGCGCTCGACGTTGCACACCATCGAGCACGGCGGGGCCGGAGTGCGATGGGAAAAAGTCGCGGCCGTCGCGGGGGCGCTCGGCTTGCGGATGAAGTTTGAGTAGCTGCTAGGCGGCGGGTTCGTCGCCGTTGTCTGGGCCCTTGTCGGTGCGTTTGCGGCGCTTTTCTTCCTCGCGCTTGCGGCGCTCGGCCTCCTCGCGGGCGCGGCGTTCCTTAAAGCGGTTCTTCTCGATGTTCCAGAGGAACTCTGCGTCGTCGTCCGGCCCCTTGATCGCGGGCGGAGCCTGGGCGGCTCCGCCCCGCAATGAGCCGTAGCGTTCGCGGCTGCCCGGTCCAAAGGCACGCCACAACAGGTAAATGGCTAAAATGACCAGAAGGACCAGCAGAATTCTTCCCATACTTCTCACGATACTGGTTAGGTAAGACGATGAATAGTGGGTAGGGTGATGGAGTGTGAAGGAGCAGACAGGACCCGCCACCAGCACCCCCGCCGCGGCCCGTCCGGAACCGGGCACGGATCCGGGCGCGCGCTCGCGCGCGAACAAGGCCGCCGCCATCTACGGCCTGTGCCGGCTGGGGCTGTTCCTCGCGCTCACCGTGGTGATCCAGGCGGTCTCCCTGCTCATCGGCGCGCCGGTGCCCCTCATCATGTCCGCCCTGTTGGCGCTCATCGTGGCGTTCCCGCTCTCCATGCTGATTTTTACCCGCCAGCGCCTCGAGGCGAACCACGCCATCGCCCACTGGCAGCAGGAGCGCAAGGCCCGCAAGGAATGGATCCAGGGGGAGCTCGCGGAACGGTAGCCGGGGCGTGCGGGCGCGCCAGTAGGATCGCCGTCATGACGGAGCAGGACACACAGCAACAGGACCCGCCCGAGCACGCACGCGGCGGGGTGTATTCGAGCGCCGGAAAGAGCTACGAGCGCGACACCCGCTACATCGGCGACCGCATCACCCGAGACGCTCGGCCGGTCGGCGAGGGCATCCGCACATGGCCCGTGGAGGCAGGGCGCTACCGCCTCGTCGTTGCGCGCGCCTGCCCGTGGGCGCACCGCGCCATCATCGTGCGGCGCCTTGTGGGTGTGGAGGACGCGATTTCGATGGCAGTGTGTGGGCCGGTGCACGACGAGCGCTCCTGGACCTTTGATAAAGGCCCAGGAGGAATCGACCCGGTGCTGGGCTACGAGCGGTTGCAGCAGGCGTACCTCGCCCGCGACCCCGAGTACCCGCGCGGTATCACGGTGCCGGCGATCGTGGAGGTTGAGTCCGGCGCCGTGGTCACCAACGATTTCCCGTGGATTACCCTCGACTTCAGCACCGAGTGGGCGCCGTTCCACCGCGATGGGGCTCCCGACCTCTACCCAGAGGCGCTGCGCGACGAGATGGACGAGCTCATGCGCTATGTCTACACAGAGATCAACAACGGCGTCTACCGTTGCGGCTTCGCCGGCACGCAGGAAAGCTACGACGCCGCCTACGTGCGCCTGTTCGCGGCGCTCGACAGGATCTCGGAGCGCCTGGCCACGCGGCGCTACCTCATGGGCGACCACATCACCGAGGCCGACGTGCGCCTCTACACCACGCTCGTGCGTTTCGACGCCGTCTACCACGGCCACTTCAAATGCAACCGCACCACGATCAGGCAGATGCCCGTGCTCTGGGCGTACCTGCGCGACCTGTTCCAGACGCCAGGGTTCGGCGACACCACCGACTTCGTGGACATCAAGCGCCACTACTACGAGGTGCACCGCGACCTGAACCCGCTGGGCATCGTGCCGCAGGGCCCGGACCTTTCCGGCCTGCTCGAACCGCACGGCCGCGAGGAACTCGGCGGCTCGCCCTTCGGGGCGGGCACCGCCCCCGCCGCCGAGGTGATCGACCCGCTCGAGCCCGGGCACTCGGTGGGGGAGCTCATCGCCGCTCAGGCCGGTAAGAACGGACGTCTAGAACGGCCGGCCCGCCACTAGCGCGCCCCACGCCAGCGTGAGGGCGGTGACGAGCGACCAGATGAGCATCGCCTTGCCGTTGAGGCCGAGCACTGGGATGAGCGCGGGCCCGCGCCCGCCGCGCCGGACCCGCAGGATGGACGCCACGGCCAGCGGCAGCGCCGCCACCCCGAGCAGGGTGGGAAGGAAGGCAAACGCCAGGAGCACCGACGCCGCGAAGGGAACGAGCGTGAGCAGGGTGAAGAGGGTGCGGGAGGGGGCGTCGCCAAGCCGCACCGCGAGGGTGCGCTTGCCCGCGACGGCGTCGGTGGGGATGTCGCGGATGTTGTTGGCCAGGTTCACCGAGGCGGAAATCGCGCCCACGGCGACGGCGCACAGCGCGCCCACGACGCTGACGGCGCCGGACTGCGTGTACTCGGTGCCGAGCACGGCGACGAGGCCGAAGAAGACGAAGACGGCGGCCTCGCCGAAGCCGGAGTAGCCGTAGGGTGTCGTGCCGCCGGTGTAGAACCAGGCGGCGGCGATACAGGCGGCGCCGACGGCGACGAGCCACAGTGCCCCCGCCTCGTAGCTCAGGACCACCCCGCACAGCGCGGCGACGGCGAAGGCGCCGAACGCGGCGGCCTTGACGTGCTCCGGGCGGGCCAGGCGCGACGCGGTGAGCCGGGTGGGCCCGGTGCGGTCGTCGTCGGTGCCGCGGATGCCGTCGGAGTAGTCGTTGGCGTAGTTCACGCCGATGATGAGCGCCCATGCGACGAGGAGAGCGAGGACACCACGCCCGAGGTGCGCGCCACCCGCAAACGCGGCCGCGCCGGTGCCCGCGATGACGGGGGCGAAAGCGTTGGGCCAGGTGTGCGGGCGGGCGGCCTCCCACCAGTCGCGGGGGGAGGCGGTGAAAGCGTCGGTCATGTGTTCCATCATGCCCGCCCGCTAGAGTGGGCGGGCATGTGGCTCGACTACGCGGCTCGGCAGGCGCTGTACTCCGTGGGTGCGCTCGTGCGCGCACGCGCGTTGCGCCGCGCCGCCCGATGCAGCGCCGCCACGTTCCCTGCACACGGGCCGGTGGTGGTGTCGCTGACCACGCACGGGCGGCGCCTCGGCTCGGCGGTGGTGGCCATCGCCTCGCTGCTGGAGGGCACGCGGCGCGCCCCCGTGCACCTGTGGCTGGACGCCGCCGACTTTGACGGGCCGTGGCCCGAGGGGCTGCACGCGTTGGTGGAGCGCGGGCTGATCGTGCACCGCTCTGGCGGCGCCTACGGCCCGCACACGAAGTACTACGGCGCCTTCCGGCTCTTCGCGGGCACCGGCACGCGCGTGGTCACGGTCGACGACGACATCATGTACCCCCGCTGGTTCCTCGACAGGCTGCTCGCCGCCGCGGCCGCCGAACCGGGGTGCGTGGTGGCCTACCGGGCGCACGTGGTGGCCCTCGCGAGCGGGACGATCGGGCCCTACCGCAGCTGGCGCGCCGTCTGCGACACGGCACCGGCCGCGCGGCACTTCGCCACCGGCGTGTCCGGGGTGGCGTACCCGCCCACGATGGTGGACTACGTGGCGGGCCAGGGCCTGCGCTTCCTGCAGCACTCCCCGCTCGCCGACGACGTCTGGCTCAACGTCTGCGCGCTGCGCTCGGGCCACCGCGTGCGCCAGGTCTTCCCGCACCCGCGGGCGTTCTCGCTGGTCCCCGGCTCGCAGTCGGGGGCGCTTGTGCGCGCGAACTTGCGCGGGGGCAACGACGAGCAGATCGCGCGCACCTACACCCCCGACGACGTGGCTAGGCTCGCCCATGCCTGAGGCAGTCGTGGTCGGGGCGGGACCCAACGGGCTGGCCGCCGCGGTGGAGCTCGCCGAGGCGGGGTGGGCAGTACGCGTCGTGGAGCGCCGGGCGACCATCGGCGGCCACTGCCGCACGGCATCCCTGTTCCCGGGCACGCGCAGCGACCTCGGCGCCGCCGCGTTCCCCTTCGGCGTGGCCACCCTCGACGGCGACTGGCTCCACGCCCCCCGCCCGGTCGCCCATCCCTTGGAGAAGAGCACGGCGCTTCTCGACGCCCTCGGGCCCGACCAAAACACCTGGAACCGCCTCCACGGCCCCATCGCGCGCCACATCGACGACCACCTAGACAACATCCTCGGCCCGACGCTGTGGCGCTGGCCGCCGCACCCGCTGGCCATGGCGCGCTTCGGGCTGCGCGCCGCGCCGCCCGCCACGACGCTGGGGGCGGCGCTGTTTCGCACGGAGGAAGCCCGCGCGCTGCTCGTGGGCAACGCGGTCCATTCGCTGCGCCCGCCGGACGGGGTGCTCACCGCGGCGTTCGGCGTGCTCTTCGGGGCGCTGGCGATGTCGAAGGGCTGGCCGGTGTCGGCCGGGGGCGCGCAGGGGGTCGTCGAGAAGCTAGCGCGGCGAGCCGAAGCCGCCGGCGCCGTCATCGAGACCGGCGTGGAGGTGCGCGAGATGCCGCGCGCGGACGCCGTCGTGCTCACCATGGCGCCGTGGGACGCCGCCCGGCTCGGTGCCACGGTGCGGCCCTGGCGGCAGGGCCCGGGCGTGTTCAAGGTGGACTGGCTGCTCAGCGGGCCCGTGCCGTGGCGCGACCCGCGCGTCGGCGAGGCCGGCACCGTCCACGTCGGCGGCACCGTCGCTGAGATCGCCCACGCCGAGCGGCAGGTCGCGCGCGGTCGCATGCCCAACCGGCCCTTCGTCATGGTGTGCCAACAGTACGCGGCGGACCCGTCGCGCGGGCCGGTGCTGTGGACCTACGCGCACGTCCCGCGCGGCTTCTCTGGCGACGCGACGGGACACATCGCCCGCCAGATCGAGCGCTTCGCGCCGGGCTTTCGCGACACGGTGGTCCGCCCGCACGTCACCGGCTATATCCCCGACATCGCCGCCGGCGAGATGAACCTGCGCCAGCTCGTGCTGCGCCACCCGCGCCGGGTCGGGCCCACCGTGTGGCTGGCCAGCGGCGCGAACGCCCCCGGCGCCGGGGTGCACGGGGCTGCCGGGGTGTGGGCGGCTAGAGAAATAATTCGCTCACGGCGGCCCGGTCGACCTTCCCGGGGCCGAGCAGGGGAAGGGCCGGGACGGGCGTGAGCTCCTTCGGCACTTGCCAGCGGGGGAGGTCGTCCAGCGCCTCCATGACCTGGGCCATCGAGGCGGAGCCCGTGTAGGCGGCACAGATGCGCTGGCCGAAACGCTCGTCCGGCACCCCCACCACGCAGGCGGCGGTGACGCCCTCGACGCTTAGTAAGACGTTTTCCAGGACCTCGGGGTGGAGCTTCAGGCCGCCGGAGTCGATGACGTTGTCGATGCGGCCATGGACGCTCAAGGTGGCGTCGACAAGCGAGCCCGCATCCGACGTTGCGAACCACCCGGGCTCCGCGAAAGTCTCGTGGCCGGGCAGGTTGCGGTAGCCGTGCGCGACCATCGGCCCGCCCAGGTGGATGCGGCCGTTGCGGATTTTCACCTTCGCCCCGGCGATCGGGCGGCCGTCGTACACGCAGCCGCCGGAGGTCTCGGAGGAGCCGTAGGTGGTCACCACATTCACCCGCAGCCTGCGCGCGGACTCCAGCAGCCGCGGGTTCGGCGCTGCGCCTCCGACGAGCACCGCCGTGAAGCGGCGCAGCGCCTCGATGCCGTCGAGCGTCGCGGTCGCCTTCGCCAGCTGCAGCGGGGTCAACGCCGTGTAGCAGCGCTCCCCGGTCGCCGCGAGCGTGCGGGACTTGGCAGCGAACTCGGAGACGTTGAAGCCGCGGGAGAGGTCGAGAAACTCCGGCTCGACGCCCGCCACCATGCTGCGCACCAGCACCTGGAGACCCGCGATGAACGCCGCCGGCATGGACAACAGCCACTGCCCCTCGCCCCCGAGATGCTGGTGGGTGGCGTCCGCGCTGGAGACGAGGTTCGCCGTGGTCAGCTGGGCACCCTTCGGCGCCCCCGTCGAGCCCGACGTGGCCACCACCAGCGCGAACTCCGGGTCGATCTCCTCGCCGACGCGCTGCGTGTTGCGCAGCAGGTTCGCGCGCGTCGGGTCGTCGGTGGGCACCGGCAGCAGGCTGCGCTGGCCGGTCAGCGCCTCCTCGAGGGTAGGCATGATCGCGAGCGGATCGGCGGGGTCGACGGGGAGGATCTCAAGGACATGGGCCACGGGGGACAACACTAGTCGGCATGGGGGTGGGCGCGGCACATCTGACGTGGGCCTCGCGCCGAGCAGGCTACCCCCGCGGGAACCACGGACGCGCTCCGCGCGACCTGTACGCATTCCGTATTCCGTGACCGGAGGTTTTCCGCACATGACCGACGCCGCACCGCACAGCAGCGGACTGCCCGCCCTGACCCGCAGAATCCACTTCTACGCCGGGCTGTTCATCGCCCCGTTCATCATCGTCGCCGCGCTCAGCGGCGCCCTCTACGCCCTCGCGCCGACGCTGGAGAACGTCGTCTACCGGGACATCCTCACCGTCCCCGCCGCCGACCCGGCACAGGACGTCGCGCTGTCCAGCCAGGTCAGCGCGGCCCAGGCCACCCACCCCGACATGGATGTCGCCCAAGTGTGGCCGTCCTCGGAGCCGACAGAGCCGACCCGCGTCTTGCTGATCGACGAATCCCTCGCCGAGAACAAGCAACTCCGCAGCATCTTCGTCAACCCCCACACCGGCGCCGTCATCGGCGACGAACCGACCTACTCCGGCCTCGGAGAGCTCCCGCTGCGGCGCTGGATCTCCTCGCTGCACGAGAGCATGCACCTCGGCCCCGTCGGCGAGCTCTACTCCGAGCTAGCGGCCAGCTGGCTATGGGTCGTTGCCCTCGGCGGTGTCTATCTGTGGTGGCGCATGGCCCGCACCCGGGCACTGACCGGCCTAGCTACCACGACCGGACGCCGCCGCAAACTTCTCAACCTCCACGGCGTCGCGGGCACCTGGCTGCTCGTGGGCATGCTGGGCCTGTCCGTCACGGGCATCACCTGGTCCACCTACGGCGGCGGCAACGTGGACCGCACCGTCGCGGCGCTCGGCGGCAAAGCCGACCCGATCGAGACCTCCCTGACGGCAGATTCCAGCGAGGACGCCGCCGACCCCCATGCCGGCCACGGCTCCCACGGCGCTTCGGGGAGCGCCAGCGCAAGCGGGGCCGACTCTCTCACCGCCGACGAGGTGGCCGACCAAGCGGCGACAGTACTGGACACCGCCCGCGCCGAGGGCCTCACCGGCCAGCTGCGCCTCTTCGTCCCCGAGGACACCCACCACGCGTGGCAGGCCAGCGAGCGCTGGGTGCCGTGGCGGCTGGCCTCGGACGCGGTGAGCATCAATGGCGAAACCGGCGCCGTGGTGGACCGGCTGCCGTTCTCCGAGCTGCCGCTGTTTTCTAAGCTCACCTCGTGGGGGATCTACCTGCACATGGGCATCATGTTCGGCCTGCCGCTGCAGATCGCACTCGCCGCGCTCGCGCTCGGCATCTGCGCGATGGCGGTCATGGGCTACATGATGTGGTGGCGCCGCCGCCCCACCAAGAACGCGATCGCCGGCGTGCCCGGGCGCGCCGAACTCACCCGCACCGACTGGGTCATCATCGCCGCCGTGGGCATCCCAGTCGGGGCGTTCCTGCCGCTTCTCGGCCTGAGCTTCGCCGCCATGCTCGTCGCAGATCGGCTGCTCGCGCGCCGGCGCACCCCCGTTGTCGAGCCCGCCGCAGAGAAAGAGCTGCAGCCGGTGTAGGTGTGCGGGGCCAAACTCTAAAAACGGAACCCTAAAGAACCGCGTGGTGGGCGCTCGGGGGTGGTTTTTTGGGGTTGTGTTTGAACTGCTCCCCATTAGTTGGACTGAGAAATCAGTTGCTAACAACTAGTGGGGAGCAGTTCATCGGCGCTTGGGGGTGGTTTTTTAGGGTTGTGTTTTTGGGTAAGGGGGGCTGTCGTCTCACGCCTGCGCGCCGACTGGCCCGTGGAGGGGGTGCCGGGCCAAACTCTAAAAACGGAACCCTAAAAAACCGCGTGGTGGGCGCTTGGGCGTGGTTTTTTAGGGTTCTGTTTTTGGGGTGAGGGGCCGCCGAGGCCCCCGCGACGCTGCGGGTTACTCCCGGGAGCGACGGGCGAGCCAGTTGCCCAGGGACTGCAGCGCCTGGACGACGATGATGAGGATGACCACCGTGGTGAGCATCGCGACGGAGTCGAACTGCTGGTAGCCGTAGGAGATCGCGAGGTCGCCGACGCCGCCGCCGCCGATGGTTCCGGCCATCGCCGTGGCGGAAATGAGGCCAACCGTCGCGGTGGTCAGGGCGAGGATGAGGGAGGGCTTCGCCTCGGGGAGCAGGAAGTAGCGCACCGTCTGCCAGGTATTTGCGCCCATGGCTTCTGCGGCTTCGGTGATGCCGGCGCCGACTTCGAGGAGCGACTGCTCCAGCAGCCGGGCGATGAAGGGGGCGATGTAGATGGTCAGGGGCACGAGAGCCGCGGTGGTGCCGATCGCGGTTCCCGCGATAATCCTGGTCAGCGGCGTTATGGCCACGAGGAGGATGACGAAGGGCAGGGAGCGGACGATGTTGATCAGCACGTTGAGCACCGAGAAGACGGGTTTGTTGGGGCGCACCCCGCCGGGGCGGGTGATGACGAGCGCGAGGGCGAGGGGCACGCCGATGAGCGTGCCGATGAACAGCGACAGGCCCACCGACGGTCTCGCCGAAGGCTTCCCCGTACTGTGCGAGGGAGACTCGGGAGCCGGTGAGTTCGGTCCACCAATCGGTCATGGGAGTACCTCCACGGTCACATGCTCGAGTTCGTTGACGTAATCCTGCGCCTCGCGCAGGCTGCCCCCGCTGACGCCGAGGTCAAGTTTGCCTACGACGGTGCCGCCGAGGGGGGCGTCGACGGCGTGGAGGATGTCTGCGCGCACCCCGAAGCGTTGCCCAAGATCCGCGACGACGGCACGCGCGGCGGAATGGGAGTGGGTCAGGCGCCACACCTGGTCGTAGGAGGTGGCGGCGTCGCGCACGTGCTGCGGCACCTCGTTCGGGATGACGGTGTCGACGAAGCGGGCGGCAAGTGGGGTGCGCGGCCGTGCGAAGACGTCGGCGACGGTCCCGTTTTCGAGGACGGCGCCGGAGTCGAGGACGGCGACGCGGTCGGCGAGGCGGGCGATGACGTCCATCTGGTGGGTGATGATGAGCACCGTCACGCCGAGGTCGTTGTTGATGCGCGCGATGAGGTCGAGGATCTGCGAGGTGGTCAGCGGGTCGAGTGCCGAGGTGGGCTCGTCGCACAGGAGGAGTCGGGGCTCGGTAACGAGGGCGCGGGCGATGCCGACGCGCTGGCGTTGGCCGCCGGAGAGCTGGCGGGGCTTGTGGTCCGCGCGCTCGGTGAGGCCGACCATCTCAAGGGTGGCGGCGACGCGTTCGGAGATCGCCGAGCGCTTCACGCCGGCCAGCACGAGGGGCATGGCCACGTTCTCCGAGACGGTGCGGGACTCCAGCAGGTTGTAGTTCTGGAAGACCATGGAGACTGTGCGTCGAAAAGCGCGCAAGTCCCCGCCCGACAAACGCGCGGGCTCGGAGCCGAGCACCGTCACCGTCCCCGAGGTGGGCTTTTCTAGGCCGTTGACCATGCGGATGAGGGTTGACTTGCCGGCGCCGCTCGTGCCGACGACCCCGTAGACGGAGCCCTCGGGGACGTCGAGCGTGACGGAATCAAGCGCCCGGAAATCGGGGCCGAAGGTCTTGGTGACGTCGCGAAAGGTGATGGCTGCGTCCGACACGGCGTCCTACTTGAGGGAGTCGGGGACGAACCAGTAGTTGTCGGGGTTGTTCGCGTCCATGTAGGACAGGAACTCGTCCGAGCGGTAGGCGTCGGCGACCGCGGTGGTCCACGGCTGGTCCTGCTTGTCCTCGGTGGTCACCGCGACGAGGATCAGCTCCGGGCGGAGGTTCTCCTGGAACACGCTGAGCTGGGGGTCGAGCTGGGCCGAGTAGCTCATGGAGCCGGGGATGACGGCCCAGTCGAGGTCCGGCAGCGAGCGGGCAAGGTTCGCGGAGTCCATCGACACGATGTCGAGGTTGTGCGGGTTTTCGGCGATGTCCGCCTCGGAGATCAAGGTGGGGTCGGCGTCCTCGCTGATCGTGATCCAACCGACGTCCGCCAGCATGTGCAGCGCGCGGGACTTGTTGGACCCGTCCTGCGGCACGCCCACGGAGTGGCCGTCGGCGACCTCGTCGACGTTGGTGTACTTCTCGGTGTAAAGCCCCGCCGGGGCGGTGGGGACCTCGGTGATAGACACCAGATTGGCGTTTTGCTCCCTGTTGAACACGTTCATCCAGGCCGAGTGCTGCTCGACGTTGAGGTCGGCGGAGCCCTCGCTGAGCGCGGTGTTGGCCTGCGTGAGGTCGGTGAAGTTGATGTATTCGACGGAGTAGCCGTCCTCGGCCAGGATCGGCTCGATCGCGTCCTGGAACAGCTCGGTGTAGGGGCCGGGGGAGGAGGCGACGCGGATCGTCTGCTGGTCGTTTCCTGCGGCGTCGTTCTCCGCGGCGTCATCGCCGCACGCCACGAGCGTCGTGGCGGCGGTGGCGGTAATGGTGGCGGCGGCGATGATACGGGGCACAGTACGTGAAACAGACATGCTCAATCCTTCCTTCGTTCTCCCCCTCACGATAAGACAAATCAGTGTATTCTGCAAAGACCAAGCTGTCTAGTTCGGTGCCGAACGCCTTAGTAGTAGTAAGGGAACTCCTCCCAGCGGGGCGCGCGCTTTTCCAGGAAGGAGTCGCGGCCTTCGACGGCCTCGTCGGTCATATACGCCAAGCGGGTGGCCTCGCCGGCGAAGACCTGCTGGCCCATCAGGCCGTCGTCAAGCAAGTTGAAAGCGAACTTAAGCATTCTTTGGGCGGTGGGGGACTTGGTGTTGATCTCCCGGGCGGCGGCGATGGCCTCTTCCTCCAGGGAAGCGTGGTCCGCGACGATGTTCACCGCGCCCATGCGCTGCATGTCCTCGGCCGTGTAGGTGCGGCCGAGGAAGAAGATCTCGCGGGCGAATTTCTGGCCTACCATCTTGGCCAGGTAGGCGGAGCCGTAGCCGGCGTCGAAGGAGCCGACGTCGGCGTCGGTTTGCTTGAAGCGGGCCTCCTGGCGCGAGGCGATGGTCAGGTCGCAGACCACGTGCAGGGAGTGCCCGCCGCCGGCGGCCCAGCCGTTCACCACGGCGATGACCACCTTGGGCATGGTGCGGATGAGGCGCTGCACCTCGAGGATGTGCAGGCGGCCGCCCTCCGCCGTGGCACGGGCCTCGTCGACCTCGCCGGCGTCGGTGGCGTACTGGTAGCCGGAGCGGCCGCGGATGCGCTGGTCGCCGCCGGAGCAGAAGGCCCAGCCGCCGTCCTTCGGGCTCGGCCCGTTGCCGGTGAGCAGGACCGTTCCGACGGTGGGGTCGCGGCGGGCGTGGTCGAGCGCGCGGTAGAGCTCGTCGACCGTGTGGGGGCGAAACGCGTTGCGCACCTCGGGGCGGTCGAAGGCAATGCGCGCGATGCCGTTGGCGCGGCCGCCGCCGTTGTGGCGGTGGTAGGTGATGTCGGTGAAGTCGAAGCCGTCGACCTCGTCCCACTGCGCGGGGTCGAAGGGCTGCTCGGTGGAGTAGGTCATGCGGCCGATCCTACGTGCCTCCAATTTCCCAACAGATGCGTGGAGAAAATCCACGTTAGGTATTGCTCACCTTAGGCGCGGGGGGATTATCGTGTGTTCCATGAGTTTTCTCCGATCCTCCCGCACGGCCAGTGGCTCGCTTATCGACGTCCCCGTCGGTGTGTAGGGGGTGCGGGCGATAGCTTCCATCATTCTCACCCGTGCGTAAACTCACACATTTCTTATCTACTTTAGTACCGACTTCTAAATTCGGGTTTCGCCCGCGAGATGCGGGTTCTAGACTCTTGGCGGGAGAACCTAAGCCGAGTGGTCGATTCTTCGGTGAGGGAGCCCGCAGTCCCAGTTTGGGGACAGTCCTCATTCAATGCGTGACTATTGGTCTCGCGTCGACAGGCGGAGTGGTCCATGAAGAAATTGCTCGCAAGTCTCAGTGTTTCGGTGATCCTTTCCGGCGGAGTTGTGACGGAAAAGGCGAATGCTGAAGGCGTCACCGGCTCTGATCAATTTGTAACTGTGAATAACAACAGTGACGCTGCGCATAGCGTTGCTCCATCCGTAAAGAGCATTACAATTTGGAATGCCTCGGGAGGGGGGATTGGCGAGAAGACTGATACTCCTTCGGGGGTGCAACTCGAGTGGAGTATTGCGTCGCCCGCAGAGGAACATCAAAAGTCGTTCAGGGTAGAGGCGGATGGCCAGGTTGACCTGCATGTCGACCGGAATAGTGGCGCTCATTGATGCTCCTTGGGCGCGCGACGCTGCCGGAAAGGTGCTCCCCACCCACTATGAAGTCGCTGGCGATACGTTCACCCAAGTTGTCGAGGTGAATCAACCTGATGTGGCCTATCCGATTGAAGCCGATCCCCGCGTAAATGAACTGCTCCCCATTAGTTGGACTGAGAAATCAGTTGCTAACAACTAGTGGGGAGCATGTTCTTTGAGAGCACGTAGTTCGCTGAGTGAAGTTCAGCGTGAGCAGTTAGTCGACCTTTTTGAGCAGGGAATGGGTTCCCACGCCGCTTCTCGTGTTGTCGGTGTCTCGAGGGATGCAGCGCGCTGCCTCTATCGCCGTTTCCAACTGCGTGGCAGGCTATGTCTCGTGGAGAAACCGAACAAGCAGCGCTACTCCTTCGAGACGAAGAAGGAGGTTGTGGAACGTCATCTGGCCGGTGAGTCGAAGATGGATCTTGCCCGAGAGTTCAATCTTTCATCCGATCAACTCGTCAAGGACTGGGTGATTAAGTGGCGCAAAGGCGGCGACGAGGCTCTGCGCCCGAAGCCGAAGGGCAGGCCGAAAGGTTCAGGCAAACCGAAGGTGCTTTCTGAGGAAGAAAAGCTTCGCTGCCAGGTTGAACGGCTGGAAGCGGAAATCGCCTACTTAAAAAAATTGCGGGACTTGAGGAACCAGGGACACGCCTAAAAGCCCAGGCGATCGTCATCCTCAAGTCACACCACCGCTTGGAGTACCTCCTGGATGCGGCCGGCATGGCACGCTCGACATTCTTCTACCACCAGAAACGACTCACCGCACCGGATAAACATGCCGAGCTCAAACAGGCGATCCGGGACAGTTTCGAGCGCAACAAACACCGCTACGGCTACCGGCGGGTACTGCTCGACCTTCGTAACCAGGGCTGGATAGTTAACCACAAACTTGTCTTAAAGCTCATGCGTGAGATGGGCTTGAAGGCCAAGATCCGCCAGCGCAGGCCCTACATCTCCTACACAGGCACAACCAGTCACATCGCCGAGAACACACTCGAGCGCAACTTCACCCCGGATAAGCCCAACTCTGTTTTCGTCAGCGACGTCACCGAGTTCAAGGTCGCCGGCCGCAAGGTGTATCTCTCACCGGTGATGGACCTGTTCGACCGCGCAATCGTCGCCCACACAGTGGCCACATCGCCAACCACAGCGTTGACCTCGGCCTCGTTGGCGCAGGCGATCGAAGCGTGTGCTCCAGAGCCGGGCTGGATGATCCACACCGATCAAGGATTCCAGTACCAGCACTCATCCTGGCGCACCCTGATTAGCCAGCACCATGGAGTCCAGTCAATGTCACGCAAAGGCAATTGCTACGACAACGCAGTCATGGAGAACTTCTTCGGCCACCTGAAAACCGAAATGTTCCACGGAGAAGTCTTCGACACCATTGAGCAATTCACCGCCGCGCTCGACGAGTACATCCAGTGGTACAACACGCAACGACTCCAACAACGACTCAAGGGCCTGACCCCGATGCAATACCGGAATCAGACCCTGGAAACCCTAACCGCCTAGAATTAAACCAGTCCAACTTTCGGGGGCTAGTTCAAAATTGGGGGATTGTCAGCGGTCATATTTACTTCAGCAAGGAAGAAACTCGGCGAATGGCTGCCGCATCGGCAGCGGGGGCAGCAATTTCACCTTTCTGGGTTCTGGTTCCGCCCCCGTTCGGCGAGGTGTTAGGGGCGTGGTGGGCAGACAATAGTGTTAACGTGACCGTCTGGGCAACAGCGGCGGTGGCGCAGGATAAATGTCTCGCGCTCAAAGTTGGCGCTACGGGCAGCGTTACTCCTCCATCGCTGGGAGTGACTCCGGAACACTACACGGAGGGATGTGCTTAGCTGATGCCGATCTCTGGAGCGCATCTTCACTCTGCCGGGCTCACTCGGCGGGAAAAGGGCCTCAATCTCTCGTGGCTGGCCGCGCTGACGGTGCCCGCGTTGGGCTTGGCTTATTCGTGCATTGCCAATGCACGGTCTGCAGCTGGATATTGTTGGGGCATCTTCGCAGCCGTAATTGTGTTTGGAGCCCTCCTCTATTTTGCTCCCAGGTATTCCCGCACGAAGCCCAGGCGACTTCTGCCCAGTTCCTTTGCTCCACTGTTTGCGGCGTACATCCCCGGTGTCATCGGGTCTTGGCAGGGGGGACTTTCTGCGGCTTCCTTGTTGCGCGGTCGTATCTAGTAACACCGTGGTGAGTATCGAGTAACGCATTGGTGAGTATCCAGTAACAGTTCGGGGGAGGATTCTGGTGACCGCGTGACTTCAAGGCACGCGGCGTTACCAGAGGAGTCTGATTGTGACTGACTACCGGGCGGTAATGGATCAAGTGTTGAAAGGCTGGTCTGTCCGCCAAATCTGTTCGAGTTCGCGGTGCTCGCACACCACCGTGCAAAAGGCTCGCGATTCGCTGGTGGAACACAACATCACAACCCGTGAGCAACTTCGTGGGGTTGCGGATCATGAGCTGGCGGGCTGGTTCGTCGACGGGCGCAGCCATGCTCAGGGGGATTTCGTCCCGATCGATTTCGACGCTGTCGCCAAAGCGCGCACCGGGCGCAACAAGGTGACCTTGCAGGTGCTGTGGGGCCGCTACACCGCACAGCCTGGGGGCACAGGCCAGCGGTACTACAGCTACGAGCGGTTTCGTCAACTTGTGGCTCAACACGTTGATGCAGCCGGGCTGAGCGCCAGGATCACCCATGCCCCGGGCCATACGATGCAGGTGGACTGGGCAGGCACGAAGATGCGGTTGTTTGACCCCACCGGCGGACAAGGCTCGAAGGTCAGCATCTTTGTCGCCTCGCTGCCGTATTCGGGCATGGTGTTCGCCTGCGCGTGCGCTAATGAGCGCCAGGACGCGTGGCTTGCAGCCCATATCCGCGCGTTCGAGTACTTCGGCGGGGTTGCCGAGGTCATCGTGCCGGATAATGCCTCGACGGCTTCGAATGCGATTAGTGTCGCGGACAGGAATCGCCGGGTCAACTCCACCTACGAGGAGTTTTTGGAGCACTACAACACCGCCGCGTTGCCGGCTCGGGCGAAACGTCCCAAGGATAAGGCCAGCGTTGAAGCTGCAGTCAAGATTGTCACCCAGAACGTTATCCACGCACTCGATGGTCATCAGTGCGCCGGAATAGACGAGCTCAACGCAAAAATTATCGTCCTGGTCGATGGGATCAACGCTGCCGAACCGTTTCGCGGCAATGCGACGAGCAGGCGCGCATTGTTTGATCAGTTCGAATGCGACGTGCTCACCGCGCTGCCTGAAACACCGTGGCAGCGTACCGAATGGAAACGCGCCAAAGTCGCGCCCAATTTCCACATCAGAGTGCACAACGTGCATTACTCGGTGCCGCACCAGCTGGTGGGCCGCACCGTGGATGTGCGTATCACCGGTGACAGTCTCGCCGTCTTCGACGCCGGGCAGCGTGTGGCCACCCACCAACTCGCACGTGCCCGCGGGGTGTATGTCACCGACACCGACCACATCCCGGCGAACATGGGTGAGACCCGTGGGTTGTGGACAAGCGAGTACTTCCTGCGCGAAGCCGCCAAAATCGGGCCGGCCACCCGCCAGGTGATTGCCGAGCTCATCGAAGCCAAAGCGATCCCTGCCCAGGCGTACCAAGCGTGCCGCAACGTGCTCAACATGGGCAAACACACCAACAAGCCAATCCTCGAAGAAGCCTGCAGACGGTTGGTGTCCACCGACGGCGCCAGGCGTGCTGTGTCGTATACCGCGGTGAAAAACATGATGTCCGCCGTGCGCAAAGACACCTCCACACGGCCTACAGGCACTGACCTTTCAACCGATCTGCCAACAAGCAGACCCACCCAAGACGTACCTGCGCCGACAGCGCGTGACACACGCGGCGCCTACCTCGGTGGTGCTGCCCAGTTCAGCCTCGACAACCTCACCAAGAAGGGATCTGCATAACCCATGCCCCACCCACAACCAGCATCAGCATCTGCCCGCTTCCTCGACGAATCAGTCCTGCCGGTCTTTACCGACCTGCGCATGACCGCCTTCGGACAAAGCGTCATCGACATCGCCGCCGATCCCGCATTCGACGACTGGAGCTTCTCCGACAAAGTGCTCTACGCACTCGACAAAAAGGTAGCGGCCAAGCGTGAGAGGCGAGTCAACAAACTGCTCAAAGCATCCCGATCGCCAAATCCCGATGCTTGTATCGAAGACATCACTTACACGCCCGGCCGCACCATCAACAAAGAGCAAATCACCCGACTCGCTTACTGCCGATGGTGCCAAAGCGCACAAAACATTGTCATCCTGGGCAAATCCTCCGTCGGCAAGACCTACCTCGCCCAAGCACTGCTCACCGCGGCGTGCCGAAACGACTACTCCGCACGCTTCTTGCGCACCGACACACTCTCCAACCACCTCGCCGTGCTCAAACACGACGACCCAGCCCGCATCACATTCCTCGAAGACCTCCACCACACAGACGTGTTAGTCCTCGACGACTTCCTGACCACCCCAATCGATGCCGCTACCGCACACCAACTGCTCAACATCCTCGCAGAGCGCGAACCCCGCGGATCCACCATCGTGACATCCCAGTTCACACCCGACGAGTGGTACAAATCCATCCCGGATGCCGTCATCGCCGAATCCATCCTCAACCGACTCGTCGCCGGCGCCGAAATCATCACACTCGAAGGCACCAACATGCGACTGGCCTAATAACCCCACCGAAACCCCAAAACGCCCGGGTGTTACTCGATACTCACCCGGGCGTTACTCGATACTCACCACACCGTTACTAAACACGTGGTCCTAACAGCTTCCTTGCTCTATCCGATTCTTCTCTACGCATTCGTTGCAGGCAGCGGGCGTCTCTATAAATGGGCTGAGGATGCCGTGCAGTAATCAATTGTTACGGCGGCGCGTGCGCGGGGGGCCTTCACGATGTCGCGGGTTATTTCAACTGTGCTGACGTCGACGGAATCTCTGAAAGGACCCGTAGCGTTATGTTGCCCGCCGTTGGTCCCTGCGCGGGGTCGAAGGGTTGTTGGGTGCTGTAGGTCATGCGGCCGATCCTACGTGCCGCCAATTTCGCAACAGATGCGTGGAGAAAATCCACGTTAGGTATTGCTCACCTCAAGTCGCGAGGTCTATTCTTCACCTATGAGCTTGATCAGCACCTTCCGCGCGCCGTCTCGCGCAGGCACATCGCTTATCGACGTCCCCGTCGGCGCCCAGGCCGTCATCGGCGCGCACACCGCACCCGCGTCGGCGTCGCGCCGCCTGCGCGAGCTGGGTCTGCGCCCCGGCGCGCAGGCGACCGTCGTGCAGAAGACTGCTGGCGGCGGCCGCGTCGTGCGGGTGGGCGCCTCCCGTTACGCGCTCGGCGCGACGGCCCTGCGCAGCATCGCGGTCGCCCGGTAGGCCACGCGATGTCTCAGAACACTTTTTCTGCGGCCCCGTCCTGCCGCTGCGAGGACGCGGGCGTCGTGGAGGCCCCGCCGAGCGCCCCGATCATCGCGCTCATCGGCGCGCCAAACGCCGGTAAGTCCACGTTGTTCAACGCGCTGACAGGCGCGCACGTGAAGATGGGTAACTGGCCCGGCACCTCCGTCGAGGTGGCGCGCGGCCTGTGGCGCGCCGGACGCGAGTACGCGGTGATCGATTTCCCCGGCGCCTACTCGCTTGACCCGGTGAGCCCGGACGAGGAACTGACTCGCGAGCTGCTGCTCGAGCGTCCCGTCGAGGAGCGTCCTGACCTGGTGCTTGTGGCGGTGGACACGGCGAACATCGCGCGCGGGCTCTACCTTGCCGCGCAGGTGGCCGAGCACCCCTACCGGGTTGTGGTGGTGCTGACGAAGACCGACGTCGCGGCATCCCAGGGTCTCGAGATCGACGCGGCTGCGTTGGCGCGTGAGCTCGGCCTGCCGGTGGTCGCGGTAGATCCGCGCAAGCGGACGCTCGCGGGTCTGCGGGAGGTTGTGGAGGAGCAGCTGGTGCTGCCCGCCCACACGGTCCGCCCGGTCAGCGGCGCCGACGAGCTCGAGCGTGCCGACGCCCGCTTCACCTGGGTGGACAACGCCGTCGCCGCGGCGACGGTGCGCAACGAACCGCGCGCGACGCTGACGGAGAAGGTCGACCGAGTCATCCTCCACCCCGTCGCCGGGCCAGCGGTGTTCCTCCTTGCCATGTGGTGCGTCTTCCAGGTCACCATCACCGCCGCCGCGCCGCTGCAGTCGGCCCTGGACGCGTTCTTCGCCGGACCCGTGGCCGCGGCCGCCGAGGCATTGCTTCCCGACGTCGCCTGGCTGCAGGGCCTAGTCGTCGACGGACTCATCGCCGGCGTGGGCATGGTGCTCACCTTCGTGCCGCTTATGGGCCTGATGTTCTTGTGCCTGGCGGTGCTCGAGGACTCTGGCTACATGGCCCGCGCCGCCGTGGTGGCGGACAGGCTCATGCGCGCGATCGGCCTGCCCGGCAAGGCCTTCATCCCGCTCATCGTGGGCTTCGGCTGCAACGTGCCGGCGATCTCGGCCACCCGCGTGCTGGGAGACCCGCGCCAGCGCCGCATGACGGCGCTGCTCGTGCCGTTTACCTCGTGTTCGGCGCGTCTGACGGTGTACGTCATGCTGGCCGCCACGTTCTTCCCCCAGAACGCCGGCTCCGTGGTCTTTGCCATGTACGTGATCTCCATCCTTCTGGTGGTCGCGGCGGGCCTGCTCATGCGCGGGCTTCTGTGGCGCACGATGGGGTCTGACCCGCTGGTCATCGACCTTCCTAGCTACCAGTGGCCGGTGCCGCGCATCGCGCTGACGGTGATGTGGACGCGTCTGCGCGGTTTCCTGGAAACGGCAGGCAAGATCATCGTGGCCACCGTGGTCGTGGTGTGGGCTCTGCAGTCCACCCCGGCGCATCCGGGCGAGAGCTTCGGGGAGGTCGCCCCCGAGGACTCTGTCTACGGCACGGTCTCCGGCGCGATGGCGCCCGTGTTCGAGCCCGCCGGCTTCGGCTCGTGGTCGCTCACCGGCCCGCTCGTGACCGGGTTTGTGGCCAAGGAGGCGGTGATCGCCAGCTGGGCGCAGACCTATTCGTTGGAGGACCCGTCGGCGCTGTCGGCGCAGGAGCAGGGCTCCTCGGCGCTGGCGCAGAGAATCCGCGAGGACTTCGACGAGGCCTCCGGCGGCAACGCCATCGCCGCGGTGTGGGCGTTTATGGTTTTCCTGCTCGCCTACACCCCGTGCGTGGCCACCCTCGGCGCGCAGCGCCGCGAGATCGGCATGAAGTGGACCCTGTTCGGCGTGGCGGTGCAGCTCAGCACCGCCTGGGTGTTGGCGGTGGCCACGTTCCAGATCCTGAAGGTGGTGCTGTAGATGGGCCCCGTGTCCGCCGTGATGGCTGAGATCCGCGCCGGCGCCACGGGCCGCGCCGACATTGCGCAGCGCACCGGCCTGACCCGCTCCACCGTCGACGCTGTCATCGAGCGCCTTGAGGCGATGGGCCAGCTGCGCCGCGAGGGTCTGAACTCCTCCTGCGCCGCCGGGGGCTGCGGCAGCTGCTCCTCCAACGAGGCGTGTTCGATCCAGCAAGGCCCGGTGGCGCTGGTGCTCGGCCGTGGGCCGGGGCTCAGCTAGCCGCTAAAGTGTCAGCAGCCCCGTGTGTCCAGCAGTGAGCACTGCGGGGCGAGGAAGCTCGAGGCGAGCGAGCTGGGCATCGTGAGAATGAGCAGCGCGGCCAGCGCGTCGCGCTGCCACTGCTCAGTGGGGGCGGAGGACAGGACGGGGGGCCTCGGCGTGAGCGTGCGGCACCGCAGCAACGCCCCCGAGGGCGGCGACGGCCGCCACGGCGGCGGCGGCACAACGGCTCAGCAGGTTTTCCATGGGAAACTCCTTGGGTGGTCACGGGGTGAGATGCTTTCACCCCGAAACGTACGTGTTCCCCGGATGGGGCCGCAAGGGGCCGCCGGTCCGGCTACGCTTTCTGGTTAGCGCGCGCTGCAAAAACAGTGCGCGAGGAAGCTGAACGCCGAGAACTCAGGGAAGGGCATCGATGGAGTTTCCGCGGCTCACCGAAGAGCATTTGTTGAAGGCGCTGTCCAAGCTGGGCGTTGCGGCTGGCCCCGACGAGGACGGGGTGCTGGGAGCGGCGTTTCCCAACGCGGTGGCCCAGTTCTTCCTGGACGAGAACTTCCTCACCGTGCATACGGTCTGGACGGGGGCGGTCGCGCCCGAGCGGCAGGAGGACGTGCTCGAGTTGATCAACACGCTCAACCGCCAGATCCCGACGGGGAAGGTCACCCCGATCGTGGTGGAGGAGACGCCGACGATCGACGTGCGCGAGCACTTCTTCGCGGCGCACGGCCTCAGTGAATACCAGCTGTGCGTGCTGCTGGATGCCTACTTCCAGACGGCGTTCATGGTCCTGGACGAGTTCGAGCAGCGCGGCATCGCGCAGAATGCGCAGGTGTGACGATGGGATTGTTCGGAAAGAAGCGCACTGAGCAGCCGGCGCCGGCGGTGGGCGCGGTGACGCTGGAGCGGGCCATCGAGGTCTGCCGTCAGGCCGGTCTGCGGGTGGACCCGATGACCACCGGCGGCCATCTAGTCGAGGTCAACGGGCTGCAGATCGTGATGGCCCAGGCGCACAATCACCTGGCGCTCGGGACGTTCTTCCTGGCGGGGGAGGGCGAAAACTACGCGCCCGCCTCCCGCTCCACGTCCGATTGGGTCATCGAGCACAACAACGGCAACAACGGCCCGGTCGCATTCATCACGGAACAAACCTACGAGGGTGCGATGCGCGTGATCCTGCACTGCGAGTACCGCATCCTCGACGGGCTCGAGCTTTCCGACGCCCAATTCCGCGACGAAGTCCTCTACGGCCTCGACGGCGTTTCCCGCGGAATCTGGCAGTTCGTGGAGTTCAAGGACAGCTGGGGGTAGCTCTCCGGATTGCGGTGTGGGCCGGCTGCGAAAATGAAATCAAGCGTGCCGGTTACAGATAACGCTTTCAGTGCTGCCCAGTTTATTTACTTAGGTTTCGAAATGGGATAATTCGAACCTGGCCTCTATTCATACGCACCCGGAAATTTGCTCGAGTACGAGGTTCCCCCAAGAACTCCCCGGTAGGCCGGCAGTTCATTTCCGTCTTTAGATATTTGGTGTGGGCTGAAAATTAGGGCCGTGTGGCTTTAAGTGGCTGCGGTTGTGTTTTCTTTCCTCGGTCAAGTCGTGGGTAGTGGCGTATCTGGATTCGAATTTGGTGATGTTTGGGGGCTGGTTGTCAGGGCCCGGCTCGGGGCTGGGGTCGGGGTGTGATCTTGCGGCGGTCTCGTTTCCTTCTGCTGGGGCAAACCATCCTCCGGCATACCGGCCCAGGAAGAGACCACTGCCCAGCACTCCCGCGAGCACGAGCTGTAGGTATCACGTCAGAATGGCAGATCCGCCATATACAGAGGACGTATAGTTGTTGCGGTGGCTCACCAGCGATCGTCCTTCGCTACATGAAAGGGAGGCACGAGGAACCTCTTGGGGTTGCAGAAAAACGTACCATCATAGATAATGTGAGCAGATGACATCCTCAGACTAACCATCGACGCATCTAGGAGTGAAACATGGGCGCAGTAGAGATCATCCTCATAATCGCCGTTTTAATAATCCCCATAGCCATCATTGCGTTTCTTGTTATTTTTGCCTCGAAAGTTCTGGAAGCTCTTGAGGCGATAATCGATCGGGGGAAAAAGCAGTCGCACTCCATCGAAGAATAGTAGACGAAGAAAAGGGGCGGTAGGCTACTTTATCGCCCCTTTTCTTCGTCTACTAATTAATTTCTACGCATGCGTAGTTGGTCCACTGCCCATCAATCTGGACTCGACCACACATGGGACCAGCATCGATATCGCGATTGAAATCCCACTGCTGTGAAGCAACCAAGAACCCCGAGTCGGTTCCCCGAACGTCAGACTTACGCTGTCCGCCCTCATACCAGGCGAGTTCGAAAGCCTGCGCAGACGCATTACTACCGGCAATGTCAGTGCCAGGGAAGTAGTTTACAAAAGCAGTATCAACGTGCAATCCTTCTCCCCTAACATTGATGGCGACATATGCACCATTTCCACCTGGTGCAGCAGTCACCCCATCTGCTGAGAAGGTTGTGATTCCCCCAGCAGGATTTACTGGCACGACAGCAGACCTGTCCGCGCCCTGCTTTTCGTTTACCGACTGGATTGTCTGCTTCATTTCAGGAGATGGTGCTTCCTGCGCGAGCGCCGCAGACATTGCGACCGTGTTGATTGCTGATATGGAAAGCGCAGCCGCCGCTACGCATTTACTCAAGATACCCATGTGCTTGCCTTCCTTGTGGACCAACGAGAGACGACCTATCGGAGTTTTTCCAACAAATACTACGATAACACCTATCTCGCTCTTGTGCGCGACATTTCTTCCACTGGCTACCGAGGGTTCCGCTCGCAGCTAACAGTAAGACGGGGCCGTATCGGTGCAGCACGCGTACCAAGGCGCTCGGCATGGCGTACATCGAAGCCAACCATTGCTTACAGGGATAGCCCGTCTGAGAGTTCGGGGGTGTGCTCTAGTTCTGTGGTGGCTGCTGGTTCCAGCGGGCCTTGTGCGGTAAGGGCGTGGGTGGGGGATGTTGTGGAGGTTCCGACGCCTTGCTCGTAGGCGGCGATGGCGTCTGGGTTGGCGCCGGTGAGTTGCATGTATTCGATGACTTCTGCTGGGGGGAGTGCTCCGTCGACGCGGCTGTCGCCGCCGAAGATGACGTCGTCGATTGCGGCTGCGAGCGTTGCAAGCCCCGTGCTGGTGAGTACTGTGAGGGAGTCGCTGATGCGCTCGAAGCGCTCCAGTTGGTACTCCTGGGCTTCTTCTGGGAGCTCGTGGTCGTTGTCGTGCCAGCTTGCGAGTGATTCGTCGAAGCCACGTGACTCGAGCTCGTTTGTGAAGAATCGCTGTTCCTGTTCTGACTAGGCGTAGAGTGCTGCTCCGCCGAGGGCTGCTGCGGCGAGTTCGCCGGCGCTCATGCGTTTGTAGGTGTTGGGGCCGGGGATGCGGCTGCGCGGACGGAAGCGCACTGCGAGCTCGCCTCGTTCGACGGCGGCCGCGAGAGCGCGTGCTTTTTTGAGGGCGCGGGCCAGGATGAAGTCGATGTCGCGCTTGGTGTGAGTGTTTCGGCGGGTCGTGGGTTAGGTGTACTTCCCTGGGAGGTTGTGAACGGTGTGGGCGGATGGGGGAAGCCTCCGGTAGTGGTGTAGATAACGACACGAACATCCACAACGGAGAGAGGGTCCGTTTGTTTGTGTGCGGGGGCTTGGTTTACAAGTAGTTGGCGGACCGGTCTGGGTAGGCCACGGATAGTTGGTTGATGGCTTGTTTCCACCCTGAGGTTTTTGCGCCTTCAATATAGCCGTTGCGGTCGATTGCCCGCTTCGCTTTTTTCGCGCGTTGGGCGGCGCGTTTGTCTTCGATGTTGCAGACCATCAACCACAGCGTCTTCAACGCCGCAGCATCCGTGGGGAATTGGCCGCGGTTGCGGGTCGCTTTCCGCAGCTCAGCGTTAAGCGACTCGATGGCATTGGTGGTGTAGAGCACCCGGCGAGCTGCAGGCGGGAACTGCAGAAACGGTATAAATCTCTCCCATGCGTCGCGCCAGACTTTCACCGACTGGGGGTACTTCCGCCCCAGTTCCGAGGCTTCGAAGGCATCGAGTGCGGCGCAAGCGGCGTCCTGATTCGGTGCGGTGTAGACCTTGCGCAGTGCGCTGGATACAGATTTGCGGTCCTAGTAGGACACCCACCTGTTGGCGGCCCGGATCAGGTGCACGATGCAGGTTTGTACCATCGAGTTCGGCCAGGTCGCTTCCACAGCCTCAGGCAGGCCTTTGAGCCCTGTGTCTGACCTGATGAGCGGTGCCGCCATCGACGTTAGGGTGCCAATAGATGGAGGAACCGCGCGCGAAGACCTGGAACCGTCCGTTCCACGCGGAGACACTCTCCGGGGTGGTGGCATCCCCGAACCTGGCCCAC
Source organism: Corynebacterium timonense (assembly GCF_900105305.1). Classification (NCBI taxonomy): domain Bacteria; kingdom Bacillati; phylum Actinomycetota; class Actinomycetes; order Mycobacteriales; family Corynebacteriaceae; genus Corynebacterium; species Corynebacterium timonense. The sequence continues at coordinate 1,918,949 of NZ_LT629765.1, read as the reverse complement.
CCGCCGAGACGATGGTAGGTCTGTTCGATCTTCCCGCCGATCCAGTAGCCGTGAAAAACGGCCCCACCTGCCGCAGCGGTGCCCAGTGAGCCGCACACAAGCGCCGCAGACACAAGCGCGGACAACCTCCGATGTTTCCCCATGATCCTCAACGCCTTCAACTCGTCAATGGCCATGCCGTGCTCTGATTTCTCGTACGAAACAGCAATATTGGCGTCCCGAAGGAAAACTGTGCGGCGGATGCGAAAAAATGCTGTGCACAGCCTTCAGACACAACCCGCCACCAACCGCAGCACGGAGGGAGTACTCCCGAAAATCTCGCCTGGCTGTGAATACGGAAGCGTCTCTTCCTCCACGTCGGCTTTGCCCGAACGGGGCCGGAACTACCCTGGGCCCCATGATCCCGACCCTCGACAGCATCCTTGAGCGCGCCCACGTGGTCGCCCTGCCCATGGCCGTTGCTTTCCGCGGTGTGACCACCCGCGAGGCCCTGCTCATCGAGGGCCCCGCCGGCTGGGGGGAGTTCTCGCCGTTTGTGGAGTACGGCCCGGGGGAGTCGGCCAGCTGGCTCGCCGCCGGGATCGAGGCCGCGTTCACCGGCCTGCCCGAGGCGCACGGCTGGGTCGAGGTCAACGGCACGGTGCCCGCGGTGCCTGCCTCCCGGGTCCCCGAGGTGCTCGAACGCTACCCGGGGGTGGGCACCTTCAAGATCAAGGTGGCGGAGAAGGGCCAGTCGCTTGACGACGACATCGCCCGCGTCACCGCCGTGCGCCGCGCGCGCCCGGACGCGGCTCTGCGTGTGGACGCGAACCGTGGCTGGTCCGTCGACGAGGCGGTGCACGCCGCCGCCGCGCTGGGGGAGTTGGAGTACATCGAACAGCCCTGCGCGACGGTCGAGGAGCTCGCGGAGGTGAGGCGGCGGGTTGCTACTCCGATCGCGGCGGACGAGTCGATCCGGCGCGCCGCTGACCCGTACCGCGTGGTGGAGGCGGGGGCGGCGGATGTGGGCGTCGTCAAGCCTGCTCCTTTGGGGGGCGTGCGCAGGCTGGTCGCGGTCGGGGAGGAGCTGGGGCTGTCGCTGACGGTGGCCAGCGCCCTCGACACCGCCGTGGGCATGGATGCGGGGCTGGTCGCGGCAAAGCTGACCGGCTCGCGGGCCGCGGGCCTGGCCACGCAGCGTCTCTTCGTCGAGGACGTGGCGGAGCCGCGGGCGATCGTCGGCGGGAAAATCGAGATCACCCGCACCACCCCCGACCCGGAACGGCTCCGCGGGCTGCGCGCCCCGGGCGAACGCCGCGACTGGTGGTTCGATCGGGTGCGGGAGTGCTACCCCCACATTGGGGCCAACGCGCGCTAAGCCGCAATTTGTGAAGGGCGAAAATTTTTCTTTTGGGGGCGAATTGCCTTTTAATGTGCAAACATAACGCAATAAGGTTCCCGTGACGTAGGAGGATCAGCCGTGTCCACTCCCGTGACCCAACAATCCACTCACCAGGCGCCGGGTGAAACCGCGCCCGCCCCCACGCCCGGCGAGTGGCGCCGCCAAGCCATCGGCCTCATAGCAGGCATCGTTCTGGCCGCGCTCGTGTACCTCATCTTCCCCGGAGGGGCAGCCGAGACCGTCGCGAACTCCTCGGGCGCGGACCCCGAGGCCACCTATTCTTCCGGGGCGATGCGCGTCGTCGCCGCGGTGACGGTACTCATGGCCGTGTGGTGGATGACGGAGGCGATCCCCCTGGCTGCCACCGCGCTCGTGCCCATCGCGATTTTCCCGCTCGCCGGGGTGGCTGAGTTTAAAGCGGTGGCCAGCCCCTACGCCTCCTCGACGATCTTCCTGTTCATGGGTGGCTTCCTCATGGCCTTGGGCTTGCAGCGCTGGAACCTCCACCGCCGCCTCGCCCTCGCGGTGGTCGGGGTTGTAGGCACCAGCCCCAAACGAATCATCCTCGGGTTCATGCTGGCCACAGGGTTTATGTCCATGTGGGTCTCCAACACCGCCACGGCCGTGGTCATGCTGCCCATCGGCGTGTCGGTGCTCACCCTTACCGCCGACTCGGTCGGCGGGATGAAGAACCAGAAGAAGTTCGCCACGGCGCTGATGCTCGCCATCGCCTACTCTGCCTCGATCGGATCGCTGGGCACGCTCATCGGCACCCCGCCAAACGCGCTGCTCGCCGGCTACATGCAAGAGGCGCACGACATCACCATCGGCTTCGGTCAGTGGATGCTCGTGGGGCTGCCCGTCGCGGTGGTGTTCCTGTTCATCGCCTGGTTCGTCCTTATTACTGTCTTCGCTCCGGAGGTGGACGAGATCCCCGGCGGGCGCGAGCTCATCAGCGACGAGATCCGCCAGCTCGGCCCCTGGACCTTCCCGCAGGTTGCGGTCGGCGTGATTTTTGTCGCCGCGGCGTTGAGCTGGATTATCATCCCCTTGGGCCTCGACTACCTAGGGTGGGACTTCCCCTACGACGACGCCGTCGTGGGCATCATCGCCGGCCTGCTCATGTTCATCGTTCCGGCGAAGAAGGACGGCACCCGCATCCTCGACTGGGAAACGGCCAACAAGCTGCCCTGGGACGTGCTTCTCCTCTTCGGCGGCGGCCTCTCGTTGTCCTCCATGTTCACCTCGACGGGGCTGTCGCTGTGGATCGGCGAGGCGACCAAGGGGCTGGGTACGCTTCCGATCTTCCTGCTTGTCGCCGCTGTCGCAGCGATCGTTCTGTTCCTCACCGAGCTGACCTCCAACACGGCGACCGCCGCGACCTTCCTGCCCATCATGGGCGGCGTCGCCGTGGGCATTGGCCTGACGGAGGCGACGGACATGAACGTGTTGCTGCTCACGATTCCGGTTGCTCTCGCCGCCACCTGCGCGTTCATGCTGCCGGTGGCCACCCCGCCGAACGCCATCGCCTACTCCTCGGGCTACGTCACAATGGGTGAGATGCTCAAGGGCGGCATCTGGCTCAACCTCATCGGCCTGGTGCTGATCACCCTGGCCACCTACTTCATCGCGGTCCCGGTGTTCGGGTTGGTGTTGTAGCTCGGATGGCCGAGGAAAATGGGTCGGCAACAGTGGCGGAACCGGCGAATGACCCGTCACGCCGGTACGGGCCCAAGATCGGCCGGAGAGCGCAGGCGCCCTTTCTCCGAAGACACGGCGTGACGGGGGTCCGCCCTCCGCGCGCTACCCTGTCCCTATGACCCCCCGACGAACTCCAACGACGACGAAACCCGCCAGTTCCGGCGGGAGCCGCAGGCGTCGCACCAGCCGCCGCAGTCGGAGCGGCCCAGACAGTACTTCCCGGACCCGAACGAACAGGAATACGCGTACGCGGGCGAGGCCTCGTACGGGCCCCCGCCCCAGGCTGGTTCGAGCGCTGCTCCCGCGTCCGGGTCCGGCTCGAATGCGGCGGCGATCGCCCTCGGCGTCGTCGCGGTGCTGGCCACCCTCGCGGCGCTGGTGTTCATGTTCCTGTGGCGCGGCGCCGCCGAGGAGGCGAACCAGCCGCCCGTGACGGTGACGCAGACCCAGACGGAGACCACCACCACGACCACGACGCGAGGGTTTTCTCTTCTGCCGGATCGTTCCACCAACGCGCCGGAGGAGCCCGCACCGCCCGCTGAACCAGGGGAGCCGGTGGAACCCGTCGAGCCCGACGGCCAGGGCGGCGGCAGCATTATCGACGACCTCCTGAACGAGGCCGACCGAGTACTCAGGGGGCAGTAGATGCCAGACAGCATGGATGTGGCCGCGACGGTCGTCGCACAGCTGGCCGAGCACGTCACTGACGTCGTCCTCTGCCCCGGTTCGCGCAACTCGCCGCTGGCGTACGCGCTGCTCGCGCGGGGGGATCTGCGCGTGCACGTGCGTATCGACGAACGCTCCGCCGCCTTCACTGCCCTGGGCCTGGCGCGGGTGCAGCGCCGCCACGTGGCGGTGGTGATGACCTCGGGCACGGCCGTGGCTAACACCCTGCCCGCGGTGGTGGAGGCGCACATGTCCCACACTCCGCTCGCGGTGGTCAGCGCGGATCGCCCGGAGCGCCTGCTCGGCACCGGCGCCAGCCAGACCATCTGGCAGCAGGGCATCTTCGGCCGCTACGCGCGCACCCAGCAGGTCACCACGCTTGACGACGCCACCCGGCTCGACTTCACGGAAGACCAGGTGCACGTCAACGTCGCGTTGGACACCCCGCTCGTGCCCGACGCCCTGCCGGAGCGCGCGGGCGAGCCGCGCCGCGTCGGGCCGGGGCGCCTGGCCACCCCGCCGACGTGGGTGGACCACGGGGCGGTGGACATCGACCTAGACCGCGACACCCTCGTCATCGCCGGCGACGAGGCCTGGGAGGTGCCCGGCCTCGAGCACGTGCCCACCATCGCCGAGCCCACCGCGCCCACGCCCTTCCACCAGGTGCACCCGCTGGCGGCGCGGTTCTTCGCGCAGTCCGAGGTGGCCATCAGCCACGAGGGCGGAGACTTCGCCGCCTCCACCAAGCCCGAGCAGGTCGTCGTGGTGGGCCACCCGACGCTGCACCGCGACGTCATGGCGCTGCTCGCCGACCCGGACATCGAGGTCATCGGGATCAGCCGCACCGAGACCTTCACGGGCCAGCCCGCCCGCCGCGGCAGCCGGGCCCGCGTGAGCGGCCAGCCGAGCGACACGTGGTTGAAAATCTGCGAGGCGGCCGGCGAGGTCGGGGCGCAGACGGTGCGCGACGCGCTGGCGGACGAACACTACGGCTTCACCGGCCTCCACGTCGCTGCGGCGGTCGCCGACACCCTGGCGGTGGGCGACACGCTGGTGCTCGGGTCCTCGAACCCGGTGCGCGACGCCAGCTACGTCGGCCTGCCCTTCGACGGGGTGAGCACGTTCAGTGCCCGCGGCGCCGCCGGCATCGACGGGACGCTCTCTCAGGCGGTCGGCATCGCCCTGGCGACCCAGGCGCTGCACCCGGCCGACATTCGCGCCCCGCGCACGGTGGCGCTCGTGGGGGATCTGACCTTCCTCCACGACGTCAACGGGCTGCTCATCGGCCCCGATGAGCCGCGCCCGGGCAACCTCACCATCGTGGTGGCCAACGACGACGGCGGCGGAATCTTCGAAACGCTCGAGGTCGGCGACGCCAGCGTGAGGCGGGACTTCGAGCGGGCGTTTGGCACGGCGCATGGGGTGGACGTCGAGAAGCTTGCGTGCGCCTATGGTGCGGGGTATCGGCGCGCGGAGACGATCCCCGAGCTGCTGGAGGCGCTGATGGACGAGGAAGCCGAGCCGCTCACCGTCATCGAGGCCCCCACGACCCGGGCCACCCGGCGGGCGCTGGCGGAGAGGCTGCGCCGGTGAACGTGCGCCGCCGCCTGCTGCAGCTCGTCCTCGCGCTGTACGCGTGCGCGCTGCTGGGCTCGGTGGCGATGGTCATCGGCCCGGCGATCAACGACGTCCTCATCGCGCGCGACCCCGGCCGCGGCCTGGCCACGGTGACGGGAGTGAACTGGCTGCGTACCTCCGCCGAGTACCAGGACGAGGAGGGCCGCTACCACTCGCCGCGCTACGGGCTGCTCTACCCGACGGGCCTGGGGGAAGGCCAGCGCGTGTGGGTGACCTACTCGACGTCGCGGCCCGACCTGGTGAAGGTGGAGGGGCGCGCGTGGACGCTGTCGATCGTGCCCGCGCTGTCGGTCGCGGCGGTGTCGACGCTCATCGCGGGGGCGGCGTGGTGGGCTGTCGGGGCGCGGCGGCGCCCGAGTCCCGCCGCATAATTCACCCAGATTTCTTCCCTAATACACGCCCGCGTAGCGCAAGTATGAGAGGTTGCAGGACATGCGCGTTGCTATCGTTGCGGAGTCGTTCCTTCCGAATGTCAACGGGGTGACCAACTCGGTATTGCGCGTGCTGGAGCACCTGCACGCGCAAGGGCACGAGGCGATCGTCATCGCCCCCGGCGCCCGAGACTTCCAGGATGAGATCCCGGACTACCTCGGCTTCGAGGTCATCCGCGTGCCCACGGTCATGATCCCGCTCGTCGACTCCCTGCCGATCGGCGTGCCCACCACCGTCATCAACAACGCGCTGCACCACTTCGAGCCGGACGTGGTGCACTTGGCCAGCCCGTTTGTGCTGGGTGGGGCGGGCTCCCTTGCGGCCGCGCAGATGAGCATTCCCGCCGTGGCGCTCTACCAGACCGACGTCGCTGGCTTTGCCACCCAATACCAGCTGTCGCTGCTGTCCAACATGGCGTGGGAGTGGACCCGCAGCATCCACAATCGCTGCGAGCTCACGCTCGCGCCGAGCTCGGAGGCGATCCGGGAGCTGGAAAAGCATGGCATCAAAAACGTCCACCACTGGGGCAGGGGGGTGGACACCGAGCTGTTCAGGCCCGAGAAGCGCTCGGACGCCCTGCGCCGCGAGTGGGACCCGACGGGCACGAAGCAGATCGTCGGCTTCGTCGGCCGCCTCGCCGCCGAGAAGGGCGTGCACCGGCTCGCCCCGCTTGTCCACGACCCCGATATCCAGCTCGTCATCGTCGGCGACGGCCCGGAGCGCCCCTGCCTCGAGCGAACCTTGCCGTCAGCCGTGTTCACCGGGGCGCTCACGGGGGAGCGGTTGGCCCGCGCCTACGCCAGCCTCGACCTTTTCGTCCACACCGGCGAGTTCGAAACTTTCTGCCAGGCCATCCAGGAGGCCCAGGCCAGCGGCGTGCCCACGATCGGCCCGCGCGCCGGCGGGCCCATCGACCTCATCACCGAGGGCTACAACGGCATGCTCCTCAACGTGGACACCTTCACGCAGGATCTTCACAGCGCCACAACCTACCTCCTCGACGAAGCCCGCCATGCCGAGCTGCGCCTCAACGCCCGCGCGTCCGTGGCCGACAAAACCTGGCACGCGCTGTGCGAGCAGCTCCTCGGCTACTACGAGGACGCCATCCGCGGCTACAACCGGCCCGCGGTGACGCTGTTCGGGCGCCGCTTCGCCCTGCCGTTCCGGCGCCGCCGCTCCGCCGACTCCAGCCCCGAGTAGGAGGGCGGCGCGGGGTTGTACAATCAGCCCCCATGGCCAAGGCAGACCTGGAGAAAAAGCCCTTCGACGTGGCGCGCATGTTTGACGCGGTGGGCAGCCGGTACGACATCACCAACACCGTGCTGTCTTTCGGCCTCGATAAACACTGGCGCCGCCGCGCCCGGCAGCGCCTCCACCTGAAGCCGGGGGAGAGGGTGCTCGATCTCGCCGCCGGCACGGCCGTGTCCACCGTCGAGCTGGCGAAGTCCGGCGCGTGGGTGGTGGCCTGCGACTTCTCCCAGGGCATGCTCGCCGCCGGCGCGCAGCGCGACGTGCCCAAGGTCGTCGGCGACGCCATGCACCTGCCCTTCGCCGACGCGTCCTTCGACGCGGTCACCATCTCCTACGGCCTGCGCAACGTCCACGACTTCGAGGCGGGGCTGCGCGAGATGGCCCGCGTGACCGCACCGGGCGGCCGGCTCCTCGTCAACGAGTTCTCCACCCCGGTCGTCCCGATCTTTCGCACCGTGTACAAGGAATACCTGCCTCGCGCCCTGCCGCTGCTCGCCCGCGTCTTCTCCTCCAACCCGGATGCCTACGAGTACCTCGCGGAATCCATCCGGGCCTGGCCCGAGCAGGAGGAGCTCGCCGCCGCGCTCAACCGCAACGGCTGGGCCGACGCGGGCTGGCAGGACCTCACGCTGGGCGTCGTCGCGCTGCACAGCGCCGTCAAAGCGGCGTAGCCGTCGTTGGCAGCCCCTCGTTACGCCGCGTCCCACAGCGGTGCGCCGGCGGGGGCGTGCCGCGAGGCGGCCCTCCACGCCCGCGCGAGAAGGTCGCGGTCGTCGTCGGTGATGAGGTTGCCCATCAACCGGGCGGCGGCGGGCATGAGCAGCGCGCCCACGGGCCCCCGCAGCGCCAGCGGCCCCGCCACCGGAAGGAACTGCGGGTAGGTGAGCAGCCGCGCCGCCGTCCGTGCCAGGGCGAAGGCCTCACCGTAGCGCTGCCGCAGCGCATCCGGCCACGCCAGCGTGAGGTCGCCGCCGGCGGCGATGAGCTCCACGGCCGCGACGGCGGTTTCGAGGCCGTAGTCGATGCCCTCGCCGTTGAGCGGGTTGACGCAGGCGGCGGCGTCGCCGATGAGCGCCCAGTTCGGCCCCGCGACGTTGGTCACCGCCCCGCCCATGGGCAGCAGGGCGCTGGTGACGGCGCGCTCGGGGCCAAGCTCCCACCGGGCGCGCTGCTGGGCGGCGTACTGGCGCAGCAGCTTCTTCGTGTTCACCCGCGCCGGGCGCGCGTCGGTGGACAGCGCCCCGCAGCCCAGGTTGACGGCCCCCTCGGCGGCGCCGAGGGGGAAGATCCACCCGTAGCCGGGTTGGAGGGTGCCGGAGGCGTCGCGAAGCTCCACGTGCGAGTGCATCCACGGCTCCCCGGCGTGGGGGGTGGCGCAGTAGGAGCGGGCGGCGATGCCGTAGACCTCGCCGCGGTGCCAGGTCCGGCCGAGCAGCTTGCCAAAGGTGGAGCGCACCCCGTCGGCGACGATGACCCACCGGGCGGCGATGTCGCCGCGCGGGGTGGTGATGGTGCGAATACCCCGGGGACCGAGCGTGGCCAAAGTGGCCGGGCATACGCGCCACACCGTCGCCCCGGCGTTCGCGGCCTCCTGGCACAGCGCCTCGTCGAGCTGGGCGCGCGCCATCGCGGTGCCCTCCGCGCCGAATGCGCCGTCGGGCCAGGGGGCGGTGACGGAGCCGCCGTAGCCGTGCAGCTTCAGGCCCCGGTTGCGGTAGGAGGGCAGCACGTGGTCGAGGCCGAGGTGGCGCAGCGCGTTGACCGCGCGCGGGGTGAGGCCGTCGCCGCAGGTTTTGTCGCGGTGCGCTGGTTGGGCGTCGATAAGCAGCGTCTCAAGGCCCTTCCTCTGCGCGGCAAGCGCCGCTGCCGAGCCTGAGGGGCCGGCGCCCACCACAACGACATCCCAGCTGCTGTTCACGGTGACCCATTGTGGCACACGGTGTGTGGTACACGGCCGCGGCGGCAAGGGCCACCCGCTAGTGCGCAAGCGTACGCTGGTGGGCTACGGTAAAGTCCGAAAATCATTCGCCCTCGGCGATGCGTGATCGCCTCGGGAAGGACACTCAACCTGCAAGGACATCATCGATGACCAACGGCACCCCACCGTCCGCCTCCAGCGAGCTCCCCATGGATCTCGGCGACGCCGAGTTGAACCGCCGTATCGCGGAGGGGATGGGAAGCGTTGAGGCGGAGCTGCGCGAGCGCCTCTCCGTGGGCGAGGAATTCATCACGGACAAGGTCACCCACCTTGTGAAGGCCGGCGGGAAGCGCTTCCGCCCCCTCGTCGCGCTGCTGTGCAGCGAGTTCGGCGCGAACCCGGGCGCCCCCAAGGTGGTCAAGGGCGCGGTGATTGCCGAGATGGTGCACCTAGCCACCCTGTACCACGACGACGTGATGGACGAGGCCGACAAGCGCCGCGGCGTCGACTCCGCCAACCACCGCTGGGGCAACACCGTGGCCATCCTCGCCGGCGACATCCTCTTCGCCCACGCCTCGCGCATCATGAGCGAGATCGACACCGAAACGGTCCGTCACTTCGCCGACACCTTCGCGCAACTGGTCACAGGCCAGATGCGCGAGACGGTGGGGCCGCGCGGCGCGGACCCCGTCGAGCACTACCTGAAGGTCATCGAGGAAAAAACGGGGGTGCTCATCGCCTCCTCCGGCTACCTCGGGGCCCGATTGAGCGGCGCCGAGGACGCCGTGGTGCGCCACTGCGAGGCCATCGGCGGGGCGATCGGCATGGTCTTCCAGATCGTCGACGACATCATCGACATCTTCTCCACCACCGCCGAGTCCGGCAAAGTTCCCGGCACGGACCTGCGCGAGGGCGTGTTCACGCTGCCCGTGCTCTACGCGCTGCGCGAGGACTCCCCGGCGGCGGAAGAGCTGCGCGGCCTGCTCACGGGGCCGTTGGAGCGGGACGAAGACGTCGCCCGCGCTCTCGAGCTCATCGCACGCACGAAGGGCAGGGAGCATGCGCTTAACGACGTCCACAGGTACCTCTCCCTTGCCACCTGGCACCTCGACGCCCTGCCGGACATCCCCGCGAACCAGGCGCTGCGCCAGCTGTGCCGCTACACCGTCGAGCGCGTCGGCTAATAAAGGCCGCTGCGCTGGCGATTTGTTGCGCAGCGCCCGGTGTGTTGTAGAGTATGGAGCGCACCTTGAGTGCCCGCCAGGTTGCCCGAGCGGCCAAAGGGAGCGGACTGTAAATCCGCCGGCATTGCCTTCAGAAGTTCGAATCTTCTACCTGGCACAGCGCACAACCCGCCACCATGACGGTGGCGGGTTTTTCGTTGCGCGGGTGCGCGGTGTGTCCGCGCGCTAACGTGGCTAAAACACCGCCTGAACTGCCGATTTGTAAAGAGTCACGCGCGTGGGTTAATCTCTACGAGGCTTCAACGGAGCGGGTTGCACGACAGTGAGACCCACAACATAGAGGCTGTGCCCCCTTAGCTCAGTCGGCAGAGCGTTTCCATGGTAAGGAAAAGGTCATCAGTTCGATTCTGATAGGGGGCTCTGTTGTTTGTCGCCCCGGCGGCGAACGCAGGGCGGTGTAGCTCAGTGGTAGAGCAAGCGACTCATAATCGCTGTGTCGAGAGTTCAATTCTCTCCATCGCTACTCACCCACGATGGGCGCCTCGGCGCTCGTGCTAGGGTTAGCGTACTGTCTGAGGGCAGTGCCCAAGGGGCGTGGCGCAATTGGTAGCGCAACGGTCTCCAAAACCGTAGGTTGCAGGTTCGAGTCCTGTCGCCCCTGCCACAACGTTGAGTAACGAGGAGAGCTGTGACAGACCCCAACGCACAGAACGCGGCGCGTCCGACCGGCAAGCGCCAGCTTCATGGCGCCTCTCCCGTCTCCTCCTCGTCTTACGACGACAAGCGCCCCGAGCGGCGCGAGCCCGAGGGGGATGACTCGCCCGGTGGGGGCGTGGTTACGTTCCCCGCCGAGGTCGTCGGCGAGATGCGCAAGGTCATCTGGCCGACCGGGAAGCAGATGGTCAACTACACGCTGATCGTGTTCGCCTTCCTGATCGTCCTCACCGCCCTCGTGTGGTCCGTGGACTGGGCCGCCAGCTGGGTAGTTGAGCAAGCTTTCGTCCGTTAGCTATACTCGTTCACCGTTCGTTCATCCCGCCGCCCCGACACTGGGGAGGGCGGGATACTTTTTGTCCCAGTGCCCCGGACGTCTCTGTAGGCTGGGGCCAGATTCAGGAACACACGGAGGAGTAGCAATGGCTGAAGACACCACCAAGGTCGAGAACAACGAAACCGAAATGGTCGGCGAGGGTGCGCCCGTCCAGCCGGAGACCGACCCGGAGGCCAAGGAAGCCGAGCAGGCCGAGGACTCCGACGAGTCGGAGGACTCTGAAGACTCTGACGAATCGGAAGCCCCCGAAGGGTCGGCCGGTACACACGCGGACGACGCGAGCGAGGACGGCGAGCAGGAGGCCGAGGAGGAGATGGTCTCCGAGGGGGGCCCCGTCGAAACCCCGGCTGAGGTGCCCGCGGAAGAAGCCACCGACGGTACTGGCGACATGACCGTCGCGGAAGCGGAGCAGGCCCTCGGCGGGGACGCCGCCGACAGCCAGGACAGCGAGTACCGCCGCCGTCTGCGCGAATACACCCGCGAGCTGAAGAAGCTGCCGGGGCAGTGGTACATCATCCAGTCCTACTCTGGTTACGAAAACAAGGTGAAGACGAACCTCGACATGCGCATCCAGACGCTCGAGGTGGAGGACTCCATCTACGACGTCGTCGTTCCTATCGAGCAGGCCATAGAGCTCAAGGACGGCAAGCGCAAGCTCGTCAAGCGCAAGCTCCTGCCGGGCTACGTCCTCGTGCGCATGGATATGAACGACGCCGCGTGGTCCGTCGTCCGCGAGACCCCCGGCGTGACGTCCTTCGTGGGCAACGAGGGCAACGCCACCCCGGTCAAGCACCGCGACGTCGCAAAGTTCCTCATGCCCAAGGAGCCCGCGGCCGAGGGGCAGCCCAGCGCAGCGAACGCCGAGGGCGAGACCGTCGTCGCGATGCCGGAGGAGGAGGCCGCGCCGGCACCCGCGCACGACTACAAGGTCGGCGAGGCCGTCACCATCCTCTCCGGTGCGCTGGCTACGGTGTCGGCGACCATCTCCGAGATCGACCCGGCGACCGGCAAGATCCAGGCGCTCGTGTCCATCTTCGGGCGCGAGACGCCGGTCGAGCTCACCGCCGACCAGATCGAGCGCATCATCTAGCGGGATCTGGTTTGCTTCTTTTCCTGCGTACGCCCTAGAGTGGACAAACGCGTGTGCCCGCGAGCGGGCGCACTGTTTGTAATCCATTCATCCCCGGTGGCCTGCGCCGCGCCCACGCGCGGCAGGGCATCCGGCAGCCCCGGCAGGACATCGTGGCCGCGGGCCGTACCAAGGAATTGAGGTAATCCGATGGCAAAGAAGAAGGTCACCGGCCTGATCAAGCTGCAGATCGAGGCCGGCATGGCAAACCCGGCCCCGCCGGTCGGCCCGGCCCTGGGTGCGCACGGCGTGAACATCGTCGAGTTCACCAAGGCCTACAACGCCGCCACCGAGTCGATGCGCGGCAACATCATCCCGGTCGAGATCACCGTCTACGAAGACCGCTCCTTCGACTTCATCCTGAAGTCCCCGCCGGCCGCGAAGCTGCTGCTCAAGGCGGCTGGCCTGCAGAAGGGCTCCGGCGTCCCGCACACCCAGAAGGTCGGCACCGTCACCTGGGAGCAGTGCAAGGAGATCGCCGAGACCAAGAAGGCTGACCTCAACGCCCGCGACATCGAGGCTGGCGCCGCGATCATCGCCGGCACCGCCCGCTCCATGGGCATCGACGTCACCAAGTAATACCACCCCCTGTGGCAGGGCCGGCCAGGCCCGCACCACAACTCCCGCTGTTTGACTTAAAAACAGGAAAGGAACCCAACATGGCTAAGAAGTCCAAGCGCTACGAGGAGATGGCGGCCAAGGTCGACCGCAACACCCTCTACCACCCGCTCGACGCCGTCGCGCTGGCGAAGGAGACCTCCTCCGACAAGTACGACGCGACCATCGACGTGGCAATGCGCCTGTCTGTCGACCCGCGCAAGGCCGACCAGCTGGTCCGCGGCACAGTCTCCCTGCCCAACGGCACCGGCAAGACCGTCCGCGTCGCCGTCTTCGCCGAGGGCGAGAAGGCGACCGTGGCCGAGGAGGCCGGCGCCGACATCGTGGGCACCGACGTGCTCATCGAGCAGATCAACAACGGCCAGCTCGACTTCGACGTCGCGATCGCGACGCCGGACCAGATGGCCAAGGTGGGCCGCGTCGCCCGCGTCCTCGGCCCGCGTGGCCTCATGCCGAACCCGAAGACCGGCACGGTCACCCCGGACGTGGCTAAGGCGATCGAGGAAGTCAAGGGCGGCAAGATCGCCTTCCGCGTGGACAAGGCCGCGAACCTGCACGCCCTCATCGGCAAGGCCTCCTTCACCGCCGAGCAGCTCGCCGAGAACTACGGCGCGCTTCTCGACGAAGTCCTGCGCCTCAAGCCGTCCTCGGCTAAGGGCATCTACCTGAAGAAGATCTCCGTCTCTGCGACGCAGGGCCCGGGCGTCCCGGTCGACCCGAGCGTGCAGAAGGGCTACGCCACCAAGGCGTAGGCCTCCGATCTGACGCGACGGCGCCCCCGGTTCCTCGGAGCCGGGGGCGCCGCTGTGCGTTCCCTGGCGTGTGCAGGCCGCGCCGCGATTTGGTCGTGGCGCGGAGGGGCGCTAGACTCTCTCACGAAGTTTGAACGGGTTGACTCCCGAGCTCAAGTTTCACCGAAGACCGTCGGTCGCCCTGCACGCAGGGCCGAAGGCGTCCCACTCCAGGGACCGGCCTACGCAGGAGGAACGTGGCTCACCCTTCATTGTGGTGCCTCGTGCTTTCTGCACGGGGCATCTGTGCTTTCTAGGCGTTGTAGAGCGTTCTCGAGCACGTGCCCCGGCGGATTGAAGGACATGACGTTATTGGATTGGATTGGAAGGAGGCGTGCGTAATGGCTAACCCGAAGAACACTGCGGAGCTTGAAGCCCTCAAGGGCAAGTTCAAGGACGCGAGCTCCATCGTTCTCACCGAGTACCGCGGCCTGACCGTCGGTCAGCTGCAGGAGCTGCGCGGTGAGCTGGGCTTCGATGTCGAATACCACGTCGCCAAGAACACCCTCGTCAAGATCGCCGCGAACGAGAACGGCATTGAGGGTCTCGACGATCTCCTGACCGGCCCGACCGCCGTCGCCTTCATCAAGGGCGAGGCCGTCGACGCCGCGAAGGTGATGAAGAAGTTCAACAAGGACCACGACGCGTTCGTGATCAAGGGCGGCTACATGGACGGCAGCGTCCTGGATGCCTCCCAGGTTGACGCCATCGCCGAGATGGATAACCGCGAGACCACCCTTGCGAAGATCGCCGGCGCCTTCCAGGGCTCCTTGGCAAAGGCTGCTGGCCTGTTCCAGGCTCCAGCATCCAAGACCGCCCGCCTTGTCGCTGCGTTGCAGGACAAGCAGGGCGACGCTGCGTAACGCGCGAACAACGTAACACCCCACACCCATGGGCCCGGATCGGGCCCGCGAAAGAAAGGAAGCCACCATGGCTAAGCTGTCTAAGGACGAGCTCATTGAGCAGTTCAAGGAAATGACCCTTATCGAGCTTTCCGAGTTCCTGAAGGAGTTCGAGGAGGTCTTCGACGTCACCGCTGCCGCTCCGGTTGCTGTTGCAGCTGCTGGCGCCCCGGCCGGCGGCGAGGCTGCCGCTGAGGAGGAGAAGGACGAGTTCGACGTCGTCCTCGAGTCCGCCGGCGACAAGAAGATCGGCGTGATCAAGGTTGTCCGCGAGCTCGTTCCGGGTCTCGGCCTGAAGGACGCCAAGGAGATGGTCGAGAGCGCTCCGAAGGCGATCCTCGAGGGCGCCAACAAGGACGACGCCGAGGCCGCCAAGACCAAGCTCGAGGAGGCTGGCGCGCAGGTTACCCTCAAGTAATCGCGCCCCCTCTTTCGCGCTCAGCTCCCCGCACCGCTCGGTGTGGGGAGCTTTCGCTTATCGACGCCCCCTCCCGGCGCTACCCCACGAGGAACTTGTTCACGTAGCGCTTCGCGATGTCCGGCCCGAAGTCCGAGAGGATCTTGAGCACCGTATCGGGGCCGCTGACGGTGTGGTGCATCTTCTTCTTGCTGTACGGGTTGGAGGTGGTGAACACCTTGGCGGCTTTGTCGGCGATGTCCTCCGGCATCATGCGCACCCCGAGCGTGCTGATGGAGCGGGCGTTGACCTCAGAGATTGCCGACTTCGCCCACAGCGGCATGAGGTCGTGGACGCGGATCTTGTCCTTCGCCCACTCGATGGCGAGCGCCTCGGTGAGCCCCTTGACGTAGAACTTGGACGCTGAGTAAGTAGACACGTCGGGCTGTCCGAAAAACGCGGACGCCGAGCACATAGAGATCATGACCGCGCCCCGCGTGCGCTTGAGGTAAGGGTGGCACGCTTTTGCCCCGTACGTCGCGCCGACGACGTTGATGTCCACGAGCCACTGGATCTTTTCGGGGTCTTGCTCGCGCAAGGGGCCGTCGACGATGACGCCGGCGTTGTTGAAGAAGGCGTGGAGCCGGCCGCCGGTGTGGGCGGTGAAGTCGGTCAGTGCCGCCTGCCAGTCCTCCCAGGAGCGGACGTCGAGGTGCCCGGTGATCAAGGTCCCGGGCAGGTCCGCCGCTTCCGCGCCCCATGCGACGTCGACGATGTCGTAGCATCCCACGACCCACCCGCGTGCGAGCATCTTCTTCGCGGTCTCTTTGCCGATTCCGGTGGCGCCGCCGGAGATGAACAGCGCCTTTGCGTCCTTCTGTGATTGAGCCATGAAGTGAACTCTAGATGTAGGTGCCGCCACAGGTATAGGATCGGGGCCAAAAGTTTTCGCGGCCGATGAACCGGCTGATGAATCACCGAGAGAGGACACCCCGTGACGCACGCGCTCCGCGAAGAAGCGACGACCGACATTGTCAACCCCGCAACCGGCGAGGTTATCGCCACCGTCCCCGAGCACACGAAAGGCGAGACGAAGGAGGCCTTCGCGCGCGCCCGCGTGGCGCAGAAGCGGTGGGCGCAGACGAGTTTCCGCGAGCGCCGGAAAATTTTCCTGCGCTTCCACAACCTGGTGCTGGATAACCGCGAGCGCCTCATGGACACCATCCAGGACGAAAACGGCAAGAGCCGCCTGTCCGCGCTCGAGGAGCTTCTCGACGTCGCACTGACGTCGCGCCACTACGCCTACAAAGGAGCCAAGCTGCTGAAGCCGCGCCGGCGTAAGCCCGTCGTGCCGGTTCTGACCAGCACGTGGGAGCAGCGCGCCCCGAAGGGCGTGGTGGGCGTGATCGCCCCGTTTAACTACCCGCTGTCGCTGTCGGTGTGCGACGCGCTCGCCGCGATTTTTGCGGGCAACGCGGTCGTGCTCAAGCCGGACTCGCAGACTCCGCTGTCCGCCCTGGCCGGTGTCGAGCTGCTGGAGCGCGCGGGCCTGCCGCGCGATGTGTTCCAGGTGGTGCCGGGCCGTGGCTCCGAGGTGGGCCAGGCCATCGTTGAGGAGTGCGACTACCTCATGTTCACCGGCTCCACGGCGACGGGGGAGAAGCTGGCGCAGCAGGCGGCGGCGCGGTTGATTGACTACTCGATGGAGCTCGGCGGCAAGAACGCGATGATCGTGGCGCACGACGCGGATGTCAAGCGCACCGTGGACGGCGCGTGGATCGCCTGCTTCGGCAACACCGGCCAGCTATGCATCTCCATTGAGCGGATGTACGTGCACCGCGACGTGGCCGAGGAGTTCATCCCGGCGTTCGTGTCCAAGGTCCAGAGTCTGCGTGTCGGCGCGGGCCACGACTGGGACATCGACATGGGCAGCCTCATCTCGGTGGAGCACGCGGACGAGGTCGAGCGCCTGGTCAACGACGCCGTGGACAAGGGGGCGACGGTGCTCACCGGCGGGCGGCGCCTGCCGGAGCTCGGCGAGACCTTCTTCGCGCCGACGGTGCTCACCGACGTCCCGGCCGACGCGGAGCTCTACCGCGAGGAAGTCTTCGGCCCGGTGGTTTACATCGAGGTCGTCGACTCGGACGAGGAGGCCATCGAGCGCGCCAACGACACCGACTACGGCCTCAACGCCTCCGTGTGGGCGAGCGGAGCGACGGGGCGTCGCATAGCCGAGCGCTTGGAGACGGGCACCGTCAATATCAACGAGGGCTACGCCCCCGCCTGGTCGGCTATCGACGCCCCGATGGGCGGCTGGAAGAAGTCGGGCGTGGGCCGCCGCCACGGTGACGGCGGCCTGACCAAGTACACCGAGCAGCGTAACGTCACCCAGACCCGCCTGATCACGCTCATGGATAACGTCGTGCCTCGACCGCAGTGGGCGGAAGCGATGGCGACCGCGCTGAAGCTGGGCCGGGATATCCTGCGCTAGGGGTACGTCCCTGGGAGGTTGTAAGCGGATGGGGGAAGCTGTAGGTACCGACTCGAACATCCACAACGAAGGCTTCCATGCCACACCGTCACGCGCCTTTGACCCCGGCCGGCTGAGTAGGGATGGTTGAGCTGGTCTTCACCCACGGATGAACACCGAGCCGAGTCGCTAAATATTTCTAGGTCTGCTCGGCCACCGTCGACAGGTGGGTGAGCCGGGCCCGCCGGGGGAAGTGCTCACTGACCGCTCCAGCCGACCAACGCACGTGTGTGCACCAGCTGCCGGTGCGCACCCAGCGCCGCATCATCACACTGCGGTTTACCCGCCAGTGGGGTCCCGCACCGTATTAGCTACCACCTGGGGATTCCGCGGTCCATGGTCGGTCGGGTGCTGGCGCGCTACCGGATCTGTGCCCATTGCTCCAATGAAATCACCCATCCATTCTTTTCGGGTGGGCTACTTTTCGACCGTCGCGAACAGGGGCCGGGATGTATGCATTGCATAGTCGGGGCGCTTGGCGGTTGGAGGTTGTTCCGTATGCATTGCATAGTTTTGAGCCCGTCCGCTTCGGGGCTGGGGTGTATGCGTTGCATAGGCGCGGCGCTCGTTGGTCGGGGGGTTGATCGGTCTGCATTGCATAGGCGCGGGCCCGTCCGCTTCGGGGCCGAGATGAATGCATTGCATAGTTTCAGGCCCCTCCGCTTCGGCGCCGGGGCGTATGCATTGCATAGTTGCGGCGCTCGACGCTCGGGCGCCGATCGGTATGCATTGCATAGTTGCGGCGCTCGACGGCTGGGGGCTGATCGGTATGCGTTGCATAGTTGCGGCGCTCGACGGTTGGGCATTGATCCGTATGCATTGCATAGTCGGTGCGCTCGACGCTCGGGCGCTGATCCGTATGCATGGCATAGTTTCGGGCCCGTCCGCATGCGGCCGGGGGTATGCGTTGCATAGTTGCGGCGCTCGACGGTCGGGGGCTGATCGGTACGCATTGCATAATCCGTTGCATTCAAACACGCGCGCTATGCAAACGTCGAAAAGCTGCCTTTAGCCAGCTCAACCCACATGTCCGAAGCGTTGTTATACTGTCAATCAAACACATGATCGACACGCTTGGGGGAGCAATGGACACACCACCAACCACCGTCAGCAGGGACAGCGCACCCTTGCATATCGCGCACACCATCGAAAAAGGGTTCGGCGTATTCTCGCGCCGCAAGGCGCAGATACTCTACGCCATAGCACTTTTCGACGTCCTCGGGCTCGCCCCCCAGTTCGGCGCACAAACGACCGCATTATGGCTTGTTAGGAGCATCGCGGTGCCGAACTCCACCGCCCACGAGTACGTCAGGGTTGCCCGCGCAATGCTGCGCTTCGAGGTGATGGCACAAGCATTCTTGGAGGGGCGAACAAACTACTCCAAGGTCAGATTGATACTGCCGCTGCTCACAAAGGACAACGAGGCTGAGCTGGTGGAGCTGGCCTGCACCATGACGTTTCACGAGTTGGAGATCGCGCTGCTGCAATTCCGCCAGCCAGCAAAGAAAGCGACGAGGACGTCCTACGTGCGTCTAAAAGCCGCGCCGGATGGGCGTATAAAGCTGTGGGCGGACTTCAACGCGGCGGAAGGCGCGCGTGTGATGGCGGCGATGAAGGTCGGGGAACTCGCCTGGCACGACGTGGACTGGACATCCTTAGCAGGCAACGACGGGACAGTGGATCCGGAGCGTATCGACGCTGAAATGGACCGCCAGGATAAGAAAACACGCGGCTGCTCCGGTTTCGGCCTGCCCATCGGGGAAGTGCTGGTTAGCGCGTTTATGGGTATGGTCAACATGACGTTGTCGCGGCCGCGTAACCCGTTGCGCGCACCGGGGGCGCACGTCAATGTCGTTATGACCACCGACGGAAAGGCCTACCTGCCCTACAACCCTGGTGCGCCCTCGGAGGCGGTGAAAAACTTCCTCGCCAACGCCTCCTACCGGCTCAACAGGGTCGACGATAAAGGGCTGGTGCTCAACAGTGGGCGCTCGTTTCGGCTTGCCTCCGACGCCCAGGTCAACGCGCTGATGCTCATGTGGCGTCACCAGTGCGCGATGCCCGGGTGCAGTCACACGCGCTTTATGGAAATGCACCACGTCCACGACTGGGCGGACGGCGGGCCGACGGATCTGGACAACTTGCTGCCGTTGTGTTCGGCGTGCCACAGCCTCGTCAGCGACAACCACATCACGATTTTGCGCGACGGTGGGGACTTTCATTTCCTGGGCCCGGGCGGGGTGCGCTACGTCAGCACAGACCGCGGGCTGCCGGTGCGCAACGACGACGCCCGGACGCTGGAGGAGTTCAACGAGCTCAGCTGGGTCTAGCGGCGCCTCGACACGGCGAGCCTCGCGATGCCACGCCAGCCGAGCATGAGCAAGACGGAGGTAGTACCGGCGACGAAAGGAACAAAGGTCTCGAGCCAACCAAGAAACGTCAGCGGCATCTCTTCAGTGTGGTCAGCGGCGCGGGCGAGGCTTCGCGCAGGATCGCCGGACGCGGGTATTCCTACCTGCATCACGCCGTGGATAACTATTCGCCGATGGTGTACCCGGAGACCTTGGCCGGCGAGAAGAAAGACACCGCCGCCGGGTTTATGCGGCGTGCCTGCGCGTTCTTTTCCGCCCACGACGTCGACGTGACCCGGGTGATGGCCGGCAGCGGCGCCTGCTACCGTTCCAAGGCGTTCAACGCTGCCCTGGGTGCGGTTAAGCATGTTGACACCAAGGCGTACCGGCCGCAGACCAACGGCAAAGTAGAACGATTCAACCGCACACTTATGCAGGAATGGGCCCACATCCGCCCATACGCCAGCGAAAAGGCCCGGCAGCAGACGCACGCGGAGTTTCTCCACGACTACAACGACCATCGAGCCCACACCGTCATCGACGGCCTCACCCCCGCACAACGCGTTCACAACGCCACGGGGAAGTACACCTAGGGTTGGTGCTCTCAGTCCGATACAATCGGGATTCATGCTCTTTAGGCTCCGTATTATCCCGATTCTCCTCGTCGGTCTGGGCGTTGCCCTCATGGTCGGCGCGGGCGTCGCGCCCCGCTTTCTCCTTGGCGACGGGCGCTTGCCCCTCGACCTCGAAGAGACGACGTGGACGATGGAGGACCCGCAGGGACGCTATGGCGAGGAGACGGTGCCCGTCACCCGGCAGTTGCACCTCGAACTTCAGGGGCCGGCGGACGAGGAGAGCGTCGGCGTCCGCGTCGGCGACACGCTGCGGGCCGGGGACGAGGAGTCTGACTTTGAGAACCTAGTGACCGCCGAGACGTGGTCCTACACCATGAACCGGCTCTCCGGGGAGCCGGAAGGGCCGATGTCGTTGCGCTCGATCATGGGGCTGCCCTCGACCGAGGTCGAGGGCGCGGGGCACTGGCTGAAATTCCCCGCCGACGTGGGCCAGCACAGCTACGACGTGTTCGACCCCGCGCTGCGCGATGTTGCCCCCGCGGAGTACGTCGGCGAGGAGGAGATCGCCGGGCGCACCGTCTACGTGTTTGAGCAGACCGTCGCCCCGACGAACCTCGCCGAGGCGTACGCGGACCTGCGCAACACCAAGGTCATCGCCGAGGAGGGGGAGGACCCCGTGCGGGCCTTCCTGCACCACTCCGCGTCGCGGCGGATCAGCGTCGACCAGATCTCGGGCTTCGTTGTCGGGATGGACGAGAAGGTGGACAACTACTACGCGGATGCCGAAGGGCAGCGGCTGGAAGACGGCGTCTCCTACGACGCCCGCATGGCGCCGGAGCGCGTCGACGCGATGGCTGGGCAGCTCAACGCCGTGTTCTCCCAGGAGCAGTCGCGGGCGGTGACCATCGGCGTGATCGTTCTTGGCGCGATCCTCGCAGTCGGCGGGCTGGTGTGGCTCATTCTGGCGTTCCGCTCCGCGCGGCGCGCCGAGCGCGAGGACGGGGAAGTTGCGGAATAGTCCGCGCCCGGTGGTAGAGTTCCCCGCAGGCGAGTAACCCGCCCACGACGGCGGGCGGGGCTCGCGGACAGTGACTGGAGCACCACGGGGGGTGGTGTTGAGCGTCGGGCGGCAAGGCTTTACAATGCGCGCGCTGTTGTATAAGCTAGGTGGTTGCGCTGGAAGCCGTCTCCAGTTTGGGTGAGGAACCTTGTTTTTACGGAGTTTCTGCGGGGCACGTTTCGCGGACATCACCGTATTTGACAAGGTGACTTTGTGCATTTTTGGGGGCGGATCTTCCACAGCAGACCGAATGCTAATTTATCCAGCGGTTGTCCGGAGAGGCTGTACGCCAGAGCAGCGTCCCGGGCCCGCGTGAGGTGCTGGAAGGACCCAACTTGGCAGTCTCCCACCAGACCATGTCTATGGCTACGACCCCCGGAGCTCCGCAGCGTTACTCTTTTGCGAAGATCTCTGAGCCGATCACGGTTCCGGGGCTTCTTGATGTTCAGCGTGAATCGTTCGCGTGGCTCGTGGGCACGCCGGAGTGGCGTGAGCGCGAGCAGGCTGCGCGCGGCGAGGGCGCCCGCGTGACCAGCGGCCTCGAGGACATCCTCGAGGAGCTCTCCCCGATCCAGGACTACTCGGGCAACATGAGCCTGTCGCTGTCCGAGCCGCGCTTCGAGGACGTCAAGTACACCATCGACGAGTGTAAAGACAAGGACATCAACTACTCCGCGCCGCTGTACGTGACGGCGGAGTTCATTAACAACGACACCCAGGAGATCAAGTCCCAGACCGTCTTCATCGGCGATTTCCCACTGATGACGGACAAGGGCACGTTCATCGTCAACGGCACCGAGCGTGTCGTCGTCTCGCAGCTCGTGCGCTCCCCGGGTGTGTACTTCGACGAGACCATTGACAAGTCGACCGAGCGCCCGTTGCACTCGGTAAAGGTGATTCCGTCGCGTGGTGCGTGGCTGGAATTTGACGTCGACAAGCGCGATACCGTCGGCGTGCGCATCGACCGCAAGCGCCGCCAGCCGGTCACCGTCCTGCTCAAGGCCCTGGGGTGGACCACCGAGCAGATCACGGAGCGCTTTGGCTTCTCCGAGATCATGATGTCCACCCTCGAGTCCGACGGCGTGTCCAACACCGATGAGGCGCTGCTGGAGATCTACCGCAAGCAGCGCCCGGGCGAGCAGCCGACGCGCGACCTCGCGCAGTCCCTGCTCGAGAACGCGTTCTTCCGCGCGAAGCGCTACGACCTCGCCCGCGTGGGCCGCTACAAAGTTAACCGCAAGCTGGGGCTCGGCGGAGACCACGACGGGTTGATGACGCTGACCGAAGAGGACATCGCCACCACCCTCGAGTACTTGGTGCGCCTGCACGCCGGCGAGACCGAGATGACCTCCCCGAACGGCGAGGTCATCCTGATCAACACCGACGACATCGACCACTTCGGCAACCGCCGCTTGCGCACCGTCGGCGAGCTCATCCAGAACCAGGTCCGCGTGGGCCTGTCGCGCATGGAGCGCGTCGTCCGCGAGCGCATGACCACCCAGGACGCGGAGTCGATCACCCCGACCTCGCTGATCAACGTGCGCCCGGTCTCCGCCGCCATCCGCGAGTTCTTCGGCACCTCCCAGCTGTCGCAGTTCATGGACCAGAACAACTCGCTGTCCGGACTGACCCACAAGCGCCGCCTGTCCGCGCTGGGCCCAGGCGGCCTGTCGCGCGAGCGCGCCGGCATCGAGGTCCGCGACGTGCACCCGTCTCACTACGGCCGCATGTGCCCGATTGAGACGCCGGAAGGCCCGAACATCGGTCTGATCGGCGCCCTGGCCTCCTACGCGCGCGTCAACGCGTTCGGCTTCATCGAGACGCCGTACCAGAAGGTCGAGGACGGCCGCCTGACCGACCAGATCGACTACCTCACCGCCGACGAGGAGGACCGCTACGCCATCGCGCAGGCGGCCACCCCGATGAACGCGAAGCGCGAGCTCATCGCGGAGCGCATCGAGGTCCGCCTCAAGGATGGCGACATCGGTGTTGTTGGCGCAAAGAGCGTCGACTACCTGGACATTTCCCCGCGCCAAATGGTCTCCGTGGCCACCGCGATGATCCCCTTCCTCGAGCACGACGACGCGAACCGTGCGCTCATGGGCGCGAACATGCAGAAGCAGGCCGTGCCGCTGCTGCGCTCCGAGGCCCCGTACGTGGCCACCGGCATGGAGCAGCGCGCCGCCTACGATGCGGGCGACACCGTGATCTCCCGCAAGGCGGGCGCCGTCACCAACGTCACCGGCGACTACATCACCGTCATGGACGACGAGGGCATCCAGGACACCTACATGCTGCGCACCTTCGAGCGCACCAACCAGGGCACCTGCTACAACCAGGTCCCGATCGTCTCCCAGGGCGACCGCGTCGAGGCCGGCCAGGTCATCGCCGACGGCCCCGGCACGAAGAACGGCGAGATGTCGCTCGGCCGCAACCTGCTCGTCGCGTTCATGCCGTGGGAAGGCCACAACTACGAGGACGCCATCATCCTCAACCAGCGCGTGGTGGAGGAGGACATCCTCACCTCCGTGCACATCGAGGAGCACGAGATCGACGCCCGCGACACCAAGCTCGGTGCCGAGGAAATCACGCGCGAGATCCCGAACGTCTCCGAGGACGTGCTCAAGGACCTCGACGAGCGCGGCATCATCCGCATCGGCGCGGACGTGCGCGACGGCGACATCTTCGTGGGCAAGGTCACCCCGAAGGGCGAGACCGAGCTGACCCCGGAGGAGCGCCTGCTGCGCGCCATCTTCGGCGAGAAGGCCCGCGAGGTCCGCGACACCTCCCTGAAGGTGCCCCACGGCGAGACCGGCAAGGTCATCGCAGTGCGCCGCTTCTCCCGCGAGGACGACGACGACCTCAACCCGGGCGTCAACGAGATGATCCGCGTCTACGTGGCCCAGAAGCGCAAGATCCAGGACGGCGACAAGATGGCCGGCCGCCACGGCAACAAGGGTGTCGTGGGCAAGATCCTGCCGCAGGAGGACATGCCGTTCATGGAGGACGGCACCCCGGTGGACATCATCCTCAACACCCACGGCGTGCCGCGTCGTATGAACATTGGCCAGGTCCTCGAGGTGCACCTCGGCTGGCTGGCCAAGGCCGGCTGGACGGTCAACCCGGACGACCCGGCCAACGCGAAGCTCCTGGAGACCCTCCCGGAGCACCTCTACGACGTGCCCGCCGAGTCGCTCACCGCGACCCCGGTGTTCGACGGCGCCACCAACGAGGAGATCGCAGGCCTGCTCGCCAACACAAAGCCGAACCGCGACGGCGACGTCATGGTCGACGGCAACGGCAAGGCGCGGCTGTTCGACGGCCGTTCCGGCGAGCCGTTCAAGTACCCGGTGTCGGTGGGCTACATGTACATGCTCAAGCTGCACCACCTGGTGGACGAGAAGATCCACGCCCGTTCCACCGGCCCCTACTCGATGATTACGCAGCAGCCGCTGGGCGGTAAGGCCCAGTTCGGTGGCCAGCGTTTCGGCGAGATGGAGGTCTGGGCGATGCAGGCGTACGGCGCCGCCTACACCCTGCAGGAACTGCTCACCATCAAGTCGGACGACGTGGTCGGCCGCGTGAAGGTCTACGAGGCCATTGTCAAGGGCGACAACATCCCGGACCCGGGCATCCCGGAGTCCTTCAAGGTGCTGCTCAAAGAGCTGCAGTCGCTCTGCCTGAACGTGGAGGTCCTCTCCACCGACGGCGTGCCGATGGAGCTGTCGGGCGACGACGACGAATTCGACCAGGCAGGGTCCTCGCTGGGCATCAACCTCTCGCGCGACGAGAGCTCGGCGGCGGATACCGCCTAAGAGGCCAGGCGGGCGTCGCCACGCGCACGCGTAGCGACGCCCGGAAGAAACGCACAGAACTTAGACAACAATCGATCCTCCCGAACCGGGAGGTGAAAGGGAATTTACGTGTTTGACGTAAACCTCTTCGACGAGCTTCGCATTGGCCTGGCCACCGCCGACGACATCCGCCGCTGGTCCCACGGTGAGGTCAAGAAGCCCGAGACCATTAACTACCGCACCCTCAAGCCGGAGAAGGACGGCCTGTTCTGCGAGCGCATCTTCGGCCCGACCCGCGACTGGGAGTGCGCCTGCGGCAAGTACAAGCGCGTGCGCTACAAGGGCATCATCTGCGAGCGTTGCGGCGTCGAGGTGACCAAGTCCAAGGTGCGCCGCGAGCGCATGGGCCACATCGAGCTCGCCGCGCCGGTCACCCACATCTGGTACTTCAAGGGCGTGCCCTCGCGCCTGGGCTACCTGCTTGACCTGGCGCCGAAGGACCTCGAGCGCATCATCTACTTCGCCGCGAACATCATCACCAGCGTGGACGAGGAAGCGCGCCACAACGACATGTCGACCCTCGAGGCCGAGATGATCCTGGAGAAGAAGGAAGTCGAGGCCGACGCCAACTCCGAGATCGCCGAGCGCGCCCAGAAGCTCGAGGAGGACCTCGCCGAGCTCGAGGCCGCCGGCGCGAACGCCTCTGCCCGCAAGAAGGTGCAGCAGGCCGCCGACAAGGAGATGACGCACATCCGCGAGGCCGGTGAGCGCGAGGTCGAGCGCCTCGACGAGATCTGGCAGACCTTTGTCAAGCTCGCCCCGAAGCAGATGGTCATCGACGAGAACCTCTACGAGGAGCTCGTGGACCGCTACGAGGACTACTTCACCGGCGGCATGGGCGCCGAGGCGATCCAGACGCTCATCCGCAACTTCGACCTCGACTCCGAGGCCGAGGAGCTGCGCTCCATCATCGCCGAGGGCAAGGGCCAGCGGAAGGTCCGCGCGCTCAAGCGCCTCAAGGTCGTCGCCGCGTTCCAGCGCTCCGGCAACGACCCGGCCGGCATGATCCTCGACGCCATCCCGGTGATCCCGCCGGAGCTGCGCCCGATGGTCCAGCTCGACGGTGGCCGCTTTGCCACCTCCGACCTGAACGACCTGTACCGCCGCGTGATCAACCGCAACAACCGCCTCAAGCGCATGATCGACCTCGGCGCGCCCGAGATCATCGTGAACAACGAGAAGCGCATGCTGCAGGAGTCCGTCGACGCGCTCTTCGACAACGGCCGCCGCGGCCGCCCGGTGACGGGCCCGGGCAACCGTCCGCTGAAGTCCCTGTCCGACCTGCTCAAGGGCAAGCAGGGCCGCTTCCGCCAGAACCTGCTGGGCAAGCGCGTCGACTACTCCGGCCGCTCCGTCATTATCGTCGGCCCGCAGCTGAAGCTGCACGAGTGCGGCCTGCCGAAGCTCATGGCGCTCGAGCTGTTCAAGCCGTTCGTGATGAAGCGCCTGGTGGACAACGACTACGCGCAGAACATCAAGAGCGCGAAGCGCATGGTGGAGCGCCAGCGCCCCGAGGTGTGGGACGTGCTCGAGGAGGCCATTTCCGAGCACCCCGTGCTGCTCAACCGTGCGCCGACGCTGCACCGCCTGGGCATCCAGGCCTTCGAGCCGAAGCTGGTCGAGGGCAAGGCCATCCAGCTGCACCCGCTGGCCTGCGAGGCGTTCAACGCTGACTTCGACGGCGACCAGATGGCGGTCCACCTGCCGCTGTCCGCCGAGGCGCAGGCGGAGGCCCGCGTACTCATGCTGTCCTCCAACAACATCCTGTCCCCGGCGTCGGGCAAGCCGCTGGCGATGCCGCGCCTGGACATGGTCACCGGCCTGTACTTCCTCACCATGGTGAAGGGCGGAACCGAGATCGGCGGCGAGGGCGCCTACGCGCCGGCCGACGAGAACGGCCCCGCGACCGGCGTGTACTCCTCCTACCGCGAGGCCATCATGGCCTACGACCTGGGCGTTCTGGGCCTGCAGGCGCCGATCCGCGTGCGCATCGACCACCTGCGCCCGACCGTCGAGATCGAGGCGGAGCAGTTCCCGGAGGGCTGGGAGCGCGGGCAGTCGTGGATGGCGGAGACCACCCTTGGCCGCATCATGTTTAACGAGCTGCTGCCGTTCAACTTCCCGTACCAGGAAGGCGCGATGGTGCGCAAGGGCGGCGGTGCCGGCAAGGTGCTGCTCGGCGACATCATCCAGTCGATGGTGGAGAAGTACCCGATGATCACCGTCGCCCAGACCCTGGACAAGATGAAGGACGCCGGCTTCTACTGGGCCACCCGCTCCGGCGTGACCATCTCCATGTCCGACGTTCTCGTGCTGCCGAACAAGACCGAGGTCCTCGAGCAGTACGAGAAGGAGGCCGAGGAGATCGAGCGCAAGTTCTGGGAGAAGGGCGCCCTCACGGAGGAGAACCGCTACGACCGCCTGGTCGAGCTGTGGCAGGACGCTACCAACAAGGTGGGCCAGGCCGTCGAGGACCTCTACCCGGACGACAACCCGATCCCGATGATCGTGAAGTCGGGCGCGGCCGGCAACATGCGCCAGATCTGGACGCTGGCCGGCATGAAGGGCATGGTCGTGAACTCGCGCGGTGAGTACATCACCCGCCCGATCAAGACCTCCTTCCGCGAGGGCCTGACGGTGATGGAGTACTTCAACAACTCCCACGGCTCCCGCAAGGGCCTCGCCGATACCGCGCTGCGCACCGCCGACTCCGGCTACCTCACCCGCCGCCTTGTCGACGTGGCGCAGGACGTCATCGTCCGCGAGGAGGACTGCGGCACCCACCAGGGCGTCAAGGTCCCGGTGGCCACCGAGGTCGCCGGCACGTGGGTCCGCGACGAGCTCGCGGAGACCTCCGTGTCCGGCCGCGTGCTCGCCTCCGACGCGAAGGACGCCGAGGGCAACGTCATCCTCGAGGGCGGCACCGAGCTGTCGGAGGAGCGTATCGACGCCCTCGTCGCCGCCGGCGTGGCCGAGGTGAAGGTCCGCTCCGTGCTCACCTGCCAGACCGCGACCGGCGTGTGCGCCAAGTGCTACGGCAAGTCGATGGCGTCCGGCAAGCTCGTCGATATCGGCGAGGCTGTCGGCATCGTCGCCGCCCAGTCGATCGGTGAGCCGGGCACCCAGCTGACCATGCGTACCTTCCACCAGGGCGGTGTCGGTGGCGACATCACCGGTGGTCTGCCGCGTGTGCAGGAGCTCTTCGAGGCCCGCGTGCCCAAGAACCGCGCCCCGATCGCGTCCGTGGCGGGCACGGTCTCGCTCGAGGACGAGGGCAACTTCTGGACGTTGACCATCACGCCGGACGACGGCTCCGACGTTGTGGTCTACGAGAAGCTGTCCAAGCGCCAGGGACTGGCCCAGGTGCGACGCCCGATGGAGTCCAACCCGGACGCGATGATCGAGCGTTCCCTGCGCGAGGGCGACCATGTGAGCGTGGGTGACCGCCTGCTGCGCGGCGCGGCCGACCCGCACGACGTGCTCGAGGTGCTGGGCCGCCGCGGTGTGGAGAAGCACCTGATCGACGAGGTGCAGGCCGTGTACCGCACCCAGGGTGTGTCGATCCACGACAAGCACATCGAGATCATCATCCGCCAGATGCTGCGCCGCGGCACCGTCATCGACTCGGGTACCACGGAGTTCTTGCCGGGTACCCTGGTGGAACTCGCTGAGGCGCGCCAGGTCAACGCCGCGGCCGTGGCGGACGGCGGGCAGCCGGCGGAGATGCGCTCGGAGATCATGGGCATCACCAAGGCCTCGCTGGCTACCGAGTCCTGGCTGTCGGCGGCCTCCTTCCAGGAGACCACGCGCGTGCTGACCGACGCCGCGATCAACAAGCGCTCCGACAAGCTCATCGGCCTGAAGGAGAATGTGATCATCGGTAAGCTCATCCCGGCCGGTACGGGTATCTCGCGCTACCGCAACATCCAGGTCAAGCCGACCGAGGCGGCGCGCAGCGCGGCGTACTCCATCCCGAGCTTCGGCGACTCGATCTACGGCGACGACGGCTACGGCGAGTTCACCGGGGCTTCGGTGCCGCTGGACGAGTACGGGTTCGACCAGATGTAGCTAAATCCGGCGCCCTTAGCCCGGCCCCTCCCGGGGGCCGGGCTTTCGTCCCGTTTGGGGCCCTTTTTCCAGGTAGTCTTGGGCGCTATGAGTGGTGGGACGGGGTTTAGCCCCGCTGAATGTGAGGCTATGCGTCAGCGCGCGGAGGAGCTGCGCCGCGAAAAGGGCGGCAACAAGAAGGCCAGAAACCTGGAAGCGTTGCAGGCGCTTATCGAGGAGATGCCTGACGGGGATCGTTCCCTTGCGGCGGCGATCCATCTCATCGTGTCGGAGGAGGCGCCGCACCTTGATGCCCGCACGTGGTACGGGATGCCGGCGTGGGAGGGCGAGGACGGTGTGGTCGTGTTCTTGCAGGTTGCCTCGAAGTTCGATGTGCGTTACTCCACGCTTGGTTTCGAGCCCGCTGCCCGGCTCGATGAGGGGGCGATGTGGCCGACGAGTTTCGCGCTGTTGGAGCTGACCGGGCAGACCGAGGCCCGGATCCGGGACGTGGTTCGGCGGGCGGCGCCGCGGGGCTAGTTTTTATCGTGCTTATCGCTTTTCGGTTTGCGGACGATGTCGACCCCGCCGAACAAGACCACGCCTCGGACGCGTATGACGGAGGGGTCGCGGGTGGCGCCGTCGAAGTCGCCGAAGGGGGGATACGGTTAATCACCGTCTCGCGCGAGCTGAACACGGCCTCGGCCAGGTCAAGGTCGTTGCCGCGCAGAAGCCTGCGCTAAAAAAAGCGAGTTCCCACCTCTGCTTACGCACACACCGGCGTGGTGGTAGGAAAAAGGAGATTGGCTTTCCCGTTTTGCTCTGGTGTCGCAGTACTGATCTTCAACCCTTCTCCGCCGGGAAAGATCGGGTTTCGGCACTAACCCCGCTCACCGAGTGGAGACCGAACCCCGCCACGGACCGGCAGAGGTCCCCAAAGCGGTTGTCCTGCTCGATTGTGAACTTCTCGGGAGGCTGATGTGCGACAACAAGCACTAAGCGCTCTTCGCTTTGCTGGAGGAGCTCGGTGGCGAGAACGTCGCAGGAGTACTGGTCGAGGCCGTTGAAGGGCTCATCGAGACAGAGAATGTCACTGCGTGTGAGTAGACCGCACAACATCCAGGCTTTGCGTAAAGTGCCTGTGGAGAGCTCGGAGGGCAGCTTGGAGAGGTGTTCCTGAAGACAGAAAGCGTCCACGAACCGACGAACGTCGTCGGCGCTGAGTCCGTACCGGCGTGTGTACAGGCTCAGGTTGTCA
Organism: Corynebacterium timonense; assembly: GCF_900105305.1. NCBI lineage: Bacteria > Bacillati > Actinomycetota > Actinomycetes > Mycobacteriales > Corynebacteriaceae > Corynebacterium > Corynebacterium timonense. The sequence continues at coordinate 1,888,215 of NZ_LT629765.1, read as the reverse complement.
CTCACGGTGAGAAACGGCACAAGCGCCGGCGTGTGTCGCAGAAAGACGACCTCTCCGGTCACATCCAGGCTCCCAGAGAGCAACGGAAGAAAGCCCGAGAAAACTTCGAGCAAGGTTGACTTGCCGGCTCCGTTCGGCCCGCTGAGCAACCTCAATCCGGGGCCCGCCATGCGGATAGAAACGTCCGTAAAGACCGGCTGATCACGCTTGTATCCAGCGGCCATGGAGTGGCCGTCGATTCCGAAAGTCATAGTTTCACCGTGCTGAGCCGGGAGCGAGTGACGAAGGTTGCTGTGGTGAAGACACACGCAAGAACGCACCACCCGGCCACCGCGGACCATAAAGTGATGAAACCCAGCGCGTAGGAAGTTCCCAGTTCACACAGAAGCATCAGGGTCAACAAAGCTCCTTTACCTGCGGGCGAAAAGGCGAAAAAGGACCTCACAGACACGAATGCGAAGAGCGGGCCGAATGCGATGGCGGGGGAGGTATCCGAGGCAACAAGCCACAGCGCCGAGCTGACGAGCAATGGAAGCAGCCCTAACGCGATCGCCATGAACAGCCGAAAAACTATCCACGTTTCCGCGGTACAGCTCATCTCAGCATGAAAGCGGTACCGAAGCAGATTTTCCCGCGGGTCAACGGACCGGAAATGTTCGGCTAGGGGAGCGGTAAGCGCGGGCACGACTACGAAAACGGACAGAGCCTCAGGCAACGGCCCGGTGCTTGTGAGCGTAAGCCCGGCTGCCGCAGACAACGCGAAGCATGCGGCAATTGTGGACGGCCGAGTCCACATGATCCGCACCCATTGTTCCCCGACAACTGGGAACAGAAGCCTATCAAGCTGCCCGGCAGTGGCCCCCGGAGCGCGCAGACTAACTAGTGCTTTCACCCGTGGCACCCGATGGCTATACAGCCGCGGCGCCGTCAGAATCAATCGGCGGGTGAATAAGAGGAAGATTACGCCTGCTGCAAGTGCGAGCAATGCCAACGTCCACGCAACTGCGGGGCGGGTGACGAAGAAGAGAACAGGAGCGAGGGGCACCGACAACTCTGTCGGCGCGCCGCCAGCAACATGAAGGACCGCGCCTATCGACGCAACTGACGACCCCGCCGCTACGCCCGCCGCCGCTGAAAGGATCACAATGAGAACGGCGACAAACCAGTTCATCGGCGCAGGGACGGGCAGCCAGACAAACAGGAGGAGACGCCGGTAAGCGCTCGCTCCGTACAGAGCAATGGAAAAGCACAGCACTGCGGCGCTCAAACGCCAGACAGAACTGTTGGCAGTAAATACCGCTACGACGATGAGTGGACTCCAAAAGATTGCCCACCGGCATACGAGTGGAACGGCGATAAATGCAGTTAGAGCGTCACGGGTGGAGACGCTCAAGGTCGGGAGCGCCTGGACGAAGGGGCCGGGCTCGAGACGTGCGCTGGTAGCTAGGCGGGTGACGTGGGCAAGGACGTCGATGAGCGCGGGGATCGAGGCAAACGCAAAAAGGAAATAGGTGCCGTCCGCGCCATCGAAGCCGGTCACCGTGGGAATGTCCGCTGCGAGCTGAGGGGCGGCACGTCTGACTACGAAACCCCAAACCAATACCTCACACGCGATAACTACCCCAAACATGGCGGGAAGAAAGTGCATGAGAACGATTGGGTTCAGCGGCATCCCAATCCGGTCGATGAACTCGGTGGTCTTAAGCGTGCGGGCAACGCGCGCCCCGGACCAACTGTGGCTCGCATGCGCGGGAGGGTGGTGAGATGCTGTGGTGGAGGACAAGGCGGCAGTACCCAAGCGTGCTAGGAGAGGTAGGTCGTGCGACGTTGAGCGTTGCGGTTCATCATCTCCAAAGCCGCCCAGATGCCGATGCCGGTTAATACGACAGCCGCTGCATACGTGGGGAGGGTCCCGGCCCCGACGGCGAAAGAGGCCAGTACCCATAGAGAAAACGCGAAGCTAATCGCCAGGAAAAACGTCAGCGATGCTGAGCGCTCACTCACTGCCGCGTACAGGGCGGCGACGACCAAGATCGCGGTCTGAGCCACAGCAGCACCCATGCTTTTCTCGCTCAGTCCCGCCTCAGCATATTCGTGCCAAGACGCGAAAGCTGGGTACACGAGCGCCATGGCAGCCAGTGCCCAGCCGAAGGGAACGTATTTGAAATCCATGACCTTTCCTTACAGAAAACAGCTATCAGGGAGAGAAGACGATTACGAGCCAAGACTAGCGAACAGTGGGCTATACACGCTGTGAAAAAAAGAGCGCTGAGATTAGTAGAGCAACCGCGGCGGGAATGAGGGCGCGAATTGCCCGTTTGACATGTTTGCGTGTGGTGTAGGCCACGGTCCCAGCGACGAGAACGGCGCAGACTGTCGCGACCATGCCATCGCCACCGGGAATGAGTCGTAGCGCGAGTGGAGCTATAAGGCAACACTTACTGTGCTAGAGAGAGCCTGGAAAACACCGGTCTGGTCGCTGCCTTCCGCGGCAAAGCGTCCCAACGTGCGAAGTACACTCAGTGCAACGAACGAGCGTGAAAACTATCGCTGAAAAGACCAGACCGGCGGCAGTACCGAAGAGAAAAATGCTGGATGACCCGCTTTCTGCGGTAGCCGCGACATCGCTAGGCAGTCGCCGCATCGATTCTTCTGCGACTTGGCGGGTGTTAAGGGCCGCATAGAGGTGACTAAGCCCGAGGATCACCCACGCGGATCTATCCGCATGGGTGAGCGGCAGGCGGGTTTTTCGGGACACCTCCTCCGCGGCATCGCAGACCGCGAAGTAGCTGTCGGTTGGATTGCGGAGAGCAGCCGACTTGGATCCGGCAGTATTTGAACTAGTCACAGTAGTTCTCCTGTCTGAGGTGTGATGGGGCGTCGACCGGGGCGAGGTCCGCAGTGAGGGGCTCGAGCTCGTCGGAGAAGGTTGCCTTCCAGACGGCGGCGGAGCGTTCGTCGAATTCGCGGATAGTGATCTCGCCGTCGGAAAGGGCGTCGGAAAGCGTGCTGGCGGCGTGTTCGCGCTGGGCGAGGGAGGCGCGGGGCGGGGCTGCTCGGTCCTGCCCGTATCATAAACGCAAAGGTAGGAGCGGGGTGTGCCTGCGCGGCTTCACAACCACGGGCCGGGGGTGGTTGACAAGCACGGATACCTCGCAGAAGCGGGGCTTCAGTTCTCACCGCGCCGGTGACGGGGCAATCCCCTAACGGCGAACGTCCACCGTGGCGAGCACTCGGCCCGTCGGCTGCGGCATGCCCGCCGCGGGCTCCTCCGTGATCATCACCGACATCGTCTCGCCCGGCAGCGGCATCCACACGTCCTCGTGCGGCTCTTGCCCGATGACGCCGGCGGACTTCGTGGAGCCGTCGGCCATCACGGCCCACACCTGCGCGCCCATGCCGTCGCCGAGCTCGGGTTGCCCGTCGACCATCGCGCCGCCTTTGCCCATGTCCGTGCTGACCACGATGCTCAGGCGCGCCCCCATCGCCCGCGCGTCCGCGGTGCGCAGGTCCGGCGCCTCCATGATGGCGTGCATCTGGGCTGCGCCGTCGGGGCCGTCGGCCACAGAATCGGACGCGGGGGGCACGAGGCGCTGGGTGACCACGAAGCCGCCGCCCGCAAGCAACACGACCGACGCGGCAACAGCGGCAGCACGCGTGGCGACGCCCCGCCTCCGCCGCGCACTGTCCATGCTGGCCGGCTGGGGTGTGTCCCGGATGCGCTCAAAGATGGCGGCCTTCATGTCCTCGGGCGGAGTGATGGGGGTGGGGGCGTGCAGCATGGCGTCGTCAAGCTGGCGGCGTTCGTGCTCCTCCATCAGAACCCTCCCTTCAGGCTCACAGCGTCGCGCAGCTTCTTCAGGCCGTCGCGGATACGGGTCTTTGCGGTGCCGAGGGCGACCCCGGTCGCCTCGGCGATTTCTGCGTGCGACATGTCGCCGTAGTAGGCGAGCATGAGCGCGCTTCGGTGGGGCTCGCCGATCGAGTCGACGAGCGCCTGCAACTCTTGCGATTCTAGGTGCTCCTCGGCCTCCACCTCCGCGGCAACCCACGTGGTGATCTGGCGGAGGAAATCGTGCTGGTCGCGCGCCTGGGCGCTGCGCCAGCTGCGCAGCCGGTCGATCGCGCGGAGCTTGGCCAGCCGCAGCACCCAGGAGGTGGCGCTGCCGCGCGACGCGTCGAACTTGTGGGCGCCATGCCACAGTTCGACGAACACCTCCTGCGTGACCTCTTCGGCGTGTCCGCGGTCGCGCAGGATGTGGGTGGCGAGGCCGAGGACGCGGGGCGCGAGGGCGTCGTACAGCATGCCGAAGGCTGCTTCGTCGCCGCGAGCGACCTCGTCCATGAGCCGATCGATGTCGGCCGTGCCCCGACTGGTGTCCACGGGGGAAGAATCTAGCACCCTGCGCATGAGCGCCCCGCTACTCGGCCCTACTTCGACGGCGCGGCGGGTTCCATTGCCTCGCTGGACATCATGGCGTCCGAGGGTTCCATTGCCTCGCTGGACATCATGGAATCCGAGGGTTCCATCATCTCGCTGGACATCATGGAATCCGACGTGGAGGACTGCGGCGACATCGTCGAGCTTTCCGGGGCGTCGGTGTCGTTGCAGGCGACGAGCCCCGCGGAAGCGAGCAGGACAGCAGCGGCGGCGGACACAAGGCGTGCGTTAGGGGTGAACATGTCGTCTCCTCACGGTTGTAGGTGGTGAGAGCCTCGGGCGAGGCCCTCTATACGTACCTACGGAGCCGGGGGGCGGGGTGGATTGGACGACGGAAAAAAATCTTTCCGGCAATCCGGGAACCGGTGGGCCTCCGTACTTCCCTGTAAACGCCCCGGAGTGTCTTTCCGGGGTCTGCTGCACATGTGGAAAGGACGGAAAGCATGCTTGGCATAGCGGTCGTGGGGTTCATCGGGGGAGTAATCACGGGGCTATCGCCCTGCATCCTGCCGGTTCTGCCGGTGGTACTCAGCGTCAGCGTCGGCAGGAGGCCCGCCCTGGTCATCGCGGGAATGGTGCTGAGCTTCGCCAGCATCGCGCTGCTGGGCACTCTCTTGCTTGGCATCCTTGGCCTGCCGCAGTCGGTGCTGCATTGGGCGGGCATCCTCATGCTCGCGCTCGTCGGCGTCGGCATGATCGTCCCGCAGGCGGGCGAGTGGATCCAAAAGCCTTTCGACGCCCTCCCGCGCCCCACCATCCTGCAGGACAAGGCGCGCGGCAGGGGCGGTTTTCTCATCGGCCTCGCCCTCGGCGCGGTCTACGTGCCCTGCGCGGGGCCCATTCTCGCCGCCGTGACCGTGGCGGGAAGCACCGGCGAGATCGGGTGGAACACGGTCGTGCTCACCCTCGCCTTCGCGGCGGGTTCCGCTGTGCCGCTGTTCTTCTTCGCGCTCGCGGGCAGCGCGATCGGCGACAGGGTCGATCTGGTGCAGCGCCACCGCCGCGCCATCGGTGTGGTGATCCTGGTCTTTACGCTTGCGCTCGCTCTGCGGGCGCCGGCGGCGATTCAGCGAGCGCTCCCGGACTGGACTGCGGGGCTCGCCCGGAGCTTTAACGACAGCAGCGCGGTCGACGAGGCACTGTCGAAGGTGCGACCGTCGGGTGGCACGCTCGACGAATGCCGCGGCCTCGACGCCGGCCAGCTCCACGACTGCGGGCCGGTGCCCGAGTTCGCCGGGCTGGAGAACTGGATCAACACCAGCGACCCCGTCACCCCCGCGGCCGCGCCCGTCACCCTCGTCGACTTCTGGGCGTACGCGTGCATCAACTGCCAGCGCGCCGGCGAGCACATCACGGCGCTTTACGACGCCTACCGCGACGCCGGCCTCCAAGTCGTTGGCGTGCACTCCCCGGAGTACGGCTTCGAGCACGACCTGAACAACCTGCGCAGCGCGGTGCAGCGCGAGGGCATCCGCTACCCCGTCGCCCAAGACAACAATTTTGACACGTGGCGCGCCTACAACAACCGGTACTGGCCGGCCCGCTATCTTGTCGACGCCGCCGGCAACGTGCGCAGCATTGTCGAGGGCGAGGGCTCGTACGCGGAGACCGAACAGCTGATTCGGCAGCTGCTGGTTCAGGCGAACCCCGACGTCGAGCTCCCCGCGCCGGTCGAAGGCGATGCCGCGCCCATCGGCACTGAGGGGCGCAACCGCGAAACCTACCTGGGGACAGACCGGGCCAGGTTCGCGGACAACGCCGGCTATACCCCCGGCGAGCACGATTTCGGTGCGCAGGCCGCGCCGGGGGCGGGGCGCTACGCGTTGTCCGGGCGCTGGGAGCTTGGGCCGGAATCCATCCGTTCCCTCGGTGGGCACATGGAGGTCAACGTCTACGCAGCGTGGGTGCAGCTCGTCGTGTCGGGCTCCGGCGACGTCACCGTCGATTACCCAAACGGCACGCAGAAAACGATGAGCGTGACCGACGGGACGCTCGACCTGTACAAAGCCGCCGACCCCATGAGCGGCATCCTGCGTATCCATGCCAGCGAGGGCGTGAGCATGTACTCGCTGACCTTCGGCTGAGGAGGCTCGAGCGGGGCGCCGGGGGATTAGGCGCCGCTGCCGCCGGGCTTTCGGACGATATCGACTCCACCAAAGGCGGCGAGACCGCGGACGCGGATCACGGGCGCATCAGCGCGGGGCGGCACGGGCGTGCGCGCCGAGTCGCCGAACCCGCCGAAGATGCCGACGCCCTCGGTGATCACTTTCGCGTCCTCGGGGACGATGATGTCGATACCGCCGAAGATGGCCACGCACGTGATCGTGATGTCGGGAGACTCCAGCACGGCGTGGCGCAGGTCGAGGTCGTTGCCGCTGAAGACGGTGATGCTCAGGTGCTGGGGGCTGATGGCCCAGCTGCCGCGGCGATCGGTGGCGCCGAAGACGGACACCGTGAGCGCAGAACCGTTGGCGGAGGGGTCGACGCGGGCGCTCGCCCCCTGCGACCAGGGGGCCGTATGAGAGACGACGCCGGGGGTTTCGCCGACGGGGGAGAGGTCGGCGGTCAGGGTATCGAGTTCATCGGAATAGGTAGCGTCCCAGACCTGCGCGCAGCGCGCGTCAAACTCGCTGAGGGAGATCTGGCCGTCGGACAATGCGTCGGAAAGCGCGTGCGCAGCGCGCTCACGCTGGGAGCGGGATGCGCGAAGGCGGGGCGGCTCGGGTGGAGTCGGGGTGTTCATACCCCGATAATACACCGGGCGGGCAGGTCAAGGGAGGTGGTGGCTGGCGCTGCGCGCCGAGCCCCGCCCGGCGGGCACGCGGCAACGACCGCGTGGGCTGGGTGAAAGCGGAAAAGCAATTTGCGTTCGCGTGCCCGCAGCCTGTAGTTTGAACTCTGATTCCACCGCTGGAGGATCTAGCGGGTAGGAAAATATCGAACTCCCTGACGTTCCCTCGCTGGGCGGCACGGCGGTTCATGCACGCGGTAGGGCCCCGAAGAAGAGCCCCCATTTTTGCATGTTTACCGGGCCTGCCTTCGGGCGCATTGCGGCGGGGAACCCACAACACGACAAGAAAGCGTTGGTATGCCTACTATTCAGCAGCTGGTCCGCAAGGGCCGCCACGACAAGCGTGGCAAGGTTGCTACGGCCGCCCTGAAGGGCTCGCCGCAGCGCCGCGGTGTGTGCACCCGCGTGTACACCACCACCCCGAAGAAGCCGAACTCCGCTCTGCGTAAGGTCGCCCGTGTGCGCCTGACCTCCGGCATCGAGGTCTCCGCCTACATCCCGGGTGAGGGCCACAACCTGCAGGAGCACTCCATGGTGCTCGTGCGCGGCGGCCGTGTGAAGGACCTGCCGGGTGTGCGCTACAAGATCATCCGCGGCGCGCTGGACACCCAGGGCGTCAAGGACCGCAAGCAGGCACGTTCCCGTTACGGCGCGAAGAAGGGACAGTAATCACTCATGCGTAAGCAGCAAGCTCCGAAGCGTCCCGTCGTCAAGGATCCGGTCTACAACTCCGAGATCGTGACCCAGCTGGTCAACAAGATCCTGCTCGACGGCAAGAAGTCCACCGCCGAGCGCATCGTCTATGGTGCTCTCGAGATCTGCCGCGAGAAGACCGGCACGGATCCCGTCGGCACGCTCGAGAAGGCCCTCGGCAACATCCGCCCGGACCTCGAGGTCCGCTCCCGCCGCGTCGGTGGCGCGACCTACCAGGTCCCGGTCGAGGTCAAGCCGGCTCGCTCCAACACCCTCGCCCTGCGCTGGATGGTGACCTTCACCCGTCAGCGCCGCGAGAACACCATGATTGAGCGCCTCGCCAACGAGATCCTGGACGCGTCCAACGGTCTCGGCGCCTCCGTCAAGCGCCGCGAGGACACCCACAAGATGGCCGAGGCCAACCGCGCCTTCGCTCACTACCGCTGGTAGTTCGGTAGCGGCGACGAGAGAACCAGAACTATACCGTGCACAACCCCGCCCCGCGCGCCCTTCCGCCCATTCCCAGTTGAACTGCATACTGCTTGTCCACTGAAATGGCGTAAGCGACGCTGGCGGGGTTGTCTGTTTCGTCGCCCGCGCTGCCACCTGAACAAAAAGGTGGCAAGATTGACAAAGATACATATTCGCCAGAGACGTTTCCTGCTGGCTCGGCGCGCTTCGCGGTGCCTGAGGGAGCGTCGATGACTTCGAAGTTGGGGTAATAAACGTGGCACAAGAAGTGCTTAAGGACCTGAAGAAGGTCCGCAACATTGGCATCATGGCCCACATCGATGCCGGTAAGACCACCACCACCGAACGCATCCTCTTCTACACCGGTATCAACCGCAAGGTGGGCGAGACCCACGACGGCGGCGCGACCACCGACTGGATGGAGCAGGAGAAGGAGCGTGGCATTACGATCACCTCCGCCGCCGTGACGTGCTTCTGGAACAACAACCAGATCAACATCATCGATACCCCGGGCCACGTCGACTTCACCGTCGAGGTGGAGCGCTCCCTGCGCGTGCTCGACGGCGCAGTCGCGGTTTTCGACGGCAAGGAGGGCGTCGAGCCCCAGTCCGAGCAGGTCTGGCGCCAGGCTGCTAAGTACGACGTGCCGCGCATCTGCTTCGTCAACAAGATGGACAAGCTCGGCGCAGACTTCTACTACACCGTGCAGACCATCGTCGACCGCCTCGGCGCGAAGCCGCTGGTTATGCAGCTGCCGATTGGCGCCGAGGACGACTTCGACGGCGTCATCGACCTCGTCGAGATGAAGGCCCTGCTGTGGCCGGGCAAGGTCGAGACCGGCACCCCGCCGCAGATCGAGGAGATCCCCGCCGACCTCAAGGACAAGGCGGAGGAGTACCGCGAGAAGCTGCTCGAGGCCGTCGCCGAGTCCGACGAAGAGCTCATGGAAAAGTACTTCGGCGGCGAGGAGCTGACGACCGACGAGATCAAGGCCGCGATCCGCAAGATGACGGTCGCCTCCGAGATCTACCCCGTGTACTGCGGCACCGCGTACCGCAACAAGGGCATCGAGCCGCTGCTTGATGCCGTCGTGGAGTACCTGCCGAACCCGCTCGACATCGGCGAGGTGCACGGCACCGACCTGACCGGCGACGAGAACCTCACCCGCAAGCCGTCCGTCGAGGAGCCGTTTTCCGCTCTGGCGTTCAAGATTGCCGTCCACCCCTTCTTTGGCAAGCTCACCTACGTGCGCGTCTACTCCGGCCAGGCGATCCCCGGTGAGCAGATGCTCAACTCCACGAAGCAGCACAAGGAGCGCGTGGGCAAGCTCTTCCAGATGCACGCGAACAAGGAGAACCCGGTCGACCACGCGGACGCCGGTAACATCTACGCGTTCATCGGCCTGAAGAACACCACCACCGGCGACACCCTGTGCAACCCGGATCACCCGATCATCCTCGAGTCCATGGACTTCCCGGACCCGGTGATCCAGGTGGCCATCGAGCCGAAGACGAAGGCTGACCAGGAGAAGCTCGGCACCGCGATCCAGAAGCTTGCGGAGGAGGACCCGACCTTCACCGTCAAGCTCGACGAGGAGACCGGCCAGACCGTCATCGGCGGCATGGGCGAGCTGCACCTCGACGTGCTCGTGGACCGCATGAAGCGCGAGTTTAAGGTCGAGGCGAACATCGGCTCCCCGCAGGTGGCCTACCGCGAGACCATCCGCAAGAAGGTCGAGTCCCTCGACTACACCCACAAGAAGCAGACGGGTGGTTCGGGCCAGTTCGCAAAGGTCATCGTCACCATCGAGCCCTACGAGCCGGACCTGGAGGCCCTGGAGGAGGGCGAGTCCGCGACCTATAAGTTCGAGAACGCCGTCACCGGTGGCCGCGTGCCCAAGGAGTACATCCCGTCGGTCGACGCCGGTATCCAGGACGCCATGCAGTACGGATACCTGGCTGGCTTCCCGCTGGTCAACATCAAGGCCACCCTCGAGGATGGCGCCTACCACGAGGTTGACTCCTCGGAGATGGCCTTCAAGATGGCCGGCTCCCAGGCCCTCAAGGAGGCGGTGGCCAAGGCGAAGCCGGTTCTGCTCGAGCCGCTCATGTCGGTCGAGGTCGTGACCCCCGAGGAGTACATGGGCGACGTCATCGGCGACCTGAACTCCCGCCGCGGCCAGGTCAACTCGATGGATGACCGCTCCGGCGCGAAGGTTGTCAAGGCCGTCGTCCCGTTGTCGCAGATGTTCGGCTACGTCGGCGACCTGCGCTCCCGCACCCAGGGCCGCGCGAACTACACGATGGTCTTCGACTCCTACGGCGAGGTTCCCACGAACGTCGCGCAGGAGATCATCGACGAGCGCAACGGTAACTAAGCACCGCGCTTGACGGGGATACCGGCGCCCGCGTGCCAGCGGGCGCCGGTGCTCGACCCGGCGATGCCGGAGAGTAGCGGCTGGGCTGAGGGTCCGGTGTCACCGGGGCTTGAGCCGGCCGTTACTCTCGTGGCAGATCTTCTCTCTCATCGGGCGTGACCGGCCGCGACGAGGTGCGGCCGGGTTTGAAATACGGCCCGGATGACTCTAAGATCGTGTAACTGGCACATTGTGAAATGGCCATTGTCGCGCCCGGGTTTCACCGGGGCGGGTCAAGGCGAAATGTAAACCACGTGGCTGCGAAGGTCGTAGCCACCATGAAGTCCAGGAGGACATGCAGTGGCAAAGGCTAAGTTTGAGCGTACGAAGCCGCACGTAAACATCGGCACCATCGGTCACGTCGACCACGGCAAGACCACCACGACGGCTGCCATCACCAAGGTGCTGGCGGACGCCTACCCGGAGGAGAACCAGGCCTTCGCGTTCGACGCGATTGACAAGGCTCCGGAGGAGCGCGAGCGCGGCATCACCATCAACATCTCCCACGTGGAGTACAACACCCCGAAGCGCCACTACGCCCACGTCGACGCCCCGGGCCACGCCGACTACATCAAGAACATGATCACCGGCGCTGCTCAGATGGACGGCGCGATCCTCGTCGTCGCCGCCACCGACGGCCCGATGCCGCAGACCCGTGAGCACGTGCTGCTCGCCCGCCAGGTCGGCGTCCCCTACATCCTCGTCGCCCTGAACAAGTGCGACATGGTCGACGATGAGGAGATCATCGAGCTCGTCGAGATGGAGGTCCGCGAGCTCCTCGCCGAGCAGGACTACGACGAAGAGGCTCCGATCGTCCACATCTCCGCTCTCAAGGCCCTCGAGGGCGACGAGAAGTGGGTTCAGTCCGTGCTTGACCTCATGCAGGCGTGCGACGACTCCATCCCGGATCCGGTCCGCGAGACGGACAAGGACTTCCTCATGCCGATCGAGGACATCTTCACCATCTCCGGCCGCGGCACCGTCGTGACCGGCCGTGTCGAGCGCGGTGTGCTCAACCTCAACGACGAGGTCGAGATCATCGGCATCAAGGACAAGGCGCAGAAGACCACCGTCACCTCCATCGAGATGTTCAACAAGCTTCTCGACACCGCTGAGGCCGGCGACAACGCCGCTCTGCTGCTCCGCGGCCTGAAGCGCGAAGAGGTCGAGCGTGGCCAGGTTGTCATCAAGCCGGGCGCCTACACCCCGCACACCAAGTTCGAGGGTTCCGTCTACGTCCTGTCCAAGGACGAGGGCGGCCGCCACACCCCGTTCTTCGACAACTACCGCCCGCAGTTCTACTTCCGCACCACCGACGTCACCGGTGTTGTGAAGCTGCCGGAGGGCACCGAGATGGTCATGCCGGGCGACAACGTCGAGATGAGCGTCGAGCTCATCCAGCCGGTCGCCATGGACGAGGGCCTGCGCTTCGCTATCCGCGAGGGCTCCCGCACCGTCGGCGCTGGCCGCGTGACCAAGATCGTCGAGTAATACTCGCCGCGTCGGGTCACCCGACTGAGCCCACGCCGGGCTGAACACGGGCCGCCGCTCCCTTAAAGGGAGGGCGGCCCGTTGTCATGCGTACACTCTTTCGCGTGTACGACAGCTCAGACCCCACCCGCATCCCCCGTGTCGTCGATAAGCTGCAGCGCGCGTGGGAGGGCCAGCCCTCCCTGAGCCTGCCCGCGCTCATGGGCATCCTGGCCAACCGAGGCATCGGGTGGGGCGCGAGCGACGCGGAGCTCGTCGCCGCGCTGGCCGAGATGGAGAACGAGCACCCCTCGCTTCTCGACGCCCACCCCGGCGCCCCCCACACCATCATCACCGTCGCCCCGGACCGCCTTGTCACTCTCTCCGGCGGCGTCGTGGTGGTGCGTTCCGGACACGACCCGGTGGCGATGCCGGGCGTGTGGGCCTACGATTCGCTCCGCCGTACCGGGCCGGGGCGCCCCCTCGTCGTCCGCGACACGGAGGGCATCGAGCACCGCCTCGGCGTGGTGCAGCTCATCACGCGCATCGACGACGCGGACGCGCCCGCGCTGGCGGGCCTTCACCACGAGGACGTGGGCGCGCACCGCTGGCTGGTCGCCTTCGAGGACGGCGCGCGCGCCGTCGTGGGGCAGCGCATTCGCGTCTGGGTGAAGCGCCGCCGCGACGTGAGTACGCGCACCCTCGCCTGGGCTCGCGTCGAGAACTGCGCACCTGGCGAGGACATGGTCGTCGCGCCGGCGGGAGGTCGACCCCAGGAGGTACTCGGCCGCGTCGAGCGCGTCGTCCTGCTCGAAACGGGGCAGTTCTAGCGGGTAATGCGCTCGAGCTCCACCTTGTACACCGTGCGCAGGTCGATGCCCTCGAGAGCGTCGGCGAGCTGGGCATCCGTCTCGTCGAGGAGCGCGGCGGCCTCGCGCAGCGGCAGCGCCGGATCGGTGACCACGGTGAACGTGGCAGTCGGCTCAGGCCCCACGTACGCGACCGCGCAGGACGCGCTCGAGACCATAGGGTGGGACTCTAGCGCGGAGCACGCGGCCGCCCCGACGCCGCGGACGTTGACCACGGTTGAGCCCGGGACGGGCTGGGTGCGCGTCACGGTGCGGTGGTCGAAGGCGTGGCTGCGCACGTTAGCGACGATCAGCCAAAGCCCGAGAACCAGCAGGAGCACGAGGGCGGCGACGGCTGCCGCGAAAAACCAGCGCTGCTCCGGAAGCCCGGCGACAAGGGAGCGGTCGATGCGCGTGACGCGCTCCGAAAGCACGGGGATATCCCAGTACAGCGCCGCCGGCACCACGCCCGCGGCGACGAGGAGAACGCCAACGAGAAAGGTGACAATGCGGTTGAGCGCCGCCAGGCGTCGGGTCATCGGGTGGCCTCCTCGCTGGTCGGCGGTGGCGGGGTCAGTGTGACGCTGATACGCGGCGGGCGCGAAAGCCCCGCGAAGGTTTCGGTGAGGGCCTGGCGCACCTGGGTGGCCATGGCCTCACCCTGGCCGTTGTCCTGGACGCGAACCCGCACGCGCGAGCGGGTGGCCTGGGAACGAACTGCGCTCGAACCCGTTTCTTGGATCGCGGTGTAGGTGGCTCTGCGGGCGATGTCGACCGGGCGCAGCCAGATCGACGCGCGGGAGGCGTAGCGCACGTGCGTGCGCGGCCGCGGGCGCACCGCGGCGACGAGGAAGGCAAGGCCGAGCACGGCGAAAACGACGCCCGCCGCGACTGTCCACGCGTTGACCGGCAGCTCCGACAGCCAGCGCAGGGCGTCGGCCACCCAGGAATCGTCGGGCCTGTCGGAGCCGTAGCGCACGCCGAGGTCGCGGGCGATGACACCGGCGAGCGCGCACAGCGCGACGCCGACGAGGACGGTGACCCACTGCACCGCCGCCAAGCCGCGCGGCTCGCCGCCGGGGGAGGGGGAAGCGTGATCAGGCATCGCCGCTCACCCGCTTTTGTGCCGCCGGGCGGATCGTGATGGGGGTCAGCGGAGTCGGCAGCGGCGCGCGCGGCACGCCCACCACGACTGGCTCCGGCGCCTGGACCGAACGCACCGGCTGCGGGGCCGCAACCACGGGCACGCGCGGAGGGTGGAGCCTGACGATGCGGCGGACCGTCACGGCCGGCGGCGCGGTGACGGGCCGCACCGCGGGGGGCGGCGGCACCTCGATGGGGGCCAGCGGCCGTTGCGGAGGGACGCGGGGATGGGCCAGGGGGCGTGACGACGTCCGGACCCGCGGCGAGACGACGCGCAGCGGGCGGACAGTCACCGGGGTCGGCGTGATGTCGGCGGGGTGGCGCTCCACCGCCACGCGCGTCACGGCAGCAGCGTTGTGCCGCGCGGCGGCCACGGTGACGTCGACGCGGGTAACGCGGAACCCGGTGAGCGTGGCCACCTGGGCGACAATAGCCGCCCGCACAGCCTCGGTGACCGCGACGACAGGAGAAGGGTAGGACACGGCCATCTCCACGGACATCGACGCCGTCGAGGCGGCGCGATCGAGGCTGACCTCCACGCGGGGCAGGCCGCGCCCGGCCAGGCCCGCGAGCTTCGCGTCGACGGCGGCGCAGCCCGGCACGCTCAGCGCTGCCGCCTCGGCGACGCGGGCCACGGCCTTGTCGTTGATACGTGATGTGCCCGGCATCAGCTGCGGCCCCTCCCGGACGTGGCGCTGATAATGGAGGCGAGGTCGAGCTTGCCGTCGAGCTGGGCTCCGACGAGGCCGCCGATGGCGGTGAACAGAATCAGCCACATGAGCCCCAGCCAACCGCCGAAGGTGACGAAGAAGGCGACGACGACGCCGCAGATGATGCCCAGCGCCATCTTGTTGGAGAACACGTTCATTGCGTTTCACTTTCCTTGAATGGGCGTGTGGAGGTGTCGTGAGAGCGCGTCGGTGACGATCACGTCGACGCTGTCGAGGCGGGTGACCGAGAGCACGGCCGAGCGGACGTCGTCGGCGACGTCGTACAGCGAGCGCGCCGCCGCAACGTCGACGACGACGTGGACCTCGAGGCTGCCGCGCGCGAGACGCAGCCCCTCGACCCGGCCGCCGGGGAACAGGAGGCAGACCTCGCCGAAGCGGCCTCGGTCGAGGCCGGCGACGCCGGCGACGGCCAGCGCGGCCTCGCGGGCAGCGGAGGCCTCCTCAATAGTGACGGCGGGGGCAGGCACGGGCTACTGGTCCACGCGCGGGGCGGGCACGGGATCCGCGGGCTCGTGCTCCTGGCCGGGCAGGTGGACGTCGTGGACGGTGACGTCGACGCGGTCGACGATCAGCCCGGTCATGCGGGTCACGGCGACCGTCACGTTCTCCCGGATCGCGTGCGCCAGTTCGTGGATGGCCACCCCGTACTCGGCGATGATGGCGACAGCGACGGAGGCGTGGCCCTGCTCGAGGGCGACGTTGACGCCCTGCTGGACGTTGCTGGAGGCGGTCAAGGACTCGCGCACCGCGCCCCACATGCGGGCGGCTCCTCCGCCCAGGTTGTACACCCCGGACACCTCGCGCGCGGCGATGCCGGCGATCTTGCCCACGACGGTGTCATCGATGACGGTGGTGCCGTGCTCCGTCTCCAAGTTGAGGTTGCGTTGACGGGCCTGCTCGACGGCAGGTTCGGGCGCGGGCGACGGCGTCTGCTCGGCCATGGGGGTCCTCCCTTTATGTATGCGGCTATGTATGCAGCTAAAATGCGGTATCTCCGGCGGTCAGCTGGGGGGCCACCCGCGCCGGAGGCATGTCCATTCAGGCTACACAGGGCAGGGGGTCCGCCGGGGGAGACGTGCCGTTGATCACGTCGATACGCAGCGTCTTGCGTATCCGGGGCGGAAATGTTTAAATATACCGGTTGCCGTGACATGGCGCCTCCGGGCGCGATGGTTCGGTAAACATGACACCTTCCGCCCGCGCGGCGGGAACCGGCGAAGGTCCATGGCAAATAAACAGCGGCAGTACGCAAGGGTCACGCGCCCTTCCGAGTCTGACACCCGAGCGCCCACATCGGGGCGGCTCTGGCGGAAGCACTGATACAGCACGATGTTTGTTGCCGTGCGTCTCACCTCCCGGATGTGTCATGGCAGTCAAACGACACTGGCGTTGAGCCAAGGGCCAAGCCCGGACAACGTTATAGAGAAACTAGAAGCTACAACCCCACCGCTTCACCAACGAATGTGGGGATGCGAGGAAGAGGTAAGCGTGGCGGGACAGAAGATCCGCATCAGGCTCAAGGCCTACGACCACGAGGCGATCGACGCATCCGCGAAGAAGATCGTCGAGACGGTCACCCGCACGGGTGCCCGCGTCGTCGGGCCGGTGCCGTTGCCCACCGAAAAGAACGTGTACGCCGTGATTCGTTCTCCCCACAAGTACAAGGACTCGCGCGAGCACTTCGAGATGCGCACTCACAAGCGCCTCGTCGACATTCTCGACCCGACGCCCAAGACGGTTGACGCCCTCATGCGCATCGACCTGCCGGCCAGCGTCGACGTGAACATCCAGTAAGAGCGAGATCCCCAACCTTCAGTGGAGAACTAGAACATGTCTGACAACCAGATCAAGGGCATTCTGGGCAAGAAGCTCGGCATGACCCAGATCTTCGACGAGGAAAACCGCGTTATCCCGGTCACCGTCGTCGAGGCTGGGCCGGCCGTGGTCACCCAGATCCGGACCCCCGAGACCGATGGCTACTCCGCCATCCAGATCGCCTACGGCGACATCGATCCCCGTAAGACCAAGAAGCCGCAGGCTGGCCACTTCAAGAAGGCCGGCGTCAACCCGCGCCGCTACGTCACCGAGATCCGCATGGACGACACCTCTGCCTACGAGGTCGGCCAGGAGATCACCGCGACCATCTTCGACGGTGACACCTTCGTTGACGTCGTCGGCACCACCAAGGGCCACGGCTACGCCGGCGCCATGAAGCGCCACGGCTTTGCCGGCCAGGGCGCTGCCCACGGCAACCAGGCGTCCCACCGCCGCGTCGGCTCCATCGGTGGCTGCGCCACCCCGGGCCGCGTGTTCAAGGGCACCCGCATGGCCGGCCGCATGGGCGGTAACCGCGTTACCACCCAGAACCTGAAGATCCAACGCATCGACGGTGACAACAACCTGATCCTGATCAAGGGCGCCATCCCCGGCGCCAAGGGCAGCGTTGTGACTGTCAAGACCGCAGTGAAGGGCGGTGCTCACGCATGACGAACCTGACGCTTGACGTCCACACCGCCGACGGTACGACCAACGGCTCCGTTGAGCTTCCGGCAGAGCTTTTTGACCGCGAAGTGTCCATCCCCCTGATGCACCAGGTTGTGACCGCGCAGCTTGCTGCGTCTCGCCAGGGCACCCACGCCACCAAGACCCGCGGCATGGTCCGCGGCGGTGGTAAGAAGCCGTTCCGCCAGAAGGGCACCGGCCGCGCCCGCCAGGGATCGACCCGCGCGCCGCACTTCACCGGCGGTGGCACCGTCCACGGTCCGCAGCCGCGCTCCTACGCGCAGCGGACCCCCAAGAAGATGATCAAGGCTGCTCTTGCCGGCGCCCTCACCGACCGCGCCCGCAACGAGCGCATCCACGTCGTTGAGGACCTCGTCCCGGGCCAGACCCCCTCGACGAAGTCCGCCCGCGCCTTCATCGAGCGCCTGACCGACCGCAAGAGCGTTCTGCTCGTGATCGGCCGTGAGGACGTCAACTCCCGTCTTTCCGCGAGGAACCTGCCGGGCGTGCACATCCTTGAGCCGACGCAGCTGAACACCTACGACGTGCTCAACGCCGACGACCTCGTGTTCTCGGTGGAGGCACTCCACACCTTCGTCAACGCCGCCACCGGCGTCGGCGCTGCAGCCGTGGAGGAGGATAAGTAATGGCCAAGATCGCCAACCCGCGTGACATCATCATCGCCCCGGTCCTCTCCGAGAAGACCTACTCGCTGATGGAGCAGAACACGTACACCTTCCTGGTGGCGCCTTCTGCCAACAAGACCCAGATCAAGATTGCCGTGGAAGAGATTTTCGGCGTCGACGTCGCTTCGGTGAACACCGTCAACCGTGAGGGCAAGCGCAAGCGCTCCCGCACCGGCTTTGGCAAGCGCAAAGACACCAAGCGCGCCTACGTCACTCTCCGCGAGGGCAGCGACTCCATCGACATCTTCGGCGGCGCAGCCGTCTAAGTGACTCGATAGAAAAGGACACATTATGGCTATTCGTAAGTACAAGCCGACAACCCCGGGTCGCCGCGCCAGCTCCGTTTCCGAGTTCGAGGAGATCACCCGCTCCACGCCGGAAAAGTCCCTGCTGCGCCCGCTCCCGAAGAAGGGTGGCCGTAACCAGCACGGCCACATCACGACCCGTCACCGCGGCGGCGGCCACAAGCGTCGCTACCGCGTGATCGACTTCCGCCGCTCCGACAAGGACGGCGTGCTGGCCAAGGTCGCTCACATCGAGTACGACCCGAACCGTACCGCGAACATCGCGCTGCTGCACTACTACGACGGCGAAAAGCGCTACATCATCGCTCCCAAGGGCCTGACCCAGGGCACCGTCGTCGAGTCCGGCGCAGGCGCGGACATCAAGGTGGGCAACAACCTGCCGCTGCGTAACATCCCGACCGGTACCACCATCCACGCCGTGGAGCTGAAGCCGGGCGCCGGCGCCAAGCTCGCGCGCTCCGCTGGTGCCTCCATCCAGCTGCTGGGTAAGGAGGGGTCCTACGCCGTGCTGCGTATGCCGTCCTCCGAGATCCGCCGCGTGGACATCCGCTGCCGTGCCACCGTTGGCGAGGTCGGCAACGCCGACCAGATCAACATCCGGTGGGGCAAGGCCGGCCGTATGCGCTGGAAGGGCTGGCGCCCGACCGTCCGCGGTGTCGTCATGAACCCTGTCGACCACCCGCACGGTGGTGGCGAGGGCAAGACGTCCGGCGGCCGCCACCCGGTGTCGCCGTGGGGCCAGAAGGAAGGCCGCACCCGCAACCCGAACCGTTACTCGAACAACATGATCGTGCGCCGTCGTCGCTCGAACAAGAAGCGCTAAGAGGAGGTAAACAGACATGCCACGTAGCCTGAAGAAGGGCCCGTTCGTCGACGAGCACCTCCTCAACAAGGTGGACGCTCAGAACGAGGCCGGAACCAAGCAGGTCATCAAGACCTGGTCTCGCCGCTCGACCATTCTCCCCGATTTCATCGGTCACACCTTCGCCGTCCACGACGGCCGGAAGCACGTGCCGGTGTTCGTTGATGAGTCCATGGTCGGCCACAAGCTCGGCGAGTTTGCACCCACCAAGACCTTCAAGGGTCACGTCAAGGAACAGAAGGGACGTCGATAAGCAATGGCTGAGACCATCACCACTGCATCCGCGACGGCCAAGTTCGTCCGCACTTCCCCGATGAAGGCCCGCCGCGTGCTGGCGCTCGTTCGCGGAAAGTCCGTCTCCGAGGCCCTCGCGATCCTGAAGTACGCGCCGCAGGGTGCCGCCAAGCCGGTGGCCAAGGTCGTCGCGTCCGCCGCCGCCAACGCCGAGAACAACTTCGGCCTGGACCCCCGCACGCTCGTTGTCTCTGAGGCGTGGGCGAACGAGGGCCCGACCATGCGCCGCTTCCAGCCGCGCGCCCAGGGCCGCGCCTTCCAGATCCGGAAGCGCACGTCCCACATCACCGTCGTTGTCGAGTCCAAGGAAGGGGCTAAGTAATGGGCCAGAAGATTCACCCACACGGCCTGCGCCTGGGAATCACCGCCGACTGGAAGTCCCACTGGTACGCCGACAAGAACTACGCTGACTACGTCGCCGAGGACATCAAGATCCGTGATTTCCTCTCGAAGGGCCTCGAGCGCGCCGGCATCGCCGACGTCGTCATCGAGCGCACCCGCGACCGCGTCCGCGTGGACATCCACACTGCCCGCCCGGGCATTGTGATTGGCCGCCGCGGCTCCGAGGCCGACCGCATTCGCCGTGAGCTGGAGAAGCTCACCGGCAAGATGGTCGCCCTGAACATCCTCGAGGTCAAAAACGTCGACGCTAACGCGGCGTTGGTGGCGCAGTCCATCGCCGAGCAGCTGGTCAACCGCGTTGCCTTCCGCCGCGCGATGCGCAAGGCCATCCAGTCCGCAATGCGCAACCCGCAGGTCAAGGGCATCAAGGTGATGACGTCCGGGCGCCTGGGCGGCGCCGAGATGTCGCGCGTCGAGCGCTACCACGAGGGCCGCGTGCCGCTGCACACGCTCCGCGCGGAGATCGACTACGGCATTGCAGAAGCACACACCACCTTCGGCGTCATCGGCGTCAAGGTGTGGATCTACAAGGGCGACGTCGTCGGTGGCGTTCGTGAGTCCGAGCTCAACGCTCCGGCCAACGAACGCCGCGGCCGCGGCGACCGCCGCCCGCGCCGCGGCGGCCAGCGTCGCCAGCGCGCCGAGCAGAAGCAGGAGGGCTAAAACATGCTTATTCCTAAGCGCGTGAAGTACCGCCGCCAGCACCGCCCGCACCGCCGTGGCGTGTCCAAGGGTGGCAACACCATCAACTTCGGTGACTACGGTCTCCAGGCTCTCGAGCCGGCCTACATCACCAACCGACAGATCGAATCTGCGCGTATCGCGATCAACCGCCACGTCAAGCGCGGCGGCAAGGTCTGGATCAACATCTTCCCCGACCGCCCGCTGACCCAGAAGCCGCTCGGCGTGCGCATGGGTTCCGGTAAGGGCCCCGTGGAGAAGTGGGTGGCGAACGTCAAGCCGGGCCGCATCCTCTTCGAGATGTCCTACCCGAACGAGGAGACCGCGATCGAGGCTCTGCGCCGCGCGGGTGCGAAGCTGCCGTGCAAGGTTCGCATCATCAAGAAGGAGGACCAGTTCTAATGGCTAACGGTACCCCCGCATCTGAGTTCCGCGAGCTCACCGACGATGAGCTGCACACCCGCCTGACCGAGGCGAAGGAAGAGCTGTTCAACCTGCGCTTCCAGCTCGCCACCGGCCAGCTGACCAACAACCGCCGCATCTCCACCGTCAAGCGCGACATCGCACGCATCTACACCGTGCTGCGCGAGCGCGAGCTCGGCCTGTCTGTCGTCCCGGGAGCTGAGGCATAACCATGACTGAGGCAAACGTGAACGAAACCAAGGTGACCGAAAACAAGAAGCCGAAGGGCCTGCAGAAGCGCCGCCGCGGCTACGTTGTGTCCGACAAGATGGACAAGACGATCGTGGTCGAGGTCGAGGACCGCAAGTCCCACAGCCTCTACGGCAAGATCGTGCGTACCACGAACCGCGTGAAGGCCCACGACGAGGAGAACACCGCCGGCATCGGCGATCTCGTCCTCATCGAGGAGACCCGCCCGCTGTCGAAGGACAAGCACTTCCGTCTCGTCGACATCATCGAGAAGGCCCGTTAAGCGAGCCAGCCCGAAGCCCCGCCCCGTGCGGGGCTTTTTGCTTATCGACGTCCACCTCACCGCCTCCCAAGCGTCACGCACTGTTTACCTCGTTGGTCCGCTCGCGACACCCGCCGACGCTACTCTTCCTGTGTCCTACACATCGTGGTGACCAGCACCATAAGCGCGAGAAGGAGCCGACACATGGGATTGAAGGGCCTGAAACTACCGTTTGCGTCCAACCGTTCGAAGCTGACCTGCACCTACAAGTGCGGTAACGCCTGCTACGGCGAGTGCGCGAACACCTCTGACAACGAGTACTTCGGCGACATCGTGTCGCGCCGCGGCGTGCTGCAGGCCTTCGGCCTCGGCGTGGTCACCGTCGGCGGCGGCGCGGCCCTCGCGGCGTGCGCGACGGAGGACGAGGCTGCCGCGCCGGAGGGCACCACCAGCCCGCAGGACACCGCCACCCAGGCCAACGACGCCCCGCCGCGCCCCGGTATGCAGTTCGAGTCCGTGGAGCCGAACACGGAGGACCTCGTGGTCGTCCCGGCGGGCTACACCAGCGCCGTGCTCATCGCCTGGGGCGACCCGGTGTACGAGGACGCGCCCGAGTTCGACCCGATGAACCAGACCGCGGAGGCCGCGGCGCGCCAGTTCGGCTTCAACAACGACTTCGCCGGTCTTCTCGAGCACCCGGACGACCCGAACCGCCTCGTCTACGTGTGCTCGCACGAGTACTCCACCGAGCCGCACATGTTCCCGAACTACGATCCGGAGAACCCGACGGACGAGGAGATTAACATCGGCATCGCGTCCCACGGCCACACCGTGCTCGAGGTGTCCAAGGTGGGCAACTCCGGGCAGCTGCAGCGCGAGTTCGGCCCGCTCAACCGCCGCATCACCGGCACGACCGAGTTCGAGCTGAAGGGTGCCGCCGCAGGCTCCGACCTGCTCAAGACCAGCGCCGACCCGACCGGCACGATGGTGCTGGGCACCTTCAACAACTGCTCCGGCGGCGTCACCCCGTGGGGGACCTTCCTCTCCGGCGAGGAGAACATCGACCAGTACTGGGCCAACGCGGCCGCGGTGACCGATGAGCGCGCGGCCGAGGACGTCAAGCGCTTCGGCGTCGAGGAGGGCGCCTCCGAGCGCAAGTGGGAGCGCATCCACGACCGCTTCGACCTGGCCAAGGAGCCGAACGAGTTCCACCGCTTCGGCTACATCGTGGAGATCAACCCCTTCGACCCCGAGTCCACCCCGGTCAAGCACACCTCCATGGGCCGCTTCAAGCACGAGGCCGGCACGATCCACGTCACCGACGACGGCACCGTGGTGTGCTACTCGGGTGACGACGCGCGCTTCGAGTACATCTACAAGTTCGTCTCCTCCAAGCAGATCAAGGAGGGCGACGTCGCCCACAACATGACCATCCTCGACGAGGGCACCCTGTACGTGGCCTCCCTGGAGGGCAACTCCCCGCAGGACCAGATCACCGGCGACGGGGAGCTGCCGGAGGACGGCCACTTCGACGGCACCGGCACCTGGCACAAGCTGCTTACCGCTACTGCCGACGGCGTCGAGTCGCACGTCGACGGCTTCACCGGCGAGGAGGTCGCCGTGTTCACCCGCCTGGCGGCCGACGCCGTCGGCGCAACAAAGATGGACCGCCCCGAGGACTTCGAGCCGCACCCGGAGACCGGCAAGCTCTACCTCGCCCTGACGAACAACTCCTACCGCGGCGCCACCGGCGAGAACGCGGAGAAGAGCAAGGAAGACGTCATGGAGTACGCGCCGATCCGCGAAAACAAGAACGGCCTGGTCATGGAGATCGACGATGAGCACGCCGGCGAGTCCTTCACCTGGAACCTGCTGCTCGTGTGCGGCGACCCGGAGGCCGCACAGACCTACTTCGGTGGCTTCGACGAGTCGAAGGTGTCCCCGATCTCCTGCCCGGACAACCTTGCCTTCGACAGCCACGGCAACCTGTGGATCTCCACCGACGGCAACGCGCTGGGCAGCAACGACGGCCTCTACGCCGTCGGCCTCGAGGGAGAGAACCGCGGCCAGGTCAAGTGCTTCCTCACGGTGCCGAAGGCCGCGGAGACCTGCGGCCCGATCGTCGACGACATGCGCGTCATGGTCAACGTACAGCACCCGGGCGAGGAGGACGACGCCACCTTCGAAAACCCGGGCTCGAACTGGCCGGAGGGCGGCGACTCCGTCCCGCGTCCGGCCGTCGCCGTTGCGTGGCGCCCCGACGGCAAGCAGATCGGCGTCGACGCCTAACGCGTCACGCCCTGAAGCCGCGCCGCTTGGTCGAAGAACTCCCGCTCGAAGAAGCAGGAGTGCATGAAGGCCTCGCGCGCGGCTTTTCGCTGCGCGGGGGAGCCCTCATCCAGCGCCTGCTCGGTCAGCTCGATGGCGCGGGAGGTCTCGGCGACGAAGTCCTCGCCGCCGTAGAGCGACAACCACGCGTGGTAGGGGTGGTCCGGGTGGTCGGCGTCGGCGAGGTGCAGGCCTACCTCGGCGTAGAGCCAGAAGCAGGGCAACACCGCGGCGGCGGCGACGGCGTAGTCGCCGGTCGCCGTCGCCGCCTTCAGGTGGCTGACGTAGGCGAGGGTGACAGGGGAGGGAGACTGCGCGGCCTCGCCGAGACCGCGCTGAGACAGCCACTCGCGGTGCAGGCTCGCTTCTTCGGCCGTGGCACCGGTCGCGGCGGCGGACCACCACTCGTGGGCGGTGCGACTCGGGGCCTTGGAGGCGACAAGTGATAGCGCGCGGGCGTACTCGGACAGGTAGTAGGCATCCTGGGAAAGGTAGAACTCGAACGCGCGCGCGGGCAGCGTGCCGGCGCGCAGCTCGGCGAGAAAACTCAGGCCCAGAGTGTCCGGCCACGCGCGCGCCGCGGCGCGCCCCCACAAGTCGGCGGTGTGGGGGCCAGCGGCCGCGATGCGAGGCCGCGGCTCGGAGGCCGGGGCGGGGTCGGTGTTCCAAGGGGTGGTGTCCGCGGCGGCTGCGAGCCGGCGCAGCGGGCGCATGTGGTCGACGGGGCCGTGGCCCTCGCCGACGTTGAGGGCGGCGCCGCCCGCGATGGCGTCGTGGAGCCAGCGCGTCGAGTGCTCGGCGGCTGCGGCGGGGGAGGCGTCGAGAAGCAAGCGCGTTGCCAACGCGGCCGACAGGGAGCAGCCCGTGCCGTGGGTGGTGGTGGTCTCAAGCCGCGGCAGGCGCGTGACGTGGACCTCGCCGGAGGGGGTGACCAGCGCGTTCGAGGCCTCGGGGGCGTCGAGGTGGCCGCCCTTGACCAGCACCTGCACGTCGAGGTCGGCGGCGAGCGCGGCGCCCTGCTCGAGCGCCGCGTCGAAGGTGGTGGCGGGAGACGCGCCCGCGAGGATCGCCAGCTCGGGGATGTTGGGGGTGACCACGCTCGCGTGCGCGCGGACGAGATCCCGCAGGCTGTCCTCGGCGTCCTCGCTGAGGAGGCGGTCGCCGGAGGTGGCCACCATCACCGGGTCGATGACGACCACGTCGACTGGGTGAGCGGCCAGAAAATCGTTGACGGTGCGGGTGATCTCGGCGCTGCCGAGCATGCCCACCTTGACGGCGTCGACGGCGACGTCGTCGAAGACGGCCTCGAGCTGGGCGACGAGGAAATCGGTGGGCGGGGTGTGCACCTCACGCACGCCGCGGGTGTTTTGGGCCACAAGCGCGGTGACCACGCACATGCCGTAACCGCCGGAGGCGGCGATGGACTTGAGGTCGGCCTGGATTCCGGCCCCACCCGTGGGGTCGGTGCCGGCGATGGAGAGGACTCGGGGTTGGTGTGTCATACCTTCCACGTTTAACCGGAATCCGGCGCCGCCGCTAGTACGCTGCGAGGACCTCGGCCCGGGTTGGGGTGTCGGCGCCGCGCCGGGAGACGGTGATCGCGGCCGCCGTCGCGGCGAAGCGGAGGATCTCGCGCCACGCCCCGGCGTCAAGTGCGCGCAGGCCGTCGCGGTCGAGGCCGCGGGCGTCGAACTCGTGGACCAGGGCGGCCATCACCGTGTCGCCCGCGCCGATGGTGTCGGCGACGGCGGTGCGCGGAGCACCGACACGTACTGTGCCGAAGGGGGCGCGGACCTCGATGCCGGCGGGGCCGAGGGTGGTGACCACCACGGGCACCGCGGAGACGTCGCCCATGAAACCCACCTCCTCGTCCGACATCTTGAGCACCGTGACGCTCGGCAGCATGGAGCGGAGGAACTCGCGGTGAGAGCGCGTGGCGTAGAACGGGCGCACGTTCGGGTCGAGGCAGACCACGGCGCCGGCGGCGGCGCTGGCGGACGCGGCGGCGGCGTAGCGCGAGGCCGCCGGCTCGAGCGCCAGCGACACGGTGCCGAAGACCGCGAAGCCGCCCGTCGCGGGGGTGGGCTCGGCAAAGCGGTCCGCCGTGCCCTCCGTGTAAAAGGTGTAGGCGGCCGAGCCGTCCGGGCGCAGGGAGGTCACGGCCAGTGTCGTCGGCTCGGGGCCGCGGGCAACGCCCGTCGTGTCCACGGAGGCGCTGGCCAGCGCCGCCACCAGCGCCTCGCCGAAGCCGTCGGTGGACAGGCGCGACTGGAACGCGACCGGGGAGCCCAAGCGCCCCAACGCGCGGGCGACGTTGAAGGGGCCCCCGCCGAGGGAGGGCACCAGCGGGGTGAGCGGGCCAGCGGCTGACGGCACGAGGTCGATGAGCCCTTCGCCGTACACGGTGATCATGCCGACAACCGTAGACTACGCGGCATGACCTACCGCCCGATGTATCATCTCAGCCCGCCGCAGGGCCGGCTCAACGACCCGAACGGGCTTGTGCTGTCGGGCCAGACGCTCCACGCCTTCTACCAGCACGACCCGGCCTTCCCCGCCGGTAAGAAGCGCACCGGCTGGGGCCACGCGGTGACCACGCTCGGGGAGGGCACGTGGCGCCATCTTCCCGACGCCCTCTACCCGGACTTCCCCTACGACCGCCACGGCTGCTACTCCGGCTCCGCCGCCGTCGACGGGGAGCGAGTGGCGCTGCTCTACACCGGAAACCTCACGGTCGACGGCGAGCGCTACGCCACGCAGAACCTCGTGGAGGTCACCGACCTCGACGGCCCCGCCGGCGGATACTTCCGTCGCAGCCCGAACAACCCGCTCATTGGTGCCCCCGCGCCCGGCTACACCGCCCATTACCGCGACCCCCACGTCACCCGCGGGGCCGACGGGCGGTGGCGGATGCTGCTGGGTGCCCAGCGCGCCGACCTCGCGGGCGCCGTGGTCATGTACACCAGCGACGACCTGGACGTCTGGCGCTTCGAGGGCGAGCTCACCTTCGCCGGTCTGTCGCGCAACCTCGCCGCCGCCTACATGTGGGAGTGTCCCAACCTCGTGCGCCTCGTCGACGAGGCGACCGGCGCCGAGC
This sequence comes from Corynebacterium timonense, assembly GCF_900105305.1. NCBI lineage: Bacteria > Bacillati > Actinomycetota > Actinomycetes > Mycobacteriales > Corynebacteriaceae > Corynebacterium > Corynebacterium timonense. The sequence goes on along the minus strand of NZ_LT629765.1, from coordinate 1,861,141 downwards.
GCGACGTGCTGGTGTTCTGCCCGCAGTTTCGGGACGTCGATGAGTGCGGCTACGTCGTTGGCACCCTCACGGGCACCCACTTCGAGGTGGAGACCGATTACACCCCGGTCGACTACGGCCACGAGTTCTACGCCCCGCAGCTCATCGCCCACGGTGACGGCGCGCTCATGCTCGGCTGGATGGGTCTGCCCGGCCGCGACGACACGCCCACGCTCGCCGCCGAAGGCTGGGTCCACCAGCTCACTCTCCCCCGCAGGGTGCGCCTGCGCGGCGGCCGGCTCGTCCAGGAGCTCATCCTTCCCGCCCACCCGGACATGCTCGTCGAACGCGTCGAGGTCGGCGCCGAACCTCTGCGAGCACAGCTTATCGACGCCACCGGTGACGCCCCCCTCACCCTCACCTGGACCCCCTCAACCCCCGGGCGCGGCACCCTCGCCCTGGAAAAGAGCGGCCTAGTGCGGTGGGCCGAGTGCGCCGCCGGCGAGGTTCTGGTCACCGCTGACGGCGCGGCCGTCGAGGTCACCGCCGCCGGGGGAGAGGTCGCCTTCTCCTCGGCGGTGTTTTCCCGGGACGGTGCGCCGTGGGAGCGCCTCGAGGTGCAGTAGGGGCTAATCCTTGTAGTCCGTCGACGTTCGGTTCAGCCAGCCGTAGATCCCGCCCATGATGAGCCCGCCGCCGACGAGGTTGCCCAGCCAGACGATCCCCCAGTTGCGCAGGACGTTGCCGACGGTGAACCCTTCGATCGCGTCGGGGCCGATGATGAAGCCGCCGAGGGAAGTGAGCACGAAGTTGGCGATGGAGTGCTCGTAGCTCATGGCCGCGAACGCCGGGATGATGAGGATCACGCCCCACAGCTTCGCCGAGTAGTCCTTGCCGGCCTGCGTGGACACCATGAACGCGATGTTGACCACGATGTTGGCCAAGATCGCCTCGAAGAAGAGAGTCACCGAGGGCTTGGTGAGCTTGTCGCTCAACAAGTCGTGGAGGAACCCGCCGTTGAGGCTCACGTCGTGGGCGATCGTCGTCGTGGAGATCAACCACGAGAAGATGACGGCGCCGACGAGGTTGAACGCCGTGACAAAGACGATGATGAGCAGTCCGCGCCAGACGGTGTTCATGCGGTGGACAGCGCCGTACGTCATGAACATCATGTCGCCGGTCGCGAGCTCGCCTTGCAGCACAATGATGATGTACAACGTGGCGGCAAAGATCGCCCCGAACGCGTACTTGCCCCACTCCGGGGCCGCGGCCTCGACGAGCGTGGCCGTCGACGCCGCGAACGCCGTCATGATGCTGAGGTAGAGACCCGCCATGACGGCGCGAGCAGCGAAACGGGCGGGCTCGCGACCAAAGAGGTCGAGCTTGTTGTGTATGGAGGCGGGGGCCTTTTCGGCGAAACTCATACGGCGCATGGTAATGGCTGCACGGGTGTTCGGCCTGTCCGAAAAAGCCTCGCTGACGTGGCCCTGCGCCCCGGATCCGGCGGGTTCTCACCGGCATCGGAGGCGAGGACAACATTGTGGGCGCGGCCCACTGTGCGACGCGGCTGCGGCTCGTGCTCAAGGATCCGGACACGGTGAACACCGAGGCGGCGGGCAACGACCCGGATTCGCCGGAGGGCCCGCGCGCGGACGAGGCCGCTGCGGTGACGATCGCTCAGGCCACGCCTACGCGGGGCGCGCGACGGGCGCGGACGGGAAAAACGTCGACATCCCCAAGCACATCGGCTTCGACACCGTGAACCTTCAGGGCGAGCACTTCACCGCGCACGTGTCCAAGGGCGACGCGGTGACCCGCGGGCATCACCGCTGCCGGCTACGAGGTGACCACGCCCGTGGTGGTGTCCAACACGAAGAAGGTCGGCGCGATTGCCCCGGCACTGTTTTCTGCCGGGAGACGTCGAGGCGGGGGCGGACCTGCTCACGGTGGAGCCCGCGGAGAAGAAGTCCCAGGCAGAGATTTGATTCCCGGGTTGAACGCGTGGTTTAATACCACAGTTGCCTTGAGTTGGTCGGCTGCACCGCGCGTTTCCGAGTGGGGCGGCCGAGACCCTTCGACCCCGGTGGCGCCGGTGGTTCGTCGATAAGCGCAAGGCTCCGAACAGTAGTGACCACGTGCGCGCAGGACGGAAATCTGGCGCACATTCAACCAGGTCAGGAGACCACAGTGATTCAGCAGGAATCGCGTCTGAAGGTCGCCGACAACACCGGTGCACGAGAGATTCTGTGCATCCGCGTGCTCGGCGGTTCTGTCCGACGCTTCGCCGGCATTGGCGACACGATTGTCGCCACCGTGAAGGAAGCCGCCCCCGGCGGCAACGTCAAGGAGGGTGAGGTCGTTCGCGCCGTCATCGTCCGCGCTACCAAGGAAACCCGCCGCCCGGACGGCTCCTACATCGCGTTCGACGAGAACGCTGCCGTTTTGATCAAGAACGACACCGAGCCCCGCGGCACCCGTATCTTCGGCCCGGTCGCGCGTGAGCTGCGCGACAAGCGCTTCATGAAGATCGTGTCTCTCGCACCGGAGGTGATCTAAGTATGAAGATCAAGAAGGGCGATATGGTCCAGGTCATCTCGGGCAAGGACAAGGGCGCTCAGGGCAAGGTCATCGAGGCCTACCCGAAGCGCGACAAGGTCTTGGTCGAGGGTGTGAACCGTGTGAAGAAGCACGTCGCTAACTCCTACAACGAGCGCGGCGCCGAGTCCGGTGGCATTGTCACCCAGGAGGCCCCCATCCACGTCTCCAACGTGATGGTGCTCGACTCCGACGGCACCCCGACCCGCGTGGGCTACCGTTTCGACGAGAACGGCAAGAAGGTCCGCGTGGCCAAGACGAACGGGAAGGACATCTAAGCATGGCTGAGAACTACACCCCGCGTCTCAAGACCCGCTACAAGGACGACATCCGCGCCAAGCTCAACGAGCAGTTCGGCTACGACAACGTCATGCAGATCCCCGGCCTGACCAAGATCGTGGTCAACATGGGTGTCGGCGACGCTGCCCGTGACTCCAAGGTCATCAACGGCGCGCTCGAGGACCTCACCGCGATCACCGGCCAGAAGCCGCAGCTGCGTCGCGCGAAGAAGTCCATCGCGAACTTCAAGCTCCGCGAGGGCATGCCCATTGGCGCCAAGGTCACCCTCCGCGGCGACCGCATGTGGGAGTTCCTGGACCGCCTGCTCAACGTCGCTCTGCCGCGTATTCGTGACTTCCGCGGCCTCAACGACAAGCAGTTCGACGGCGCCGGCAACTACACCTTCGGCCTGTCCGAGCAGACGATGTTCTACGAGATCGACATCGACAAGATCGACCGCGTCCGCGGCATGGACATCACGCTCGTGACCACCGCGACGAACGACGACGAGGGCCGCGCGCTGCTGACGCACCTCGGCTTCCCGTTCGCCGACAAGGACGGCAAGATGAAGCAGGCCTAGGGCTTCGCTTCACGACGCCACACCCCCTGCACAGCCCACCGGGTTGAGCAGGGGGTTTCGTCGTTCGTGGGGTGGTTCGAATCCCGTGTGTTCTTACCCACTCCGGGTGAGGGGCCGGCGCGGCTACGGCCGGGCCTTGCCGTGGAACCAGAAGGGCACCCACGTGACGTCGGCAGGGTCAAGGCCCCACTCCTTGACGGCGAGCGCGCGGACCGCCTTGGTCAGGTTGCCTTCGCCAGAAACCCACACGGAGCGCGGCTTGTCCCCGGCCGCGGTGTCGAAGAGGGCGTGGAGCGCGGCGAGGGTGGCCTCGGTCTCGGCGGTTTTCGGCGCCTCGACGAAGGTGAAGGAGGCTAGCTTCTCGCCCCACTGCTCGGCGAGCCCGTCCTCGACTTCCGCGGGGTCGGTGACCACGGCGACAACGTGGGTCTGCGCCAGCGCTTCGGGGGCGTTTGCCTGCTGGTAGTCAAGGATGTGGCGCATCGCCGGGAGGGCCGATGCGTCCGCGAGGAGAAGCTGCGAGGTCGTTGGCGGGGTCCACAGGGCGGGGCAGGTGAACATTCCGGCCGTGTCGCCCGGGCGGGCCCGGCGGATCCAGCGGGAACCGGGGCCGGAGTCGCCGTGGGTGACCACGTCGACGTCGATACGCTTCTGCGCCCTATCGAGGCTGCGAATGGTGTACCACCGTAGGTCGGGCCGCGTCGCTTCGGGCATGGTGGCGACGGCCGCGCGGATGTTGATTCCGGTGAGCTCGAAGGGCCGGAAGGACTGGCCCGGCTGTGGCATGAGCAGACCGAAGTACTCGTCGGGGCCGCTCAGGGGGTAGTCGGCGAAGGCCTCTGCGGTGAAGGTGAGGCGGTGCAGTCGCGGCTTGAGCTGCTCGTTTGCGACGAGGGTGACGGGGTGCAAAAGGTGTGTGGGCATGCTCTGTGACCTAGGGTGTGTGAGGTAAGGCTTGCATTACGTCAGGTGCGCGTCCTACTATACGACAGTCACCACAATTTGCACATACCCATGTGGTGTAAATCGGACGGCCTACAGAAGGACACACGCAATGATGTTTTTGAACAAGCGCGCCACGGGCATCGTGGCCGCCCTCACCGCCGCCACGCTCGCGCTGGCGGGCTGCTCCCGCGGCGAGGGGGACTCGACGCAGGCTGAGGGCGACGACAGTGAGATGCGTGTCGCCAGCCTCGGCTTGGGCGACGCGGACACATTGCTGGCCCTCGGCATCACCCCTGTCGCCGTCGCGCCGTGGGGTGCGGAGGGCGACGTCGGCCCCTCCGGTGTTGGCCCGTGGGCCGAGGACCTGCTCGGCGACGCCCAGCCGGAGGTCATCTACAACGTTGCCAGTGGGTTCACCGCAGACATCCTGGAACAGGTCTCGGCGGTCGACCCCACCCACATCGTCGCCGTGAACCAAGCCGTCGACGTTGAGGCGCAAGAGTCCCTGGAAAACATCGCGCCGACGACCGTGAAGCCGGCGGAGTACGACGACTGGCAGGTGCCGTGGGAAGCGCAGGTGGAGACCATCGCCGACGCCGTGGACAAGTCGGCCGAGGGCCGCGACCTCGTGGAACAGACCGAGCAGGTCTTCGAAGACTTCAGGGCCAACCACCCCGAGGTGCAGGGCGCTCGCGCGGCCATCGTCATGCCGTACGACGGCAAGATCGGCCTGTACACCTCCGACGATGGGCGCGGGCAGTTCATTGAGGACCTCGGCTTTGTCATCCCCGACGAGCTGGAGGGCGACGGTTCCACGTTCTTCGTTGACTACGCCCCGGAGAACTACACCGAGCTCAACAACGTCGACTACCTTTTCGTGCTCGACTACAACGGCCTCGTCGACCAGGTCAAGAACGACCCGATCTTCCAAGACCTCGAGGTGGTCAAGGACGGGCGCGTGCGCTACCTCGACACTGATACCGGCAACGCGTTGAGCATGCCCAACCCGGTGACCATCCCGTGGGTGGCCGAAAGGTTCGAGGAGCAGCTGAACTAACACTCGATGAGTACCCCCGGCACTCTCACAGTGCGCCGGTCCCGCGATAGTGCGCGGGCCATCGCGCTGCTTGTCGTTGTCTCTCTCCTCGCGGTCGTGGCTTCGCTGGCGTTCGGCTCGCGCACCATTTCTCTCGCCGATCTCGTCGCCGCAGCTCTCGGCGAGGGAAGCGACGACGTGCGCAATATCTTCTGGCAGCTGCGCGCGCCGCGGACCCTGCTCGCCTACGCCGTCGGCGCATCGCTGGCCATCGCCGGTGTTCTCGCGCAGGCGTGGACCCGCAACCCGCTCGCGGATCCCGGGTTCATCGGCGTGACCGCGGGCGCGGCCTTTGCCGTGGCCGTGGGCAGCGCGGCGGGCGCTGTGGTCGGCCTCGCAGGGGCGACGGTGTACGCCTTCGTCGGAGCGGCCGCGGCCTCCGCGCTGGTGCTGATGGTTGCGCGGCGCTCAGCGAGCCCGCTCACCCTCATCCTGGTAGGCCTCGGCGTAGACGCCTCGTTGCGCGCAGGGTCGGTCCTCATCGGCCTGTTCGACACCTCGGTGCTGGACAGTATGAGGCACTGGACGGTGGGTTCGACCTTCGGCCGCAGCTACGACGACGCCGCCGTGGCCTGGGCGGGTGTGGCCGTCGGCGCGGTCATCGCCGCCCTCGCTGCGCGCCCGCTTGACCTTCTATCGATGGGGGAGGAGGCCTCCCTGGCGCTCGGCGGGTCGCCGCGGTTGGCACGCGTGCTGGCAGCCCTCGGCGTGGTCGTGCTCGCTGGCACCGCCACCGCGACCGCGGGACCTGTCGCCTTCGTCGGCTTCGCCGCCCCGCACATCCTGCGACGCTTCCTCGGCCCGCAGGTCAGTCGCTTGCTCCTGCCCGCGGCGCTCTTCGGGGGAGCGCTTGTGCTGTGCGCCGACATCATCGGGCGCCTCGTGATGCGCCCCGGGGAGCTGGAAATGTCTATCGTCATCGCCGTCATCGGTGGCCCGGTGCTCATCGCGGCGGTGCGCCGCGGCATAGGCGGTACCAGCCGAAAAGGGGTGGCGTAAGTGAGCAACCAGGCAGTACGCGTCTTTCGCGCGCAGAAGCGCGAGCGCACGATGAGAAAGAGCGCCGCCGGGGCGTTATTCGCGCTCGTGGCAGGTGGGGCCTACCTCATCCTCCTCGGGCAGGGGGCCGTGTCCATGTCCCCCGGGCGGGTCGTCGAGGTGCTGAGCGGCGGCGGCACCTCGCGCGAGATCATGGCGGTGTGGGACCTGCGGATCCCCGTTGCCCTCGCCACCCTGATCGTCGGTGCGGCGCTGGGCATGGCGGGGGCGTGGACCCAGTCGATGTCGCGCAACCCGCTGGCCTCTCCGGACATTTTGGGCGTCACCTCCGGCGCCGCAGTCGCCGTCGTGCTAGGAAGCATCTCGTACCGCCCCTCCTTCGTCGACGATATCCCGATCTTCTGGTGGCGTGCCGTGCTGGCGCTGGTGGGGGCGGTTGCTGTCGTTGTGGTGCTGTCGCTGCTGGGTGGCATCGGCACGAGCAACAGAATCGTCCTCGTCGGCTTTGCGCTGACGATGATGCTGCAGGCAGGCGTGAGCTACCTTCTCTTGCGTGCGGAGCTATTGCGCGCCGCCGAGGCGCAGACCTGGTTGGCGGGATCGACGGGCTTCATCCGCATGGATGCCATCCTTCCCCTCCTTATTGGGCTGGCCCCCTTCGTCGCGTTGGGGCTGTGGTGCGGGCGCGACCTTCCGCTGCTGGCGCACGACGACGCCTCCGCGGCCATGCTGGGGGTGAACATCACGATGCAGCGCAGGCTGCTGCTCGTCGCGGCAACGGGGGTGTCCGCCGTGGTCGTCGCGGCGGTGGGGCCGATCGGCTTCGTTGCCCTCATCGCGCCCCACTTCGGCAGGCTCGTTGCCCGAACACCCACCCCGCCGCCGTTGGTTGCGGCGGCGGCAGGAGCGGCGATTTTGGCAGCGTGCGCGGTGATCGCGGGCCTCATCCCGTCGACGGCGCCGGTGGGGGCGGTCTCGGCCGTCGTTGGCGGGATCGTCCTGGTGGTGCTGGTGTGGAGGCGATCGGGGCAGTGAACTCATTCGGAAACAGAGAGGCGGACATGGAACGAACTGATGCTGCACTCGTCGCGCGCGGTATCCGCGCGGGCTATACAGACGGGGCGGACGTCCTCCACGGCGTCGACCTCGCGGCGCGCGCGGGAGAGGTGACCACCCTCATCGGGCCGAACGGTTGTGGCAAGTCCACGCTGCTGAAGTCGATGTCCAAGCTGCTGACGCCCCGCGAGGGCACGGTGCGTGTCCATGGCACCGAGGTGCACACCCTATCCGCACGCGAGGCTGCCCAGCGCGTCTCGCTTCTCCCGCAGCACCCCACGGCGCCGGACGGGTTGTACGTCGGCGAGCTTGTTGCGCGCGGGCGCCACCCGCACCAAGGGCGCATGGCTGGCCCATCGGCCGCGGACCACGAGGCGATTGCGCGCGCCTGCGAGGCGACCGGCATCACCGACCTGCTCGAGCGCGAGATCGACGCGCTCAGCGGCGGCCAGCGGCAGCGGGTGTGGTTGGCGATGACCCTGGCGCAGGACACCCCCGTGCTGCTCCTCGACGAGCCGACGACCTTCCTCGACCCCGCCAACGCCATCGACATGCTGGCCCTCGCCCGCGAGCAGGCGCGCGCCGGTAAAGCAGTGGTGATGGTGCTGCACGACCTCATGCTGGCCGGCATGTTCTCCGACACGCTGGTGGTCATGCGCGGGGGGCACATTCTCGCCCACGGCACCCCGAAGCAGGCCCTCACCACCGAGGTGCTCGCCGAGGCCTACGGGCTGCGCGCCGAGGTGTGGGACGACCCCGCGGGGGCCGCTCCCGTGATCGTCCCGCGGGGTACTGTTCGCTAGACGGGTCCGCGAAGCGGGTTGCGGATCCGGCCCGCGTACAGCAGCGACGCATTCTGGTCGCTCAAGTTCACCATGGTCTCGGGGTTGCGCCATTGCAGCCGGTTGAGGCAGGAGTGCATGAAGTCCGGGGCACAGAGGGGGAGGGTTGAGCCCGAGTCGGGGTAGTCGGCCCTATACCCGTCCACGCATGCGCGGACGCAGGCCCAGAATTCTTCGTCGCTGAGGGCGCCGGCATCGGATAAGAGGGCGCCGAGGTGGCGCAGCACCCCGTCGATGATGTCGGCGTGAATCGGCTGGGCCCGCAGCTCCTGGTCCATGGTGGCGTCGCTGGTGATACGGGCGATGGCCTCGGGGACCTCGCGCTGGGGGTTAAGCACCGCCACCTCCTCGCCGATGTCTTTGAGGAAGGAACCGACCGGGACGAAGCCGTCAAGCTCCAGGATGACGTTCTCGGAGTGCAGCATGAACGCGATGTCGTACTCTGCCAGGGCGCGGACGGCGGGGCGGAGGTAGACATTGAGTAGCCGGGCCAGCCAGTCGGCGGGGGTCAGGCCCGAGCGGGCGATCCACTCGGCGGCGAGCGGGCGTCCGGCGGGGTCGGTGTGCAGTACCGCGGCGAGGGTGACCGCGACGTTTCCCTCGCCGAGCATCGGGATCGGGGACTCGCGCCATAGGGCCGCGAGCATCTTCTGGTGGGGGCCGTTGTCGGCGACGCCGGAGGCGGCGCTGCCGTGGTATACGTCGCCGGTGACGCCGATCGAGGCGATTTCTTTGAGCAGGCGCACGTTGTAGTGGGTGAAGTCTGGGTCGGCGTCGAGAAGCGAAGCGACCCATTCGTTGATGGCGGGGGTGACCGACATGTACGCCGGCGACAAACCGCGGGTGAAACCCATGTTGCGCACGGCCACTGCCGTTTTGACATACGGCAGCTCGGGGCGCGTGAGGTTGAAGAAGGTGCGCAGCGATTGCTGCGGGTGCATGAGGTCCTCACCCTCCCCGAGGTAGACCATGTCGCCGCTGAGGAGGAGGTCGGCGAAGACTGTCGTAACTTTGTTTTCCCACTGCCAGGGGTGCACCGGCAGAGCGACGTAGCGCGCCGGGTCGAGCCCATGGCGTGCGAGAACGGCCCCGGTCAGGTCTTCCATGCGCACGCCGCGTATCGACGCCACAGTTGCCGCCTCCCTGCGCACCGCGACCCACACCAACGCGGTGGAGCGTCCCTGCTCGGGCACGTAGGCCGTGGCCTCGGCTTCGCTCATTCCGGCGCGCCCGGCATTGGCGATGAACCCGGGGTGGCCCTCCACCATCGCCGACTCGATGTACTGCATGTAGGCGGCGGCATCCAGCGATGCGGCGGCGTCGGATAGCTCCGCCACCCCGGGGCGAGCCAGGGCTTCGGCGCGGGCGCGCCCGGCGAGGGTGGAGGACAATTCCTCCAGGTAGGTGTGCACGAAGGACGCGGGAATGCCCAGCTGCGGCGCTAGGCGCGCGACGAGCGGGATGAGCCGGACCGGAGCTCCGCTCTCATCGCGCACCGTGTCCGGGTCGATGCTGTAGTGCTCCAGCGGATGCTTCGTCGCGGCGAAACGGATGGTCGTGCCTCCGGCGTCGATGCTGTAGTAGCCGGGCTGCCCGGCCGAGCGCGGGGTGAGGGCGCGCTCGTGGATCATTTCACGCAGCGCCTTGGCCACGAGGTGAGCCTCCGCGCGCCGGGCTGACTGACCCGTGAGGTGCGTGGCGGGCGAAGGTAGGGCGAGCTGTGGCACCCGGGCCCGCGCGGCGAGCGGGGAGGCGAAAAACTGTGCGGGATCAACGGCCTGGATACAGGCGGTTTTTCCGGCAAGCGCGGTCTGCTCGAAGCCGGGCACAGTGCGAAACCCGGCGAGGGCATTTTTGGCCAGGATCTTGGTGTTGCGGGTGTCGGGTTCCACGATGATGCGCCGGTGCTTGCGCGGGGCTGCAAAAATCCACGCGACGGTCGCGGCCATGAGCGCCGAGGTCAGACCGGATTCCGTGGCCTCTCCTTCCGGCGGGGCGCACAGCAGGTGCATGCCGAGATCGCCAGGGCGCAGGGGCAGCTGCTCGGCGAGGTGGCTTAAAAGCACGCGGGAGGGGTCGTAGAGCTCGACGAACGCGAGGGGGGTGCCCGCGCGTTCGATCACGTAGCCGGCTTCGTGCGCGGCGGCGGCGAGGCGGGCAAGCTCGACGGCGACGTCTTCGGGCGAGGCGTCGAGCGCACCCCAGAACCGCGAGCGCGGGTCGGTGACCCAGCGGTGTAGGGTGTCGTGGTCGGCAGCGGCCGCGGGGCGAAACGTGAGCCACCCGGCGGTGGTGTGGATAACGCTCATGCGCCGAACCCCCCGATGTCTTGGAAGGCGATGGAGCGCTCGATGGGGTAGACCTCCCGGCCCGTGATGGCGCGCAAAACGATGGAGTTGCGCCATGGTCCCATCCCGAGGTCGGGGCCGTTGAGGGAGATGAGGTGCTCGTCCGCGTTGAGCGCGAAGAGGGAGCCTTCGTCGTCTGCGGCGAAGTTCTCGTTGAGGTCGAAGCGCCCTTTCGGGTCAAGGTTGATCAGGTCGCGGGCGGGTTCGAGGAAGGCGGGGATCTGGGCGCTGCGGTAACCGGTGCACAGGATCGCGGCGTGGGTGGTGTGCGTGGCCTGAGTGCCGCTTTCGTCGTGCCGCAGGTCGAACTCGAGGGCGTCGCCGCGGGTGCGCGCGTAGCGCACGCTTACCCCGGCGCGCAGCGTGGTGTGCTCCGCTAAGTCGTAGGAGAGGCTGAGCCGGTAGAGCATGTCGTAGATGGCATTCACCGTCTCCGAGGAGATGCCCTTGTACAGGCTGCGGTCCTCGCGCACCCGCCGGTCGCGCTGGTCCATGGGAAGCCCGCGCACGTAGCGCGCGTACTCCGGGGAGGTCAGCTCGAGGGTGAGCTTGGTGTATTCCATGGGAAAAAAGCGCGGAGAGCGGGTGATCCAATCCACGCGCGTGCCGTTCGCGACAGCCTGGCCGAGCAGGTCGGCGTAGATCTCGGCAGCGGACTGTCCGGAGCCGATCACGGTCACCGACTCTGCCTGCCGGAGCCACGCGCGCGCCGGAAGGTAGTCGGCGGAGTGGATCGCGCGGGGTGAGTCGCTGGCGAGCAGCGCGCCGGCTAAATCCTCGGGGACGTAGGGGTCGGTGCCCACGCCGCTGACCACGTTGCGGGCGAAAACGTCGGGCTGTCCGTCAATCTCGACGACCCAGCGGGCGCCGGTGGCGGCGCGGAGCTGCTCCGGCGCCGGGCGCACCGCGCGGACGTCGTGGCCCCAGTGCGTCGTGCTGAGCTGTTCGCTCACCCAGGCGCAGTAGTCGGAGTACTCGCTGCGCAGGGGGAAGAAGTCCTCGCGGATGTAGTAGCGGTGCAGGCGGCCCTTGAGCTTGAGGTAGTTGAGAAAGCTGAACTGACTCGTGGGGTCGGCCAGGGTGACCAGGTCGGCGAGGAAGGGGACCTGGATGGTGGATTCTTCGAGCAGCAGGCCTGGGTGCCAGCGGAAGGCGGGGCGGCGGTCGAAGAACGCTGCGGTGAGTTCCCCGGCGCTGACCAGCGGCTGCGCGAGCGCGGCGAGGCCGAGGTTGAAGGGGCCGATGCCGACCCCAGCGATGTCGACTGTGCGGTTGGTGTCGGTGGTGTGAGGCGTGGGCATGAAAAGCTGTTCCTTTTACAGTGTGTCTGCTGCTCGATCGGGAGGTGTGGGCAGGGTACGGCTGACGCGGACAACGGCGCGAAGGACCGAGGTGATTTCGTCGAGCTTCAGCGTCGGGTCGAGGATGGTGAGCTTCATCAGGGTGCGTTCGTCGATGCGGGTGACGGCGATGGCGGCGGTGCCGGAGGAAAAGAGGGCGTCGCGGATGGGGGCGGCGAGTGCCCCGCGTGGGTCACCGCGCAGGGAAAAGAGCACGGTGCTGAGATGGGGCTTTTCGTAGAGGTCGAGGTCGGCGAGCTCGGGGTCGTGTTCAATGGCGTGCGCGGCGTCGCGGGCGAGCGCGATGATGCTGTCGAAGGCAGCGCCGAAGGCCTCGGGGCCGACCGTCCTGAGGGTGACCCAGAGCTTGAGGGCGTCGAAGCGCCGCGAGGTTTGCAGTGAGTAGTCGGCGAGGTTGAGCCGCGGGGCATCGGCGGGGTTGAGGTAGTCGGCGTGCACGCGCACGGCGGCGAAGTCAGAGGCGTTGCGACAGAGCAGCGCGGAGCAGGTGAGGGGCTGGTAGAAGGTTTTGTGGAAGTCGATGGTCACGCTGTCGGCCCGGTCGATGCCGCGCAGCAGACCCGCGTGGGTAGGCGACAAACACGCGGCCCCGCCGTAGGCGGCGTCGACGTGGAGGTGCACCCCGGCGGCCCGGCAGACGTCGGCGATGCCGTCGAGCGGGTCGATGAGCCCGCGATCCGTCGTTCCGGCCGTGGCCACCACGGCCGCGGGCGTGCACCCGCTCCGTTGGGCGCGGGTGAGGGCGGCGCTCAGCGCAGCGGGCTCCATGGCGACGCTCACGACGTTGCCCGGCGCGATGCCGAGGAGGTCAGCCGCGCGGTGCACTGAGTAGTGCGCCGTGGGGGAGGCGAAGATTGCGAGCGAGTCGAGGGGCGCCGAGGCGCGGGCCTTGTTCCGCGCGATGGCCAGAGCCTGCAGGTTGGATTGGGTGCCGCCGGAGGTGAACACGCCGTTGGCGGACTCCGGAAACCCCAGGATGCGGCTGACCCACTCGATCAGGCGTTGCTCGATCAACGCAGCCGCGCCCGCTTGGTCCCAGGACTCCACCGAGGTGTTGAGCGAGGTGGCCAGAACTTCCGCGGCGACGGCGGGGAGGGCGATGGGGCAGTTGAGATGGGACAGGTATCTGGGGTGGTGGTAAAGCACCGCCCCGTCGAGCCAGATGTCACGCAGCTCCGCAAGGGTGCGGTGGAGCTCGTGGAGCGGGGCGGCGAGATCGATGTCTGCGAGTTTTTCGGCCGCGGAGGCGGCGTCGCAGGCGGGGATGGGGTGGTCAGTGCCGTAGATCGCCCGCGCGGCGAGGGATGCCGCTTGGCCGATGGCGGCGGAGAACTCCCCCGTCGTCGCGCCGCGCCCGATGAGGTAGTGGCCGACGCCGGTGGTCGGGGTCTGCTCATGTGTGGAGGGCATGAACCGACGTTATCAAAATAAGGATTGGCTAACCTCTAGTGGGGTTGCTGTGGTGGGGAAAAACCAGCAGCTGGCGCTTATCAGCGTCCCTCCTCCAGCTCCCCCGCGTACAAGCGGAATCCATCTACGCCTGCAGAACCCGCGAGAGCGACGCCCGCCCGGCGGGCCAACTCGACCGCGAGCGAGGACGCCGGGCCGGCGGCGACGAGGGCGGAAAACCCAGCCGCGGCCGCTTTCTTCGCCAGCTCGAAGGACGCGCGCGAGGTGACGACGAGGATCGCGCCCACGGCGGGCAGCTGCTCCTCGAGGAGCATGTGGCCCACGACCTTGTCCGCGGCATTGTGGGCGTCGATGTCCTCCCTGACTACCAGCGCGGTGCCGTCCGCACCGAAGGCCCCGGCGGCGTGGATCCCGCCGGTTTTGCGCACCGGTTTCTGCTGCGCACGCAGCGCCCCGGGCAGCCCCATCACCAGCTCCGGGTCGAGCGCGAGGGGGTCTCCGGGGGAGGGGACGCGGTGGAGCAGCTCGCTGATGGTCTGCTCGCCGCTGACCCCGCACGCGGAGCCCGCCCCGGGGGCCGGCGGCGCGAGTTGGAGCGGGATGGTCGGGGCGCGGCGGGCGGTGGTGTCGGGTGCGGTCTCGAGGTCGATGTCGAGGAGGTTGTAGGTGTTGCGCCCCTCGGGGCCGACGGCACCGGCGCAGTAGCGCGCTGTGGAGACGTCGTGAAGCGATGCGATGAGCCCTTCGGTGTAGAGCCAGCCGTGGGCGAGCTCGACGTCGTGGCCCGGGGTGCGCATGGTCGTGGTCAGTGTGCGACCGCCCGCCCTGATCTCCAGGGGCTCCTCGACGCTGGTCGAGCCGGCGCGGGTGTCGGTGATGATGCGGCCGTCGCCGCGGGTGACGCGGGTGACGGCGACGTTGCGGGTGATGCGTCCCATATGGTTAGTGCGCGCTGTAGTCGAGGTCGAAGTCGGTGGTGCCCTTGATGGAGTGCGGGTCGGTGCGGGTGGTGATGCTCAGTCGGTTAAACGTGTTGATCGCCAGGATGCTCACCAGCAGGTTGTGCGCGCCGTCCTCGCCGAACAGCTCCACGGTGCGGTCCCAGAGCTCGTCCGGCACGGAGGCCTCCCCGTCGATGTGCGTGACGGCGTCCGTCAGGCGCAGCGCGGCGGTCTCCGAGTCGTCGAAGGCGTCGGTGTGGTTCGTCCAGTCCTCGGCGCGCAGGATGCGCTCGTGCGACCAGCCGTCGTCGCGCGCGTCGCGGCGGTGGGTGGTGATGCACGCCCGGCAGTCGTTGAGCACGGAGGCGCGAAGGGACACCAGATGGCGGTACTGCTCGGGGGTGTTCTGCGAGGAGTACTTCACCATGGGCAGCAGGGAGCGAAACCCCTCGCCGCGGAGCTGGGGACGTGAATGAGCCATACACCAACCCTATGCCCCGTGGTGTTCGTTATCCACAGGCGGGAGGCCCGCGCGGGGGTTATCCACAGGGAGGGGCGGTGCCGGCGGGGCGATGTCGGTGCGGCTGGCTATAACGGAGCCAGCCGCACCGACACGCGGCGCGGCCTGCATATCACGGGGGGAAGTATGAGAGACATCGACAAGGTCAAGCAGAAGGTGCGCAAGCTGCTCGACCACGCGGCGGACCGCGACGGCACGCCGGAGGGGGACCTGTTCTACGCCAAGGCCTTCGAGTACATGGCGGCCTACGGCTTTGAGGAGCGCGACCTCGAGAGGCCGGATGCCGGCGACGAGGTGGAGCGGCGGACCTTCAGCTTCTCGGGCGCGTACACGGATAGGCAGGCGGGGCTGCTCATGGCTATCGCCAGCGCGCTGCATTGCACGGGGTTTGTGAAGCGCGCCCCGAACACGACGCGCGTGGTGGAGGCCTCGGTCTTCGGCGCCCGCCGCCACCTCGAGCGCGCCGAGATGCTGTACACGCTGCTCAACCCGGTGATGCTGACCGGGGCGCGCAGGCACGCACGCCAGGAAAGCTTTGAGGCGGCGACCGTGGTGCAGCGGCGTTCCTTCATGATCGGTTTCGCCAGCGCGGTGGGGGAACGGCTCAGCACCGCTGAGGACACGGTGGCGTGCGGCGACGACCGTTACGCCCTCGCGCTCGTGGGGGACCTGCACCGCGCCGAAGACGCACGAGACGCCTTCGCCGCAGCGAACGATCTGCTCATCGGCACTTCACGCCCGCGCGGGATTATCGACGGGCACGCCTACGGTCACGGCGTGCGCGCGGGCGACAGCACTGACCTGGGGCAGGACCGGGTGCGCTCGCGACCCGCGCTGCCGTCGTGAGCGGGGGTAGGCGGGGGTAGGCGCGCACACCCAGGTGCGGATAAAAAACCACGAATATGTGTTGTCGATCACTTTGCTACGTTATTGTACCGCTAAGCATTTTCCGATCAAAATCGATCAAAAGAAAGTGGGGCAAAGATGAAAGCTATCAATCGACGTTTCCTCGCGCGCCGGGGAACGGTACTCACGGCGACTGCGGCGACCGCTGCTCTGACGCTGAGCATGGTCTCGCCCGCCGGAGCCGAGGAAGGCAGCTCCCTCAAAGGCTCGAGCGTCGGGTCGTCGAAAGTGACCACCGGCACAGTGGAAGCGGGCAGCGCCGACCCCTTCTACGACACCAGCACCGTCACTCCCGCGAAGGCCGGCGAGATCCTGCGGCACGCGACCGCGCCCTACTCCGGGCTCTTCGGCGACAACGACCTCGCCCTGCCCGACCAGGTGGACAAGATCATGTACACCACTACGAACGCGGAGGGCAAGCTCGAGCCGGTGACGGGCTACGTCCTCGAGCCCACGGTGCCGTGGCGCGGCGAAGGGCCGCGCCCCACGCTCGTGGTCGTGCGCGGAACCGTCGGCCAGGGCGACCAGTGCGCGCCCTCCCGGAACTGGCCCCTCGACGGGCAGCCGGACCCGGTGTACACGGGGCGTTTTGTCAACCTCGAGGGCCTCTACGACATGATGTTCGCCAACCAGGGCGTGCGCGTCGTGGTCACCGACCTCATCGGCATGGGCACACCGGGAACCCACACCTACATGAACCGCCTGGACCAGGCGCACGCGATGCTCGACGCCGCCCGCGCCGCGCGCAACCTCGTGGAAAGCCGGGGAGAGACGTTCGGCGCCGTCGGCCTCTACGGGCACTCCCAGGGCGGCGGAGCCTCGACCGCCGCGGCGGAGGCGCAGCCCGAATACGCGCCGGATCTCAACCTCGTGGGCGCCTACGCCTCGGCCCCGCCGGCCGACCTGAACGCCGTGATGGCCAACATCGACGGCTCCGACCTGTCCGGGGCGATCGGCTTCTCCGTCAACGGTCTCGTGCGCCGCTACCCCGGCCTGGAAAAGATCATCGCGGACAACGTCAACGAGACGGGGCGCGAAGCCCTCGACACTCTCTCCGGGATGTGCACCGACGAAATCATGGAGAAGTACGGCTACGACACGACGCGCGAGTGGATCACGGGCGGGCGCTCGCTCAGCGAGCTCGTCGCCGAGTCCCCCGAGGCGCAGCAGGCCATCGCCGACCAGCGCATCGGCAACGGGGCGCCGAAGGTCCCGGTCATGATCGTCTCCGGCCGCTTCGACCGCAACGTGGCCTACGGCCAAGCCAAGGATCTCGCGCGCGCGTGGTGCGGCAAGGGTGTTCCCGTCTACTACCGCGACGACATCATCCCCGAGATCGGCCCCATCGGCGAGTACAACCACGTCGCGCAGTCGGTGTCGGGCGGGTCCTTCGGCATCCCGTTCCTGATGGACCGCTTCCACGGGCGAGAGCTGGACGCATCGACGCTGTGCACGAACTGGAACGGGAACGAGGGCTCCTCGGCCGTCGACCTGAGTTCCGCCCTATCCAGCCTGCCCCTGTCGAGCGGCCTCGTCGCGCCCGGCGCCGGAGAGGGATCGAGCTCCGGTGTCCACGGCTCCGGCATCACCTCGCCGGAAGGAACGATCGCCGCGATTGTCGCGGTCGTCCTCGCCGCGCTCGGCGGCGTGACGGTGTCCCTGCTTCCGCTGCTGCGCAACGCCGGGGTGACGCTGCCCTTCTAGCCTCCACGCACGGGCCTGTTCGCGCAGGCGAGCGTTTTCGCGCAGGCGCAGCTGGGCTCGAGGGCCGTTCCGGTTGCGGTGTCGCGGCAGGCTCCTAGACTGAACAGCGTTCTCCGACGTCTTCTGCCCCCCACCGGAGGAACCATGTCCCGTTCCGCTCTAAGCGTCATCCGCAGCCTCGGCTTCTCCGCGTTCGCTGGAGCCGTCGCCGCCGCTGTCGCGCTCACCCCGGCCCCAGCGATCGGCAGCGCGCTGCCCGCCGCCGGTTCCTCGCTGGCTGTCGGCTCTTCGCTTGGCATCGGCTCCGCACGCGGTGAGGGTTCGGCGCTTAGTGGGGGCTCTTCGCGGGGCGGCGCGCCGCAGCCGTCCGACCCGGCCCCCGCGCCCGGCGAGCACCTCCACAGCTTCAACTTCAGCGCGGTCAACCCTCACGAGGCTGCCGGCGGATTTAGCGGCATCGACGAGGTTGCACCGGGGCGCTACATTGTCATCTCTGACGACAAGGGCGAGCACGGCCCGGTCCGCGCGTACCGCTTTACCATCACAGACCACACAACCTTCGCGATGGGCGACGCGGTTGTGTTCACTGACCCGCAGGGCCAGCCGTACTCCGAATACATGGACCCGGAGGAGATCCGCGTCCTGCCCAACGGCAACCTGCTGTGGACTACCGAGGGCAACGCCACGCCTGGCCGCGTCGCACCGCCGCAGCTCATCGAGTCCACGCCCGACGGCGCGGAAGTCCGCCGCATCGCCGTGCCCCACCACCACGTGCCCAACGGACTGTCCACCCGCGGCATCTATCACAACAATGGCCCCGAGGGCATGGCAGTGCTTGCCGACGGCACCACCGCCGTCACGGTCAACGAGGACGCCCTTGCCCAGGACGGCCCGCGAAACTCCGAGGTCAACCCGTCGCGCAACCGCGTGACCTTCTACGACCTCGCCACTGGCACACCGACCCGCGAGTACGTCGTCCAGGTCGAGGCGGGCCGGGGTGCGACCTCGCTGCTGGCGGACGACAACGGCGACCTCTACATGCTCGAGCGCGGCTTCTTCGAGGACCTCGGGGAGAACGGGGAGAACAAGGCGGAGATCTACAAGCTCGACCTCCGCGGGGCGACCGACGTGCTCACCCTCGACGCGCTCACCGGCGACGAAACGCCGGTGGCAAAGAACCGGGTCTTCGACTTCGCCAGCGTGAGGCCGCACCCGGACAACGTGGAAGGCCTCGCGTGGGGGCCGCGCAGCGAGGACGGCCGGCGCACCCTCATCGTCGTGTCGGACGACAACTTCAACGAGACGCAGACGACCTACTTCCACACGCTTCTGGTTCCTTAAGGCGAGTCCCCGGTGCGGAAGGGTGGGCGTCGAGAAGCGATTTTGGCATTCGAGCGCGGACCGGTAGGGTAGTGCGGTGGACTTGCGCGCCGGCATGCTCGCGCGCGCATCCGTCGTACATGTGAACATCCAACTTTGTTGCAGGCCCCCCGCCAACATGCGGACCGGGTGAAAGGGCGGCGGCGAGCGCCCCACGTTACTGAGCGTGGGGAGCGTGGAGTAGCCCCCGACAAACCACACGGTAAACGCGACGGCAGCTTGTGCTGCGTCGAGGTGGGTTCAGGGAACCGCAACGAGAAAGGCAAACGGTCGCACTATGACCATGACTGATCCGATCGCGGACATGCTGTCTCGCGTGCGCAACGCAAACAACGCGCACCACGAGACCGTGTCCATGCCTTCCTCCAAGATCAAGGCGAACATCGCCGAGATCTTGAAGCAGGAGGGCTACATCGCTGACTACAAGGTTGAGGACGCGAAGGTGGGCAAGCAGCTCACCCTCGACCTCAAGTACGGTCCGACCCGCGAGGCGTCCATCGCTGGGCTGCGTCGCGTGTCCAAGCCGGGTCTGCGCGTGTACGCAAAGTCGAACGACCTGCCGCAGGTTCTTGGCGGCCTTGGCGTGGCCATCATCTCCACGTCGCACGGCCTGCTGACCGACCGTCAGGCCCAGGAGAAGGGCGTAGGTGGGGAAGTCCTCGCCTACGTCTGGTAAAGGGAGGTTGTAAAGACTATGTCGCGTGTAGGTAAAGCACCCATCGCCATTCCGAATGGCGTCGAGACCACGATCAACGGCCAGAGCGTTCAGGTCAAGGGCCCGAAGGGAACCCTTGGGATTGAGCTGCCCAGCCCGATCACCGCGTCCGTTGAGGACAACGAGATTGTGGTGTCCCGCCCGGACGACCACCGCACCAACCGCGCTCTGCACGGTCTGTCCCGCTCGCTCGTCAACAACCTCGTTGTCGGCGTGACCGAGGGCTACAAGATCGACATGGAGGTCTTCGGTGTTGGTTACCGTGTCCAGCTCAAGGGCAAGGACCTCGAGTTCTCCCTGGGCTACTCGCACCCCATCCTGATCGAGGCGCCGGAGGGAATCACCTTCGCCGTCGACGGCAACACCAAGTTCTCGATCGAGGGCATTGACAAGCAGCAGGTTGGCCAGATCGCGGCTAACATCCGCCGACTGCGCAAGGATGACCCGTACAAGGGCAAGGGCATCCGCTACGCAGGCGAGCAGGTTCGCCGCAAGGTCGGAAAGACGGGTAAGTAATCATGAGCAACACTGCAGAAAACACCAAGCGCACCCCGGTCGGCCGCGACATCTCCTCGCGCCGCCGCGAAGCACGCGTGCGCCGCCACAACCGCATCCGCAAGACCCTGCGCGGCACCCCGGAGACCCCGCGTCTCGTCGTGCACCGCTCGTCTCGCCACATGCACGTCCAGATCATCGACGACCTCGCAGGCCACACGCTCGTCTCCGCCTCCTCCATGGAGCAGGACGTGCGCACCCTCGAGGGCGACAAGAAGGACAAGGCTGCCAAGGTTGGCCAGCTCGCCGCTGAGCGCGCCAAGGCCGCCGGCATCGAGTCGGTTGTCTTCGACCGCGCTGGCTACAAGTACCACGGCCGCATCGCGGCCCTCGCTGACGCAGCTCGTGAAGGTGGTCTGAAGTTCTAATGATCACCGCACTCAACATCACCAACGGAAGGATCGCGTAATGGCCGAACGTGAACGGCGTGACGGCGGACGCTCCGCCGACAACCACAACAACAACCGCGACAACGGGCGTGGCGGCCGCGGTCGCCGCGACGACCGTCGCCACCAGAACGACGAGCGCGACAAGTACATCGAGCGCGTCATCACCATCAACCGCGTTGCCAAGACCGTCAAGGGCGGCCGCAACATGTCCTTCACCGCGCTCGTCGTCGTCGGCGACGGCCAGGGCATGGTGGGCGTCGGCTACGGCAAGGCGCGCGAAGTTCCCGCCGCTATCCAGAAGGGCGCCGAGGAGGCTCGCAAGAACTTCTTCCGCGTCCCGATGATCGGCGGCACCATCCCCCACCCGGTCCAGGCCGAGGCCGCCGCGGGCATCGTCATGCTCCGCCCCGCCGCCCCTGGTACCGGTGTCATCGCCGGTGGCGCCGTGCGCCCCGTGCTCGAGTGCGCTGGCGTCCAGGACATCCTTGCCAAGTCGCTCGGCTCCGACAACGCCCTCAACGTGGTCCAGGCCACCGTTGCCGGCCTGAAGGAGCTCGTGCGCCCGGAGGAGGTCGCCGCGAAGCGCGGCAAGTCCATCGAGGACGTCGCCCCGGCCCGTATGCTGCGCGCCCGCGCAGGACAGGAGGCCTAAAGCACAATGGCACTGAAGATCACGTTGCACCACGGCAAGGTTGGCGAGAAGCCGGTCACCCGGAAGAACCTCGAGGCGCTGGGCCTGCGCAAGATTGGCCAGTCCGTTGTCAAGCAGGACAACGCTGCCACCCGCGGCCAGATTCTCAAGGTGCGCCACCTCGTCACCGTTGAAGAAGTTGCAGGGGAGTAGATACACCATGGCTGACATCATCAAGCTCCATGATCTGCGCCCGGCACAGGGCGCCAACAAGGCCAAGAC
Source organism: Corynebacterium timonense (assembly GCF_900105305.1). NCBI lineage: Bacteria > Bacillati > Actinomycetota > Actinomycetes > Mycobacteriales > Corynebacteriaceae > Corynebacterium > Corynebacterium timonense. The sequence goes on along the minus strand of NZ_LT629765.1, from coordinate 1,839,628 downwards.
CCGCGTCGGCCGCGGTGAGGCCTCCAAGGGCAAGACCGCCGGCCGCGGTACGAAGGGCACCGGTGCTCGTAAGCAGGTTTCCGCTGCTTTCGAGGGTGGCCAGATGCCGCTGCACATGCGTCTGCCGAAGCTCAAGGGCTTCAAGAACCCGAACCGCGTCGAGTACCAGGTTGTCAACGTCGCCGACCTGGCCGAGAAGTTCCCCAACGGCGGCTCGATCGCCGTCGCGGACATCGTCGCCGCCGGCCTGGTGCGCAAGAACCAGCCGGTCAAGGTTCTCGGTAACGGCGACCTGAGCGTCAAGCTCGACGTCACCGCGACGAAGTTCTCCAAGTCTGCCGTCGAGAAGATCGAGGCAGCGGGCGGCTCCGTCACCGAGGAGTCCTTCAACCCGCGCTCCGGCGCGCAGAAGGCCGACGCTGCGGACGCCAAGGGCATGCTTCCCTCCGATCCGCTGACCGAGACCGCGTCCATCGCGGGCTCCGAGGTTCCGGCCGAAGACGACAAGTAAAGCAGACACGCTGACTCCCCGTCGCGCTCACTGTGAGCGCGGCGGGGAGTTGTGCTGTGCGCAGCGGTGCTGTGCTGTGCTCGCCGCGCAGTAACTGACAAAAAACTGGGGGAAAAGTACAAAGGGGACGGGCGAGGTGGCTCTCGCGGGGGCGGCTGGTAAGGTAGGGGGGTCAATTCAGCCGGACCGGGGTCGCGCCCCGGCCGTCGCTGCAGCAGTACGTCCTATTCTCCCGCCGGCCGGGGGAGGAGCCAGGAGGCTTAGTGTCCGCTATTGTTCAGGCGTTTAAAGACCCGGATCTGCGCAAAAAGATCCTTATCACGATCGCGTTGATCATCCTGTACCGGATCGGTGCGCAAATCCCCACGCCCGGTGTGGACTACGGGCTGATTAGCCAGCGCCTCAGCGATCTCGAGGACGGCGACGCGGCGACGATGTTCTCGATCATCTCCCTGTTCTCGGGCGGCGCGCTGCTGCAGCTGTCGATCTTCGCCATCGGTATCATGCCGTACATTACGGCGTCGATCATCGTGCAACTGCTCACCGTGGTCATCCCGAAGTTCGAAGAGCTGAAGAAGGAGGGGCAGGCCGGCCAGACCAAGATGACGCAGTACACGCGCTACCTCACGGTGGGGCTGGCGCTGCTGCAGTCCGCCGGCATCGTCGCCCTGGCTGACCGTGAGCAGCTCCTCGGCGCTGGAACCCCGGTCCTCGTCGAGGACCGCTCCGCGTGGACGCTGATCATGATGATCATCGTCATGACGTCGGGCGCGGTGCTCATCATGTGGCTCGGCGAGATCATCACCGAAAAGGGCGTCGGCAACGGTATGTCGCTGCTCATTTTCGCCGGTATCGCGACCCAGCTGCCGGCGCAGGGCGCGAACATCCTGACCCAGGCGGGCGGACTCACCTTCGGCCTGGTCATCGCGGCCGTCATCGTGCTGGTCGTGGGCATTATCTTCATGGAGCAGGGCCAGCGCCGCATTCCGGTGCAGTACGCGAAGCGCATGGTGGGTCGCCGCCAGTACGGCGGGTCCTCGACCTATCTGCCGCTCAAGGTCAACCAGGCCGGCGTCATCCCCGTCATCTTCGCCTCCTCGCTGATGTACGTGCCGGTGCTGATCACCCAGATTGTCACGATGAACAACCCCACCCCGCCGGATAACTGGTGGATGAACAACGTGATGTCGTGGCTGCAGAACCCGGCGTCGTGGCAGTACATCGTGGCGTACTTCGCCATGATCATCTTCTTCTCGTACTTCTACGTCTCCATCCAGTACGACCCGGTGGAGCAGGCGGACAACATGAAGAAGTACGGCGGCTTCATCCCCGGCATCCGCCCGGGCCGGCCGACGGCGCAGTACCTCGGGTTTGTCATGAACCGCCTGCTGTTCGTGGGCGCGCTCTACCTCGCGCTCATCGCAATTCTGCCGAACCTGGCGCTCGACGCGGGCATCACTGGCGCGGGCAACATGGGTATGACCGCGTTCGGCGGCACGGCTATCCTGATTATGGTGTCCGTGGCCCTGACCACGGTCAAGCAAATCGAATCTCAACTTCTGCAATCCAACTACGAAGGACTCTTGCGATAATGCGTCTTGTTCTCCTTGGCCCTCCCGGTGCTGGCAAAGGCACCCAGGCAGCGATTCTCTCCGAAAAGCTCGGCGTGCCCCACATCTCCACCGGCGACCTGTTCCGCGCCAACATCGGGGAGGGCACCCCGCTGGGTGTTGAGGCGAAGCAGTACATTGACGCCGGTAAGCTCGTTCCCACCGACGTCACCGCCCGCATGGTCGAAGCCCGCCTCAACGAGGACGATGCGAAGGACGGTTTCCTCCTCGACGGCTTCCCCCGCACCGTGGAGCAGGCGGAGATCCTCGCCGATCTGCTCCGCAACAAAGGCGTCGAGCTCGACGGTGTGCTGAACTTCGTCGTGGCAGAGGAGGTCGTCGTCGAGCGCATGCTCGCCCGCGGCCGCGCCGACGACAACGAGGAGACCATCCGCACCCGCCTCGGGGTCTACCGTGACGAGACAGCCCCGCTGATCGAGCACTACGGCGACGCCATCATCAACATCGACGCCGTCGGCGATGTCGACGACGTCAACGCGCGAGCAATGGAGAAGCTGGGCAAGTAACAGCTTCTCGCTTACCGACGCCACAAAGGAGACAACACTCAGTGGTTTTTCGCCGCCGTGCAATCCCGGCCAAGACCCCGAGCGAGCTCGACGCCATGGAGGCCGCAGGCCGCGTCGTGGGGGAGGCCCTGGTGAAGGTGCGCGAGGCCGCGGCGCCCGGCGTGAGCACCCAGGAGCTGGACCGGGTGGCCGAAGAGGTCATCCGTAGCCACGGCGCCACGCCGACGTTTCTCGGCTACGAGGGTTTCCCCGCCTCCATCTGCGCCTCGGTGAACGACGTGGTGGTGCACGGGATCCCCGACGCCGCCACCGTGCTCGAGGAGGGCGACCTCGTCTCCATCGATTGCGGCGCCACCCTCGACGGGTGGGTGGGGGACTCCGCGTGGTCGTTCGGGGTCGGGGCGCTTGCGCCGGACGTCGATAAGCTCAATCGTGCGACCGAGTGGGTCCTCGCCGAGGGGATGAAGGCGATGGTGCCCGGCAACCGGCTGACGGATGTCTCGCACGCGCTCGAGGTGGCGACACGGCGGGCCGAAGAGCGCTTCGGCGTCGCCCTGGGGATCCTCGACGGCTACGGCGGGCACGGAATTGGCCACAGCATGCACGAAGACCCCTTTCTGCCGAACGAGGGGCGCCCGCACCGCGGTCCCCGGATCCAGGAGGGCTCCGTGCTCGCGATCGAGCCGATGCTCATCCTCGGGGGCGGAACCGACAGCGAGGTGTGCGACGACGACTGGACCGTGGTGACGCGCGACAAGGCGCCCGCCGCTCACTGGGAGCACACGGTTGCGGCGACGGCGCAGGGCCCGCGCATCCTCACTCCGCGTCCTGTCTGAGTGCGCGCGGAGGGGGCGAAACTCCGAAATGTAACGGAGGGGGCGTTATACTGAGCGCATGTCGTACATTCCGCGCCACTCGAAACCCTCGCAGACGACCCGCCGCATTGCGAGCGCCGCTGTGCTTGCGGGGCTGACGGCCTCCCTCTTCGCCGCGCAGGCCGAGGCTCAGACCCTTCCCCTGGAGTAGCTCAGCTCCGCTTCCTCGGCCGGAAGCCTCCAGGGTTTCGTGGGCCAGGTGAACTCCGCCTTCGAACAGCTGGCGAAGCAGCAGGATCAGGCGGCGCAGGACGCGGCGTGGAACACCCGCACCACGCTGATCCAGCAGGCGGAGGCCCTGGGGGCGATCAACCCGCAGGCGCCGGCGCAGGCGAAGGCGGCGATCGATCAGGCGGTGGAGACGTTCTTTCCCGGGCTGATCGCCCAGCGCACCCCGAAGCCCGCCCCGGCGCCGGCACCTGCGCCGGCCCCGGCGGCCCCGGCTCCGGCGCCCGCCGCGCCGGCTTTTGACTACGGCCCCTGCCCGAAGGACGCGAAGGCCTGCATCGACATCGATGGGCGCCGGTCGTGGTTGCAGCAGGGCGGCACGATGTACTACCAGGCGGCGACGATCGGGCCGGGCAAGCCGGGGTACGAGACGCCCCGCGGCACCTTCTATGTCAACCGCAAGGTCAAGGACGAGATTTCCTGGGAGTTTGGCAACGCGCCGATGCCGTACGCCACGTACTTCACCAACAACGGCATCGCGTTCCACCAGGGTGACCCCACGATTCTGTCGCACGGGTGCATCCGCATGTACCGCGGAGACGCGCAGCGCTACTTCAACGACCTGCAGATCGGCGACAAGGTCTACGTCTATTAGCCCGCGCCGCAGCTCGGGTTTGTGTTTGTGCTGGTAAAGGGATAAACTAGCGTTTCTGTGCGCGGCGAGCGGAGGATACCGGCTCGCGCGCACGGTGTAGCAATCCCGGAAATACGCACGTAACCAGCACAAACGGTGCTCGAGGAAGTGGAGTGTATGGCAAAAGAAGGCGCTATTGAGGTCGAGGGCCGCATCGTCGAGCCCTTGAAGAACGCTATGTTCCGTGTCGAGCTCGACAACGGGCACGAAGTCCTTGCTCACATCAGCGGCAAGATGCGCCAGCACTACATCCGTATCCTCCCCGAGGACCGCGTCGTCGTGGAGCTGTCCCCGTACGACCTGGACCGCGGGCGTATTACCTACCGCTACAAGTAAGAAGACAAGCCTCCTTACCCAAACGCATCCCCGCTCCGGCGGGTGTGCGTCTTTTACCTCCGGCCACGGTGGCCGGAGCCGTGCGATACCACGACCCATCATCCGGTGAGGGCCGGGTAAGGAGTCGCGTGGCGCGGACGAGTAGGGAGAAAACCACCGTAACAACCTGAAAGGTACGTCCCACATGGCACGTCTCGCTGGTGTGGATCTTCCGCGCAACAAGCGCATGGAGATCGCACTCACCTACATCTACGGAATCGGCGCAACCCGTTCCAAGGAACTGCTCGAGAAGACGGGCATTTCTCCTGACCTGCGCACGGATAACCTGAGCGACGAGCAGCTCGCCGCGCTCCGCGACGCCATCGAGTCCTCCTACACCGTGGAGGGCGACCTCCGCCGCGAGGTCCAGGCCGACATCCGCCGCAAGATCGAAATCGGCTCCTACCAGGGTCTGCGTCACCGCCGCGGCCTCCCGGTGCGCGGTCAGCGCACCAAGACGAACGCGCGTACGCGTAAGGGACCGAAGAAGACTATCGCAGGAAAGAAGAAGTAACACATGCCTCCGAAGACTCGTTCCGGCGCGCGCCGTGGTGGCCGCCGCGTCGTCAAGAAGAATGTGGCCGCTGGCCACGCATACATCAAGTCCACGTTCAACAACACCATCGTGTCTATTACGGACCCGAACGGTGCCGTGATCTCGTGGGCGTCCTCCGGCCACGTCGGCTTCAAGGGCTCCCGCAAGTCCACCCCCTTCGCAGCCCAGATGGCGGCGGAGAACGCCGCCCGCAAGGCGATGGACCACGGCATGAAGAAGGTTGACGTCTTTGTCAAGGGTCCGGGCTCCGGCCGTGAGACCGCCATCCGTTCGCTCCAGGCCGCCGGCCTCGAGGTGTCCTCGATCTCCGACGTGACGCCGCAGCCCTTCAACGGCTGCCGTCCGCCGAAGCGTCGTCGCGTTTAAGGCAGAAAGGAAGAGGTAAAACACCATGGCTCGTTATACCGGCCCTGCTACCCGTAAGTCCCGTCGCCTCCGCGTCGACCTCGTCGGCGGCGACCTGTCCTTCGAGCGTCGCCCCTACCCCCCGGGGCAGGCTGGCCGCGCCCGCATCAAGGAGTCCGAGTACCTGCTCCAGCTGCAGGAGAAGCAGAAAGCCCGCTTCACCTACGGCGTCATGGAGAAGCAGTTCCGCCGCTACTACGAGGAGGCGAACCGCCTTCCCGGCAAGACCGGCGACAACCTGCTGATCCTCCTGGAGTCCCGCCTGGACAACGTCGTTTACCGAGCTGGCCTGGCCCGCACCCGCCGCCAGGCCCGCCAGCTGGTCTCCCACGGCCACTTCACGGTCAACGGCAAGAAGACCAACGTCCCGTCCTACCGCGTGTCCCAGTACGACATCGTCGACGTCCGCGAGAAGTCCCGCGGCATGCTGTGGTTCGAGGAGGCCCAGGACAACCTGGTCGACTCCGTCGTGCCGGCCTGGCTCCAGGTCGTGCCGGAGACCCTGCGCATTCTCGTGCACCAGCTGCCCGAGCGCGCTCAGATCGAGGTTCCGCTGCAGGAGCAGCTGATCGTCGAGCTTTACTCGAAGTAGCCTAGGTACAGGCACTTCACCCCGCGCCGGCGCGACCCCTGCCCGGGGCCACCGCCTCAGGCGCGAAATCTTCCAATTTTCCAGCACCCGTTCCTACCGGCATCAAATAGTGGTTGCCGACAAAGGAGAAGCACATGCTCATCTCGCAGCGCCCCCAGCTGACCGAGGAATACATCGACACCAACCGTTCGAAGTTCGTCATCGAGCCGCTCGAGCCCGGTTTCGGCTACACCCTCGGCAACTCCTTGCGCCGCACGCTGCTGTCGTCCATCCCGGGCGCGGCCGTGACCTCCATCAAGATCGATGGCGTGCTCCACGAGTTCACCACGATCAACGGCATCAAGGAGAACGTGTCCGAGATCATCCTCAACGTCAAGGACATTGTCCTGTCCTCCGACTCCGACGAGCCGGTGGTCATGTACCTGTCCAAGCAGGGGCCTGGCGACGTCACCGCGGGCGACATTGAGCTGCCCGCCGGGGTGGAGGTCCACAACCCGGACCTGCACATCGCCTCGCTCAACGAGCAGGCGCGCCTCGAGATGGAGCTCATCGTCGAGCGCGGCCGCGGCTACGTCCCGGCTGTGCCCAGCGCTGGCGGCGAGGTCGGCCGCATCCCGGTCGACCAGATCTACTCCCCGGTGACCCGCGTCGCCTACAAGGTGGAGGCCACCCGTGTTGAGCAGCGCACCGACTTTGACCGCCTGGTGATCGATGTGGAGACCAAGAACTCCATCACGGCCCGCGACGCCCTCGCGTCCGCCGGCTCCACCCTCGTCGAGCTGTTCGGCCTCGCCCGCGAGCTGAACACCGCCGCCGAGGGCATCGAGATTGGCCCCTCCCCGCAGGAGACCGAGTACATCGCGGCCTACAACCTGCCCATCGAGGACCTGAACTTCTCCGTGCGCTCCTACAACTGCCTGAAGCGCCAGGAGATTCACACGGTGGGTGAGCTCGCTGAGTGCACCGAGAGCGACCTGCTGGACATCCGCAACTTCGGCCAGAAGTCCATCAATGAGGTGAAGATCAAGCTCGCCTCCCTGGGCCTGACCCTGAAGGACGCCCCGGAAGATTTCGACCCGACTCAGATCGAGGGCTACGACGCCGAAACCGGCGACTACGTCGACGTCAGCGCGGACGAGACCGAGTAACACCACCGAGCACGCGCTCACCTAACCGCAACGAGGAGTACGAACATGCCTACCCCTAAGAAGGGTGCCCGTCTCGGAGGGTCCGCCAGCCACCAGAAGCACATCGTTTCTAACCTGGCCCAGTCCCTCTTCGAGCACGGAGCCATCACAACGACCGCAGCCAAGGCCAAGGTCCTGCGCCCCTACGCAGAGAAGCTGATCACCAAGGCCAAGAAGGGCACGCTGGCCGACCGCCGCGCCGTCGCCGCCGAGCTGCCGAACAAGGACATCGTCGCGTACCTGTTCAACGAGCTCGCCCCGAAGTTCGCCAACCGCGATGGCGGCTACACCCGCTCCATCAAGCTGGAGAACCGCGCCGGCGACAACGCCCCGATGACCCACATCTCCCTCGTCCTCGAAGAGACCGTCTCCGCCGAGGCGACCCGCACCGCCCGCGCCGCCGCCTCCAAGGAGGCCGAGAAGGCGAAGGCCGAGGAGGCCAAGGCTGACGAGGCTGAGGCTGAGGCTGAGGCTGACGAAGCTGAGGCTGAGGCTGAGGCTGAGGCCGTGTCTGAGGCCGACGAGGAGACCACGGACAACTAGTCTCCCCGCACCCGCGCACCCCGCCTGGTTCCCCGGAGCCAGGCGGGGTGTTCGCGTGAGGGAGGGTTGCTAGTGTGAGGGCCGTGACCACCCCCACCCCGAACGGCGCCGCCGACACGCTCCGGCTCCGCCTCGACATCGCCTACGACGGCACCGACTTCCACGGCTGGGCCCGGCAAAAGGACGCGCCCGACGGCACGCCCACCCGCACGGTCCAGGGCACGCTCGAGGACGCGCTGAGCACCATCCTGCGCGCGCCCGCGCAGCTGACGGTGGCGGGGCGCACCGACGCCGGCGTCCACGCCACCGGCCAGGTCGCGCACCTCGACGTCCCGCGCGCGAGCCTCGAGCAGCGCTTCATCGATGGCCGCCCCGGCAACCTCGTGCGCCGCCTGGCCAAGTTCCTCCCCGAGGACGTGCGGGTGTACAAGGTCACCGAGGCGCACCCGCTTTTCGACGCCCGATTCGCCGCCCTGGAGCGCAGCTACGTGTATCGGGTGACCACCAACCCGGCCGGGGCGCTGCCGACCCGCCGGGCGGACACCGCTGTGTGGCCGAAGCCGGTGAACATCGAGCGGATGCAGGCCGCCGCCGACCTCGTCGTGGGCCTGCACGATTATGCGGCGTTTTGCAAGCCGCGCCCGCACGCGACGACGGTGCGGGAGGTGACCCAGATGCGGTGGGTGGAGGCGTCGACACGCGATGAGCCCGACCTCTACGAGGCCCACGTGCGCGCCGACGCCTTCTGCTGGAACATGGTGCGCGCGCTCGTCGCGTCGTGCCTGCAGGTGGGCGAGGGCGCTCGCGACGCGACGTGGGTAGGGGCGCTGCTGGGGGAGCGTGAGCGTTGCGCCGAGGTGCGGCTTGCGCCCGCGCGCGGGCTGACGCTGACCGGGGTGAGCTACCCGGCGGAGGCGGACTACGCTGAGCGCATCCGCGCAACACGGGCGCGCCGCGACGAGGACGAAGCGCGTCGGAACAGGGCTCCTTCGGGCAGCTGAATATAATGCGTGTGTTACGCGGAGTGCGCCCCGCGCGGGGCGCGGCGACGGGAAGGACGAGGCGATGGCACTAGCAGGGACGGTGGTTCTTGGCCTCCTTGTCTTCGTCCTCCCCGGGTTCGTGGTCACCTGGATCGCGGGCGCGCGGGTGCCCGCCGCCGTCGCCGCCTCAATCCCCGCCACCTTCGGGCTTGTCGGGTTGAGCGCCTGGATGTGGGGCGGGGTGGGCGCGCGGTTTGGGTGGCTGACGTTGTCCATCACGCTGCTGCTCGCCGTCGCCGCGGCGGGGCTGTGGCGCTGGGCCTTTGCCCGGCGCGCGCGCAGGCGGGGGCCGGCAGCTGGCGGGCGGCGCTGTGGCCGGGGGACTGGCGCGCCGCCAGCATCGTCGACCCCTCGTGGCTGCTCCCGGCCGCGGGCGTGGTGCTCGGCGCCTGGATGCTCATCGGGGACCGGCTGAATTGGCTCGTGCGCCTGCCCCACGGCGTGGGCAACATCGTGCAGGGCTGGGACTCGCAGTGGCACGCCAACGTGGTCCGGTTCATCATGGAAGAAGGCGTCGCCTCGCCCACGCGCATGGGCGAGCTGCAGAACGTCGAAACCCACGCCGACCTGCTCTACCCCTCGGCCTACCACGCGGCGGTCGCCCTCTTTGCCGAGGCGGCGGGGCTGGAGCCGATCCCCGCGGTGAACATCGCCACGACGGTGCTCGTGGGGGCGGCGCTGCCGGTGTCCATGGCGTGCCTCGTCTTCGCGGCGCTGCGCTCGCGGGGGCTGACGGCGCAGATCGCCGGGGGCATCGCCGCGGCCGCGATCTACGTGGCCCCGCCCATCTGGGTGGCGGACTACGTGGGCATGTGGCCGTACGTGGTCGCCGCCTCCATGGCCGGTGCCGTCGTCTACCTCTTCTGCGCGGTGCCGTACCGGCGGGCGCTCGCGCTGCCCGCGGCGCTGGCATTCGTCGGCGTGCTGCAGGTGCACCCGTCGGCGGTGACCTACATCGCGCTGCCGGTCGCCCTGTTCTGGCTGACCAGCTTGCTCATCCGCCCCGCCCGTTCGCGGCTGATGGACCTCGTCTGGCTTGCGGTGCCCGCCCTGGTGTCCGTGGTGCTCTACGTACCGCAGGCGATGGCTGGCTCGCAGCAGGCGGAGGAGGTCGCGGGCTGGGACAGCTCGACCGACACCGGCATTACCGAGCCGTGGAGCGCGGTGATCGGCCTGAACACGCGCCACGTGTCGGAGTTCTTCCCCGATTTCTCGGTGGTGACGCTGCTGTGGCTCGCGGGCCTCGGCGCGCTCGTGACGCTGCTGTGGCGCGGCCAGGCGTGGCCCGTGCTGTTCTACGCCCTGTCCGTGGCCGCCGCCGTCCACGCGCTTGTGCCCTTCGACGGGGTGGGGGGCGAGATTCTCTCGGTCCTCACCGGGCTGCACTACAACGCCGCCCACCGCCTCGTGCTACCGGTGGCGATGCTCACCGTCGCCGGCGCCGCGATCGGCGTCGCGGCGATGATCCGGCTGCTTACTCTCGCCCCGCTCGCGGCGCGCAGCGGTTCGCCCCGGTGGGTGAGGGCAAGCGCGGCCGCCTCTACAGTGGTCGCGCTTGTCGCCGGCGCGGGGGCCGCGTGGTGGGTGCACGACCGCGCCGCCGAGGGCGCCGAGGCGAGCTACCGAGCGGTGCGCGTGGGCGGGCGCATGGTCAACGACGACGACCTGCTCGCGTTCGACTGGCTGGCCACGCAGCCTGCCGCCTGGGAGGGCTACACCATGGGCGACCCCGCCGACGGCCACTCCTGGATCTACGCCTACAACGGCGTGCCCACGATCTCGCGGCACTACCTGTGGCCGACGGGCGGGCGCGGCGCGAGCTTTGACACGCTCTACTGGCACGCGGACATGCTCGGCAACGGGCGCCGCGGCGACCCGGAGGCAGACACGATCGCCGACCTCGCGGCGCGCGACCTCAACGTGAAGTTTTTCCTGCTCAGCCCCGAGCCCTTCTGGTGGGAGCAGTTTCCCAACTACGAGCTGATTAAGGGCCTGTGGACGGCCCCGGGGGCGACCGCGGTGTACCGCAAGGGCTCCACCGTCATCTTCGCGGTCAACGAGCAGTTCTCCGAGGCCGAGCTTCGCGCGATGCGTCTCGACGCCCAACGAAGCGGCTCCGACCCCCTCCCCGCGGTGGAGTCGACCGCACACCCCGGCGCGGCCGAGGGCGGTGCGCTAGAGTAAGCGGGCATGTGCCCGGCTCGGGGGAGCCGGGCGGGAACCACACGGGGGGAGTGTGTATGAGAAAACCCGCTCACGCGCGGCCGGAGCGGCTGCTGCCGACCACTCGGGCGCAGGTCACCGGCCACCGCTTTATGCGTCGCAGGGTGGAGCACGGTTTAGTGTTCGGCGACATCAGGATGATCCACGACCCGCTGGCCACGAGGCGCCGCGCGATGATCCTGGGGGTGGTCGCCGTGGCGCTTGGCGTGGCCGCGGCGGCGCTGTTCGCGTGGCTGAAGCCCGCCCCGAACCCGGGCGACGCCCTGATCTGGCGGGACGCGGCGGGAAACCTGTACGTGCGCGTCGACGACACGGTGCACCCCGTGAGCAACCTCGCGTCCGCGCGGCTCGTGGCGGGCACGGCGGAAGAGCCCGCGCGGGTGGGCCAGGAGCACCTCGTCGGCGCGCCGCGCGGGGTGCCCATCGGCATCGGCGACGCGCCTTCCGCCTTCGCGGCGGCGGAGACGCCGGATCTGACGTGGGCGGTGTGCGAACGCGCCGGGGAGGTCACGGTGCTGGCCGTGGAGGCCGCCGCGGCGCCGCGCGCCTTCGCGCCCGACACGGCGGTGCTCGCTTCGGTGGGCGGGAAGGAATGGGTGGTCACGGCGGAGGGGCGCACGCTGCTCCCGGCATCGGATTCGCCGCAGGGGCGCGTCGTGCGCCGCCGCCTCGGCATCGACGCTGGGACGCCGCGCTGGCAGCCCCCAGCGGGCGTGCTGGGCGCGCTGCGGGAACACCCGCCCGTCGCGCTGCCGGACCCGCTGCCCGAGGTGCTCACGGCGGGCGAGGAATCGTGGCTGCTCACCGCCGACGGCGGCGTGCAGAATGTGTCCCCGACGCAGCGCGACATCCTGGCGGACGCGGGTGCCAGCGTGCGCGAGGTGGAGCGGGACGACGTCGCAGGCTACCCCGACGCCGCCCCGGCCGTGGACCTGAGGCTGCCGGAGACGGCCCCGCGCTGGGCGGACCCGGCGGCGGGGGCCGTCTGCGTGGACGAGTCGCGCGGCGCGGCCGGGGGAGAGGGTGTTGACGCCGCCGGGCGGACCCCGCTGTCCGGCGGTGCGGTGGCCACCCACTTCGCCGGGCTGCCCGCGGGCTCCGTGGCAGTGGATACCGGGCACGGCTACCACGTGGTGTCGCTGCACGGGCTGCGCCACGAGGCGGACAGCGCCGCGACGCTCGAGGTGCTCGGGGCGGCGCACGTGGAGACGGTGCCGTGGGAGATCCTCTCCCTGCTGCCGGAGGGCAGCCCGCTTAGCCGCGCGGCCGCGTTGACCGCCACCTACTGAGCGCACCCGCCACGGCGGCGGCGCAGCCCGCGGCGAGGGTGAGGCCGGCCATGGCCCACGCCCAGCGCCCGCGCGCCGGGGACTCGCTCCCCTGGGCGAGATCGATGGCCAAGGGCTCGGCGCTGTCGCGGCGCGTGTCGCCCACGAACGTGATGGTCGCCAGCGGGTCGACGGCCCCACCGGAGGGCTGCGCCGCCGCCGCGATGAGCGCGCGGACCTCGCCGGGCGTCAGGTGCGGGTAGCGCTCGATGAGCAGCGCGGCGGTGCCCGCGACCACGGGGGCAGCGAAGCTCGTGCCCACGAACGGGGTGACCGCGTCGCGCTGCGGGGCCACGCCGCCGGCGAACCCGCCGCCCGCCCAGGACAGCCCCACCTCGACCGTGCCGGCCGCCGAGACGGGCACTGCGTCTGCCGGAGCGGCCACCGAAAAGTCCGCCACCGTATGCTCGCTGTCGCGCGCCCCGACGGCGAGGACGGTGGGAAAATGCGACGGCACCACGGCGGAGCCCTGGGCGCAGTGCGGCCCGACGTTGCCGGCCGCGGCCACGACCACCGCGCCCTCCGCCTCCGCGCGGGACAGCGCCCCCTCGAGCTCGGACGCGTCGAGCGCGGCGCGGTCGCGCGGGTCCACGCAGGAGACGACGGACACGTTGATCACCCGCGCCCGCTCGTCGAGCGCGGCGTGGATCGCCTGCGCGAGGGAGCGCACGCTTCCCGACGCCTCGACCTCGTCCCCCGGCTGCCGGTTGCGGTAGTGGGCAGAGGTCTGCCGCACCGCCAGGATCTCCGCCCCGGGGGCGACGCCGACCGTGCGCGCGGCGATAATCCCGGCGACGACAGTGCCGTGGCCGTCGCAGTCGAACAGCGGGTTCGGCGCGTCGGGGGAGACCAGGTCGGCCCCGCCGACGAGGCGGGGCAGCTCCTCGTTGGGGCTGACCCCGGTGTCGATGACGGCGACCCGGACCCCGGCGCCCGTGGCAAAGCGGCGCAGCTCGCCTGTCCACGCCGGTGCGGCGGGCGCTGCGGCGGGTGCGGGCACGGCGCAGGGGACATCCTGGGCCGCCGCCGACGGGACGGCGACGCACAGGATGGCGGTGCTGGCCGTGCAGGCTGCGAGGGCGGCGGCGCGCATCTAGAAACCCCGCACCAGGTCAAACACCCCGACGACGTACGCGGCGACGGGCAGCGCGGCGACGAGGGCGACGGCTTCCGCCCGCTCCAGCCACACCACGGTGGTCGGCTCGAGGTCCGGCAGGCGCGGCGCCCACGCGACGGCCGAGGCGCAGGCGAGGCCCACGATCCCGGCGAGCACCACGGCGGCCGGGTGGGTCGGCTCCATCCGCGCCGCCGCGATGCCGCAGGCGAGCGCCGCGGCCAGAGCGATGGCGCTCAGGGCCACCCGCGGCACGCGGTAGTGGTGCCGGGTGGCGTGGAAGGCCACCGCGCCGAGCACGCACAAGCACAGCACGGTCGCCCAGACGTCGGCGTCCCACGCCAGCCACACGAGCGCAGGAGCCGCGACGAGCGCGCAGCCGACGGCGATGCCCGCCAGGGTCGCGCGGGCCCGGCGCGCCCGGGCGTCGACATCCGGCTGGTAGCCGTCCGCCGCGGCAAGTTCTTCCCCGGCTGTGGGGATGCGTGGAACCCGCAGGCCGGCGGCGCGGGTGGCCACACCGGGCGCTGCCGCGGCGGCGAGCAGCGCGCCGGTGACCGCGACGGCGGCCGGGGCGGAGGGGGAGGGCAGCCACGCCCCCGCGGCCGCCGCGGCGCAAAGGAGGGCGGTGGTGAGGCTGGCGGCGGTGGTGGGGGCGTCGAGAAGCGAGACGAGCACCCCGCCGCCCGTGAGCACGGCGAGGGTGGCCGCGGCGGCGAGGACCCCGAGGGCCGGGTCTGTCGCCGCCCACTGGGCGGGCGGGCCGGCCACCCACGCCCCGCACGCGGCGGAGGCGGCGAGCGCGCCGGCGAGGTAGAGCAGCCGCGACCCCGAGTACAGGCCCAGCACGGCAGCGGCGGCCGCCGCGCCCGCGCATGCCGCCACCACCCCGATGAAGGGAGCCACGGCGGCGGCGAGCACCGCGCAGCCGACGAGGGAGGTCACGGCGTCGAGTCCGCGGAGGGAGGCGGCGCCGTCGGCGGCCGCGGCCAGCGATTCGGCGGCGTCGCGCACGACCGGCGGATGCACGAGCTCCTGCGGGCGGAGGACGATCACGCTGCCGTCGCGAAGCTTGTGCTGGTACAGCGGCGTGTTCATGTCCAGCGGCGCGCCCGCGACGGTCGTCGCCTGCCAGGGGCGATGGACCTCGGGCAGCTCCACCATCCGCGCGAGCTCGGGAAAGACCTCGCTGAGCGTCGACGACGTAGGAAGGGTCAGGTCGACGTCGCGGTGGAAGGACACGACGTCGATGCGGACGGTGACGCGCACGACGTGGTGCGCAGACGTAGCAACCATGGATACCCCCGAAAAGCGCTGTAACCGGCGCGGCGTCCCCCGTTGCCGCGCGTGAAAAACCATTATTGCCTAAGATCGTGGGAACGTCCACAGCAGGATGTGCCGGCTCGGGGTGGGTCGGCGGCTGTGGCGGGGGACTGCAAGGGGGAAACGTCCGTGCTAGGGCTTGATCACAACGCTGTTTTGGTGCCGCTGTCGCCGCAGGCCGCGGAGCCAGCCCCGGCGCTGCCCACGGGCGCGCTCACCGCCGAGGGGGTGCCGGCGGCGCAGAAGGCCACGCCGCCGCCGCTCGTCAAAATCCTCATGCCTATCGTCGTGCTGGCCGCGGTGGGGGCGATGGTGGCCATCATGGCGCTGTCGGGGCGCGGGGTGAGCCCGATGATGATGCTTTTCCCCCTCATGATGCTCGTCGGCCTGCTCATGATGGTCGCGCCGCCGGACAAGACGAGCAACATCGACGAAACTCGCCGAGTCTACCTGCGCCACCTCGACGCGCTCGCGGCGCGGGCCCGCGCCAACGCCGTCAAGCAACGCGCGCACGCGCTGCACTTTCATCCCGACCCGGCGCTGTTGCTCGCCGCGACGCCGACGTGGCGGGTGTGGGAACGCGGCGCAGACTCCCCGCGCGCCGGGGAGGTGCGCATCGGGCTCGGCGACAGCGCGCTGTGCACCCCCATCGACGTCGCCGACCCGGGCTCGCCCGAGGACCTCGATCCCGTGTGCGCGGTGAGCCTGCGACGCACCGTGGCCGCCGTGGGCACGGTGCCCGGCATGCCGATCGTCGTGCAGCTCGCCGCCTTTCCCACCCTGACCCTGGCCGGGCCGACTGCGCTCGGCGTGGCGCGGGCCCTGCTGGCCCAGCTCGCCTTCTTCCACGGCCCGGAGGCTGTGGGAGTGGTCAACCGCCACGCAGACCCTTCCCTGGAGTGGACGAAATGGCTGCCGCACACCGCCGCCCCCGAGCGCGCCTGGCTGACGGTGGTGCTCGCCGACGCGGCCAGCGCCCACGCGGCGCTGGCGGATCCCGCGGCCAGCTGCGTCATCGTCATCGACGACGACCCCGACTACGTGGTCGACGAGGACGCCTTCAACCTCGTGTGCGGCGAGGACATCCGAGCGCGCACGGAGGCGGGGGAGGAGCTTCTGGGCACCCCGGACGCCCTCGGCGCGGCAGAGGCGCTGCTCATCGCCCGCCACCTGGCCTTTTACCGCCGCCCGGCCGAGGGTTCCGCGACGGCGTCGTCGGGGCTGCTGGACATGCTCGGCATCGCCGACGTGGACCAGCTCGACGCCCACACGATGTGGGGCGGCCGCGCGGGCACGCGCCAGCACCTCACCGTCCCCTTCGGCGTCAGCCCGGACGGCCAGCCCGTCTACCTCGACCTGAAGGAGGCCGCGCACGGCGGCATGGGCCCGCACGGGCTGTGCATCGGGGCGACGGGCTCCGGCAAGAGCGAGTTCCTGCGTACCCTCGTTGTCGCGCTCGCGGCGACGCACTCGCCGGAAGAGCTCAACCTCGTCCTCGTGGACTTCAAGGGCGGTGCCACCTTCCTCGGCTGCGAGGCGCTGCCGCACACCTCCGCCGTGATCACCAACCTCGCCGAGGAGTCTTTCTTGGTCGAGCGCATGCACGACGCGATCTCCGGCGAGCTCAACCGCCGCCAGGAGCTGCTGCGCGCCGCGGGAAACGTCTCCAACATCACCGACTACGCCGCCGCCCGCGCGCACGACCCGACGCTGGAGGCGCTGCCGGCGCTGCTCATCGTGGTCGACGAGTTCTCCGAGCTGCTCAGCCAGCACCCGCACTTCGCCGACCTGTTCGTGGCGGTGGGCAGGCTCGGCCGCTCGCTCGGCGTTCACCTCCTGCTCGCCTCCCAGCGCCTCGAGGAGGGGCGGCTGCGCGGCCTCGATTCGCATCTGTCGTACCGCATCGGCCTGAAGACGTTTTCCTCCGCCGAGTCGCGCCAGGTCCTCGGGGTGCCGGACGCGCACGAGCTGCCCGCCGAGCCGGGCTCCGGCTTCCTGTCCACCGGCCCCGGCGAGCTCACCCGTTTCCGCGCCGCCTACGTCTCCGGGCCCGTGACCAGGCACGTCGAGCACCAGGTGCCGGGGGAAGGCCCGCGCGTGCAGCTTTTCGACGGCTGGTCGGACCCGTCGCACACCGCCCCCGAAACCCACCAGGTCGTCGACGAGTCCACTACCGTCCTGTCTGCCGTGGTTGACGCGGCGGCGCGCACCGCGCGGGAGCGGGGGCTGCGCGCCCACACCGTGTGGCTGCCGCCGCTGCCCGCCTCGATCGAGCTGGCCGCGGTGTGCGAGGAAGCGGGGTTCCTCCGCGCCGTGATCGGGCTGACGGACGAGCCCTACAAGCAGCGCCAGGAGCATTTCGTGGTCGACCTGTCGGCGGCGGGCGGGCACCTCGCCATCGTCGGCGGGCCCCAGACGGGCAAATCGATGGCGCTGACCACGCTGGTCGCCTCGCTGGCGGCGACGCACACCACGGAGCAGGTCGCGGTCTACGCCATCGATGCCGGGGCGGGCCGGCTCGAGGGGCTTGAGGTTTTGCCGCACGTCGCGGGCGTGGCCCCGCGCGAGAACGAGGAGAAGGTGCGCCGCGTGGTGGCGGAGGTCGCCGGGTTCATCGACGATCCGGCCACCCTCGGCGGGCGCCACGCCATCCTGATCGTCGATGGCTGGCACGCGGTGGCGGGGACAGAATCGCCGCTGGCCGACCTGCGCGACGAGCTCACGCGCATCGCGGCGGACGGACCGGCGGCCGGGGTGCACCTGGTGCTCACCGCCCAGCGCTGGAGCGCGGTGCGCGCCACCGTCCGCGACCTCATAGGCACCCGCGTGGAGCTGCGCCTGACGGAGGCGCACGATTCGCTGCTCGACCGCAAGGCCCAGGCCAGCCTGCCCGCATCACCCGGCCGCGGCCTGTCGCCGGAGGGCACCCCGATGCTGATTGCGGCCACGTACCCGCAGGACCTCGCGCACATCGCCGCGCGCGCGGCCGGGCAGACCCCCGTGCCGCGCCTGAAGGTCCTGCCCGCCCACGTGTCCGTGCATCCGCTTCTCGACGCCACCCCGAACGCCCTTCCCCTCGGCGTGGGCGGGCCCCGCCTCGAGCCGCTCGCGTGCGCCTCCGGCCACCTGCTGGCCTTCGGAACCGGCGGCAGCGGTAAGTCCACGCTGCTGGCTAGCGCCATCGAGGTCGTCGCGCGTTGGCCCCGGGAGGAGGCGCGCCTGGTCATCGTCGACCCGCGCCGCACCCACCTCGGCCGCGCTCCGGACGAGATGGTCGCCGCCTACGCCGCGACCTCGTCCGCGGCGGCGGAGGCTCTCGCGGCGGCCGCCACGACACTGAGCCAACGCCTGCCCGGCGCCGACGTCACCGCCGAGCAGCTCGCCGCACGCTCGTGGTGGCAGGGGCCGGACATCTGGGTCGTCATCGACGACCTCGACCTGGTCGCCGATGAGGTGCTGCGGCCCCTGATCCCGCTGCTGCCGCACGCCCGCGACGTGGGCCTCCACCTCGTCGTAGCCCGCAAGTTCGGCGGGGTGGCGCGCGCCCTCTACGGCGGCTTCCTCGGGGCAGCCAAGGACCTCGCGCCCGACGTCATGCTTTTCGACGCCACCCGCGACGAAGGCACCATCTTCGGTGTACGCCCGAGCGCGCACAAACCGGGCAGGGCGACGCTCGTGCGCGGCAGCGACGTGGTGGGCACCGTGCAGGTGGCCGCGCCCTACGGCGAGGGAGGAACGCTGTGAGCGGGCCCGACCTCAGCATTACGATCACCCGCGATGTCGTCATCTTCGATGGCGCCGCCCGCCTCTACCGCTACGACCGGCCCTCCCCGGCGGAGATCGCGAGCTACGTGCGCAGCGTCTTCGGGCCCGACCCAGGCGGCGCGGTGGTGCACGTCGTCGCGGAGGAGGGCGACGTCGACGCGCTCGACCAGGCGCTGGCCGGCTACGACATCGTTCTCACCGCCGAGCGGCCCCGGGAAGAACCGGAAAACCCGGAGGACCATACCCTCGCCCCGGCGGGTGAGGAGGTGGAGATCACCCGCCCGCAGCCCCGCGTCGCACGGACGGGATCACCGTGGGTGCTGCCCGCCGTCGTCATCGCCGTGGTCCTCGTCATCGGGGCGGCGATCTGGGGCACGGTCGCGCTGGGCGCGGACGAACCGCCGGCGGCCACCACGGCGCCATCGTCGGAGCAGGCCTCCCCGTCGGTGCAGGCCCCACCGTCTGCCCCGGCCCCTGCGCGGGTCGTCATTGTGCGCGAGGGCTTGAGCGTCGAGGTACCACCGGGTTTTAGCGTGGCCCCCGACGCGGAGATGTGGCGGGCGACGGGGCCGGACCCGGATTTCCGCCTGCAGCTCGCCGTCGAGGAGCTCTACCAGCTGCCGCCCGAGGAGATGATCGCCCAGGTGCTGCGCGATATCGAGGCCGACCCCGAGGTGGAGCTGGTGAGCAACGACGGCTCCGTCGTGCAGTACCTCCAGCGTTCGCCGGACGGGTCGGAGGCGATGTGGAAGACGTGGGCGCACTCCGGCAGACAGCTCTTCGTGGGCTGCCACACTCGGACCGCGCCGACGACGGTGCAGCAGGCGACCTGCCGCATGGCCATGGATTCCGCGTCGTTCGACTCGTCGGCGGCGGATCCGCCCGCCTAGGAAAAAATTTTTCGGAAAACGAGGGAACCGGGGGCGTCGTTTCTCAGTCCAATAGGGGTGCGAGGTACGCCGGACCGCACGCGGCGGCGCAGCCTCCGGCAATCGCCGCCACTAGGGCAACGACAGCACTCCAAACACACAAGGGGGGACGGACCCAGATGGGACAGTTCACAACCGAAGCAGACGTGATGCGCTCGGCCGCCGAGCGCGTCGACGAGACCAACAGCAGCGTCAACCTCGAAATCGACCGTGTCCAGCAGGTCGCGGAATCGACCCGATCCTTCTGGGCAGGTGAGGCCCAGCGCAGCTTCGACGAGCTCATGGTGCGCTACGACGACGCGCAGCGCCGCCTCGGCGAGGCGCTCAGCGCCATCGCTGTCAACATCCGCGACAACGCGACGAACTACGAGGGCGCCGACGCGTCCACCACAGACGACCTGCGTTCCATCTCCGCGGGGCTCGCCCTGTAGGGCGGCGCCGCGGAATCATTCAGCGCTATTGGCGAAAAGGAAAAGGAAAAGGAAGAGGAAGGAAACAGCATGGAAATCAAGTACGGCTTTGGCCAGCTTTCCGGAGCGGCCCAGGATATGGACGCCTCCGCCGCGGCGATCGAGGCGCAGCTCAACGACCTGAAGAGCCTGCTCCAGCCCCTGGTCACCACGTGGCAGGGCGAGGCCGCCGAGGCCTACGCCGCCCACCAGCAGAAGTGGGACCAGGCGGCCGAGGAGCTCAACACGATCTTGCGCACCATCGCAGCCACGGTGGAAGAGGGCAACAGCCGCATGCAGGCCGTGAACGCGGCCGCGGCCGCGAGCTGGGGCTAAAAAACCACGCGTGTGACAAACGTGCGGCCGACGGGCGGAATACGGGGGTAGACGCAGCCCGCCGCGCCGCATGACGCTCCGCCCGCTGGGGCGGCGTGCTTGGGGGAGCGCGCCACGTCACCGGCGGGCGGGCACGTATATCGGGGGACATATCGGGGGGCGCCCCACATCGTCGCGGTCGACGCGGCGGCGTGGGGCGTTTTGGTGTTTACCGGGGGAGTCCTCTACCCTGATACACCTGTGTGTTCTGGCGTCTTCGGGCGCGTCACCCGCCGGGTCTCCACCGGCCGCCGACGGGTGTGGTGGGCACGCGATCGTCTGGCCGGCAGCTCACTAGACAGACTTTAAGGAGTCATGCATGTCTACTTACCACCCGAAGAGCGGTGACATCACCCGCGCGTGGTACGTCATCGACGCCACTGACGTGGTGCTGGGCAAGCTTGCTTCCACCGCAGCTGACATCCTGCGTGGCAAGCACAAGCCGCAGTTCGCACCGAACGTCGACACCGGCGACCACGTCATCGTGATCAACGCCGACAAGGTCCACATCTCCTCCAACAAGCGCGACCGCGAGATGCGCTACCGCCACTCCGGCTACCCGGGTGGTCTGAAGTCCATGACCCTGGGTCGTGCACTTGACGAGCGCCCCGATCGCGTTATCGAGGAGGCAGTGCGCGGCATGATGCCGCACAACCGCCTTTCCCGCCAGTCCATCAAGAAGCTTCACGTCTTCGTCGGCTCCGAGCACCCCTACGCCGCTCAGAAGCCGGAAACCTTCGAGTTCAAGCAGGTGGCACAGTAATGACCGAACCGAACAACTACGCAGAAGAGAACCTCGGCGCTGCCACCGACATCGAGGCAGCCACCGCCGCTACCGAGGAGTTCAACTACACCATCGGTGACGCGATCGCCCCCGAGGTCGACGCTGAGTCCGAGGACGCCGTCGAGGTCGCCCCCCTCCACGAGGGCCCGATCCAGACCGTCGGCCGCCGCAAGCGCGCCATCGCCCGCGTCACCGTGACCGAGGGCGAAGGCGTCATCGTGGTTAACGGCCGCGAGTTCGAGGACTATTTCCCGAACAAGCTGCACCAGCAGGACATCCTCACCCCGCTGACCCTCCTGGAGCGCGAGGGCCAGTTCAACATCAAGGCCACCATCAACGGCGGCGGCCCGACCGGCCAGGCCGGTGCCCTGCGCCTGGCTATCGCCCGCGCCCTCAACGTCTACAACCCGGCTGAGCGCCCGACTCTGAAGAAGGCCGGCCTGCTCACCCGTGACGCCCGCGCCGTCGAGCGCAAGAAGGCCGGCCTGCACAAGGCCCGCCGCGCTCCGCAGTACTCCAAGCGTTAATCGCTCGGGCCTCTACCGCGCGTGCCGCCCCGCTGGACTCCAGCGGGGCGGTTTTCGCGTGTCGGGGGCCCGGCCGCGTCTGCGGTGGCCTCGGGGCGGTCGGGCATAATTGGCGCCATGACTCGATTGTTTGGAACCGACGGTGTCCGCGGCCTGGCCAACCAGGTGCTCACCGCCCCGCTCGCGCTCAAGCTGGGCGCGGCGGCGGCGGTCGTGCTCACGGAGAATACGAGCTCGGGCCAGCGCAGGCCCACGGCCATCATCGGCCGGGACCCCCGCGTGTCGGGGGAGATGCTTGCCGCGGCCATGGCGGCCGGGATGGCGTCGAAAGGCGTCGATGTGCTTCGTGTCGGCGTGATCCCGACGCCTGGCCTGGCGTTTCTCACCGACGACTACGGCGCGGATATTGGGGTGATGATCTCCGCCTCGCACAACCCGATGCCCGACAACGGCATTAAGTTTTTCTCCGCGGGCGGCAGGAAGCTGCCGGATAGCGTGGAAGACCGCATCGAGGAGGCGATGAATCACCTCGACGAGACGGGCCCGACCGGCACCGGCATCGGGCGCGTTATCGAGGAGGGGGCGGACGCACAGGAGCGCTACCTTGCGCACCTCAAAGAGGCGGTGAGCACGGATCTGAGCGGGATCAAAGTGGTCGTCGACTGCGCGAACGGCGCCGCCTCCGTCGTCGCGCCCAAGGCCTACGCCGCGGCCGGTGCGGAAGTCGTGCCCATCTTCAACTCCCCGAACGCTTTTAACATCAACGACGGCTCCGGTTCGACCCACATGGACAAGATCCAGGCGGCAGTCGTCGAACACGGTGCCGACCTCGGGCTTGCCCACGACGGGGATGCGGACCGCTGCCTTGCCGTCGACGCCCGCGGCACGATTGTCGACGGCGACCAAATCATGGCCATCCTCGCCACGGGCATGAAGGAGCGCTCGAGCCTGCACGAAAACACTCTCGTGGCCACGGTCATGAGCAACCTGGGGCTCAAGCTCGCAATGGAGCGCGAGGGCATCGAGGTTAAGCAGACGAAAGTCGGCGACCGCTACGTCCTCGAGGAGCTCGGCCGCGGCGACTACTCCCTCGGCGGCGAGCAGTCCGGCCACATCGTCATCCCCGCCCACGCGACGACTGGCGACGGCACACTCTCCGGCCTCACACTCATGGCGCGCATGGCGGAGACCGGCCGCAGCCTCGCAGACCTGGCGAGCGTGATGACGGTGTTGCCGCAGGTGCTCATCAACGTGCCGGTGTCCAACAAGGCGCTCATCCTTGACGACGAATCCGTGCGGTCCGGGATCAGCGCAGCGGAAGCGGAGCTCGGCGAGTCGGGCCGTGTGCTGTTGCGCCCGTCCGGGACGGAGGAGCTGTTCCGGGTCATGGTGGAGGCCGCCGACCCCGAGGTGGCGCGCCGGGTCGCGGGACAGCTCGCAGCGGTCGTCGCGGCCGTGTAGCGTAGTGGCCATCGGTCCCGCCAGAAAGTGTGGGGAGGCGGGAACCGGGCGGGGAAAAAATCAGTCTAAGTAGGGTGCAAGTGTTGTTGGCCCTGCGATGGGGCGGCCGCGGGGCCGCCCAGGGGGGATATGGGGGACGATGAGTGTTCCGCTGAACGTGGATCCTGAGGTCGCGCGCGCCGAGCTGCGCGCGGCCGTCGACGAGCACCAGCAGGTGATCGCCGATCTGCGCGCGAATCTGCCCGACTTTCCGCCCGGCGCGGCCGGGCAGGGCTTCGCCGACACCGCTGGAGGGCTGTCGCGGGCGATGGTGAGAGTCCAGCAACTGACCATTGAGTTCATGGAAAACCGCGTGGCAGCGTGGGAGCAGATCCTCGCGCTCGTGGGCACGGTGGAGGCGAGCGACGCTACCACCGCCGAGGCGCTCGGTGGGGGTGCGCGCTGATGGGCGGTGTGCTGGACAAACTCTCGCGCATCGTCGTCGACGCGCACTCGATTTCGCTGGCCTCGCCGGCGCAGGTGGCCCGGATCGACGGCTTGGCCGCCCAGATTACGGAGGCGCAGCAGCAGACAGAGGGGATGAACCTCGCGCTCGTGCGTGCGGGCGCCGACAACCTCGTCCGCTCTCGCGGGTCGGGCCGGGGAAATGCGCTGGTCTCCCTCGGGCGTGACGTGCTGGAAAAGATCGTCGCGGAGGTCGCATCCACGTCGTTCATCAACGCGGTGCCCGGGGTCGGCGAGTGGTTCGACAGCGTCGGCATCGGCGAGGACGAAAAGTCGCGGCAGGAGGGGGAAAACCAGCAAGGGGACAACGCCGAGCGCTTGCGCGAGGCGGTGGATCAGTGCTGCACGGCAATCGACGAAGTGTGCACCGCCTCGGACGCGGGGTCCTCGGCGATGCTTGATCTCGTCGCGTTGGTCCTTACGTTGTGCAAAGCCACCCCCTACGGGAGGGCGGTCTCGCTCCTGCTTCCGGTGGCGGAAGAGGGGCTCGGCACCGTGCTGGGGACGGTGCAGGACCGCAACCACAGCATCGACCGGTGCCTTGCCGAGTGCGAGAAGATGTGCCGCGAAGCGGAACAGCACAGGCCTGCTCCGCCGCCCGCGCCGCTCGGGCCGTGCGGTAGTACACCTGCGCCCTCGCCCGCGCCGGTTGTCGACGCGTGCGACCCGCCGCGCCCGGTCGCCCCGGTCGCCCCGGCGTCCGCGGCGGCCGCTGCGACGCATGCGGCTTCCATGTCGCCGCCGCCCGCTCCGGCACCGCCGGCCCCGCCGTGTGAGGTGAGCAACGGGGCCTCGGCAGTCAGCGCGGCGGCGAGCGCGGCGGCGGACATCCGGGCGCTGCCACACCCCGCTGGATCACACGCGCGCCTCCAAGCGGACATCGATATCGACGTCAACGTCGATATCGATATCGCCGCCGGTGCGAGCGGTGCCGTTCCGCCCGCCGTGGGCTCCGCCGCCGGCGCCTGCGCCATCGCCAGCGCCGCCGAGGCGGTGACGGCGATGGCCCAGGCGGGAGCGCAGGGCGTCGCCGCGGCGGTGAGCCAGGCCGAGGCCGCCGTGCACACGACGGTAGAGCAGGTGCTGGCCGCCTGCGACCAGCCCAGCGCCTGTGACTGCACCTGTGACAGCCACCATGAGGAGCCTGACCAGGAGCCTGGCCACGAGCCCTGCGACACCCCGCCCGAACCACCGTGCCCGGAGCCTGCCCCTGCGGCGGAGCCACCGACACAGGAGGCGACGTTCACCCCGCCGCCTGAGCTGGCGCAGGTCAAGGAGCCGACGCCGCCCGCCGACAAGCTGGCCCACATGGCGAACGCGGCGCAGACCGCGCCCGCCGCCCAGAGCGCCGACTCAACGCCCGCCGCGCCGCCGCCTACTGAGCCCCCGGCGCCCGGGCAGCCCCCGACACCCCCGGAGCCTTCACGTCCTCCGACAGGCCCCCAGATTAAGAAAACGAGTGGATGGTAATGGACTTTCTCGAGTTTGTTGAGCAGTACAAGCTGCGCACTGCGAAACGCATGGCGGACTTCGAGGCTGCGATCAACGAGGCCCACCGAAAGATGGAGCAGGCGGGGCGCCAGCAGCAGATGGTCCGGGACCTCAACTTGCGCAAACCACCCATGGACCCGCCGCGCGGCGCCTACCGCCCGCCGCGCCGCGGTGGGCGCGTGCAGCAGATCCTGCAGCGCGACGACCCCACCGGGGCGGGCCCGACGGACACGGAGCCGACCGGGGCAGCTTAGCCCAGTGTGAGCGCGTCGCCGCTGGTGTCAAAGCCCACGAGAGAGGCGATCCCGTCGCCGGTCACCGACGAGACCCCGCCGCCGGAGGCGTCCGGGGCGGAGAAATCGGCGTACTTCTTCTCGCCGCCAAGCTGGTGGAGGAAGTAACCGACCAACAGGCCCCGGACGGTCTGCTGCACCTTGCTGTTCGGGGCGCCCACGCCCGCGAGGCGCTTGAGCAGGCCGTCCTCGGGGATGGCGCGCTGGTTGCCCTTCTTAACCACGCGGTAGACTTTTTCGCCGGCCCAGTTGAAGGCCACCTCGGCGGGGTTGCCGGGGTCGAAGATGGCGTCGCTGTCGGAGTCGGGGCCGATAATCATGCCGGGTAGGAGCACCTCGCGGGCGGCCTCCACGGCCGACGGGGCGGTCGCGGCCGGGTAGACGGCGGCGACGGCGGCGACCTTCGTGTTGTCGACCGCCGCGAGGACGGCCGCGCCGCCGCCCATGCCGTGGCCGGCGAGGCCGAGCTTGCCCGGGGAGACGGTGATGTTGCCGTTGCCGAGCCTCACGCCGGAAAGGATCTGCAGCGTGGTTTCCAGGTCGGCCGCGAGGCCAGCGTGGTCGGGGCGCAGCCCCGTCTCCGTGTCCGGGGCGGCGACGACGATCCCCCAGCTGGCGAGGTGGCGCAGGGTGTCGTGGTAATCGTCCACGCCGCGCATCCAGTCGTGGCCGAAGGCGACAGCCGGGAGGTTTTTACCTTCCTCGGGCGCGTAGACCTTGCCGGGCAGGCCCGTGTAGCCAAGGTCGCCCTCGAGCACGTGGTGGGGCCCCTTCGTGGACAGGGAGGAAAGTTTCTTCAGATTCGCAGACACGCATCCGAGAATACTTGAAAGCGGGGCCGCGGTTGGGCGCGGTGGGCGGTGGGCGGGGCGTCGATAAGCGTGCCGACGGGCGCGGGAACAGGATCGGGGGACAGGATCGGGGCGCGCGGCGCCGCCGTTGGGGAATGGTGCGGCGGGTGGTTTATTGTGATCGCTATGTGTGGAATCGTGGGATACGTGGGCGAGCGGGCCGCGCTCGACGTCGCCGTCGAGGCGCTGCGGCGCATGGAGTACCGAGGCTATGACTCCGCCGGTATCGCGGTGGCGGGCGAGGGTGGCTTCGACGTGGTCAAGCGCGCCGGCAAGCTGGCCAACCTCGACGACAAGATCGAGGAGGTCGGCCGCGACACTCTGGCGGGCGCCACGGCGATCGGCCACACCCGGTGGGCCACCCACGGCCGGCCGACGGATGACAACGCGCACCCGCACGTGTCCTTCGACGGCAAGGTCGCGATTGTGCACAACGGGATCATCGAGAATTTCGGCCAGCTGCGCGAGGAGCTGGAGAAAAGCGGCGTCGAGCTGACCTCGGACACCGACTCGGAGACCGCGGCGCACCTGCTCGCGCTGGCGTACAACAGCGGCGAGACAGCGGGCGACTTCCGGGCCTCGGCGCTCAAGGTGCTCAACCGCCTCGAGGGCGCGTTCACGCTGCTGTTCCTGCACGCCGACCACCCCGACCGGATCATCGCGGCGCGCCGCTCCACCCCGCTCATGGTGGGCGTGGGCGAGGGCGAGATGTTCCTCGGCTCGGACGTCGCGGCGTTTATCGAGCACACGAAGGACGCCGTCGAGCTGGGGCAGGATTCGGTGGTGGTCATCGATAAGGACAGCTACGAGATCCTCAACTTCGACGGCTCCCCGGCCGAGGGCACCCCGTTCACCATCGATTGGGATCTGGAGGCCGCGGAGAAGGGCGGCTTCGACTCCTTCATGATGAAGGAGATCTTCGAGCAGCCCGCCGCCGTGCGCGACACGTTGGCCGGGCACTGGGACGGCGGGCGCGTCACCTTGGACGAGAACAACCTGAGCACCGCCGACCTGGCATCGTTCAACCAGGTCTTCGTCGTAGCCTGCGGCTCGGCGTACCACTCGGGGCTGGCGGCGAAGTACGCCATCGAGCACTGGGTACGCATTCCGGTGCAAATCGAGGTCGCCTCGGAGTTCCGCTACCGCGACCCCATCCTCGACGAGCGCACCCTCGTGCTTGCCATCTCGCAGTCGGGCGAGACCGCCGACACGCTCGAGGCGGTGCGCCACGCCAAGGCGCAGGGCGCGAAGGTGCTGGCGGTGTGCAACACCAACGGCTCGCAGATCCCGCGCGAGTCCGACGCGGTGCTCTACACTCACGCCGGCCCAGAGATCGGCGTTGCCTCGACGAAGGCGTTCCTCGCCCAGGTGGCGGCGAATTACATTGTCGGGCTGGCGCTCGCGCAGGCGAAGGGCACGAAATACCCGGACGAGGTCCGCCAGATCTGGGAGGAGCTGGAGGCGATCCCGGCGAAGATCGAGAAGGTGCTTGCAACGCGCGAGCAGGTCGCGCAGATCTCGCGGACGCTCGGCGCCGTGAAGACGATGCTCTTCCTCGGCCGGGGTGTGGGTTTCCCCATCGCGCTCGAGGGCGCGCTCAAGCTCAAGGAGCTGGCGTACATCCACGCGGAGGGCTTCCCGGCCGGCGAGCTCAAGCACGGGCCCATCGCGCTCATCGAGGACGACCTTCCCGTTGTGGTCATCGTGCCGAGCCCGCGCGGCGTGTCGCAGCTGCACTCGAAGATCGTGTCTAACATCCAGGAGATCCGGGCGCGCGGCGCGACAACCATCGTCATCGCGGAGGAGGGCGACACCGCTGTCGAGCCCTACGCGAACTGGCTGGTGCGCATCCCGCAGTCGCCGACGATCATGCAGCCGCTCCTGGCCACGGTGCCGTTGCAGTTCCTCTCGGCGGACATCGCGCGCGAGAACGGCAACGAGGACATCGACAAGCCGCGCAACCTGGCGAAGTCGGTCACCGTAGAGTAGTGCTCACCGCCCTCACTTTCGCGTTCGTCGACTCGATCAACCTCCTGCTCATCGGGGTGATCGTGGCCGTCGGCATCGCCGTGCCTCGCGCAACGGGCGCAACGGGCGCAACGAGAAGCCGCTACGCGCCGATCGCCGCGCTGCTGATCGCCGGGGACTGGCTCGGCGTGGCCGGCCTGGCGCTCATCATGCTGCTCATCTTCGACGGGTTGGGCCCGGTGGTGCAGCGCTTCGTGGAGGGGCCGATCTTCGGCGTCGTCCTCATCGTGGTGGGCCTGGCCACGGCGTTTCTGGCCCTGCGCGGCGCCGGGAACTCGGATCTGGTGGACAAAATAATGCGGCCGTTGCGCGCGCCGAACCTGCTCACGGTGCTCACGGGCGTCGTTCTCGGCGTGGTGCAGTCGGCGACCTCGGTGCCGTTTTACAGCGGCCTCGCGGTCCTCTCGGCCGCGGGGATCGAGCCGGCGGTGCGCTACGCCTCCCTCGTGCTCTACGCCACGGTCGCGCTGAGTCTGCCGACGCTGAGCGCGCTGCTCGTCGGGTGGGTTCGCGCGCGGCCGGGCAGCACGCTCGGTCGCGGTTTCGCGTGGGCGCGCGAGAATCCGCGCACCGTGGCCTCGACGGCGACGTGGTCCGTGGCGGGCCTGCTCGTCGTGCTGGGTGTGCTGCAGCTGGCGTAGGTGCCGCGGGTCTAGGCTATGCGCATGAGTTTGCTTGCCACCCGCATTGACCTGAGCGCGATCGCGCACAACACCAGCACGATGAAAGCGCTGGTGGGTGGGGCGCGTCTGGTGGCCGTCGTCAAGGCGAATGCGTACAACCACGGCGTGGAGCGCGTCGTGCCCGTGATGGAGGGCGCGGGGGCGGATGCCTTCGGGGTGGCCACGTTCGCCGAGGCCGCGCGGGTACGGGCGCTGACGCGCGTCCCCGTCGTCGCGTGGCTGTGGGTCCCGGGCGAGCCGGTCCCCGCGGGCATCGAGGTCGCCGCGCCCAGCGTCGAGCACCTTCGCTCGCTTATCGACGCCCGAGTCACCGCCCCCGTCCACATCGAGGTGGACACTGGCATGAACCGCGCCGGGGTCGACGAGGAGGACTGGGAGGAGGCGTTCGCGCTGGCGGCGCGCGCCGGGCTGAACGTGGTGGGGCTGATGAGCCACCTGGCGTGCGCGGACGAGCCGGCTAACCCTTATAACGACGTGCAGGCGCGGGCGTTTCGCCGCGCGATCGACCGGGCGCGGGCGCACGGTCTCGACCTGGAGCGCAACGACCTGGCGAACTCCCCGGCGTCGCTGACCCGGGGCGACCTGCTGTTCGACCAAGCCCGCGTCGGGGTGGCGCTCTACGGGCTGGAGCCGGTCGCGGGGGCGTCCCACGGGCTGCGCCCGGCGATGTCGTGGGTGGCCAGGGTGCTCGCGGTGCGCCGCGTCCGCCGGGGCCAGGGCGTGAGCTACGGGTTGACGTGGCAGGCGCCCGACGACGGGTACGCCGCCGTGATCTCCGCGGGCTACGCGGACGGGGTGTCGCGCGCGTGGCAGGGGCGCTTCGACGTGGGCGTGGGCGGGCGGCGCTATGCGCAGGTCGGGCGGGTGTGCATGGACCAGTTCCTCGTGTGGCTGGGGGACAACCCGCACGGCGTGGCCGCCGGCGACGAGGCCGTCATTTTCGGCGCCGGGGGGATGAGCGCGACGGAGCTTGCCCAGAGCGCTGGCACCATTAACTACGAGGTGGTGTGCGCGCCGACGGGGCGCACGCACCGGGTGTATACCGATTAAGGGGAGAGCATGAAGGACACGTTTGGCACGCAGGGCCGCCGCGTATGCGCCACGGCCGCGGAGACGACGCAGCTTGGCGTCGAGCTGGGCCAGGCGCTTGAGGCGGGCGATGTGGTGATCCTCGACGGCCCGCTGGGGGCGGGCAAAACCACGTTCACGCAGGGCGTGGCGCAGGGGATGGGGGTCGTCGGCCGGGTGACCAGCCCGACGTTCGTCATCGCGCGCGAGCACCGCCCGGCGGGCGAGGGGCCCGCGCTCGTGCACGTCGACGCGTACCGTCTGCTCGGCGAGGGGTCCTCGGGCGACCCGTTGGGCGAGCTCGACGCGCTCGACCTGGACACGGAGCTGGAGGAGGCGGTCGTGGTCGCGGAGTGGGGCGGCGGCCTGGTGGAGCAGATCGCCGGTGGCTACCTGCGTGTCGAGCTGGATCGCAGCACGCTGGCCGCCGCGGATCCGGCCTCGGAGGCACGCGTCGTCTCGTGGCGCATGGTGGGGCGCTAAGCTGGGCAACCATGTTGACGTTGAACTCCAAGCACCGGGCCTGGGTAATCGTGGCCGTCGCGGTGTGGCTTGCTGTCCTGGCCGCCATTATTTTCATCCCGCAGTCGCGGGCCGGGGGCGAGGGGCAGGCGACCTACACCAACTCGCTGCAGCGCAGCCTGCGCGAGAGCACCCCCGCCGACAGCGACGCCGTGGTGGCGCAGTTGGTCGACCCCGCCAGGGTCTACGACCCGGCGCTCTACGTCGGCTACGTCACGCTGTGCCCGACCGAACCGGAGCCGCTCGCGGCGGACAAGATCGCGCAGCTGGGCATCGACGAGTCCGCGGTGGACCTCGAGGGCCGCTACGGCTACGTGGTGCTGCTGCCGACCGACGGTTCCGCGCCGGGGCTGGACGAGGTGGATCTCAACGCCGTGGACATCTGCACGATCCCGATGGACACCTCCTACCCGCTGAACGCGCCGCTGCCCTTCTACACCAGCGCTGGCTCCTGGGTCCTGGGGACGGCAGCGTCGTGATCGTCCTCGCCCTCGATACCGCCACGGCGGATCTGATCGTGGGCGTCGTCGACACGGATTCCGGCCGGGCGCTCGCGGAGACCGTCCGCCGCACCCGCGCACACAACGAGGAGCTTATCCCCGCCGCGTCGCGGGCGCTCGAGAGCGCCGGCCTGGGGTTCCCGGACCTCGGCGCGATCGTGGTGGGCTGCGGCCCCGGCCCCTTCACCGGCTTGCGCGTGGGCATGGCCACCGCGCAGGCGCTCGGTCAGGCGCTTGGAATCGCCGTCCACGGAGTGGTCACGCACGACGCGGTCGCGGCCGAGCTCGGCGGGCAGGGGAGCGCGCTCGTGGTCAGCGATGCCCGCCGCCGCGAGGTCTACTGGGCTCGTTACCACGACGGGGTGCGCGTGGACGGCCCGGGCGTGTGCGCCCCGGCCGACCTGCCGGTGCCCGAGGATGTGGATGTGGTGAGTGTGCCCGAGCACCTCGCAGAGGAGGTGCGCGTGCCCGCGCGCCGCGTGACGTATGCGGCGCCGCGCGCCGCGGCGCTCGTCGCCGTCGCGGACCTAGCCGCCGAGCCGGGCCCGCTCGTGCCCTACTACCTGCGCCGCCCGGACGCCGTGCCGCCGGCGGCGGCGCCGAAGTCGCCCGCGATACCGGACGTCGACCTGGGGGAGGGGCCGCGATGAAGATGCGGGAGCTGACGCTTCACGACGCCACACGCGCCGCCGCCATCGAAGCCAACCTGTTCGCCGGCGACGCCCCGTGGTCGCGCGACGTGTTCGTCGCGGAGTTCGCGCAGCCGTACACCTTCTACGTCGGGGCGTTTTCTGACGAGAGCGACGGCAACGACAGCGCAGACGAGGAGCGCCTCGTTGGCTACGCGGGCTTGGCCATGCTGGGCCCGCGCGACGACCCTGAGTTCGAGGTGCACACGATCGGCGTCGACCCCGCCTTCCAGGGCCGCGGGCTGGGCCGCGCCCTCATGGACCAGCTCGTGCACACCGCCGACCTTCTCGACGGCCCGATGTTTCTCGAGGTGCGCACGGACAACGAGCGGGCGATCGCGCTGTACGAAAGCTTTGGCTTTTTCACCCTCGCGGTGCGCAAGAACTACTATCAGCCCTCCGGCGCGGACGCGTACTCGATGATGCGCCACCGCGCGAGCGAGCGGGACGGCGGAAGGGAAGAAGAATGATCATCCTCGGCATCGAGACCTCCTGCGACGAGACCGGCGTGGGCATCGTCGAGCTGCGCCCGGACGGCACGATGGATATCCTCGCCGACGTGGTCGCCTCCTCGATGCAGGAGCACGCCCGCTTCGGCGGCGTCGTGCCCGAGATCGCCTCCCGCGCGCACCTGGAGGCCATGCCGCAGGTGATGGACCAGGCCCTGCGCGAGGCCGGCATTGCCGCCCCCGATGCGGTGGCCGCGACGATCGGGCCGGGCCTGGCTGGGGCGCTGCTCGTGGGTGCCTCCGCGGCGAAGGCCTACGCCGCCGCGTGGGGGGTGCCCTTCTACGGGGTCAACCACCTGGGCGGGCACGTTGCCGTGGCCACCCTCGACGGCGAGGCGCAGCTGCCGCACTCGGTGGCGCTGCTCGTCTCTGGGGGCCACACCCAGCTCCTCGAGGTCAGAGCCGTGGGCCGACCCATGAAGGAGCTCGGGTCGACGCTTGACGACGCCGCCGGTGAGGCCTACGACAAAGTCGCCCGTTTGCTGGGGTTGGGCTACCCGGGTGGTCCTGTCGTCGATAGGCTTGCCGCGCGCGGAGACCGCGAGGCGATCGCTTTCCCCCGCGGGCTCAGCAAGGCGGAGGACCTGCGCGGGGAGCACCGCTACGATTTCTCGTTCTCTGGGCTGAAAACAGCGGTGGCGCGCTACGTCGAGGCCGCCGAGCGCGAGGGGCGGGTCATCTCCGTCGAGGATGTGTGCGCGTCGTTCCAGGAGGCGGTGTGCGACGTGCTCACCGCCAAGGCCGTCCTCGCCTGCGAGGACACGGGCGCGCGCACGCTGTTGCTCGGCGGGGGCGTTGCGGCGAACGCTCGGCTGCGCGAGCTCGCGGGTCAGCGCTGCGCGCAGAAGGGGATCGAGCTGCGCGTGCCCCGCTTCGCGCTGTGCACGGACAACGGCGTCATGGTCGCGGCGCTGGGGGCCCAGCTGATTCATGAGGGGGCGGAGCCGTCCGACCTGGGCGTGGCCACGAACCCCACCCTCGAGGTGGAGACGCCGCTGGTCTAGGGATGATGCGCTGCTGAAGTCGGCGAATCAGGCTAGCGTGATCGGTGTTCGTTCCCCTTGCTTTTTTCACCGCGTGGAAAGGTGCTGCCCCCATGACCCCCGAAACCTCTGCGACCTCTGCGACCCCGACGACAACCCCGACCCCCGCTGCCGCCGAGCGCTTCGGCGTTCTTGTCCAGCCGGATTGTGACTACCGGCGCGTCATCTTCCGCCCGGAGGACGCGAGTCGGCTCATCGGCGCAGTCGAGGCCGCCGCGACTACCGCCGCAGCCTTCGAGCAGGAAGGCGAGCGCTACGCGCTCTTCTTCGACCCGCTGGCGGACACCCAGGGCGGGGAGCCGAACCCGGTGGCCTCCCTGGCCCGCAACACGGCAGATACCGCGAACCCGGAGTTCTTGGCGGACCCGACCCGCGCGATCTGCGGGAGCGTGCTGTTTGCCGCTCAGGAGGGCGGCAATCTGGGGGAGGCGACGGTCGAGGCCATCGCGCAGGCGGTGCGCGCCGTGAGCAACTACCGCGCCGACAACGAGGACGAGTACGAGCTGTGGCGCAACGCGGTGGTCAACCGTCGAGAAGCCGAGTAGGCGGCGCCGTCGGAAGTGTTGTTGTTTAGCACTCGAGAGGGTAGAGTGCTAGCAGGTTGTTTCGAGCACAGTTGTTCACCCGCGACGACGGCTGCGCCCACGAAGAACCGCTGACACTGAACAAGGCTCAACACATCACGAAAGGTTGTTGATCATGGCTAACGTCAACATCAAGCCGCTCGAAGACAAGGTCCTCGTCCAGATCGCCGAGGCCGAGACCACCACCGCCTCCGGCCTGGTCATCCCCGACTCTGCCGCCGAGAAGCCGCAGGAAGCCGTCGTCATCGCCGTCGGTCCGGGCCGCCTGGACGACAACGGCAACCGCGTCGCCATCGACGTCAAGGAGGGCGACACCGTCGTGTTCTCCAAGTACGGCGGCACGGAGCTGAAGTACAACGGCGAGGAGTACCTGCTCCTGTCCGCCCGCGACCTGCTGGCCGTCGTCGAAAAGTAAGCAAAGGGGGCTTAGCCACCAATGGCAAAACTGATTGCATTTGACCAGGAGGCCCGAGAAGGCATCCAGCGCGGCGTGGACACCCTCACCGACGCGGTCAAGGTCACCCTCGGCCCGCGCGGGCGCAACGTCGTGCTGTCGAAGGCATGGGGCGGCCCGACCGTGACGAACGACGGCGTGACCATCGCCCGCGACATCGACCTCGAGGACCCCTTCGAAAACCTCGGCGCCCAGCTGGTGAAGTCGGTGGCCGTCAAGACCAACGACATCGCCGGCGACGGCACCACCACGGCGACCCTGCTCGCGCAGGCGCTTGTCTCCGAGGGTCTGCGCAACGTCGCGGCCGGGGCGAACCCCATCGAGCTGAACAAGGGTATCGCCGCCGCCGCAGAAAAGGTCGTCGAGGAGCTGAAAAAGCGCGCCACCCCGGTGTCCTCCTCCGCGGAGATCGCCAACGTGGCCACCGTCTCCTCCCGCGACCCCGAGGTCGGCGAGATGGTTGCTGGCGCGATGGACAAGGTGGGCAAGGACGGTGTGCTGACCGTCGAGGAGTCCCAGTCCATCGAGTCCTACGTGGACATCACCGAGGGTATCTCCTTTGACAAGGGCTTCCTCTCCCCGTACTTCGTCACGGACCCGGATGCCGGACAGGCGGTCCTCGAGAACGCGCGCGTCCTCCTCGTCCGCACCAAGATCTCCTCGCTGCCCGACTTCCTCCCGCTGCTCGAGCAGGTGGCCAACGAGTCGGTGCCGCTGCTCATCATCGCCGAGGACGTCGACGGTGAGCCGCTGCAGACCCTCGTGGTCAACACCCTGCGCAAGACCCTGAAGGTCGTCGCCGTGAAGTCGCCGTACTTCGGCGAGCGCCGCAAGGCCTTCATGGACGATTTGGCGGTGGTCACCCAGGCCACCGTGATCGACCCGGAGGTGGGCATCACCCTCAAGGACGCCACCCTCGAGCACCTCGGCTCGGCCCGCCGTGTCACGGTGACCAAGGACGACACGATCATCGTCGACGGCGCGGGCTCCGCCGAGGCCGTCGAGGAGCGCCGGGCGCAGATCCGCCGCGAGATCGAGACGACCGACTCCACCTGGGACAAGGAAAAGGCCGAAGAGCGCCTGGCGAAGCTCTCCGGCGGTGTCGCCGTGCTGCGCGTCGGCGCGGCCACCGAGACCGAGGTCAACGAGCGTAAGCTGCGCGTCGAGGACGCCATCAACGCCGCCCGCGCCGCGGTGCAGGAGGGCATCGTCGCCGGCGGCGGCTCCGCGCTCGTGCAGATCTCCCGCGAGCTGCAGTCCTTCGCCGAGGAGTTCACCGGCGAGCAGAAGACGGGCGTGCTGTCCGTGGCTCGCGCCCTGACCAAGCCCGCGTTCTGGATCGGCGACAACGCCGGCATCGACGGCTCCGTCGTGGTGTCCAAGACCGCCGAGCTGGGCAACGGCGAGGGCTTCAACGCCGCCACCCTGGAGTACGGCAACCTTATCGAGCAGGGCATCATCGACCCGGTCAAGGTGACGCACTCCGCCGTCGTCAACGCCTCCTCCGTCGCCCGGATGATCCTCACTACCGAGGCCTCCGTGGTGACGAAGCCGGCCGACGAGGGCAACGACAACCACGGGCACGCCCACTAGGCGCGTCCGGCCCTAGGCCGCGACAACGCCCCGGCGCCTCCGAGAAGGAGGGGGCCGGGGCGTCGTGGCATACGCCTTCCGCGCCTTGCGGCGGGTGCCTAGCGGGACGCGGCGGGGACCTTGGCGCTGGGCGTAGATACGGTGGCGTTCGTCGCGCCGCTGCGCAGCAGCGCCTGGCGCTCCGACTCGCTCATGCCGCCCCAGATGCCGTAGGGCTCGGCGACGCGCAGTGCGTGCTCGCGGCACTCGGCGAGGACGGGGCAGGTGTAGCAGATTGCCTTGGCCCGGTTTTCGCGCTGCGCCCGGGCGCGACCGCGCTCACCGTCTGGGTGGTAGAAAACCTCCGATGCCTCTCCACGGCACGCGCCGTGCAACTGCCAGTCCCAGAAATCCGCGTTGGGGCCGGGGAGGAGATGAGGTTGAGACATGGATCGTGACTCCTTATATACGTAACGGCGTTCACGGCGTGGTCCGCTCGGGCACTCCACCCGGGCAGGTTGCACCTGTGCGGTGCGCCGGTAGGAATGCTTCCGAAGCAGAGTTAACGGTGGGTGTCGGGGCGGTAACCGCCACCTTGAACATGTGTACGCGC
This sequence comes from Corynebacterium timonense, assembly GCF_900105305.1. Taxonomy (NCBI): domain Bacteria; kingdom Bacillati; phylum Actinomycetota; class Actinomycetes; order Mycobacteriales; family Corynebacteriaceae; genus Corynebacterium; species Corynebacterium timonense. The sequence continues at coordinate 1,802,860 of NZ_LT629765.1, read as the reverse complement.
TGTGAATTCACGCGGTTCTACCTGGGGTTTCGCCCGAGGTTAAAGCTCCGTGAATTTCTGGTGTGGCGCTGCGGCGTGGTGTAACGCGCGATAATGTGCCGGTCGCGCGAGAAACCGAGGGGCCAGCGCGTAGTATGAATCTCTGATAAAAGCCCGGCCTGCGCCCCCCGCGGGGGTGAGTGCAAGAGTGGATGGAAGGAGACCGATGGCGACGAGCGACCTCGACGACGAGCTTGCCGAGCTTGTTCCGCGCGCATCCGCCGGAGACCGCCGCTCGCTCCAGCAGGTTGTTCGGCTCATCCACCCGCCCGTGCTGCGCTACGCCCGCGCCCGCATCGGCGGCGGGCGGACCCCCACCGCGGAGGACGTGGCCCAGGAAATCTGCCTCGCCGTTGCCTCCAGCGTCGAGCGCTACGTGGACACCGGCAAGCCGTTCATGGCCTTCGTATACGGTATTGCCTTTAACAAGGTCGCCGACGCCCATCGCGCCATGGCGCGCGACAAGCTCAACCCCACCGAGGACGTCCCAGACACGGAATACACGGGTGGCACGCCCGAGGACTTCGCGCTGGTGAGCGATGGTAGTAACAGAGTGCGGGCGCTGCTCGATTCTTTAAGTGACAAGGCGCGCGACATCCTCATCTTGAGAGTGTTCGTCGGGCTCTCCGCCGAGGAAACTGCCGAGATTGTTGGTAGTACGGCCGGGGCAGTTCGAGTCGCCCAACACCGCGCTCTTGCCACACTGCGCACAACCATTGAGGGCTCAACCATTGACGGCACGCCCATGAAAGAAGGGGAGGACGCATGACGCGTCGTAATTTTGCGGGAAAGCCATCCCGGCCCGATGGCGTGTCCGCGCACCTTCAGCCGCTTGTCGACGATGACGAGTTCCTCACCGCCCTCTCCCACGGAGAGGATCCCACTAGGGGGGCGGATGACCTGGCTGCGCTGCTTCTAGAGCTGCGCGCCGACGTCAACGCTCAGATGCCGCCCGCACCGACGATCGCCGGAGCCGAAGACGGGGCAGAGGACGGGGACGCACACGGCGGCGGCAGCACCGTCGTTGACCTCGACGCTGAGCGCAGCAGGCGGCGTTCCCTCAGCCCCTGGCTGTCGGGGCTGATCGGCGCCGCAGCGGCGACCGTGGTGGTGGCCGGAACGGGGTCGGCGCTCTACAACGCCACGCCGGGCTCGCCGCTGTGGGGCCCCGCCACCGCGGTGTTCGGCGACCGCGCCGCCGTCGTCGAGCTCGCAGGCACGCTCGAAGAGCTCGAGGCGGCCAGCGCCTCGGGCGACGACAACGCGACTCGGGGCCTGCTGGAGCAGGCGCAGATGTTGCTGGGCATCATCGCCGGCAACGACGGGCAGGACAAGGGCGCCACCCCGAGCACCACCGTCACCGAACGCACGACCGCCCAGCCTCCCACGCCGAGCGGAGACCCCGCACCGCCCGCGGCGCCCGTGCCGGCCTCTCCGGCCCCGGCGACGGTGACGCAGACCGAGACGGTCACCGTCACCGTGACGCCCGCGCCCGCGCCGTCAAGCGAGAACCCGGCGCCGGCGCCGAGCAGGCCGAGCGAGACCACGCCGACCAGCCCGACGACGACGGTGCAGCCGAGCCTGCTGCAGCCCGCGTCGCCGATCGCGCCGGCGGCGGGTGTGGCGGCCGAGTAGGCGTCGACAAGCAAGCCCTTAGCGGGCGCGGAGCCCGTCGATGTAGCCGAGGGCGTAGTCCCAGGTCACGTAGGCGTCGACGTTGGGCTGCGCGCTCGGCTCGTGCACCGGGGGCAGCTCACCGCGCAGGCTGGCGAGCATGTTCTGCTCCATGATCTCCCAGTCGTAGTAGTGCACCTGCTCGCAGTCCTCGCACGTGAAGTAGATACCGAGGATGCCGCGCGGGCTGAGGTTGTGGATGAACTCGCGGACCTGGGCGAGGTCGCGGATGACGTCGATGCGCTCCTGCGGCGACAGGGGCTGGGCGACCTCGTCGTCCTCGATGAACGACGCCGGGTCGTTCGGGTCGTCCGCGAAGGGGTCGAGGGGCATCATGTCGTCGTAATTCACACCTCACCACCCTATTGCGCGGCGGGAAGCCAAGCAATTCCCCCGGGGGCCGTGCGCGGGGGACGCACCGGGCGTGACCTCCCCAAATGTGGGAATTGGCGGGTCGTTATATCATGAATCGAGCAAGCAGGGTAGCCACGCGCGCGAAGGAGCTGACTTTCTATGGCACATCATGACGCCAACCGGGACGCAGACCAGGACGTCCGAGTACTCACCGGCGGGGACGACCCGGACAAGGTGGTCCTGCGGGGGCTGACCTTCGACGACGTGTTGCTCCTGCCCGCGGAGTCCCACATCGTCCCCGGCGAGGTGGACACCTCCTCCCAGCTGACGCGCAACATCCGCCTTTCCATGCCGATTGCCTCCGCGGCGATGGACACGGTCACCGAGTCGCGCATGGCCATCGCGATGGCGCGACAGGGTGGCATTGGTGTGCTGCACCGCAACCTCAGCGCGCAGGATCAGGCGGAGCACGTCGACATCGTCAAGCGCTCCGAGTCCGGCATGATCTCCAACCCCGTCACCGCCGCCCCCGACATGACGCTCGCGGAGGTCGACGAGCTGTGCGCCCGCTTCCGCATTTCGGGCCTGCCGGTGGTTGACGCCGACGGCACCCTCGTGGGCATCATCACCAACCGCGACATGCGCTTCGAGCCGGACTTCGGCCGCCGCGTCGCCGACGTCATGACGGCCATGCCGCTCGTCGTCGCCCGCGAGGGCGTGGGCAAGCAGGAGGCGCTGAAACTGCTGAGCGCCAACAAGGTGGAAAAGCTGCCGATCGTCAACGCCGACGACAAGCTGACCGGCCTGATCACCGTCAAGGACTTTGTCAAGAGTGAGCAGTACCCGAACGCCTCCAAAGACGCCGCGGGCCGCCTGCTCGTGGCCGCGGGCATCGGCACCGGCGAGGACTCCTACGAGCGCGCCGCCCTCCTCGTCGAGGCGGGCGTAGACGCCCTCGTCGTCGACTCCGCCCACGCGCACAACAACCGCGTGCTGGAGATGGTCGCCCGCGTGAAGAAGGACTTCGGCGACCGCGTCGACGTCATCGGCGGCAACCTGGCCACCCGTGAGGCCTCCAAGGCCATGATCGAGGCCGGCGCCGACGCCGTGAAGGTGGGCATCGGCCCCGGTTCCATCTGCACCACGCGCGTCGTCGCGGGCGTGGGCGCCCCGCAAATCACCGCGATCCTGGAGGCGTCCGTGCCCGCCCGCGAGGCCGGCGTGCCGATCATCGCGGACGGCGGCATGCAGCACTCCGGCGACGTGGCCAAGGCGCTTGCGGCCGGTGCCTCCACCGTCATGCTCGGTTCCATGCTGGCGGGGACCCGGGAGGCGCCCGGCGACGTCGTCGTCGTGGGCGGCAAGCAGTACAAGCGCTACCGCGGGATGGGCTCGATGGGCGCGATGCAGGGCCGCGGTCTGTCGGGCGAGAAGCGTTCCTTCTCCAAGGACCGCTACTTCCAGGCCGACGTGACCAGCGAGGACAAGCTCGTTCCGGAAGGCATCGAAGGCCGTGTGCCGTACCGCGGCGAGCTCGACTCCATCACGCACCAGATCGTCGGCGGCCTGCGCGCGGCGATGGGCTACACGGGCTCGGCGTCGATCGAGGAGCTGCAGACCAAGCGCTTCGTCCAGATCACCTCCGCCGGCCTGCGCGAGTCCCACCCGCACGACATCACGCAGACCGTCGAAGCGCCGAACTACCACAGCTAAAAGAAGCGGAGCACACACGATGCGCGACTACGTCGAAATCGGGATCGGGCGGGAAGCACGCCGGGCCTATTCGCTCAACGACGTCTCCCTGGTGCCCTCCCGGCGCACCCGTTCGTCCTCGGACGTGGACACGAGTTGGAACTTCGACGCCTACACCTTCGACATCCCGGTCCTGTCGCACCCGACCGACGCGCTGGCGAGCCCCGAGTTCGCCATCGAGATGGGCCGCAACGGTGGCCTCGGCGTGCTTAACGCCGAGGGCCTTCTGGCGCGCCACGCCTCCTTCGAGGAGGCGGTGGCCCGGGTGGCGGGCATCGGCGCGGCGGAGGAGAACTTCGCCCGCGTCGACGAGGTGCTCAGCGGGCGCGCCGCCGCGACGAAGACGCTGCAGCAGCTGCACGCCGCGCCGGTCGACCCCGACCTGCTGAGCGAGCGCATCGCGCAGGTGCGTGACGCGGGCGTGACCGTCGGGGTGCGCGTCTCCCCGCAAAACGCCCGCGACCTTGCGCCCTGCGTGATCAAGGCCGGGGCGGAGATCCTGTTTATCCACGGCACGCTCATCTCCGCGGAGCACGTGCAAAGCGGCGGCGAGCCGCTCAACCTCAAGGAGTTCATCGGTTCGCTGGAGGTGCCGGTCATCGCGGGTGGCGTGTACGACTACACCACGGCGACCCACCTCATGCGCTCCGGCGCGGCCGGCATTATCGTCGGCGCGGGCAACACCAACAGCGCGCAGGCGCTAGGCCTCGGCGTGCCCATGGCCACGGCGATCTCCGACGTTGCCGCCGCGCGCCGAGAGTACCTCGACGAGACCGGCGGGCGCTACGTCCACGTCATCGCCGACGGGGAGATCCGCACGAGCGGGGACATCGCCAAGGCGATCGCGTGCGGCGCCGACGCGGTCATGGTGGGCCGCCCCCTCGCCGCCGCCGAGGAGGCGGCCGGGCACGGCGTGTACTGGGAGGCGGCCTCCGCCCACCCGCGTTTCCCGCGCGGCTCGGTGGAGCCGACCGGCTACGCCTCCGAGCGCCAGCCGCTCGCGTCAGTGCTGCACGGCCCTGCGACCGACCCGTACGGCACGACCAACCTCGTCGGCGGCCTGCGCCGGGCGATGGCCAAGTGCGGCTACACCGACACCAAGTCCTTCCAGAAGGTGTCGCTGGCCGTCCGCTAAGATTTGGGCCGTGACTACTCCTCAAACACGCCCAGTTCTCGTCGTCGACTTCGGTGCGCAGTACGCGCAGCTCATCGCCCGCCGCGTGCGAGAGGCACGCGTTTACTCCGAGGTCGTCCCCTCCACGATCACCGCCGCCGAGGTGCAGGAGAAAAACCCGGTTGCGCTCGTGCTCTCGGGTGGGCCGTCCTCCGTCTACGCGGAGGGGGCGCCGCAGCTTGACCAGGAGATCTTCGAGCTCGGCCTGCCGATCTTCGGCATCTGCTACGGCTTCCAGGTGATGACGCAGGCGTTGGGCGGAAAGGTGGAAAAGACCGGCGCGCGCGAGTACGGCCGCACCGCCGTCACCGCCACCGGCGGCGTCCTCCACGAGGGTCTGCCGGCTGAGCACCCGGTGTGGATGAGCCACGGCGACTCCGTCACGCAGGCGCCGGAGGGCTTCACCGTCACCGCGTCGTCCGCCGGCGCCCCGGTCGCGGCCTTCGAGAACACCGAGAAGCGCTTCGCGGGCGTGCAGTACCACCCGGAGGTGATGCACTCCCCGCACGGCCAGCAGGTGCTCACCCGCTTCCTCACCGAGGTGGCGGGCTTGGAGCAGGAGTGGACCGCCTCCAACATCGCCGAGCAGCTCATTGAGCAGGTGCGCGAGCAGGTGGGCGAGAAGGGCCGCGCTATCTGTGGCCTGTCGGGCGGGGTGGACTCCGCCGTCGCGGCGGCGCTCGTGCAGCGCGCCATCGGCGACCGCCTCACGTGCGTCTTCGTCGACCATGGGCTGCTGCGCCAGGGCGAGCGCGAGCAGGTGGAGACGGACTTCGTGGCCGCCACCGGCGCGAAGCTGGTCACCGTCGATGAGCGCGAGGCCTTCCTGGGCAAGCTCGCCGGCGTGACGGACCCGGAGGCGAAGCGCAAGGCGATCGGCGCGGAGTTCATCCGCTCCTTCGAGCGCGCCGTGGCGGGGGTGCTCTCCGGCCAGGACGGTCAAGACGACCAGGGCGTGGACTTCCTGGTGCAGGGCACGCTCTACCCGGACGTTGTGGAGTCGGGCGGGGGCACCGGCACGGCGAACATCAAGAGCCACCACAACGTCGGCGGGCTGCCGGACGACGTCGAGTTCACCCTCGTGGAGCCGCTGCGCCTGCTGTTTAAGGACGAGGTGCGCGCGGTCGGACGCGAGCTCGGCCTGCCGGAGGTCATCGTCAGCCGCCAGCCGTTCCCGGGCCCCGGCCTGGGGATCCGCATTATCGGCGAGGTGACCGAGGAGCGCCTAGAGACGCTGCGCGCCGCCGACGCGATCGCCCGCGAGGAGCTCACCCGGGCGGGCCTCGACGAGCAGATTTGGCAGTGCCCGGTCGTGCTGCTTGCCGACGTCCGCTCCGTCGGCGTGCAGGGCGACGGCCGCACCTACGGCCACCCTGTGGTGCTGCGCCCCGTCGCCTCGGAGGACGCGATGACGGCCGACTGGGTGCGCGTGCCGTACGAGGTGTTGGAAACGATTTCTACCCGCATCACCAACGAGGTCGAGGCCGTCACCCGCGTGGTGCTGGATGTGACCTCGAAGCCGCCGGCGACGATCGAGTGGGAGTAGCCGCCGACTAGGAGCTTGCGCCTTCGACGGTGATGTCGCCGATGCCGACGTCGACGGTGAGGGTGAGGGTCGGCCCCTCGGCGTCGTCGTTGAGCACGCTCGGGCAGTTGTGGGTGCCGATGCCCACTTCGCACGCGAACTCGACCCGCACGTCGCGCGGCGGGACGATGGTTACGGTGCCGATGCCGTGGTCAATGGACACGGAGCGCTCGCCCTCGAGCGGGCGCAGTCCCGCCATATCGAAGCGGGCGGTGCCCACCGAGCTGTCGTAGGTGTCCGCGAGGTCATCCTCGATGACGTAGGAGCGCGTGGCGTCGTTTTCCGTGAGTACGGCGGGGATCTTGGGGCCGACAGCGGCAGCGGCTATGGCGACGACGGTGATGGGGACGAGCGCGATGAGCACGCCGCGCAGCACGTTGCCGCGTTTGCGCGTGGACGGCGCGCCCTCGACCGGGGCGGGGTCGGGCAGGTGCCACAGCTGGGGTGCGGCGCCGAGCGGGTCCCAGCTCGGGGGGGTCGCAGCGCTAGCTGCGGGGTGCTCGTAGCCTGCGGGCACCGTCAGCGATGTCGTGTCGATGCGCCGCGTGTCGTCGCCGGGCGCGGCGTCCGTCGTAGCCGTGGCTATGGGCGCGGCCGTGTCCGTACTTGCGGACGTCGCCGGGCGGGGAAGCAGCCCCTCGGGCGGCACTGGGTGGGACCGATGCAGAAGGTAGATCGCGCCCATCCCCAGCGCGAGGGTGACAAGGGCGGAGGCGGCCCAGCCGCCGTCGCTGACGGCGATGGTGGGGAAGAAAAGGACAAGGCCGACGATAAGCGCCCACCCTGTATCGCGCTGCTTCTTCTCGACGTCATTGAGACCGCTCTTGTCGGCGTTCACGGCGCGCCAGGGTGAGGTCGTGGTGCCGAAGAGCGGCATGTTGAGCCAGAACAGCAGGTAGAGGAAGATGCCGCCGCCGAAGGCGAGCGTGAGCGCGACGAAGGCGAGGCGGACAAGGACGGGGTCGATGCTGTAGCGAGCGCCGATGCCTTCGCAGACGCCGGCGAGGACGGCGTTGCCGCCTTGCTTCTCGGGGATACGGGGCGGGCGGGTGGCCCACAATTCCTGGAGTGTGCTGTGTGTCGTTTCCATGCCCTTAGTGTTGCCCACCGGGCCCGCCCGCACCATCGGGATCTGCCCCGAAATGTGAATTCAGGGGTTTCCCCGATGCTGCCCGGGTGGTGCCCGTGGGAAGATGAGCGCATGTCTCATGCACACGCGGCCGCGGCGTCGGCGCTGTACCCGAAGTTTGTCCGGCTGCGGCGCGATCGCATTGTCGGCGGGGTCTGCGCGGGAGTGTCCGCCCATCTTGGGGTGGACGTGCGGTGGGTGCGCCTGTTTTTTGCGGGGGCCTGCTTCGCCGCGGGCGTGGGGCTGATCCTCTACTCGCTGCTGTGGATGTTTACGCCGCTGTGCCCGCCGGGGGAGGAACCCCAGACGGAGTCGGGTCCGGCGTGGCCCGCGACCACCTCCTACCTGCTCGCCGCGATCGGCGTCGTGGGTGCGATGGTGTCGCTGTCCGTGTTCGGTGGCGCGAACTGGGTGGTCGTCTTTGTCGCGGGCGTCGTGGCGGTGGGCGCGGTGGTCGCGTGGCAGGCCTACGACCGCGGCTTGAGCTCAACGCGCAACTTCCTCGCGCTGGCGCTCGGGATCGTGCTGGTGATGGGCGGGGTGACGGCCGTGGCGTTCGTCGGCGAGGACGGGGGCACGACAGGCGTGGTGGTGGCCGTGCTGGCGGCGGTCACCGGCGTGGGTCTGCTCGTGGTGCCGCTGCTGGTCCGGCTTGCCACCTCGCTCGCGGAGGAGCGCAAGGCCACCGCGGTGGCGGACCAGCGCAGCGAGATCGCGTCCCGGCTGCACGATTCGGTGCTGCAGACGCTCGCGTTGATTCAAAAGCGGGCGGCGGATCCGGCGGAGGTCGCCCGCCTGGCGCGTAGCCAGGAGCGCGAGCTTCGGGCGTGGCTTTTCGACGCCACCCCCGGCGCACGCACGGAGGACCTTACGTTGTTCGGCGCCCTCGCCAAGGCGGCCGGGGAGGTCGAAGACCTGCACGCGGTGACGATCCGCCCCGTCACCGTCGGCGACGACGCTGCGTTTACCGGGGCGACGGAGCCGGTGGTGCTCGCCGCCCGGGAGGCGATGGTGAACGCGGCGAAGCACGCCGGGGTCGACCGCGTCGACGTCTACGCCGAGAACCTGGGCGGCGAGCTGGCGGTGTACGTGCGCGACCGCGGCGCCGGTTTCGACCCGGCGGCGGTGGCGGCGGACCGCCACGGGGTGCGCGACTCCATCGTCGCGCGGATGGAGCGCGCGGGAGGGACGGCGACCGTGCACTCGGAGCCGGGGGAGGGCACCGAGGTGGTGCTTAGCCTCGCACTATGACGCCCGCCGCGCCCAGCAGCGAGGCGGCGACCTTGTCGGTTTCCTGCAGGAAGGGGGCGTCGGTGCCGGGGAGTGGGGAGATGGTCGTGTCGGCCCATTGGCCCCCGGTGGGGATGCCGGCGATGTGCAGGCGTGGGTCGAGGCTGCCGTCGGGGTGGACGGTGCGCCGGGTGACGGCGTCGGTCTCCGGGGCGGGGGAGGCGATGTCGTGGGGCGTGAAGGGGCGCACGCGGTCGGCGTCGAGGAGCGAGCGCGTCAGGGGGTCGGCGGCGTGGCGGATGTCGGGGCCGGGGAGGAAGGCGTCGGCAAGCGTGTGAGCGGTGACGCTGCGGCCCGAGCTGGTGAGGGTGAAGTTGCCGCCGGCGGCGGTGAGCGTGGGGCGGTCGCCGAGGAAGGTGACCAGGCCGGCGTCGACGAGGGCGAGCAGCTCGCGGGTGCGGAACAAGGGCGGGCCGGAGCCGACCATCTGGCCGAACGCGAGGAAGGAGCGCAGGGAGGTCAGACGGTCGGCCTCCGCGACGCGGCCGTTGTCCATGGCCAGCTGCGTGGGGCGGCGGGCGGAGGAGATCTCCCAGAGCGCGGCCTTGAGCGGCGAGTCCCACGCGGCGACGGCCTCGGCGATGTCGCGCTCGAGGCGCCCGGCGACGCGGCTCGTGAGCGCTGCGCGGTCGAGCGTGGAGGCGCCGCGAAGCGGGGCGATCCACTCGAGCATGTCGAAGGGCTCGCGGCTGAGCCCGTCGAGTTCCGCGTTGAGCGCGGCGGGCACCGCCTCGATGTCGGTGGGGGAGGCGCTGGCCTCGAGGTCGGCGGCGTCGATGAGGCGCAGGATCTCCTCGACGGGCGCCTCAAGAGCGGCGGGGCGCACGCGGTCGAGCTCCTCGTAGTAGAGGGCGTAGGCGTCGCGCACGAGCGCCGGCCAGATCTGCGTGCCAAAGCTCACGGGCGCGGCCTGGGCCGACGCGGACTCTAAGGCGGCGCGCAGGCGGCGCAGGCGCGCCTGCGGCGGCAGCGAGTGGTACTCGGATTTGGGCAGGTAGGGGTAGCCGCGGCCCGAGGCCACCACGAGGCGCGGCTCGCGCCCGGAGGGCTCGTAGCGCAGCCCCGCGCGGGCGGAGTGGTCCTCGACGAAGCGCCCGCCGCGGTTGATGGTCGCCAGCGCCATGAGGTCGAAAAAGCCCATACCCAGGCCACGCACCAGGACGTCCTCGCCGGCGGGCAGGGCGGCGACGTCTTGCTCGACGGGGTTGCCGGGGCGCACCCACGTGCCGCCGCCGGGCTCGGGGGTGACGCGCGGCAGTACCCAGCCGGTGGACAGCGCGGTGGCGTCGGCGAGGACGGTGGTGCCGTCGCTGAGCTCGATGGCGTCGCGGCCGTCGCGCTCGGAGATCGCCAGCGCGCGGGCGTTGTGGGTGTGCACGGAGACGGTCTCGGGAAGCTGCGCGAGGGCGACGCCGAAGACCCAGTGCAGGTACTCGCCGTAGAGGGCGCGCGAGGGGTTGGACTCGGGGCGGGTGGCGGCGATTTCGGCGGAGTAGCGGCTGAGGTGCTCCGGGGCGGCCGGGTGGGCGTCGTAAAGCAAGCGCGCGGGCGCGGAGACCTGCTCGCGCTCGCCGCGCTGGAGCTGGATCCACTCGTACATGGTGGGGCCCTCGAGCGCGGGCGCGCCGATGGTGGCGCCGGGCTCTGTGAACAGGGTGACCGCCCCGGCGAGGGTGTTCATGCACAGCGTGAGCGTCTGGTCCGTGCGCCAGACGCGGCCTGCGCCGATGTCGGAGTCGTCGATGAGGTGCAGCGCGAGACGGGGCGGGGGAGCGGTCGAGGCCGCGAGGTAGGCAGCGATGCGCTCGATGGTGGAGATGCCGCGCGGGCCCATGCCCACGAGCGCGACGGACATCTCAGAGGACACAGCGGTGTCGGCGGTCTCAGCGTGCATGCCTTCTACCGTACCCCGGCCCGTTATAGACCAATCGGTCTGTTTGAAAGAAACAGGTTCGTCTATGTATGGTAGCCTCCGTGTTTTAACGGCGCCAGCGCGTGACGGGCGAGAGCCAGAAAGGAATGCGTGGAGTGAAGGTGGGCACAGCGAAGGCGAGGACAACGGCGGCCGGGGCCATCCTGGCCGCGGGGGCCCTCGTAGCGGGCTGCGGCGCCCCGGCGGGTTCTGTCAAGCCCCCGGACACCGTCGCGCAGCCGGAGGGCGGGGAGATGATCACCTACCTCGAGCCCAACTGGTTCACCTCCCTGTACCCGCCCTCGGCCGGCTTCTACCCCAACGGCGGCGTGGTCAACCAGATCACGGACCGGCTGCTCTACCAGGACCCCGTGACGCTCGAGCTACACCCGTGGATCGCCACCGAGCTGCCCGAGGTCAACGAGGACGCCACCGAGTTCACCTTCACCATCCGCACCGACGTGACCTACTCGGACGGCACGCCGATGACGGCGCAGAACATCGTGGACAACATCGACCTTTTCGGCCGCGGCGACGCCTCCCGCGTGCTCAGCGCGTCCGAGCAGATCAGCGGCTACGACCGCGGCGAGGTCCTCGACGAGGACACGGTGCGCTTCCACTTCACCGAGCCGGCCCCGGGCTTTCCCCAGGCGGTCTCCGTCTACAACGCGGGCTTGCTTGCCGACGCCACACTGGCCTTCACCAACGAAGAATTCGGCCCGGGAAACGCCGTCAACGTCATCGGCTCCGGGCCCTTCGTCATCGCCGACGAGGAGATCAACACCGAGCTCACGCTCGTGACCCGCGAGGACTACGACTGGGCCCCTCCGGTGCGCGAGCACCAGGGCCCGGCCCGTATCGGCGGCGTGCGCTACGTCCACGCCCCCGAGGAATCCATGCGCACCGGCGCCGTGCTCTCGGGGCAGGCCGACATCGCCCGCAGCATCACCGCCCCGGCGGAAAGCTACCTGGAGGACGCCGGCGTGACCGTCGAGTCGCGCGGGACCAACTCCATGAACAACCAGCTGGCGCTGCGCTTCGACCACCCGCTGCTGCGCGACATCCGGGTGCGCCGCGCGATCTTCCACGGCATCGACCGCGAGGAAATCCTGCGCGTGCTGTTTTCGCCCTCCTACCCGCTGGCCAGCGCGCCGGTCGCCGAGAACGGGCTGGGCCATCGGACCCAGGACCCGCAGGCCTACGCCTTCGACCCGGACAAGGCGCGGCGCCTGCTCGCCGAGGCAGGGTGGGAGCCCGGCCCGGACGGCATCCTGGCCAAAGACGGGGAGCGGCTCGCCCTGCGCGTCAACGTCGCCGGCCCGCAGCCGCGCTCGCGCGAGGTGCAGACGATGATCCAGGAGCAGCTGCGCGACATCGGCATCGAGCTGAGCATCAACTCTGGCGACAACGCCAGCCAGAACGCCGACGCCAAGGACCCCGAGAAGATTCAGATCTACCACTCCATGGTGGGCCGGGCGGACTACGGCGCCATCGAGTCCCTGTACTCGGTCACGGCCCGCGACGTCTTTGTCAACCGCCCCTTCGACGAGGAGGGCGCCGCGGGCGACGAGGACGGCGCTGCCGTTGCCGACCAGCACCTCGAGGACCTGCTGCAGATGACAGTCTCGCTGCCGGACGAGGCAGACCGCGCAGAGGTGGTCGGCCGCGTGCAGGACTACGTCACGGAGCAGGCGTACGCCCTGCCGCTGTTCGAGGAGCCGCAGGTCTACGCCCTGTCGCCCCGGCTCAAGGGCTTCGACGTCGAGGCCGTGGCCCGCCCGTCGTTCTACGAGGTGTACGTGGACCACTCCGAGCGCTCCGGCACGGGGAACACGCACGCAGAAGGGAGCGCACAATGATCCGCTACGCGCTGCGCCGCCTGGGGCAGGGGCTCATCGTCCTGCTCATCGCCTACACGGTGGCGTTTTTCCTGCTGTCGGCGCTGCCCTCCGACGGCGTGATGGCCCGCTACGCGGACCCCGCGCTGGGGCTGTCCCAGGCGGAGATCGAGGAGATCCGCCGCGAGCTTGGCGCCGACCAACCCGTCATCGTGCAGTACGTCACCGCCCTCGGTGGCTTCCTCACCGGCAACCTGGGCTACTCGGTGCGCACCGGCACGCCCGTGGGAGCTCTCATCGCGGACGCGCTGCCGGCCACGCTCGCCCTCGCCGGCGCGGCGATCGCGCTGGCCGCGCTTCTCGCGCTGCTCATCGCGTACGTGGCCACGCTGCCGCGGATGGGCGTGATCGGCTCCTTCTTCCGCGCGTTGCCTTCCTTCCTGGTCTCGCTTCCGGGCTTTTGGGTGGCGATCCTGCTTCTGCAGTTCTTCTCCTTCCGCCTCGGTTGGGTCGACGTCATCGACCCGGGCCCCGTCGAGGGGCTCATCCTGCCGACGCTCACGCTCGTGGTGCCCATGGCCGCGCCGTTGATTCAGGTGCTCATCCGCTCCATCGACGAGGTCAAGGCGCAGCCCTTCGTGCAGGTGCTGCGCGCCCGCGGGGCGGGGGAGTCGCGCATCTTCTGGGGCAACGTGCTGCGCAACGCCGCCCTGCCCGCGCTGACCATGACGGGCTTGCTTTTCGGCGAGCTCATCAGCGGCGCCGTGGTCACGGAGACGGTCTACGGGCGCACCGGGCTGGGCTCGCTCGTGGTCACCGCCGTGTCGAACAGGGACACCCCGGTGCTGCTCGGCGTGGTCCTCGTGGCGGCGGTGGCCTACGTGCTCATCAACTTCATCGTCGACATGCTCTACCCCGTGCTCGACGTGCGCCTCCGCGACGCGGGCGAGCAGCGGGGTCGCCCACACGCGACCGCCAGGGAAGAAAGGACGAGCGCATGAGCCAGGCACTCACCCCTCCTACTACCGGCGTGAGGGCCCGCACCCGGCGGCGTCGCCGCGCCGCGGCGCAGCGGTGGACCGCGCCGGGCTCGATCGTGGCCATCGTCATCCTTGCCGTCGCCTTCCTCTGGGCGCTCGTGCCCGGCGTCTTTGCCACGTGGGACCCGTATACGGGAGTCGAGGAGGCGCTTCAGCCGCCGAGCGGCGAGCACTGGTTCGGCACCGACTCCGTCGGCCGCGACGTGTACTCCCGCGTGGTCTACGGCGCCCGCCAGTCGCTGTTCGGCGCGCTGCTCGCCGTCGCGGTCGGCCTCGTCGTGGGCACGGCGCTCGGCCTAGTCGCCGGGGCGCTGCGCGGCTGGGTGGACACCGTGATCATGCGGCTTGTCGACGTCTTCCTTGCCATCCCGGGCATCCTCCTGTCGCTCTCCCTCATCATCGTGCTGGGCTTCGGCTCCTTGCAGGCGGCGTTCGCCGTGGGCGTGACCACCATCGGCACGTTCGCCCGCCTCGCGCGCGCGAACGTGATGACGGTGGCCCAGGCCGACTACGTCGAGGCCGCCTACGGCTCGGGGGCGACGCGCATGCAGGTGTTGTGGCGCCACGTGCTGCCGAACTCGCTCACCCCGGTCGTCGCGCTCGCCGCCCTGCAGTTCGGCACCGCCGTGCTGCAGCTGTCCATCCTGGGCTTCTTGGGCTACGGCGCGCCGCCGCCGGTGCCGGAGTGGGGCCTGATCATCGCGGAGGGGCGCGACTTCATGGCGTTCGCGTGGTGGACCATCACGCTGCCCGCCCTGGCCATCGTGGCCACCGTTATGTCGGCGAACCGCCTGTCGCGCAACATCGGTGGGGAGGAGAAGTAAATGGCGACGAAGCAGCACAAGAGCGGGCCCTCGCTCGTGGTAGAGGGCCTGAGCGTGGACTACGGCGAGGTGCGCGCCGTCGACGGCGTCAGCTTTACGGTGCGCCCGGGGACAATGACGGCCCTTGTTGGCGAGTCGGGGTCGGGGAAGACGACGTCGGCTCTGGCGTCGATAGGCTTGCTCAGCCCGTCCGCGACGGTCGCCTCAGGCTCGGTCGTGTTCGACGGCGCGGAGGTGCTGGGCAGCTCCGACGCGCAGTGGCGCGCCCTGCGTGGCCGGCGTATCGGGCTGGTGCCGCAGGACCCGAACAACTCGCTCAACCCCCTGAAGACGGTCGGCGCGTCGATCGAGGAGGGCCTGGCCATCCACGGCGTGGGGGACGCGGCGCAGCGCCGTCAGCGCGCGGTGGAGCTGCTCGAGCAGGTGGGCATCGACGACCCGCAGCGACGCCACGGCCAATACCCGCACGAGCTGTCGGGCGGCATGAAGCAGCGCGTGCTCATCGCCGCGGCCGTCGCCCTTGAGCCCGAGGTGCTTATCGCCGACGAGCCGACGTCCGCGCTGGACGTGACGGTGCAAAAAACCATCCTCGACCTCATCGACCGGATGCGCGAGGACCTCGGGCTGGGGATCCTGCTGATCACGCACGACCTCGCGGTGGCGGGCGACCGCGCCGACGACATCGTTGTCATGGAGCGCGGCCGCGTCGTCGAGGCGGGGCCGACGGATGTGGTGCTCGCGAACCCGCAGCAGGACTACTCGCGCCGCCTGCTCGCGGACGCGCCCTCCCTCGCCTCCGCCAACGCCTACCGGCGCCCCGCCCCCACGGGCGAGACCCTCCTCGAGGTCCGCGACCTGACGGTGCGCTTCGGGGACTTCACCGCCGTCGACGGAGTGAGCTTCGACGTGGCCCGGGGCTCCACCCACGCGCTCGTGGGGGAGTCCGGCTCGGGCAAGACCACCACCGGCCGCGCGGTCTCGCTGTTTCGCGCCCCCACAGCGGGTGCGATCCGCTTCGGCGGCGAGGACGTCACCGCGGTCTCGGAGGCGGGGCGCCGGGCGCTGCGCAAGCAAATCCAAATGGTCCACCAAAACCCTTTCTCCTCCCTGGACCCGCGCATGTCGGTTGAGGACATCGTCGCCGAGCCGCTGCGCAACTTCGACGGGTTGGACACACGCGCGGCCCGCGCGAAGGCCCGCGAGTTCCTGGAGCGCGTGGCGCTGAGCCCGGAGCAGGCGCAGCGGCGTCCCGCGGAGCTGTCCGGCGGGCAGCGCCAGCGCGTCGCCATTGCCCGGGCGCTCGTCGTCGAGCCGGAGCTCGTCGTGCTCGACGAGGCGGTCTCGGCCCTCGACGTCACCGTGCAGGCCCAGATCCTGCGCCTTCTGGACACCCTGCAGAGCGAGCTCGGCCTGACGTTCATCTTCATCTCCCACGACCTCGCCGTTGTGCGGCAGGTCTCGGACACCGTCAGCGTCTTCAGCGCCGGAACCCAGGTAGAAACGGGGCGTACCGACGAGGTCTTCGCCCACCCCCAGGCGCAGCTCACTCGCACGCTTATCGACGCCATCCCGGGCGCAGTCTTCCGCGCCCGCGAGTTAGGAGAGTTCTTTGTCTGAGTCTAACCCCAACGTCATCGACCTTCTGTCCGGCGCGCCCGCCGACGTCGCCGCCGTGCGCGGCAAGCGCCCGGACGCCAGAGACAACGCGGAGGCCAGCTTCCGCGCCCTGCTCGAACCGGACGAGCCCGGGGGCTTGTCGCAGGCGTGGCGCTACGCCGTGGCCACCTTCGTCGCCGGCGTCACCGGCAACGCCACCGCGCGGGACTTCTACCGCGAGCTCCTCGTGGAGGAGGTCGAGGACGGCCCGGAGGGCGAGGCGCTTGCTCGGGGCGTCGATACGGCGATCGCGCGCGGGGTGTCCACGGGGCCGTACTCGGGCGGGGGCTTTGTCACCTTCGGGCCTGAGTCTGGGCTCAGCGGGCCCCTCGCGGCGGCCTTCGACGTCGCGCACCTGTTCACCTTCCACCCGAAGGACGCCTCGCCGGCGGCGATTGGCCACCTGCAGGAGGCGGGCTGGAGCGACGACGCGATCGTCTCTCTCGCCCAGCTCATCGCGTTCCTGGCCTTCCAGCTGCGCGTCGTCCACGGCATGGCCGTGCTCGCCGGCCGCCCGGCGCCTGCGGGCGAGGCGGAGCGCGCGGACGGCGTCGGCACGCCGGGCTGGGAGCCCGGGCCGCGCACGCTGCGCCCCGACGTCGTCGCGCCGGAGGGCTTCGTCGCGCATTCGCTGGGGTGGAAGCCCTGGCTGGCGGACCTGCCGAAGGAGGAGTTCACCCAGCGCCACCTCGACGCCCTGATCAAGCCGGAGCGCATCGGCTCCGAGTACTTCCGGCTCCTCGCCCGCGACCCGGAGGCGCTGAAGGCGCGCACGCTGACGGACCTGGACATCTTCTACAACACGGACGGCGGGCTGGGGCGCGCCGAGCGCGAGCTGGCCGCCACCGTCGTGTCGCGGTTGAACGGCTGCGAGTACTGCGCGTCGGTGCACCAGGCCCGTGCGAAGGAGGAAGGCGGCGACGCCGAGGCGATCGACAGGCTCCTGCAGGAGGGCGTGGGCGCCGACCTCGGCTCGCCCCTGTGGGACGCCATCCGGGAGGCCGCCCTGGCGCTCACGACGACGCCGGTGGGCTTCGCCCCCCGCCACGTGGAGCAGCTGCGCGCGCAGGGGCTCGACGAGGTCAGCATCGTCGACGTCATCAACTCCGCCTCGTTCTTCAACTGGGCCAACCGTCTCATGCTCGGCCTCGGCCAGCCGGACGTGCCCAAGCGCTTCCGCTAGACGGGCTAATCTGAGGGGCATGCTGCGCGTATTTCTCGTCGATGACCACTCCGTTTTCCGCGCCGGCGTGCGCGCCGAGCTCGCCGACACGATGGACATCGTCGGCGAGGCGGGCACCGTGCCCGAGGCCATCGCCGGCATCAACGAGACGAGCCCCGACGTCGTGCTTCTCGACGTCCACATGCCCGACGGTGGGGGCCTCGCCGTCCTCCGCGGCGCCGCGCCCGGGCCCCGCTACCTCGCCCTGTCTGTCTCCGACGCGGCCGAGGACGTCATCGCCCTCATCCGCGCCGGGGCCCGCGGCTACGTGACCAAAAATATCGGTGGCGCAGAACTCGCCGAGGCCATCGCCCGGGTCCACGGCGGCGATGCCTACTTCTCCGCCCGCCTGGCCGGCTTTGTCCTCGACGCCTTCGTCTCCGGTTCTGACGCCGGCCCTGGGGTCGTCGACGACCCGGAAGGCGAGCCCGTGAAGATCGACGACCCCGCCGTCGACGCCCTGACGCGCCGGGAGGTGGAGGTGCTGCGCCTGCTCGCCCGCGGCTACACCTACAAGGAGATCGGCAAACAGCTGTTCATTTCGGTCAAAACCGTCGAGACGCACGCCTCGAACATCCTGCGCAAGACGCAGACCTCCAACCGCCACCAGCTCGCGCGCTGGGCCGTGGACCGCGACCTGGACTAGGTGTCCGCCGCCGGGCGGCCGCGGCGTGTGCGCTTTTTGTGAACTGCTCCCCATTAGTTGGACTGAGAAATCAGTTGCTAACAACTAGTGGGGAGCATGTTCTTTGAGAGCACGTAGTTCGCTGAGTGAAGTTCAGCGTGAGCAGTTAGTCGACCTTTTTGAGCAGGGAATGGGTTCCCACGCCGCTTCTCGTGTTGTCGGTGTCTCGAGGGATGCAGCGCGCTGCCTCTATCGCCGTTTCCAACTGCGTGGCAGGCTATGTCTCGTGGAGAAACCGAACAAGCAGCGCTACTCCTTCGAGACGAAGAAGGAGGTTGTGGAACGTCATCTGGCCGGTGAGTCGAAGATGGATCTTGCCCGAGAGTTCAATCTTTCATCCGATCAACTCGTCAAGGACTGGGTGATTAAGTGGCGCAAAGGCGGCGACGAGGCTCTGCGCCCGAAGCCGAAGGGCAGGCCGAAAGGTTCAGGCAAACCGAAGGTGCTTTCTGAGGAAGAAAAGCTTCGCTGCCAGGTTGAACGGCTGGAAGCGGAAATCGCCTACTTAAAAAAATTGCGGGACTTGAGGAACCAGGGACACGCCTAAAAGCCCAGGCGATCGTCATCCTCAAGTCACACCACCGCTTGGAGTACCTCCTGGATGCGGCCGGCATGGCACGCTCGACTTTCTTCTACCACCAGAAACGACTCACCGCACCGGATAAACATGCCGAGCTCAAACAGGCGATCCGGGACAGTTTCGAGCGCAACAAACACCGCTACGGCTACCGGCGGGTACTGCTCGACCTTCGTAACCAGGGCTGGATAGTTAACCACAAACTTGTCTTAAAGCTCATGCGTGAGATGGGCTTGAAGGCCAAGATCCGCCTGCGCAGGCCCTACGTCTCCTACGCAGGCACAACCAGTCACATCGCCGAGAACACACTCGAGCGCAACTTCACCCCGGATAAGCCCAACTCTGTTTTCGTCAGCGACGTCACCGAGTTCAAGGTCGCCGGCCGCAAGGTGTATCTCTCACCGGTGATGGACCTGTTCGACCGCGCAATCGTCGCCCACACAGTGGCCACATCGCCGACTACAGCGTTGACCTCGGCCTCGTTGGCGCAGGCGATCGAAGCGTGTGCTCCAGAGCCGGGCTGGATGATCCACACCGATCAAGGATTCCAGTACCAGCACTCATCCTGGCGCACCCTGATTAGCCAGCACCATGGAGTCCAGTCAATGTCACGCAAAGGCAATTGCTACGACAACGCGGTCATGGAGAACTTCTTCGGCCACCTGAAAACCGAAATGTTCCACGGAGAAGTCTTCGACACCATTGAGCAATTCATCGCCGCGGTCGACGAGTACATCCAGTGGTACAACACGCAACGACTCCAACAACGACTCAAGGGCCTGACCCCGATGCAATACCGGAATCAGACCCTGGAAACCCTAACCACCTAGAATTAAACGGTTGCGTCCGCTAGCGTGGTGTACCTGTGACTGTCGGTGAGGGACCTCATGAACGTGTGAGGCGGCCACCGCAGTACCTTTCGAATCAATTCCAACATCTCCTCGAAAGGAACCAACGCGATGACCGCTGGACCCAATCATATCGACCCGACCGCCTACCTTGATGAGCTGCTCGCCCAAGCATCCCCGGATCTGATGCGTCAGATGCTGCAGGACTTCATCAACCAGATCCTCTCCACCCAAGCAGACAGCATCTGCGGGGCCGACTACGCCACAGTCAGCGACACCCGCACCAACCACCGAAACGGCTACCGCCACCGCGACCTGGACACACGCGTGGGCACCATCGACGTGAGAATCCCGAAACTTCGCCACGGATCATTCTTCCCCGACTGGTTGTTGGAGCGCCGCTCACGAGCAGAACGCGCCCTGGCCACCGTCGTAGCCACCTGCTACCTCAAGGGGGTCTCCACCCGCCGCATGAACGACCTTGTCGCCACCCTCGGGATCACCAACCTGTCGAAGTCACAGGTGTCTACCATGGCCAAAGAACTCGACGTGATGGTCGAAGACTTCCGCACCCGCCCGTTGGACACCGGCCCCTACCTCTATGTTTCCTGCGACGCGCTGACGATGAAGGTGCGTGAAGGCGGGCGCGTCGTCAAAACCAGCGTGCTGCTGGCCACCGGGGTTAACGCCGACGGGTACCGGGAGTTGCTTGGTATGCAGGTCGCCACCGCCGAATCGGCCGCGTCGTGGACCGGGTTCTTCCGCGACCTGAAAGCCCGGGGCCTGGATCAGGTGTACCTGGTCACCAGCGACGCCCACCTAGGCATCCAAGCCGCTGTGGGTGACTGCCTACCCAACGCATCCTGGCAGCGGTGCCGCACCCATTTCGCGAAGAATCTGTCATCGATGGTGCCGAAAACCCAGTGGCCGACATTGTCGGCGATGTTTCACACGATCTTCCAACAACCCGACGCCCAGGCCGTGTGGGACCAGGCCCGAGACGTCATTGAGTTTTGCCAGCAGAAGTTCCCCCATGTGGCGGATTACCTGGAGGAATCCTTGGACGACCTGCTGGCGTTTACGAACGCGCCGAAAGCGGTGTGGACGAAGGTGTGGTCAAACAACCCCACTGAAAGGCTCAACCGGGAGATCAGACGTCGCACCGACGTCGTGGGGATCTTCCCCAACCGCGACGCCGTCGTGCGTCTGGTCGGGGCGGTACTCGCCGAGCAACACGATGATTGGATCCAGCAGAAACGCTACATGTCGCTAACCAGCCTGGAACAGACCAAGACGATGATGACAGCCACCGTCATTGATGCCGGCGAATCCACTCAGGAGGTTGCATGAGCCCACGCCAGCACCGAGCTCGTGACGGCCCCTGACACCGTCATCCTGCTTGTTCATATCGGAAGGCAGATACACCACCACCGTGGACTTGACCGAATTAAACCAGTCCAACTTTCGGGGGCTAGTTCATTGCGCGCGGGTTTTTGTTGAGGTCGACCGTGGTCGACGTCAGCGTTTTGGGGGTTGCGCGACCTGGGGTTTTATACCCGGGTTTTTGTTGAGGTCGACCGTGGTCGACGTCAGCGTTTTTCGGCTTAGGGCGACCTGGGGTTTTGTGCCCGGGTTTTTGTTGAGGTCGACCGTGGTCGACGTCAGCGTTTTCGGCTGAGTGCGACCTGGGGTTTTGTGCCCGGGTTTTTGTTGAGGTCGACCGTGGTCGACCTCAGCGTGTTGGGGGTTGCGCGGCCTGGGGTTTTATACCCGGGTTTTTGTTGAGGTCGACCGTGGTCGACCTCAGCGTTTTTCGGCTCAGTGCGACCTAGGGTTTTGTGCCCGGGTTTTTGTTGAGGTCGACCGTGGTCGACCTCAGCGTTTTTCGGCTCAGCGCGACCTGGGGTTTTGTGCCCGGGTTTTCGTTGAGGTCGACCGTGGTCGACCTCAGCGTTTTTCATCCCAGCGCGACCTGGGGTTTCGCGCGCGGGTTTTCGTTGAGGTCGACCGTGGTCGACCTCAGCGTGTTCCACCCCAGCGCGACCCGGGGTTTCCGTTGAGGTCGAGCAGAGCCCAACTGACGCCTCCCGCAAGTGGTGCCACCCGTCGGGCAGGCGAAAAACATACCCTCGGCACCTCAACCTGCATAGAAAACATGTTCTATCTTGGCTGTTGCTCGTGGTGGCGTGGGAGTGCATACTGAATCCCGTGAGCGGAACACGTATTCGAATGGCGGCGGCGGGTAAAGCAGCTGCTCAGACGAGTAGGGCTGAGCAGATTGCTGAGCTGCGCTCGCGTATGGAGGCGCTCGGTGTAGAGCAGGAACGCTCGTCCGTGGAGTCGACGCTGACCCTCCCTGTTGGAGAGAGTCTTCGAATGCTGTTCCCCGGTGGCGGCCTGCCGCGCCGGGCGGTGAGCCACGTCAGTGACACGCCCGCTCTTGTCGTGGAGCTCATTGCGCAGGTCGCGGCGAAAGGGGGGTTTTGCGGTGTGGTGGGGTGGCCGGAGCTCTCCTATGCCGGGGTGCCGGCGGAGGACGCGGGGCGCGTCGTGGCGGTGCCCGAGCCGGGCATTGATCCGCTGGGGGTGGCCGGTGTGCTGGCGGAGGGGCTTGACCTCGTGGTTCTGCACACCCCGCAGCGCCTCGAGCTGTCCCCGGTGCGGGCGCGTCCGCTGCTGGCCCGGCTGCGTCAGGGCCGCGCGGCGTTGGTGGCGGTGGGCACGCGCGTCCCCTCGCCGGCGCTGGAGGTGGCGGGCGAGGTCGTGGCCATCCATGGGGTGGGGCGAGGCAGCGGGCGGATCACGGGCCTGGATATCCGGGTGCGGGTGCAGGCCAAGGGCGCTCGTCCGGCGTCTGGCGTGATCACGCTGGGGCCGGGCCCGCAGGAGCGCCCGGCGTTGAAGGTGATGAAGTAGCGTGCGCGTCGCCGCCGTGTGGTTTCCGGACTGGCCGGTGCAGGCGGCGCGGCTCGAGGCGGAGGACGAGCTCGCCGAGCCGGTCGCGGTGGTGGCCCAGCACCGCGTCAAGGCGTGTTCCGCCGCGGCGCGCGAGGCGGGGGTGCGGCGGGGGATGAAGTTGCGCCACGCTCAGGCGCTCGTGCCCGCTGTGAGCGTTGTGGAGGACAACCCGGACCGCGACGGGCGCACGTTCGCCGCCTTAGCGGCGAGCTTCGATGAGGTCGCCTCGTCCGTCGAGGTGCTGCGGCCCGGTCTCGTGGTGGTCGACGCCGCCGCCGCGGGGCGTTTCCACGGGGGTGAGGATGTGGCGACGGAGATGCTTCTCGACGCCGCCTCGCGCCGCGGCATCGACGCCTTCGCAGGTGTTGCCGACGAGATCGCGACGGCGGTTATTGCGGCGCGGGCGTCGGCCGTCGTGAAGCCTGGCGGCTCCGCCCGCTTCTTGGCGGGCCTGCCGCTGCGCGTGTTGCTGGCGGAGGTGGCGCTGGGCGCTGACGCGCAGACGGTGACGGAGCTGGGGCAGTTGGGCATTGCCACCCTCGGCGACCTCGCGGCGGTGCCCGCGACAGCGATGACCACGCGTTTCGGCGCCGCGGGTATGCACCTGCACCGCATCGCCCGTGCGGCCCCGGACCGCCGCGTCGCCCCGGAGCTGCCGGTGGCGGATCTGGCCGTCGCGGTCACTCCGGACGAGCCGATCGACCGCGTCGACGCCGCGGCCTTCGCCGCACGCGCGCTCGCGGCCGGGCTGCACGAACGGCTGAAGGCTGCCGGCTGTAACTGTCTGCGCCTCAAAGTGGTGGCCGAGCTGGAGACGGGGCAGCGCGTCGAGCGCGTGTGGCGCACCCGCGAGGCGCTCAGCGAGTCCGCTACGGCCGACCGCGTGCGCTGGCAGCTCGACGGGTGGCTCACCAGCGGTGGGGCGGGCGCGATCACCTCCCTCATCCTTGAACCGCTCGAGCTGGCGCAGCCGGAGGAGGTCGCGCAGCTGTGGGGCGAGGCCGCGGGCACGGACACGGCGCGGCGCGTGGTCGAGCGGGTGCAATCGCAGCTGGGCATCGACGCCGTCGTTCAGCCCATCCCCGTCGGTGGGCGCGGGGTCGCCGAACGGGTCGCCCTCGTCCCTTTCGGCGAGCAGCCCCCGGAGGCGCAGCGGCACGCGTGGCCGGGGGCGATCCCGCCGCCGTTGCCCGCCCGGCTCGGCGGGGGGATCGAGCACCCAGCGTCCGCAGTCACGCTTATCGACGCCTCAGCGCAGCGCATCGGTGTCACAGCGGAAGCCCTGCTCACCGCCGCGCCCTACGCGATGGCGTGGGGGCAGGAGCGCTACCTCGTGACGGGGTGGGCGGGCCCGTGGCCGGTGGACGAGGGCTGGTGGGGTGCGCGCCCGCATAAGGTGGCGCGGCTGCAGGTCGTCGGCACGCGAGAAGGAAGCGATACCCCGCAGGCCTGGCTGCTGGTGTGGACGAGGGGGAGGTGGCGCGTCGAGGCCGTCTACGGCTAGTGAGCGCCCACCGGCCGTCGAGCCCGCGCAGCTAGGACTTGAGGATGTCGACGACGAGACGCGTGGGGTTGTCCAACACCTGTACCGAGAAGGGCTTTTCCGAGCGCAGGCCGACGACGACTTGGCTGCGGCCCTCGGAGGTGCCCACGTTGAGCACGTCGACGATGTTGGTCGAGCCGCCCGAGGTGTCGACGGGGACGGGCCCCAGGCCCAGCTCGAAGGGGTAGATCGTGCCGTCGATGTAGATGTTGAGGAAGGCGGAGCCGACCACGTTGAGCGGCCGGCCCGTTGCTTCTTCCATGGGGGAGGGCACGTAGTCGACGTACCAGCCCGGGGTGCCTGTGCCCGCCAGGTCGACGACCACGCGGTCGAAGGCCTTGTGACTGCCCACGCGCACGCCGGTGACCGCGAGCTCGGTGGGCTCCACGGGGCGCATCGTCTTCGGGGCAGCGTCCGGCGTGCCCAGCGGGGCAAGCTCCGTGGCGGTGGCGGAGGGGGTCGAGGTAGGCAGGGAGGCGACGCGTTCTTCTGAACCGGGGTCGCCGGGGCCCGGAGCCGCGCAGCCCGCGAGGGACGCTGCGGCTGCGGCCACGGCGGCCACCACACCTACCTTAAAATTCATGCGCATTATGCTAGTGACATTCAGGAAGTAAGTGAAATGCTCTGCCGAAAAGAGACGATATTGTTGCTTTGTTTCACCGGCGCGGGGCCATTTCGCGGTTAGGGTTGCCTAAAGTTATTAAAGTGGGGGGTATGAGCGACACGGTGGAAATGCTTTGCTCCGACAACGAGGTCGAACCGCTGCCCGGGACCGCCAAAAAGGGAGTGGTCTACGTCCTGTTCGAGTGGCCGGGTAGCTGGAGCCACGACATCCTCGACGGCGACACCTTCGGCCCCGAGCTCACCGCCAAGCTGAAGGACCACATGGCCACATGGGGCGCGTCGCTGCAGCTCATCCGCCACCCCACGCGGGAGGGGCGGCAGATCAAAGATCACCACCTCTACATCGTGTTCAGCGACATCGGGCTCACGGAGGTCAAGCATGTCGACGGCCCCGAGGCGATCCTCGACCTCGACCTGTCCGGGCCGGGGCGCAACGACGCGATGGCGCGCCTGGCCCCGCTCGTGCTCGTGTGCACCCACGCCAAGCGCGACCGGTGTTGCGCGATCAAGGGGCGCCCGCTGGTCAACGAGATTGAGCGGCGCTACCCCTTCAAGGAGGGCCGCGACGTGGTGTGGGAGACCTCGCACATGAAGGGCCACCGCTTCGCCGCCACGCTCATGCTCATGCCGTGGGGCTACAGTTTCGGGCGGATGAACCTAGAGGCGACCGTCGCCATGCTCGCCGAGGCGATGCGCGGGCTGTTCTTCGTTCCCGGCAACCGCGGGCGAGGAATCTATTCGCCAGTCGGCCAGGCCGCGGAGATTGCGGTGGCCTCCCACCTCGCCGGCACAGGGGAGCGGGTCATGTACGGCCAGCTCCGCATCGCCTCAGAAGACACGGACGACAACGAGGCCACGGTTGGGGTGGCGGACACCGGCTCCGGCGCCAAGTACACCGTGAGGCTGCGCCGCCACGCGGTCTCGGGCATCATCTCGTCCTGCGGCGACGCCCCCAAGGACGGGTCGTACTGGCAGGCGCAGGACGTCACGCTGACGCAGAGCTAAAAAAAGGGCGGGGGAGCCATCCCCCGCCCACGCGCGCCCATGTGCCTAGCGGCGCATGACCTTCTTCGACAGCCAGTTGCCCAGGAACTGGGCCAGCTGCACGATCACCACGATGACGATCACCGCGGCGAAGGTCACCGAGGGCTGGAACTGGCGGTAGCCGTAGACGATGGCGAAGTCACCGATGCCGCCGCCGCCGATGTAGCCGGCCATCGCGGACATGTCGATCACGGCGATGAAGATGAAGGTGTAGCCGAGGATCAGCGGGCCGAGAGCCTCGGGCAGGATCACCGTGCGGATGATGTGCCAGGGGCCAGCGCCCATGGAGCGGGCCGCCTCGATGACGCCGGGGTCGATGGCCACGAGGTTCTGCTCGACGATGCGGGCCACGGTGAAGGTGGCGGCGACGCACATGACGAAGGTGGCGGCCTCGCGCCCGATGGTCGTCCCCACGACGTT
Source organism: Corynebacterium timonense (assembly GCF_900105305.1). NCBI lineage: Bacteria > Bacillati > Actinomycetota > Actinomycetes > Mycobacteriales > Corynebacteriaceae > Corynebacterium > Corynebacterium timonense. The sequence goes on along the minus strand of NZ_LT629765.1, from coordinate 1,776,672 downwards.
GAGGGTGATGGGGTAGAGCATCGCGATCATGATGATGAACGGGATCGGGCGGAAGAAGTTCACCAGGATGTTGATGATCCAGTAGATCGGGGCGTTCTTCAGAATCCCGCTCGGGCGCGTGGTGTACAGCAGCAGGCCGAGGATGAGGCCGAAAATGCCGCCGACGACCATGGTGATGCTGACCATCACCAGGGTGTCGCCGATGGCCTCGACGAAGAGGGGGCCGAGCCGGTCCCAGTCCGGGCCAGCCGCGAGGACGAACTGGTTCATCGGGTGATCTCCTCAATGTCGGTGGTGTTCTGGAGGGTCGTGAGGAACTCGGTGATGGCCTCGTCGCTGCCGTTGAGGCGCACCGTCATCTTGCCGAAGGAATGGTGCTGCAGCGTGGTGATGCCCGCGTGCACAGGCTGCACCGACACGCCCTTCTCGCGGGCGCGGGCCGCGGCGCCGAAGAAGCCGGAGTCCTCCGTGAGGTTGACGGTGAACAGGCGGCCCGGCGCGTCGAGAAGCGCCGCGACCTCGACCTCGTCGGGGGTGTCGCGCAAGCTGGTGGCCACGAAGCGGCGGGTCACCGCCGCCTGCGGGTCCGAGAACACCTTGTAGGTGGAGCCGTACTCGACCACCTTGCCGTTTTCCATCACCGCGACCTTGTCGGCGATGGAGCGAATGACCTCCATCTCGTGGGTGATCACGATGATGGTGATGCCCAGCTCCTCGTTGGCGCGGCGCAGGACGGCCAAGACCTCCTGCGTCGTTTCCGGGTCGAGGGCGGAGGTGGCTTCGTCGGCAAGCAACAGCGAGGGGTTGGTGGCCAGGGCGCGGGCGATGCCCACGCGCTGCTTCTGGCCGCCGGAGAGCTGCTCTGGGTAGTTGCTGCCGCGGTCGGCGAGCCCGACGAAGTCGAGCAGCTCCGCCACGCGCTCCTTGCGCTGCGCCTTCTTCATCCCCGCCAGCTCCAACGGGTAGGCGATGTTACCCGCCGCGGTGCGCGATTGCAGCAGGTTGAACTGCTGGAAGATCATGCCGACGTTGCGGCGGATGGCGCGCAACTTCTTCTCGCTCATGCCGACGACGTCGGTGCCGTCGAGCAGGAGTTCGCCACCCGTCGGCATGTCGAGGCCGTTGATGAGCCGCACAAGCGTCGACTTGCCGGCGCCCGAATAGCCGATGACGCCGAGGATCTCTCCGGGCTCGACGGTGAGGGTGACCCCGTCGACCGCGGTGACATCGCGGCCGCCGGAGGTGAACACCTTGGACACATCCCGGAGCTCGACCCGGGTACCGGTTGTGGACACGTTAGCTGTACTCCTCCACGAGTCGGTCGAGGATCTCGTTGAGTTCCTCCTTGGAGCGCTGGACCTGAACGGCGGTGCCGCCCGAGTCCCGGTTCAGGGCCTCGGTGACCTCGTCGGACTGCCAGGCGTCGACAAGCGTCGCGTAGGTCTCGTTGTCGATGTCCTCGGCGCGGACGGTGAACACGTTGATGTACGGCTCGGCGAGCTCGGAGTTCGGGTCGTCCGCGGCGACGGAAGAGGCAGGGTCAATGCCGGAGCGGCCCAGCCAGTTGTTGTTGATGATGGCCGGCCGACCCTCGTTGTACGCCGACGGGGTCTGGGACGCGTCGACGGCGACGACGGTGACCTTCGAGGCGTTCTCGTCGATGTCGGACGGCGTCGGCGTCAGCGTCGGCGCGCCAGGCTTGAGCGTGACAAGGTCCGCCTGGACCAAGACGTTGATCGCGCGGCCCTGGTTCGAGGGGTCGTTCGGGATCGCAACCTCTTCGCCCTCGATACCGTCGAGGGAGTCGTGGTCCTTCCAGAACAGGCCGAGGATGTTGATCTCACCGGAACCGATGATGCGCAGATCCTTGCCCGTGGAGGCGTTGTACTGAGCCTGGTAGTTGATCGTCTGGAACTTCGATATCTCAATCTGGTCTTCGTCCAGAGCCGGGTTGACCGGCGGATACTCCGTGAAGCGGACGATGTCGAGCGCGACGCCGTATTCCTCGGCCTTCTTCTCAAACGCGGACCACGCCTCGAGGTCGGCGTCGGTTGTGCCTATCCGCACGGTGACGGTGTCACCGTCACCGTCACCGGAGGCGGAATCGCCGGACGCGTCGCCGGACTCGTTCGAGCAGGCGACGAGGCTCGTCGCGGCGAGGGCGGCCGCTGCTGCGGCAGCGAAATGGGTCAGTCTCATGTGTGGGTCCTCGGCGGTGGTGTCGGAATTACTGCTGGCTCTCCAGGCGCTCGAGGATGTCGTTGAGCTCGCCCTTGTCGCGCTGGACCGGGACGGAGGTGCCCTTCGAATCCTGGGCGACAGCATCGGTCACCTTCGGGTCGTGCCACAGCTCGGCGAGGCGGTTGAGCACCTCGTCGTCGACGCGGTCAGAAGTGGTGGCGAAGACGTTGATGTAGGGCTCGGCCTCGGGGGAGTTCGGGTCGTCCTGGAAGATGGCCAGCTGCGGGTCGATGCCGGAGCGGTCCAGCCAGCTGTTGTTGATGATGGCGGGGCGGCCCTCGTTGTAGGCGGACGGCGTCTGCGAGGCGTCCACCGGGACGACGGAGACCTTGGAGTTCTCGCCGTCGATGTCGGCGGGGGTCGGGGTCAGCGGGTCCTGGACGCCGTCCTTCAGCGTCACCAGGTCAGCCTGCGCGAGCACGTTGATCGCGCGGCCCTGGTTGGAGGGGTCGTTCGGGATGGCCACCTCTTCGCCCTCGATGCCGTCGAGGGTGTCGTGGTCCTTCCAGAACAGGGCGAGGGGCACGATCTCGGTGGAGCCGACGATGCGCAGGTCGTTGCCGGAGCTGACGTTGTACTCGGACAGGTACTTGATGTGCTGGAACTTGTTCACGTCCAGCTCGCCCTGCGCGAGAGCCTCGTTGACCGGGTTGTAGTCGGAGAAGGAGACGATGTCGAGCTCGATGCCCTCCTCTGCGGCGAGGTCGGAGAAGACGGACCACGCCTGCTGGTCGGCGTCGGTGGTGCCGATGCGGACGACGGCGGGCTCGCCGTCAGCGTTGTTGGCGGGGTCTGCCTGCTCCTGCTCGTCGGAGCAGGCCGTCAAGCCGGCAGCCGCGATCAGTGTCGCCGACGCAGCGGCGAAAGCACGGGTGAAGCGCATAGGGGTACTCCTTTGTCAGTCTGTGTCGTCAGAAGTTGTTGGCGTGTGCCAACGTACCACTCGGTGTACCGCTTAGTCTATTCCTTGCGGGCCGCGCCATTGCGCCGATTCGAACACAGTGGCGATATTGTGTAGAGTGGCCCCATGAGATTCAACGGCGGGGAGGTCATGACCTGGTCCCGGCTGGAGCGCATCCTCTCCAGCCGGCCCGGGCCTGCCCCCGTGCCCGTCGGGCACGTCCCGCCGCCCGCCGCGGCGGCGCCGCGACCGTCGGCGGGCAGCGTGCCCTTCGCCGAGCTGCACGCCGTGTCCTCCTACAGCTTCCTCAACGGGGCGAGCGAACCGGAAGAACTCGTTCAGCGTGCCCACCAGTTAGGCATGACGGCGCTCGCCGTGCTGGATAGGGACGGTTTCTACGGCGCAGTGAAGGTCGCGGAGGCGGCCGCCGAGGTGGGGATTGATACCGTTTTCGGCGCGGAGCTCACCCTGGGCGATCGTGTCCTGCCTGTGCTGGCGACGGGGCCGGAGGGGTACCGGCGGCTGTCGCGCATGATCGCCCGGGCGCACATGGACGCGGGAGAAAAAGGCCGCGTCTCCTACCCGCCGCTGGAGCTCATCGCCGACCGGCTTGGCGGCTCCTGCATTGTCGTGGCCGGGTGGCGGTGGGCCGATGAGATCGATCACCTGGTCGAATTGTTTGGAGTAGACCGAGTGGTCAGGGAGTACGAGGTGTCGCTGACGCCCGAGGACGCCGACCACCACGCGCTGCTCGACCGGTATCCGCACGTGCCGGCGATTGTCACGGCGGCCCCGGCCGCGGCGACGCGGGAGCAGGCGCGGGTGGCGGGGGCGAAGCGGTCACTGGGGCGTCGACAAGCACTCGATGCTGCCTACAGCGAGCTGCACCCGATGGGCGCGAACTGGCTGCGCTCCGGCGAACAGATCGAGCAGATGCTGCCCGGGGCGCGCGAAAAGATCGATGTCGCGCTGGCGATTGGCGCGCAGTGCGCCTTCACCCTCAACCTCGTCGCACCGAACCTGCCGCGCTGGGACACGCCCGCCGGCCACGACGAGATGAGCTGGCTGCGCCGTATCACGCTCGCTGGCGCGGAGGTCCGCTACGCCACGCGCCCGGCCGAGATCCGGGAGAAGGCGATGCGGCAGATTGCGTACGAGCTCGGCGTCATCGAGGAGCTGAACTTCCCCGGGTACTTCCTCATCGTCCACGACCTGGTCGATTTTTGCCGCCGGGAGAACATCCTCTGCCAGGGCCGGGGCTCGGCCGCGAACTCGGCGGTGTGCTTCGCCCTGGGCATCACCAACGCGGAGCCGATCAGCGCGGGCCTGCTCTTCGAGCGCTTCCTCTCCCCGGACCGCGACGGCCCGCCGGACATCGACCTCGACATCGAATCGGGCCGGCGCGAGGAGGTGATCCAGTACGTCTACGACACCTACGGGCGCGACAACGCCGCGCAGGTAGCCAACGTGATCACCTACCGCACCAAGGGCGCGATCCGCGACGCCGCCCGCGCGCTCGGCTACGCCCAGGGCGCGGCGGACGCGTGGTCGAAGGGCCTGGAGGACCCGCCGGAGGCCGTTGAACGCCTCGCGGCCCAGCTGAAGGGCCAGCCCCGCCACCTGGGCATTCACTCCGGCGGCATGGTCATCTGCGACCGTCCCATCGCAGACGTCGTGCCCGTGGAGTGGGCGCGGATGGAGAACCGCTCGGTGGTGCAGTGGGACAAAGACGACTGCGCCTCGGCCGGCCTCGTGAAGTTCGACCTGCTGGGCCTCGGCATGCTCGAGGCGCTGCACCACATGATCGACGTGGTGCGCGACACCACCGGCCGCGATGTGAACCTCTGGGAGCTTGACGTCACCGACAGCGAGGTCTACGACATGCTGTGCCGCGCCGACGCCGTGGGGGTGTTCCAGGTGGAATCGCGCGCCCAGCTGTCCACCCTGCCGCGGCTGAAACCGCGCCGCTTCTTCGACCTCGTCGTCGAGGTCGCCCTCATCCGCCCCGGCCCGATCCAGGGCGGCTCCGTGCACCCCTACCTGCGCCGCCGCGACGGGACGGAGGCCGTGGTGTACGACCACCCGGTGCTGGAGAAATCGCTGGGCAAAACCCTGGGCATCCCCCTGTTCCAGGAGCAGCTCATGCAGATCGCCGTCGACGCCGCCGGCTTCTCCGGCCGCGAGGCGGACGCCCTGCGCCGCGCGATGGGATCGAAGCGCTCGCCGGAGAAGATGGCGCGGCTGAAGAAACGCTTCTTCGACGGGTGCTGGCAGACCAACCAGATCGACGAGGAGACGGCGGAGAAGCTGTGGACCAAGATCGTCGCCTTTGCCGCCTACGGCTTCCCGGAGTCGCACTCGCAGTCGTTTGCGTCGCTGGTGTTCTTCTCGGCGTGGTTCAAGCGCTACTACCCGGCGCAGTTCTGCGTCGGCCTGCTGCGCGCCCAGCCGATGGGCTTCTACTCGCCGCAGTCGCTCATCCAGGACGCCCGCCGCCACGGCATCACGGTGCACCCCGTCAGCGTCAACGAGTCGGGGGTGGAGGCGCGCTGCGTCGACAACGCCACCATCCGCGTCGGGCTGAACCTGGTCAAAGGCCTAGGCGCCGCGGGCGCCGCGCGCGTCGAGGCCGCCCAACCCTTCACCGGGATCCCGGACCTGGCGCGCCGGGCGGACCTGTCGGTCGAGCAGGTCGCGGCGCTCGCGCGGGCCGGGGCGCTGGACTGCTTCGGCGTGGATCGCCGCCAAGCGCAGTGGCAGGCCGGCATCGCCGCCACCGAACGCGAGGGCATGCTGCCGGGCCTGTCCGCCATCGCCGCGCCCGTGCTGCCCGGCATGAACGCCTTCGAGCTCATGGCCGCCGACATCGCCGCCACCGGGGTCACCCCGGACGTGCAGCCCATCGAGCTGCTGCGCGACGCCTTGCTTCACGACGCCATCCTCACCGCCCACGACCTCGCCACCGTCGAGGACGGCACCCGCGTCCGCGTCGCCGGCGTGGTCACGCACCGCCAGCGCCCCGGCACCGCCGGCGGCATCGTCTTCCTCGGCATGGAGGACGAGACGGGCCTGATCAACGTTATGGTCTCGCCGGGGTTATGGAAAAGGCAGAAGGTGGTGGCGCGCACCGCGAAGGCGCTCATCGTGCGCGGCGTGGTCCAGAACGCTTCCGGCGCCGTCACCGTCGTGGCGGACAAACTCGAACCGCTGGTGATGGGGGAGTGGCTGTCCCGGGGGTCGCGGGACTTCCACTAGCGCGCGGCGCCTGTGCAATTCGGCGCCGTGTTATCCACAGGGGGCGGCTCCCCCTCGACCGTGCAGCATGCCGTACGGCACGATGCACACATGGGGTTTCACACAACGGGGGATGTGGCCGCGCTGCTGACAGACACGCGCGCACTGACACGGACAGATCACACGCTTCGCACGGACATCGCGCAGCACCGCTACCACTTCGTCGCGCCGACACAGGTCGTGCCGCGACCTGTGTGGGAGTCATTGCCGGGGTGGCAGCAGCACACCCTGAGGGCGCTCGCCACGGGGCGCAGCATGACAAAGGGAGTCCTTGTCGGGAGGTCGGCGGCGCGCGTTATGGGAATGCCCGTCGTAGCGATGAGCGCGGACACACCAGAGGTCGTGCTCCCGTCGGGCGGTACGCCGTCCCGGACAACCCGCATGCCCGGGGTGCGTTACCGCAGTGCCGGCATCGGGGAGGACGAGGTGCACGACGTCCTCGGTGTGAGGGCGACAACCCCCCTGCGCACCAGCGTTGACATGGCCCGCTACCACGGCTTTGTCGAAGGGCTCATCGCAGTCGACTGGCTCCTGCGCACCATGCCGATCACCCCCGCGGACATCACGTGGCAGATGAACCGTATGGGCCGGTGCGTGGGCAAAAGCACCGTTCGCCGGGTGCTCGCCTACGCGTCCGCGCTCGCGGAGTCGCCCCTGGAGAGCTGGTTCCGCGGAGAGCTCATCACGCGCGGCATCACCGGCTGGCGCATCCAGGCCCAGATTGGCGGGTTCCGCGTGGACTTTCTCTTCGACGAGTTTCTCGTTGTGGAGATCGACGGCCGCTTGAAATATGCGGAGGCCACGCACGAGGTCCTGATGAAGGAACGCGAGCGGGAGCGCGCCCTAATGAACCTCGGCTTCGTTGTCCTGCGAGTCTCGTTCGAGGACATGCTCCGCGACACGGACGGCGTCATGCGGATGATCGAGCGGGCCCGCGCTTCCCGTTAAAAACGGAACCCTAAAAAACCGCCGAAAACGCCGACATCCGCCGTTTTTTAGTGTTCTGTTTTTAGGGGGAAGAGCTATCCCCGGCGAACGAAAGGACCGTCATGCCCGCCGCCCACTACTTCGCCCGCACGGGCGCCGACACATTCGCCCCCACCATCCACTGCGAGGGCGCCTGGTCGCCCGAGGACTACCACTTCGCCGCGCTGGCCGGGCTCGTCGTCCACGTCGCCGAGCGCTCCCGCCCGGAGGGCGACACGAAGAAGCTGGCGCGGGTGTCCTACGACATCCTCGGGCGCCTGCCCCTGAAGGAGGCGACGGTGCTGGTGGAGACGATCCGCCCCGGCCGCAGGATCGAGCTGGTGCAGGTGACGGTGCAGCTGGAGGGGCGCAGCGCGATCATCGCCCGGATCTGGTACCTCGAGGCCTGGGACACCTCGGACGTCGCCGACCCGTGTGGTCAGACCTTCCCGTTGCCGGAGGACTGCGCCGACCAGCGCTTTTCCGAAGTGTGGGGCGGAGGATACATCCGTCAGCTCACCGGACGGAAGGTCACAGGCTTGCCGACGGGCAAGTTCTTCGCGTGGTTTACCTCCCCGGCCAAGCTCGTCGACGCGGACGAGCGCATCGCGCTGGCCGAGCATTTCTCCCGCATCGACACCGCCAACGGGGTGACCGCGAGGCGCAGCCCTGAGGAGTGGGCCTTTCCGAACGTGGACCTTACCGTGCACATCTACCGTCACCCGGAGGGGCAGTGGACCGGCCTGGAGGCCACAAACGCGTGGGGCCCTGAGGGAACCGGTGTGACCTCGTCGATCGTCCACGACATCCACGGGCCGCTCGGCCGCGCGGAGCAGATGCAGGCGCTGGGCAAGGTGTAGAGCCACAACCCCAAAAGCGGAACTCTAAAAAACCACCGAAAACGCCGAGATCCGTGGATTTTTAGGGGTCTGTTTTTAGGGTGAGAGAGGGCCGCCGCGCGGACCCGTACACTGGCTGCCATGACGCGAACACTGCCAAGATCGGCCGAGGAGATGAACCGGGTCTCCCCAAAACTGGTGGTCCCCCATTACCTCACGACGTTGATGTGGACGCTCATCATCGGCGGCGCGCTGGTGGTGGCCTACCTCATCTGGGGGAAATGGTGGCTGATCCCGTTGGGCATCGTGCTCGCGATTGCGCTGTTCAACGCGGTGCTCATCCCGCTGCGCGTGCGCGCGATGGGGTGGCTGGAGACGGAGGATGAGCTCGTCCTGGCGCGGGGCAGGATGTGGCGCTCGTTGACGGTCGTGCCGTACGGGCGCATTCAGTTCGTCGATGTCACGTCGGGCCCGGTGGCGCGCGCGTTGGGGATGAAGACGCTGGAGGTGAACACGGCGTCGACGACGTCGGTGTCGTCGCTGCCGGGGATTGAGGCGGATGAGGCGGACGCGTTGCGTGACCGCCTCGCGGAGAAGGCGCGCGAACGGATGAGCGGCCTGTGATGGAGCGCAGAGTCCACAGGTTGACGCCGATTATCCGGGGGTGGGGCATCGTGTTCGCCCTGGCTGCGATCGCCCTGGTCAACGGCCTGGAGCCGCTGTTCACGTGGGCGCGCGACGGCAACCTCGGGGCGGCCGTTCTGCTGCGCGGCCTGGGGGTGTTCGTCGCGGGGTTGCTCGTCTTCGCCGCGGTGTCGCAACTGTGGTGGGCGAAGATGGGTTTTGGCCTCGGCGAGGAGGAGGTGGGCGTCACGCGCGGGGTGGTGACCAACCACGTGCGCACCGTCCGCTACGACCGCATCCAGGCCGTTGACGTCGTTGAGCCGCTGGTGGCGCGCATCTTTGGGCTGGCGGCCGTGCGCGTCGAGGCGGCCGGCGGCGGCGACTCGGCGGTCGAGATCGCGTACGTGCCGAAGCAGGAGGCCGAGGAGCTCCGCGCGGAGATCATGCACGCCGTGGCCCGCGAGGGCGGCGGGGCCGAATCGGGGGCGGGCGACGCAGACCACGACGATGACGCCACCGACTACCTTGTCGAGCCCGTGCCCATCCGCCGCACGCTGATCGGGGCGGCGCTGCAGCTGGGCACGATTGCGGCCGCGGTGGTCGTCGCGATCCCGCTGCTCACGGACCTGACGGCCGGTGCGGCTGTGGTGGTCCTCGTCGGTGCGGTGCCGCCGCTGTGGCGGATGATCGACCAGTCGTGGCGCTTCCATTCGGTCCAGGGCGGCGAGTCGTCGGAGGTTCTTACGGTCACCTACGGGCTTGCTAATCGACGTCGCCAGCTCGTGCCTCTCGAACGCATCCACGCGGTGTCGCTGACGCAGCCCCCGTTGTGGCGCCTGCTGGGCTGGTGGGAGGTCAAGGTGAACGTCGCCGGCTACAAGATCGACGGGGACGGGGGCACGCTCACGCTGCTGCCCGTGGGCACGCTCGACCAGGCGCTGGCCGTGGTGGACGCGCTGAGCCCGCTGGACGCCCCGGCGTTCGAGGACCTGGATCCGGCGTCGGCGACGGTAGACGTGCGCTCCCCGCGCCGGGCGCGGTGGGTGTCGCCGCTGGACTACGCGCGCCAGTCGCTGACCATGAGCGGCGCGGATGCCGTCGTGGTCACGTGGGGCAGGGTGTCGCGGCGCTTCGCGGTGGTCGAGGCCCCGCACATTCAGGAGCTCACGCTGAAGCAGGGGCCGCTGCAGCGCGCCGCGGGGTTGGCTAGTGTCCGGCTCGATCTCGTTCCGGGTCCCGTGAGCGCGACGGTACGCGACGTGGACGAGGGGGAGGCCCGGCGGGTCGTCGATACGCTGCGTGGGCGCGTCCTTCCTGGGTAGGGCGCCCTAGACCCCGCCGGGGAAGCCAAGCTGGCGCCACGCCTCGTAGCAGGCGACGGCGGCGGAGTTGGAGAGGTTCATGGAGCGCCGGCCGGGGAGCATGGGGATGCGCACGCGCTCGGTGACGCGCGGGTGGTGGGCGTGCTCGTGGGGCAGGCCGGTGGGCTCGGTGCCGAAGAGGAGGGCGGCGCCGTCGCGGTAGGCCACGTCGTGGTAGTGGGTGGTGGCGTGGGTGGTGAAGGCGTAGATGGGGGCGTCGGGAAGCGATGCGAAGCACTCGTCGAGGGTGGGGTGGATGATGACGTGCGCGAGGTCGTGGTAGTCCAAGCCGGCGCGGCGCAGGTGTTTTTCGCTGAGGTCGAAGCCGAGCGGCTCGACGAGGTGCAGGGTCGCGCCCGTGCCCGCGCACATGCGGATCGCGTTGCCCGTGTTGGGCGGGATCACAGGATTATCAAAGATGACGTGGAGTGCGCACACGCGCTCCAAGTCTAGGATGGGGGTCGTGACTGCGAAGAAACTGGACGGCAAACTCTACCGCGAGGAGATTTTCGCGGACCTGAAACAGCGCGTGGCGGCGCTGAAGGACCAGGGCGTCACGCCCGGCCTGGCCACGGTTCTCGTTGGAGACGACCCCGCAAGCCAGAACTACGTGCGCATGAAGCACCGGGACTGCGACGAGCTCGGCATCGCCTCCATCATGAAGGAGCTGCCCGGCGACACCACGCAGGAGGAGCTCGAGGAGCTTATCGACGCCCTGAATGACGACCCGGCCGTCACCGGCTACATCGTTCAGCTGCCGCTGCCGAAGCACCTCGACGAGAACCGGGTGCTCGAGCGCATCACCCCGGACAAGGACGCCGACGGCCTCCACCCCGTCAACCTGGGCAAACTGGTGCTCAACGAGCCCGCGCCCCTGCCGTGTACCCCGAACGGATCGCTGAAGCTTCTCGAGCGCTTCGGCGTGGACCTCAACGGCGCCATCGTCTGCGTCATCGGCCGCGGCGTGACCGTAGGCCGCCCGATCTCGCTCATGCTCACCACCAAAAACATCAACGCCACCGCCGTCCTCTGCCACACCGGAACGAAGGACCTCGCCGCCGAGACGCGCCGCGCGGACGTCATCATCGCCGCCGCCGGCAAGCCCCACATGCTCACCGCGGACATGGTCAAGGAGGGCGCCGCCGTCCTCGACGTCGGCGTGTCCCGCGTCGACGGGAAGACGGTGGGCGACGTCCACCCCGACGTCTGGGACAAGGCCTCCTGGGTCTCCCCGAACCCGGGCGGCGTAGGCCCGATGACGCGGACCTTCCTCGTCCGCAACATCGTGGAGCGTGCCGAGCAGCTTGTGTAACGCCCCCCGGGGGCTGCCTCTTGACAACCCCCACGACGCCGACAACCCGGCCTCCCCGCTGCCCCTGTGGGCGCAGCGGGTGATGGTCGGGGTCTTCGTCGTGGGCTTCGTCGCCTCCGGAGTCTTTTCCGCCACCGAGCACTGGCGCCGCGCGACGTTCACGCTTGGCGCCGCGATGGTGTGGCTGGCGCTGATGCGGTGTACGTGTGACTCACGCGTCATCGGCCTTCTCGCCGTGCGCTCCCGCCGCTTCGACGCCCTGTTCTGCGCCTCGCTCGGCGCTGCGATGATGTTCTTGGCGGGCTCGGTGGACGCGCTGGGGAGTTAGGCGGCGTCCTCGGGATGGCGGGGCTCGTCAGGTCCCGGGCGGTGTCCACTTTCTGGGACGAGTGGTTTTTCTGTCGCGTCCGGCACGTCGTGAGGCGGGCGCGTAGATGTTGTCCCCTCCGCGCGCTCTAGCTTCCAGATTGACCAGGGCGACGTGTCGCCGCGGGTCAGGTAGTTGTATGCGAACGGGTAGCCATAAGCGTATCGATCGTCCCATTCGAAGTTGATTTGTCGCCCGTCGATGTCTTCGAAGCGATGGTCGGGGGTCCGGGTCCATTTTGCTCGTGGCGACGTGCATTCCGGGCTCCACAGAATTGCCCAGTCACGCTGTGGATCGGAATAGAGGCACTGACCCGATGAAATGTCGCGGATGAGCATGTAACCGTCCCCCGTTGTCCGTATCTCGAGTTCGTTGCTGAACGCAGGGTTTTCGTACTGGCAAGACACAGTCCAGAGGTAATAACCAGGATCAGTGAACAAGCACACTTGCCCGCCCCACGCGCCGGATGCCCCGCCGTTCCACCCTTTGATGTTTACGTAGTCGTAGTCGGGGACTGCAGCGCCCCTCATCCGTGTGTACAGGCTGGAGTTCAGGTTGGCCGGCGGAGCAGAGGGATCCGGTTGCGCCGTGGTGTTGAGGTAACCCTTGAGGCTCGCGTACAGGTCAATAGTGTCGGGGTCGTCGGAAGTAAGCACATTCGCCCCGATGGAGCGCAGCCAGTCGAGGTTGTCCCGCCAATCGTGCGCCTCCTGCGCGTACTGGGTCGGTCGGCGACGGTCGTTCAACACATAGCAGCAGCTGGAGTCCGCGTTATAGAAGGCATCAGTCGCTGGGATCGGACGCTTGTCCCCGTACTTGTTAGGGACGGTAAACCCCGCCGTGGGGCCGTCCGTGTACATCACGAAGGTTGGAACAGGAACGAAAGCGCCTAGCTTCTTTTCGTAGAAGTGAACGAGCGCGACGAACTCAGCGACAGTACCGGGTTCGGCGTTGTCCAAGGCGATCGACGCAGGAGCGTCGAACGGGCCGAAATTGCTGGTAGGCGTGTGAATCGTGTGGCCGAATTCGGATGAGTCCTTGATGACTACTTCCACGAAAGGAGCCCATTGCGGGTCCTCGGCAGCCCACGCGGCCACGGCGCGGCTGGCGTTGGACGAAAGGTGGAGTTCGGTGGGGTCGGGGATCTCTGGCCCTTCGTCGATCTTCGACGCGTTCCATGGCGCGATGACGGGCATGGCCATGACCGGTGAAGTAGCGCCGGCTGCCGCGACGCTGTCGCGCCACTGCTGGGGGGTTGGGTACTCCGACATCGGCATCTTCACCACGAAGCGCTTGAGAAAGTGCTGCTCAGGGTACTCCGTGTCTGCTTTGACCAGGATGTCGAGGGCGGTGCTGATCGCCGGGGTGTCCTTGACCTCGAGGTGGATGATGGAGTCGCTGGGGTTGTGCGCCATGAACTCGATGAGGTCATCCAGGCGAGGGACGACGTGATGGGTTGTCGTCCGGTCAGGCCGTAGCAGCGGCTTCGATGCAATGTCCGCATAGCTTACCTGGTTTACCGGCGGGTTCGGCCCCTCGTTCGTTTCCGGGTTGTACGTTGGCTCCAGCATTTTCCCGATATGGGTGTCGTGGAACAGGACGAGTTCGCCGTCGGATGTGAGCCGGATGTCTGTTTCAATCGCCGGGCGGCACTGGGCGAAGCCTCGTTTGAACGCCTCGATCGAGTTTTCCGGGACATCCTGGTTGAATGCGCCTCGGTGCTGGGCGCTGATGACCTTCCCGTTCGTCGCCTTATCGACGATCTGATCGTACTGCTCTTGCCACGGCAGGCACGTCGGTCCTTCCTCCGCGTTGCCATGCCAGGTATGAGCGCCGCTGAATATCAGCAACAGCGCCAGCACAACGGCCCCTGTATACACCGCGCCAGGAATGGTGCGTTTCATGAGTTTCCTCCTCGTTCGCGTCGACTGCCGTTCAGTCGACGTCCCTGGACGCTAAAAGGAAGGGGCCCTCCACCCGTAGGACCAAGATCTCGTTCAAAGAAATGAGTAACGTTCATTAGCGCGCCGTGGCTGCTGGAACGTTATTGTGAAGCCGTGGTGAACTATCTTCGTAAGGCGGTCGAACCGGAGCTCGCCGTCGAGCGCATCAATTGCTACCGGTACGGCGAGGAGTACGTCAGCGTGCTTTCCGCTGTGTCCGACGGCGTGCGGTGGAACATCCTTCGCCTGTGCGCCTCACGTTCGCGCACCCAAACCGAGCTGCGAGCGACCCTTGGTGTCTCCTCGTCTGTTTTGTGCCGCCACATTCACATTCTGAAGCGGGCCGGACTCGTTGAATCGACCCGATGGGGACGGACACGAAAAGTATCAACTACCCCATCCGCCCGTGAGATGCTCGAGCGCTCTCTGCCGCTTCACGACGCCCACCGAACGTGAACGTGCCCCACCGCCAGCTGGCGGTGGGGCACCGTCGGGAGATGATCTACGAGGCCCGGTAGGAAGCAAGTGCCGGGGTGAAATCCGTTTGGATCACATTGGCCCCAGCATCAATGAGCCGGCCCCAGCCCATCGCTGGGTCGTGGAGAACGGATGTTTCATCGTCCCACCCCAGAAACATCGGGGTGCCCTCGGCGACGTTAATCGCATTGAGCCAGAGATACAGCCCCTTGCTGCGAATGCGGTCGAGCGTTTCTTGTGATGACAGTGTGTCCTCGGAGCCGTCGGTAAGCAGCTCGATGCCCACCATGTTGATGGTCTCGCTGTCGGCGGCTGCGAGGGCTGCCTCGAGCTCGCTCGCTGTTTCGACGATCGGCATGAACATGAACTTCTCGTCGTGGGAGCTCATGAGATCGAAGTTTTCGGCGTGTGCTGGGCCCTTGAGGATGCAGTTCCTGTGGGCCCGATGCGCTGCCAAAAAATCGAGCAGTTCTGCCCCGTACAGCCACGCTTTATCTAGGTTGAGCAGGCCGTCGCCAACCTTCTCGAGAACGTCCGACAGGCGCACCGGGGTGCAGGGGCGGTTGCTCTCGCTGACGAACCAGGCGTACTGCAGAGAGTCGATCTCTTCTGACGTCAACGTCGTAATGTCGACGTTGAGGTCGAAGTGCATCTTTTCGTAACCGGGGTGGAACAGGTAGAACACTCCGTCGGCCGATCGCATGAGGTCAATCTCCGCGATATCTGCACCAAGATTGAAGCAGGCGTTGATCGCTGCGGATGTGTTCTCCACGATGGTGCCGCCAGCCTGGCCACGATGCGCGGCGATCAGGAAGGGCTGGCTGTTCAGCCTCTCCAGAAGGACGCCGTTCATCCCCGCGCACTCGGGCAAGCCGAGAGAGGAGTATTCACGAGCCATTACTTACCAGTACCGCCTTCGATGTTCGCGGTGACGGCCGGGTCGAGGTTCTGCGCATCCTCGGTGAGCTTACGGCGAAGGATTTCGGAGTAAGCGGAGGACTTCGCGGTGCGACGGCTGCCCTTGAAGATCGACGGTCCGTACACAAGGTAGAGCACGATACCGGAGATGATCATGAGCAGCACGGTGTAGACGAAGGTCAGTGCCGTGGTGTCGTTGATCGACTCGGACGTCGTAGCGCTCTGGATGAAGATACCGAGCGGCTGGAAGAACGGGTGAGACAGGAACACCGCGATGTCGTAGTTATCCAGCAACGAGTTGAAGTTCAGGGCGAAGATACCCATCGCGACCGGGAAAACAATCGGCAGCAGGATGGTCCGGAACACACGGAACGAAGAGGCACCGAGCATCAGGGCTGCTTCTTCCAGGCTGTCGGGAACACCCATGAAGCTTGCCTTGAGCATGCGGAGGGTGAACGGAATCTTCTCGATGATGTAGCCGATCGCCAGAATGATCGTTGTACCCGTCAACACCATTCCGCCCACGAGGATGTTGCTCTGGCTGAAGGTAAGCACGAGCGAGAGGGCGATGAGGGTCGACGGCAAGATCCACGGGATGTGCAGCAAGTACTCGAATGCTACCGCGATCCAGTTTTTGTGCCTCTGGACAATCCGCGCGACGAACAGGAGGAAGAACACGACGATCGCGGAGGCAATGGCGGAGTAGATGATCGAGATCAGGAATGGGCGCAGTGCGGCCGAGTCGGTCACGATCAACAGGTAGTTGTCGAGCGTGAACGAGTCGAGCGTCAGCTGGCCGGTCGAGATAGTTTGGGCGTCCGTGAAGGAGAAGATGGTGATGAGCACCGGCGGGATCGCGTAGATGATGAAGAGCACGTACGCGAAGAAGTGAACGATCACGTTCGCAACCGGGTTCTCAATCTTCTGCTTCGGCAGAGGCGACGGGACCTTAGCCACCGAGAAGTAGGTGCCACCCGCCTCGAGCCTGTTGAGAATAACCAGCAGCAGGATGGTGGCAATACCGAGGAACATTGCCAGCGCAGCAGCAAGATCGCGGGAAGTGACGGTGTTCGCGAAGGTCAGGATCATCGGGGAAATCGTCTGGAACGTTTCGCCACCAAGAATCAGCGGCGCCGACATCGCGCTCAGGCCTGTCAGGAACGTCAGGACGGTGATGGAGAAGAAGATGGGCTTCATCACCGGAAGGACAATCTTGGAGATAATGCCCCAGGTGCTGGCGCCCATCTGGCGGGCAGCCTCGATGGTCTGGTAGTCGATCTTGGAGATCGCGTTCGTCATGAACAGCAGGTGGTTACCCGTCGTAGAGAACGTCATGACGAGCACGACGGCGAGCATTCCTGTGAACCATTCCTTGTTCATGTCGGGGAAGTAGTTCGACAGCAAGGATGTGATAAAGCCGTTCGGGCCGTAGATGAGATTGTAGCCCGAAACGAGCACCACACCCCCGTACAGCAAGGTGGTGGCGAAGCCCAAGTAGAGGATTCGCGCTCCCTTGATGTCGAAGTAGCGCGTGACCAGCACGATGAACACACCGACGATGTTCACTGTGAAGGACAGAATCACGGCAAGCAGGAAGGAGTTGCGGAGCGAATTCATCGCTCGCTCCGATTCGAACAGGCGAGGGAACACGCTGAACGACCATTCTCCGCCCGGCCTAAACACCGTGAGCAGCAGGGTCACCAGCGGGACGATCAGGAAGGCAAGGATAAACCACGCCACGATGATCATCACAATGATGTTCAGGGGCGACCTGAACATCGCTTGGATGTCTTTTTTCTGTCTACTCACTTTTTGTCCCCGCTATCCCCGAAGTTCTCGCTCGACGGCGCGTAGCTACGGATCCACTGGGGGTCAATGCCGAGGAAAACCTCGCCTTCGGCCCACTCGAAGTGGCCGGTTTCCTGCACGAGCACGCGAATGGACGAATCCAGCGCCCGGATCATGTACACCGAGGTCGTACCGAGATAGCTGCGTCCCTCGGGGACACCACGCAGGACGTGGATGCCCGCCGGCAACTCGCTCTGGTTCTGGGTGAAACGCACCTTTTCGAGCCGAATGTAGTGGTTGTGCTCGGGGTTGAGCCCCGCACCCTGCTTGTTGAGCTCAGCAACCTGACCTGGCGAGAGGCGGTTGACGTCGCCAAGGAAGTTGCAGACGAACTCTGTTTCGGAGTCGCTGTAGACGTCCTGGGGGCGGCCGACCTGTTCGATCATTCCGCGGTTGAGCACCGCGATGCGGTCGCTCATGGACAGGGCCTCTTCCTGGTCGTGCGTCACGTAGACGGTCGTGATGCCAGACTGTTGTTGCAGTTCCTTAAGCTGGACACGCAGCTGTTGGCGCAGCTTGGCGTCCAGGTTGGACAGGGGCTCATCCAGCAGAAGGATGTCGGGGCGCATGACCAGCGCGCGTGCGATCGCCACGCGCTGTTGCTGGCCACCAGAGAG
This sequence comes from Corynebacterium timonense, assembly GCF_900105305.1. Classification (NCBI taxonomy): domain Bacteria; kingdom Bacillati; phylum Actinomycetota; class Actinomycetes; order Mycobacteriales; family Corynebacteriaceae; genus Corynebacterium; species Corynebacterium timonense. The sequence goes on along the minus strand of NZ_LT629765.1, from coordinate 1,758,964 downwards.
AGCGGCAATACCCTTGTCCAGCTGCTCGGGTGTCAAGTTGACCTCGCGGGCCACCGTGGCAACACGCTCAGCGATCTCGTCCTTGGCCACCTTGGCAGTTTTCAGACCATAGGCGATGTTGTCCCCCACGGACATCGAAGGGAACAAGGCGTAGTTTTGGAACACCATGCCGATGCCGCGCTTGTTACTCGGGGAGCGAGTAATCTCGCGGTCCTTCGACATGATTCGACCCGAGGTTGGGTTGATAAAGCCAGCCAGCGTGCGCAGCGCGGTGGACTTGCCGCAGCCTGATGGGCCGAGGAGGGTGAAAAACTCTCCGTCTTCAATCGTCAGGTTAAACTCGGGCAACGCGAGGAAGTCGTTGTCGTAGCGGACAACGATGTCTTCGAATTTGATCACGGGAATGTTCCTTCGAGATAGACGAGTTAGAGGTAGTTGAGCTCGATGCGCTCGATCCACGCAGGAAGGTTCTCGGAGACGATGGTCCAGTCGATGTCCTGCTCCTTGAACGCCTCAGTCTGCTCGACGGCATCCTGATCTGCGTCCTCCAGAGCCGCCTGGTTGGTCGGTGCAGTAAAGAACTGGTTCGACCACTTCGCCTGGAACTCGGCGCCGCCGAACCAGTCGATGAACTCCTGTGCGCGCTCCGGCTTATCGGTACCAGCCACCAAGCCGACCTGCTGAGTCGCCATCGGGACCCCCACCGGCGGCTGAACCGCGGTGGTCGGGAGGTTGTACTCCTCCTCGCGGGCAGCCTTACCCGCCAGGTACATCTGACCCATGTCAACCTCGCCGCTGGCCATGTGGCCGTAGAGGTTCTGGCCCTCAACAGCGGGCACGCCGTACTCGAAGTACTGCTCAATGGCGTCCCAGCCCTCGTCACTGACGTTGAGCTCGCCGTTCGGGTCGAAGTGGCGTGCCAGGATGCCGGAGATCACGAGCTGCGTGGTAGCACCGCCCAAATTGCGGGGGACTTCGTAGCGGCCGTGGTATTCTTCCTTCTCCCACAGGTCCGGCCAGTCGTTCGGCGCGGTCTCCTCGGTGTATGCCGCGTCGTTGTAGACGAGCATGATCGGCTCACGGACGATCGGCCAGAAGGTTTCGCCGTCACCCATCGACGGGTCGACGTCACTGGACCATGCGGGCTCGTAGGGCTGGAGCACGCCGGAGGACTTGAGGTTTTCGAAATAGATGTTGTTGAGGCCGTAGACGACGTCGGCGATGGGGTTCGCTTGCTCGGCGATGAGGCGGTTCTGGATGTCGGCACCGCCGAGGTCGACGAACTCGATCTCGAAGCCGGCTGCGGCAGCCTCTTCTTGCAGCCACTCTCCACGGCCGTCAGAGACCGAGTTGGAGTAGATCACGAGGGGTTCGTTCTCCGGGTCGGAACCGCAAGCGGTCAGCGTCGCTGCGGCAAGCGACACGGTAAGTACGGATGCGGCAGTTTTGGCGAAACCAAGTCGCATTGTGAAGTCCTTTCCTAGTTCGGTCGACTCGGCATTTCGTGCGAAAATCCATTCGATCCCTGGAGGGGGGTGGCAAATAGCCAGAGGAAACGAAATGCTCCCCGCTAGCTTGTCAATGAACGGTGGACGAACATGAACGTTCCCATGACTAGTGCGTTAACTTCCCGCGAATGTTGAGATAACGACATCATTCGGGCGCCGACTAGCAGTTTTCTGAGGTGAGAGCGTGTGGCGGCCACGTGTGGGACATCTTATTAGCGAGCGCTGATAGGAAATCGTGCCAAGGGCCGTACCCCAATATGGGGAGAGTGGGTAAAACGATACCACTATGGGCGTGATAGGTTTAGATAGAATGTTCTAAAATGGTTGTGACGGGACCTTGTATTGCGCCCGTGTCGTGATTGGGGACACATGTACCGGCCGGGGTCCTTCACACGGTTATGCCCTACGTCAACGACGTAGGGCAGGTGCATGTCGTGGGATCGTGTGCGCCCGCTTCTCCAAGTCCTACGTGCAGCGTTCGCTGCTGCTCGGTCCATTCTGGGAGAGCTCAACGAATGTGCGCAGGATGCGGTCCATCTGGCGCGCTTCGGTCAGAAACGCGTCGTGGCCCATTGGGCTGGAAAGCTTGGACATGCCCAGGAGATGGCCAAGGTTGCGTGAGATGTGTTCCTGCTGGTGGTAGGGGTACAAAATGTCGGTGTCGACGCCGACCACCATGGTCGGTACTTGCGAGGAGGCCAGCGCCTTGTTGAGCCCGCCTCGGCCGCGGCCGACATCGTGGCGGTTGAGGGCTTCGGTGAGGCTGACGTACGCGCCGGCGTCGAAACGGTTCACGAGCTTCGTGCCCTGGTGCTCGAGGTAGCTCTGCACGACGAAGCGTTGGTTGTCGCTGCGGAACGGGCCGAAGGGGTTTTCGTCGGCTTGGGGCGCGGTGCCGGTTGCGTCCGCTAGCGTGGTGTACCTGTGACTGTCGGTGAGGGACCTCATGAACGTGTGAGGCGGCCACCGCAGTACCTTTCGAATCAATTCCAACATCTCCTCGAAAGGAACCAACGCGATGACCGCTGGACCCAATCATATCGACCCGACCGCCTACCTTGATGAGCTGCTCGCCCAAGCATCCCCGGATCTGATGCGTCAGATGCTGCAGGACTTCATCAACCAGATCCTCTCCACCCAAGCAGACAGCATCTGCGGGGCCGACTACGCCACAGTCAGCGACACCCGCACCAACCACCGAAACGGCTACCGCCACCGCGACCTGGACACACGCGTGGGCACCATCGACGTGAGAATCCCGAAACTTCGCCACGGATCATTCTTCCCCGACTGGTTGTTGGAGCGCCGCTCACGAGCAGAACGCGCCCTGGCCACCGTCGTAGCCACCTGCTACCTCAAGGGGGTCTCCACCCGCCGCATGAACGACCTTGTCGCCACCCTCGGGATCACCAACCTGTCGAAGTCACAGGTGTCTACCATGGCCAAAGAACTCGACGTGATGGTCGAAGACTTCCGCACCCGCCCGTTGGACACCGGCCCCTACCTCTATGTTTCCTGCGACGCGCTGACGATGAAGGTGCGTGAAGGCGGGCGCGTCGTCAAAACCAGCGTGCTGCTGGCCACCGGGGTTAACGCCGACGGGTACCGGGAGTTGCTTGGTATGCAGGTCGCCACCGCCGAATCGGCCGCGTCGTGGACCGGGTTCTTCCGCGACCTGAAAGCCCGGGGCCTGGATCAGGTGTACCTGGTCACCAGCGACGCCCACCTAGGCATCCAAGCCGCTGTGGGTGACTGCCTACCCAACGCATCCTGGCAGCGGTGCCGCACCCATTTCGCGAAGAATCTGTCATCGATGGTGCCGAAAACCCAGTGGCCGACATTGTCGGCGATGTTTCACACGATCTTCCAACAACCCGACGCCCAGGCCGTGTGGGACCAGGCCCGAGACGTCATTGAGTTTTGCCAGCAGAAGTTCCCCCATGTGGCGGATTACCTGGAGGAATCCTTGGACGACCTGCTGGCGTTTACGAACGCGCCGAAAGCGGTGTGGACGAAGGTGTGGTCAAACAACCCCACTGAAAGGCTCAACCGGGAGATCAGACGTCGCACCGACGTCGTGGGGATCTTCCCCAACCGCGACGCCGTCGTGCGTCTGGTCGGGGCGGTACTCGCCGAGCAACACGATGATTGGATCCAGCAGAAACGCTACATGTCGCTAACCAGCCTGGAACAGACCAAGACGATGATGACAGCCACCGTCATTGATGCCGGCGAATCCACTCAGGAGGTTGCATGAGCCCACGCCAGCACCGAGCTCGTGACGGCCCCTGACACCGTCATCCTGCTTGTTCATATCGGAAGGCAGATACACCACCACCGTGGACTTGACCCGCGGTGCCGAAGCGCTCGTCGATCTCGAGTTCTCCGCGGTAGGTCAGGTGGGCGATGCGCCGCGCTGCAGGTGAAGATCCGCGACGGTCACCAGGTGGTCAATAAAACCTGCCCCGTGGCGGCCGGCATCGACATCGACGGCATCAACCACACCGTGGGCTGGTAGATCGCCGACATGGAAGGGGCTGCATTCTGGGCATCCGTGTGCGCGGATCTGGCCAATAGTCGAGCCAGCGACATGCTCATCGACTAAAAGGCTTACAGGCCTGCCTGAGGCCATGGACGCGCTATGGCCGAATTCGATCGGTGCACGCCTGCATCGTGCATGTGATCTGGGCTGTCAACCGGTGGGTGTCCTATCAGGACCGTAAACCTTCTCACTCACGCACTACCTCAGGTCTCTACCGCCGCGAACGAGGACACCGACACCGCCGCAACCGCGTTGGACGCCTCCGACGTCTCTGAGATGGGGCAAAAAATTCCCGCAATTGGTGAAGACGCGTCGGAGCGGTTCGTGCCGTTTCTGCAGTCTCCGCCGACTGCTCGTCGGGTGGCATACACCACCAACGCGATCGAATCTCTCAATACCGAACTGCGCAAGGCGGCCCGTCATCGTGGCCAGTTCCCCACGGATGCTGCGGCGTTGAACACGCTGTGGTTGATGATCCGCACCATCAAGGACAAGCGCGCCACCCAACCGGCGAGGAAAGCTAAACGTGGCGTCGACTGCGACGGCTACATGAAAGGGGCGCAAACCCGAAGGGCGGAAACACGCCATCAACCAACTAACCGTGGCCTACCCCGACCGATCCGCGAACCACATATCAACCACGCCCCGCACACAAACAAATAGGCACTCTCAAGTGTTCATGCGCATACGTCGGTGGTGAACATCCGCCCCGGCACTACGCGCCAAGGCAATGAAGAATACGTCCTGGCGACCAATGAGACGCCTGAAATGAGGCCGGTAAAGATCAACGCCGGATACGACAAACGCGCCACATGGTACACAGTGCGCTAGGCCGTTAACGTCAAGCTTCCTCGCGAGAAGCCTTGGGCGGGAGGACTAAAGCTCTCCAACTCATTTTTTAAACGATGTACATTGCCTTACATGCCCGGGAAACGAACCGCGGGGATCTGGGTAAAAAACCGCACCCCCCAGTCATGCCCCATCTAGGAGGTAGGTGATCGGAAAACACCTCACTCCAGGCGTTCGAGCGGGTACCTGCGCTAGTTTTCGCCGGTCCTTTTTGACATCGCCCTTGCGGATGTTCCAAGGAACATCATGCTGATAAGAAAGAGGGGAACCGCCACGGTCCCTAACGCAATAATGCACGCGACAGACGCAAGCACCAATCCAATTCCAATATTCACTTTTCTCTGCGAATTTCCAGAGAAGCTCATGTGTTATCTCCTTCCAACGATAGTTTTAGGCTGTGACCGCTTAGCAGAAAGTTGCAGCGCCGACCAAACCGCCCCCGACAGCACCCCAGGGTCCGCCTGCGGCTCCGCCACCTATAGCGGAACCCGCTGTACCTGCGACGCACTTGCCCCAATCGGACCACCATCCATAGGCCACAGTGCCATTCGGGCCGGTCTTAACCACCAGAAGCTCACTGTCGGAGATTTTCTCATAGAAGAATCCAATTTCCTCGCCGTCAGAATCCGTTGCACCAGTGGGCATCGCTTCCGAAACGACCCCTTGCGGGTCCCTCACCACCGTTTGCCCGTCGATAGTATCGAAACTGAAGCCATCCTCGAGCGAAACTACAACATCGCGCCCTTCATTGACAGCCGATAGTGAATACGAAGTCGCGAGCTGGCGAGTGTCCTGAGCGGATGCTGCGCCCGCTGGAATGATCGCGGCGGCGACAAGCACGGCCGCAAGAGTATTCTTAAACCGCATATGATCTTCTCTAGTTTCAAATCAATTTCAGAGCAATTCGGCGTCTACGGTTGAGGCAAGCTCTCGAACAGTGTGCCGCGAAGCGTTTTCCCGGCACTTCTGAGCCTATGCCCTCAAGGCCTTGTCAACAAGCACATCCACCGATGAGGGTACGTTCGTACACCCCTGTTCGGGGTAACCTCAATATGGATGTACTCACCGGAATCCTCTTCAAATATAGGACCCTTGGGTGTACGGTAGAAAGAGTTTAGAATCCTCCTATCATTTTTAATTCGGTCTACTAATGGAAATATTTCTTCATTAGCAGCCCGAAAAGGATGCATGCCGCAAGAACCAAGAGCCCCTGCTAAAGAGACCCGTCTTCGATCTCCTCCATCTCTTTTGGGATGGTGTCAAATACGTCTTTAGGCAACATGGTCCTTTTGGCTGAAGCACTCTCGACTGCAAGGTGACCAAGGCCAATACCATTCAAAACGCACCGGAAGGCCAGGGATTTTGCGCACTCCACTGTGCCACGGCGAGACCAGAGGCACCCCCACCGATGCATGACGCAACAGTATTTCCCTTCAGACCTGCATTGTGAGCGTACCCTGCATTCGGATCCAGTGTTGAGATCGGCGGGCAGGCCGAAACAGCGCACATACCGGTACCTGCAGCGAAGAGAACAGCGGGGTAACCCTCAGAGCGGTACGCGTAGTTGATCCGTTAACTTTTCGTGAAATCGCGTCTTCGGCATCCTGCAACCCTTCTCCGCTGCTGCGGCCGTGTCATCGTCAGACATGTGCGTCTCGATCATGTCGCTCAGCTCGGGGCTTTCCACTTCACATGAAGCGTGAGGCACAACGGGTTCTGCGGCACCCCACACAATCAGCTGCTCAACAGATTTTCTCATACCTGGAAGGGGCCTGCAGGCATTTTTAACCGCAAGAAACTCATCAATCGCGTCAGTGACTGTTTTTGCAATTGGTGCAACAATCTTGCCGCCTGCCGAAGCGGAGCAATCATCCCCCGCCAGCGCGGCGGAAGTGATGCGACAGACCGCATTGAGCAGAATGCAACCTACTCTGCGATAGTGTCAGTAGACGACTCGAAGGGGATTGTCGCATGATCACACCCCCGCCCCAGCCCTGAGCCGGGCCCTGACAACAAGCCCTCAAACATCACCACAATTCGAAACCAGATATACCGCTACCCAGGACTTGACCCTAGGACTTGACCTGGTGGCATGTCCATGCTGCCATGACGTGAGGGTGACGCATGGTGCGTGGGTGCGTGATGCGAGCCGAAGCCCTGCGCAGCAGCTTGCCTACGTTCAGTGCTGTGTGCCGGATACGTCGTCCTGGGACCGTTTGATGAATTTCCGCAGGATGCGGTCCATCTGGCGCGCTTCGGTCAGAAACGCGTCGTGGCCCATTGGGCTGGAAAGCTTGGACATGCCCAGGAGATGGCCAAGGTTGCGTGAGATGTGTTCCTGCTGGTGGTAGGGGTACAGAATGTCGGTGTCGACGCCGACCACCATGGTCGGTACTTGCGAGGAGGCCAGCGCCTTGTTGAGCCCGCCTCGGCCGCGGCCGACATCGTGGCGGTTGAGGGCTTCGGTGAGGCTGACGTACGCGCCGGCGTCGAAACGGTTCACGAGCTTCGTGCCCTGGTGCTCGAGGTAACTCTGCACGGCGAAGCGTTGGTTGTCGCTGCGGAACGGCCCGAAGGGGTTTTCGTCGGCTTGCGGTGTGGTGCCGAAGCGCTCGTCGATCTCGAGTTCTCCGCGGTAGGTCAGGTGGGCGATGCGCCGCGCTGCAGCCAGTCCGTGGCTGGGGGCGTCGCCGGTGTTGTAGTAGTCACCGCCGTTCCAGGCGGGGTCGCGGGTAATGGCGGAGATCTGCGCGCTCTGAATGCCGATCTGCCAGGCGCTCGCGCGCGCCGAGACGGCGATGACGCAGGCGGCGCCAACTTTTTCGGGGTAGAGCAGGGTCCATTCCAAGGTGCGTGCCCCGCCCATGGATCCGCCGAGGACCGCGTGGACGCGTCCGATGCCGAGAGCGTCGAGGAATGCCTTTTCTGCGTGGACTTGGTCGCGGATGGAGACCGCGGGAAAGCGCGAGCCCCAGGCTCGGCCATCGGGGTGAGTGCTGGACGGTCCGGTGGTGCCGTAGCAGGAGCCGAGCGCGTTGGTGCAGATGACGCACCACCGGTCGGTGTCGAGCGCCTTGCCCGGCCCGATCGCCTCGGCCCACCACTGTGCGGCGTCGGAATCGCCGGTCAAGGCGTGCTCAACCAGCAGCACGTTGTCTCCGCGGAGGTCCCCCCAGCGCTGGAAGGCGATGTGGACATCGCTGATCAGCGCCCCAGCTTCCGTGTCAAAGTCTCCGATACTGACCTTGTGGAGCTTTCCGGCCTCCGGCAGAGTCAACGTGCGTGCCTCCTTAACAGTTGGCGGTGTTAGATAGCGGCGAAGCCGCGCTCGAGGTCAGCGATGATGTCCTCGATGTCCTCGATGCCCACGGACAGGCGGACCGTCGACTGGCTGATACCGGCGCGCTTCAAGCCTGCCTCGTCGGACTGGGAGTGCGTCGTGGAGGCCGGGTGGACGGCCAAGGAGCGCACGTCGCCAACGTTGGCGAGGTTGGAGTGCAGCTTCAGGGCGTCGATGAAGGTCCACGCCTTGGCGCGATCGTTCTCGTCGCCCGCGATGTCGAAGGAGAGGACGGAGCCGGTGTAGCGCAGGCCCAGCTTTTCCTTCACGGCGTAGTAGGGCGAGTCCGGCAGGCCGGCGAAGTTCACGCGCGCGACCTTGTCGTGGTTGGACAGGAACTCTGCGACCTTGAGGGCGTTCTGGTTGTGGCGCTCGATGCGCAGGCCGAGGGTATCGAGGCCCTGCAGGGCGACCCACGCGTTGAACGGCGAGATCGCGGCACCGGTGTCGCGCAAGATGCCGGCACGGGCCTTGAGGGCGAAGGCCGGGGCGCCCAGGTCGGCGTACTTGAGGCCGTGGTAGGCGGGGTCCGGGGTGACGAAGTAGGGGAAGACCGGCTGGCCGTCGCGCTCGACGGTCCAGTCGAACTTTCCGCCGTCGACGAGCACGCCACCGACTGCTGCGCCGTTGCCGGTGTAGAACTTCGTGGTGGAGGCGACGACGATGTCGGCGCCCAGCTCGAGCGGCTTCGCCAGCGCGGCGGTGGCCACGGTGTTGTCCACGATGAGCGGGACGCTGTTGCGGTGGGCAACCTCGGCGACGGCCGGGATGTCCAGAACGTCGGCGATCGGGTTGCCGAAGGTCTCGCCGTAGAAGGCCTTGGTGTTCGGCTGCACGGCTGCCTGCCAGGAGTCGAGGTCGTCCGGGTTCTCGACGAAGGTGACGTCGATGCCGTAGCGCTTGAGGGCGATCTGGAAGAGGGTCTCGGTGCCGCCGTACAGGCGCGGGGAGGTGACGATGTGGTCGCCGGAGGACGCGAGGTTGGTGATCGCGGCGGTCTCAGCGGCCATGCCGGACGCGAAGGTCACGGCGGCGACGCCGCCTTCGAGGCTGGCGATGCGGTCTTCGAGGGCCTGCTGGGTCGGGTTGGTCAGGCGGGTGTAGATGGGGCCGGGATCGGCGAGGCTGAAACGGTCGGCGGCGTGCTGGGCGTCGTTGAAGACGTAGGACGTCGTCATGTAGATGGGTTGGTTGCGGGCGCCGGTGTCGGAGTCAACGGTCTGGCCTGCGTGGATCGAGCGGGTGCCGAAGCCCCATTCCTGTGCTTGTGAGTTGTCGTACTTTGCCATGGCCAACAATGTATCGGCTGTGTCACGTCTTGTGTACCAAGCTGTCTGTCTACCCAATTGACCAGGCATTTCCTGTGAATAAAAATCCCACCAAAGAACGCTAAATGGACCGAGGGGTCTAATGGAGGGTGCAGGTTCACAGGGTTTCATGAACTGCGGGTAAACGGTGCGAGTGAAACGTTCATGAACACGTGTTTCTCCAGCTCACACAGCGAAATATGGGGATTAAGGTGAAGACGGCAGAACGTTGCGGAAGGAGTGGAAATGGCCGTCATTGTCTTTGACATCGGCAAAGTCATCGTTCCCGAGGGGGACAGGGTTCAGCGCCTAGTGGGGTTCCTCCGAAAGCACCACGTCGAGGTGGGGGTGACGGAGCTCATGGAAGGCTACTGGGCCTACCGCGACGAGTACGACCTTGGACTACCTGACGAGGAGTATTGGCCGAAGGTACTCGGCCGCGCCGGCGCGACGTATGACGCGGAGAGCCTCGACGTCATCGCGCTTGGGCGTCTCGACGGTCAGCGCAACGCGACGGCGGATGTGGGCGTCGAAAAGCTACTGAGTGAGCTCGACGCGGCCGGGCACAACCTTGGCTTGCTGAGCAACGCCCCAGTCTCAATGGTGGAGGCGGTGAGAGAGTCCGAGTGGGGCCGCCCAATTCGGGTAAAGATCTTTTCCTCCGAGGTGGGCGTGGCAAAGCCCGACCGGAGGATCTACGAGATCGCCGAGCGCGAGCTTTCGCAAGAATTCGCGGGCTACGAGCGCTCGGAGGTGCACTTTTTCGACGACCGTGAGGTCAACGTCGAGGCGGCCCGTGAATTTGGGTGGAACGCGCACCTGTGGGCGGGGGAGGAGGCGGCGCGCCGCGCCGTGAATTAGCTCTGTATCGCACGACTGCGCCCCGCCTCGGTGTATCGCCTAGGCGGGGAACAGTCGTGCAGCGGGGGAGCCGTTAGCGGAAGTAGAGGAGAGGCGCGAAGCTCTGCATGTCGTTGAAGATGCAGTAGGCAGGTGCGTCGACCTCGAACACGTCGATCTCGCGCACCCACGAGTTGTACTCGTCCGCAGCGGCAACGAGCTCGGGGTCCTCAACGTCCGCCTTCGTCAGGCGGTAGCCGAAGGTGCTGTGGAACGCGTAGTCGCCGGGGGCTTCTACGGGGATCTCGAGCACCTCGCCCACCTCGCGGCGGAAGCGCGCCAATTCGTTGGCGACATCCTCGTCAGCAGGCTCCAAGCGCAGTGTCAGCTTACGTGCCAGAGGGTAGACGCCCGGGGAGACCATCCGCATATCCCGCGGGCCGCGGATCTCCGCTTTCTGTAGCCGCTCCAGCATGAGTAGGGCGGCCTCGGGAAATCGAGCGGAATCGCTGAGCCAGGCAGGCCACGCCTCCGACTGGCCGTCAAAGTGCGGGCCTTTGAGGCCCGCCAGCACGGTCATGTGGAAGCTTGACGGGACGGTCAGACCGAAGTCGCTGGCCCATCCGCGTGCTCGCACATCGTCTTGGATGCGTCGGCCGAGCGAGTACAGCGGGGAGCCTTCGACCGCCTCGGCGACGAAGGTCGTCCCTGGGTGGCGGAGGGCGGTGCCGCTTCGGTCAAACTTTTCCCAGGTACGGAGGTTGTCAACGAATTCTGTCATTACTGGTTCCCTGCGCGCTCGTTGTAGGAAGTGATCGACTGGTCTGCGCCCTCCTTGGCGGTCTGAAGCGCCTCGTCGGCGTTCGCTCCGTTGGCGATGGTGGACATTGCCTCGCCGTAGGACGTGCGGGCGTCGTTCAGAGCGCCGGAGTGGCAGCCAGCCGTCACGGTGTTGACGGGGGTGGAGGTCAGCTGGTCAAGGAGACTCTCGTGCTGCGGGGTGAGGTCGGTGAGGTTTTCGGCAGCGGAAGAGGTGGTGGGCAAGTAGCCGGTCTCTTGGAAGATGGTCATCTGGGACTCGTCCGAGCCGATGAACTTCATGAACTCCCAGGCTGCAGCCTGCTCTTCCTCGGACGTGCCCTCTGCGATCGCCCACAGGGAGTTACCACCCGGCACGGCGCCAGCCTCTGCCGTATCACGGGGCAGGCTACGGATGGACCAGTCCCAGTCGAGGTTAGCCTCGGCGACGTTGCCGTAGTTGGAGGAGGAGTTCATCTGGATCGCGGCTTCCTGGCTGAGGAAGGCGCCGGTTGCCGCGGAGCCATCGTTGCCTGGGTTGTGGATGGCACCGCTGTCGTACAGCTCACCGATACGCGTCCAGGTGGACACGAGCTCGGGGTTGGTGAGGTCGAACTCGGTCGGCTGCTCGGCGCCCACGCCGTTCTCGGGGAGGCAGAACTCGTTGCCCAGCATCGACATCGTCTGCTCCATGTACCACCCCGACTGGTGGAAGGTCAGGCCCGCGCGGCCGGTGGCCTCGTGGATCTGCTCGACTGCGTCGAGGAGGCCGTCGAGGGTGGTGAGGGACTCGGGGTCGACGCCGGCCTCAGCGAGCAGGGTGTCGTTGGTGAACAACGCGGGCTGGGAGACCATCGCAGGCATGGAGAACACCTTATCATCCATGGTGTAGTAGTTCGCGACGGCGGGAATGAGCACGGAGAAGTCGTAGGATTCGTCTTCTTCAGCCAGGTCCTGCGCGGGCAGGGCGAGGCCGGAATCCTTCAGGTAGCGGGTCTGAACGTCGTTGGCCTGTAGCAGAGCGGGCAGGTCGCCGGTCTGGACGGACGCCACGAACTTGGAGATGGAATCGCCGTAGTCGCCCTGGTAGGAAGCGAGGATCTCGATCTCGCCCTTGTGCTCCTCGTTGAACTGGTCCACGAGCTCCTGGAGTGTCTGGCCGGCGGCGCCGGAAGATGAGTGCCAGAAGTCGACAACCACTGCGCCGTCAGCGTTGGTGGGGGTGTCTCCGCCGTTGCCGCAGGCGGTGAGCGAGGTGGCGGTGAGGGTGGCCACGGTGGCCATGGACAGGATGCGGGCGTACTTCTTCATTACTTGACAGCTCCTTCGGTAAGGCCGCGACTCAGGTACTTCTGACCAAAAATCACGAGGATGATGGTGGGTAGCGCTGCGATGAGCAGGCCGGCAAGAACCAGACCTGTATCCACAGCGGTTTCGTCAGCCAGAGCCTTAATACCCGGCTGGATGGTACGGACGGAGGCCGATTGCGTAATAAGCAGCGGCCACATGTAGCCGTTCCATGCGGCGATCGCGCCAGTAACAAGCGCGGTCATGCACACGGACCGGTTGAGGGGGATGAGGAAGGTGAATAGGAAGCGCAGGGGGCCTACGCCCTCGAGGCGGGTCGCCTCCAGGATTTCCTTCGGGAATTGCTTGAACGCCTGGTAGAACAGGAAGATCGTGAACGACGAGGCGACGTAGGGCAGGAAGATCGCGATGATGGTGTCGTAGAGGCCCATCTCACGAACGGTGAGGTAGTTACCGATGACGGAGAGCTCCGACGGGATCATCATGGGGATGAGGAAGAACAGGAGAATCTTCCCGGGCATGGGGATCCGCCCGAACGCCAGAGCGAACGCGGCCAGAACACCGGTGACGAACTGTCCGCCGGTCTGGAGGATGGTCACGATCACCGAGTTCAGCATCTGCTGCCCCACCTCGGATTGCCGCCACGCGCGAGGGTAGTTCGAGGCGACGAAGTCACCGAACAGCAGGCTCTGGATACCACCCTGGATGTCGGGGGTGGAACGGAACGAGCCGATCAGCGCGTACGCGACGGGGAAGATGATGAACAGGCAGGCGATGAGTAGCCAAATCCACAGAATTACTGTGACGACAGGGGATCGAAGTTGAGAATTCACGGCTAGGCATTCTTTCTGGAGATGCGGAACTGGATGAGCGTGAGGACGAGGATGATGATGAAGAGCACCATGCCTCGCGCCGATGCGCTCGCGAAGTCGGCTGTACCGCCACCAAACGCGTTTTCGTAGATGTCGAGGACGAGCGTCCTCGTGGCGTTACCAGGACCACCGCCGGTAAGGACGTGGAAGATGGTGAATTCTTTCATGGCGGACATCGACTGCGTGACGGCAAGGAACAGCAACATGGGCGCGATCCCGGGAATGACGATGTGCCGGATGTACCTCCCGCCCGTCGCGCCGTCGAGGTTCGCGGCCTCGACCACCTCCGGAGAGATGGTGTCGATAGCCACCATGAGGAGCAGGATCACGAAGGAAATGCCGATCCAGAGGTCGACGATGATCGCGGACCACAGGGCGATCTCCGGGCTGGTCAGCCACCCGACTTGGTTAAACCCAAGGGAGATGGCGATCTGATCGAACAAGCCCACGAGCGGCGCGAACATGTTGCGGAACACCAGGGTGCCAATCGCGGTGGACACGGCCATGGGCACAAGAACGACGGAACGCATCCAGAACGTTCCCTTGAGGCGGTAGCTCAGCGGCAGCGCGATAGCGAGGCCAAGAGCGAGCTTCAGAACGACGGAAACCACCGTGAAGATCAGGGTGCGCGACAGGGTGGCCAAGAACGTCGGGTCCGAGAAGATCGCGAGGTAGTTATCAATGCCCGCGAACCCGCTCGGGCGACCGAAAAGGTCGACCGTTGAAAACGACAGGTAAAGGGCACGAAAAAAGGGGTAGAACTCGAAGACAAGGAACAGGATTAGGCTTGGCACGAGGAAGAGCCAGGCGATCCAGTCGATGGGTTGCTTATGCGTCTTCGGTTTTTGCTCGACGGGGGAACTCATTCGACGATCCGCTCCTCGGTATCGGCATCGAAGACGTGCATCTTGTTCCGGTTGATGCGCAGCGAGATGGGGGAGCCCTCGGAGAAGCTCTCGGTGTTACGGACACGAACAATCAGCTCATCCGGCGTGCCTAGGTCCTCGGCGACGACGTGGACGAACTTGTCGGAACCGAAGTTCTCCACAAAGGTCACCTGGCCCGTAAAGTCGGCTTCGGTCTCGCTGCACAGGTCCACATCCTCGGGGCGAACGCCGAGAATGATGGACATCCCGCTTGCGTTGGCTGCACGGGACGGAAAGTCGATGCTGATCGATCCCACGTGGAGCTTGCCCTCGGCGACGGTGCCGCGGCGCAGGTTCATCGACGGGGAGCCGATAAACGTCGCCACGAAAATGTTGACGGGGCGCAGGTAAAGCTCCTCCGGCGTGCCTACTTGCTGCATGTTGCCGCCCTCAAGCACCGCAATGCGGTGGGCCATTGTCATGGCTTCTACCTGGTCGTGGGTGACGTAGAGCATCGTGGTGCCGAGAGAACGCTGCAGCTGGCTGATCTGAGTGCGGGTGCTCACGCGGAGCTTCGCGTCAAGGTTAGAAAGTGGCTCGTCCATGAGGAAGACGCTGGGCTCGCGAACGATGGCGCGGCCCATGGCGACGCGCTGGCGCTGACCACCCGATAGTGCCTTCGGGAGGCGGTCAAGGTAGGGGTCAAGCTCGAGAAGACGGGACGCTTCCTGCACGCGGCGGTCGCGCTCTTCCTTTGCCACCTTTTGCATCTTGAGGGCGAACGCCATGTTCTCTGCGACGGTCATGTGCGGGTAGAGGGCGTAGGACTGGAAAACCATCGCGACGTCCCTCTTGGACGGAGCGGTTGTCGAGGAGGGTTCTCCACCAATGTAAATCTCGCCCGAGGTCAGGGCCTCCAAGCCTGCGACCATGCGCAGGGTGGTGGACTTTCCGGACCCAGACGGGCCGACGACTGCAATCAGCTCGCCATCATCGATCTTCAGATCGAGGTTGTTGATGGTCGGTCGCGGATTGCCGGGGTACTGCAGAGTTGCCGCATCGAAGAGAATTTCTGCCATGTCTCAACTTTCCCTGTATGTGGTCAAGGGTTGGTTTGGTAGGAAGTGCTCGACGTGTGGGAGCGGAACAAAGAGTCGCAGCGGAGTGTGACAACGTGCTGTCCGAAGGGTGAATGGAAATCAAAATCGAAAAGTCGGACATTCGTGCAGCTAGATAGTGTTTTGCTGGGAGGAGCTGAACTGCAGGTGCGAAAAACCCTGCGGGAATGGCCGCGATTGCCGGTTCTGAGACGAATGGAAAGCGAAGTATGTTTACGCGAACGTAAGAAACGTCGGCTGGTTAACGTCGTAGTGCCGTCGAGAGTGGACGGTGAGGGGGAACTTTCCCATCGAAAGCAACTATTCTCGAGCCGATTGTGGAGCGGGGGTGCCTGTTGGGGGTGGCTGAGGGGAGGTGCGATTGGCGGCGTCTGGCAGGAAAGGGGGAGAAAAGGTGGCCGTCACGCCGTCGTTTCCGCCTCTCGTGTGATGTACCGCGTTCGAGTGGCACGTGTGGGAACGTTCCTTATATTGTGGGCTGCATGTGCTGTGATAGCGCGACGCGCCCGCTTCTCTGGTGCGACGAAGGGCTCTCAGAATTGCCACGCCAACTGATTGGGAATCCTCGCAACACAACCACGGCCACGACACTGTCAGGTGGTGACCACAGCCCACGATGTCTGAACGAAGATCGAAGCCGACGCTGAACGATGTTGCGCGCCTGGCCGGGGTGTCCCCGAGCTCCGCGTCCCGAGTCTTTTTAGGACAGAAGAAGGTCTCCGATGAGACGAGAAGGCGAGTCCTCGACGTCGCTCGAGATATTGGATACGTGCCGCAGTCGCTCTCCCGCCGAACGGCATTGATGGACAACCGAACGATTGGGCTTTTGCTTCGCGACGTCTCGAACCCCTCCTACGGGCAACTGTTCTCGGAAATCCATAGTGCCGCGGAGCTGAGGGGGTGGAAGCTGGCCACCATGGCCGTGATTGCCGGAAAGAACGACGATGCGCAGGTCGACAGCCTGTCGAGCCTTGTCGGGATGGGGGTGGCGGGCCTCATCGTCGCTACGGGTGATCTTCCGAGTGACGTGCTCGAACCCTTCGGGACACACATCCCCATTGTTCGGGCAGGTCGGCCGGAGCCGAAGAGATTGATCCACGCGGTGTCGTACGACGCAGAGGCCGCGGGCAGGGAGCTCGCCGATCTCGTTCTTGGGGCGGGGCACACGCGCATCGCAGTTGTGCGTACCCGCCGCGAGACGTCGTTGCCAGAGTGGACCAGGGCGTCGGCGATGATCCGTACGATCAGGTCGGCCGGCCTGGAGCCCTTCGTCGTTGACGTCGGGAATTTCACGGGCGAGGAGTACGTGCTCCCGCTGGTGCAGAGCGGCGCAGTGACGGTGGTGATGTGCCCGACAGACCGTCGTCAGCTGACCTACCTGAGGGTGTTTCACGAGAATGGGCTGCGGGTTCCCGAGGACGTCAGCGTGACGGGCTGTGATGGGCTGGTGCTCGGCCTCGAGCTGATGGGCTTGACCACGTACCGCTGGCCGGTGCGGCATGTGGCCCAGACAGCCGTGGATGTCATCATCGACCTCATCGAGCGGCACGGTACCCCGGATAGCCGCCGCTCTCTCGTCAACGTCAAGCTCCCGGGGGAGATTATCCCCGGAAGGACGCTGGGGCCGCCGCGCGCGAGGCGCGACGAGAAGGGGGCTGCGCGCCAGGGCTAACCCCTACTTCGCCGCCAGGCCGTCGATGATCTCGTTGAACGTCGCAGACGGGCGCATGACAGCGGTGGTCTTCTCCTCGTCAGGCAGGTAGTAGCCGCCCAGGTCGGCGGGCGAGCCCTGCACCGCGAGGAGTTCTTCGGCGATGGTCTCCTCGTTGCTGCGCAGCGCCTCGGCGACGGGGCCGAAGACGGAGGCGATCTCCTGGTCGTCGCTCTGCTTCGCCAGCTCCTCGGCCCAGTTCAGGGCGAGGTAGAAGTGGGAGCCGCGGTTGTCAATCTCGTTGACCTTGCGGGAGGGGGACTTGCCCTCTTGCAGCACGGTCTCGGTGGCCTTGTCCAGGGCGTCGGCGAGGACGCCGGCCTTGGTGTTCCCGTGGTCGGCCTCGAGGCGCAGGGACTCAGCGAGGGCGAGGAATTCGCCGAGCGAGTCCCAGCGCAGGTGGTTTTCCTCCTGGAGCTGCTGCACGTGCTTGGGGGCGGAGCCGCCGGCGCCGGTCTCGAACAGGCCGCCGCCTGCCATGAGCGGGACGATGGAGAGCATCTTGGCGGAGGTGCCCAGCTCGAGGATGGGGAAGAGGTCCGTGTTGTAGTCACGCAGGACGTTGCCGGTGACGGAGATGGTGTCCTCGCCGGCGCGCAGGCGCGCGAGAGTAGTGCGGGTGGCTTCGACGGGGGAGGCGATAGAGATGTCTAGGCCCTCGGTGTCGTGCTCGGCGAGGTAGGTGTTCACCAGGGAGATGAGGTTACGGTCGTGGGCGCGGTCCTCGTCGAGCCAGAAGATGGTCTTCATGCCGGACTTGCGGGCGCGGCTGACGGCGAGCTTGACCCAGTCGCGGATCGGGGCATCCTTGGTCTGGCAGGCGCGCCAGATGTCGCCGGCCTCGACGTCGTGGGAGATGAGCACCTCGCCGGCGGAGTTGGTGACTTCGACGGTGCCGTCAGCCGGGATCTTGAAGGTCTTGTCGTGGGAGCCGTACTCCTCGGCCTTCTGGGCCATGAGGCCGACGTTGGGGACGGTGCCCATCGTGGTCGGGTCGAAGGCGCCGTTGGCGCGGCAGTCGTCGATGACCACCTGGTAGACGCCCGCGTAGGAGGAGTCCGGCAGGGTGGCCAGGGTGTCCTGCTCCTGGTCGTCGGCGTTCCACATGTGGCCGGAGGTGCGGATCATCGCGGGCATGGAGGCGTCGACGATGACGTCGGAGGGCACGTGCAGGTTAGTGATCCCGCGCGCGGAGTTGACCATGGCGAGGGAGGGGCCGTCGATAAGCCCCTGCTCGAAGGCGGCCTTGATCTCGTCGCCGTTGTCCACGGAGTCGAGGCCGTCGAGGATGGTGCCAAGGCCGTTCTCGCCGTTGAGGCCTGCGGCGAGGAGGGTCTCGCCGTAGCGGTCGTAGACGTCCTTGAAGTAGGCGCGCACGACGTGGCCGAAGATGATGGGGTCGGAGACCTTCATCATCGTGGCCTTCAGGTGCGCGGAGAAGAGCACGCCCTCCTTCTTGGCGCGGGCGATGGCGTCGAGAAGAAAGGCGTCGAGCGCCTTGGCGGACATGAAGGTGCCGTCGATGACCTCGCCCTTGAGCACCTTCAGCTCAGGCTTGAGCACCTCCTCGCCGTCGGCGGTGCGCAGCGTGATGCGCAGGGTGTCGTCGGCGTCCATGATGACGGACTTTTCGTTGTGGCGGAAGTCGTTGGCGTCCATCGTGGCCACGTTGGTCTTGGAGTCCTTGGACCATTCGCCCATCGTGTGGGGGTTTGTGCGCGTCACGTTCTTGACGGCCTCCGGCGCGCGGCGGTCCGAGTTGCCCTGGCGCAGGACCGGGTTGACAGCGGAGCCGGTGACCGAGGCGTAGCGCTTGAGGATGTCACGGTCCTCGTCGGTCTCGGGGTTGTCCGGGTAGTCGGGGATGTCGAAGCCCTTCGACTGCAGCTCGGCGATGGCCTTCTTCAGCTGCACGAGGGAGGCCGAAATGTTGGGGAGCTTGACGATGTTCGCCTCCGGGGTCTCGCTCAGCGCGCCGAGCTCAGCGAGCGCGTCGTGGGCGTAGGCATCGTTCTGTACTCGCTCCGGGAAGAGGGACAGGATGCGTCCGGCGACGGAAATGTCGCGCGTTTCCACGTCAACGCCGGCGTTGGAGGCGAATGCCTGGATGATCGGTGTGAGGGAGTAGGTCGCGAGCAGCGGTGCTTCGTCGGTGCGCGTCCAGATGATCGTAGCCACTATTTTGCTCCTCTAATTATCGCGTGACAATTCTGTTGCACAGGATACCTATCTCTTTCATGGGCGTAACGTGAAGGCGCACCCGCCGCCGTCTTGGGCGCGTTGTAGTCTGTTGCGCATGAGCCTTAGCATCGCGTCCGTCAACGTCAACGGCATCCGCGCGGCCACCAAGGTCCGTCACGAGGACAACCAGGGGATGCTCGCATGGCTGGGGCAGACGCCGGCCGACGTCGTGCTCCTCCAAGAGGTCCGCGCCTCCGCCGAGCAGGCCGCAGCCAGCCTCCAGCCCGCGCTCGACGAGGGGTGGCACCTCGCCGTCGCCCCCGCCGAGTCGCCGGGAGCGAAGGGCCGCGCGGGAGTCGGCATCCTAAGCCGCACCCCGCTTTCCGACGTCGAAGTGGGCGTCCCCGGCTTCGAGGATGCCGGCCGCTTCATCGCGGGCTCGCTTGACGACGGCACACGGGTCGCCTCCCTCTACCTACCGTCCGGCTCCGCCGGCACCGCGAAGCAGGACGAGAAGTACGCCTTCCTCGACGCCTTCGAACCCCTGCTCGCCAACTGGGCCGTGCAGTACGAGAACATGGTCATCGGCGGCGACTGGAACATCTGCCACCGGCGCGAAGACCTGAAGAACTGGCGCAGCAACCGCACCAAGTCGGGCTTTCTCCCCGACGAGCGCGCGTTCATGGACGCCGTCTTCGGCGCCTTCCCCGACGACGAGGCCCAGGACCTCGACGCGAAGCAGCCGGCCCAGTGGGCTGGGGCTGTGGAGTACGCGTCGGAGGGGCGTCGAGAAGCGGCGGCGACACCCGCGTGGTTCGACGTGGCGCGGCGCCTGAACCCCGAGGACGCGCCCTACACGTGGTGGACCTACCGCGGGCAAGCCTTCAACAACAACGCCGGGTGGCGCATCGACTACCAGGCGGCCACCGCGGCCATGCTCGAGCGCGCCGAGCGCAGCTGGGTGGACAAGGCCCCCAGCGTCGAAGAGCGCTGGTCGGACCACTCGCCGCTAATCGTCACCTACCGGTCATGACAGACAACAACATCGACGCGCTCCTCGCGATCCTCTACCTCATCGGCATCACCGCTGAGGCGATGACCGCGGCCGTCTCCGCCGGGCGCATGCGCATGGACCTGTTCGGCGTGATCACCCTCGGGGCGCTCACCGCCCTCGGCGGCGGCACAGTGCGCGACGTCCTCCTCGACGCGCACCCGCTCACCTGGGTCGAACACCCGGAATACCTGATCGTGGTGGTCGTGGCCTCGGTAGTCACGGTGCGCATCAGCTGGCTGATGTACCACCTGCGCCGCTACTTCCTCATCGCCGACGCCATCGGCCTCGCGACGTTCGTCGTCCTCGGCATCCAGGTCGCCCTGCAGCAGGGCTACGGCTTCATCCTTTGCTGCGTCGGCGCCGTCACCACCGGCGTCTGCGGCGGCGTCATGCGCGACGTCCTCTCCGGGCGCGTCCCCCTCGTGTTCCGCAAAGAGATGTACGCCGCCACAGCCGTCATCGGCACCGCCGTGTGGTGGCTCCTCATGATGCTCAACGCTCCCACCTGGGCCGTCGTCATCACCACCCTCACCGTCGTGCTCTCGTTGCGCCTGCTGTCCGTGAAATACGGGTGGGGCCTGCCGGTCTACAACTACGACGAGGAAGAAATCAAAGACCGCACCGCCCGCGAGGAGATGTATCACTTCCTCTACAGCAACGGGCGGTTCATCCCCGGGGCGCGCCAGGCCTACCGCGGCCTGCGCCGCATGCGCAACAGCGGGCCCCACAACCGCGGCCGACGCCAGAAGCGCCCGAAGCGCCCGAAGCGCACCGACGGGGAGCTCTAGCCGGACGACCGGTTCAACGACCTGAGGCAGGCCACCAGCAGGACGAGGCCGCCCGCCCCGAACGCGAGGGCGGGGATCCAGGGCGTGGAGATGGGTCCGACCCGCGCCAGCCCCGCCCAGGCGCTCAGGGAAACGAGCGCGGCGGCCGCCGCGGACGCACCGAGCACACGACGGGAGCGTGCGTCGGCGCGGGCAAAGGCAAGCCCGGCCAGCGCCGCGAGGCAGTAGAACGCGAGGTTGAGCGCCGCCACCGCCCCGAGCTCGGCGGGTGAGATGGCCGGCCCGGCGGAGACATAGGGAACGCCCTGGGCGCCCTGTAGCGGACCCCCATCGAGCGGGGCGAGGAAGGCGTCCTCGAAGAAGGAGTAGTCGGGGTCGCGGTATACCCGGGCCACTGCGGCGCCGGTGGCGGCCACGGCCGTGAGCGCCGCAGCGGCAAAACCGGATACAGCGCGACCCGCCGAAAAAGCTGCGGCCGCGACAAGCAGCCAGGCGAGCGCGCTCCACATCGTGGCGGTGGCCACGGGCACGACGCGTCCCGCGGCAGCGCACAACGCCGCGGCGAGGGCGGGGAGCAGGAAGCGTGCGTCCATGGTTGTCCTCCCGGAGGATCAGTCTGCCGCGCGCCAGACTACCTGTTGCTTCGCGGGGTGCGGGCGAGCACCCACGCCGAGCCCAGCGCCAGCGCAGCCAGGACGATGCCGACCGCCCCAGGCGTCGAATAGTCGGGAGCGTACGCCACCAGGTCCCCGGCCACCGTCCTGGTTGTGGTCGTGGCGGCGAGGAGGACGCCCGCCCCAAGCCCCGCGAGGCACGCGCTGCCCACAAGAATGGTGGCCGAGGCGCGGTTCTTCCAGGCCAGCCCGGCGGCCACGCCCGTTAGCCCGGCGACGGCGAAGAGGGCAAAAGCGAGCGCCAGGGTCAGCAGGACTGTCGCCGGGGAGTGCCCTGCGCCCTCGACAACATAGGGCTCGCCGTTGGTGTCAACGAAGGGTGCCGGGCCTCGCGTGACCAGGAAGAGATCGTACAGGGAGTACCAGGGGTTGTCCGCCAGCTTCGCGTGCGCCCCGGCCGAGATCGCGGCGGAGAGCGCGGCGGAACCTAGGAGAGTGAACGCCGCGCCTCCGCGCACAAAGCGCCCGTAGCCGGCGCCGAGCTGGTCCAGAGCGGGCCAGTTGGCGGCTAACGAGGCGTTCAGGGCGAGGAACAGGGCCCCGGCGAGGATCGTCCAACCGGTGCCGGACCCGACGGCGAAGCGGCCGCCCGCCCCGGCCAGGGCGATGAGGGCGACCAGCGCCACGGGGACGAAGAACTTGTGGGGGCTGAGGAAGAGCTTCATGTCGGTCAGGCCTTTCGGGATGCGAGCAGATCGATGAGCGCGGCGTCGTCGGGGTAGTCCACAGTGGCGCCGGGGACGTCGCGGTCGAGCGGCTGCGCGAGCTGCGCCCGCCACGCGGGGCCGAGGGTGGAGACACTGACGACGTCCAGGCCCGCGAGCAGCTGCCCTGGGTCGCCCCCGTCGCCGCTGAGGACGGGGAAGCGGGTGCGGGCCTCGTCGAGCGCCACGGGGTCGGAGACCTCGCGACCGAAGACCTGGATGACGTGCTCGGCCAGCCCTGCGAGGTCTTCCGCGCGGTGCGAGGCCATGATGACGGTGCGGCCCGGGTCGGCGGCGATGTAGTCGATCAGCCGCGCGCGCAGTCGGATGCGGGTGTTGATGTCCAAGCCGTCAAAGGGTTCGTCGAGAAGCAAAATCGGCTCGTTCGCGGCGAGGGCGACGGCGAAGGTGAGCTCGCGGCGCTGGCCGACGGAGAGTGAGTTGAGGTGTGAGCTTTCGGAAATGTCCAGGGAGATCTCGTCCAGCGGCTTGGCTTCGGCGGCCCAGGCGAGGTGGTCGCGGACGGTGCGGCCGACGAAGAGGGCATCGGCGGCCGCGGGCACGAGCGCCGCGCCGGGGCCGAACAGAGAGCGCAGGTAGTGGGTCTTGCCCGCGGCGTTGGGGCCGACGAGGCCGTAGAAGCCGGGGGAGTGGTCAGGGGAGTGATCAGGGGTCATCGGTTTCGCTCCTTGTCGATCATTGCGCTCAACTCGGCGGGGGAGATGCCCAGCTTGTCCGCCTCGCGGAGCAGGGGTCGGAGGAAGTCGGCGGTGAACGCGGCGCGCCGGGTGGACAACACCTGCTCGCGGGCGGTGGGGAGCACGAACATGCCGAGGCCGCGGCGCTTTTCCAGGAGGCCTTCGTCGAAAAGCGAGGTGAGCGCCTTGGCCGAGGTGGTGGGGTTGACGGAGTGGTAGTGGGACAACTCGTTGGTGGAGGGGACGCGGTCACCAGGGGCGAGGCGGCCCGCGGCGATGAAGTCGCGAAGCTCGTCCGCGATCTGCATGTATATGGGTTTACCACTCATGTGGTTAACCATACAACTAGGACCTTCGGGCCGCAAGGGGGTGCGTTTAGAATGGGCAGACATGACTGACAAGCAGCGTGTTCTCTCCGGAATCCAGCCCACCGCGGACTCGTACCACCTGGGCAACTACCTCGGCGCCCTCAAGCAGTGGATCGACCTGCAGGACCGCTACGAGGCCTTCTATTTCATTCCTGACCTGCACGCGATCACCGTGGAGCAGGATCCGACGGAGTTGCGCGAGCGCACGCTGAAGGGCTGCGCCCAGCTCATCGCGCTGGGCATTGATCCGGCGAAGTCGACGCTCTTTGTTCAGTCCCACGTGCCCGAGCACGCCGAGCTGACGTGGGTCCTGCAGTGCATCACGGGTTTTGGCGAGGCCTCCCGCATGACCCAGTTCAAGGACAAGTCCGCCAAGCAGGGCCAGGACCGCACCACCGTCGGCCTGTTCACCTACCCCATGCTCATGGCCGCCGATATCTTGCTGTACTCGCCGCACCTCGTCCCGGTGGGGGAGGACCAGCGCCAGCACCTCGAGCTGACCCGCACGCTGGCGGCTCGCTTCAACTCGCGGTTCGGCGAGACCTTCGTCGTGCCCGAGGGCTTCATCCCGGAGGGCGCGGCGAAGATTCAGGACCTGCAGGAACCCACCGCAAAGATGAGCAAGTCGGGGTCAAACCCGAAGGGCATCATCAATCTTCTCGACGACCCGAAGACCTCCGCCAAGCGCATCAAGTCCGCCGTCACGGACAACGACGGCGTCGTCGCCTACGACAAGGAGACGAAGCCCGGCGTGTCCAACCTGCTCGTCATCCAGTCCGCGCTGACAGGCACGCCTATCGACGCCCTCGTGGCCCGCTACGAGGGCCACGGCTACGGCGCACTGAAGACCGACACGGCCGAGGCCCTCGAGGCGTTCACCACCCCGCTTCGCTCGCGTTACGACGCCCTGATGGCCGACCCCGGCGAGCTCGAGTCGATCCTCTCGGCCGGCGCGGAGCGCGCCCGAGAGATCGCGGCGCCGCTTCTTGAACGCGTGTACGAGAAGGTGGGCTTCCTGGCGCCGCGGCGCTAGTCTCCGCCCTGCGCAGAAGTTCCTCTACGATGAGGTGCTGTTAGACACATAGTTGAGGAAGGACCACCATGGCAACCGCGACCTCGCCCCATGGGGCGTACACGGACGAGCAGGGCATCGAACGCTCCCGCAAGCCGGAGAACGCGAGCGACAGTGACGTTGCTCAGCGCGTGCCGCCCGTAGCACACCTTTTGCGGATGAACGAGCGATTCGGCGCCCAGGGCGGCAACCAGCTCGCTGCGGGTATTACGTACTTCTCCGTCCTGGCAATTTTCCCGCTCACGATGCTGATTTTCGCCGGCCTTGGTTTCTTCCTCGCGGCGCGCCCCGACATCCTGGAGCAGGTGCAACAGCGCATCCTCGAATCGGCGGAGGGCGACGTCGGTGAGATGATGGCGGGCCTCGTCGAATCCGCTATTGACCAGCGCGGCGCGGTGGCCGGCATTGGTTTGCTGACCACCCTGTGGTCGGGCCTGAGCTGGATGAATCACCTGCGCATTGGCATCTCCGCCATGTGGAAGATCCCCGGCAACGAGGGCGGGAATTTCGTGGTGAAGAAGCTCGGCGACCTGGTGGCGCTGCTCGTGCTTATCGCACTGCTGGTGCTCGCCTTCACGGTGACGGGTGTTGGCGCCTCGCGCTTCACGTCCGACCTCATGGACTGGCTGGGTGTTGGCGACTTCCCAGGGGCGCGCTTTGTCGTGTGGTTGGTCGGCTTCGGCGTCGGTCTCGTCGCTAACTTCCTCGTCATGTGCTGGCTGATCATCTTCATGCCGCGCACCTCGGTGCCCCGTAAGTCCGGCCTGCAGGGCGCGCTCATCGGCGCGCTGGCCTTCGAGCTGATTAAGCAGTTTGCCACCCTCATCGTCAGCTCAGCGGCGAACAACCCGGCCGGCGCAATCTTCGGCCCGATCATCGCCCTGATGGTCGTGCTCTACCTGGTCTGGCGCGTGGTGCTCTACGTCTCTGCCTGGACCGCCACGACGCCGGAGTCCCTCGCCGTGGAGCCGGCGGACGTGCCCGAGCCGGCCGTGATCAACGTGCGGGCAGCGGCCGCGAGCCAAGGCCTGGGTAAGCAGAACCGCAACGGGGCGCTCCTCGGTGTTGGTGCGGCGGTGGGCGCTATCGGCGTCGGCCTGATTTCGCTTGTGACCCGAGACTAAGCGCCACGCCCACCGCCGCAAGGACCACGACTCCTGCCACGATGAGCAGCGAGCGCCACGGCGCGCTCCGCTCCACGGTGGCCTGTTCGGGTGGTTGCTGAGCCTGCGGAGTGGCGGGCCGCGGGGCGGGCGTCGGCTCCGCCGCGGCGCGAGGCTCAAGCCGCGCGACCCCCGCGTGTCCGCGGAACGCGTACGACTCGTGGAGCAGGTGCTGAGCCTGCTCCCAGGGCCGCGCCTTGTCCGCGGTCGTGTCCAGCAGCACGGCCACGAGGCGCTGCCCCTCGTGGTTGACCGCGCCCACGAACGTGTGGTTCGCGTCGTCGGTGTACCCGGTCTTGCCGCCGATGCCGTCGGGGTCCTCGTGGTAGAGCGCGTTGTCGTTCCACACCTCGAACCCGGGAAGGTCCTCGTGCCCGGGGAAGTCGTAAAACACTGTGTCCACGATGTCCGCGAAAACCGGGTGGGCAAAAGCCTCGCGGTACGCCAGCCCGAGGTCGAAAGCGGAGGAGGACATCCCCGGGGCGTCGAGACCGGAGTAGGACGCCACGTACGTGTCGTCCATGCCGAGCCGCCGCGCCAGCGCGTTCACCTTTGCCAGCGTCTCCTCGTCGCCGCCGAGCTCCTGAGCGAGCGCGTGCGCCGCGTCGTTGCCGGAGGCGAGCAGCAGGCCATGGAGTAAGTCGTTGACGCTGTAGCTGCCGCCCTCGACGAGGCCGACACGCGAGCCTTCCTGCCCGGCCGACTCCGGGCTCGCGGTGACCACACGGTCCAGCGGGAGCTCGTCGATGGCGACAAGGGCGAGGAGCACCTTGATGATCGACGCCGGCCGGTAGCGCCCGTGGGGATCCTTCATGGCGATGATCTCGCCCGTGTCCAGGTCCGCGATCAGCCAAGCCGAGGCGAGGACGGAGGCGTCGATAGTAAAGCCCGGCGGGGCGGTGATGCCGCAGGGGCCGGTGTAGGCCACGGGCGGCGGGGTCGGGCTGGGGCCGGCGACGGACGCCTCGGAGGTGGAGACCGGCTCGGGTGGGCGCGTCGCCTGGGGGCAGCCGTCCGTGTTGGGGGCTTCTTCGCGCGTGCCGGGGATAAACACGCCGTCCTCGTAGTGGCCCCGCGTGTCCGGCGCGTGCTCGTCCGCGCTGGCTACCGCGGTGGGCGCGAGCGCGCACGCGAAGGAAAGGGCGAGGATGCAACCGGCGCGTACGGGTATGAGCACGGGGCGAAAGTTTACGCGCACCCGCCCCGACGTTGCGTTTGCCTCCCCTAAAAAGCCTCTGACCTGCAATAACGTAGCCTTTCCTTCGTTGCGCAGGGAGGATGGGAGGGGCTACAACTTGACGTATGACAGCAACTGACACTGGCACTGGCACTGGCACTGGCACTGACCTCGCCCGCGTGGGCCTCAACGAAAAACTCAACAAACTTCGCGCCGCGGTCCTTGGCGCAAACGATGGAATCGTATCCACCGCCGCGGTCGTGCTCGGCGTGGCCGGCGCGACATCGAGCGTCGCGGCGATTGCCACGGCAGGCATCGCCGCCGTCGTCGGCGGCGCGGTGTCTATGGCGCTGGGGGAGTACGTCTCCGTCTCCTCCCAACGCGACAGCGAGCGCGCGTACGTGGCCAAGGAGACCGCGCTGCAGGCCCAAGACCCCGAGGGGGAGTTTGCCCACCTTGTCCGGGGCTACATGCGCGACGGGCTCAGCGAGGAGACCGCCACCAAGGTGGCGCAGGAGCGCTCGGCTATTGACCCGCTCAAGGCGCACCTAGAACTGCACTACGGCATTGACGAGGAAGACATTGTCAGCCCCTGGAGCGCGGCGATCGCCTCGTTCGTAAGCTTCTTCCTCGGCGCGATGCTGCCGCTGGCTGCCGTGCTTTTGCCCCCGGAGTCTGCGCGCGTGGCGGTGACCTTCGTGGTCACGCTCGTCGCGCTGGCGATCACCGGCGCGATCTCCGCGAAAATCGGCGACGCCGACCCGAAGCGGGCCGTCCTGCGCCTCGTCGTGGGCGGCGCGCTGGGCCTCGCCGCGACCTACGGCGTGGGCAACCTTTTCGGCAGCACGGCGCTGTAGCGTCGGCGGCGGCTTAGAACTTGGAGAAGCGCTTCACCAGCTGGTTCTCCAGCTCCCGCCACGCCTCGACCTTGTCGTCGAAGGGAGCGGAGGGGACGTAGCCCGCGGTCTCGGTGGAACCGAGCATGTAGGCCAAGTAGTCCTGCATGCGCGGGTTCGACAGCAGGAAAGCGTTGAGCGAGTCGTCCTTCGCCCAGTCCGCCGCGTCCGCGAGAAGCTCGTAGGCCTTGCCCATCTGAGCGGTGTCCACGGCGTCGGGGCCCTTCGCAATGTCCTCGGCGATGCCGGTGAAGGAGTAGGCGTTATCGGGGTGAACCACGACCTCCAGTTCCCCGGAGTTGGCGGCGGTGGTGAGCTCGGGCCAGGTGGAGGCGCTGGCGAGGTCGTGGTCGTCGTGTTCGACGATCCAGCGGGTGAGGTGCTTCGGGGTGGGGAAGGTGGTGATCTCGCCGTACTTACCCAAAAACACCGGGGCTGCGTCGATGTAGGTGCGCAGCGTGTACACGCTTTTGCCTTGGACGCTGATGCGCACCGGGTCGATGCCCGCCTGCGACCAGATTGACGTGTCGTAGGGGTCGGCGGCCTCCGCGGCGGCCTTCTTCTCCTTCTCGGCCGTGCGCAGCTGCTCCTCGCGCCGCTGCTGCGCAGCGTCGATGCGCGCGGCGGCGTCGCTCAGCACGGCCTCGCCGAAGACGGACTCATCCGCGTCCTGGACCACCTCGTCGAGGGAGTGCACGACGTTTTCCCAGTTGGTCAGCACGACACGGCCGACGCCGGTCCACTCGCTGGCGCCGTTCGGGCCCGAGTAGTGCTCGTGCCCGCGGGAGACATTGCCGAGGATCGAGTGCGAGGCAAAAAAGATCTGGGCATGTTCGGCGCTGGTGACGTCGGCCAGCGAGCGGGCGAGCTGGAACACGCGCCCAAGCGAGGTGACGTTGGCGTACGAGGGGCGGTCGGCGAGGAAATCCGGAGCGCCGACGATGTCGTAGTAGTGCCCCTCCGCGGGCACGACCCGGTCGTCGCCGGAGGCCTGAAAGGCCTCCCACGCGGGGTGATCGCTCAGGTCGTGGCGGGGGGTCGACTCCAGGTAGGCCAGAAGCGCCGCCGGGGAGGAGAAACCCAAGACAGCGTCCCCGTCGCCGAGGAAAGCCTGCCACTCGGTGCCGTGCTCCTTCCAGGCCGGGGCCCAGAGGGTGTAGACATCGCCCTTGGTCAGGGAGATCTTGACGGGGAGAATCGCGCGGGTGCTCATGCCAGGTAACTTTACTGAACGCTCTGCGGCTTAGCCGGTAGGCCGCCAGAAGCCGCGGAAGCCCATCCCGATGTTTTCGGTGCGCACCGGGTTCATCTGCACCGGGTCGCCCGCCTCGATGTACATGCCGTCGCCGGCGTACATGGCCACGTGCCCGTCCCACACGGCCAAATCGCCCGGCTGCAGCTCCTGGTAGGTCACCTGCCGTCCGACGGCCTGCTCGTGGGCCATCCGCGGTAGCTCGACGCCCGCCTGCCGGTACGCCCACGACGTCAGCCCGGAGCAATCGAAGCCCCCGGGCCCGGTCCCGCCCCACGCGTAGGGCGTGCCTAGCTGAGACTTCGCGGCCGCTACCGCGGCCCGGCCCGCCGCCGACCCCTCGCCGCCGTCAGGGGCGGGGACGGGCGCCTGGGGCGGCGACGCGGGTGACGCCGAGGGCTCGGAATCCGTGGCGGCCATCGCGTGCAAATCCCGCGCCGCCTCGTGCGCCGCCGGGCCCGCGGCGATCTCCGGCTCAGCGGCCGCGCGTTGCGGGATCGCCGCGAGGCGCTGCGCGAGGGGCGCGAGGTCGCGCTCCAGCTCGCTCACGCGCGCGTGGGCGAGCGCGAGTGTTCGCACTGTCAGCGCGACGAGGCTGGTGACCGCGCCCGGTGCGCTCAGCGGGGTCAGCGCCAGGCCGACCAGGGGCGCGGCCTGCTGCTGGTAGCGGGCGGCCAGGGCGACGAGGTCGGCACCCGCCTCGGCGGCGAGCACCGCTGCGGCGGCGCTGCTGCGGGCGATGGTCTCGCGGTCGGCGGCGAGCGCCTCCGCGGCGCTCAGCACTCGGGCGGGGTCGGCGCCCACAAGGGGGCCGAGCTCGCGGGCTGCGCTGAGAAGCGGCGAGGACGCGGCAGCCGGCACGGCGACGGGCGCCGGGGCGTGGGCGATGATGGCGGCGGCGATCTGCGCTGGCGTGATCACGGCAGCATCGCCCCCAAGGCTCGGCCGAGCCGCGCGTCCACGGCGACCGCGGCCTCCGCCGTGGCGTCCATGGCCGCGGCGAGGCGTTCGGTTTCCCCGCGCAGCGCCACGGTGCGTTCGTTGACGCTGGCCACGGCACCCGCGCAGGCGTGCGCGAAGTCGCGCAGCGGCCCCACCGCCGGCGGCGGGGCTAGGTCGAGCGGGGTGAGGCGGGCGGCGTCGTCGCGCAACGATCCTGTGAGCGCGGACACGGCGGGCGGCGAGAGGTGGAAGACGGGGAGCGGAGCGGAATGTGTGGGCCTCATGCCCGTATTGGACGGCGCGGCGGGCCGCAAGGTTCCCTCGCCGCGCCAGCCCGGCGTTAGCATGAGGGGCATGGAGATCACCGTCATCAACCACCCGCTCGCCGCCGCGCGGCTGAGCATCATGCGCGATGCGCGCAGCGACACCACCACCTTCCGGGCGGCGCTGGCCGACCTGGGGGCGATGCTCATCTACGAAGCGTCCCGCGGCCTCGAGGTGGAAAGCTTCGAGTGCGTCACCCCCGTCGCCACGGCGGAGGGGCAGCGCCTCGCCCAGCCGCCGATCATCGTGCCGGTCATCCGCGCTGGCCTGGGTATGATCGACCCCGCCCTGTCGATGATCCCCGATGCCCAGGTGGGCTTCATCGGCCTCGCCCGCGACGAGGTCACTCACGAGCCGGTGCCGTACCTCGAGGCGCTGCCGCAGGACCTGTCCGGCCAGCCGGTGTTCCTCGTGGACCCGATGCTCGCCACCGGCGGCTCCCTCGTCCATTCCATCCGGCTGCTGCGCGAGCGCGGCGCGGACGACATCACGTGTATTTGTATGGTGTCGGCGCGGCCGGGCGTCGCTAAGCTTGAAGCTCTTGGCGGGCCGCTTCGGCTGGTCACGGCTGCGATTGACCCCGAACTCAACGACGACGCGTACATCGTGCCGGGGCTGGGCGATGCGGGCGATCGGTTGTACGGGCCGCGCAACATCGACCTGTAGTACCCTGGTCTCACTATTGGGGACGGCAGCGGGGGGCTGCCATGACAATCGGGGTGAGAAATGGCTGATGTTCTGCCGGAGTCGTACTGGGCGAGCTACGGGTATGTGCTCGCCGTGAGGCTCAAGACGCTGCGCCGGATGCGGGGATTGACGCAGCGCCGCTTGGCCGAATTGTCGGGGCTGTCGCGCAGCCTGATTTCCAACCTCGAGCGCAACCACTACAACAGCGCCCGCAGCGCCGACCCGACGCTGTCCACGCTCTACCGCATCGCCCACGCCCTCCACGTGCCGCCCGCGGCCCTTTTACCCGGCGTGGGCGCAGCGGTCGCGGCGCGCTGCCAAGACCGGCCCGTCTCGCTGAGCCCGTTGCGCGTCGAGTGGCCGCAGCTGCCGGAGGACACCGCCCGCTTCGACGCCTCCTATTTGCTGACGGGGCCGACGCTGGAGCGGCCGCCGTTCGCGCTCATGCTCGACTCCGTCCGTGACCCCCGTGGGGGAGCTGGGGCCATTAACGCAGGTTGCTAAACTTCCGGTGAGGTAGAGTACCGCCCACTGAAGGAGGACCCTGTGCGCATTGCCGACGTTGTCAGCGAGTGGCTCGACGAACACCACGACACGGTCATCGGCTGGCGCAGGCACCTCCATGCGCACCCGGAGCTGTCGAACCAGGAGGTCGCCACCACCCAGTTCATCAGCGACGTGCTCACCGAGCACGGCCTGAACCCCGTGCCCTTCCCGGGCACCGGCCTCTACGTCGACATCGGCCCCGCGGAGGGCGAGCGCCTCGCGTTCCGCGGAGACATCGACGCCCTCGGCGTCTCCGAGTTCACGGGGCTCGAGTACGCCTCGGGTACCCCCGGGGTCTCGCACTCCTGCGGCCACGACGTGCACACCACGATCATGATCGCGCTGGCCTGCGCTTTGTCGGAGGTAGAGCTGCCGTACGGAGTGCGCGTCATCTTCCAGCCCGCCGAGGAAGTGATGGGCAGCGGCGCCGTCGACGTCATCGACTGGGGCGGGCTGACCAACGTCGCCGCGATTTACGCCCTCCACGTCGAGCCCGCGCTGCGCGTCGGCCAGGTCGGTGTGCGCGCCGGGGCGATCACCTCGGCGGCGGACACGCTGGCCATCGAGGTGAAAGGCCCCGGCGGGCACACCTCCCGCCCCCACCTGACCGCGGACGTGGTCTACGCCCTCGGGGCGTTGGTCACCCAGCTTCCGGCCCTGCTGTCGCGCCGGGTGGACCCGCGCACCGGCACCGTCATCGTCTTCGGCAACGTCGAGGCGGGCATCGCGGCCAACGCGATCCCGGAGCGCGGCATCCTGCGCGGCACGGTGCGCACGACGGACATCGCGACGTGGCGGCTTCTCGAGGAACTCCTCGGGGAACTCGTCGAACAGGTCATTGCGCCGACGGGGTGCACCTTCACGCTCGACTACGTGCGCGGGGTGCCGCCAGTGCTTAACGACGACCTCGCGACCGCCCTGGTCGTCGAAGCCGGGCGCGCCATCGACCCGCACGCCGTTGTCTCCGCGCAGCAGTCCTCCGGTGGCGAAGACTTCTCCTGGTACCTCGAGCACGTCCCGGGCGCGATGGTGCGCCTGGGGGCCTGGTCGGGCAAGGGCGCGAAGCAGGACCTGCACCGCGGGGACCTCAACGTCGACGAGCGCTGCATCTCCGTCGGCGTGAAGCTTTTCGCCTCGCTGGTTGATAAGTATTTTGCTGCGGTCGCAGGGGAGGGGGCCGGGCTGTACACTGGCCCGTGATTTTTCAAGGAAGACAGCCGATCACGGCGCGGTGACACAGTGCTGTGCTGTGCTGTGCTGTGCTGTGTTGTATTGTGCTGCGCTGCGCGAAGGAGAAGAACTTAGGTGTCAAAGAGGATCGTCATCATCGGTGGTGGCCCGGCAGGCTATGAGGCGGCGCTGGTCGCGTCGACGTACGGGGCGGACGTCACCCTGGTGGAGGATCGGGCGATCGGCGGTTCGGGCATCAACCTTGACGTGGTGCCCTCGAAGGGCTTCATCGCCGGGGCGAACATTAAGACCGACCTGCGCCGCGCCGCGGACATGGGCCTCAACCACGGTATTGGCACCGCGAAGCTGCTGTTTACCGCGTTGAACAACCGCGTCGTCGCGCTCGCCTCGGAGCAGTCGCGCGACATCCGCCTCCAGCTGGAGCGCGCTGGCGTCACCATCATCAAGGGCCGCGGCGCGTTCTCCACCGCGCAGACCGGCCACACCACCCACAGCGTGAAGGTGACCTACCCCAACGGCGAGTTCGAGCGCCTCGACGCGGACGTCGTCCTCGTCTGCACCGGCGCGAACCCCCGCGTGATCAAGGGTGCGGAGCCGGACGGGCAGCGCATCCTCAACTGGCGCCAGGTCTACGACCTGATCGAGCAGCCCGAGCACCTCATCGTCGTCGGCTCCGGCGTGACCGGTGCGGAGATGGTCTCCGCCTTCGCCGAGCTGGGCATCAAGGTCACCATGGTCTCCTCGGGCAGCCGCATCCTGCCCCACGACGACGCGGACGCCGCGGACGTCCTCGAGGAGGTCCTCGCCGGGCGCGGCGTGTCCCTGGTCAAGGACGCCTACGCCGACTCCGTGGTCAACACCGGCGACGGCGTCATCGTGCGCACCAAGGACGGCCGGGAGATCGAGGGCAGCCACGCGCTCATGTCCATCGGTTCCATCCCGAACACGGCCGACCTGAACCTGGAGGGCGCCGGGGTGGCCACCACCCCCTCGGGCCACATCCACGTCGACCGCGTCTCGCGCACCAACGTGCCCGGCATCTACGCCGCCGGAGACTGCTCGGACCTCATGCCGCTGGCCTCCGTCGCCGCGATGCAGGGGCGCATCGCCATGCACCACTCCCTCGGCGAGGGCGTGGAGCCGCTGCGCCTGAAGACGGTGGGCAACGCCGTGTTCACCCGCCCGGAGATCGCCGCGGTGGGCGTGAGCGAGAAGCAGATCAACAGCGGCGAGGTCGACGCCGACGTGATCAAGCTGGACCTGTCCACCAACCCGCGCGCCAAGATGCGGTCCCTGCAGCACGGCTTTGTCAAAATCTTCGCCCGCAAGGGTTCCGGCCAGGTCCTCGGCGGCGTCATCGTCGCCCCGACCGCCTCCGAGCTCATCCTGTCCATCACCATCGCGGTGACGAACAACCTGACGGTGTCGCAGCTCGCCGAGTCCATGGCGGTCTACCCCTCGCTGTCCGGCTCCATCACGGAGGCGGCGCGCCGCCTGGTCACCAGCACCGATCTGGACTAAACAGGAGCGCCCGCGCGAAAAGCGGGGAAGGCTCGCTGAGGGCACGTCGTGCGGGGGCACGTGGCGCAGCCCGGGCCGATCGGCGTGGCCGAGCCGGGCGAAAGGTCCAGGCCGTCGGCGTAGACGAGCCGGCCCGCGTGGTCGAGCTCGCAGCCGAGGGCGACGGCGTTTTCTTGGCGCGGCACCCCGAAGCCGGCGGTGGGGCCCTGCACCATGCGCGCCACCCAGAGGTAGGCGCCGCCGTCGGGCATGACGGAGACCTGCCGGGTCACCCTGTTCGGTGTGTCGAAGGCGCGATGGACCACCCACAGCGGGCACGTGCCGCCCGAGACGGCGAAGGGGAAGGACGTGGTGGACTGGCGTTTCGAGATGTTGCCGGCGCGGTCGGTGCGGATGAAGAAGAAGGGCACCGCCCGGGCGCCGGGGCGCTGCAGCGTGCCGAGGCGCTGGCAGGTGGACTCGAAGCTGGTGCCAAAGCGGGCGGAGATCACCTCAATGTCGTAGCGGGTGGACTCGGCGGCCTCGAGGATTTCGCCGTAGGGCATGGTCACGGCGGCGGCGAAGTATTGGCACAGCCCGTGGCGGGCGATGCGGCGGGTGGCGGCCTGCCGGAGTTCGGGGTGGGACTCGGAGTGGGCGTCGAGGAGGCCGTCGATAAGCGAGCCGTGCGTGAGCGAGGCGAAGTGGTAGGCGAGCTCGAAGCATTGCTGTGCCTCGGTGAGGCCGGCGCGGAGGCGGAGCTCGCGGCTGGTGGGGTCGAAAAGCGAGCGGGGTCCCTCCGAGGGCTGGTTGAAGCGGACAGTGTAGCCGAGGTCGCCGTCGAAGGTCGCGGCGAGGTGGGTCAGGCGCAGCTGACGCCCGCGCGCTCCGCTGGCGAGCTCCTCCGCGCGGATGTCCAGGTCGTGGAAGTAGTTGCGGTTGTCCTGGAAGAAGTTGCGGACCGTGACGTAGGGGTTGTGCTCCGCGGCGCCGAAGGCCTCGGGGAGGGCGAGGATAGCGTCGGCGACGTCGGGGTAGCGGGCGGCGAGTTCGCTGAGCGTGTCGTGCGGGATCCCGGGGAGAACGCCCGCGAGCTCCGTGATGGCGCGGCGCTCGTCGTCGCCGGAGAAAAAGGTCGGGTCGAGGTTGAAGGCGCTGGAGAGCTGCACGAGGACGGAGACCGTCAGCGGGCGGTGGTCGTTTTCGAGCTGGTTGAGGTAGCTGGTGGAGATGCCCACGCGCCGCGCCATCTCCACCTGGGTGAGGCCGCGCTGGTGGCGCAGCGTCCGGATTCTGCCCCCCGCGTAGTGCTTCGGCATTGCTGGGCGCCTCCCGTCATCCCGATGAACTGTGCTTTTACAAGTTTTACAAAAAGTACTGTTTGCCGCTGCATAATTTCGCCGTTTTGCATCATGGCGTGGACCACAGCCGGGTGCCTACTATGAGGTTCACCATAGAACTCTTGGACTCTCGCGAGAGGAGAACGACCAGCCCATGATCAACCACGAAGTACGCACCCGCCGCTCCGCCGAGGACTTCCCCATCGAAGAACACCTGGCCTACAAGGTGGCCACCGTCGCGGCGGACCCGGTCGAGGTGCCGGAGGACACCAAGGAGATGATCATCAACCGCATCATCGACAACGCCTCCGTCGCCGTCGCCTCCTACGCCCGCCGCCCGGTCACCACCGCGCGCGTCATGGCCCAGGCGCACCCCGTTGAGCAGGGCGGCGCCCAGGTCTTCGGCGTCGACGGCGCCTACTCCGCCGAGTGGGCCGCCTTCGCCAACGGCACCGCCGTGCGCGAGCTGGACTTCCACGACACCTTCCTCGCCGCCGAGTACTCCCACCCCGGCGACAACATCCCGCCGATCCTCGCCGTGGCCCAGCACAAGGGCCTCGACGGCAAGGCGCTCATCCGTGGCATCGCCACCGGCTACGAAATCCAGGTCAACCTGGTCAAGGGCATCTCCCTCCACGAGTTCAAGATCGACCACGTCGCCCACCTCGGCCCCTCCGTCGCGGCGGGCCTGGGAACCATGCTGGAGCTCGACGTGGACACCATCTACCAGGCCGTCGGCCAGGCGCTGCACACCACCACCGCGACCCGCCAGTCCCGCAAGGGCCTCATCTCCTCCTGGAAGGCCTCCGCGCCCGCCTTCGCCGGCAAGATGGCCATCGAAGCTGTCGACCGCGCGATGCGCGGCGAGGGCGCTCCCGCCCCGATCTGGGAGGGCGAGGACGGCGTGATCGCCTGGCTGCTGCACTCCCCGGAGCGCACGTACGTCGTGCCGCTGCCCGCCGAGGGCGAGGCCAAGCGGGCCATCCTGGACACCTACACCAAGGAGCACTCCGCCGAGTACCAGGCGCAGGCGCCGATTGACCTCGCGCGCCGGATGAAGCAGACCATCGCCGAGGCCGGCCTCGACACCGCGGACATCGAGTCCATCGTCCTGCACACCTCGCACCACACCCACTACGTCATCGGCACCGGCGCCAACGACCCGCAGAAGATGGACCCGACGGCCTCGCGCGAGACCCTCGACCACTCCATCATGTACATGTTCGCCGTCGCGCTCCAGGACGGCACGTGGCACCACGTGGACTCCTACACCCCGGAGCGCGCCGGGCGCGCCGACACGGTCGAGCTGTGGCACAAGATCAGCACGGTCGAAGACCCGGAGTGGACCCGCCGCTACCACTCCACCGACCCGGACGAGAAGGCCTTCGGCGCCAAGGCCGTGATCACCTTCGCCGACGGCACCGTCATCGAGGATGAGCTCGCCGTCGCGGACGCCCACCCGCTTGGCGCGCGCCCCTTCGAGCGCGACAACTACATCGCCAAGTTCCGCACTCTCGCCGAGGGCATCGTCGCCCCCGAGGAGCAGGAGCGCTTCCTCGCCGCCGTGCAGGACCTGGAGAACCTCACCGACCTGAGCGCGCTGAACATCACGGTCACCGCCGACGCGGCGGGGAAGGCGCCGGAGATCCCCGGGGGTATCTTCTAATGTTCACCCCGGATGCCACGCCGCACGAGCGGCGGCTGGCCCTGCGCGAATCGCTCACCGCGCCGACGATCACCAAGCTGCCTGGGGCGTTTTCCCCGCTGGTGGCGCGGCTGATCGAAGACATCGGCGGCTTCGAGGGCGTGTACGTCTCCGGCGCGGTCGTGGCCAACGACCTCGGCCTTCCAGACATCGGCCTGACCACCCTGACGGAGGTCGCCGCCCGCTCGCGCCAGATCGCGCGCGTGACCAGCCTGCCCGTGCTTGTCGACGCCGACACCGGCTTCGGCGAACCCATGAGCGCGGCCCGCAGCGTCGCGGAGTTCGAGGCGGCCGGCGTCGCGGCGCTGCACCTCGAAGACCAGGTCAACCCGAAGCGCTGCGGCCACCTCGACGGCAAGGAGGTCGTCCCCCGCGACCTGATGCTGCGGCGTATCACCGCGGCGGTGCGCGAGCGCAGCGACGACGCCTTCGTCATCTGCGCGCGCACCGACGCCGCCGGCATCGAGGGCATCGACGAGGCCATCGAGCGCGCCAAGGCCTACGCCGACGCCGGCGCGGACCTCATCTTCACCGAGGCCCTCTACTCGGAGGCGGACTTCGAACGCTTCCGCGCCGCCGTCGACGTGCCGCTGCTGGCCAACATGACGGAGTTTGGCAAGACCGACCTCCTCCCGGCCGCCCGCCTCGAGGAGCTCGGCTACAACGCCGTCATCTGGCCGGTGACCACGTTCCGCCTCGCCATGGGGCAGACGGAGAAGATGCTGCGCGACATCGCGCAGACGGGCACGCAGGAGCCGTGGCTGGACAAGATGCAGCACCGCTCCCGGCTCTACGAGCTCGTCCGCTACGACGAGTACAACCAGTTCGACCAGTCCGTGTTCACCTACTCGGTGGACAGCTACAGCCAGACATTCGAGCGCTAGAGACCCCGAAACCAGACCCCCGAAACCAGAAAGGATCCACCATGACCGAGCAAGAAGTGCGCAAAGGCCTCTACGGCGTCGTCGCCGACTACACCGCCGTGTCCAAGGTCAACCCCGAAACCAACTCGCTGCTCTACCGCGGCTACCCGGTCCAGGAGCTGGCAGACAACGTCTCCTTCGAGGAAGTCGCCCTGCTGCTGTGGAACGGCGAGCTGCCGAGCGAGAAGGAGCTCCAGGAGTTCTACACCAAGGCCCGCGCCCGCAGGGGCCTCGACCAGGCGCTTATCGACGTCATCTTGTCCATGCCCCAGGATTGCCACCCCATGGATGTCCTGCGCACCGCCGTGTCCTTCCTGGGCGCGCAGGACGAGCACAAGTTCACGCCCAACGCCGACCACATCCGCGAGATCGCGCTGACGCTCCTGACCAAGCTGCCGACCATCGTCGCCCTCGACATCCGTCGCCGTCGCGGCGAGGGCTACATCGAGCCGGACCCCGCACGCGGTTTCGCCGAGAACTTCCTGTGGATGGTCTTCGGCGACGGCGAGGGCTCCCCGGCGTCGATCCCCTCGGACATCGAGGCCTTTGAGAAGTCGATGATCCTCTACGCCGAGCACTCCTTCAACGCCTCCACCTTCGCGGCGCGCGTGATCACCTCCACGAACTCCGACGCCTGGTCCGCCATCACCGGCGCCATTGGCGCGCTCAAGGGCCCGCTGCACGGCGGCGCCAACGAGTTCGTGATGCACAACTTCGTGGAGATCGCAGACCCGGCGAAGACCGAGGAGTGGACCCTGAACAAGCTCAAGAACAAGGAGCTTGTCATGGGCTTTGGGCACCGCGTGTACAAGAAGGGCGACTCGCGCGTGCCCACCATGGAGGCCTGCTTTAAGAAGCTGGCCTCCGAGCACCCGGAGAAGGACGCCGCGAAGTGGGTCGAGATGTACGACATCATGGCGAAGACCATGTACGACAACACCTCGATCAACATCCGCCCGAATTTGGACTTCCCGGCCGGCCCGGCGTACTACATCCTGGGCTTCGACATCGAGTTCTTCACCCCGCTGTTCGTCATGGCGCGCATCACCGGCTGGACCGCGCACATCATCGAGCAGTACAACAACCCGACGATCATCCGCCCGCTGGCCGCCTACAACGGCCCGGACGAGCGCCACGTGCCCG
This sequence comes from Corynebacterium timonense, assembly GCF_900105305.1. Lineage (NCBI taxonomy): Bacteria > Bacillati > Actinomycetota > Actinomycetes > Mycobacteriales > Corynebacteriaceae > Corynebacterium > Corynebacterium timonense. Next base: position 1,719,577 of record NZ_LT629765.1, on the reverse strand, counting down.
GGATGTAGGGTTGCGCCGCGGCGCGATCCCCTCTTTAGCTCTATCCCTCATCGCCTAGGCCTGCGGCCCCATCCGGCCAACATTCGCGCAGGATCAGGCGATGAGGGCTAGGGCTTTTTCAAAAGTGGGGCTGGAGCCGCGGGTTACCACCTCATTCGGGAAACGTTCCACGCCTCGATTACTCCTGTCTTTACACGCTGAGATTTGTACCCACCTTTGCTACCAGCTCGGTGACAGGGAAGGCATAGCTCCTGCAGGTACTACTTGTCACCGCAACTGAACGTATACGATGACCGTGGTGTTGGCAGCGGTCGAAAGGTAGTCCGCCTACGACGGTCCAAAAGTAGTCCACCGATAAGAATGGATGGCTGATATCCATGGAAGACCGGGGGGCCCGACCCCTGGAAAGTGGACACAGGGAATTGAACTTATGCGGTCAGGGGGAGTTTACCGCAGGTGCGGTTTTCGTACTCGATAGGCGAGAGATAATCGCACCATGAGTGTCTGCGTTTCTGGTTGTAGCGCACAGGGCCTGACCCCTGTTTAGTGGACACGCTGGAACTGGTCCAGACTGGACCGGAGATAGCTGAGGCACTATACCGAAAATCACTTACTCCGATGAATTCAAAGCCGACGCGGTCGGGCTCTACGAGACCACCGAGGGAGCCTCGTATTCCTCGATCTCGGAAGACCTCGGGATCGCCCGCGGCACGCTGAAGACCTGGGTCCACAAGGCCCGTCGGGACCGAGGGCAGATTCCCTCGACGTTTCCCGCTGGTGCCGATCAGGGGCTGGACCCCGAGGATGAGCTGGTCCGCCTGCGGTCAGAGCTCCAACGCCTGAAAGCCGAAACAGTGAAGCTGACGACCGAGCTCGGCATTCTGCGCAAGGCGGCCAATTATTTCGCGGGAGAGACGACCTGGTGAGCCGCTTCCAGTTCGTTGACGACCACCACACCACCCACGGGGTGAAGCGGTTGTGCAAGGTACTCGGCCTGAGCCGGTCGAGCTGCTACAGATGGCGGGCCGGACGCGACGCCCGCGCCGCCCGCCGAGACGCCGACAAGGCGCTGGTTAAGCGCATGCGCGAGTACCACCGGGAATTCGACGGCACCATCGGAGTCAGGAGAATGACCATCGAACTCAATGAGAAAGCAGATCAGCCGATCAACCACAAACGCGTGGAACGGCTGAGGCGCACCCACAACATCGTCGGTGTGAACCTACGTAAACCGAAGAAGACCACGGTCAAGGACCAGGGCGCACGCGTTGTCGACGACTTCCTCAAACGCAAGTTCCGGGCTGAGGCACCGAACCAGGTCTACGTCGGCGACATCACCTATCTGCCCTGCGGCCAGGGCCAATTCCTCTATCTGGCCACCGTCATCGACGTGTGCTCCCGGCGTCTGGTCGGCTGGTCGATCGCCGACCACATGCGCACCAGTCTCGTCGAAGCCGCCCTGGAAAACGCGGCCCGGGCGCGGGGCTCGTTGGCCGGGGCCGTATTCCACTCCGACCACGGACGGCAATACACCTCCTCAGCCTTCCAGACCACCTGTCGGCGGCTAGGAGTCCGCCAGTCGATGGGCCGGATCGGCTCGAGTGCGGATAATGCGATGGCCGAGTCGTTCAACGCCTCCCTCAAGCGAGAAACTCTCCAAGGTGCTCGTGGGTGGGACTCTGCCGAGGTGTGCCGTCGCGAGGTCTTCCGGTGGGTCACACGCTACAACACTCGCCGACGCCACTCAGCCCTGGACTACAGCTCGCCCCTTGCCTTCGAGACCGCGACGACGACTGCTACCGTAGGCCTCGTTGCCTAACTGACACCAACGCCGTGTCCACTACTCGGGGGACACCCCCGCTTAGGTAACACGGCCCCAAAACCAGGCTGCTCCAGAACGCACTCAGGACCGCCGAATCAGTCACGCTAGCTATCGCATCTTGATTGCATCCCCATGTGCACTTACCGAGGTTTAGGCCCAGCCGCTGCGCGGTTGACATCGGCAACCTACGTAGTAAACGCCTACCAGAAGTTGCAATCTACACACAGTTCAGGGAAGTCAGGCGCTTCCTAGGATGCGAACGCCCTCACCCATATAGCGTCGAGCCGCTTGCGTAACGTCGTCGACGTTTAGCTCAGCGAGATCAAAGGCGAGTCGGTCCCAGTAGTCTAGGGTAACGCCAGTGCTCAATAGCGCCGCTTGTGCAGAACCGAACCCCGCCGGGTTAGCCCAGCTTACAGCGGTAGAGTTTATAAGATAGCGGACAGCGTCATTTAATTCTCCTGTGCCAGGTCCATTGCTGACAAAGTCATTGACGATTTCATCAAGTCGCACCGCCGTTTCCTGAAACAAGTGAATTGGAGTTTTTAGCGATATGGTGAGATTGGCCGCCCCCCGATAATCTTCGGTGTAGCTGGAGATTTGATAAACTACTCCTAGAACATCACGTAGTTGAGTAAGTAATCGTGAATTAGGATATCCACCGAGGATAGTTGACGCCGTACGAAATGCCGCATTGTCCGATGCGGTGCGCGGCGCGGCCGGCATCATGAGCTGCATCGAGACGACAGCTTCCGGTTCAGCACGGCCAAGCTGATAAGTTCCCGGCGTCACCGGCGCTATATCTATCTCCGGTCCCAGGTGAAGATTGTGCGTTGGCAGGCTTCTAATCCCGTCAGCGATTTCAGCTGCAAAGTCATCAAGCAACTTCCCGTGGTCCGGGATATCAGTGCAGATAACGAACTGTCCGCCGGCAACACCAATCCGTTCTGCAACAAAGGCGGCGTAATCCGAGTGTGTTAGCTTTTGTAGTGCCTCTACAGTAGTCATTCCCATCGCAAAAGGATGGCTACCCCAGCGGCGACGGAGATTTTCAGTATGTAAAGCTATATCTGGAACCTCGGCCAGCATCTGGGCGTGCACTTTGGCGGTGCGCAGTAGGTATGCGAACTCAGCTCCAGTAGGAACGTCCAAGCAGGCCTGGAACACGGTGAAAAGGCAATCAGCAATTCTATCGCGAGGACAAACGCCACTAATGAAGACTTTGTCGGACATCAGCGAGACGCTGAATTCAGCTCCCTTCCTGAGCAATGTATCCCTATAGCAACGCTGTGAGGGCAACGTCGGCTGCAAGGCTACGTTACCCAGTATCGCCGCCGCTGCGGCGTCAGTTTCAGTTTCTCGGAAAAGTGGGATTGCCGCTCGAACCTCAGACAATTCGCAATGTGGCGTTGAGAAAACGTGGACGTCGAGCCCGTCTACTGCAAACTTAGCATGTGGTGGCAGGAGGATCATCAAAGTTCCTTACGGATCGTAACACTAGCAGCTGGTTGGTTTAGTAACCAGTCGGCCGCTGCTACAAGATCCTCGCGGTAGACTCCCCGGTAGTGACAGTCCGCCTCGACAACATTCTCCGGTGCGTTATACAGAATGGTCCTCGCTCCGGTTGCGCGAGCAGCGAAGGCAGGGTGTTGGGCTCGGCGTTGGCCGTCAATGCGCAGCTGAGCCGTCAAGAATCTGAACTGATCCTCGGTAAACTCACCTGCGGCCCACGATCTCAGGGTCGCACGAACGGTTTCGGTCAATCCTTCACCCGGCACGTCTCCCAAGGCCGGCGCGATAATGATCCAGGCGTCGGGAATACTGGTGTCGAGCGGACGACCAAACCATCCAGTCTGGGGGCGCAGTCCGTTCGGACCGGACAGTACGCCAATCAGCGTTCCCAGTGCCGTACTGCCTCGGTAGAGTCGCGGGTATTTAACAGGGTCAGGAAGTGCCAGTCCAACTGCAGTTGTCGGCTGGGGGCAAACCGGATGCGCGCTTTCACTGTGTTGGTCGGCCGTCACGCGGGGTTCTGTTCGGACAGCGGGTGCATGTGCCGACCGTGCTTGTATGCCCCCGAAAAGCTGAGTAAGGGTGTCTAGTTCTGATGTAGTGAGCTGATCAGCGGCCACCGAAACGATGAGGTTGGCGGGTGCGTAAGAATGGTAGAAGTGCTCCTGAATGTCGCCTATAGAGGCGCACGCTAAGGCATCCACGTCGCCATACCCGTCATGGGCATTCGCCCAGTGGGAGTACATCACTTGTGGCAGTTGCCTCCAAGGAAATCCTCCGATGCCGGTACCGTGGGTCACTTCAAGTATTTCGGCGTTGATTATTTGTAGTTGGTTTCGTATAGCAGCAGGGCTAGGTGGCTCCGCCAAGAACCGGTTGCCCTCCAGGGAGAGGACATCACCGAGGTGTCGGCGTGGAATTACGTCAAAAAATTCGGTATAGTTGTGGCGCGTGTGCGCGGCGGCATGACCGCCAAGCTTGCTGACTGTCGCAAGGAAGGAATCGTCCGCGATACTAGTGCCTTGCGCGAAGAGCATGTGTTCAAACAGATGGGCTAGACCGGGCAGTCCCTCAGGCTCAGAACGGAAGCCGGAGCGGACATGTACTGCGATGACTGCGGTCGTTGGTGTTGGTCCGGGAAGGGTGCAGATCCGAACCCCGTTGTCGAGGATAATCTGTGGTGGAGGTTGGCACATTTGTTGTGGATCCTAGTGTTGCGATTATGTGGAGTCCGAGACTGAGCTTGCATAGCACGAAACCTAAATGCTTTGAAGGATTGTTCGTGTTATGTGCTCAAACCAAAAGTTCGGCGAAGCATTGATAAAGGAGTAATTGTCCAGTCGAGCGATTACGCGGACTGAAGTATACCATAGGCCGTATCTCGGCTAAGCTGATGGGCAAGCACAATAGAGCGGATTGGGTTTGTTAGAGGTCAAGTTGTACCCAAGGGGGTCGCCGCATTTCTATCAACCCTTATGATCGGGAAACCCGTGACCGTGCGGTGAAGATGTACTTTGACATTCTTGCTTACGGTGCTCCGTCGAAGGCGGTGGTGATTCGTGATGTGGAAGCCAAAACAGGAATAAAGGCCTCCACGCTGCGAAATTGAGCTAGGAGGGCCGAGCATACTGATGAGCAAGCAGCTCAGGTAAGTGACGCGGATAGAGATGCTAAACTCAGGAAACTGCGCAGGGAAGTCACCAAGCTAAGGAAGCTCATGAAGTCATGAAGCTGCCCCTAAATTTTTCGCCCAGGCGGAGCTCGACCGCGCATAGAAGTGATTGTGGAGTTTCTCCATCGCCATCGGCACCTGTATTCCGGCGAGCGGATGTGCCAGCGTGATTCAACCAGCACGGAGTGTCAAGCCCCGGGTTTTGTAGAGGGTCCTATTGTTGTTGATGAGGCCGTTTGGGTGTTCGCGGTGGTGTATTCCTGATGGGCCTGGCGGGGCGGGCGGTACCCTAGCGCCGAGTGCACACGACGGTTGTTGTACCAGCCGACCCATGTCGAGGTCGCGACGAGAACATCTCGCAGCCCCGGCCAGGTCCTACGGTCGATGAGTTCAGCTTTGAACACTGAGTTCAGCGCTTCTGCCATCGCGTTGTCGTAGGAGTCTCCCTGCGAGCCAACCGAAGCGATAACCTGCGACTGGGCCAAGGTCTCTCCGTAGACGACCGACCTGTACTGCACGCCCCTGTCTAAAGTGATGGATCAGACCGGAGACATCTTCACCGGCGCGCAAGCGCGCTGACAAGGCCATGTCAAGTGCGTCTTTAGCCAGCGATGTGCGCATGTGGTTGGTGATCTGCCAGCCAACAATCTCCCGGGTATACGCGTCGAGGACGAACGAGGCGTACACCCATCCGGCACGCGTGGGGATGTATGTGATATCCGCGACCCACAGCCGGTTCGGCGCATCGACACAAAAGTCGCGTGTGACCACATCGGATGGGCAGTTATCGGGGGCAGCGCTGCGGGTCGAGGGCTTTTTCTTCCGGCGCCGGATACCACGGATGCCTTCGAGTGCCATGAGGCGCTCAACGGTGCACCGGGCGAGGTGACCGACATCGCCTCGGCGGTTGATCTCGGCCCATAGTTTGCGCGCTCCATAGCAGGAGTAGTTGTCGTCGTAGATGGCACGCAAAGTGTTGCGTAGTTGTCGGTCGCGGATAGATCGAGATGATTCAGGCCGGGATTTGTAGGCGTAGTAGGTGCTCAGGGCGATTTTCGCGTTGGTTGCTGAAAGGGCGCGAATAATCGGTTCGACCCCGAATTCCTCCCTGTTGTCGTCGATGAACCGGACGACTACGTGTGTGGGCGCTCGCACTCCGCCGCGAAAAAAGCTGATGCTCTTTTCAAAATCTCGTTGGCGCGCTTCGCTTCAATCAGTTCAGCTCGCAGTCTGCGGTTTTCTGCTGCACAATCCACCGATTCCGCCCGGGGTTGCCGCGCCGGATTGTTTATGAGCGCGGACCCAGCCGCGCAGAGTTTCCTTGCTCATTCCGAGCTCGACAGCGATGCGGGATATCGCACCACGAGACGTGTCAGGGTCAGCTTGCGCATGCAGCACCAATTCGATGGCGCGCTGCCTCAACTCAGGCGTGTACTTCGAGGGCATGTATAGGGCTCCTTTTCCAAATTCCTACCCTCCATTAAACCCGGGGCAAACCACTCGAACAGATTTGGCGGACAGACCAGCCTTTCAGCACTTGATCCATTACCGCCCGGTAGTCAGTCACAATCAGACTCCTCTGGTAACGACGCGTGCCCTGAAGTCACGCGGTCACCAGAATCCTCCCCCGGACTGTTATTGGATACTCACCAATGCGTTACTCGATACTCACCACGGTGTTACTAGATACGACCGCGCAACAGCTGATCGCTGAAGTGCGTATCGAAGAACTCTGGATCCAGCTGGGCGAACGAAGACTGCGTGATTGCGTGGTCAGCAATCACTGTTGGTTGCGTCCGCTAGCGTGGTGTACCTGTGACTGTCGGTGAGGGACCTCATGAACGTGTGAGGCGGCCACCGCAGTACCTTTCGAATCAATTCCAACATCTCCTCGAAAGGAACCAACGCGATGACCGCTGGACCCAATCATATCGACCCGACCGCCTACCTTGATGAGCTGCTCGCCCAAGCATCCCCGGATCTGATGCGTCAGATGCTGCAGGACTTCATCAACCAGATCCTCTCCACCCAAGCAGACAGCATCTGCGGGGCCGACTACGCCACAGTCAGCGACACCCGCACCAACCACCGAAACGGCTACCGCCACCGCGACCTGGACACACGCGTGGGCACCATCGACGTGAGAATCCCGAAACTTCGCCACGGATCATTCTTCCCCGACTGGTTGTTGGAGCGCCGCTCACGAGCAGAACGCGCCCTGGCCACCGTCGTAGCCACCTGCTACCTCAAGGGGGTCTCCACCCGCCGCATGAACGACCTTGTCGCCACCCTCGGGATCACCAACCTGTCGAAGTCACAGGTGTCTACCATGGCCAAAGAACTCGACGTGATGGTCGAAGACTTCCGCACCCGCCCGTTGGACACCGGCCCCTACCTCTATGTTTCCTGCGACGCGCTGACGATGAAGGTGCGTGAAGGCGGGCGCGTCGTCAAAACCAGCGTGCTGCTGGCCACCGGGGTTAACGCCGACGGGTACCGGGAGTTGCTTGGTATGCAGGTCGCCACCGCCGAATCGGCCGCGTCGTGGACCGGGTTCTTCCGCGACCTGAAAGCCCGGGGCCTGGATCAGGTGTACCTGGTCACCAGCGACGCCCACCTAGGCATCCAAGCCGCTGTGGGTGACTGCCTACCCAACGCATCCTGGCAGCGGTGCCGCACCCATTTCGCGAAGAATCTGTCATCGATGGTGCCGAAAACCCAGTGGCCGACATTGTCGGCGATGTTTCACACGATCTTCCAACAACCCGACGCCCAGGCCGTGTGGGACCAGGCCCGAGACGTCATTGAGTTTTGCCAGCAGAAGTTCCCCCATGTGGCGGATTACCTGGAGGAATCCTTGGACGACCTGCTGGCGTTTACGAACGCGCCGAAAGCGGTGTGGACGAAGGTGTGGTCAAACAACCCCACTGAAAGGCTCAACCGGGAGATCAGACGTCGCACCGACGTCGTGGGGATCTTCCCCAACCGCGACGCCGTCGTGCGTCTGGTCGGGGCGGTACTCGCCGAGCAACACGATGATTGGATCCAGCAGAAACGCTACATGTCGCTAACCAGCCTGGAACAGACCAAGACGATGATGACAGCCACCGTCATTGATGCCGGCGAATCCACTCAGGAGGTTGCATGAGCCCACGCCAGCACCGAGCTCGTGACGGCCCCTGACACCGTCATCCTGCTTGTTCATATCGGAAGGCAGATACACCACCACCGTGGACTTGACCTCACTGTTTTGACTTTGGCGATATCCCTGTTGGAGCACTCCAAGGCAGCAGAGATGGCTGCATAGCTCGCTCCGCCCAAACACATCGCCATGATGTCTTTGAAGTTGGCCATAAAGGCCCTCTTTGCGGTCAGAAAGTGGTGACACGCCGGCACAGATTGAGCCGACGCCATCTACAAAAATGACCGAAAAAAGGGATCCCTACCACCTATCCGGAAAACCCCTACCAACTACGCGGATTGCCCCTACCAACTACACGGAAACGGCACGCGACCGCGCACCAGCTACTCAATATCCTCGCCGGGCGGGAAAGCAAAGTCTCAACCATTGTGACCTCACAGTTCACCCCACACGAGTGGTACAAGTCCATCCCCGACGCCGTGATCTCCGAGTCAATCCTCAACCGACTCGTCTCCGGCGCCGAAATCATCACACTCGAAGGACCAAACATGCGCCTGACCACCAACGCATAACAACCGGCAACGCCTGAGTGAGATACCGCTACCGGGTGCCCACTCAGGCGCTACCAGATACTCACCACACCGCTACCATTTCGGTCTTCTTAACACCCATCTCTTTCGCAAAATACTGCGCCGCTTTGCGAAGGATATCTCGTTCTTCTTGAAGAAGCCGGTTTTGCTTCTCGAGTTGTCGGATCCGCTCTGAATTCGATGCTTTTCGGGCTCGAGCTGCGGCATCAATCGCACGGGGTTTTTTGCCCGTGCCGTAGCGCTTGACCCAGGCAGCGAGACTGCCACGGTTAACACCGAGATCATGAGCAACCGAGTTAAGAGACACACCGTCTGTGTCTTCATACATCGCGACCGCGTCGCGCTTGAACTCCTCAGAGTAGGACTTACGAGGCATGGACTGAGACTACCTTCCTCCGGCTATCAACCGGGGCTAGCCTATGTCCACCAACAGGGGGTCAGGTCCGACAAGGCGCGCTGAAGGTTTGTCCATGGAACCTATTGTGCGTGGTGTCAGATCACGATCCACGTTCCCGCCGAAGTACTGACGCCTTCACTTACAGACGTCATTGGACGACAAGTTATGCTCTTGTCGCCACTGGGCTTTCTTTCTATGCGGCACGGCAAGGTATTCCGTGATCAAATCCGCTTTCTCAGCGGCAGCACGAAACTTCAACATGATTATGAACTCCTTGACTCGGATGACTCACAACCAGGCTGGCAAATAGCGCGCCTGCTAATTCCGATCGAACAAATTTGCATCGCTTAGCCAAGTAGTGGACGCCACGGGGAACTGTCTTGTCAAGACATGAAGAGAGCGCTGCCGGAGAGAACGGAGACCATAGAGTCCACTGCCCTGCGCACGGCCTTAATTGTGCGTTCGTCCACAGGGGTTAGGTGCTCTTCTGCCAACTCGCGAACCCGTGTCTTAATGTCGAGAACAGAAACCCCACTAAGCTGTTCGCGCAGTTCCAACTTGATATTTCCCACTTCAGCGAGAAGTACCAGAGTAAGAGCTTCCTGCACGGTCGACGCCTCTTCACCTCTTAGCATAGAAGCGAGACGCTCGCGAAGTTCCTCTTCTGGCCGCCTATCAATGGTGGGGTATTTTTCCAGTTCGATTCCAAAGAACTTATCTCTGCCAATAGTGACGACGCCTTGATTGGCGAGTGATCGCGCAATCTGATTCCTAGTGACGAACCAAGAAGCGTGCAACAGACTTTCTACAGTAGCGCCGGGATTTTCGCATAGAGCTTTATACCCGGCGACGATCAACTCGGGATCGACGTTAGCCACAGGGGCCGACTCCAGCACTCGGATCAGAGACTCTCTAAAATGATTGGATTGATCTACCGTCACCACACCTGCCAAAACAAGATCGCTGAATAGCCCAGCGTTCAGCGCCTTGTCCTGGTTAGGTATTCCGACATTAACTCGACCGTTGTCGCGAGTAAACAGGAGGAAAAGGTTCTCTACAATAAGCATATGGGAAATCCTAATCTGCAATAGTCTGAGTGGCAGGGGACGACGATGCCTAAATTAGGCTACCGGTGTTCTAGATTCTTATACAAAGAAACGTGTCTAAGCGAGCTGGCGGTGAGCGGTGATCTTTTCCAATCGCCGTAGCGAGCGGTAACATTAAGGCCTTGAGACAGCGCCATCATGTCCATCTCCGTGGGGAACACGTAGCGGACAATTTCTTTAGCTTGATTGTAAGCTCCTTCTGGGCCGATGGTGACGTGGTCAACAATAAGGAGCTGACGAATACGGTCGACGAACGTCGTGTTGATTTGTAGGCGTCCATCTGCCAGTGGAAGAGTTTCGGTCTTGGGTGTGCGCTGCGCATGGTAGTCCGTTGGATCGAATCCCTCGAGGACGATAGTACCACCGGCGCTCAGCTGTTCCTTCATCAGCTTCATTACATTCAGCTGGGCTGTCGGGGTGCTTGCCGCGAAAAAGGTGGACAGTGGAACGGCGACAACGTCGAATTTTCGGCCAGTGGATTGGGTGATGAAATCAAGCTTCTCTGTGGTGACGGTCGTGTTTGGGTTATTCTTATGAAGCTTGTCTAGCATGGACTGGGACGCATCAACACCATGGACTCGGACCCCGTGAGACGCGGTGTGAACGGCGATACGCCCAGTGCCAACGCCAAGTTCAAGAACAGACCCTCCATGGCCCGCCAAATCTGCCAGGAATTTACCGGCGTCGTGGGCGTCCGGAGTATCGGGATACATCAAGTCGTAGATGTCGGCAAGGGCCTCTCCGTAGCTTTCTGCGGTGTAATCGTTGGCCATACGTTTCCCTTTCAAATCGAAAATATCGGTGGTTGTTTCAGCTGTCGAGTGCGTCTGTTAGGCGGTTTCAGCGGCGTTGAAAGCAAGACTGCAAGGACAGATCCCGGCGGATAGGAGGCTTTCGGTTAGGACGTCCGCAAGCCTACTCTGTGGTTGGAGCGCATGCCGGACGGTTACATCGGCTAGCACCTGGGCGCGATGCTCGCCGAAACTCAACCCGCGCAGATTTGGTCGGAGGTCGTTGGGTTCGTCCGCAACCGCGACGCCAGGGCCAAGTCGGTGGGCGAATGCAGAGGTAGCGTCTTCAAGGAGACAGGAATCCGAAAGTCGCTCCATGATAAGACTGGAGACCTGAGACAACGTGTCGGCCTGCAGGTAGAAAACAATCGCGTCGCGTCTTGGGTATTCTTGCAGCCGGGAAAGGGCCTTGGTGCGGTATGGTGCGCGTAGCGCATTGAGCATGGGTAACACAGTTTTCCAAACTTGCGCGGCGGCATCCGGGGAAGCAACATGTAGATAGACGCGTCGAATTTCTTTCGCGCGTGGTTGACCAAGTGGGCGTGGCCCATCTACCACGCAGAAGCCCTGAGAGAGCGCAGGTCGAACTGCGGGAACTTGTACTATCACGGGAAGCCCCGGCTTTACAGAAGAAGACAAGATTTTGTCGACAGGCACTTCAATCCGGGTCCTATCAAACTCTACGACCGCGGCTGTACGCTCTTCGAGCCAGTCGACGAATATGCCAGGCGCTTCCGTGAAAGTATGGGGTACCGCCGAACTCAATTGCTGCTCGATGCATGGGTCGCGTGTCGTCCGTGGATTAAGCAGTATGGTCTCGTCCCCCGAGTTCGTATTGCCGGTGTGGAACTCCGAATATATTTCGTATGTCAATTGGTGTATCAGAGAGCGAACGCTTTTGGCCTCGACACGGGGACGCGCTTGGACAGTTGCGTGATAAACCCCAACTTTCGGCTTGATGTCAACCTTGATACTCTGGCAGATGGATAAAGCCTCGTCTGATATCTTCATTATCTCGCTAGGGCTACTGTTCGTGACGGAAGGAATTGTCTCAAATGGCACGATTTTGCTAGCTTCCCTCCGTATCAGTCTCGATATCACATTCCCTGTGTATAGTGGGTGCGAAGCGGGCCGTGAGGCCTAGGGCATTTGCCGCCCCAATCGGATCAAGGAGGACATTCCGGCCGATGCCTGCGGCGGCCCAGGAGAGTGCTGAGACCCGCGGAACTAGTTCTGATATGGCGAGTAACCTGTCGTAGAGATGCCATCCGGCAAATGCCGCGCTTACTGCAGCTAGATCCTGAAGGTCATGTACTGGAGTGGCCTTTCCTAAATAACTAGACCAAATCGTAGAAATAAACGGGAGAACCCTCTCGAGCGCCTCTTGCCCTCGGGCAACAATCTCAAAATGTGTAAGTTCCTCGTCGAATGCGGGCTGAGGAGTGGGTTCAACCGCACCGTTAGGCACCTCTTTGTCCGATAAGGTGATGAACGCGAGGTATAACCATTCGCCGATAAGGGTGCCTAGGTCACGGCCACGATGGCCAAAGCGATATTCTTCCCAATCGACTAGCCATAGTCCTTCGTCGGTGTCAAGCAAAAACTGGTCAAAGCGGAGGTCCCCATGGATGGGCACTTGTGCGCCGGCGCTCTCCATCTCCCTGAGTGATACAATCGCCCGGTAAAGTTCTTTGTCTTGCTGAAGCGTCCCCCACGTATGGAGCGATTCGGCCGAGAGTGTTTCGAAGGATGACCACGGTAATTGCGAAAAGTGGCTGAGTAGTGGTAGAGGACTTGGCGCACTGTTAAGGTTGGATTTGCTAACTTCCTGGTCGTGCACCTCGCGCAAGCCTGCACCGATATTATTCATCAGACGGCGTACTTGGTTGTCCTCGACGGCGCCACCCTGGAGGACTGTCGCCAGGCTGTCAGAATTTAAGACATCCTCGAAGATCAAGATCTTGTCGGTGCCATTAGCCGCCATCAACCGAGGTAGCTGAAACAGAACGTGGTCTGTGTCACCCACAATCCTCGGTAGTGTTTGAGCCGCTAAGACGGACGCCTTGAATCGGATATCGTCCATGGCGTTCTTAGCGAATAGCGCATTGTGCTTAGTTGTTTCGAAGGTGCAGCTCAGGTTGCGTCCTCGCTTAGCGGAGAAGGACGCCCTTTCGATGAGACCTAAATCATGTGTTGTGAGTATTATATCTAAGGAGTCGGCGAACTCCGTTATCGCAGACACTTCGCTTTTTGCGCCATCGGCGTGTATGGACATGAAGTATACTTCCAAGGTTTCGTTAGCTGCAATTGCGGTGTTGTTCCAAATTATGTAAGTAAACAGATGTTTCCCGTTGGTTGAGGCGGGGAACCGAAATTGTGCTAAGCATGTTGATCAACCCAGGGGGCAGAGCAACATGCCTAGGAGCACTCATATTTTTGTGAGTGTCTTGTTGATTCTTTGATAACGCCTTTAGCAGCCGTTATCGATGGTGGCGGTTACGGTCATGCTGATAGTGGTGATGCATGCCTGCGAAGACGTGGTGACAGTGGCAGTAGGAGAGATTGCCGGAGCTTCGTCGGCAACTGCGTTTGAGATGGCGGAGGGGGTGGTGTAATTGGCGTAGCCGCTAATCAGTGTTTGAGTAGTCACAGTGTGGTCCTTTCGGAATCGTTGAGCAAGTGAGTGTTTCGGATGCGACAGCTCCAACCAGTAAGGGTCGTGGCGCATTCACGACGCTAGCAGAGGGAATACACAGCCGCAAGGGTTCCAGCAACTTTCCTAGGATGAGATCGCAATGCGGAACCGCTGGGTAATTAATGGCTGTCAAGTGTGTTGTTTGAGGATAAGAGGGTGTAGGTAATTCCGTGTGCGTGATCTGTCAGCGCTCTTTGAAAAGTAGCCCAGAACGCTCTCCGGAAAGTAGCCCATTCGAAAATGATTGGATGGGTGATTTCTTTGGAGCAATGGGCACAGATCCTTTACCTGCGTGGGCAGGGTTTATCGATACGCAAGATCGCCGACGAGGTTGGTTGCGCGAAGAAGACTGTCGAGCGGGCACTCGCTTTGGATTCGCCTTTGAAGTACCCGCCGCGTCGGGCTAGAGCCACGAGTTTCGCCGCCTTTGAACCACAAGTACGTGCGTTGCTGGCTGAAATTCCACGTCTTAACGCAAAAGTCGGGGGTGTCCCCCGGACCTGACCCCTTGTTGGTGGACATAGGCTAGCCCCGGTTGATAGCCGGAGGAAGGTAGTCTCAGTCCATGCCTCGTAAGTCCTATTCTGAGGAGTTCAAGCGCGACGCGGTCGCGATGTATGAAGACACAGACGGTGTGTCTTGTAACTCGGTTGCTCATGATCTCGGTGTTAACCGTGGCAGTCTCGCTGCCTGGGTTACGCGCTACGGCACGGGCAAAAAAGCCCGCGCGATTGATGCCGCAGTTCGAGCGCGAAAGGCATCGGATTCAGAGCGGATCCGACAGCTCGAGAAGCACAACCGGCTTCTTCAAGAAGAGCGAGATATCCTTCGCAAGGCGGCGCAGTATTTTGCGAAAGAGATGGGCTTGTGATCCGCTTCAAGTTCATCTGGGACCATCGCACCGAGTTTTCGGTCACACGGATGTGCGACGTGCTGAAGGTGCGGCGATCTTCCTATTACAAGTGGAAAAAGACGCAGGCCGCGCGCCGTCAGAAGGTTGTTGACGATGCTGTTCTTGGTGCTCGTATCCGCACTGTGTTCACCGACGAACACGGACTCTACGGAGCCAAACGCATCGCCGCGGTGTTGAACGACTCTGATTCGGGGGCGCATGAGGTGGTCAATCACAAACGCGTTGCACGCATCATGAAGGCCATGGGCATCCAGGGGTTCACGAAGAAACGTCGCGTGCGCACCACCGTGGCAGATGCTGGCCGCAGTGTCTTTGCCGGGTTCTTGTTCGCAGGCAGTTTCATGCCCCGGCGCCGAATCGCGTGCTCGTCGGCGACATTACCTACCTGCCGGTATCCGGTGGCGGCAATATGTATCTTGCCACCGTGATCGATTGTTATTCCCGCAGGCTGGTGGGATTTTCTATTGCTGACCACATGCGCGTCGATCTGGTTATCGATGCGCTGGACTCAGCGCGGCGCGCCCGGGGCAGTCTGAAAGGAGCGATTCTTCATTCAGATCACGGCAGTGTCTATACCTCGAAGGCATTTGGCGCACGATGCACGATGCTAGGGGTGACCCAATCGATGGGGGCGGTGGGAACCAGCGCAGACAACGCGCTGGCGGAGTCGTTCAACGCGACATTGAAACGCGAGGTGCTGCAAAACCGGAAATGCTTCGACTCGATGCTGCACGCCAGACGGGACGTCTTCGCCTGGTGTGTGCGCTACAACCAGAAACGCAGACACTCATGGTGCGATTATCTCTCGCCCATCGAGTACGAAAACCGCACCTGCGGTAAACTCACCCTGACCGCATAAGTTCAATTCCCTGTGTCCACTTTCCAGGGGTCGGACCTTGGCAAACGCCCTCATGAAATAACCCGAAAACCCAGCAACGCCCAAACGGCCCAAAACCACGCCACCCCGGCCTAAAAAACCGCGCCGAAACGGCCTACAACAACTTGACAAAACACAGATGCATTGACGATGAAGGTCTGCGAGGAGGGTCGCGTAGTAGAGACCTCCTTCCTGCTAGTCTCCGGTGTCAACGCCGAAGGCTCCCGCGAGCTCCTCGGCATGTAGGTTGCCACGAGCGACGCTGTGGCCTCCTGGACCGGGTTCTTTCGCGATTCTCAAGGCCCGGGGATTAAACGAAGTCTACCTAGACACCAGCAACGCACACCTGGGTATCCTTCTCGCCATCAGCGACGTAAGAGCGTGTGGTCGAACAACATGACCGAGCGGCTCAATCAAAAGATCCACCGGCGTACCGACGTCTTGAGCATCTTTCCAACCGTGACGCCTTGATCAGAGACTGGCTGGCGCTCGCGGAGCAGCTCTATGATAGGGTTCAGCGGAAGCGCTCGATGACACTGACGAGTCTGGAGAAAACGTAAGCCCTTGTAGTCGCTGATATCCCAGCATTATCGATGGTGGCGATGTTGCTCAGCAGGTCACGTAAGCTGACCACAGTATTCGGGCTCTTGACGGACCCTGGAACCGTCACGCTGCTAATTTTAACGAGCGGCAGACACACCATTCAAAAGGACTTGATCCTTCATGACGAGCGGGCTTACTGACAGATAGACACCTTTCCAGAAACTAGGGGATTTCCCTTCTCCGAGCCCTCGGAGATTATCGATAGTCTAAGACGACTTTACCTAACCGAGCGCTACTGGAGAAAGAACGGTCAAGGAATTGGTGGCCCTCGTCGGGGCCGAATACGGAATCAACTGGCGGAGGGATAAGCCGCCCTTCGGAGACCATGCGGAGCGCATCGAGTAGATCCTCTTTGGAACCAAGGCAGTTACCGATGATCGAGAGGTTTTTGAAAATCATCATGTTAAAAATATAATCGGCATTCAGTATGTTTTTGGTGCCAATATCAGCAATGTTTCGGCCGAGTGCCGGATGTTGGTGGACGCGGCCACAGGAAATGTAGCGGCCATGCTGGCTCATCAAAGTAACCGCTGAAACCAGATGGAGATCGAAAAACGGGTCAACAACGGCAGTCGCCCCACCTTTGCTGATAAGGTCGCGGGCGAATGCGTCATTCGGGAAATACGTCTCTTCCCGCGCCACGGGTACGAGGGTGACATTATCCGGCAGAGTCGCCTTCTCCTCATCAGTCCACGGAGAGGTTGAGGTGGCCCATACCTGTGCCCCGGTTTCCTCGAGCATGGCAATCAGGAATAAGGAAGTTGCCGACCGTGCACTCGTGACGAGCACCTTGTCTTGCGCACTAACCTGACTTCTTCGGATCATACTATGAGCGGTCTGGCACCCTAGGGAGAGTCCTGCAGCGACAGATGTCGGTATTCCATCTGGAACTCTTACAAGTTTCGACTCATGGAGGATAAGCCAGCCAACGGAGGCGTGATTAGTGGCTACACCCGGAATCACCCCTTTTGCAGGAGCGTCCGGAAACTGTGCATTAGGGATGACACGGTCGCCCTTTTGTATGCTTATCACTTCTACCCCTATTTCGATGACGGTGCCACAAAATTCGGAGCCGAGAAACGTCACCTGCTGTGTTCCCATCTGTCCAATTGAAATGTGGTCAAACTCAGAAAGTACAATAGCCTTGTCGCGGTAGTTGCACGTCAATGCGTCCACCCGAATTAGGACACTGTGTGTGTATGCCGTCGGCTCGAAATCAATTTGGGGGATATCGAGCACGCCGGCAGTCACCGTGGTAGAACCCACGGAGACATCACCTAGAACTTTGAAACCCGAGACGGGGGTTGATAGATTCGGCGGAGCTAGACCAAGTACTTTCATCTGGATCCTCGCAGTCGGTAGGTTCTGAATCAGGAATGGCGGACGGGGCGACTGTGCTGGATGCGGCCACCGCTTTTGGTTCGAAGGGATTTGTGATGAGTGCGCAAGCGGGAATCGCCTTTTCAAGAATGATACCAGAGTAAGAAACGTAGGTTAGGTAGTCGTGCAAGTGGAGAAGCCACCGAAGCCCAGCAATGAGGCCTAGATGGCTCCTCGGCGTAGCGGAGTGTGCCAACAAGGTAATAACAACTGGATCCTCAGCGGGATGCACCTTGGGAGATATCTGCGTGAGAATTTCAATTTGCTCCCCAAGTAATACTCCGATTTCCCAGTCTGCAGGTCCGACGCACACCTCATCGATCAATGCGTGTACTTCGCGCCCGTCCGCGGTAGGGAAAAGCTCGGAGCAGCTGGCCGACCCCAGAACGCTTGTTCTGTAGTCTGCGGTAATAAGACGTTTGACGCGTTCTATGTCTGCTGGCCCCAGGAGCTCGGTAACGCGGTCGCGAAGTTTGACCTCTGGTTCGCGCAGTCTGTTGCCGGTCCACCATTGCCGCAGCCGCCGAAGGATGGCGGGCTCAGCTCCATCGCCATCAGTCGGCAGGGCGCGAATTTGAGGTAAGCCAGTAAGAAAGGAGTCTACGAGTGTGGCAATGTTATGGCGGTCTGCACCAGCTAATGACCTTTGTGACAGGCTCAACGCCGAGGGCAACGAGAACCAACGGGATTGGCCGTCTACATCGCTCGGTATGACCCAATGTAGCCGAGGGTTTTCCGGCAGTACCCCTTTGATGTCGGGCGGTTTCCACGTAGGAGCATCTGGGCCAGCATCACGGTGAAGCCTCAGACTCCCGTCGCGGAGAATAGTTCGGGTTTGTCGCAAAGGCGTTTTAGATTGCTTGATAATATGTACTTGCGTGCTCACAGTGTCTTTCCGAAAAACCCGCCCGGTCAGTCCTAAGAACCGTGAAGCGCGTCCGCTAGGACCGAAAGCGCGTTAGGGAATGGCGCGGGCGCAGTACCGTTATAAGAGTGGGTGTGAACGCTGAACGCGGAAACTGGGTCTAGTAAGTATATGTTCGGTCGCTCGACTAGCGCCGCAGTGTGGGACCGATACGCCGGCTGAGAGGTCGCACCCGGAGGTACTGCTGGACACACAACGATTGGACGATCGGTGCTTTGAACAGCTAGCACGGAAGGAGAGTCACCTCGACCGAGAGCAATCCTCGATAGGTAATCCAAAGTGCACGGATGGACGATGATTCCATCGGCCCACTGGGCCAGATCGACGTGGAGGGCCCCTACGTTGGGCTCTTCCCAGGTATCGATATCGACCCTGTTGCCAAGAAGAGCCGTCAGAGCCTCGTCACTGACAAAGCGCTGAGCAGTGCGAGTAATTATCATCCGAAGTGAGATACGGACGTCGAGCTGGCGCACCCAGTTCACCCAGAACGGACTGGAAGCTGCGCTAATAGAACCGGTGAGCACCCAGAGCAGGTTCCTTCCGTCGAGACTATCAATGTCGAAAGAGACATCGCCGGGCAGGACGCTGTTGTGTGATGCGTTAGTAGTCATTGCGCGAGTCCTTTTGCTGTGGCTTCGACCTGTTCAGGTAGATCTGCATCGGGATCAAGATTACGACCGCGACGATCAGGCCTGCCCACCAAGGGAAGGGCGTGGCGAAGACTAGAGTAATGAGCGCGATCATCACGATGGCGCTGACAACGGTGACAGTGGTGCGTAAGGTGGAGATATTCAAGGTAGTCCTTTCGTTACTAATGTGGCACGACGGTCGCTCGGAATTAGGTGGAGGAGACCGCTTCTCGGAAGGAGACGATAGTGCCGGTGCGCAAGATTGAGTTCGAGTAGATGCGCCCTGCCAGGGCGATCACCGCAACCAGTGTCAGCAGTGCGACCGTCAGACTTGCCAGCAGCTGCCATAGAGGAATATCGTCTACGGTGACGAACACTGGCATCGCAAAAATATTAGTTACCGGTAGGTAAGCTAGGACCTCCATTACCGTGCTGTTAGGCATTTCGAAGGCCAAAAAGACGACGGCAGCGAAGGGAACCATGAGTAGGAGGTAGACTGGCTGGGTGGCGGTAGAGACGTCATCTGGGTGATCGACACGCGCGGCCATGGCAGCCATGAAGGAGCACAGCAGCGGCACGCCGATTACGACACTAATGACGCCGACGACAAATACCTCGACGGGGATACCCTCTAAGGAGATGCCATCGCCGAATAGCTCGAGCCCCGCCCACGTAGCGAGGATCACTGCGGAGACCTGGAGAATACCTATCGTCGTGATTGCGAGGATCTTCCCAGCCAACAGCTGCCACGGGCGCAGTGTCGCCAGCAGAATCTCCACGACGCGAGTGGTTTTCTCCTGAACCACGTCCCCGGCCATGCTTGCGCCCCACAGGACAACGATAAAAACGGTTACCAAGCCGACACCCAGGGCGAAAAGCTGCGATGGCAAATCGGCGCTTTGCTCGAGAAAAACAGGGGTGACCGTGGCCCAGGATGCAGCCTCGGCCAACTGGTCTGGAGAAGCGCCGGCTTCGGCAGCAGCGTCGGTGAGTGCGACACTCGCCAGCAGGGACTGCAGCGAGTTCTGAAGTTCGGGGTCTAGAGACGTTGCACTGACCAGTGACCAGCCACCGTCAACTGCAGGGGTGAGGAAAGCATCAACATCGCCGTTAGCGACGAGTGCCTCGGCTTCAGCGGTGTTCGCTACTTCGCGGATCGACCAGGCGCCTTGAGCGCCGGATTCAAGAAAACTGGTTAGCTCGCCGGCTTCCCGCGCAACAGCGATGACTGGGGATTCGCTATCCCCGCGATTGAGAGCAGCCGGGGTAAAGAACGCAACCGCTGCGAAAGCAACGGTACTCCACAGGTAACCAGGCGTTAACAGCCTGGCTTTCAACTCGCGGAGGAGAACAGCAGCGACGATCGACCAGCGGTTTCCACTAGTGCGCGTCAGCTGCGGGCGCTGTTGTGGGGGAGCTTCTGTGAGTGAGGCGCGGGAGTTTTCCAAAGTTGGCATGGTATTTCTTTCTAAGTGTGGCGAGACTGTGCGTCGGCGGTGGTATTCTTGCGTGCGTCCGAGGTCCTCGTGGCAGTCGAGGAGTCCGCCGTGTCAGACATCGCCGCGGCATAAATTTCGGATAGCGACGGCACCCATCGATAGAATGCTGTGAGTTCGCCATTAAGGCGGATAACGTCGATAATGATTTGCTCGTCGAAGTGCTCGGGAACCTTGAGGCGGATGCGGCTTCCCTCCTGTGCTATAATAGTTGCCTCGTTTGCTTCGTCGCCGATGCTCCGCCGCAGGTGCGACAGCCACGTCTCACAGGCGACGGGTGTCTCGATGACGTACTGTCTGCCGACTGCTCTACCCAATTCTTCATAGGTGCCTTCCGCGATGATGCGCCCGTCGCGCAGGATGCCGATTCTGTCGCAGAGTTTTTCGACTAAATCGAGCTGGTGACTGGAAAAGACAACCGGAATGCCTCGGGCGGCCTCCTCACGAAGAACTTCCGCAATTGTCTCCACGGCCCCCGGATCCAGCCCGGAGAAAGGCTCATCCAGGATGAGGGCGGTTGGCTCATGGACGAGGGCGGCGGCCAGCTGCACACGCTGCTGGTTGCCAAGGCTCAAGGACTCAAGTGGGCTATGAGAACGGTCCGACAAGCCAAAACGATGGAGCCAGTAGTCCGAGGCGGCGCGGGCGGAGCGAGAATCAATCCCGTGAACAACGCCGAAGTACGTAAGCTGATCAATCAGAGTCATTTTCGGGTAAAGGCCGCGTTCCTCGGGCATGTAACCGATACCTGAGCGCACACGGTCGTCTATGGACTCTCCGTTAAGCGTCACCGTGCCGGAGTCAGCTTCGCCAATACCTAGCATGATGCGCATGGATGTAGTTTTTCCGGCACCGTTGCCACCTACGTATCCATACAGCTCGCCCGGAAGGACCTCGAGACTGACGCCGCGGAGTACCTGCCGGGAGCCGTAACTTTTGCTGATGTTATTGAGCTTAAGCATGGCGTTTCCCGTTCATGAAGTGGCTTTTCCCAGAATGCTATATGAAACCATCGTGCCGCGGCAACACTTAGATAGGGAGAGAAGATAAGTCTTGCTGCTCGTCCTAAGTTGTCTTTTGCGCTTTAGAGTACGAGGATGTGGGTGATTCCTTTGTGCGTGCTCGTGGTGTTTGATGTTCGCGTGCCCGAGCGACTCAGTGCACGAAAGTCGGTTAAGACGACGCGTCGAGATGGTGTCGGAAAAGGGTTTGACGGACGTCGCGCGATGCGAACATCTGGTCGGGTCCACCGCTCAAGTTAGTGATGAGCTGGTCTAAAGCAGCCGCCGACGTGTGGCCGTTCGCGGTGTGGTAATCGATGGGGCCCGACCCCTGGAAAGTGGACACAGGGAATTGAACTTATGCGGTCAGGGTGAGGTTACCGCAGGTGCGGTTTTCGTACTCGATGGGCGAGAGATAATCGCACCATGAGTGTCTGCGTTTCTGGTTGTAGCGCACACACCAGGCGAAGACGTCCCGTCTGGCGTGCAGCATCGAGTCGAAGCATTTTTCGGTTTTGCAGCACCTCGCGTTTTACTGTCGCGTTGAACGACTCCGCCAGCGCGTTGTCTGCGCTTCTTCCCACCGCCCCCATCGATTGGGTCACCCCTAGCATCGTGCATCGTGAGCGAAATGCCTTCGAGGTATAGACACTGCCGTGATCGGAATGAAGAATCGCTCCTTTCAGACTGCCCCGGGCGCGCCGCGCTGAGTCCAACGCATCGATAACCAGATCGACGCGCATGTGGTCAGCAATAGAAAATCCCACCAGCCTGCGGGAATAACAATCGATCACGGTGGCAAGATACATATTGCCGCCACCGGATACCGGCAGGTAGGTAATGTCGCCGACGAGCACGCGGTTCGGCGCCGGGGCATGAAACTGCCTGCGAACAAGATCCGAAAAAGACACTGCGGCCAGTATCTGCCACGGTGGTGCGCACGCGGCGTTTCTTCATAAACCCCTGGATGCCCATGGCCTTCATGATGCGTGCAACGCGTTTGTGATTGACCACTTCATGCGCCCCCGAATCAGAGTCGTTCAACGCCGCGGCGATGCGTTTGGCTCCGTAGAGTCCGTGTTCGTCGGTGAACACAGTGCGGATACGAGCACCAAGAACAGCATCGTCAACAACCTTTTGACGGCGCGCGGCCTGCGTGTTTTTCCACTTGTAATAGGAAGATCGCCGCACCTTCAGCACGTCGCACATCCGTGTGACCGAAAACTCGGTGCGATGGTCCCAGATGAACTTGAAGCGGATCACAAGCCCATCTCTTTCGCAAAATACTGCGCCGCCTTGCGAAGGATATCTCGCTCTTGTTGAAGAAGCCGGTTGTGCTTCTCGAGCTGTCGGATCCGCTCTGAATCCGATGCTTTTCGCGCTCGAGCTGCAGCATCAATCGCGCGGGCTTTTTTGCCCGTGCCGTAGCGCGTAACCCAGGCAGCGAGACTGCCACGGTTAACACCGAGATCATGAGCAACCGAGTTACAAGACACACCGTCTGTGTCTTCATACATCGCGACCGCGTCGCGCTTGAACTCCTCAGAATAGGACTTACGAGGCATGGACTGAGACTACCTTCCTCCGGCTATCAACCGGGGCTAGCCTATGTCCACCAACAAGGGGTCAGGTCCCTTCTGGGTCGCTGCATCGTACTGCCTGAGGGACCTACCATGTTGACCATGTTGAACGCCCTCCCAACGCAAGACCAAGTCCCCGACCAACCCAAGCCACCTCATAGTCGGGGTGAATGGAGTCGGAGCCTGAAGCAGCGGCTTTGAGAATCCTAAAACGTCGAGTAAGGACTCGGCCGTCGCCGCGGCGAGGGCTACATCGAGCCGGACCCCGCACGCGGTTTCGCCGAGAACTTCCTGTGGATGGTCTTCGGCGACGGCGAGGGCTCCCCGGCGTCGATCCCCTCGGACGTCGAGGCCTTTGAGAAGTCGATGATCCTCTACGCCGAGCACTCCTTCAACGCCTCCACCTTCGCGGCGCGCGTGATCACCTCCACGAACTCCGACGCCTGGTCCGCCATCACCGGCGCGATCGGTGCTCTCAAGGGCCCGCTGCACGGCGGCGCCAACGAGTTCGTGATGCACAACTTCGTGGAGATCGCAGACCCGGCGAAGACCGAGGAGTGGACCCTGAACAAGCTCAAGAACAAGGAGCTTGTCATGGGCTTTGGGCACCGCGTGTACAAGAAGGGCGATTCGCGCGTGCCCACCATGGAGGCCTGCTTTAAGAAGCTGGCCTCCGAGCACCCGGAGAAGGACGCCGCGAAGTGGGTCGAGATGTACGACATCATGGCGAAGACCATGTACGACAACACCTCGATCAACATCCGCCCGAATTTGGACTTCCCGGCCGGCCCGGCGTACTACATCCTGGGCTTCGACATCGAGTTCTTCACCCCGCTGTTCGTCATGGCGCGCATCACCGGTTGGACCGCGCACATCATCGAGCAGTACAACAACCCGACGATCATCCGCCCGCTGGCCGCCTACAACGGCCCGGACGAGCGCCACGTGCCGCAGCGCTAAACACGCACGCCCCACCCGGCCGACAGCCTCGGCGGGGTGGGGTGTGGGCGCTGTACGCGTGTTAGCTCTCGGTGGCTTCCTCTTCGGTGCCCTTGGCCTCGGCGTTGAGCTCGCCCATCAGGTGGTCGACGGCCACCTGGGCGTGCAGGCGTACGCCGTAGGTGAGGGCGTCGTCGTTGACGTAGAACTTCGGGCTGTGGTTGGGCACCATACCGCGGCTGTCGCCCTCGGTGTTTTCCACGCCGCCGTCGGCCGTGAAGGTGAAGTTCTGGCCGCCCAGCAGGGCGTAGACGCCGCCGAAGCGCGCGATGAACTCGGAGACGTCGTCGTAGCCCATGCTCGGCGGGATTTCGAAGACGGGCTTGCCGTCCGCGACGCGCTCGTACGTCGGCAGGGTGGCGTCAAGCCACTCGGGGGCGTTGACCACCGGCGGGATGTCGTCGAAGAACTCGACGGTTCCCTCGCAGCCGTGGGCGGTGGCGAGGTTGGACACGTAGCGCGCGATGCGCTCGTTGACGTCCTCCATCACGTCCGTGGTCAGCGAGCGGACCGTGCCCCAGATCTCCACCTGGTTGCCGATGATGTTGAAGCGGCCCTGGTCCACGATGTGGCCGAGCGAGATGGAGAAGCGTTCCTTGACGTCCACCTGGCGGTAGATTTGGCCGATGTTGGACAGCACGTCGCCGACGGCGGGCATCGGGTCGACGCCCTGCCACGGGGTCGATCCGTGTACCTGCTCGCCCACGATGGTGATCTTCACGGTCTCCGAGGCCGCGTTTTGGATGCCGCGGGCGTAGGCGATCGCGCCCACGGGGGCGGGAACGATGTGAATGCCGAAGGCCATCGTCGGGGCGGGGTCGAAGAAGCCCTGCTCCTCCATTTCCTTGACCATGAGATCCGCGCCGCCGGGCTCGCCGGCGGGCGGGCCTTCCTCGGCCGGCTGGAAGACAAGCAGGATGTCGCCGTTCAACTCCTCGCGCAAGTCCTGCAGGACCTTCGAGGCGCCGAGCAGCATCGCAATGTGGGTGTCGTGGCCGCAGGCGTGGGCGACGGGGAAGGGGCCGCCTGGGTAGTCCTTGTCCACCTTCTCGGAGGCGAAGTCCTCGCCGGAGTTCTCCTTGACCGGCAGCGCGTCGGTGTCGGCGCGCAGCAGGATCGTGCGGGAGTCGCCGTCGCTGTCGCCGTTGCCCCTGATCCAGGCGGCGATGCCGTGGCCGGCGATGCCGCTGGTGACCTCCTCGATGCCGAACTCGGCTAACCGGTCGAGGATGTAGCGCTCGGTCTCCTCCTCGCGGTTGGACAGCTCCGGGTTTTGGTGGAGGTGGTGGCGCCACTCGGTGACGTCGCTGGCGATCGCGGCTGCAGCCTCGTCGATCGTGGTGTAGAGGTCGCTGAGCTGGTTGTCGCTCATGATAACTCCTTTTTCTGTTGAAAATATTCGCCCGCCCGCAGCGGCTACGTCCCACGTTACGCGCTGCTTTTGCTCGTGTTGCGAGAATTAGGCAACGATCGGGCGTCGCAGGAAGGTACGGCACCGTAGAATCAAAGCGTTACCCCGCTCGCACGTGTAAAGGAATAGTTCCCAGTGACTCACTCGCTCCCACACTTCAGCAAAGTCCTTGTGGCGAACCGCGGCGAAATCGCGGTCCGCGCGTTCCGCGCCGCTTTCGAAACTGGCGCGAAGACCGTCGCTGTCTACCCGCGGGAGGACCGCAACTCCTTCCACCGTGCCTTTGCCGACGAGGCCGTCCAGATCGGTCGCGAAGGCCAGCCCGTCCGCGCGTACCTCGACATCGACGAGATCATTGAGGCCGCCCAGACGTCCGGGGCCGACGCCATCTACCCAGGGTACGGGTTCCTCTCCGAGCGCGCCGAGCTCGCCCGCGCCTGCGCGGACAGCGGCATCCGGTTTATCGGCCCCTCGCCCGAGACCCTCGACCTGACCGGCGACAAGGCCGCCGCCGTCCACGCCGCCGAGCGCGCCGGGCTGCCCACGCTGAAGGACTCCGCCCCCTCGACGGACCCGAAGGAGCTGGTGGGGTTCGCGGAGGAGTTCGAGTTCCCGGTCTTTGTCAAGGCGGTCGCCGGCGGCGGCGGGCGCGGGATGCGTTTTGTGGAGCGCCCTGAGGACCTCGAAAAGCTCGCGGCGGAAGCGTCGCGTGAGGCGGAGGCCGCCTTCGGCGACGCGCACGTCTACCTCGAGCGCGCCGTGATTAACCCGCAGCACATCGAGGTGCAGATCCTCGCGGACGGGCAGGGCAACGTCATCCACCTCTTCGAGCGCGACTGTTCGCTGCAGCGCCGCCACCAGAAGGTCGTGGAGATCGCGCCCGCGCAGCACATCACCGAGGAGCAGCGCGAACAGATCTGCGCCGACGCCGTGCGCTTCTGCCGCGAGATCAACTACGAGGGCGCCGGCACCGTCGAGTTCCTCGTGGACGAGAACGGCAACCACGTCTTTATTGAGATGAACCCGCGCGTGCAGGTCGAGCACACCGTGACCGAGGAGGTCACCGGCGTCGACATTGTGCGCTCCCAGATGTACATTGCGGCGGGCGCGACCCTCGAGGACCTGGGGCTGAGCCAGGAGTCGGTGTCGCTGACGGGCGCGGCGCTGCAGTGCCGCATCACCACGGAGGACCCGGCCAACGGCTTCCGCCCCGACTCGGGCCTCATCACCGGCTACCGCTCCCCGGGCGGCGCCGGGGTGCGTCTCGACGGCTCCGTGGGCGTCGGCACCGAAATCACCCCGAACTTCGACTCCCTGCTGGTCAAGATGACCTGCCGAGGCAAGGACTTCCAGGTTGCCGTGGACCGCGCCCTGCGCGCCCTCAACGAGTTCACCGTCACCGGCGTGTCCACCAACATTGCCTTCCTGCGCGGGTTGCTCTCCGACCCGGACTTCCGCTACGAGCGCATCAACACCAACTTCATCACCGACCACCCGCACCTCGTGGACACTCCCGTCGCCCCCGACGACGCCGGCCGCATCCTCGACTACATCGCCTCCGTCACGGTGAACAAGCCGAACGGCCCGCAGCCCACCCGCATCAGCCCGTCGAAGAAGCTGCCCGACCTCGACTACACTGATACGCCCCGCGGCTCCCGCGACGAGCTGCTCGAGCTCGGCCCCGAGAAGTGGGCGCAGAAGCTGCGCGAGCAGACCGCCCTCGGCGTTACCGAGACCACCTTCCGCGACGCGCACCAGTCGCTGCTGGCCACGCGCATCCGCACGAACACCCTCGTCGCCGCGGCCAAGCACGTCGGCCACCTCACCCCGGAGCTGACCTCCGTCGAGGCGTGGGGCGGCGCGACGTATGACGTCGGCATGCGCTTTTTGCACGAGTCGCCGTGGATGCGCCTCGACGAGCTGCGCGAGGCCATGCCCAACGTGAACATCCAGATGCTGCTGCGCGGGCGCAACACCGTCGGCTACACCCCGTACCCGGACACTGTCACCCGCGCCTTCGTCAACGAGGCGGCGCGCTCCGGCATCGACATCTTCCGCATCTTCGATGCGCTTAACGACGTCTCACAGATGCGCCCGGCCATCGAGGCCGTCCTGGAGACCGGCACGACCGTCGCCGAGGTCGCGATGGCGTACTCCGGTAACCTCCTCGACCCGGCCGAGGACCTGTACACGCTGGACTACTACCTGAGGCTCGCCGAGCAGATTGTCGACACGGGCGCCCACGTCCTGGCCATCAAGGACATGGCCGGCCTGCTGCGCCCGGGCGCGGCGGCGAAGCTCGTCTCCGCCCTGCGCGAGCGCTTCGACCTGCCCGTCCACGTGCACACCCACGACACCGCCGGCGGCCAGCTGGCCACCTACCTCGCCGCCGCCCACGCCGGCGCCGACGTCGTCGACGTCGCCTCCGCGCCGCTCGCCGGCACGACCTCCCAGCCGTCGATGTCGGCGCTGGTCGCGGCCTTCGCCAACACCGAGCGCGACACCGGCCTGTCCCTTAAGGCCGTCTCCGACCTCGAGCCCTACTGGGAGGCGGTGCGCCAGGTCTACGCCCCCTTCGAGTCCGGCATCCCCGGCCCGACCGGCCGGGTGTACAAGCACGAAATCCCCGGCGGGCAGCTGTCCAACCTGCGCACCCAAGCCAACGCCCTGGGCCTGGGGGAGCGCTTCGAGCTCATCGAAGACTACTACGCGGCTGTCAACGAGATCCTCGGCCGCCCGACCAAGGTGACGCCGTCTTCCAAGGTCGTCGGCGACCTTGCGCTCCACCTCGTCGGCGCGGGCGTCGACCCCGCCGATTTCGCGGAGAACCCCCGCAAGTACGACATCCCCGAGTCCGTCATCGGCTTCCTCCAGGGCGAGCTGGGCACCCCGCCCGGCGGCTGGCCGCTGCTGCGCGACAAAGCCCTCGACGGCCGCGCCGAGGTCAACCGCACCGTCGAGGTGCCTGCAGAGCAGGAAGAGGCGCTGACCAGCGACGACTACAAGGTCCGCCGCGCGACGCTGGACAAGCTGCTCTTTCCCAAGCAATACGATGAGTTCCTCGAGCACCGCCGCACCTACGGCATCACGGACCAGCTGTCCGACCGCACCTTCTTCTACGGCCTCACCGAGGGCGAGGAGACGCTGATTTACTACGGCGAGGTCGACGAGGAAAGGACCCCGCTGGTGGTCCGCCTCGAGGCGATCGGCGACCCGGACGAGAAGGGCATGCGCCAGGTCATCCTCACCGTCAACGGGCAGGTGCGCCCGCTGTTCGTCCGCGACGAAAGCGCCGAGTCCACCGTCGCCGAGGTGGAGAAGGCCGACGCCTCCAACCCGGGCCACGTCGCCGCCCCGTTCGCCGGCGTGGTCAACATCACCGTCTCCGTGGGCGACGAGGTCACGGAGGGCGACCAGGTGGCCACGATCGAGGCGATGAAGATGGAGGCCAGCATCTCCGCGCCGACGTCCGGCACCGTCGAGCGCGTGGCGCTCACCCAGGCCACGAAGGTCGAGGGCGGGGACCTGGTGGTGGTGATCTCCTAGGCTGAGCGCGGGGGCTAGAGCGCGCGGACCATCGTCACGGGGCGGCAGCCCGATTCTTCGGGCGAGAGCTCCGTGAAGCCGGAGGAGACGTAGCGGTGGTGCGCGCGGGGGTTGTTCGGCTCGACGTGCAGCGAGATGCGCTGCGCGCCTTGCCTGCGGGCGAGGTCGCAGGCGGCCTCGAGAAGCTGCGCCCCGAGCCGGTGGCCCGCGTAGCGGTTCTCCACCGCGATCGCGAGTTCCGGCACGTCCGGCCCCAGCGGTGCCGCCCAGCCGTAGTCGTCGGGGGAAGCCCAGCGGCGCAGCCACACCCCGCCGGCGGGGATGCCGAGGTGGTCGAGGGCGATGACCCCGCCATCGCGGTCGGGGTCCCAGTCGCCGACGTAGGCCGCGGCGCTGGCGATGATGTCTTCGCCCACCTCGCCGTTCTCATCCCCGAAGACCTCGGTGAGGAAGTTCAGGCGATGAAGGTAGGTGCGGTCAGACTCGGTGGCTTCTCTCAGTGTAAAAGTCATAGCCACCACCGTAGCCCGGCCCCCGGGGCGTCGGGGGCAGCGGCGTTACTTGAGCTCCATGAGCACGGCGCCCTTGTTCACCTGGCCGCCGGTTTCCGCGGCGAGGCCGGTGACGGTGCCGGCCTTGTGGGCTTTGACGGGGTTTTCCATCTTCATGGCCTCGAGGACGAGGAGGACGTCGCCTTCGGAGACCTCGTCGCCTTCGGAGACGTTGACCTTGATCACGGTGCCCTGCATGGGCGCCGCGACGGAGTCGCCGGACGCGGCGGCGGAGGCCCCGGAGGAGCGGCGTTTCTTCTTCTTGCGGCGCGGGCCGGCGCCGAACACGAGGGAGGCGGGCAGAGCGATCTCGATGCGTCGCCCGTTGACCTCGACGGCGAAGGTGCGCGTCTCCTCGGGCTCCTCGCCGTCGGGGGAGGCGGTGTTGGTGTCGGTGAAGGCGGGGATGTCGTTGGCCCACTCCTCCTCGATCCAGCGGGTGTAGACGCCGAAGGTGGAGCCGTCGCCGACGAAGGCCGGGTCGCTGAGGACGGCCTGGTGGAAGGGGATGACGGTGGGCAGGCCCGCGACTGTGTATTCGGCGAGGGCGCGCTTGGAGCGCTCGATGGCCTCGGTGCGGGTTTCGCCGGAGACGATGAGCTTGGCCAGCATGGAGTCGAACTGGCCGCCGACGGTGGAGCCGGCGCGCACGCCGGAGTCGACGCGGACGCCGGGGCCGGCGGGCTCGGAGTACTCGGTGACGGTGCCGGGCGCGGGCATGAAGTTCGCGCCGGCGTCCTCGCCGTTGATGCGGAACTCGATGGCGTGGCCGCGGGGGGTGGGGTCCTCGGTGAAGCGCAGCGTCTCGCCCTGGGCGATGCGGAACTGCTCGCGCACGAGGTCGATGCCGGTGGTCGCCTCGGTGACGGGGTGTTCGACCTGGAGGCGGGTGTTGACCTCCAGGAAGGAGATCAGCCCGTCGGCGCCGACGAGGTACTCGACGGTGCCCGCGCCGTAGTAGCCGGCCTCGCGGCAGATGGCCTTGGCGGAGGAGTGGATGCGCTCGCGCTGCTCCTCGGTGAGGAAGGGGGCGGGTGCTTCCTCGACGAGCTTTTGGAAGCGCCTCTGCAGCGAGCAATCGCGCGTGCCCACGACGATGACGTTGCCGTGCTGGTCAGCCAGCACCTGGGCCTCGACGTGGCGGGCCTTGTCCAGGTAGCGCTCCACGAAGCACTCGCCGCGGCCGAATGCCGCGGTGGCCTCGCGGGTGGCGGATTCGTAGAGCTCGGGGATCTCCTCGAGGGTGTACGCCACCTTCATGCCGCGCCCGCCGCCGCCGAAGGCGGCCTTGATGGCCACGGGCAGGCCGTGCTCCTGGGCGAAGGCGACGACCTCGTCGGCGTCGGCGACGGGGTCCTTGGTACCCGGGGCCATCGGGGCGTTGGCGGCCTCGGCGATGTGGCGGGCGGTGACCTTGTCGCCGAGCGCCTCGATGGAGGCGGGGGAGGGGCCGATCCACGTCAGGCCGGCGTCGATGACGCGCTGGGCAAACTCGGCGTTTTCCGCGAGGAACCCGTAGCCGGGGTGGACGGCGTCGGCGCCGGAATCGGCGGCGGCGGCGAGGATCTTGTCGATGTCCAGGTAGGACTCCGCGGCGGTCGTGCCGCCGAGGGCGAAGGCCTCGTCGGCCATGTCGACGAACGGTGCGGAAGCGTCGGGTTCCGCGTATACGGCGACGGACGCCAGGCCGGCGTCCTTGGTGGCGCGAATGATGCGGACCGCGATCTCGCCGCGGTTGGCGATGAGTACCTTCGTTAGTTGAGACACGAAATAATCCCGTCTGCGTCGTTCTATTAGTTCCCGCTAAACGTTAACGGGATTCAAGGTCGGAGTGTTACCCCGTCGCCGGGGCGGCGAAGGGCATGTGAGTTCCTAACTTACTACTCCGTAGGTTCCGTGTGTGTCTTTTCGATGGGGACACGCACCATGTTTCCCCACTCCGCCCACGAGCCGTCGTAAAGCGCGGCGTTGGAAAAGCCAAGGATGTGACGCAGCACAAACCAGGAGTGCGCGGAGCTTTCGCCCATCTCGCAGTACGTGACAGTGCGTTTCGACGGGTCAAAGTCCGCGTAGACCTGCTCAATCTCCGCCCGGTGCTTGAAGCGCGCGTTGGGGTGGACGGAGTTGCCCCAGGGCACGTTCACCGCGCCCGGGATGTGCCCGTGGCGAAGGAAACCCGGCGCCTTGCCCTCGCGCACGTCCCGCGGGACGCCGGCATAGGACTCGGGGGAGCGGGCGTCGATGAGCTGGGCGGGCGGGGAGGTGAGCAGCTCGCCGGCGAAGGCGCGCAGCGGCCCGTCGGTGCGCTCGACCACCGGGTAACGCGTGGCGGGCAGGTCGGGGACGGCGAAGGAGGTGTCGCGCTCTTCTCCCATCCAGGCGTCGCGTCCGCCGTCGAGAAGCCGCACGTCGGGGTGGCCGAAAAGCTCGAAGACCCAAGCCGTGTAGGCGGCCCACCAGTTCGAGCGGTCGCCGTAGATCACGACGGTGTCGTCGCGGGCGATGCCACGCTCGGACATGAGCCGGGCGAAGGCCTCGCCGTCGATGAAATCGCGCCGCACCGGGTCGTTTAAGTCGCGCTCCCAGTCGATGCGGACGGCGCCGGGGATGTGGCCGATGTCGTAGAGAAACGCGTCCTCGTCGCTTTCGACGACGCGCAGGCCGTCAACCCCGAGCCGGGCCGACAGCCACGCCGCAGACACGAACTTTTCGGGGTGCGCGTACTCCTGAAACAGCGGGTGCGGATCGAGTTCGACCCCCATTAGCAACCTTCCCTCTCGCGCGCATGTGCACGCTTCTCGACGCTCGAATTCCTACCGCCCAACCTTACCCGCGCCCCCGCCCACCGTCGGCATGTGAGGTCGACCACCTTTGAAATTGCTCGTCCTGCAGGCCTCAGGAAACGCCCATACACTCCGTGATGGACCAACATCTCACACACCTGACCCGACATCTGAAAGGTAACTCGCATGCACAAGGCAATCGTGGTCTTCGAGGTCGAAGGCGGCTCCGACAAGTACATCGACGGCCACCGCCGGGACACCATGCCCATCGTCAACGCCATCAAGGACAAGGGCTGGAACGCCGAGGTGGTCTTCTTCCGCCCCGAGTGGACCGAGGACCTGTTTTCCTACGTTTCCGAGAACTTCGACGGCTACATCTCCCGCGTCAATCCCGGCAACATCCCCGGCGGCGAAAAAGGCTACTTCGACCTGCTGACCCGCCTGTCCGAGGCCGGCCTGGTGGGCATGTCCACCCCGGACGAAATGATGGCCTACGGCGCCAAGGACGCCCTGGTCAAGCTCAACGACACTGACCTGGTTCCCTCCGACACCGCCGCCTACTACGAGGTCGAAGACTTCCACTCCACCTTCCCGACCTCCCTGTCCTACGGCGAGCGCGTGCTCAAGCAGAACCGCGGCTCCACCGGCTCCGGCATCTGGCGCGTCCGTCTCGCCGACGCCGACCTCGCCGCCTCCGTCGAGCCGGGCACCGCCCTGCCGCTGGACACCGAGATCAAGTGCACCGAGGCCGTGGACAACCACACCGAGACCCGCCAGCTCGGCGAGTTCATGGACTTCTGCGACCAGTACATCGTCGGCGACAACGGCATGCTCGTGGACATGCGCTTCCTGCCCCGCATCGTCGAGGGCGAGATCCGCATCCTCCTCGTCGGCCCGCACCCCGTCTTCGTCGTGCACAAGAAGCCGGCCGAGGGCGGTGACGCCTTCTCCGCCACCCTGTTCTCCGGCGCGAAGTACACCTACAACAAGCCCGAGGAGTGGCAGGAGCTCATCGACATGTTCGCTGAGGCCCGCCCCGTCATCGCCGAGAAGCTCGGCGGCGACAACATCCCGCTGATCTGGACCGCCGACTTCATGCTCGCCGACGACGACGAGACCGGTACCGACACCTACGTCCTCGGCGAAATCAACTGCTCCTGCGTCGGCTTCACCTCCGAGCTCGACATGGGCATCCAGCAGCTCGTCGCCGACGAGGCCGTCAAGCGCATCGAGGAGCGCAACGCCTAGCGGCTAGCCCAGCAGGGCGCCCACGCTCTGCGGGTCAGCGTCCGACAGCATCTGGCGGCACCGGTCGTACTCGGCCTCGTCGCCGATGCGTCGCGACGCCAACGCCAACACCGCGATCGCCTTCAACACGCCCTGGTTCGGCTCGTGGCTGGCCGGGACCGGGCCCCAGCCCTTCCACCCGTTGGCGCGCAGCCGATCCAGCGAGCGGTGGTAACCAGTGCGGGCGTACGCGTACGCGACGAGGTCATCCCCGCCGTCCAGCTCTTTCTCCGCCCGCGCCGCCCAGACCGTCGGCGAATCCGGGTGCTCCAGCGCCGTCTCACGCGCGAGCGGGTCCTTACCGTGCGCCGGGTCCTCCGGCAGGTGCACAGGGGGCGGGGCCATCATGTCGTTCATCTTCATGCGCCCCACCATACTGACGGGGCGCGGTGGGGGGCGTCCCGTTCCCCCTAAAAACAGAACCCTAAAAAACCACGCTCGGGCGCCTTTTTCGCGGATATTTGGAGTTCCGTTTTTAGAGTTTTGCCGGTGGGGCGGTGCGCGCGACGTTGCGTGGGGTGGGGTGTGCGTTGAGGGCGGCGTATTTTGGCGTCCTGGTCGACCTCAAGGAAAACCCGGGCGCAAAACCCCAGGTCGCGTAAACCTGAAATGCGCTGAGGTCGACTACGCCCCGCGCCCTGGTCGACCTCAAGGAAAACCCGGGCGCAAAACCCCAGGTCGCGCAACCCCGATATACGCTGACGTCGACCACGGTCGACCGCAACGAAAACCAGAACACACAAAACCCGTTGAGGTCGACGACACCCCGCGCGCGTTTACTCCCAGAACTGCGAGGCCGACAGCCCGAACGAGTACAGGGCGCGGCGCAGAAGCGGCATGGATAGGCCGATGACGCTGGTGGGGTCGCCGTCGATGGAGTCGATGAACCAGCTGCCCAGCGCTTCGAGGGTGAATGCGCCGGCGCATTCGAGGGGCTCCCCCGAGCGGGCGTAGGCGGTGATGTCGGCGTCGGAGACGTCGCCGAAGCGGATGGCGGTGGAGGTGGTGCCGGTGAACCATTCGCCCTGGTAGTGGACGGCGTGGCCGGTCAGCAGGTGGGCGGTGCGGCCGCGTTGTGCTTTCCAGCGGGCGATGGTGGTGTCGGTGGTGTGGGGTTTGCCGAGGAGTGTGCCGTCGAGAAGCAGCATGGAGTCGCAGCCGACGGTGACGTCGTCGGGGTAGGTGCCGGCGACGGCGGAGGCTTTGGCGCGGGCGAGGGCGGCGACGATGTCGGCGGGCGGGGCGTCGGGAAGCGAAGCGATGAGCGCGTCCTCGTCGATGTGCGCGGGGTGTAGGACGGGCCGGACGCCGCCCTGCTCCAACAGCATCCGCCGCGAGGGCGACTGGGAGGCGAGGACGAGGCGCATCAGAAGTAGGTGATGTTGGCGAAGGCGCCGGGGTTGAACACGTCGGGGTGGCGCAGCGGGGAGGGCCGGCCCCAGAGGTTGCGGTCGTCGGGGCCGGCGGTCGCGGTGGCGGCTGCCTGCAGCTCGGCGAGGACGGCGGTGAGGGCGGCGAGTTCCTCGTCGGTCGGGTTGCCCTTGACAACGCTGAACGTCGGTGCGGTCATGGCGGATTCTCCTTACAGGGGGATGTTGCCGTGCTTCTTCATGGCAGGGTAGACGACCTTGCGCTCGAGGAGGCGGAGGCCCTCGAGAAGCTGGGAGCGGGTGGCGGCCGGCTCGATGACGGAGTCGACGAGGCCGCGCTCGGTGGCGACGTAGGGGTTGAGGTTCTCGTCCTCGTACGCCTGCTTATCGACGCCAAGAGCATCCGCCGCCGTCGACGCGTCCGCAAGGGCGATCTGCGCGGTCGGCCACGCGAAGACGAGGTCGGCGCCAAGCAGCTTCGAGCCCATGAGCGCGTAGGACTCGCCGAACGCCTTGCGGGTAACCACGGTGACCGTGCCCACCTGCGCCTCCGCGAAGGCGTACGCCAAGGCCGCCGCCCCGGACAGGGACCCGGCGTGCTCCTCCTCGGCGGTGGGGACGAAGCCGGGCGAGTCGACGAACAGGACCAGCGGCAGGTTGAAGGCGTCGCAGGTGCGGATGAAGCGCGCAGCCTTGCGCGCCGCCGCGGTGGTGAGGCAGCCGGCCAGCGAGGACGGCTGGTTGGCTACCACGCCGACGGCGCGCCCGCCGACGTGGGCGAAGCCGGTGACCACGTTGTCCGCGTAGTTCGCGCCGAGCTCGAGCAGGTCGCCGTCGGTGACGGCGGAGATGACGTCGTGGACGTCGTAGGCCGCGGCGTCGTCGTCGGGGATGAACGCGTTGAGGTCCGCCTCGCCCGGCTCGGACGGTGCGGCGATGGGGGAGGCGGCGCGGTTGTTGTCCGGCAGGTACCCCACCAGCTCGCGGGCGAGGTCCACGGCGGCGGTGTCGGTCGGGGCGGTCAGCTGGGCGAGGCCGGTGTCCGCGGCGTGGACGGACGCCCCGCCCAGGGATTGCGCGGTGGCCTCATGGCCGCTGACCTTGGTCACGATGTCCGGGTCGGTCAGGTGCAGCGCGGCGCCCTCGGCCAGGATGACGATGTCCGAGAGCGGCACCTGCGCCGCCGACAGGCCCGCCGTCGGGCCGGCGACCACGGCGATCTGGGGGATCAGCCCCGACGCCTGGGCGGCGGCGCGCAGGATCTTCGCTTGCATCGCTGCGGCGACGACGCCCTCCTGGACGCGCGGGCCGGCCGAATCGTAGATGCCGACCACCGGCACACCCGTCTTGGTCGCCAGGTCGTAGAGCTTGAGTACCTTCTCCGCGTAGACCTCGCCGACGGCGCCGTCGAAGATGGTGGAGTCCTGGGAAAAGACGCAGACCCGTCGGCCGTCGATAAGCCCGTAGCCCGTGATCACGCCGTCTGTGGGCGGCTTGGTGCGGTCCATCTTGTAGGCCTCGACCCGGTGGCGGGCGAGCGCGTCCGTTTCCACGAAGGAGCCGGCATCGAGCAGCTTCTCGACGCGATCGCGCGCCGTCGCCTTCCCCGCGGCACGCGTCGCCTCGACGGCGTCCTGCCCGACCGGCGCCTGGGCCTCCTCCAGGCGGTTGCGCAGGTCCTGAAGGCGGCCAGCGGTCGTGGACAAGTCGGGTTTGGAGGAAGTCATAGGCCTTTACTCTAATGCGCGGTTGCGGAACTGGGTACTTGGCGGCGGCCGTGGTACGGCGCGCCGTGGGGTGTATCGGCGTGGGGTAGGCGGGTGTTTCCGTTCAGTGCGTTAGGTGGGGTGTTCCGCCATCCATTGGTTGTGGCCAATGAGGGTATAGGCCTCGTGGACCAGCGGCGCACTGTGCCATCGTGTGAAAAGCCCGGAACGACGAAACCGCATCATCGTGAGGGAAAACTCGCGTGCTGCCCGCATGAGCTCCGGGTGTGTTTCGAGCAGTTGCTGGAGAGAACCCACGGGATAGTAAAGGGCCTCGCAGCTGACCGCGTCGTAGTCAGTGAAATCGAAACCGAAGATGGTGGGAGTGCGAAAGTCGTGGGCCGACCAATCGACGCCCTCGTCGAGAAAAAGATTGAGGTACGCGATGGGATGGTCATCCGGCAGATGATCAGTCCACCCCTCCAGGTCGAGAGCGAGCAGTTTCCGTGGGAAGACGAGAAATTCCAGCGTGCCCGTGTTCAGGGTCGCGTATCTGCCTCCTGCTGTGGAGGGATAATCGGACAGCGTCCAGTAGGCGCGCTCGGTTTCCTGCGCGCTGGGTACGAGGTATTCAAGAGCGAAGGCAAGGTCAGCGAGTACTGCTTCGTACACCGACGTGGGTGCTTTCTGGGTCAATGTGCTCTGCGGTGGGTGGAACATTGCATGCCGAGTGAAATCCTCGTGGCAGTGGTCGGTGCCGCCCAAGGACCAGTGATGAGCCTGATGAACGGAGATGACCTGGTCCAAAGGGGATTCGGAAACGCTCTCGGGCACTCCTGTGCGGTTGCGAAGCGGCACGCCTCGATCGCGGAAGTAACGAATTGTCCGCCTCTCCTCTACGTCGAGGTTACCGTCAGCGACGTCGCGGAAAAGGACGGCGACGATGTCAGCCCACGGGCCGTGGTGGTTGGAGCCGTGAACGTGGCTGTTGTAGCGGGAGAGAACGTTGGTTGCTTTTCCGACGTACCGGGACCCGTCCTCGAACTCGAGGACGTAGATGCCACGGCGTCGGTCACTGGCAATAAGCGGGGCCAAGCTGTCGCCTGAGCGGACGGGCCACGAGGTAAAGGTCATGGTCGGCGACGTCTCGCCGGTAGCTTTGTTCGCGTCGTGTGTTGCTTCCATGCCGGAAAACCTAGCGTGCGTTCGCGGGGACTGCGGGGTAAACAGGGGCCTGCCGCAGCATGAGGCGATTTCGCTGTGCTCTGGTCATTTAGTGGGCGCTTCGACGAAGTCGGAGCCCTTTTCGCGTTCCGTGTTTACTGGGACGCATTAGTTCAGTCTTATAGAGCGGAGGGAACACATGAAGATCGCAGTGACGGGCGCGTCCGGCAACGTCGGCACCGCCGTGCTGAGGGCGTTGCAGGCAGACGAGACGGTCTCGCAGATCGTGGGCATTTCGCGGCGCACGCCGCCCGAGGTGGAGCCGTACGTCGGCGTGGAGTGGCACAGCGTCGACGTCGGCGCCGCGGCCGGGCCGGACGAGACCATTACCGCCCTGACCAGGGCGTTCGAGGGGGTCGACGTGGTGATCCACCTGGCGTGGATCATCTACCCCAACCACGACCGGGAGCTTTTGCGCCGCGTGAACGTCGAGGGCACGCAGCGCACGCTCGAGGCCTGCGTGGCGGCCGGGGTGAGGCATGTCGTGGTGGCGTCGTCCGTCGGTGCCTACAGCCCGGACCCGGCGCGCGCGGAGGTGTCCTCGCCGGAGGAGGCCTCGCCGCTGCGGGCGGAGGACTTCCCCGCGCGCGGCATCGAGGGGTCCCACTACAGCGAGGACAAGGGCAAGGTCGAGGAGCTTCTCGACGCCTTCGAGGCCGCCCACCCCGAGATCACCCTCGCCCGCCTGCGCCCGGGCCTGATCTTCCAGCCGGCCGCGGCGTCGGAAATAAAGCGCTTCTTCCTCGGCTCCGCGGCCCCGGTCCAGCTGCTGGACACGGTGCGCCCTCTGCTCGTGCCGCTACCGAAGGGTGTGCGCGCGCAGGCGGTCCACGCCGACGACATGGCGCAGGCGTACCGCCTCGCGGCGACGAGGCGGGCGACGGGCGCGTTTAACATCTGCGCCGACGACGTGCTGTACCCGAAAGACCTTGCCGAGCTGGTGGGGCAGGGCCGCTTCGTTGAGGTGCCGCCGAAGCTCGTGCGCTCCGCGCTGGCAGCCGCCCACGCCTCCGGCGCTGTGCCCGCGGACGCCGGGTGGGTGGACATGGCAATGGGCGTGCCGCTTTTGGACAACTCTCGTGCCAAGCGGGAGCTGGGCTGGGAGCCGACCCGCTCGGCGAAGGACACGGTGCGCGAGCTGATCAGCGCCATGATCGACGGTGAGGGCCACAACTCCCCGAGCCTGTGGGCCGAACGCGCCCCGGACGCAGGGCGCGGCGCGGCGCCTATCGTCGCGCCGGGTGCCGCGGACGGCTCGGTGGATCGGGGGCGCCTTTCCACCTACCTCGCCGCGCACCTCGCCAGCGCCCGTCAGGCCGCCGACCTGCTCGACGAGATGACGCTGGACTACCAGGACACCGGCGTGTTCGCGGAGATCGCGCGCGTCGCCGGCGAGGTCCGCCGTGAGCGCGATTTTCTGGAGCAGCTCGCCCGCGAGCTCGAGCGGCGTCCAAAGCCGGCGCGGGCGGCCGCCGCGCAGCTGCGCGGGCGCGTCGGGCGCGGCGCGGCGAAGCGCACGCAGCTGGCGCTTCTGCAGGACGCGGACGCGCTGTACCAGGCCATCAGCGCCAAGATGGGGCTGTGGGAGACGCTCCGCGACAACGCCGCCGGCCTCGGTGTTCAGCCGAGCGTCTTTGAGGAGTTCCTCGCCTCCGCGCACGACCAGTTCGAGCCGGTCAGCGCGATCCACGCGTACGCCGCGCGCACCGCGCTGCGCGGGTAGGGCGTCGGCCACGCAGCATCGCTCACGCCGTCGTTCTGTGGAGGCACGTTCGTGCCGGAAGTGGCTGGGATCGGTCCTCTTTGTATGCTTTGATGGCATAAACGGCACGTTGTTGCCGGATGGTGGGCGGTGTCCGCTCGTGGATAGGCAGGTGAGGGTCGTTGGTGGATCTTGCTGAGGCGGTGCGTAGGCGCCGTCGCGAACTGAATTTGACCCAGGAAGAACTCGCGGAGCTAGCGCAGGTGGCAGAGCGGACGGTTCGGGCGATCGAAGCCGGCAAGCAGACAGTGCAACTAGATAAGGCCTCGCAGGTTTTGAGCGCAATCGGACTCGAATTTTCGGTGCAGGTTCACGTCCCTGAGGCGCTGCGATGACTACGACGACCGAGCGCTCAAGCTGATCAGAGCCGCGGCCGCCGATCCCCGCCGAGCCCGAATCCCCCGCCGCAGGCGCGATCCAGGGCCACCGCAGGCGCGCGCCGCCCGCACACCATAGACTCCTTCACCATGGGAACAGCGCCTCCTTTCCAGCCCAGCGAAGGTACGCGAGCGCCCCGCCTCCTGAGCCGTCGCGATGCGCTCCGCGCCGGTGTGGTGCTCCCGCTGATCGGCGCGGCGGGCAGCGCGGCCTCGTGCGCGGCGCCCGACGCCGGCCCCACATCCCGCACGCAGGAGGCGCCGCCAGCGACCACGACGGCGACGACCACGACGGCGGCACCCGAGACGCCCCAGCCCGCGGACGTCGCGGCGCGGTATCGCGACGCCGTGCCCAGCGCGTGGGGGGTCGACCTGCCGGGAATCGTGGCCTCGCTCGCCCCAGGCACGACGTCGATCGCGCTCACCTTCGACGCCTGCGGCGGGCCGCACGGCTCGCTTATCGACGACCCCCTGCTCGCCCTCCTCGAGGAGCAGGCGGTGCCGGCGACGCTGTTTTGGAACAAGCGCTGGATCGACGCGAACCCGCAGCGGGCGCAGCAGATCGCGCAGAACCCGCTGTTCCAGATTGAAAACCACGGCACTGCGCACAAGCCGCTGTCCGTCAACGGCCGCGCCGCCTACGGCATCCCGGGCACGGCCACCCCGGACGAGCTGGTGGAAGAAATCGAGGGCAACCGCCGGTTCCTGCGCGAGTTTCTCGGCGTGGAGTCGAACTGGTTCCGCTCGGGGACGGCCTTCTACGACGACGTGGCCGTGGAGATTGCGCGCGACCTCGGCGTCAGCCTCGCCGGGTTCGCCGTCAACGGCGACGCCGGGGCCACCCTGCCTGGGCCCGCTGTGGCCAGCGCCCTCCGGCACAGCAGCGCGGGGGCCATTGTGCTCATGCACATGAATCAGCCCGGGCGCGGGACAGCCGACGGCGTGCGGGAAGCGATCCCGCAGCTGCGCGCGGCGGGGTTCACCTTCGTGGCACTCGGGGAGGCGCCGGTGGGGCGCCGCGCGTCTACAATGCCCCACGTACATTAGTGCAGTACCGGTACGACGAGAGACAGTGAAGAGAGACAGTGAAGGACGGCCCATGGCGCGACTGAACACGGGGAAGCGAGAGCGCTTTCTGTACCCTGCGTGTGCTGACGCTGGCCCGGTCCCCACGGCCCCCGTTCTCGTGAATAGCCTCGTGGGCAAAGGCGCCGGGGCATGACACCCGCGGCGGGGGCGACGGCCCGCAGCCCGCATCCCGGGTACGTGGTGGTGGCGATAGAAACCACCGGTTTCAGCGCCGCGGACCGGATCGTCGAGGTGGGGGTTGTCCAGCTCGACCCTTCGCTGCGGGTCGAGGAGGAGTGGGACACGCTCGTGGACCCGGGCAAGGCGATCCCGAACACCTTCGTGCACGGGATCGCGGAGAACGACACCGCCGGCGCCCCGGCCTTCGGGCGCGTCGCCGACACGGTCGGGCGCATGCTCGACGGGCGCGTCCCCGTGGCGCACAACGCCAGCTTTACCAAGAGGTTCCTCTTCCAGGAATTCCGTCGGGCGGGGGTGGACTCGAACCTGAACGAACAGGCGTGGATTGATACCCGCGACGTCGCCGGCGCCCACCTCAACCTCGAGGAAGACTCCCGCGAGGCGGCCCTCGCGGCCGCGGGCGTGAGCACTCCGCGCGCTCACGTTGCGCTGCTGGAGGCGCGCGCGACGGCGGAGCTCTTCCGCGCGCTGACCGTCACCTTCGGGCGGACTCATTTTGCGAAGCCCGTCTCCATCGCGCGGCCGGACCGAGGCGCCGGGGAGCAGGGCACAGGCGCGCCTCGGCTGAGCCGGACGCAGGCGGCGGCGAGCCCGACCGACGACGTCTCCGGTGGTATTGATATCGACGGCGACATATACGCACATGAGTACGACGACGCGGAGGTCGTCGCCGGGTGGGCGGAGTTGACGGGGGTGCGGTTCCCCAAGGCGTCGCCACGCGCGCTCGATGCTCTCTTCGCGGCGTGCGTGCAGGAGCTGGTGCGCAGCACGACGGGCGACGCGCGTTTGTACGCCATCGCCGAGCGGCGGTGGCTTGGCACCGCGACCTTGGAGGAGCTCGGCCACGCATACGGGGTGACCCGCGAGCGAATCCGTCAGCTGGAGAATGCGCTGAGAAAGACGTTTGATGGGCTCGACGTCCTCTCGTCCGCAGTCGCGGAGCAGATCGAGCGCCACATCGGGTGGCTGGCCCCGGCATCCCGCCTGGAGGCGAGGTTTCCGGCGCTTGCCCACCGCTGCGACGGTCTCGCGGGCACCTACGAGGAGTACTTTCGCGGGCTGTACGGGCGGTGGGAGCGCAGCGGGGAGTGGGTGTACCGGGCGGGCTTCGCGGAGCACTTCGCGAGCAGCATGGACCGGTGCGTCGACCAGTACGGCGTCGTCGACGTCGAGCGCCTGGCGGGGCTCCTTGAGAGTTCGACGGACGATGCGGTCCGCCTGCTCGAGCAGAGGCCGGAGGTGGCCGCGCTCAACGGCGGCGCGCTCTTCGCGCGGGCGAAGAGCCACCAGGACCGGGCCGTGGCCATCCTGTCCGTGGAGCAGCGGCCGCTGCCGGCCGCGGAGCTCGCCGAGCGTGCCGGCACGCCCGACAGCGTTCGCTCGATGGCGAACCAGCTCGCGGTCGACGAGCGCATTGCCCGCGTCTCCAACGGCACCTACGCCCTCGCCGAGTGGGGGATGGAGGAGTACTCCACGATCGTCGACTGGATCGCGCGCCGCATCGACGAATCCGAGGACGGCAGCGTCGAGCTCAGCACCCTCCTTGCAGAGGCCCCGCAACGCAACATCAGCGAAAGCTCCGTGCGCACCTACGTCGGCGGGGTCGACTTCACGCTTGTCGACGGCACAGTGACCCGCAGCCACACCCGCGACGAGCTGCTCGAGGGCGACCCGCAGGAGGCGAAGCACCTCTACAAGCGCGACGGGGTGTGGCAGCTCCTCGTGACCGTCACTCGCGACCACCTGCGGGGCTCGGGGTTTCTTCTTCCGCGGGCCGTGGCGGCCTTGTACAACGCGCGCGTCGACGGGGAAACGCAGGTGCCCAGCCGGCTGGGTCCTTACACCATTCGCGTGAACCGGCTCCGCCAGGCGTCGGGCTCCACGATCCGCCGCTTCCTCGAGGAGCTCGGCGTTCAGCTCGGCGACAGGGTGTGGCTGACGTTTGAGCCTGAGCGTTTCGACGTCACCGCGGCGCCGCCACACGACGACACGCTGGGCGGCCTCGCCGGCC
Source organism: Corynebacterium timonense (assembly GCF_900105305.1). Taxonomy (NCBI): domain Bacteria; kingdom Bacillati; phylum Actinomycetota; class Actinomycetes; order Mycobacteriales; family Corynebacteriaceae; genus Corynebacterium; species Corynebacterium timonense. The sequence continues at coordinate 1,676,150 of NZ_LT629765.1, read as the reverse complement.
TGCTGTCGTCGATGGGCCTCGACCCCGATTTGGCCGCGGACCCGGACGCGGCCCTGGGCCGGATTAACCAGGCGCTTGGGCTGGAGGCCAGCGCCCCGCGCCGCCGCACGACCGCGGTGTTCCGGCACCGCTACCAGGACGAGTGGGCCGACATCGTCCGCGCGCTGTAGGAGCTTCGCGTTCCAGCCAACTGGGCAAGGCACCGACGCGGCCGCGCCACCTCGAGGAACGTGCGTGCTGTGCGCTTTTGCCTTTCCCGGTCCGGGTGAGGGGGGCGGCGGAACTGGCGGCCTCGGCCGCTCGTGGCTGTGGGTATGAAAGCGGCACGAGCGAGGTATTCTGCGCGGTCGCGTTTTACGATGCGCGTGGGCGTGAGATCTCGGCCCACTCCCGTACAGGCCAAGAACGAAACAGTTCCGAATGAGTGGAGTATCGCTTCCGGCGACGTGGGCGTTTCACGGCACGGGGAGTCCGCGCAGCGCGGGGCTGCGCGTCGAAGGTTTACGACGGGTCGGTGAACAGGGGTGGGTCCCCTCCGGCCGGTTGCGGGTAGCGCGGCGCGCGGTGGCGCAGCCGCAGGCCGGGGGCGTGGGTGGCGTCGTCGGTGTTGTTGAAGTGGATCGTCCCGTCCGGGTGAGCAACTCCGACGCGCTCGCTTCTCGGGTCCCGTTGCGTGTGTCTGAGGCCGCCGGAGAAGTCGCGGTTGTCATTGTTGCACCGGTGGTGCTGCCTGCACAGGCCGACCAGGTTCTCGATGTCGGTCGGCCCTCCGCCCGCGTAGGGGATGAGGTGGTGGATCTCCAGCTCGCTGAAGGGGGTGGTGCAGCCCTCCCAGGCGCAGACGCCCTGGGCGGCGAGGAGGACGAGGCGCTGGGGCAGGTTCGCCAGGCGGGTCTTGCCGATGGAAAGCGGCATGCCGATGGCTCTGTCGAACTGGACGATGAAGTCCGAGCCGGACAGTCCGAGACGCAGCAGGTCGTAGCAGTTGATGTCGATGCCCGTGTTCGTGGAGAAACGCGTGGCGTAGTCGGCTTCCGCGAGATCGTCGAGGGTGATGGAGACGACCACGGAGGCCGCGCCCTGGGCGGATCCGGTGTTCCCTGCACTGGAGCGGGTGGACTCGTAGTGGTTGAAGATGGCTGCAAGCTGGTCGAAGCGGCGCTGCGCCGGCGTGCGAGAGTCCTTGTCCGCCTGGTCCTCCGGCAGGTTGCTTCCCGGGCGCAGGCCCGCGTCGAGGAGAGCTTTGATCAGCGCGGCCTCCCCGGCTGGCGCCGTGATGGTGATGTCGCACGAACCGTCGGTGCGTTGTGCGCCGATGTGCGCGGACCGGTTGCGGTAGGGCCCGCGGGGGTCTTTGGGGCGGTCGGGTTTGGGTGCCCGGGCGTTCGCCTGGTCGACGCGGCGGCGCACCCAGCGTCGCAGATCCTCGGGGCTCCTCCCCGCCGCAGCGTCGAGAGCGTCGGCGAGCAGCTGCGCCCGGTTCGGGCTGGCACCGGGGAGCAGGGCCTCGAGCTCCCGGTCGATGATGCGCTGTTTTTCGGCGGAAACTTCCCCGGCGCGGTCTTGTGCGCGTCGGCGGTCCTTCTTCTCTTTTTCGTCGTGGTTGGGCTCGTCGGTTGAGTCAGGGGTATCGGGCGCGGGCTCGGGAGGGGCGTAAAGCTTCCGGCCGCGCGAGAGCCGGCTGTAGGCCTCGGACCGGGAGATGCCGAGTTTCTCGGTCAGGTAGGCGGTGGGGTATCGCGAGCCGACGCTGCGGCCAGCATCGTCGCGCTCGCAAATATAGGCGAAGGCGGCGTCGATGGCAGCCTTGGTGTTGGCGATGCGTTCGAGGCGCTCCATCTGGCAGTGCACGTCGGCGAAGGCGAGCGTATCGGGGTCGGCGAACAGGCTGGATAGGTCGTCGAAAAGCGATTCGAGCTGGTCGTTGATCCTGCTGAGCTTGTCCATTTCACCCCCTTGGTTACGAACCCATAATAGCACGCATGTTCGGTGGGTCAAGGTTTTCTTCGAAAGAATTCTCGCAGGCGTCAATTGGCGCCGGTGAACTGGGATTTCGAAAGTTGTTCGAACGGTGCGCGGTCCATGTCCGGACCGTGTTCTACGGTGATCGCAGCGAACAACAGAGCCGGGGAGCCACCACGGCCTGACCGCCTGACCCGGCACCCACCCAAGGAGAGACAACATGTCTGAACGCGGCGGACAGGAAACGTTCGACCGGTCCCCGGATGTGTTGGAACCGCGTGAGCTGCTCGAGGGTGTCGAGAAGCTTCGCGGCAACCTGGCTGGCGGGTACAGACCTGCCTGGCGCGAGGCGGAGAAGCAGGGGAACGGCGTAATCGCCCTCGGTTTCCCCACCTACCCCAGGTGGTTGTGGAACGGAATCTGGTGCGGGATCTACCTGACCGAATTTCTCGGCATCGACTGGCAGCGCCACCGCGACGACTTCCGCTTCATCAGCGAACGGGAAGCGGAGAGCTTCGACCTCGAACAGCTGGCCACGTGGTTCGTCGTCTTCGGCAACCGCGAGCGCATGTCGGAGGGCTTGATCGGGAAGGGCGCCGAAGACGGCACGCTCTATCTCATCGCGCGCGAGCTTTACGACGTCATCACCTCCGATCGCCGTATGATGTCAGCGATCGTCGGCAGCGATTGGACAGCCGAGCGCCAGAGGCGTGCGGAGCGCTCCTACCGCGAACAGGACTAATTCGAGTACCCATCTGAAAAGGAGAACACATGGAAACCGCAGCCATTACCGAGTGGACGTTCGTGCAGGAAATCGCGATCCCCGACGATGTCTCCACCATGCTCGTGCCCGGCGAGCAGGCCATCGTGGCCTTCAAAACCTTCCGCGACAGCGCCATCTTCACCAGCCACCGCCTCATCGTCCGCGACGCGCAGGGCATTCGCGGCAAGAAGGTGGAGGTCTACTCGCTGCCGTACTCGGCGATCAACATGTGGTCCACCGAAAACGCCGGCACGCTCGACTTCAACGCGGAGATCGAGCTGTGGACGCGCGCCGGAAAGATCAAGATCAAGGTCGGCCGCGACCTCGATGTGCGCCGCATCGACATGCTGATCAGCCAGGCCGTGTTGGGGGCGGTGTAAAAGAAGTAAGGAAAGTTGCAATGGTGGAAAAACGTATCTGGGGCCTGCACAACGACGCGCTCAAAGAAGAGCTGGTCGAACAGGGCTTTGTCAGCATCGGTTGGGATGAACTGGGTGACCTACGACGCCTGCCGGGTGGCCGTGACGGAATTAAAGCGGAACTGTCTCGTCTGAATCCTGAGGATTCCACGGGGCGGATCAACACCCGCGCGGGCGTCATCTACAGGTTTGCCCATGTCATGAAACCCGGGGAACTCATCGTTGCTCCCTACAAACCGGACAGCACAATCAACATTGGTCGCGTCACCGGTGATTACTACTACGAAGCGGAAGCACCCCTTCACCGTCACCGTCACCGGGTTGAATGGCTCAAGATCGGTATAGCGCGCAATGAGTTCAGCCAAGGTGCCCTGTATGAATTGGGCGCAGCGATCACGTTGTTCACGGTGCGGCGACATGGTTCGCCCCGGGTTTAATGGAGGGTAGGAATGTGGAAAAGGAGCCCTACACATGCCCTCGAAGTACACTCCTTAAGTTGAAGCAGCGCGCCATCGAACTGGTGCTGCACGCGCGCGCTGACCCTGGCACGTCTCGCGGTGCGATCACCCGCATCGCCGTCGAGCTCGGAATCAGTCAAGGAAACCCTGCGTGGCTGGGTCCGCGCTCATAAACAATCCGGCGCGACAACCCCGGGCGGAATCGGTGGATTGTGCAGCACAAAACCGCAGACTGCGAGCTGAACTGATTGAAACGAAGCGCGCCAACGGACGCAACAGACCCCCTAGGGTCCCCCAAAGTAATTGCAGAGAGAACCTTCCAGCGTTGGTTTAATAGACAATACTAAAAGACATCACTTGAACCCCGGCCTGCCCTTCTGGTTTCATAGCACGTTTACCGCGGTTCGTAAAAAACCGTCACTGTTCTGTTTATGCCATTGACTTCTATTGTTCCTCCGTAAGGAATGACATACTGAGGACGCAAATGTCCTATAGGGATACCCAAAACCCTAGGCAGCTCGTCGTTGTAGTTACCTATTTCACGGGAAACTGCGCGAAGAAGTTTGGTTGCTGCACTTGGATGAGGCCGGGCTTCTTGTTCTGCTCCCTGATTCCTCGAATGCGGTGGGAGGCCGAAAAGGACGGCTCCGACCACATGAAAATATCCTGCTTCCCCGAGGGCTCTTACGAACTTGAGAACGTTGCTATCCCCTATATGCTCGTCCGAAAGCTCGAGAAAAAGGATTGCGCTGGTCAGTTGCTGCGGCGTCGGCAGCTCATTCATTACTGCAAGCTGAAGAAGTGTTTGTACGCAGCCGCCCCAAGAACGACCCTTGCTGATCTTGCGATCTCCTGCCCAGAGGTAATCAGGGTAGGGAGAACGAGGCCCCCCTTCGATTAGCGCAAGCGGAGACCGCCAATCTTTTCCCCTTACTTCATAGTCGCTAGGTTTTACAAGCTCTAAGGACCCCGTCCCCTCCAACACTTTCTTTATGGAGTCTGATTGAATCGGGTCCACAAATGGCCCTGGCCCGAGTTGAACTTGTGTTGATCCTCCATAGTAGCTGGTTCTGCCTAACTTCCATAAGAAGTTATGAATGGCTGTGTTATCGGAGTAACCCACGAATGGGGTTCTACTATTGGCTAAGACCTCCCGGTTGAAATGTTTCAGTAATGTAATTGAGTCGTTCCCGCCGACTACAGCGAAAATAGCTTTGCAATGCTGCTGTTTACTTGCGCTATTAATATCGTTCGCTCTTTGTTGCGCGGAAAGTTTTTCCTTAGCCGAGGGATACTCGACGGGGGGCAACCCAAATTCAGCGTTAATTCTCCGCATAGCCTGCTCGTGCACGGCCGGGCCAATAAGCGTAGCAGGTGATGAAGGAGCCACCACTGCGATGTGGTTACGTTCTATATCGTGCATCTTCATTCCAATCCAGTATCCGCACAGAACAATATGGTCATCGCTCATCTCTAACATATTCGCCCAGGTAAGGGTTGCGTCCGTTAGCGTGGTGTATCTGTGACTGTCGGTGAGGGACCTCATGAACGTGTGAGGCGGCGACCGCAGTACCTTTCGAATCAATTCCAACATCTCCTCGAAAGGAACCAACGCGAGTGGGCGCTGGACCCAATCATATCGACCCGACCGCCTACCTTGATGAGCTGCTCGCCCACACATCCCCGGATCTGATGCGTCAGATGCTGCAGGACTTCATCAACCAGATCCTCTCCACCCAAGCAGACAGCATCTGCGGGGCCGACTACGCCACCGTCAGCGACACCCGCACCAACCACCGAAACGGCTACCGCCACCGCGACCTGGACACACGCGTGGGCACCATCGACGTGAGAATCCCGAAACTTCGCCACGGATCATTCTTCCCCGACTGGTTGCCCCCGCGCCGCTTAAGAGCAGAACGCGCCCTGGCCACCGTCGTAGCCACCTGCTACCTCAAGGGGGTCTCCACCCGCCGCATGAACGACCTTGTCGCCACCTGCGGGATCACCAACCTATCGAAGTCGCAAGTGTCTACCATGGCCAAAGAACTCGACGTGATGGTCGACAACTTCCGCACCCGCCCGTTGGACACCGGCCCCTACCTCTATGTTTCCTGCGACGCGCTGACGATGAAGGTGCGTGAAGGCGGGCGCGTCGTCAAAACCAGCGTGCTGCTGGCCACCGGGGTTAACGCCTAAGGGTACCGGGAGTTGTGTGGCATGCAGGTCGCCACCGCCGAATCGGCCGCGTCGTGGACCGGGTTCTTCCGCGATTGTGTCTGATCTGATGTAGTTGGTCCGCCTCGTGATCCGATGCGACGCCCTCCTCGCGGGCCTGGCGTTACCGCTGCTCGGCGCGGCGTCGTGCGCGGCATCGCAGGGCGCGGGCGGCGGGGAGGCGCCCCCGGGGCGCCCGACGCCCTCGGCGACCGGGCCGGCGAGGGTGGACGTCGATAAGCCTTGGCCCGCGGACGTCGCAGCGAGGTACGACAGCGCCGAGCCCCGCGCGTGGGGCTACGACCTGCCCTGGATCGTGGCGACGCTCGACCCGAGTTCGACGTCGATTGCCCTGACCTTCGACGCCTGCGGCGGGCCGCACGGCTCGCTTATCGATGCCCCCTGCTCGCCCTCCTCGAGCAGCAGGCGGTGCCGGCGACCATGTTCTGGGACAAGCGCTGGGTCGAGCAGAACCCGCAGCGGGCGCGGGACATCGCGGAGAACCCGCTGTTCCAGATCGAAAACCACGGCAACCTGCACAAGCCGCTGTCGGTTAACGGCCGCGCCGCCTACGGCATCCCCGGCACCGAAAGCGCCGCGGAGTTGGTGCAGGAGATCGAGGGCAACCGCCGGTTCCTGCGCGAGCTCGGCGTCAGCCTCGCCGGCTTCGCCGTGAACGGCGACGCCGGGGCCACCCTGCCCGGCGCCGCTGTGGCCAGCCACCTGCGGCAGGCCACCCCTGGGGCAATCGTGCTCATGCCCATGAACCAGCCCGGGCGGGGCACGGCCGACGGTGTCAGGGATGCGATCTCGCAGCTGCGAGAGGCGGGTTTTACGTTTGCGAAGCTGGGGGAGGCGCCGGTGTAGGGGGAGTGCGGGCCGTGGGCGTTGCAAAAAGGGCAGCGTCAGCGTTCCATTTCTGCGGGACGGTTGCCGGTTTTGCTTTCGGCCCAGTAGCCGATTACGTGGTGGCGGTTGCGGGGTGAGCTGAGGCGTTTGCGGAGGTCTGAACGGATCGAGCGGCTGGACGCTGCTTCGCACGCAGCCCACGCATACCAGGGCTCACCGGGCGGGGTGAATTCCGCTACAGCGGCCGGCAGCGCGCTTGGGCCGCGGCCGTTTCCAGTCCCAGTTAGCCAGCGGTACTCGACGGAGGCGGCGGATGTGATCGCTTGGATGTCTGCCCTTTCGGGTACTTCGATAATGGCAAGAGCCCGGGTGGCCGTGGGCATTTCTTCGATGATGCGTCCGAGGGCGGGAAGACCTGTGGCGTCGGCGACGAGAAGGTGGAACGTGGCGTCCGCAGGCGGGCGGTAGTAGGAGCCGCCGCCGTGGAAGGCGCCGATCACGTGGCCGGGCTCCGCACGTTCAGCCCAAGTTGAGGCTATTCCGTCGCCGTGGATGGCAAAGTCGATGTCGAACAACCTGCCTTGGTCGTAGACGGCGCGGACAGTGTAGTGGCGCCACGGGGGTTCTTCTCCTTTCCAGCCGGGACCGTATTCGGGCAGGTTAAACACGGTTAAATCGGCCTCCGTCTCACCGGGGTGGGGGAGGGCGATGTCGATGTGCTCGTCACCGGAGCCGTCGGTGTTCCAGCGCCAGGCTCCGATGGTGCGAAACGTGATCCGGATCATGTGGGGGGTGAGTCGTGTGACACGTTCGACCTGTGCAGGGGAGCAGGGGATGGCCATGGTGTTATTTCTCCTTAGGCGGAAGAGGTGGTTGGAACGTGCGAGGAAGCTGCTCGCGCCCACGGGCCCACGCCTCCCACAGCGAACGGAAGACGCCGCCGGTCGCGAGCAGTTCGCGGGGCTCGCCGCACTCGATGATGCGGCCGGCTTCAAACACAGCGGTGATGTCGGCGTTTTCAGTATGGGAGAGGCGGTGAGCGATGATGATTGCGGTGCGACCGTGCACGACTGTGTCCACGGCACGGTCGAGTGCCGAATCGGCTCCTGCATGGGCGGAGGCCTCGTCGAGCACCACAACGGGTGGGTCGGCGAGAAGTACGCGAGCGAGCGCGATGTGCTGGAGGCGTTGTTCGTCAAGATCGTGCGGGACGGGCGAGTTGATTCCCCCCGGAAGGTCGGCCGCCCAGTGCGCACCCACTGCGCGGAGAGCGGTGCGTAGCTCGTCGTCGGTGGCGTCTGCGCGGGCAAGGCGCAGGTTATCGGCGAGCGTGCCGGAGAACAGATGCGTCTCCTGGGTGACGAGCATGACCGCCGGCTTACCTGAAGCCTGTGCGGCACGGGTAGCGGGTTGCCCGCCGACGATGACGGAGCCGCAGGTAGGAGCGGCGAGCCCCCCGATGAGGTGCGCAGTGGTGGATTTTCCGGAACCGCTTGCCCCGACGAACACGGCGCGCGCCCCCGAAGGGACGGTGAGTGTGAGATCGGTGACAGCAGCAGTTGACGCCTGGGGGTAGGTAAACGTCACCCCGCACAGCTCGACGGCTCCGTCGCGGATTTCATAGCGCGGCTGTGCAGGCGCCGTACTGCGCAGCACGCCGACGAGGCGCTCGAGTCCTGCTTGGGCCCGCTGAAGGTCGTCGACGCTGGACAGTAGGTCTCCGATGGGGATGAACAAACGGTGGAAGAAAAGCGCGGCCGCAGTCACCGTCCCCACGGTTACTCCTACCGTTTCCACCCTCCAGAATCCGACGGCGAGCACGGCGGCGAGACCTGTGAATTCCGCCAGGTTGAGCGTCCCGTTGAACACGTTTCGCGCTTTTCCTGCCGCACGGGCGGTTTCTACAGCAGTGAGGCTGCGTTCGGCTATCAGGCCGAGGCGGAAAGGGGCAAGGCGGTAGGTGCGAACGGTCTCTTGTCCGGCAACGCTTTCTATGATCGCCTGCCCGCGGTCGGACTCCTCGCGCCGCAGCCGCACGTACAAGGGGCGGGAACGGCGAAGAAAGCGTGACACGGCGACTAGCTGAAGTGGGGCGGCACTCAACGCGGCTAGCGCGAGGAAAGGGTCGAGTGCGGCGATGCCTACTGCGGTGAGCACAATCGTAAACAGGGCGCTGACAAAGCGCGGCAGCACCTCAGACCCGGCCTCAGTGACCGCCTCGACATCCCGGGTTAGCCGTGACACCACGTCTGAGCTTCCCGCTCGTTCGATCGTCGTCGCATCGATCCGCATCGCTGCAGCGAACACGTCCTCGCGTAATTCAGAGAGCGAGCCTTGTATGCAGATGACCAACAGTCGGCCGCCTAACAACGAGGTGGCGGCCGAGAGGACGCCCGCCGCGATGAGGAGACCGGCTGTGAGCCAGATGCGCCACGCACCAACACCTGAAAGGACGATATCGACGATCCAGCCGAGCAAAGGGGGGATTGCCAACGCGCTGGCTGAGCAGGTCAACAGCAACGCCAGTGTGGCAGCAAGCAGGCCTCGTCGTCGCGTGAGGAGGCTGCGGACAGTGCGCGCAGTCTCGCGTACGGATGCCACGGGTAGCGAATGAGTCACTCACGCACCTCGTTTCGTGTGTTTTCGTGTGAGGTGAAGTCGACGACCGTCGCGCAGCTGCCGAGGAGAATGAGGTCGCTCGTGACCAGTACTATGGTGCGGCCGCATCCGGCGAGGCCAGCCCCAACGCGCTGCGTCGTGATGGGGTCGAGGGCGGTAGCGGGTTCCTCGAGTACGAGAACGTCGGCTGGCGTATGCAGTGCTCGAGCCAGAAGTAGCCGCTGCCGCTGCCCGCCGGACAGGCGGCGCCCATGCTCGCCGACGGGTGCATCGGGTGAGCCGACGTATTCGATTACGTCGTCCAGCGCGGTTGCCCTCACCACGCCGTCGTCGAGCGGGCAGGAATCACTCGCCCGCAGCGTGACATTGTCGCGGATGCTGCCGGTGAACACGTAGGCATCGTGAGGCGGGGCCAGCACGTGCCCCCGGTAGGCAGCGCAGCCGATGCTCAACGCATCGGCCTCGCCCAGGATGAGCTCCCCCGGCGCGGGTGTCGTGCGGAAACCCAGGCGGGACGCTACGTCGTGAGCCTGCTTGGCGTCGACGACCCGGAGGCCGACCATCCGGCCCGGCTTCGACTCAACTGCGGGGCCATTCACCGGGTTCCATCGCAGCATTCCGTGAGCCGGGCGGGCTCCCCGTCCCTCCGGGAGGCAGTGCGGTTCAACGAGCAGATCCTGCAGGCGGCGGGCGGATGCGCGTTTGTGCGCCCAGTTTGCTCCGAAGGTGCCGATGTGGTCGAGGGAGCCCTGCAGGAACTGAGCCAGCCCCACCACGGTGATCAGCTGTCCCGGGGTGATGGCTCCGCGCAGTGCCATCCACCCGGCAGCGGCAGCTAACGAGCTGAGGTAGAGGATCGATACTGCCGTGCTCACCGCCTGGTACGTCAACAGTGACCGAGACGCGCGGATCGCGCCCTCACGGGAGGCTGCGCTCGCTTCACGGTAACGTGCGACGATCTGCTGGTGAGCGGCGAGGCCGTGAATGATCCTCAACCCCTCCATGGCGTCCGTGGCCACGTCGCTCGCCCGCGAGACTGCGCTCTGTTCGGCCAGGCCCAGCCGTTCGAGCGGTTGGGCCAACGCGGCCATTCCCCACAGCATGAGAACTGCCCCGACCAGAACGGCGAGGCCGAGCGGGAGCGAGATGAGCAGCAGCGCCGCCACCGCAGTAAGCAGGGCCGCAAGAGTGGCCGCTTGTTCGGCGATGTTCCACGAGACTCCGGCAACCCGATACGTGTCGCTTGTGGTGATGGACAGCACCTCGCCAGTCCGGCGGGTTCTCATTCCGCGCGTATCCAGCACCCGTGCGGCCGCTATTTGCCGTAAGTCGTGCTCGCCGCGCCCGTAGATGCGGATCATCGACAGGCTCGCCCCTTGGTAGCTGAACGACAGGACGAGGAACACGGCTCCCAGCACACCGAGCCACAACGCCAGAGCGCCGGGGTCGCGAGGCAGCACTGCGCGGTCAATGACCACACCGATCAGGATGGGAACAGCCGCCTCGCTCGCTTGGTGAAGCATGAACCCGAGGGTCGCCAGCGAAAGCCGCCACCAGCGTCCACCGCGCGTCAGCGCCAACCGCATGACCCGAACTGGGCGGTCTCGCTGCAACGGCGCGATGTTTGTCGTCATTCTTGGCAGGATAGGCGCCCGGTCAGTCTCGAAGGCGCCACATGTTGTCGTCCGTCGGACACGTGTGGGTAGGTTACACTTACCTAAGTACAAGTGTGATCGTGGAACTGTTGAGGAGCGGTGGTGACTCTACTTGATTCCTCGTTGGCCAACGAGTGCATCAATTGCCCTGAGAGCTTTCCGGTGAGAGGGCGGATCGTGCCCGACGGGTACCTGCTTACCACCCGCTATCTCCGGTACGCGTATATCGACGACGCCGATGGGTGCTCGACGGATGCGCACGCCCACCCCGAGCATGTCGTGTTCTGGCCGGAGCGAGCTTGTGCCGAAGTCGAGGTGGATGGCGTTCGCCACAACCTCACCGTTGGCCAAGGTCTGTGGGTGCCCGCCGGGACGCGGCACGCAGTCAGCCGCGACCCCACGACTACTCTGGCTGCCCTGTATCTGTTGCCCGAGGCGTGGGACGGGCGCGCACCGGACGTGCACCCGGTTTCTGTGAATGCCGCGCTGCGCGAGCTTCTCAGCCACCTAGCGGAAACCGGTATGCCCCGCCAGCAGCGGTTGCGCGCCCAAAGAGTGTGCCTCGAACTCGTCGCAGATGCGGCGTTTCCCGTAATCGAGCTGCCGCTTCCTCAGGATTCACGCATCGCCCCGATCTGCCGGTCGATTATGAGCAACCCTGCCGACAATCGCTCGATTGAGGACTGGGCGTGGGTCACCTCTACGAGTGCCCGTACTCTCGCACGCGTCTTCCGCGCCGAGACGGGCATGACGTTCAGCCAGTGGCGTACGGCTGCACGCATGTCGGCCGCCGTCCGCCTCCTCAGCGGCGGTACACCCGTCGGGGTGGTGGCCCGCCGCGTCGGCTACGCCACGATCAGTGCCTTCAGCGCCGCGTTCCACCGCCTTATGGGGCGCCCGCCGCACCTTTTCTTGCCTGCCAACACCGACGTCTGACGGGAAACCCGGTTTGCGGGGCGGCGGTATCGGGAAACGCCCGTCGCCGACGAATGAGGCAAGGTTCCCCGCGGGACTTCGCTTTGCGCCAGTAGGGATGGAGCGCTGGTGGCGGGCTGGCCGCTGGGCGTAAGAAACTGTCCGCCAACGGCAAACCGCACCGCGTAGCGTTAGCCAAGGCACACCTAACCTTGGGTGCCGGTTGTCTCTCCCAGAGAAGCCTCATTACGTCTTGTCGAGGTCCCATGCCCCTTTTACGCAGTATCTTCGCATTCGCAGTAGCCGCCCTAGCCCTCGTGGTCGCCGGCTGCTCGTCTACCCCCGAGTCCGCCGGCTCGCCCGGAGCGTCTATAGGCGAGGCGAGTTTTCCGCGCACCGTTGAGCACGCTCTCGGTGAGACAACCATCCCCGAGAAGCCGAAGCGCGTGGTCACTCTAAGCTGGATGAATCACGATATTGTCGCCGCCCTCGGCGTCGCCCCCGTCGGAGTGCCCGAGACATGGGGCGGGGACGAGGAGGGTTTCACCCCCTGGTTCCGCGACCAGGTTGAAAACCAGCTAAAAGCGGAGATGCCGGAGATCATCAACGTGACAGAGGACGGCGCGGACTACGAGCAGATCCTCGCCCTCCAACCGGACGTCATCATCGGCGTGTATTCCGGTTTCACCGAGACCGAGTACAAGCGGCTCAGCGAAATCGCCCCGACTGTCGCGTACAAGGAGCGGCCGTTCACCGCCGGCACGTGGCAGGAGCACACCAAGATCATCGGTAAGATCCTCGGCGAAGACGACAAAGCCGCAGAGCTCGTCCGCGAGACCGAAGCAGCCATCCAGAACGAGGCTGAGAAGTATCCCAACCTCGACGGTGCCACGTTCCTATACAGCACCACCTTCTCTGAAGGGGCGACCGAGATCACCGCCTACATCGGCGAGGACCCGCGCGTGCGTTTGTTGCACGAGTTCGGCATGGTAGACACCCCGCAACTCGCCGCGGCAACCAAAGACGTTCCGGCGGACACCTGGTACGGGGGTATCAGCCTCGAGCAGCTCGACACTGTTGAGGCTGATGTTGTCCTAGCGTGGTCCTACGCCGGTGCCGATACCGCCTATACGCTCAAGCACCCCGTCTTCACCCGATGGGAACCGGTTGCCCAGGGCCGCTACTACATCGCCGAAGATAACACGCTCGGCATGGCCACCAGCGGCCCAGATGTGCTTAGTATCCCGTGGGCGATCGAGCATGACTACATCAGGGACATTTCCGCAGCTATCGGCGGCGGCGCCGTGGTCCGCACGGCTAAGTGAGACGGAGCCGCAGGCATGCTCTTAACAGTTCCGCACTATTTCAGGCGGACGCTCCCGGAAGCGCCGCGCGGCGTCGTCCGTAGCTCGGCGCTCCGACTGGCTGGCTTGTTTATCGCGAGCGCCGTGCTCGTCGTCATTGTCGTGCTCAGCATCGGGGTCGGAGCCAGAGCGATCGGCTTATCGACGATCTGGGATGCGCTATGGGCCTACGATGGCACGCTGGACGAGCACGTGATCATTCTTGAGTTGCGGGTGCCGCGCACCGTCGTTGGTTTGGTCGTCGGGCCCGCGCTCGGGATGTGCGGGGCGCTGATCCAGGCGTACACCCGTAACCCGCTCGCTGATCCCGGCATCCTCGGCGTGAATGCCGGGGCGACGTTCGCGGTGACGATGGCGGTCGGGTTCCTCGGCGTCGCCGCACCGCTGGGCTACGTATGGTTCGCGTTGCTCGGCGCCGGCGCCGTCACGATACTCGTGTACGCGCTTGGCGCTGTCGGCGGCGGCAAAGCCACTCCGGCGAAGCTCACCCTCGCGGGCGTGGCGGTTAGCGCCGTGCTGGGCGGCCTCACCACCGCGATCGTTCTCGGCAACCGTGACGCCTTCGACGACCTCCGGTTCTGGGGCGTCGGATCCATCGGCGGACGACAGCTTGATATCGTCCTTTCCTTCGCGCCGCTGATTCTTCTCGGGCTCCTCCTCGGCCTTGGCGCCGCCCGAGCGCTCAACGCCCTAGCGCTCGGAGACGAGCTCGCCGCCTCGCTCGGGGTTCGTGCCGGGCGGGTGCGGATCGTCGTGATCGTCGCCGTCACCCTGCTCGCCGGCACGGCGACCGCGCTGGCGGGACCGATCGGGTTCGTCGGGCTCATGATCCCGCACGTCGTGCGCTGGTTCGTGGGCCCCGACCAGCGATGGATCCTCGCCTACACGGTAGTAGTCTCTCCGATTCTGCTATTGCTCGCCGACGTCCTCGGCCGAGTCATCCTCCCCAGCGGGGAGCTGCGCGTCGGCCTCGTCACTGCTGTCATCGGTGCACCCGTGCTTATTCTCCTTGCTCGGCGAAGGACGGTGAGTGGCCTATGAGCGCTTCTCCCCGCCGCGTTGGGCGCGATGGTGTTGACCATGGGTATCCCGCGATTGCGATTCGCCTCCCCCGGATATCGGCGGTAATGAGCGTGCGTTCCCTTACCGTCTGTAGCACTCTCGCGGCATTTACCGTCTTCCTTGCGCTCGTCTCCCTCACGCTTGGCACCCACCGCGTTCCGCTTGGCGACGTCATCGCAGCGTTCGCCGGCACGGCCAGCAAGCAGACGCACATGCTTGTCGTGGAATGGAGACTGCCGCGGGCACTGTTTGCGATCGCCTGCGGCATCGCCCTCGCCATCTCCGGCGCCATTTTCCAGTCGCTGACCCGCAACCCCCTCGGGTCCCCGGACATCATCGGGTTCTCCTCCGGTTCCTACACTGGCGCGATCGTCGTCATGCTCCTCCTCGGATCCACGCGTTACCTCGACATAGCCGCCGGCGCCATCCTCGGCGGCATCATCACCGCCGCGGCCGTCTACCTCCTCGCCACAGTGCGCGGATCCGTACAGTCGTTTCGACTGATCATCATGGGTATCGGTGTGGCGGCGTTGCTGTCTTCGCTCAACTCCGCACTCCTATTGTCCACCAGCGTCGACACCGCCATGCTCGCTGCCGTGTGGGCGGCTGGATCCTTCAATGCGCTGGGACACGACCAGCTCTGGCCGATGGCTGCGATCTTGCTCATCTTGATTACCGCGGTGGCGCTGCTCACGCCGGGGCTGCGCCAACTTGAGCTCGGAGACGACGCCGCTTACTCGCTCGGTCTGCGTGCGAACCGCCTCCGCGCGCTGGCCGTGGTCGTCGGTGTCGCTCTGACGGCACTTGTGACCGCTACAGCCGGCCCTATTTCTTTTGTTGCGCTGGCCGCCCCACAAATCGCGCGGCGGCTGGTGCGGGGAACGGGCTTGTTGCTCGGGCCGTCGGCGCTCACCGGCGCGTTCTGCCTGCTTACCTCCGACATCCTCGCCCAACGTATTGGGATGCCCGTCGGAGTAGTCACTGTCTCACTCGGCGGCGCCTACCTCGCCTGGCTGCTGATTTCGGAGTTTCGGAGGAGATCATGACCACGAAGAACACTGCTCCGCGCACCGCTACCGCAGACGCGGTGCGCACAGAAGGCGTGCGTGCTGGATACGACAACCGGATCATCGTCGACGGGGTCGACATCAGCATCGCCCGCGGCTCGTACACCGCCATCATCGGCCCCAACGCATGTGGTAAATCGACGCTTCTGCGCACGATCGCCCGCGTTCTACCGGCCCTTGAGGGCGCGATCCTGCTCGACGGAGACGACATCCACCGTCTGCCGCCGAAACAGCTCGCCACTCGGCTCGGCCTGCTTCCGCAGACCTGCATCGCCCCGGACGGGATACGCGTTGCGGATCTCGTCGCCCGCGGGCGCTACCCCCACCAGGGCATGTTCGACCGGTGGTCCGAAGCAGACGAGGTCGCCGTCGTCGCTGCGCTCGAAGCGACCGGCACACTCGGCATTTCCGGCAGGCTCGTTGAAGAGCTGTCCGGAGGGCAACGTCAGCGCGTCTGGGTCGCGATGGCCCTTGCTCAACAGACCCCAATTCTCCTGCTTGACGAGCCGACGACATTCCTCGACATTTCCCACCAGTACGGGCTCCTCGAATTGTTCGAGACACTCCGCAGCCAGCTGCATCGCACCATCGTCGTAGTTCTCCACGACCTCAACCAGGCCGCGCGCTACGCCAGTCACCTCATCGTGATGAAGGCCGGCACGGTCGTCGCCTCTGGGGAACCCGCTCAGATTCTCACAGCCGAACTCGTCGAGGATGTCTACGGGCTCCCGTGCATCATCCGACCGGACCCCGAGACCGGTACACCGCTGATCATCCCTCGACGTGGGGCTGGGCGCCCGCTTGGCGGGTGAACCGGCTCATCATCAAGGCGCCCGGTGGCGCTGCCCCAGGATCCGGTTGGGTACGTGCTCGAGAAAATCGGCGTGGGATGCCTGTCGCGAACGCGACGGAATGTGTCCTCAATGCGAAAAAGAGGATGGATTTAATGGAAAACGTCAGGGTCGCCAGATTATGTGAGGCTCCCCTTCAGTGAAAGGATAAACTGTGAAATCAGTCATCGACCGCGCGGTAAGGGGGGCGATCGCGCTGCTGGCCTGCGCCTCTCTCCTCTCCGGGTGTGCATCGCCGTCCCCGACCGCGGCGGATGAACAACGTGTCTTCGCAGACGCGGAAGACGGTGCGTACCCGGTAACAATCGAGCATGCGTACGGCTCCACGGAGGTGACTGCGCAGCCCAAGCGCCTCGTTACCATCGGCTGGAGCGGTGCCGATATCGCGATTCAGCTCGGCACGGTCCCGGTCGCGCAAGGCAACGCGACGGGAATCAAGGGCGACTATTACCCATGGGTCTCCGAAGCCGTCGAGAAGCTCGGCGCGCCTCTGCCTTCCCTTGATCCTTCTCTCGAACGTGGTGAGGTTGACCTCGAGTACGTCCTGGGTCAGCAGCCCGACCTCATCGTGGCCGTAAACTCCGGGATCACCGAGGCTGAATACAAGGCGTTGTCTGACATCGCGCCGACAATCGCCTTCCCTTCAGAGCCTTGGGCGACCACCGTAGACGAGCACATTCGCATGATGGGTGCCGCGCTTGGACGCCCAGGCTATGCAGCAGAAATTGAGAAGCAGACCGAACAGCGCGTTGCCGACGTCGCTAAGGCGCACCCCGAGCTTTCGGGCGTGAGCTTTTTGCACAGCTTCCTGCCCTCTGACGACGGCCAGGTCGTCGTTTTCGGCACCGCCGATGCGCGTGTTCAGGTGCTCGAGGCTCTCAGCCTTAAGCCTGTCGAAGGCGCCGTTGAGCTGCAGCACAAGGCCGGCGATCCGGCGAGCTTTACCGTCAGTATGGAGCAACTCCTGTCAATGAACCCCGATGTTCACGTTGTTATCTCTGACGAGGACACCTACCGTGAGGCTGTTCGCGCGAACACTGCATTTGGGAGCTGGGCGCCAGTAGCGAACAATCGCGTCGCTCTGATTCAGGATCCGGATGTGGGACTCGCATTCGCGACCGCGACGCCGCTCGGCATCGACTGGGGGATCGACGCTATCGCCGCCGCCATCGGGCGCGCCGTCACCGAGGCCCGTGGGGAAGGAGACCGATCGTGACCTCCGACACGATTCAGGAGGCGCCACGTCAGGCCGGACTACGCCGCGCGCTGGCTCCACTCGTCGTTCTAGCTCTGGCGCTCTCTTCGACGGCGTGCGGATCATCGGCTGACGACCGCCCGACCTCAGGACAGCAGCCGGGCAGCTTCCCGATATCCGTAACGCATGCGCACGGCGAGACGAGTATCCCGTCAACCCCAGAACGTGTGGTCGTCCTCGGGGGCAGCGCCGAAGACGCGGTCGCCGCGCTGGGCGTCGTCCCCGTCGCGGTCCCCGAAGAATACGGCACGCAGGACGGCTACACCGATTGGTTCCGAGAGTATGTGACTGTCGAACTCGGTGCCGAACTGCCGCCGGTTCTCTCCCCAGGAAAGGACGGTGTCTACGACCCAGAGGAGATCCTCAGTTACGCCCCGGACCTGATTTTCGCGCCATACTCCGGGATCACCGAAGCCGACTATCAGCAGCTCAGTGACATCGCCCCGACGATCGCCTATGCGCGCACACCGTGGACGTACGGCTCGTGGTCGGACATCGTCGAACTCGCAGGCACCGCGCTGGGACGCCCCGATCAAGCTGCGGAACTGATCTCTCGCACACAGGCAGCGGTCGATTCAGCGCGCGATGCGCACCCGCAGCTCGAGGGGAGGAGCTTCATCTTCGGCGAGTGGCTGGAAGACGGCTCCTCGGACCTTGCCGTCTACTCGCCCGATGACCCCCGTCCTACGCTGCTCCGTGAGTTCGGTATGATCGACGACCCGTCCGTCGCTCAGGAAGTCGGCTCATTCGGAGAGGACTACTACGGCTCCGTCAGCCTCGAGAGACTGGATGCGCTCACGACCGACGTGTTCATCGGATGGTCGAACTCCCGAGAGAAGATCGCGCAGACTCTCGCCCACCCGCTGATGTCGCGGTGGGCTCCGATTGCCGAGGGCCGGTACTACTACTTGGAAGACCCAGAGCTTCTGATGGCAGTCACCACTCCCTCCGTGTTGAGTGTCCCCTGGGCCATTCAGCAAGGATTCCTGGATGACATCACATCCGCGCTCGAGGGCGATGCGGTGGTACGCACCGGCGACGAATAGCGGTCACGCTGAGCAGTGAACTCTGCCGTCTGTCGGCATGTGGATGGTGGAGAGGTCGTCATCGCGAATGGGTGGAAGCAGGCGAGGTGATGTGGCTCACGATGATGTTTCGCAGTCGCCGCAGGCCCCGCACCAGCTGGCGGGTCCCGGGGCGGCCGATACAGACCCGCAGGCCGGATTCCGTGGCGGACGGATCGGTGAGAATCGTCCCGGGCGGCGTGACGATGAGGCCTTCCCGGGCAGCGGTACGCGCCGCTTCCTCGGCGTGATGCAACGGCATAGGAAGCCACGGGTGGAAGCCGCCCGACGGGGACGGCGGGTAGGAGATCACCAAGTGCTGACGCTGCGGTCGCGAGACGCGTCTGAGCTTCGGCGCGCAGCGCGGTAGCAATGTTCTCCGCAGTACCGTCCTGAATCCACCGCGTGACGAGTTCCGCCATGAGTGGACTCACCGCCAGGGTTGTGGCCTGGAGCATCACGTCGGCCCGCGCGTGCTGCCGCTCCGGAGGCACCAGCGTGCCGACGCGCAGGCCGGGACTGAGGCTCTTGGAGAAGCCGTTGACGTACCAGGTCCGTTCCTGCGCGAGCGTCGACAACGGAGTCGTAGCTCGCGACGCTGTACTCGAGAGCCTGTCAAGATTTCTGTGTATGCGGGTGGTCAGAGGTAGGGGTTGATGCGGTCGGGGTAGGCGGCCGCGAGCTGTGCGAGGAAGTCGCGGGCGCCGGACTTCGGGGCGGACGAGCGGCAGTGGAGGAGGGCTTGCATAGAGGGGCCGAAACCGTGTTATATTGTTAGGCGTGCCTTTCCTTACATTGGAGAGGCAATCCACGTGATCTTGGAAGATTGGTGATTTATGTTCCGCAAGCTCTCCATTGTTGCCGTGGCTGCCGCCGCTGCGGCTCTGTGTTCCTGCTCCGCCTCGTAGGAAAGCGATAGTGCAACACCGGCGAAAGAGGCAGTCACGTTCGCCCACCCCTCCTTTGCAGGGCAGGAGATTTCCTTTGACAAGAAGCCCGAAAACCTTGTCATGGACTGCTACGCGTACAGCTCACTGCATGAATACGACATCTCTCCGGCGGCCTTGTTCGGTTACGGGTGCGACGACCCCTTTGCGATGGGCGATGTCGACCGGACCGGAATTCCCGTCGTCGGTAAAGATGCGGAGATCGACATGGAGAAGCTTGCGGAGCTGCGCCCCGACGCCGTGATTGGCCACGGCAACCTAGAGGGCTGGACTTGGTTCGATGAGTCCGTGAACGAGCAGCTCACGAAGGTAGCCCCCTTCGTTCCCCTGTCTACGGCGGAAACCGTTGACGGCCGAATTGAAGAGACGCGTCAGATCGCTGAGTTCTTGGGCGGCGATGTGCACTCGGATAAGGTCAAGAAGTCCGACGAGGACCTGAAGATGGCTAAAGAGTCTTTCCAGAAGGCCGTGGAAGGTACTGACCTTAACCTCATGCTGGTCAGCCCGACGAAAGAGATGATGTACTCCGCCAAAGGCTTCGCGCAGGCCGATTTGCTTACCGAGCTGAAAGCCAACGTCATTGGTGCCGATAAGCCAGAAAGCGGCAACCCGTGGGGCAAGATCGCGTGGGAGGATGCTGCCTCTTACCCCGCAGATGTCCTCCTCGTCGAGGGTTATGACGAACACTTTGACTTCGATGGCGAGCTGTGGCACGCGTTGCCAGCGGTAAAAGCTGGCCAACTGGGCAGCTGGAGCTCCAAAGGTGCAACGACGGCCACTAGCTACGCCAAGTGGCTCAACGACGTCACTGAGCTGGTCTCCTCAGCCAAGAAGGTCGCTTAGCTCATAGGGATGGCTGGTATTGCATGGCTCCGTCCTAGCGACCAGAAGCGTTGGCTCGGCCTGCTTCCACTCGCAGTGTTGTGCTTGGCCGCTCTGGCCTTGAGCATGCTCGTTGGTTCCCGGCACCTGGAACCTGGCCAGGTAGTGTGTTGCGACCGGCTATTTGGTAGCAGCGTCGTGACTTTCCGGTAGCGCTTCAGTGAGTATCCGGTAGCAGCTCACAGCGCTCAAGGTGATCCTTCCAGTACGAGCCGCACCACTCGGGTGCGGCTCGTACTGGAAGGAGTCCGCCTATGACGGATTACCGTGCGGTGATGACGCTGCTGATTCGGCAGCGTTCTTACCGCCAGATTGAACACCAGCTCGGATGCTCGCACCGCGCGATTTCACGAGCGAACCAAATCCTCAGTTGGTAAAACCTACCTCGCCCAAGCACTCATCACCGCAGCATGCCGCAACGACTACTCCGCACGGTTCTACCGCACCGACATGCTCGCCGCCGAACTGGCAGTCCTCCAACCCGATAACCCCACACGGCTGAAGTTCATCCAGCAACTCCACGACGCCGACGTCCTAGTCCTGGATGACTTTCTCACCACACCTGTTGACGCCGCGACCGCGCACCAACTACTCAATATCCTCGCCGGGCGGGAACGCAAAGTCTCAACCATTGTGACCTCACAGTTCACCCCACACGAGTGGTACAAGTCCATCCCCGACGCCGTGATCTCCGAGTCAATCCTCAACCGACTCGTCTCCGGCGCCGAAATCATCACACTCGAAGGACCAAACATGCGCCTGACCACCAACGCATAACAACCGGCAACGCCTGAGTGAGATACCGCTACCGGGTACCCACTCAGGCGCTACCAGATACTCACCACACCGCTACCATTTCGGTCTTCTGAACAGTAGTGAGCTTCCTCCTTCACCCCGACCCGGATGATTCCGTTTCGCAGACGGTGTGGCTTTCCCGAGTGCCGCGCACAGTTCTTATCCTCGCTGCGGGCGGCGCGTTTGGGGTGGCGGGCGCCTTAATGCAAGCAGTGACCCGGAATCCTCTGACCGATCCGGGAATTCTCGGCGTCAACGCCGGTTCCGGTCTGGCTGTGGTAGTTGGTCTGGCCTTTTTCGGGCTCACAGACATTTCTCAATACATGTGGTGGGCATTCGGCGGCGCAATGGTCACCTCTGTCGTTGTTTTCGTTGTCGGCAATGCCGGTCCGGCCCGTGGAAATCCGGTGCGCATGACGTTGTCGGGCGTTGCCCTAGGGGCGGTGCTTACAGGTTTTTCCTCGGCAGTGTTGTTGACTAATTCCCAGTTGCTGGCCCGTATGCGCGGCTGGTCCGCCGGCACCACCGCTTCTCAGTCGCTTGACGCCACCCTGACGATCGCTCCTTTCTTGCTGCTTGGATTGCTTATCGCGGTACTGTCGGCTCGTTCCTTGGATCTTCTCGCTTTGGGCGAGGCCGCTGCAGTAGCGCTGGGCACGAACCCGAATAGAGTGCGGATTGTCGCCTTGGTTGCTATTACCTTGTTGGCCGGCGGCGCCACCGCGGCAGCCGGCCCCATTGGTTTTCTCGGGCTCATGGCACCGCATCTCGCGCGGGTTATTGTGGGCCCGCACCAGGGGTGGATCATTGCCTACTCCGTGCTTATTGCGCCTACTGTCATGGGATTCGCCGACGTGCTCGGCAGGGTGCTGACCACGGGGGAGATTCCAGTCGGTGTCGTCACCGCGTTTATCGGGGCACCCGTGCTGATCTATATGGTTCGGCGCTACCGAGTTTCGGAGATGTAAACAGATGCCTGACCACACAACAAAACTCGATTATGGACGGCGGGTCATTCACCTTGGCCGACGTTCCCGCCCCTTTATGCTCGTCGATGCCCGGTCCCTAGTGGTGTGCAGTGTGCTGTGGCTCGCGATCGCTGCGCTGGCGGTTTACGCCTTGGCTACCGGATCGGCGAAAATCACGCCCGCGGAGGTCGTCGACGTGATCTTCGGCCGCGGGGACGCGTACACCACCATGGTGGTAGGCGAGTGGCGCGCACCGCGCATCCTTATCGCGATTGTCCTGGGCGCCTGCCTGGCGCTTAGTGGTGCGATCTTCCAGAATCTGACGAAAAATCCCCTTGGCTCCCCGGATGTTATCGGTTTTCAAACCGGTTCCTATACCGGCGCGTTGGTGGTGATGCTGCTGCTGCGCGGAGGGAGCATAGCAATTATGGTCGGCGCGCTCGTCGGCGGTATCACCACTGCCTTCTTGGTGTTTTTCCTCTCTGCTTCGCGCGAGGCGGTTCGGGCAGTTCGCTTGATTATTGTCGGTATTGGTGTCAGCGCGATGCTTGCGTCCGTCAATGTGTGGCTGTTGCTCACCGCCACGGTCGAGGACGCGATCATGGCCGGTCTTTGGGGTGCAGGCAATTTGTCGGGTGTCTCGTGGGCTACCTTCGTGATAGTCGCGTGTGGGTCGGGGGCGTTCATCGTAGGGGCGGTGCTGCTGGCGCGGTCGTTGCGAGTGCTGCAGATTGGCGTCCCATTCGCTACAGCCCTTGGTCAAAATGTTCGTGGCGTGCAGGTCTGTGCGCTGCTGGTGGGCATTGGTCTGACCGCTTTGGCCACGGCCTCAGTCGGGCCAATTTCTTTCATTGCCCTCGCATCGCCGCAAATTGCTCGCCGTTTGGCGCGTGCTGACGGCTTGGCGTTGGGGCCCACGGCGGCAGTGGGTGCGGCATTGCTTTTGCTTGCCGACGTCACAGCGCAGCGCATTTATCCAGCATCGCCGCTTCCGGTGGGCATCGTCACCGTGTCCATCGGCGGCCTGTATTTTCTTTGGCTGCTTTTGAGGGAAGGAAAGAATCGATGACGCGTCTCATGGCTGAGCACGTTGCTTTGTCTTATGGAGACAAAGTGGTGTGCAAAGACGTCAGTGTGGCTATCCCGGATGGCGAGTTCACGGTAATCGTCGGTCCGAATGCGTGTGGAAAATCCACGCTGCTTAAGAGCTTAACGAGGCTTTTGCCGCCCACCAGCGGCACTGTCCTTCTTGATGGAAAACAGTTGCACTCGATGCCCACGAAAAAGGTGGCGCGGGAAATTGGGCTGTTGCCGCAAGGCCCTACCGCTCCCGACGGCATTCGGGTGGTGGACTTGGTTACCCGAGGGCGCAATCCACACCGGCGCATTTTCACACCCTGGACCCCGGAGGATGAAGAAGCAGTAGCCGCTGCCATGGACGCTACGGGCGTTCGCGACTTGTCGGGACGGTTCGTCGATGAACTCTCCGGGGGCCAGCGCCAAAGGGTCTGGATGGCAGTCGCGCTGGCGCAGCAGACACCCATTCTGCTGCTTGACGAGCCAACAACGTATCTGGACCTCAGCCACCAGATTGAGCTGTTGGAGCTGTGTCGCCGACTCAACCAGAACGACGGCCACACCTTGGTCGCGGTGCTCCACGATTTGAATCAGGCCGCCCGGTATGCGAGCTACATCATCGCGATGAAGGCTGGGGAAGTGGTGGCAGCCGGGTCCCCGGGTGAGGTTATTACCGAGACTTTGGTTGCTAATGTTTTCGGCCTCGATGCACGTGTGATCGAGGATCCAGAATCGTGCAGTCCTTTGGTTGTTCCGCGCTGGCAGCACAGCGGCGACCAGCGGCCCGGTTAGCGAGTGGCACCGCCCCCGAGCGCCAGTATACAATTAGGTTAGCCTAGCCACATATTGCTTGGCGTGTTCCTGCCTCGCTACAAGATTGGTGATCGATGTTCCGCACGTTCTCCGTTGCTGTTGTGGCTGCCGCAGCAGCGCTGTGCTCCTGCTCCGCGCCTCAGGAAAGCGAGGGCGAAAAAACAGCGACAGAAGCAGTCACTTTCGCCCACCCGTCCTACGAGGGGCAGGTAATTTCCTTTGACAAGAAGCCAGAAAAACTCGTCATGGAGTGCTACGCGTACAGTTCCTTGCACGACTACGACATCGCTCCAGTTGGGTTGTTCGGCTTTGGCTGCGACGACCCGGCAGTGAAAGAGGACATCGACCGCAACGGTATCCCCCTTCTTGGCAAGGAAGGCGAGATCGATATGGAGAAGCTCGCGGAGATGCGCCCTGATGCTGTTTTGGGCTACGGCACGCTGGAGGGATGGGGGTGGCTCGACGAGTCCGGCAACAAACAACTCCTGGGAGTTGCGCCTTTCGTCCCCCTGTCCAACTCGGACACCATTGATGGCCGAATCAACGAAAACCGCCAGATCGCTGCTTTCCTCGGCGGCGATGTGGAGTCCGATAAGGTCAAACGGGCTGACGAGGAATTGACCAAGGCAAAAGAGGATTTCCAGAAGGCAGTCGCGGGAACCGATCTCAAATTCCTGTTTGCAATTCCGACGAAGGAAATGCTCTACACCGCGAAAGATTTCGCGCAGCCCGAACTGTTTGCCCAGTTGGGTGCCCACGTCGCCGGACCGGAAAAACCAGAAAACGATAACCCGTGGGCGCGGGTTGCCTGGGAAGATGCTTCCTCGTACCCAGCGGACGTCATCTTTGTCGAGGGGTACGACGAGAGCTTCGATTTCGACGGTGAGCTGTGGCACGCGCTGCCTGCCGTGAAAGTTGGCCAGCTGAGCGGATGGGAGTTTAAGGGCGCCACCACCGCGATGAGTACCGCCAAGTGGCTCAACGACGTCACCCAGCTGGTCTCCTCGTCCAAAAAGGTCGCGTGACCCCACGTCGTGGGCAGAAGCTGCTCCACGTCTTAGACCAGCGACCGCAAAAACCTGGAACGATCGAGATACCCAGCTCCCAGCCCGACGAGTCAGGGCATGTCCGGGCGCGTCAACCCTCGATAATGCGCTGCGCGACGACGGTCACGCGCGCCTCGCGCCCAAGCGCCGATCGCAGGGTGTCCTCGATGCTCTCGTGCAGGGAATCCAGCGCGTCCTCACCGCCGCTGACCACCTCCACCGTTGCTGGGCCGACGCGCTTCAACGACGCCCCGCCATCGAGGATGCTCGATCCCTCCATCGCCCGGGTGCGGCGAAGCGCCCGCCACGCCTCGTCGAGTTCACCGCTCGGCGCCACGCTCAGGCGCACTGCGTAGACGCGGTCCTGGTGGTGGCCGCGCAGCCACTCGGTGGGCGGCTGCCAGAAGTACGTCATCGCTGGTAGGGGAGGTCGCTGGTCACGACCGGGTTGGGGTGGTTAATCACGTAGCGCACCGACGCCGCCGTAATGGAGTCGATGGCCTCCCCGTCGATCTCGCCGCGCCGCAGCACCGCGATGGCGTCCGCCTCGTCGCCGACGGTGGTCAACCAGGTGTCGCACATAGCGCGGAAACCGTCGTCCCAGTTCGCGCCGCCGTTATTGAGCAGCTCATTGCCGATCCGGCCGGCGATACGGACCACTTCCCCCTGCACGGTCTGCGCGGGCCCGGAACCTGGGACCAGGTAGTCCCACAACCAGGAGAACTGTGCGGGCACGCTCATCTCGGGCACGTCGATCCGGCTGGCTCCGTCGTGCGGCTCAATCCGCGGGACCGGCGGGACACCGGTCAGCCGGTACAGCTCCGCCATGGCGGTGTCGAGGGTTGCGTCCCTGTCGTCGGCCGTCCTTTTCCGCGACATTCGGGCGTGTTCCTTGCCCAGGCGAGTCACGAAACGGCGGCCTTCGTCGGTAAGGTGCGCGCCGGAAGCGAGCAGGACGGAGACGGTTTCCACCACGCGTGGCAGGTAGGACGGGTTGTCCTCCGCGACGGCCATGTCGGCCGCGGTGTACCCGAAGGTCCCGTGGACCGCGTGGACGTCGGCCCCGTGCTCGAGGAGCAAACGCACGGCGTCGGGACGATGATCGCGGGCAGCCACCACCAGCGGGGGTTTCCTGCCGGCATCCGGGTTGGCGCCGAGTTCCAGCAGGAGCCGCATCCTTTGGACGTCGCCTCTGCTTGCGGCGGTGGCCAGGGGCGTGGCACCGAACCGGTCGGGAAGATCTACGTCGAGGCCCTGCTCAACCAGCCACCGGGCCAGCTCGGGCGGGCACTCACGCACCGCCAGGGCAGTGTGTTTGTTGTAGCCAGTGGTCGCCTCCAACGCGCACGTGTCGTATACGGTTTTCATCGCGTCGAGGTCGCCGCTGGCCAAGATCTCTTCGAAGTCTTTCGGGAGGGTTTTGCGTGTGCGGGCCATAGGCTGATATTAGCCAGTATGGGGCAAAGTGGCTGGCCACTATCGACCCGCGACAGGGTCTGGTGGAGTGCCCGGTGCAGAATTTGACCAACAGCACGAGAAAGGTACAGAGCAACGAGCTGCACAAGAAGATCTGGCGCATCGCGAACGATCTGCCGGACGCGGTTGCCGAGTAGGGGCGCGTACAGTCCGTGGCACGCCAACTTGAGGAGAAGGGCGGTCTGACTCCGGAGGCTGCTGGACAGGCGCGTGCCCCTATTAGCGTCGCGTCCCTGCCAGCCAAGAACAAAACGGCAAGAATCCACCGAAAACGAGCGGCTCGGCGGATTCTTGCCGTTTAGCTTTTACCCGGAAGCGGGCGCGCCCCCGAACGAGCTACCCCCGCGGGTACACCCCGTCCTCGCCGAGGCGCGCGTCCGGGTCGAGCAGCAGCGCGATCTCCCCGTCGTGCGTGTTGCCCGGGGCAAAGCGGCGGTTTTCCACCTGCGTGAACAGCTCGCGCCGCCCGGTCATGCCGGCCTCGAGCCAGCCGGCGCCGGCGCGCAGCCGGGCGGTGGCCCGCGAGCGCCACTCGGAAACAGACGCGCCGGAAGCAGCGAGCGCCGCCTCGAACACGCCGGGGTGCGCCAGGACCACGAGCGCGCCGACGTGGCCGAAGCCGAGCGAGGTGAGCGCCGCGGCCTTCACGGCGCCGGCCCCCAGCGCCAGCGGGGCGCGCAGCCACACGAGGTTGCGGGACTTCTCGCCCACGAGCGGGTCGACGCAGTCCAGGGCGGCGTTGGCGGGGACGGTGCCGGTGGAGAGGACGTCGATAAGCCCGCCGACCTGGAACAATGCCGCGCCGGCCTTGGCGTGGCCCGTGAGCGTCTTCTGGGAGATGACGTAGAGGGGCGCGCGGGCGTCGCGGCCGATGGCGGGCCAGAGCAGCGAGTGCAGCTCGGACTCGTTCGGGTCGTTGGCGTTGGTGGAGGTGTCGTGCTTGGACAGCACGCTGACGTCGTCGGGCGTGAGCCCCAGCGAGGCCAGGGACCGCGCCAGGCGCGAGGCCGTGCCGCCGCGGGCTGCGCCGAGCACGCCCAGGCCGGGCGCCGGGATGGAGGTGTGGGCGCCGTCGCCGAAGGAAGAGGCGTAGGCGATGACGGCGCGCACCGGCAGGCCTAGCTGCGCGGCGACGGAGCCGCGGGCGATGAGCACGGTGCCGCCGCCCTCGGCCTCGAGGAAGCCGCCGCGGCGGCGGTCGTTGGCGCGCGAGATGAAGCGCTCGGAGATCCCCTTCGCGGTCATGGCGGCGGTCTCGGCGGTGGCGTTCATCTGGCCGAAGCCCTCGAGCGATTCGACCTGCACGTCGTCGATGCCGCCGGCGACGACGAAGTCGGCCTTGCCCACGGCGATCTTGTCCACGGCCTCCTCGATGGACACCGCGGCGGTGGCGCACGCGCCGACCGGGTGGATCATCGAGCCGTAGCCGCCGACCAGCGACTGCATGACGTGCGCGGCGACGACGTTGGGCAGCGCCTCCTGCAGGATGTCGGTCTGGCGCTCCTCGCCGAGCAGCCGGGAGACGAAGACCTGGTGGAGGGACTCCATGCCGCCGATGCCGGTGCCCTGCGTGGAGGCCACGTCGACGGGGTGGACGGCGCGCAGCAGCTCGGCGGGGGTGAAGCCGGCGGTGACGAAGGCGTCGACGGCGGTGACCAGGTTCCACACCGCGATGCGGTCCATGTTGTCCACCATCTGCGCCGGGATGCCCCAGCGGGAGGGGTCGAAGTCGTCCGGCATCTGGCCGGCGACGGTGCGCGAGAGCGTGGCCTTGCGCGGCACGCGGGCGGTGGCGCCGGCGAGGCGGGTGACGGTCCATTCGCCGTCGACAAGCTCGACCCTCGTCTTGGCGGGGTCGGCGACCTCGATGTCGCGGGCCGTGGCCTCGCTGTCGACGGTGAAGGTGATGTCGCGGTCGAGGTAGACCTCGGCGAGGTCGATGGAGCCCTTGTCGGTGAGGAAGTACTTGTCCGTCAGCTCGCGCACGCCGGCCCGGGCGACGACCTCGTCGCGGAAGCGCTCGTAGATGTCCTCCTCGGCGACCGGGGCGCCCTCGGCGTCGTACCAGCCGGGTGTCGGGTCCTCGGACCAGGTGACCAGGCCGGTCATCCAGGCCAGCTCGAGCACGCCGGCGGCGGTGAGGTCCACCGAGCCGTCGCGGCGGATGCCGTACTCGGCCTCGCGGCGGGTGCGCCCGGAGCCCCAGGAGGACACCTCGCCGAGGCCGACGATGACAATCATGTCGTCGAGGCTGCACGCCACCTCGCCGACCTGCGCGCCCTCCGGCTGCTCCGGGGTGGCCACGTTGGGCAGGGCCTTGATCGCGCTATCGCGTGTCGACGCCTCACCAGCGCCCCCCACACCTTCAGCGCCGCGCGCCAGCTCCGCGATGGACACGCCCGCGGAATCGAGCCCGCCGGTGAGATCGAGGTCCAGCGGCGCCTCGGCCGCCTTCGCCCGCGACTCCGGGGTGACCAGCCCCATGAGCTCGGCCGAGATCTCCTCGGGGCTCCACACGTGGATGCCCGCCTTCTCGGCCGAGGGAACGAGCACGTCGTTTCCGCCCATGAGGGAGGTGCCGGCGACCCAGCCGATGCGGGCCTGGGCGAGGGTGACGCCCTCGGGCCAGCCGGTCTCGGCGGACCACTTGTTCACCACCGCGTCGAGTGCGGCCTTGACCTCGCCGTACGCGCCGTCGCCGCCGAAGATGCCGCGGTTCGGCGAGCCCGGCAGGACCACGTGCGTGCGTGTGGCGGGGAAGTCGTCGGCGGCCTGGGCGAGCTCGGACAGTCGCGCGATGGTGCGCTCGAGCGACCACAGCAGCAGTCGGGCCTGGGTCTCGGCGTTGCCGCCGACCTCGGCCAGCGAGCCGGACACGCCCGGCGCCGCGAAGGGGAACGCGAGGGTGGGGGTGAGCGCCGGCTTGATCACGCGCACCTCGTTGCCCACCGTCTCGCGCTGCTCGGCGCCGATCCAGGCGGTGAGCGCGTCGATGTCGCGGTAGCTGGACAGGTTCGCCGGCACCAGCCACAGCGCCGCGCCCGCGGAGGCGTGGTCCCGGTAGAGGGCGCGGGCGAACTCCTTGCGCGCCTGGCTCACACGCGAAGCGGTCATGACGACCGTCGCGCCGCCCTCCAGCAGACGCTGCACCAGCGCCGTCGCAATGGAGCCGGGGGCCGCGCCGGTGACGAGGGCGACGTCGCCGGCGTAGGGCAGCTGCGGGGTGGTAAGCGCCGCCTCGGCGATCTCGCCCAGCGGGCCGACGAAGCCACGCTCGGCGTACCACTGCGCCTGCTGCGCTACGGTGGCGCCGGTGCCGGCGAAGCGCTCCACGGCGATCTCCGCCTCGCCGAGGGCCACCCGGGCGAGATCCTCGCGGGCTTGCGCCCAGCGGTCGTCGAAAAGCACGGCCTGGCGCTCGTCGAAGACCGGGGTGACCTGCTCGACCCAGCCGGCGCCGAGCTCGGCCTCGACGGTCTCCAGCACCGTCGTGTCGGGCGCCTCGACCTCGGGGTGCTCCTCCTCGATGCCGAGCTTGGACAGCAGGGTGCGGGCGGTGGCCACGAGCGTGTCGGTGACCTCGGCGCGGTAGGCGTCGAGCGCCGCCGAGTCGACGACCCCGCCGCCGGAGCCGGTCGCGGCCGCGCCCTTGGACACGGACTGGCCGTGGCGGGACGCGACGTTCTGGACGGCCGCATCGACGAGCGCCGCCGCGTCCGCCTTGGAGGCCACGCCCGGAAGGGTGGTCAGCGAGCCGCCCCGCACGGACTCCTCCGCGCGGGTGCCCAGCAGGATCTCCGCCTCGACGTGCGGGGTCCAGCTGGCGGGCAGGCCCCAAGCGCCGGTGAGCTGCTCGGCGACGTAGGCGGGCTTCAGACCAGCCGCGCCCAGCAGGGTGCGCAGGCGCGTGGTCACGGCCTCGTTGAGCACGGTGCCGAAGGGGGAATAGCCGGGCGCGGCGGTGGTGACGCGCTCGCGCAGGGTGGCCACGTCGGCCTCGGCGGCGCCGTCGATGGCGGGCACGCCCAGCTCGGCGGACATGTCCATGAGCAGCTGGTTGCGGCGCGAGGACACACCGCCGGTGAGCTCCTCGATGGTGTCCGAGTCCGAGATCTGCTCGAGGCGGATCTTGTTCTGGAAGGCGAAGAGCACCTCGATCGCCTCGGCGGCGCCGAAGGCGAGGTCGGCGGCCGGGGCCCCGGAGGGGGCGGCAGCCGCGACGGGTGCGGGGGCTGCGGCGGGCTCGGCGGGCGCGGCGGGTGCTGCGGGTGCGGGGGCCTCGGGCAGCTCCGCCTCGGGCGCCTCCGGCAGCTCCGGCTCGGGGGCGGCGACGACGTCGTTGAGCATGACGCGGTCCTGCTCCGCCTCAACGTTGAGCACCGGCACGTGGCGGCCCACGACGTCCATCTCGCGCTTGGCCAGGTTGGTCAGCGTCGGGGAGGAAGCGAGGCCGACCTCGATGATCTGGTCGACGCGCTCGAGCAGCAGGTCCTGGGTTTCGATCCAGCGCACCGGGGAGGCGAACTGCCAGGCCAACAGCTCGATGAGGAGGGTGCGCGCCAGCTCGTCGCGCTCGGCGGCGTCCACGTCCAGGCCGCGCAGGCGCTCGGCGGGCACGACCTCGGTGATGGCGTCGACGAAGTCCTGCGTGAGCTCGAAGGGGCGGGCCACGAGGTTGGGCACGTAGCGCCCGACGAGGGTGTCGGCGTCGATGGTGGCGGGCAGCAGCTCGTCGAGTTTGTCGGCGAAGGCGGGCACGCCGTCGCGCAGCACGCGCGAGTGGAAGGGCACGTCGATGCCGGGGACGGTGACAAAGGCGCGCTCGCGCACGGAGTTCGCGGCCTGGGCGAGGGCGGCGAGGCCCTTCTTCGTGCCCGCGACCGAGTACTGCTGGCCGGAGATGTTGTAGTTGACAATCTCCAAAAACTCCCCGGTCCTCTCCGCCACGCGGGCGACGTAGCCCTCGACCTCGTCGGCGGCGACGCCGATCATGTTCGGGCGCAGCGCCCCCATGCCGTACTCGGAGTTGCCCTCGGCGTCGCGCGGCACGAGCGAGCCCATCGCGGAGCCGCGGGAGTAGACGATGTCGATGACGGCCTCGAGGTCGAAGATGTTCGCCAGGGAGGCCAGCGCCGTGTACTCGCCGAGCGAGTGGCCGGCGTAGAATGCGCCCGTCGCCAGGGCGTTGCCCACCCGCAGGCGCTCCGTCTGGGCGTAGGCGACGACGGCGAGCGCCACCTGGGTGAACTGCGTCAGGTGCAGCACGCCCTGCGGGTGCTTGAACTCGGTGCCGCGCACCGTGAGGGAGGCCGGGTTCTCGTCCACGATCCGGCGGATGGAAAAGCCCAGGTTGGCGCGGGTGTGGCGGTCGGCGCGGCGCCAGATCTCGCGGGCCGCCGGGCTCGCGTCGCGGTCGGCGGCGCCCATGCCCTCGGACTGCACGCCCTGGCCGGGGTAGACGTACGCGGTCGCCGGCTGGGCGAGCAGCGCCTGGCCGCGCGAGACCACCTCGCCGCCGATGCGGCAGGTCACCTCGAGGGCGGGGCGCACGCCGACGCGGCCGACGCGCTCGACGGTGATCTCGACCTCGTCGTCGAGCTGCACCATCCCGTACATGGAGTAGGTCCAGCCGGTGACGGCGCCGTGGCGCCCGGCGAGGTGCTGCGCGGTGGCCGACAGCCACATGCCGTGCACCAGCGGCGCCGTAAGCCCGACGAGGCCGGAGGCGTGGTACGAGGTGTGGATCGGGTTGTAGTCGCCCGAGACCAGCGCGAAGGGCGTCATGTCGTGC
Source organism: Corynebacterium timonense (assembly GCF_900105305.1). Taxonomy (NCBI): domain Bacteria; kingdom Bacillati; phylum Actinomycetota; class Actinomycetes; order Mycobacteriales; family Corynebacteriaceae; genus Corynebacterium; species Corynebacterium timonense. Next base: position 1,643,835 of record NZ_LT629765.1, on the reverse strand, counting down.
GGGGCGGTGACGGTGGCGCGGTCGACGAAGGAGCGCGGGGTGGGCTCCACCTTGTCGGCCTCGGGGCCGCCGCCGAAGGCGGGGGCGGCGCTCGGCGGGGTGGCCACGGTGGCGCGCCCGCGGATGGCGAAGCGGTGCATCTGGGTGGCCACGAGCCGCTCGCCGTCGCGGAGCTCGAGCTCCACGGTGACGATGCGCCCGGAGGCGGACTCGTCGATGGCGCTGCAGCGGGAAGTGACGGTGATGGTGCGGCCGTCGGCAAGCTCAGCGAGCGGCACGCGCAGGTCGATGACGTGGTCGAGGTGCACCGCGTTGAGCAGGCCCTCGATGACGGGGAAGCCGTCGGGCAGCAGGCCGGAGCCGAGCGCGGTGTAGATCGCGGGCCAGCACGGGCCGACGAGCGCGTCCGCGGTGCCGGCGGGCACGTCGGTGCCCAGCGCGGCGCCGGTGACGGCGGTGTGCGCCCGGAGCAGGGAGGCAGGGAAGGTAAAGGAGGAGGTGGCCACGCCGAAGGGGGCGTCGGCGGTGACGGAGCCCTCGGCGATGCGCGGCATCTCGGTGATGGCGTCGCCCGCCTCGGAGGTCGAGCCCACGCCGGCCAGGCCCGCCAGCAGGGCGTAAACGGATGCGGGAAGACGCTCGTCGGAGACCACCGGGGAGCCGCCCGTGGCCACGCCGGCGGGCAGGTCGAGGGGGATGGTCACGTCGCGCACGTAGAAGGGGCGCTGTTCCTCCGGCAGGTCGTCCCAGGCGGAGTCGGTGATGACGCGGATGGCCCAGCCCTCGTCCTCCTCGACGATCTCGTAGGCCTCCGGCGCCATCGTGTGCGCCGGGTTGTCCATGAGGTGGCCGTGCCAGACCAGCGTCGGCGCGGCGCGCAGGTACTCCTCGACGCTTTCCGCGTCCGCCAGGCGGGAGTAGAGGTCGTGGACGGGGGTGCCGGCGCCCTGAAGCGACTGCGTCGCGGCGCCCTCGAAGCGGGCGAGCAGCTCGGCGACCGGCTCGTTTTTCTTCGTAATGCCCGCCACCGCCACGGGGCCGGGGATGATGCGCACCTGGTCGGCGGTGTAGCGCTCGTCCTGCGCCTGCCACAGCGTGTCCTTGCCAAACCACGACTTCAGGTCGCCGTCGATCGCCGGGACCCACGGCATCGGCTTGGGGTAGGCGTAGTGCAGGCCGATCCACCACGCCGCGTCGCGCGGAGAGACCGTCGCCTCCCGCGCCTGCGGGTACGCGTCGAGCAGCGTGGCGACGGCCTCCGGGGCGTTCACCCCCACCTCCGGGAAGAGGGTGTCAATCTCGCCGTGGTCCGCCTCGTTCAGGCGGGCCTCGACGCGCTGGAGCAGCGCGTGGAAGCGCGCGTCCCAGGAGGCGTCGACGAAGGGGTGCGCCAGCTCGACGAAGCGCTCGACCCACTGCGCGTACGTCATCGTCTCGACGTCGCCGAAGTAAGGCTTCGAGGTCCGAGACAGCGCGTCGATGATCTCCTCGCGGCGGGACTCGTAGTCCTCGATGGGCATGTTGGTGATCAGGCGCGACGCCTGGGCAAAGGAGTTGTCCAGGTCGTGGATGTCGGCCAGCAGGTGGCTCTGGGACGAGGCGACGCCGTTGCGGGCGGAGCCGCGCGCGACCCAGCCGCCGTTGTCCTCCGGGCTGATGCCCGCGGCGTTGACCAGCAGGTCCTTGACCGAGTCGGTGGCCTTGGCCTCCTTGGTGGCCATGGCGACGGTGCCGATGAAGACGGCGTCGACCGGCATAAGCGGCAGGTCCCAGCGGGTCGCCCAGTCGCCGGTGAGAAGCTCCGCGGCGCGCTCGGGGGAGAAGATGCCGCCGCCGGTGGCGAGGTAGACGTTGTCGTGGGCGCGGACCTCGGCGTAGGTGTCGATGAGCATGTCGTCCAGGTCCACCCACGAGTGGTGGCCGCCGGCGTGGCCGTCTTCGACCATAAGGATGATGGGCACCTGCGGGTTCGCGGCCGCGATGGCGAGCGCGTCGCGGACATGCTTGACGGTGCCCGGCTTGAAGGCGACGTAGGGGAAGCCCTCCGCGTGCAGCTGTGCGAGCAGCTCGGTCGCTTCCTCGACGTCCGGGATGCCCGCCGAGACGCACACGCCGTTGAAGGGGGCGCCGGCGGCGCGCGCCTTGGGCACCATGCGGGTCTGGCCGAAGTGCATGTTCCACAGGAAGCGGTCGAAGAACATGGTGTTGAACTGGGCGGTGCGGCCCGGCTCGAGGTGGGCGACGAGGGTGTCCTTGTGCTCGTTGAACACCTCCTCGGAGTACATGCCGCCGCCGGCGAGCTCCGTCCAGTAGCCGGCGTTGGCGGCCGCGGCGACGATCTCGCCGTCGGCGGAGGTCGGCGTCATGCCGCCGAGGATGACGGGGGAGAGCCCGGTGAGGGTGGAAAAGCGCGTCTGCGTGTAGGTCGTGCCGTCGGGCAGGCGCACAAGCCGCGGGGCGTAGCGCGCGTAGTCCGCGGCCTCCGGCAGCGTCGCGCCGGGCACCGCCAGGCGGTCGCGTGCGGCGGCGGAGTCGGCGGTGATGACGGCCACGCCGGAGCCCGCGGTGAGCTTCTCGGTGATGGTGGCCACGGCCGAGTCGAGCGAGAGGATGTGGCTCGGCGCCGCGGCGAGCACCTCGCGGACGCGGGCGGGCCAGTCGTGGCGGTCCACGAGGATCGCCTGCGCCAGTTCGCGCGGGCTGTCCTCGCCGAAGTCGATGCCGCACGCCTCGGCCCACTCGGCGGCGAGCTCCACGGCGGCGGCGTTGGAGGTGCTGTGGAAGGGGTAGGCGACCGGGAGGGCGTCGAAACGCGGGGTGATCTCGGAGCCGCCGAACTCGGCGGCCTCGAGCCGGGCGTTGTACGCAGCGGCGGCGGCCTCGATGCGCTCGCGGGCCGCGGCCAGCTGCTCGGGCTCCCCCGCGAGCACGACGTGGTGCGGCCCGTTGATGACAGAGACGAGCTCGCCCGCATGCTTCTCGACGTCCTCTCGGTGCACACCACGCACGCTGAGCATCCGCGGCGCCGTGTCGGTCGCCCCGTGCGTCGCGGAGGCCGCCGCGCCCAGGATGAGCGCGAAGGCGAGCGCGTGCTCGGGGTGGCGCACCGCGGCGACGCCGAGGGTTCCCTGGGAATGGCCGGCGAGGATCGCCTCGTCGACGGCGAGGCCGAGGGAGCGCAGCTGCTCGGCCGCGGCGAGCTGGGCCAGCACGATGCCCGGCACGCTCACGGCCGGGAAGGCGTCCGCGTCGGCGGTGTCGGCGGGCTGGTCCGGGTCCATGAGCGTGCGCAGGCGCTGCACCGCGCCCGGCACGGCCGAGGCGAGAGGGCGGGCGACGGGGCCGGTGAGCTCTCGGGCCGCGGCGAGCAGGCCGGTCAGGCGGGAGTGGGCGAGGGGGCTGGTGGTGGCGTCGGACAGCGCTGCCTGCCAGGCGCTTCCCTGCCCCTGGAAGACGATGGCGGGGGAGGTGATGGAGGAAATCGGAGTGAGCGACATCGGCGAAAGTCTTTCGTGAGAAGGGGGGTTACAGCGGCATGTTGCCGTGCTTGCGGGCGGGGCGAGAGACGGTCTTGTCCCGGTACAGGCGCAGGTTGGCGGCCACGGCCTGGCGGGTCTCCGAGGGCAGGATGACGGCGTCGATCAGCCCGCGCTCGGCGGCGCGGTAGGGGTTCAAGATGGCGTCTTCGTACTCGCGCTCGTAGCTCTTGATCAGCTCGGCGAGCTCCTCGCCGTCCATCCCGGACGCGCGGGCGGCCTTGATGTCTTTGCGGTTGATGAAGCCGACGGCGCCCGCCGCGCCCATCACCGCGATCTGCGCGGTGGGCCACGCGAGGTTGACGTCGGCGCCTAGGCCCTTCGAGCCCATCACGCAGTAGGCGCCGCCGTAGGACTTGCGCATGGTGACGGTGATCTTGGGCACCGTGGCCTCGGCGTAGGCGTAGAGCAGCTTCGCGCCGCGGCGCAGGATGCCGCCGTGCTCCTGGCTCGCGCCGGGCAGGAAGCCGGGCACGTCGACGAGCAGCACGAGGGGGATGTTGAAGGCGTCGACGGTGCGCACGAAGCGGGCGGCCTTCTCGCTGGAGTCGATGTCGAGGCAGCCGGCGAAGACGCTCGGCTGGTTGGCCAGGAAGGCGACGACTTCGCCGTCGATACGCGCGAGCGCGGTGACGACGTTCTCCGCGCGCTTTTCCATGATTTCGAAGAACTCCCCGTCGTCGGCGAGGCGCGTGATCACCTCGCGCACGTCGTAGGGCTGGTTGGGCGAGTCGGGGATGATCTCGTCGAGTTCGAGGTCGGCGGCTGTGATCTCGGGCTCGGGGTCCGCGGGCTCGGCCGGGGGAGTGTGGCGCGCGCTCGAGGGCAAGTAGCCGACGAGGTCGGTGACCCAATCGAGGGCGTCCTCGTCGGAGGAGGCGACGTAGTGGCAGTTGCCGGCCTGCGTCATGTGCACCCACGCGCCGCCGAGTTCCTCCTGGGTGATCTGCTCGCCGGTGACGGTGGTGATGACGTCGGGGCCGGTGACGAACATGCGCGACTTCTGGTCCACCATGACCACGAAGTCCGTCAGCGCAGGGGAGTAGGCGTTGCCGCCGGCGCAGGCGCCCATGATCACGGAGATCTGCGGAACGACGCCGGAGGCCTCGACGTTCTGGCGGAAGGTTTGGGCGATCCAGTCGAGGGAGACCGCGCCCTCCTGGATGCGGGCCCCGGCGCCCTCGTAGAGGCCGATGAGCGGGCGGCCGGTGGTGACGGCGAGCTGTTGGATTTTCACCATCTTTTCGCCGTAGACCTCGCCGAGCGCCCCGCCGAAGACGGTGCCGTCCTGGGAGAACACGCAGACCTCGCGGCCGTCGATGGTGCCCCAGCCGGTGACGATGCCGTCGGTGAGCGGGCGCCGCGCCTGCATCCCGAACTCGTGGGTGCGGTGGCGCACCAGCTGGTCGGTCTCGACGAAGGAGCCCTCGTCGAGGAGGTAGTCCAGGCGCTCCCGGGCGGTGAGGCGCCCGGATTCACGCACCTTCTCGTGAGCTTTCTCGCCCATCGGGGTCTGTGCTTCGGCGCGGCGCCTCTTCAGGTCCGCGATCTTCTGGGCAGTGGTCTGGGGCCCGTCGAGGGCGTCCAGTTCGCTGAGGTGGGAAGAAACCGTCATGCGGGGGAGTCTAAGGTTTGGCCGTGCTCGTTAGAACTAGCAAACCACCAAAACCTACGAATTGGTAGGTTACTGAAAGGTAAGTTGTGGCTTTGCCGTGCTGATATGCTGCCGGTGTGATTTTCGCCACTCTATTGCTGTGAAGGAGTCAGGATGTACGTCGGGACGGACATAGTGCACATCCCGGGGTGCGCGGAGCAGCTCGCCACGCCCGGGTCGCGCTTTAGCGCGGTCTTCAGCGAGCGCGAGCTGCGTGCCTGCGCCGCCAAGCCCAACCGCGCGGCCTCTCTCGCGGCTCGGTGGGCGGCGAAGGAGGCCTATATCAAGGCGTGGTCCCAGTCGCTCTACGGCTCCCCGCCGCCCGTTGCCGCGGACGCCGTGGACTTCGCCGAGATCGAGGTTGTGCCCGACGCCTTCGGGCGCGTCGCCATCGTGCTGCGCGGCGCGTTGGCGCGGGTGGGGCCGCCCGCGGTGTCGCTGTCGCTGTCCCACGACGGGGACTATGCGGTGGCGGTGTGCGTGGTTCTCCCGCGCGAGAATTCAATGTGATGAACATTAAAGTTCACTAGTTGGAAAAAGGGCGCGCGGGGCTGCTACCGTACCCCTATGACCGATAGGACATCCGCCCCCACCGTTCGCGACATCCCCCGCGAACAAGGCTGTGACGTGGTGTATTTCTCCTCGGCAAGCGAAAACACCCACCGGTTCGTCGCTCGGCTCGACCGCCCCGGCACGCGGATCCCCCTGCGCCCGCGCACCGACGGCATGATCCGGGTCAACCGGCCCTACGTGCTCGTCGTCCCCACCTACGGGGGCGGCCGACGCGCCCAAGCCGTGCCGCGCCAGGTCGTCGCATTTCTTAACGACGCCCACAACCGCGCCCTCTTGCGCGGCGTCATCGTGGGCGGCAACCGCAACTTCGGCACCGACTACTGCATCGCCGGGCCCATCATCGCCAGAAAGTGCGGGGTCCCCGTGCTCCACCGCTTTGAACTCCTGGGCACGCCGCGCGACGTCGACACAGCCAACCAGATCCTGCGTTCCCTCTTCGGCCCGCCGGCCGAGACGCACCGACGAAAGGAAACCCGCCTGTGAGCGCCATCAAGCCCTCGCTTCTCGACGCCTCCCACACGCCCCCGCAGTTCGCCCGAGACCCCCGCGCGCGCCTGCGCCCCATCAACTGGAATCGCGTCCAGGACGACAAAGACCTCGAGGTGTGGAACCGCCTCACCGCCAACTTCTGGCTCCCGGAGAAGGTCCCCCTGTCTAACGACCTGCAGGACTGGAAACAGCTGACCGAGCTGCAGCGGCGCCAGACCATCCGCGTCTTTACCGGCCTGACCATGCTGGACACCGTGCAGGCCACGGTCGGGGAGATCGTCCAGATCCAGGACGCGACGACCGAGCACGAGCAGGCCGTGTACACCAACATCGCGTTCATGCAGTCGATCCACGCGAAGTCCTACTCGTCGGTGTTTTCTACGCTCACCAGCACCCCGGAGATCGACGACGCCTACGCCTGGGCCGTGTCCAACGACGTGTTGCAAGCGCGCGCGAAGACGGTTCTCGCGCATTACTTCGGCGAGGATCCACTCAAGCGCAAGGCAGCGTCGACGCTTTGCTCCTCGCTTATGCTCTACGCCGGCTTCTACCTGCCGCTGTATTTGGCGGCGCGTTCCCGGCTGATGAACACCGCCGACATGATCCGCCTCATCCTGCGCGACAAGGCGGTGCACGGCTACTACTCCGGCTACAAGTACCAGCGCGGCCTGGAGAAGCAGCCCGCCGCGCGGCGAGACGAGATGCGCACCTTCGTCCACGACCTGCTCGACGAGCTCTACGAGCTCGAGCTCGACTACAGCGGCGACCTCTACGCCCCGCTGGGCCTGGAAGACGAGGTTGCGGTGTTCATCCGCTACAACGCCAACAAGGCAATGATGAACCTCGGCTACCCCGCCTACTTCCCGCCGGAGGAGACCGAGGTCGCGCCCGAGGTCTTGAGCGCCCTATCCCCGGGTGCGGACGAAAACCACGACTTCTTCTCCGGCTCCGGGTCCTCCTACGTCATGGGCACCTCCGAGGACACGGACGACGCGGACTGGGACTTCTAAACCCCGAAAGGACCACCACTCATGAACGCGACAATCTCCATCCTGGTGGGAAGCCTGCGCCGCGCCTCCATCGCCCGGACGATCGCCACCGCCACCGTCAACATGTTCCCCGCGGGCGTCGACGCCCGCATCGTGGAGATCGGCCACCTGCCGCTCTATAACTTTGACTACGACGACCCGGGCGTCACCGACGTGGACACCCCGGCCGAGTACACGCAGTTCCGCCAGGTCATCGCCGCCTCCGACGGCGTCCTCTTTGTCACCCCGGAAAACAACCGGACCATCCCCGCCTGCCTGAAAAACGCGGTGGACATCGGTTCGAAGCCCAACGGCAACGCCGCGTGGCGGGGCACCCCCGCCGGGATCATCAGCCACTCCGTCGGCCGCATGGGCGGCTACAGCTCCCAGAAGAACCTCCGGCTCGCGCTGTCCTACTTTGACATGCCGATGCCCGGCCAGCCGGAGGTCTTTCTTGGGCAGTCCCCGACGCTGCTCGCCGAGGACGGAACCTTCTCCAACGAGACGACCTACGCGTTTGTGCATGATTACGTCGCGCGCTTCGCGGAACTCGTGGAAAAGCACCGCTAGGCCTCTGCCCCGGGGGTTCGGGTGCTGCTGGGCGCCCCTGGGGCGTCGAAAAGCAATATGCTCGGGCGCATGACGGTTCAGGACATCTCTTTCATCCAAACCAACGTCGCCGAGGCGTGGCGCGACGTGCGCTGGGTCGACACGACCGGCTCCACGAATAAGCAGTTGCTGGACGAGGGCACCCCCGGCGACATCCTCATCGCCGACGAACAAACCGCCGGGCGCGGCCGGATGGACCGCACGTGGGTCACCCCGCCCGGCTCCCAGCTGTGCTTCAGCGCCCTGCTCGAGGCCGACCCCGCCGAGCGCCTCGGCCTGCTGCCGCTGGCGGCGGGCCTGGCCGTCGCCGACGTCCTGCCGGAAACGCGCCTGAAATGGCCGAACGACGTGCTGCTGCACGACAAGAAGCTGGCCGGCATCCTCGCCGAGGCCGACTTCAACGGCCCGTGCCCCCGCGTCGTCGTCGGCGTGGGCATCAACGTGGCGTGGCGGCGCGAGGACCTGCCGGTGGAGACTGCCACCTCCCTCAACCTCGAGGGCATCGACGTCGAATGGGACCAGTTCGCCGTGGACATCCTGCTGGCGCTCGCCGAGCGCGTGCAGCAGTGGCGCGAGGACCCCGAGGCCCTGTTGGACGACTACCGCGGCGTCTGCGCCACGCTCGGGCAGAGCGTGCGCCTCGAGCGCGCGGGCGGCGACGTCGAGGGCACCGTCGACGGGATCAGCTCCACAGGCGAGATCCTCATTGACGGCACCGCCTACTCCGCGGGCGACGTGACCCACCTGCGCCCAGCCCACTAACATAGCCACCTGTGACTGGGATCAAGGTGCGCGACGGCGAGGTCGTCCTCGCCGACACGTGCGAGCCCACGTCCGGACTGGTGTTTCCTCTTCTCGAGTCGATCGTGCTCACCGGCGTGTGCTGGATCGTGATCGGCTGGATGGACGTCAACCCCATCGACCCGTTCTTCCGCAACCTCGTGGTCGTGGTGTGGCTGGTGCTCCTCGTGACGCGTTTCGTGCGCCCCGTCGTGGCCGCGCGCAGGCGCCGCTTTCTGGTGACCAACCAGCGGGTCATGGCCCGCAGCGGGCGCGGCGGCGTCGACTCGATCCCCCTCGACCACATCCACTCGGCGCAGCGCTCCCGCGCCGGGCTGACGCTGTGGGTGCGCGGCTACGATCGGCCCCTGTTCTACCCGGCGGTGGGCCGGGCCAAGAAGGTGCAGAAGGTGCTCAACGGGCAGCTGAAATCGGGCCGCTACTAAGGTGGGTGGGCGTGATGGATTCAGCAGTAATGCCCACCGTCGTCGTCATCGGCGACGGCCAGCTCGCCCGCATGATGCACCCCGCCGCGATTGAGTTGGGGCTGGAGATGCGCGTCCTCGCCGGGGCCGAAGACGCCTCCGCCGCCCAGGTGTTCGGCGAGGTCAGCCTCGGCGACTACACCGACCTGCACGACCTCGAGGAGGCCGCCGCGGGCGCCGACGCGGTCACCTTCGACCACGAGCACGTGCCCAACGAGCACCTCCAGCGGCTCATCGACGCCAACGTCACCGTCGAGCCCCGCCCCGGCGCCCTGCTTTACGCCCAGGACAAGCTGGAGCAGCGCACGAGGCTTCGCGCCATCGGCGCCCCGGTGCCGGAGTTCGCCCCGATCACCTCGTCCGCCGAGGCCCGAGACTTCTGGGACCTCGTCGACGGCCAGGTGTGCCTCAAGGCCACCCGCGGCGGCTACGACGGCCACGGCGTGTGGTTCCCGTCCTCGCTCGAGGAGTTCACCTCGCTCACCGACGAGCTGCTGTTCCACGACACCCCGCTCTACGCCGAGCGCAAGATCGACTTCGACCGAGAGCTCTCCGCCATGGTGGCGCGCACCCGCTCCGGCGAGGTGCGCGCCTGGCCCGTCGTGGAGTCCATCCAGGACGGGGGAGTGTGCCGCGTGGCCATCGCCCCCGCGCCGGGCCTCGACGCCACGCTCGCCGAGCTGTGCCGCGACCTTGCGGTGCGCATCGCCCAGGAGCTCGATGTCACCGGCGTGCTCGCCGTCGAACTCTTCGAACACGACGGCCGCGTCACCGTCAACGAGCTGGCCATGCGCCCCCACAACACGGGGCACTGGACACAAAACGGCAGCGTGACCAGCCAGTTCGAGCAGCACCTGCGCGCCGTCCTCGACTGGCCGCTCGGCGCGACCGACCCGATCGCGCCCTACACCGTCATGGTGAACACCTTGGGCGGCGACCACGACCCGGAGTTGCCGATGCGCCAGCGCGTCGCCGAGGTCATGCGCCGCTACCCCGAGGCGAAGATCCACCTCTACGGCAAGGACTGGCGCCCGGGCCGCAAGATGGGCCACGTCAACGTCTCGGGCCCCGACCTCGACACCGTCCGCACGGTCGCCGAGGACGCCGCCCACTTCATCGTCAACGCAGAATGGAGGTAGCCATGCAGCCGGTCGTCGGCCTCATCATGGGCTCCGATTCCGATTGGGACACCGTCGCCCCCGCCGCCGAGGTGCTCGCCGAGTTCGGCCTGCCCTTCGAGGTGGGCGTCGTCTCCGCGCACCGCACCCCGCAGAAGATGCTCGCGTACGCGCGTGACGCCCACACGCGCGGCCTCAAGGTCATCATCGCCTGCGCCGGGGGCGCCGCCCACCTGCCCGGTATGGTCGCCGCCGCGACCCCGCTGCCGGTCATCGGCATTCCCCGCGCGCTCAAGGACCTCGACGGGCTGGACTCGCTGCTGTCCATCGTCCAGATGCCCGGCGGCGTGCCCGTGGCCACCGTCTCCATCGGCGGGGCGAAAAACGCCGGCCTGCTCGCCGCGCGCATCATCGGGGCCTCCGACCCGGCCGTGCTGCAAAAGATGGCCGACTACCAGGCGGACATGGCCGCGGAGGTGGAGCGCAAGGACGAGGCGCTGCGCACCCGCCTGATGGGTGAATAGCCAGCCCATCCTCGTCCTCGGCGCCCGCGTCATCGACGGGCGCCCCTGCCGCATGCTCGAGGCTCGCTTGTCACAGGCCCTCCGGCTCTGGCGCGACACCCCCACCCGCCCCCTCGTTGTCAGCGGCCGCGGCGAGGCGGACGCGATGGCACGCTGGCTCACCCGCCGCGGCGTGCCCGCCTCGGCGATCACCCTCGAGCCCGACGCCTGCTCCACCAACGAGAACCTGGAAAAGGCCCACGCGCTCTTCCCCGAGGCGGACTACCTGCTGGTGGTGACCAACTCATTCCACGTTGCGCGCACCCGCGTGTGGGCCTGGCACCTCGGCATCCCGGTGCGCGTGGTGGGCGCGCCGACCCCGCGCCGCTCGCGGCTGAAGAACTACGCGCGCGAGGTGGTGGCGCTGCCGCACTCCGCTGCGCGGGTGCTGTGGCGGCGGCTGCGCGCTTCCCTCTAAAAACGCACCCCTAAAAATCCCCGACAATCGGCCGGAAACGCCGTTTTTTAGGGTTCTGTTTTTAGGGTGTGGCCGCTGCGCCGCGCGCGCACCCGCCAGCGCCGCCACCGGCGCACCAGCCACCACGTGGCGGCGACGAGCGCGCCCGCGAAAAGGCCCGGCCAGATGGCCGGTCCGGGCTGAAACAGGTTGAGCACGGCCTGCACGAGCGCGAGGGCGGCAAAGAAACCAAGGAAGCCGATCGCGGCCTGCCAGAGAAGGTCGGTGCGGGTGTTCACCCTAAGAAACGTACCCCTACCCCTTGACGCTGCCGGCGGTGAGGCCGGAGACGATGCGCCGCTGGAAGACGAGCACCATGATGATCAGCGGCACGGTGACGAGGGACCCGGCCGCCATGATGGAGGCGTAGGGGTACTCGAAGGCGCTCGGTCCGGAGAAGCGCGCGATGGCGACGGTGACCGGCTCGGTGGCCGTGGTGGAGAGCTGGCGGGCGAGCATGAACTCGTTCCAGGTGGTGATGAAGGCCAGGATCGCGGTGGTGAACAGGGCGGGTGCCGCCAGCGGGAGGAGCACGAGGCGGAAGGCCTGGCCGCGGGTGGCGCCGTCGATACGCGCCGCCTCTTCGAGGTCCCAGGGGAGCTGCTGGAAGAAGGAGATGAGCGTGTAGATGGTCAGCGGCAGCGCGAAGGAGATGTTCGGGATGACCATGGCGCGGTAGGTGCCAATCCAGCCGAGGTCGCCGAAGAGCTGGAACAGCGGCGTGACCAGGGCGATGCCCGGGAACATCGAGGCGGCGAGGATGATGCCGGTGACGATGCCCTTGCCCGGGAAGTCGAGCCGCGCGATGGCGTAGGCCGTGAACACGCCGACGAGGACGGCGAGCGCGGTCGTCGACAGCGAGATAATCAGCGAGTTGCCGATGGCCCCGAGGAAGTCGTTGCCCTTGTCCGTCGCCAGCGCGTCGCGGAAGTTCTCCAGCGTCACGTGCGTCGGCCACGGGGTGGTGTCGAAGGTGAACGCCTTGTCGCGCAGCGCGGTGACCAGCATCCAGTAAAAGGGCGCGAGGCCCCACACCATGATGAACAGCACGCCGAGGTAGTGCCCAGCCTTCCTCATCGGTTCGCTCCTTTCGCGTGACGACGCCACAGCAACCGCTTCGCAGGCTTCCTCGCGCCCCCCACGTCGGCGCCGAGGAATCGGATCATGATGAAGGCCACGGCGAAAATGAGCAGGAAGATCAGCGTGGACAGTGCGGAGGCCGAGTTGAAGTTGCCCTGGCGCATGTCCTCGACCACGAGCTGGGAGATCGTGGCAGTGGGGGAGTTGGACGAGCCGGAGATCATGATGACGGGCAGGTCGTACATGCGCAGGGCGTCGAGGGTGCGGAAGAGCACCGCCACCATGAGCGCCGGGCGCACCAGCGGCAGGGTGATGCGGGTGAACTGCTGCCACCTGGTCGCCCCGTCGACACGCGCTGCCTCGTAGACGTCCTTGGGGATCATCTGGAGCCCGGCGAGGATGAGCAGCGCCATGAACGGCGCCGTCTTCCACACGTCCGCGATGATGACGGCGCCGCGCGCCGCCCAGGGGTCGGTGGTCCAGGCGATGTCCGTGCCCAGCAGGGAGTTCACGATGCCGGCCGGGGCGAACATGAACTGCCACAGTTTCGCCGTGACCGCGGTCGGGATGGCCCACGGGATGAGCACTGCGGCACGGATGAAGGCGCGGCCGCGGGACTCGCTGTTCATCACCAGCGCCATGACGAGGCCGAGGATCGTCTCGAGGGCCACGGTGACCACGGTGAAGAACAACGTGATGCGCACCGCCGGCCAGAAGTCGGTGGCCAGCACCCCGGGAGGGCAGGCGCCCACCACGCCGGAGGGGGACATGCAGCGGTTGGTGATCCAGTAGAGGTAGTTGTCCAGGCCGGCGAAGCCGCCCTCGGTGAACACGCCCGTGGCCGGGTCGAGGCGGCGGTTGGCCTGAAAGGAGAGCCAGATCGCCCGGACGATGGGGTAGCCGATGACGGCGGCGAGGACGAGCAGCGCCGGGGCGATCAGCCCGGCCGCCTTCGCGGTGTCCTGCGTCCGCGGTGTTTTGATGGCAGTGGTCACAATGTTGTTCCTCTCCTGGTGCCAACAACGGCACAACGCCCGCACCGGGGGACCCGGATGCGGGCGGCGCCTCGTATCGGCGGGGCTGGCGGGCGTCCCGAGGGCGTTTCTAGGAGGCCTGGGAGATGGCGGAAGCCATGTCGCGGGTGGCGTCGTCGACGCTCTTACCCGAGGTCAGCGCCGCGTAGGCGTTGTCCTGGATGGCCTTGGAAATCGCCGGGTAGAACGGCGACACGGGGCGCGGCTTCGCGTTCTCGAGGGACTCCTTCAGCGCCGGAAGGTAGGGGTGCTCCTCGATGAGCGCGTCGTCGTCGTAGATCGACGCCAGCACCGGCGGGAAAGACTGCTCGGCAAAGCTGTGCTGGTTCTCCTCGGAGATGATGAACTCGATGAAGTCCCGCGCGGTCTGCTTCTTGGTGGAATTGACGTTGATGCCGTTGTTGTAGCCGCCGAGGGTGGACACCCCCACGCCGTCCTTGCCCACCAGCGGCTGGACCTCGAAGTTCAGGCCGGCCTCGACCGCGTTGGAGTACATGTAGGGCCAGTTAATGGCGAAGGCGGTGGTGCCCTCGGTGAAGGCGATGTTGGTTTCTTCCTCGGTCGCCGCCGTGGAGGATTCGGCAATGGTGCCGTTCGCGTAGGCGTCGACAAGCGCCTGCAGGCCCTCCTTCGCGTCGGCCGACTCGACGGCCGGGGCGCCGTTATCGTCGAGCACCTCGCCGCCCCAGCCGTTGATGAAGCCGAGGGTGTTCACCGTCAGACCCTCGTACTGCTTAAGCTGCGTGGTCAGGCAGTCGCCCTCGACCGCCTCGCACGCGGAGACGATGTCGTCGAAGGTGTCGGGGGCCGACGGCACGAGGTCGGTGTTGCGGAACAGCAGCTGGCCGTTGGTGTTCTGCGGCAGGGCGTAGAGCGTGCCGTTGTAGGTGGCGGAGTCCACGGTGGCCTGTAGCAGGCTGGAGGTGTCCACCGCGTAGTCACCCTCGAGCGGTTCCAGCCACTGGTTCGCGGCGAAGTCGGCCGTCCACACGACGTCGAGTGCCATGACGTCGTAGTCGTCGTTGCCCGCCTGGAGGGACTGCACCAGGGTGTCGCGCTGGTCGTCGGCCTCGCCGGCGAGCTCGGCGAGCGTGACCTGCTCGTCGGGGTGCTCCTCGTTCCACTTCTCGATGATGGGGATGAGCTTGTCGGTGTCGTTGCGCCCCATGGCGAAGGTGATCGGGCCGCGGCCCTCGCCCTCGGAGGCGGGCGCCTCCTCCTGCTCAGAGCCCTGCTCAGAGCCCTGCCCAGCGTCCTGCTCGTCCTCAGAGGAGCAGGACACCAGGGTCGCGGAGGCCAGCACCGCCGCGCACAGGAGCGCGCCTGACCTGCGTGTTGCTGTGAACATCATCAAAAGCACCTTTCACTACGTTGGGTGCCTTCAATGTAATGACAGTCCCGGCGCCGATACACACAAACGGGCGAAATTGCCCTTCTTTGGGGGTGGGAAGGGGGTGAAAACGGGCATCCGCCCTCCGGTTCTTAGCGCGCCGAGAGGTGCGCCGTGACGTTCTCGGTCACGTCGATCGAGCTGAGGCGCTCAACCGGAGCAAGCCCCGTCACCAGCACGACCGAGCCGTCCGCGGCGAGCGGGGCCATGACGAGGCTGTCGAACTCGGCTCGGCTCTCCCACGGGTCGATCCGGTAGCGCTCGGCGCCGGTCCCCCTGCGCGCCCACGCGTCCAGCCGCGGGCTAGCCCCGAGGTAGTCGTCGCCGTAGAAGCGCACCGTCGGGCCGAAATCGACCGTGCCCAGCGGAAGCTCCTCGCCGGATTCGACGATGCCGCGCCCGAAGGGGTCGGCGGAGACCACGACGACGTCGGGCAGATCCGTCCACATGGCGGCGCGCTCCAGGGTGGTAAACACCAGGTCGGGCTCGTCGCCCGCCTCCACTGGGGAGAAGGAGGGGGTGCGCGAGGAGTTGTAGGTGCCGAGGGCAATGGCGGCGGCCTGCCACGAGGAGGGGACGTCGATAAGCACGCGTGCGTCGTCCGAAAGTTCAAACTCGGCATCGAGCATGTTGGCCACCTTGTTCGCCCAGTTCTCCAGCGTGAGGGCGGAAAACTCCATGCGGGTTCCCGCGACCTCGTCGTAGACCGTCAGGCGCGGACCCGACGGGTTCGTGCGCAGCAGGGGAGAAAGGATGCTCATGTGCGCCCATCATACGGGCGGTGGATGGACGCTAGTTCACGCACCGTGGGCCGTCGCCGCCCGCGTCGATCACGGGGCCCGTCTCGGGGGCGCCGAAGTCCTCGCCCGGGGTGCCCACCGTCTCCTCCTCGTTCGTCGTAAAGTCCCCCTCCTCCGAGCGCGGGCCGTAGTAGTCGTCCGTGACCACGGCGATCAGGCTGCCCGGCTCGAGGCCCTCGTTCGCCGTGATCGGCAGGCCGCCGAGCAGCTGGGCCAGCTCGATGGCGGCAGGGTCCGCCGGGTCGAGGGCCACGACCTGGGAGAAGGTGTAGATCCCCGGCTGGGCGTTGGACACGCTCGCCACGAAGGCGCCCTGCTCCTGCAGGTGGGCGCCGACGGCGGAGGCCAGCCCGGCGGTCTCCCCGGCGTTGAGAAGGTAGACCTCCGCGCCGGGAAGGGCGGGGGCGGCAGGCAGCTCGCCCGGCTCCGAGTCATCGGGGGCTTCGGGGTCGGCGGGATCGGCGCTGTCGGCAGGGGAGGCAAGGCTGTCCATGAAGTTGTGGACCTGCTGGACGTTGACGGTGACGATGGACTCGCCGTAATCGCCGACGCCATTGACAGAGGTCACCGGGATCGTCGTGAACTCCACGTTGCCGCCGGCCAGGCCGGACATCTGCTGCGCGAAGCTGACCACGTCCCAGCCCTGGTCGAGGGTGACGGAGCGGCCGGCGGCCTCGGCGAGGTCGCGCAGCGTGGACGGGTTGGTCAGGGTGCCGGCGGAGAGGATCTTCTGCACGAGAGAGGCCATGTACGCCTGCTGGCGGACGATGCGGTCGAGGTCGCCGCGCGGCAGGCCGTGGCGCTGGCGCACGAAGGACAGCGCCTCGGCCCCGTCAAGGGTTTGCTCGCCCGCGGGGAAGCGGGCGCCGGAGAGCGGGTCGTCGACAGGCTCGTTCAGGCACACGTCGACGCCGCCGACGGCGTCGGTCAGCAGGGCGAAGCCGTAGAGGCCGACCTGGGCGTAGTGGTCGACCTCCACGCCGGTCAGGCCCGCGACGGCCTCGATCAGGCCCTCCTGTCCGGCGCGGGCGACCTGCTGCTCGAGCGAGGGCCCCGGCTCCATGCCGCGCGTTTCGAGCTCCTCGCGCTTCGCGGCGGCGTAGGCGCCGTAGACGCCGTTGATTTTCATGTTGCCGAACTGCTCGTCGTGAATATAGGTATCGCGCGGGATCGACGCCGCCGTGGCGCGGGACCCGTCCTCCGGGACGCGCACGACCATGATGGTGTCGGTGTTGACCTCCCCCTCGTTGACACCGGCGTTGAGGCGCCGCAGCTCCTCCTCGCTGAGCGGGTTGCCCTGGGCGTCGGTGCGGGAATCGGAGCCGACCAGCAGGATGTCCACGGCGCCGTCAAGCGCGGACGTGTCGTCGCCCTTATCAAGCGTCAGCTCGCTCGCCGACAGCGAGTTGCCGAGCTGGCCCACGGAAAAGTGGCCCACCCCGGAGACAACGAGGACGACAGCGGAGCCCAGCGCAAGGACACCTTTGAGCGCGGGGTGCCCAGACTGCCTCACGTCCCTCGTGCGCGAGGGCGCTGGACGGATGTCACGGGCACGCCTATAGCTGTCGTTCACGCGAGGAAGTATACGACATGGGGCTGCCGCGCCCGTGCGCCCTGACCCGGGAATGTCGCCCGCGATGGGTAAGCTGTTGCGCATTGTGGAAAAGGACGAATTCAATGATTCTGCTGTCGCCCCGCTGGCGGTGGTCACCGTCACGTACTCGCCTGGCGAACATTTGGGCCGACTCGTCGACTCGTTGGGCGCCGCCACCGCCGGCCCCACGCTTGTGGTGTGCGCCGACAACGGCTCAACCGACGGCGTGGCGGAGCGGCTCGCGAGCGAGCGCGAGGGCGTCGAGTTCCTTCCCACCGGCGGCAACATCGGCTACGGCGCCGCCATCAACGCGGCGGCGCGCAGGCTGCGCTCGCTCCGGGAGGCCGGGACGATCGACGAGCGCTACGTCGTGGTGACCAACCCGGACGTGCGCTTTAGACCCGGCAGCATCGACGCCCTGCTCGCCTGCGCCGAGGCGCTGCCGAGCGCGGGGGCTGTCGGGCCGCGCATCGAGGAGGAGGATGGCTCCGCCTACCCCAGCGCCCGCGAGGTCCCCGACCTGGTGACGGGCGCTGGCCACGCGCTGTTGTCGCGGGTGTGGCCCTCCAACCCCTTCACGGCGGCCTACAAGGCGGGCGCGGACATGGACACCCAGCGCACCGCGGGGTGGCTGTCGGGCGCGTGCCTCCTCGTGCGCTGGGAAGCCTTCGACGAGGTTGGGGGATTCGACGAGCGCTACTTCATGTACATGGAGGACATCGACTTTGGCGACCGCCTCGCCCGCGCGGGGTGGGACAACGTGTTCTGCCCGAGCGCGGTGATCGCCCACGACCAGGGCCACGTCGCGGGGCGGCATTCGCGCGTCACGGTTCCAGCGCACCACGCCTCGGCGTACCGTTTCCAGGCGGACCGCCATCCGCGGTGGTGGCAAGCCCCCGTGCGCGCGGCGTTGTGGTGCGGGCTCACGCTGCGCGGCGCGATCGAAGCGCGGCGCGGCTAGGCTGGCCTGCTCGCTAGGCGGGCCTGCTCAATAGTGCGGTTGCGGGCCGCGATGGAGTGTCGCGGCGACGAAGAAAGGTAGACAGATGGTGGATCCGACAAACACCGACGCGGTCGTGCTCGTGGGCGGTCGCGGCACGAGGCTGCGGCCGTTGACCCTCTCGACGCCGAAGCCAATGCTGCCCACGGCGGGCTTTCCCTTCCTCAGCCACCTGCTCGCGCGGATTGCGAAGGCGGGGATCACCCACGTGGTGATGGGCACGTCCTACCGCGCGGAGGTCTTTGAGGAATACTTCGGCGACGGCTCCGAGTTCGGGCTGGAAATCGAGTACGTCGTGGAGGAGGAGGCCCTGGGTACCGGCGGGGCGATCCGCAACGTCTATGACCACCTGCGCCACGACACCGTGATGGTCTTCAACGGCGATGTTCTCTCCGGCGCGGACCTGCGCGACATCCTGGCCACGCACGACGAGTCCGGCGCCGACGTGACGCTGCACCTTGTGCGCGTGCCGGACCCGAGCTCCTTCGGGTCGGTGCCGACAGACGCGGAGGGCAACGTGTTGGCCTTCCTCGAGAAGACGGAGGATCCGCCCACCGACCAGATCAACGCCGGGTGCTACGTGTTTTCCCGCTCAACGATCGAGTCGATCCCGGCCGGACGCGTCGTGTCCGTCGAGCGCGAAACCTTCCCCGGGCTGCTCGAGGCGGGGGCCAAGGTTGTCGGCCACGTGGACGCCTCGTACTGGCGCGACATGGGGCGCCCGAACGACTTCGTCGAAGGGTCCGCGGACTTGGTCCGCGGCATCGCCTACTCGCCCCTTCTCGAGGGGAAGACGGGCGAGTCGCTTGTCGACGCCTCCGCTGGCGTCGCTGGGGGAGTCATCCTCATCGGCGGCACGACCGTGGGCCGTGGCGCCGATGTCGGGGCGGGCGTGCGCGTGGACGACTCGGTCATTTTTGACGGGGTGACCATCGAGCCGGGCGCCGTGGTGCGCAGCTCCATCATCGCCGCCGGGGCGCGCATCGGGGCGAACGCCCGCATCATCGACTGCGTCATCGGCGAGGGCGCGCGCATCGGAGCCCGCTGCGAGCTGCAGGGTGGGATGCGCGTGTGGCCCGGGGTGGAGATCCCGGATTCCGGAGTGCGTTTTTCGCCCGACGCGTAGGCGACACGCCGTGGCCGGGGCCGAGTAGTTGCCCACCGGGGGTAGCCCCACAATATGTGCTACCCCCATGAGCCACCCCCGGCGGCGGCCGGGTGTTGCCCGTGTGACTGGTGTGGCGTGCGACGTGGGTGATCGACGGAAACCTCCTTAGAAGACGCAAAAAATGTTGCGGCTATTTAGTGCTCCGGTGTGTAATCGCGTGTGTAATCACAGTGATGTAAGAGTGGCGGAGGGTGAGCCAGCCGCCCGCTCAACGGTTCGCATCACAGGCATCGACCAAACCACAGACCAACGACAACGGAGGAAGGGGACGGCGTGGACGACGTTGCTGGGAACGCCATTCTCCGTGGCGCCGCTGCGGGCGGGATGACCCTCGATGAGCTGTTTGGCACCGTCGAGCAGGAGTGGCAGGAGCAGGCGCTGTGCGCCCAGACCGACCCAGAGGCCTTCTTCCCTGAGAAGGGCGGCTCGACCCGGGAGGCGAAGCGCATCTGCAAGGCCTGCCCGGTGCGCGACGAGTGTCTTGAGTACGCGCTCGAGCACGACGAGCGCTTTGGCATCTGGGGTGGCCTGTCGGACCGCGAGCGCCGCCGCCTGAAAAAGCAGATCGGCTAAGCCGCCTGTCGGTCGGCTACCAGGGGAATTCGGGGTCGATGTCTCGGGGGTCGAGGTTGAGGTAGTCCGCCACCAGGGCGGTCAGTACCCATGTGAGCAGCTCCGAACGCTCTGTTGTCGTCTTTGCTCGCCGCTCCACCGGCATGCGGAAGACAACGAAGCGGGCCCGGGTGGGGTTTCCGTGCCGGTCCACCCCGGCCTGCAGGACTCGCCCGAGAGGGACCGGCCCGTCCGCCACGATTTCGTCGGGCAGGACCGTGCTGTCGGCGCGCAGCCGCATCCGCGGGATCGTGTCTACCGCGAGGTCGACACCGGCAAGCTGCTCGAAGTAGGCGTTGTGCAACGGGGCGTAGGCCTCGAGGACGAGCTGGTCGAACGCCGTGGACCGGGTCCGGTAGCGGGGCACGCCCACCGGCAACAGTGGACCCCGCGCGCCCCGCGCGTGGCGGTCGCGGGCCGGTCGGAGGTGAAGCGGCTGGTGCTGGCTGTCCTCGGTCATGGGCTACGATGTTATACCGGGTTATATGTCAACGGGCCCGGCCGCGCGGGCCGCGTGTCACTATCAAAATCTCTAGGAGAGGTTTAGACTTGGCCAGCGTGAATAACTTCCGTCGTTGTTGCCGTCCCGGCTGTGGCAGGCCTGCTGTGGCCACGCTCATCTACGCCTACGCGGAATCAACGGCCGTCGTTGGCCCCCTTGCTCCCGTCCAAGACCCCCACGCCTGGGACCTGTGCGAAAGGCACTCCGCGCACATCACCGCCCCCGTCGGCTGGGAGCTCGTCCGCGTCGAGCAGGTCGAGATTGACGACGAGGAGCTCGAGGCCATGAGCGAAGAAGACCTCACCGCCCTCGCCGCCGCCGTGAGCGAAGCCGGCCGGGTGACCACGGGGCTTGTGGAGACGGGGGAGGACCCCATCGAGTACGAACCCACACGGGACTTCAACGACCCGGCGACCTCCAATCACCCCGTGCACCGCACCAAGCGGATTGAGGAGCACGTCGCCGCCGCGAAGGCGGTGCGCAGGGCACACCTGAGGGTCGTGCCCGACCCCGAGAACTAAGATCTCCTCCATGGCACATCAGCGCGACCGCGAACACATAGACAAGGTCATCAAGGCATACGACGTGCGCGGCATCGTCGGAGAGCAAATCGACGAGGCTTTCGTCGCCGATATCGGCGCCGCCTTCGCTACCATCCTGCGCGGCGAGGGGGAAACCCTCATCGCCGTCGGCCACGACATGCGCCCGTCCTCTCCGGCGCTTTCGGCGGCCTTCGCCCGAGGCGCCAGCGCACACGGCCTCGACGTCCTCGAGCTCGGGCTGACCTCCACCGACGAGCTCTACTTCGCCGCCGGAACGCTGCGCTGCGCCGGTGCTATGTTCACCGCCTCCCACAACCCGGCCCGCTACAACGGCATCAAGCTGTGCCGCGCCGGGGCCACGCCCGTGAGCACCGAGACCGGGCTCGCGGAGATCGCGCGCATGCTCGTCGAAGGCGTGCCCGCGTACGAGGGCGAGCCCGGGGGCGTCGACACGCGCGATGTGCTTGATGACTACGCGCAGTTTCTGCGCGGCGTCGTCGACGTGCCGCGCCGCCGCCCGCTCGTCGTCGCCGTCGACGCGGCCAACGGCATGGCCGGGCTGACGGTGCCCGCCGCGCTGGGCGACCTCGACGTGCGCCCGCTCTACTTCGAGCTCGACGGGACCTTCCCCAACCACGAGGCCAACCCGCTTGACCCGGCAAACCTCGCGGATCTGCAGAGCTTCGTGGTCGAACAGGGGGCCGACATCGGGCTCGCCTTCGACGGCGACGCCGACCGCTGCTTCGTCGTCGACGAGCGCGGCCGGCCGGTCTCGCCCTCCGCCATCACCGCCCTCGTGGCCTCCCGCACCCTCGCCGAGCACCCAGGGGCGACGATCATCCACAACCTCATCACCTCCCGGGCCGTGCCCGAGATCGTCGCGGAACGCGGCGGGATTGCCGTCCGCACCCGCGTCGGCCACTCTTACATCAAGGCCGAGATGGCGCGCACGAGTGCGCTGTTCGGCGGGGAACACTCAGCGCACTACTACTTCGCGGAGTTCTTCAACGCGGACTCCGGTCTGCTCGCCGCGTTGCACGTCCTTGCGGCGCTCGCGGAGCAGGACGGCCCGTTGTCTGAGCTGATGGGGCAGTACGAGCGCTACGTCGCCTCCGGCGAGATCAACTCCGAGGTCGCCGACCAATCCGCGGCCACCCAGCGCGTCCTCGACGCCTTCGCCTCCCGCACCGAGCACGTCGACCGGCTCGACGGGGTAACCGTCTCGCTGAAGGGCACGAAGGCCTGGTTCAACGTGCGCGCCTCCAACACGGAGCCGCTCCTGCGCCTCAACGTCGAGGCGCCGACACGCGCGGAGACCGACGCCCTCGCTGAGGAAGTGCTCAGCATTATCCGCGCGTAGGGGCCGTATCCTGAACCCATGGATGCCATGAACGAAAACATGGACGCCAGCATGAACGATGACGGTGATTACTTCGCAGGCGCTGGCGGCTACGACCGGGAGACGGTCCGCTTCTTCGACGTCGCGCACGAAGGCGCCCAGGTGCGCGGCGTTGCGCAGCGGGCAAGAGACCTCGAGCGGCTCCGGGGGATCAACCCGCGCAGCGTCGTCGTCGTGGGCACGGACCAGGTCTCGCGCGCCGCCGCGGCCGCCGCACTCCAGCTGCGCGCCCCGCTTCCCCTTCCGGTGGTGGTCACCCACGTCCTGCCGGACTACGTCGGCCCCCTCGACGTGGTCGTGGTCGTCGGCGAGTGCAGCGAGGACGCTCGCACTGGGCAGGACACCCGCTCGCTCCTGACCGCCGCACGCCGCGGCGCCGAGACGGTCCTCGCGGGCCCCGCCCGCGGCCCGATCCTCGACGACGCCCCCGACACCGCCCTGCTCGTGCCCGCTCTGCCCACGACCGCGAGCGCCTCGCCCCTGCGGGCCATGGCGCTGGTGTGGGCGGTGCTCGACGCGCTGGCCCAGCCCGCCGAGATCACCGCGGAGTTCCTCGGCGCCCTCGCTGATGAGGTCGACGCGGAGATCGAGGCCCTCTCCCCGCAGCGCGACGACACGGTCAACGCCGCCCGGCAGCTCGCCATGTTCGCGGACGGCGCCCGCATCGTGCATACGGGAGCGGGCTGCTGCGGACGGGCCGTCGCGGCCCTCGCCGCGCAGGTGTGGACCGCCCAGGGGCTCGTTTCAGGCTACACCGAAGAACCGCTGGACAACGCCCCCGCCGACGACATTTTCCACGACCCGCTCATCGACGGCCCGTCCGCGCTGGTACCGTTGAGGGCCATTGTGTGGGCGGCGCCGGACACGGCGCTTCCCGCTTCCCGCGCCGAATACGTCGAACCGACCGGCTTGGGCGAGGCGTCCTCGGCCGCCCGGCTCGTCGCCCGCGCCTACGCCGCCACGGCGATGGACGCGTGAGGCGGTGCCCACCCCACTACCGGTAGGAAGGACCAACACACGAGATGCAGAAGCTTGAGGGGAAACTGCGCGCGTACCCGTGGGGCTCGCACACTCTCCTAGCGGAGCTGCGCGGGCTCGAAACGCCCGCGGCCACCCCCGAGGCCGAGTTGTGGTTCGGCGCGCACCCCAGCGCGCCGTCGACGATCGGCGGAGTCGGGCTCGACGAGATCATCGCCGCCGACCCAGACGCCGCGCTCGGCCCGCGCGTTCGGGAAATCTTCGGTGACAGGCTTCCCTTCCTGCTCAAGCTCCTCGCCGCCGACGAGCCGCTGAGCATCCAGGCGCACCCGTCCGCCGAGCAGGCCAGCGAGGGATTCCGGCGCGAAAACGCCGCCGGCGTCCCCTCCGACAGCCCCCGCCGCAACTACCGCGACGATCACCACAAGCCGGAGCTGTTGGTTGCTCTCACGGAATTCCACGCGCTCGTCGGTTTCCGGCCCTACGAGAAGACGCGCCAGCTTTTCGACGCCCTCGCTTGCCCGGCCCTTGACCACTACGCCGCGATGATCGACCCAACGCGCGAGGAGGCGAGCCTGCGGGCTCTGTTTACCACGTGGATCTCCATCCCCTCCGCGCAGCGCGAGACGCTCGTCGCCGAGGTGAGCGACTGCGCCCGTCCGCTGGCCGCTGATCAGACGTGGATTGGGCGCACGGCCAGAAACTTCCTCTCCATCGTCGAGCAGTACCCCAAGGACGCGGGCGTCCTCGCCGTGCTCCTGCTCAACCACGTCGCTATGGTCCCTGGACAAGCCCTCTTCATTGCAGCCGGCCAGCTGCACGCCTACCTGCGAGGTATGGGGGTGGAGATAATGGCGAACTCCGACAACGTGCTTCGCGGCGGCCTCACCCCCAAGCACGTCGACGTGCCCGAGCTCGTGCGCATCCTCGACTTTGGGCCCCTGGAGGAGCCCTTCGCCAGCAGCGTTGACGACGGCGACGCTCGGCGGTTCGAGGCCCCGTGCGCAGACTTCGTGCTTCGGCGCCACACACTGGCGGCCGGGCGGGAGCATTCCTTCGCCTCGGATGGCCCGGCCATCCTGTTGTGCACCTCGGGGTCCTGCGCGTGCGGCGCCGCGATTGAGCTGAGCCCGGGCGAAGCTGCCTGGATCCCCGCCAGCGAACCCGCGGTCGCAGTGGCGGCTGGCAGTGAGGGCTGCGAGGTGTTCTACGCCACGGCGTAGACCCGCGCCAAAAGTACGTTACTGCGGGTCGCGGCCGCGGGCATCGGCCCTGCCGGCGGGGGCGGTCTCGCGGCGGCGGGTTCGGCATACTCCGATGAGGCTGCTCATTAGTGAATTGGTGTAAACCCCTGTGGGGTGAGCCGGTAGGTGCCAATATCTCTATGCGGCCCCGATAGGTGGATGCCAATTACTCATGTTGGGAGCGGTGTGAGTGGGTACCGGTTTTAGCGCGAAGCGTTAGACCGGCTAAACTTTCCAAACGTGCCGCCTAACGTCAATAAAAAGAACTATCGTCTGGCCGACATGGGCATGTCGCCAGACGATGCGGTGCCGTACCCGGACCCAGATGAAACCGCCGAAATCATCAAAGACAGAATTGATATGGCTGAATTTGGAACAGTGCTGCATGTTCGGGAATGGCGCGCCTTTGACGACGTGGTGGAACAGTATGCCCTTATGCTCAATGTCACCCCCGCGCACGACGCATATGAACGATGTCAGCAACTAAAGGGCGAGCAAGCTAACTTTGAGCAGGTGAGGCGTACCGACACGTGGCACAGCACCGTTCATAGCCACCAATATTTCATTGACTGTGATGACTGCGAACGAGAGGTTCATAAGAAGCTCGCCGGGGGTAGGCAGGAAGAAAATTCACGCCGTGCCGTTCACGGAACGTTCCAGGAGCACTACAATCGTATGTTGTTCGACCCGTTTGACTACCTAGACCGTTGGGAGGCGGGAAAACGATGAACGAGCAACAGAAGCGACACTATCGTGCACGTATGGCGGTTGCACAGTTATTCCGTTCTTTCCTCAATGAGAATGGTGAGCGTGCGCGCCTCATGGAACGTCTCGGTGTTGAGACCATGCCGGTTATTGTTCCCGCACTCGGTGATACCTTGGCGTCTAATATTCGAGAAACGGCTAGTCGCCACTTTAAAGAGGGCGCCGAGCACGTAGTTGTTCCGATTTGCATGCCAGTTAGTGACCCTAAGGGCGTCAAGCTTTGTGTGCTCATCGTTTCAACGCATGACGTTAAGACGTTCTGGCAACTGGATATGAATGAACTTCACGGCAGTGTTGAGATGGCACAAGTCGTTGAGGCGCTGGACGCTAGCAAGAAATGGGAAATTGAGGAACTTGACTCCCAGCAGCAGCAAGAGCTGAAAGGTTTAGCGGCCTCGGTCTAGTTGGAGCGACCACTACGACAAGTAAGACCACAAACCACCGCCTCGGAACTCACACCTAGAGTGCCGAGGCGGTGGTCTATCCCGAGTAGCTAGGTGTATTTCCCCGTGGCGTTGTGAACGCGTTGTGCGGGGGTGAGGCCGTCGATGGCGGTATGGGCTCAAAGGTCGTTGTAGTCGTGGATAAACTCCGCGTACGTTTGCTGACAGGGCCCTTCCGCTGCTGTCGGGGCGCGCGTAGGCCCATTCCTGTATGAGGGTGCGGTTGAGCCGTTCTCCATTGCCGTTGGTCTGCGGGAGGTACGCCTTGGCGTACTTGGTGTAGATGTGTGTCGTCTTTTCGCCTCATACCGCGTTGAATGCTTTCGATCGGTAGTAGGCACCGTTGTCGGTCATCACTCGGGGTGTGACACGGAGGACGTCGTTGAGCGCGGCCGGGCGTTCCGCCATGCCGCTCCCGCTGGCGGCGCGGCGAGCGAGGGCTACGCGCACCTCACGGCGTGACGGCCTTTCGAACGTAATGCCGTGAACCACTCTAGATGTTGAGGCGTTCGCGCAGATGGCTCCACCAGTTCTGGGCGTTCGACCCGGGGGACACAGCAGGCCCTTGGGGGGTGGGCTCCGCCTCAGGCGGGACAAGCTGGGGGTCGGGCTCGATGCGGCCCGGCACGGTGCGCCCCCCACCTTCGCCGGGGACCCTGCTCGGCTCAGCCTGCCCAGGCTGAGACTGACCAGGTTGAGGCTGTCCAGATTGTGGTTGCCCAGGCTGCGGCTGGGGCTGGTTCGGAGTCTGGGGTGACGCCGGGCTCTCCGTGGTGGGCGCGCCTGGCTGCGTGGCGCCGGGAGTCGTCGGGCCGGACGGGGTGGTGCCCTCCGGAGTGGACGCGGGCTTGGGTGTGGCCTCACCGCCCGCCGGCGGGCCAGGCTCCATCGCGGGCGCCGAGGGGGCCACGTTGGTCGGCCGGTAGACCTGCGTCGGAGCGGAAACCCGCGGGGCGGGGTTCACTACAGCATTCGGGGGCAGGAGCGGATCTTGGGCGGGACCATCCTGCGCGCCGTCCACAGCGGTGCCCGGGCGCATGTCCTCTCCCGCCGGGTGCTCGTCCGGGTGGATGACGCGCGTCGTGCTTACTGGCGACGATGTCTCGGCGGGGGTTGGCGTGGGGGTCGACTCGGTCTGGCTGTCGATGGCGCCCGCGGTGTAGGGGTTGCCGGAGGACGGGAGAGAGAGCTTCCACACGGCGAGGCCGGCGAGGCACGCGGCGATCACGCCAATGGCCATGAACGCTGTCACGCGGCGTCGCGAAGTGCTCATCTCCCTCTCCTCTCCCTGGGGGGCACCGAAGCCCCAAACGTTACAAACCCATAACGGTCGCATTTCTCTTTTAGCATACGTCTTAACGGCACAAAACCCGTGAGCATGTGATATGCACCATTGAGTACGGGACAGGGCTGCCGCCCGCTCGGCCTGTTTTCCCTTTATCGTGGCGTGGGGGCGACGGCCCCGACCACCCCAGAGACAACCCACAGGGAGGACCATATGAGCACCTGGGATACGGACATCTTCACCTCCGACGCCAACGCTGAGTTCCTCGACGAGCTCGCTGAGCTCGACATCGAGGAGGTCCGTGAGGCCGTCCGCGACGCTGTCTTGCTCGGGGCGAGCGAGTCGGCGACGGCGGACGAGGTGGCCAACGGCCGCGCCGCGGCGACCATCGCCGCGATCTGGGCCGGGGCGCCCTTCAGCGCGGGCGAGGTTGCAGACACGTACGGCTTCCTCCGCAACGGCGCGGCGGACGTCGATGAGAAGATCGCCGAGCTCGCCGTCGCCCTCCTCGAGGACGTGGAGGGCGAGGAGGATGTCGACCAATTCATCGAGGCGCTGTCCTAAACCTCAACCTCACCCTGCCCGACCCCTCTCCTCGTCGCCCCGTGCCCCCGGGTAGCCCGAGGGGGCGTGTCAGAGGCCTCTATTACAGTGGTGTGGAACCGCGCCGCACGGTGCGCAGAAACCTCACTGACACCACATGCAGCACAGCACAGCACAGCGCAACAGGAGAGTGGAACAGATGGCCGATTACCGGATCGCCGACATTTCGTTGTACAAGGCGGGCCGCAAGCAGATTGAGCTCGCCGAGCACGAGATGCCCGGGCTCATGCAGCTGCGCCGCGAGTACGAGGCGGAGCAGCCGCTGGCGGGGGCGCGGATCGCCGGCTCGATCCACATGACCACCCAAACCGCGGTGCTCATTGAGACGCTCACGGCCCTCGGCGCTCAGGTGCGCTGGGCGTCGTGCAACATCTTTTCCACGGAGGACCCTGCGGCGGCTGCTGTGGTCGTCGGCAAGCATGGCTCGCCGGAAAACCCCCGCGGCGTGCCCGTGTTCGCGTGGAAGGGCGAGACCCTCGACGAGTATTGGTGGTGCCTCAACCAGGTCTTTTCCTGGGGCGAGGGGGTCTACCCCAACATGATCCTCGACGATGGCGGCGATGCCACCATGGCCGTCATCAAGGGCTGCGAGTTTGAGCGGGCTGGCGCGGTGCCCGAGGCGCAGCCCGGCGACTCCGACGAGCAGATCGCGTTTTATGCCATGCTGCGCGCGGCGCTCGCGGAGGATAGCTCCACGTGGAGCCGCATCGCGGAGGAGGTCAAGGGCGTGACCGAGGAGACGACCACGGGCGTGCACCGCCTCTACCACTTTGCCAAGGAAGGCATCCTGCCCTTCCCCGCGATGAACGTCAACGACGCGGTGACGAAATCGAAGTTCGACAACCGCTACGGCACCCGCCACTCCGTCGTCGACGGCATCAACCGCGGCACCGACGTGCTCATCGCCGGCAAGAAGGCCTTGGTCTGCGGCTACGGCGACGTGGGCAAGGGCGTGGCCGAAGCCCTCGACGGGCAGGGTGCGATCGTCTCCGTGACGGAGGCCGACCCGATCAACGCGCTGCAGGCGCTCATGGACGGCTACCGGGTCGTGAGCGTCGACGAGGCCATCGAGCAGGCCGACATCGTCATCACAGCCACCGGCAACCTCGGCATTATCACCTTCGAGGACATGCTGCGCATGAAAGACCACGCGATCCTGGGCAACATCGGCCACTTCGACAACGAGATCGATATGCACTCTCTCATCCACCGCGATGACGTGGAGCGCACGACCATTAAGCCGCAGGTGGACCTGTTCTCCCTGCCCTCGGGCAACTCCATCATCGTCCTGTCGGAGGGGCGCCTGCTCAACCTCGGCAACGCCACCGGCCACCCCTCCTTCGTCATGTCCACCTCCTTCGCCGACCAGACGATCGCGCAGATCGAGCTGTTCACCAACCCCGGCAAGTACGACAACGAGGTCTACCGCCTGCCGAAGATCCTCGACGAGAAGGTCGCCCGCATCCACGTCGAGGCTCTCGGCGGCACGCTGACCGAGCTCACGAAGGAGCAGGCCGAGTACATCGGCGTCGACGTCGCCGGCCCCTTCAAGCCCGAGCACTACCGCTACTAGCAGCCATGATTATCGCGATCGAAGGCATCGACGGCGCGGGCAAGAACACCCTGTCGGCGCAGCTGCGCGACGCTTTAGGCGCGGACACGCTCGCCTTCCCACGCTACGGCGCCTCCATCCACGCCGACCTCGCGCGCGACGCCCTGCACGGCCGGATGGGGGATCTGACGGACTCCGCCCACGGTATGGCCACCCTGTTCGCGCTTGACCGGGCGGGAGCCAAGGAGCTTCTCGACGCCTACGCGGGTGCCCCGGATCACACCATCGTCCTCGACCGGTACGTGGCCTCCAACGCCGCCTACACCGCGGCGCGCACGAAGGACCCCGCGGCGGCGGAGTGGGTCCGTGCTCTGGAGTTCGAGCGCCTCGGACTGCCGCTGCCGGACCTGCAGGTTTTGGTGGATACCCCGCCCGAGGAGGCGCGCCGGCGGGCGCAGCGCCGCGAGCGGACCGACGTGGAGCGCACGCGGGACCGCTACGAACGCGACTCAGAGCTCCAGCAGCGCACCTTCGCGGCCTACGCGGAGCTCGCAGCGGCGAGCTGGGCAGGCCGATGGGTGCGCACGGCGCACGCGCCCACTATCATTCAGGCAGTTGAGAACTTGTGATTAAGGAGCAGCGATGACGCCGAAGATTCTGGTGGTCGATGACGATCCCGCCATCAACGAGATGCTCACGATCGTCCTGGAATCCGAGGGCTTCGAGGCGCATCCGATCATGGACGGCGCGGCGGCGGTGGGGGCCTTCCGCGACTACGAACCCGACCTCGTGCTGCTCGACCTCATGCTCCCCGGCATGAATGGCGTGGACATTTGCAAGGAGATCCGCCGCGAGTCCGCCGTCCCCATCGTCATGCTCACCGCGAAGACCGACACCGTCGACGTCGTGCTCGGGCTGGAGTCGGGCGCGGACGACTACATCACGAAGCCGTTCAAGCCGAAGGAGCTGGTCGCCCGCATCCGCGCGCGCCTGCGCCGCACGGACGAGGCCCCGGCGGAGGTGTTGGAGATCGGCGACCTCACCATCGACGTCCCGCAGCACATGGTGACCCGCGGCGACGAGGAGATTGCGCTCACGCCGCTCGAGTTTGACCTGTTGCTGGAGATGGCCCGGAAGCCGAACCAGGTGCACACGCGCGAGGAGCTGTTGGAGACGGTGTGGGGCTACCGCAACGCCTCGGACACGCGGCTGGTGAACGTCCACGTCCAGCGGCTGCGCGCGAAGATTGAGAAAGACCCGGAAAACCCGGAGATCATCTTGACGGTGCGCGGCGTGGGCTACAAGACGGGCAAGCCGGGGGTGTAGCCGCTGAAGGTCAACCAGCTGCGACGGCTGCGGGACGGCGTTTCCGAGTCGTGGCGTACGTCCCTGCAGGTCCGCTTCGTCGGGACGGTCCTTATCGTCTCCACAATCGTGATGCTCGTCCTTGGCCTCACCTTGGCCTCGGTGATGACGCAGCGCATCAGCTCCACCAAGATCGACCTTGCCAGCGGTGAGGTCGAGCGGGCCCGCGCCGTCGTGGAGGAGCAGATCAACGGCTCGGGCGCGTCGTCGTCGCTGCAGACGCGACTGAACTCGGCGCGGACCGCCGTGACCCAAAGCTCCCAGCAGAACGCGGACGCGCTGACGGTCTACGAGCCGGTGCTGATCATCCGCGGAGCGGGCGGGCCCGTCATGTCGTCCCCGGAGGGGTTCGTTATCCCCGAGCGCCTGCAGTCCTTCGTCTCGGAGGGCAACGTGGCCTACCAGTTTGCCTCGGCGGACAGGCCGGACGGCAGCACGTACAACGCGCTGATCGTGGGTACCCCGACGAGTGCGGAGGTTCCCGACCTGCAGCTGTACCTCGTGATGAACACGGAGAGCGAGGCCGCCACGCTCGCGCTCATGCAGGGCTTGCTCGCTACAGCCTCCATCGTCGTCGTGGTGCTGTTGGTGGGCATCGCCTGGCTGGCCTCGCAACAGATCGTCTCGCCGGTGCGCTCGGCCTCGCGGACGGCGGAACGCTTCGCGGCGGGGCATCTGCGCGAGAGGATGCCGGTGGACGGCGAGGACGAGATGGCCGTGCTCGCGATGTCCTTCAACAACATGGCCGACAAGATTTCGCGCCAGATCAACCAGCTCGAGGAGTACGGCGACCTGCAGCGGCAGTTCACCTCGGACGTCTCGCACGAGCTGCGCACCCCGCTGACCACGGTGCGCATGGCCGCGGACATGATCGCGGCGGAGGAGGACTCGCTCGAGGGTCACACGCGGCGCGCTTCCCAGCTGATGACGCGCGAGCTCGACCGCTTCGAGGAGCTCCTCGGCGACCTGTTGGAGATCTCGCGCCACGACGCCGGGGTCGCGGACTTGGCGACGACAAAGCTCGACGCCCAGGCCCCCGTGCGCTCCGCGTGGGAGCAGACGCAGCACCTCGCCGACGAGCTCGACGTGGAGGTAGAGTTCTCGTTGCCGGACGAGCCCGTCCTCATCGAGGGTGACCCGCGCCGCATCGAGCGCATCGTGCGCAACCTGCTCGCCAACGCCATCGACCACTCGGAGGGCAACCCCGTGCAGGTGGGGATGGCCGCCAACGAGGAGGCCGTCGCGATCACCGTCACGGACCACGGGGTGGGCCTGGCGCCGGGGCAGGAGGAGCTGGTGTTCAACCGCTTCTGGCGGGCGGATAAGTCCCGCAAGCGCCACTCCGGCGGCACGGGCCTCGGGCTCGCCATCGCGCGCGAGGACGCCCAGTTGCACCGTGGCACGCTCGACGCGGCGGGCACGCTGGGGGTGGGCTCCCAGTTCCGGCTGGTCCTGCCTCGCGACCCGGAAAAGGGCTTCGACGGGGCGCCCGTGGAGCTGGCGGCTCCGGCGGTGCAGGCTGAGGCACAGGCAGGAACACCGGGAGACGGCGAAGACGGAGACGAACCGAAGGGCAAGGGAGAGTAGGGATGAGCACCCAGAGGCTGGCGGCTGTCGCGGCAGTGGCGACGGTGGCAACCTGCCTTGGCTCGTGCGCCACGTTGCCGTCGAACACGGAGCCACACGTGCTGCGCGCGTATCAACCCGAAATGGAGCAAGCGCCGGCGATCGCGCCGCAGCCCGGCAGCGACCCCGACCTGCTCCTGCGCGATTTTTTCGCGGCGCTGGCCGTGCCCACCGCGAACTACGAGGCGGCCCGCAGCTTCCTCCGGCAGGGCACGCGCGAGGCGTGGCAGCCGACGGGGGACATCCTCGTCGTCGACCGCCTCAACATCACCACCGTGGCGGGCAGCGCCCCCGGCACGCGCAGTTTCAGCGTCCAAGGCAACGTCATTGGCGAGGTCACGGCCGGCGGGGTGTTCACCCCCGCCCGCGCGCTCTACGACGCGACGATCGAGCTGGAGCAGGTCGATGGCGAGTGGCGCATCTCCTCCCTGCCCAGCGGCGTCGTCATCGAGCGCACGGAGCTGCGCAACAAGTACCAGCCCCACAACCTCTACTTTTACGACCCCGACGCCGCCGTGCTCGTCCCGGACCGGAGGTGGATCTTCGCCGAGTGGGACTCGCTCAGCTCGGTGTTGCTCAACTTGCTTATCGACGGCCCCGCTGAGCGCCTCCAACCGGCAGTGCGCTTCACACTTCCCGCGGAGGCGGGCTACGCCGGCTTTGAAAACGGTGCGTACAACTTCACCGGCTTCGGCGCCGTCAGCGAGGTCGACCGGCTGCGCTTTGCCGCGCAGGTCGTGTGGGTCCTCGCGCAGGCTGGCACAACGGGAACGATCAAGATCATGGCGGACGGCGATCCGCTCATCCCGGGCATCGACAGCTTTACAACCGACGATTTCGCCGACGTCCACCCCGCGCGCGACGCGGCCGGGGAGCAAAGCGTTTTCGCCCTGTTCAACGGCAGCCTCTTCTCGCTCAGCGGCGGCCAGGCGGAGTCCGTGGAGGGCCCGCTCGGACACAGCGGGGAGATCGTCTCTGCGGACGTCGAGCGCGACGGCGATGTCGCGGTCGTCTCCGGCCCGGAGGGAAACCAGCGCCTCGGGTTGGGGAAGCTGCCGGAGGCGCCCGCCGAGGTAGAGCGCGCCGGGAACTTCACACGCCCCACCTTCGAGATGGGCAGCGAGGCCATCTGGGTCGTCGCGGACGGGCGGCGCGTTCTGCGCGTGGTGCGCTCCGCGGCCACGGGCGAAATATCCACCAGCGAGGTCCAGGTGGAGATGCCGGACGGGGTAGAGGGAAACATCTCGGTGCTACGCCTGTCGCAGACGGGGGCCAGGGCGGTCCTCGTCATCGACGGCCACCTCTACACCGGTGTGATTGCCTCCGACGGCTCCGGAGTGCGGCGGTTGGTCAACCTCCTAGAGTACGCCCCCGACCTGGGTGGCAGCGTCATCGCCGCGGACTGGAACGTGGACGGCTCCCTGCTGGTGGGCACCAGTTCCTCCAGCGCCCCGGTCGTGCGGGTGGAGCAGGACGGCTCCTCGACGACGGTGCTCTCCAGCGGCAACCTCACCGCCCCGGTGGTCGCTGTCGCCTCCTCCGGCGCGATGTACTACGCCACGGACGCGAACGGCACGCTGCAGCTGCCGGCCACGGGTACACCGGATAGCCCGAACTGGCGCGAGGTGCCGGGCTTGCAGGGCGTGCGCTCCCTGGCCATCGTGGCTAGGTAAGGGGGCGCCGCATGCTGGAGCTTCTGTTGCCCCGGCGTTGCGCCGGGTGCGGCGCGGCGGGCGAGCACGTATGCGCCCGCTGTCGCGCGGCGTTGAGCGCCGCGCCGCAGAGGGTCAGCCCGCCGACGTTTCCGCACGTGCCCGTGTTCGCCTTTGGCACCTACGCGGGGGCGCACCGCGGGATCGTCTTGGCAATGAAGGAGCGCGCCAACCTCGCGGTTCGCCGCCACGCCGGGGCGGTGCTGGCGGCGGGGCTTGACACCCTCGCCGCCCGCGGGGAGATCCCGCAGCGCGTGGGGCTCGTGCCGGCCCCCACCCGGGCGCGATCGGCGCGGGCGCGCGGGGGAGACCCGGTGGAGGCGCTGTGCCGGGCCTCCGGGCGAGACACGTGGCCCGTGCTCTCACTCGGGGAAGGGGTCGCGGACCAGGCGGGGTTGGGGGCGCAGCAGCGGCGCGCCAACCTGTCCGGGCGGGTGCGCGCCGTCGCGGCTCCCGCCGGGGCGCTCGTGCTGGTCGACGACGTGGTGACGACGGGGGCGACGCTGCAGGCGAGCGTCGAGAAGCTGTGTGCGCTGGGCGGGGATGTCGTGGCGTGCCTTGTGTTCTGCGCAGCGTGAGACGGCGTGAGGCGGTACGAGACGGCGCGGTACAGAGGGTTTTCACACCGAATTCTCGGCCCAATTGGTTATGACCACTTGTATACTGGGGGTGTTCCCGTTCCGACAACCCCAGGGAGGAAGCAGATGACATCTGCAGGCAGCAACGAAGTCCTGAGCCCCGAGGCCCAGGTGACCATCACTGGCCGCAACGTTGAGGTCCCTGAGCACTTCCAGGATCGCGTCAACGCGAAGCTGGCCAAAATTGAAAAGCTCGATCCGACCCTGACCTTCTTCCACGTCGAACTGCAGCACGAGCCGAACCCCCGCCGCGAAGCACACGCGCAGCGCATCCAGATCACTGCGACGGGCAAAGGTCACCTCGCCCGCGCGGAGGCGAAGGAGGATAGCTTCTACGCTGCGCTGGAGTCGGCCGTCGGCAAGCTGGAGCGCTCCCTGCGCAAGGTGAAGGTGCGCCGCGAGATCTCCCGCTCGGGGCACCGCGCGCCGAAGTCCACCGGGGAGATCGCGGCGCAGCTCGAGGCCGAGGCCCGCGAGGCGCGCGCGGCGGCGGAGGACGCGAGCGCGGACCCGTACGACCACCTCGTCGATGACTTCCAGCCCGGCCAGATCGTGCGCCGCAAGGAACACCCCGCCACGCCGATGAGCGTCGATGACGCCCTGTCGGAGATGGAGCTTGTGGGCCACGACTTCTTCCTGTTCATCGACAAGGAGACCTCCCGCCCCTCCGTGGTCTACCGGCGCCACGCGTACGACTACGGCTTGATCGCGCTCGCTCACGAGTAGCGCCCGCTCGTAGCCACGGTCTGCAGCCCGCCCCGCCGCCTCCTTCGGAGAGCGCGGGGCGGGTTTTCGTAGGCTTCTGACAGTACTTGCGGGGCTGGGTGTCAGAGGCGTGCGTACAATAGCGGGTTGGTACGAGTCCGCCGCCGCGGGCTGGCCCGGGGGTCACGCCTCGGAAAACTCGGAAACTAACTCGAAAGCAACCCCGAACGAAGGACGAAACGCACGTGTTTGGACTGTCAACGCTGCTGCGTGCCGGCGAAGGCCGCACCGTCAAGCGCCTGAGCAAGATCGCCGACCAGGTCATGGACCTCGAGGAGGAGTACGCCGCGCTCACCGACGCGGAGCTTAAGGCCAAGACCGTGGAGTTCCGGGACAAGCTTGCCGGTGGCGCGTCGCTCGACGACATCCTCCTCGACGCGTTCGCTACCGCCCGGGAGGCGTCGTGGCGCGTTCTCGGGCAGAAGCACTACAAGGTGCAGGTTATGGGTGGCGCCGCCCTGCACTTCGGGTCCGTCGCCGAGATGAAGACCGGTGAGGGCAAGACCCTGACCTCCGTCCTGCCCGCCTACCTCAACGGCCTTGAAGGCAAGGGCGTGCACATCGTGACGGTCAACGACTACCTGGCCAAGCGCGACTCGGAAATGATGGGCCGCGTCCACCATTTCTTGGGGCTCGAGGTCGGCGTCATTCTTTCCGAGATGCGCCCGCAGGAGCGCAGGGAGGCCTACGCCGCTGACATTACCTACGGCACCAACAACGAGCTGGGCTTCGACTACCTGCGCGACAACATGACGCGTTCGACGGCGGACATGGTGCAGCGTGGCCACAACTTCGCCATCGTCGACGAGGTGGACTCGATTCTTATCGACGAAGCCCGCACCCCCCTGATCATCTCGGGCCCGGTGGACGGATCGAGCCAGTTTTACACCGTGTTCGCGCAGCTTGCACCTCGGATGCGCGAGGGCATCCACTACGAGGTGGACCGCCGCAAGCGCACCATCGGCGTGAGCGAGGAAGGCGTCGAGTTCGTCGAGGACCAGCTCGGCATCGATAACCTCTACGCCCCGGAGCACTCCCAGCTGGTCAGCTACCTGAACAACGCACTCAAGGCGAAGGAGCTGTTCGAGCGCGACAAGGATTACATCATCCGGCAGGGCGAGGTGCTCATTGTCGACGGCTTCACGGGGCGTGTCCTCGCGGGACGCCGCTACAACGAGGGTATGCACCAGGCGATCGAGGCGAAGGAAAACGTCGAGATCAAAAACGAAAACCAGACGCTGGCGACGGTCACCCTGCAAAACTACTTCCGTCTCTACGACAAGCTCGCCGGCATGACCGGTACGGCCGAGACCGAGGCGGCGGAGCTGCACCAGATCTACGGGCTCGACGTGGTGGCCATCCCGCCGAACAAGACCAACCAGCGCGTCGACCGCGACGACTTGGTGTACAAGACCCAGGAGGCGAAGTTCGCGGCGGTCGCCGAGGATATCGCGGAGCACGTGGCCAAGGGCCAGCCGGTGCTGGTGGGCACGACCTCGGTCGAGCGTTCCGAGTACCTGTCGCAGCTTCTCACCCGCAAGGGTGTCAAGCACAACGTGCTCAACGCGAAGCACCACGAGGAGGAGGGCCGTATCATCGCCGAGGCGGGCCTGCCCGGCAAGGTCACGGTGTCGACGAACATGGCGGGCCGAGGCACCGACATCGTGCTCGGTGGGAACCCCGAGGTGCTTCTCGACGCCCAGCTTCAAGAGCAGGGCCTCGACCCCTTCGAGGATGAGGAGCGCTACCAGGAGGCGTGGAACGAGAAGCTCCCGCAGGCGAAGGAGCGCTCGAAGCAGCTCGGCGACCAGGTCCGGGCGAGTGGGGGCCTGTATGTCATCGGCACCGAGCGCCACGAGTCCCGCCGCATCGACAACCAGCTGCGCGGCCGCTCCGGCCGCCAGGGAGACCCGGGCGAGACCCGCTTCTACCTCTCCATCCGCGACGAGCTCATGGTGCGCTTCGTGGGTCAGTCTCTCGAGAACATGATGAATCGCCTCAACGTGCCTGACGACGTCCCGATCGAGGCGAAGATGGTTTCCAACGCCATCAAGGGCGCCCAGGCGCGCGTGGAGAACCAGAACTTTGAGATGCGCAAGAACGTGCTCAAGTATGACGAGGTGCTCAACGAGCAGCGCAAGGTGGTCTACCGCGAGCGCCGCGAGATCCTCGACTCCAAGGACATCAAGGACCAGGTCCGCCGCATGATTGGCGACACCGTTGGCGCCTACGTCGACGGGGCGACCCGCGAAGGCTACGTGGAGGACTGGGACCTCGGCGAGCTGTGGTCCGCGCTCGACTCGCTTTACGGCCCCTCCATCACCGCCGAGGAGCTTGTTGAGGGCAGCGAGTACGGCCGCCCCGGTGAAATCTCCGCCTCCCAGCTGCGCAGCGCGCTCGTCGCCGACGCCCAGAAGCAGTACGACGCGCTCGAGGCCAACGTCGCTGAGATCGGCGGAGAGGCGCAGATGCGCAACCTGGAACGGATGGTCATCCTTCCGATCATTGACACGAAGTGGCGCGAGCACCTCTACGAGATGGACTACCTGAAGGAGGGCATCGGCCTGCGCGCGATGGCGCAGCGCGACCCGTTGGTCGAGTACCAGAAGGAGGGCGGCGACATGTTTAACGCGATGAACGAGGCGATCCAGGAGGAGACGGTGCGCCAGCTCTTCCTCATGCGTCGCCAGTTCGAGGCACAGCCCGCCGAGCAGGGGGGTACGACGTCGGCGTAGGTTCCTGCTCAGCGGGCGCTCAGAGGACCTTGAAGGAGACGAGTGTGCCGCCCTCGATGCGGGCGACGTAGGCGTAGCGGCGCCCGCCGGCATGTACCGTGCCAAAGAACTCGCCGCCCTCGCGGGCGTGGCAGGTGAGGATGCGTACCGGGCCGGCGGGCGCGTTCGCGCGGCGGCGCGCATTAATGTGCCCGCGCACTCGTGCCGCGTACTGGGCGTGAGCGAGCGAGGAGGCCTCGCGCACGCCGAAGGCGGCGTCGAGGGCGATCGCCACCAGCGGCGACGGGCGGTCCGTTCCGCGCGTGACCGCTCGCGGTGCCGGCGGGCGGGGGCGCGCGGGGGGTTGCACTACAACCTTGATGTGCTGGTGGCCGGGGACTGGGTAATACATGCTTCCTCCTCGTCGGTCGCGCGCCTGACCAGGCGCGGCTGGGAGGGCAGACGCGGTGCGGGGTGAGTAGTATTATGGCACTCGCGCTGGCCGCAGGGGCACGACGGCCGCACACTTTAGTAGGCAAGAAAGAGACGGTTTGTAGCGAATGCAGGGACTCATCATTGACTACGCCGGGGTGCTTGACCTCGACGCGGAGGAGCAGAATCGCTGGACCTCGCTGATTGCGGCGGTCAAGGGCAAGGGCGTCGCCACTGCCATCCTCTCCAACGAGGGCGCCGAAGGCCCGACAGCGGACGCGATCCGCGAGTGGGAGTTCCGCGGCGTCGTCGACGCCGTTGTGTTGTCCGGCGAGATCGGGTTCGAAAAACCCGATCGCGCAGCCTTCCAGGCGGCCGCCAACGCCATCGACATCCCACTCGTTGACTGCGTGCTTATCGACGACGACATCATGAACGTCCGAGCCGCCGTCGAGCACGGGATGATTGGCATCCTCCACACCGCCTTCGAGCGCACCGCGGTCGAGATCCAGTCCCTGTTCGAGATCCCGGGGGAGTTCTAGGTGCGCGTATATGTGCCGGCGACCTTCGGGATGCTGAAGACGCTGTCGGAAGAGGGCGTCCTGCACGCCCGCAACGGCTGGGCTTTCGCGGTGACCCCGCAGCTGGTGGAGTTCTACGCCTCTGGGTCGCAGGAGGAGCTCGAGGAGGTCGCCTTCGACGAGGCCGCCCGCACCTCGATTCGCCTGCTCACCGTTGGGGACGAGGAGGAGTTCCCGCACCGCCGCGTCGTGGTGTCCGCGGACGTCGATGCGGTGACGGGGGCGCCGGACATGGGTGAATCCGTGGTGAAACTGGGCGGCCCCGTGGAGTTTGAGCAAGTCGCGGCGATTCACGTTGACATCAAGGAGTCGGAAGCGGCGACGCGCACGGCCATCGAGAATATCGACGCCGCGGAGCTCGGCGACGAAGACGCGGAGCTCGCCGTCGGCGACGCTCTGGACAACTACATGGCCTTCTACGACCCGAGCGAGCTAGCGTTCCTCGTCGAGTTGCTTTAAGTCCCACTCGTTGTTCGAGCGCAGCGCCTCGAGCATCCGGCGCACGGCGAGCGCTCGACGCCGGGTCACGCTATCGGGGTCGAGCGCGTCCCAGGCGCACTCCGGGTCGGCCGGCGGGCCGAGGTGCGTGCACCCCCGCGGGCAGTTCTCGGCGGCGGCGTCGAGGTCGGGGAAGACGCGGACGACCTCCTCGGGCGAGACGTGGGCGAGGCCGAAGGAGCGGATGCCGGGGGTGTCGATGATCCAGCCGCCGCCGGGCACCTCGAGGGCGACCGACTGGGTGGAGGTATGCCGGCCCTTACCCACCCCGGACACCTCCCCGGTCTCCCTGTCGGCGTCGGGGACGACTCGGTTGACCAGGGTGGACTTGCCCACTCCCGAATGTCCGATGAGCGCCGAGAGCCTGCCCCGGATGAGCTCGTGAAGGTCGTCGATGGGGTCGTCGATGCCCACCTCGAAGACCTCGACGTCGAGGTCTTCGAGCTCGGCGCGGAAGACGGCCGGGTCGGCGAGGTCGGACTTGGTCAGGCATACCACCGGGGTCACGCCGCCGACGAAGGCGGCGATGAGGGCGCGCTCGACGAATCCGGTGCGCGGCGGCGGGTCGGCGACCGCGACGACGATGAGCAGGAGCTCGGCGTTGGCGACGATGATGCGCTCGTAGGGGTCCGTGTCGTCGGCCGTGCGGCGCAGCACGGAGGAGCGCTCCTCGCGTTTGACGATGCGCGCGAGGCTGCCCTCCGCGCCGGAGGTGTCGCCCACGACGCCGACGCGGTCGCCGACCTCCACGGAGACGCGCTTGAGTTCGCGGGCGCGCATGCACTGCACCACGGTGCCCGTGTCGGTGAGGACGACGCCCCAGCGGCCGCGGTCCTTGGTAATGACCATCCCTGAGACGGCGTCCGCGTGGCGGGGCCTGTCCTTGGTGCGCGGGCGCGATCCTTTCCCGGGCCGGACCCGGACGTCGGACTCGTCGTAGTCGGCCAGCCGCCGTGCCACGCGCCCTACACCCCCACCATGTCGGTCCACATGTCCGCGAAGCCGGGCAGCGTCTTCGCCGTGGTGGCCACGTTGTCCACGCGCACGCCGTGGGTGGTCAGGCCGATGATCGCGCCGGCGGTGGCCATGCGGTGGTCGGCGTAGGACAGCCACGTGCCGCCGCGCAGGGGGGTGGGGTGGATCCGCAGGCCGTCGGCGCGCTCCTCGCAGCGCCCGCCGAGCTTGTTGATCTCGTCGGTCAGCGCCTTGAGGCGGTCGGTCTCGTGCCCGCGCAGGTGGGCGATGCCGGTCAGCTCGGAGGGGCTGGAGGCCTGGGTGGCCACGGCGGCGATCGTGGGGGTGAGCTCACCGATGTCACCCATGTCGACGCGGATGCCGCGCAACGTGCCGCGCTGGGGGCCGCGCACCTCGAGGACGTGCGTGGCGCCCGCGGCGTGAAGCTCCACCTCGCAGCCCATCCGCTCGAGGATGCGGCGCACGGCGTCACCGGGCTGGGTGGTCGCGGCCGGCCAGTTGGGCACGCGCACCACTCCGCCGGTGACGGCCGCGGCGGCGAGGAAGGCGGCAGCGTTGGAGAGGTCGGGCTCGATGATCCAGGTGCGCCCGCCAATCGGCTGCGAGTCGACGGACCAGGAGTTCTCCGCGGCGCGGACCGTGACGCCCGCGTGCTCGAGCATCGCCACGGTCATCTCGATGTGGGGCGCCGAGGGCAAGGTGGCGCCGGTGTGGCGCACGGTCAGCCCGCTATCGAAGCGGGGGCCGGCGAGCAGGAGGCCGGAGACGAACTGGGAGGAGCCGGACGCGTCGATGCTGACGGCGCCGCCCGGCACGCGGCCGCGGCCCGAGACGCGAAACGGCAGCGTGTCGCCGGTGACCTCGACGCCGAGGTCGCGCAGGGCGTCGAGGATGGTGTTCATGGGCCGGGCGCGCGCCTGCTCGTCGCCGTCGAAAAGCACCGTGCCCTCGGCGAGCGCGGCGACCGGGGGGACAAACCGCATGACGGTGCCGGCGAGGCCGCAGTCGACCTCCGCGCCGTGCAGCGGGGCGGGGGTGACGCGGATCGCGCCGTCGGCCTCGTCGGAAAAGCCCGCGCCGAGTGCCTCGAGGGCTGCGCGCATGAGATCTGTGTCCCGCGAGCGCAGGGCGCCAACGACGCGCGACGGGCCGTCCGCGAGCGCGGCGAGGACGAAGGCGCGGTTGGTCATGGATTTCGACCCCGGCACGGGCTGGGTGTGCGTCACGGGCGCGGGGGCGAACGGCGCGGGCCACAAATCAGTCATGCGGACAATCATAATGGAGGCATGTGCGGTCGCTTTGTCCTCTTTACCTCGGGCCAAGACCTCATCGATGCCATCGGTGAGGTGCCCGGCGCAGGCCCCGTGCACGCCCCCGACGGGACGCCGCCCGCGCGCTACAACATCGCCCCTACCCAGCAGGTGCCGCTCGTCCGCTTCGCGGAGGAGGGCAGCCGACTCGACGCCGCCCGGTGGGGGCTCCTGCCCGGCTGGAAGAAGGACGATTCGGGCCCGCCGCTGTTCAACGCGCGCGGAGAGACAGTCGCGGAGAAGCCCTCCTTCCGCGCGGCTTTTCGACGCCAGAGGGGCCTGATGGTCCTCGACGGCTACTACGAGTGGAAACACGAGGGCGGAGCGAAGCAGCCCTACTACGTAGCCCCGGAGGATGGCCTCCTGTTCGCGGCGGCGCTGTGGGACACGGGCGGCGAGCGGCTCTCCACCACGATGGTCACCACGGACGCGCCCGAAGAGACGGCGTGGCTGCACCATCGCCTGCCGCTGTTCCTCGAGCCCGCGGAGGTGCAGCAGTGGGTAAGCGGCACCCCGGAGGAGGCGCTCGAGCTCGTGCACCCCTCGCGGGCGGCAGGTCGGCTGCGGGCGCAGGAGGCCGCGCCCGAGGTGGGCAACGTGCGCAACGACTACCCGGAGCTGATGTCGGCGAACTGAGCGCCCGTCAGCTCGGCGAGTGCGGCGGGGCACGGCGCACCGACAGGCCGCGCTGTCCGGCGGAGACGGTGAGGGTGGCCAGGGCGGCGAGTGGGGCGTCGATACGCGAGGGCGGCGGGGGCGCGTGCCCAACGGCGAGATGCCCCCGACGCCGTAGCCCGTGGCCCGCTCGGCGCGCTTCCAGCCGAGCGCCTGCGCGGCGCGCTTGAGGCTCAGCTGGCGTGAAACGGGAACGCAGCGCAGCGCAGCACAGCGCTAGAGAGCCGTCGGTCCCCTCGACGACCAGTGTCTTTGCCACCTCGTCCAGGTCGAGCCGAAGCTGCGCTGCGGAGTGCTGCCCGACGTTGTCGCGGCTAGGGGCGCACTCGAGCACCTCGTGCGGGGTGTCGCCGAGTGCCTCGAGGGCGCGGGTTGTGCGGGCCAAACCTTCTCGGTGCTCGTGTGGCCCCTCATCATGGCAGCATCATGGCAGAGGGTGTGGGCGCTGCGACTGCCGGTGGCCTACAATGGCCGGCATGGCCGACCCTGCTGATGCTGACCTGCGTGAGCGCTTCACCCACGAGGCGATGCCGCTCCTGGACCAGCTCTACGGGGGCGCGCTGCGGATGACGCGCAACCCCCAGGACGCGGAGGACCTCGTCCAGGAGACCTACCTCAAGGCGTTCAACGCCTTCGGCAGCTTCACGCCAGGCACGAACCTGAAGGCGTGGTTGTACCGCATCATGACGAACACGTACATCAACACGTACCGCAAGAAACAGCGCCGACCTGTGGAGACGTCCGCCGACGACATCACGGACCACCAGCTCTATACCTCCAGCTCCCACGACTCGATGGGCCTCGAAT
The DNA here is from genome assembly GCF_900105305.1 of Corynebacterium timonense. NCBI lineage: Bacteria > Bacillati > Actinomycetota > Actinomycetes > Mycobacteriales > Corynebacteriaceae > Corynebacterium > Corynebacterium timonense. The sequence continues at coordinate 1,600,454 of NZ_LT629765.1, read as the reverse complement.
CCGCCGAGGTGGAGGCGCTGAAATCCATGCCCAACACGCGGATTTCGCAAGCGCTCAACGAGCTCAACGAGGACTACCGCATGGTGGTGTACTACGCGGACGTCGAGGGGCTGGCCTACAAAGAGATCGCCGAGGTGATGGACATTCCGCTCGGGACCGTCATGTCGCGGCTGCACCGGGGAAGAAAACAGCTCCGCGGGATGTTGAAAGACGTGGCCAACGAACAAGGGATTGGGCTCGAGCCCGACGGCAGCACAGATCCAAGGAGTGGGAACTAATGGGTGCAGGAGACCAGCAGAACCCGAGCTGTCACGAGGCGAGGGAGCTTTTGCTCGAGCTTCTCGACGGCAACCCCACCGCCGCCCGGGCCAACGAGATCCGCCACGCGCTCAGCGCGTGTCCGGAGTGCTGGGGCCACCTGACCGCCGAATTGGAGGTGCGCGGGCTCGTGCGCGAGTGCTGCGGCCAGGTGCACGCCCCGGAGCAGCTGCGCCAGCGCATCATCACGTCGCTGACCACGACTACGGTCTCTGTCACCCGCTACCGGATCCAGCCCTAGCTCCTCTTCGGAAGAAAACACCCCTGCCGGGCCGTGCGGCCTAGGCAGGGGTGTCGTGCTTCTGCGGCGACGCGCTTACGCGTTGGGGCGCTTACCGCGGTTAGCGCTCTTCTTGCGGCGATCCTTGCGCTTGCGACCACGCTTGCTCATCGGGGGCCTCCTTACGTTGTGGCACAGTGCACAGTCCCCTGTGCGCTGGTGAGCCGGTTGACGGTGAACAGGAATTTTACTTTATAGCTCCCGTCCACGGGCCAGGAAATCGGGGGCGTGCCTTAGGCGCTGAGGCGCTGGCGGGCGCGCTGCTTGTTGCGGCGCTTGAGGGCGCGGCGCTCTTCCTCGGAGAGGCCACCCCACACGCCGGCGTCCTGGCCGGTCTCTAGGGCCCACTTGAGGCACTGGGAGGTGACGGGGCAGCGGTTGCACACCAGCTTGGCCTGCGCGATTTGCGCGAGGGCTGGGCCGGAGTTACCAACGGGGAAGAAAAGCTCGGGGTCTTCGTCGCGGCACATTGCTTCGTGGCGCCAATCCATGGTGAAATCTCCTTTGTCTGTGTGGTCGAGTCGCTTTCGCGCGTGCTGCACACCAATCCCGATGGTGTGTCGTGATGAAGTGCGGGCGGCGCGTCCAGGTTTTCGCGAGCACTCCCGGGTTCGGGGGCCGACGTTCGTTTTCCTGGAGTTCACCCGGCATCGGCCGAGTGTTCAGACCTGGGCAACCAGGTCTTTGTTTTTGCTACCCGAGAATGATGGCACGTGAACGGCGAGCGCGCTAGAGGTAAACGCCAAAAAGTGACGCATATCATACGAGTGGGACGCGTGGAAGTCGGGGCACGGCGGGGTGGTGGACGTCGAGTGCAGGCGGTTGCCAGCGACAAAATGCCCTCTGTCAGCGGAGATGAACTTTTGCTGTCAAATACGACCGCGGCCTCCATGGCAAATCGCCCCAAAGGCGCCCCCGCCGTGTGAGGGGTGCAGCCAGTGCCCGCGTCGCCCGGTGTTTACCTTGCCCGGGACCACTGTTCGGGGCCCGCTGTCCGGGGTCTGCTGTCGCGGCGAGCGCCGCGCCCGTGCTGAGCCGGGCAGCGGTGGCACGACCCGCGGGTACGGGTGCCGGAGCGATACACTAACGCCGTGAGTGAGAAGACAAACACCAACGCGGACTTTCCGGACAACCCGCCCCCGCGACAAGGCGCCCGCGCGGTGCCCGCGCCCCTGCGCTTCGGCTCGGTAGTGGTGCTGCTGCAGTGCGTCGTGGCGTACGGCTACGCGATCTGGCTCGTCGTGGCCAACCTGAGCGGAACAAGCGACGACAGCCTGACCTCCGAGTCCGCCGCCGCGGAGTACGTCGGCATCGGCACCGCGGTGTTCATCATTCTCATCTTCGGCTTCGTCGCCTGGTGCGCGGTGCGCCTGATCCGGGGCACCACTTCCGGTACCGGCGCGATCGTGCTTCTGGAGGCCATCCTCGTCGGCGTCGCCTTCTACATGTTCAGCGGCGGCGCGTGGGCGCTCGGCCTAGCGACGCTTCTGTCCGCGTTGCTCGCCATCATCGGCGTGTTCCACCCGGCCTCGGGGGAGCACCTCCGGCGGGTCTACGCGGACAAGACAGGCACTGGCACTGGCGGGCGTTAGTTCGCGGCGAGGTAGACGACCTCCGAGCCCCGCTTTTCGACGACCCCAGCGCCCGCCGAGGCAACCGAGACGGGGCCGGTGAACTCTGCGCGATCGACGGGAATGATGCGTTCGGCCGTCGCGGAGTCCCAGTCGACCACGGCGATGCCTCCGTCCGTGGCCACAAGGAGGCGATCCCCGGCGGCCACGCCGGTGCCAAGCGCGCCGTCGAAGGTGCCGCTCAACCGGAGGTCGGCGGGGTCGAAGAAGAGCAGCTGCGTGCCGTCGGAGTAGGTCATGTGGTGGGGCAGATCCCCGGTGGCGTCCTCGCGCAACGGCCCCTCGTTGTCGGCGAGGACAGGGGCGGGGCCGGACCACAGCTGTTCGCCGGCGTCGTTGTAGCTGGTCACCCGGGACGTGGTCGGGTCGTAGACCGCGGCGGAGTGCTGCCCCACGGCGACGAGGTAGGAGCCGGCCGGCAGGGTGACGTCCGCGGCGATCTCCGGCGCGCGGGCGTCCTCGGGCGTCGCTGCCTGCAGCCGCAGGTAGGTGCCGTCCCCGCATTCTTCGGTGACCGCGAGGAATTCGGTGCGGGTCAACGCCGAGGTCTGGGTGCACTGGTGCGGCTGCATGCCCGATTCCTGCGGCGCCTCGACGGCGCCGTACTCGACGGTGCGCACGAGGTCCGAGCGCCACAGCTCGGTCCGGGAAGGCGACGTGTACCCTACCCTGTCGTTAGAGGAGATCCCGCTCACGTGGTCGGGGGCGGGCGCGGAGCGCGTGCCCGCGTACTGGCCGGTCAACGCGGCGATGGCGACAACGTCGCCGCAGCCGGCCGGGCCCCGGTAGGTGGCGACGACTTTTCCCCACGCCTCGGCGAGCGAGCACAGTTCGGCGTCGCGCGTGTACGTCCAGGCGGTCTCGCCCTCGGGCGTCGTCGCGGTCAGGGTGGCGTCCGCGTGGGTGATGATGAGCCCCTCAGCGACGAGCGGGCGGGCGTTGGGGGAGTCGTCGACACGCCGGAAGCTCTCGGTCAGTGTGGCCGGGACGGAAGAGAGCTCGCCCGGGCTGGTGAGTTCCTGGGCCGCCGGGGCGAGGTCGGCGTCGCGGATCGGGGCCGTGACCACCGCGGCGGCGACGGCCACGGCGCTGAGCGCGGCGATGGCGCCGGTGGCGACGAGGTCGGCCCGGGTGCGGCGAAGCGGCGTGTTCATCGGCGGCGCCGCCTGCGGGAGCGGGGGGCGCCGTTCTGCTGGGCGGCGGGGCCGGGCTGGGCCCTGCGATCCTTCGGCGCCTGAGACTTCGGCACCTGTGACTTAGGCACCTGTGATTGTGGAACCTGCCGGGCGGGGCCGACGGAGGGGCCGGCGTCGGCGGGGATGTCGAGGGCCTCGAAAAGCTCGGGCGAGGTGGAAAACCACGAGGGCAGCTCGCCCATGTTCAGGCCGAGCTCGCTGTCGATGGCCTCCCACTTGCGGGCCTCGTCGAACCCGACGAGGGTGACCGCGATGCCCGAGTTGTGCGCCCGGCCGGTGCGGCCGATGCGGTGGACGTACGTCATCGGGTCGTCGGGGGTCTGGTAGTTGATCACGTGGGTCACGTCGTCGACGTCGATGCCGCGGGCCGCGACGTCGGTGGCCACGAGGATCTCGGCCTCGCCGCTGCGAAACGCCGCGAGCGAGCGTTCCCGGGCCTCCTGGTTCATGTCGCCGTGCACAGCACCGACAGGGAAGCCGCGGGAGGCAAGGTCCGCGGCGACGTCCGCGGCGGTGCGCTTCGTGCGGGCAAAGACGATGGTCCTGCCGCGCCCTGCCGCCTGCAAAATGCGGGCGGTGACCTCGGGCTTATCCATGCGGTGCGAGTAGAAGACCACCTGGCGGGTCGTGGTGTGGGTGGGCGCGGCGTCGCCCGACTCGGCGCGGATGTGCACGGGGCGGTTCATTAGTGAGCGCGCGAGGGCAAGGATCTGCCCCGGCATCGTCGCCGAAAACAGCATCGCCTGGAGGGGCGAGCTCAGCGAGGACCACAGCGTGTCGATGTCGGGCAAAAAGCCCATATCGAGCATCTCGTCGGCCTCGTCAAGTACGAGGATGGCGACGCTGTCTAGCACGAGGTCGCCGCGCTCGGCGAGGTCGATCAGACGGCCGGGTGTTCCCACCACCACGTCGACCCCCGCGCGCAGGGAGGCGATCTGCTCCTCGTAGGGGCGCCCGCCGTAAATCGTCGTCACGCGCACCGGCGTGCCTTCCGCTGCCGCGGCGAGGTCCTCGGTGACCTGGGCCGCGAGCTCGCGGGTGGGCACGATCACGAGCGCGCGGGGGGTGCCGTCGAGCTCGGCGATGCCAGCGTCGTCGAAGACGCGGTCGATGAGCGGCACCCCGAAGGCGTACGTCTTGCCCATGCCGGTGCGGGCCTGGCCGATCAGGTCTCGGCCCTCGAGGGCGAGGGGGATCGCCAGCTCTTGGATGGAAAAAGGGGCCGTGATGCCGCGAGCGGCGAGGGCGTCGACAATCTCGGCGGCAACGCCGAGCAGCGCGAAGGTGGCCTCGGGGCCGGGGGGTGTTGGACGATCGGCTGGGTAGGGCACACCAGGTATCCTATCGGGAGGTCGTTACAATGGGCACACCGCGGTGAAAAGCGGTTTTACACGCGCCCAGATCAGACCCAGATCAGATCCTGATCCGTTCAGGGCATAAGCAGAAGGACAGTGATTTCGCACCTATGGACATCAAGATTGGCCTCGCCGAAAGCCCCCGCGAGCTTGTGATTACGACCACGGGCGACCAGGAAGACCTCCTGAGCCGCATCACCCGCGCCATCGAAGGCGGGGAACCCACCCTCACCCTCACGGACGACCGCGGCCGGAGCTTCATTATCCGCACCGAGCGCATCTCGTACGTGGAGGTCGGCAACGCCACCTCGCACACGGTTGGCTTCGCCTCCTAGCGCCCGGCTAGATTAGGTCCCCATGACCCCACGCCACGTGCCCGAATCCGGCCAGAGCGAGCCTTTCCTCGTGCGCTTCGCTCGGGAGTACGGCTGGCGCGCCTACGCCATCCCGGTGCTCGCCGTGGTGACGGTCCTCGTGCTCGTCAACATGGTGCAAAACCCCGGGGATAGCGCGGTCGCCGCGCCTCCCGCGGCAACGCAGGAGCAGGACGCGCACGGGCACAGCCACGAGGGGCAAGCGGAGCGGACCATGATTGACCTTCCGGAATCCGACCCCGCCATCGACGAGCTTCCTCCGGGTGGGCCGTTCACCGAGCAGGGCGACGGGACCTACCGCGAGGTGGGCGCGCCGGGCGCCGCCGTCGGTCAGGGCGAGGAGCTGGTGGTGCGCTACGTCGTCGAGATCGAAAACGGGGTGGACACCACCACCTACGGCGGTGACGACGCCTTCGCCACGCTTATCGACGCCACCTTTGCCGACCCCCGAGGCTGGACCAACGACCCTCGCTTCCGATTCGAGCGGGTAAGCGCGGCCGACAACCCGTCCCTGCGCATCCAGCTGACCTCCGTGGGCACCACTGCCGAACGGTGCGGCGGGGATCTGACGATGGAGGTCAGCTGCCGCACGAAGATTACGGGCGAAGACACGGTGGTGCTCAACGAGTCCCGGTGGGTGCGGGGGGCGCGCCCCTTCGAGGGCGACCTGGGGCGCTACCGCCAGTACCTGATTAACCACGAGGTCGGCCACGCCATCGGCTTTGCCGACCACGAGCCCTGCCCGGCCGACGGCGAGCTCGCGCCCGTCATGATGCAGCAGACGCTGAGCACGAACAACGCCGAGCTGTTTGCCCTCGATCCGGAGGAGGTTTACCCGGACAGCCCTGAGACCTGCCTCGCCAACCCGTGGCCCTACCCTCGGCCCCCGGTTTTGTAGGCTCGCACACCGTGGATTTATCCGAAGTGGACATACCCAAGCACGTTCTCGCGGCTTTTCAGGTGGACGACACCCCTGCGTCGTCTGTCGTCCCCGCCGGCCCCGTCTGGGACAACGGGGCGCGCTTCGGGCGCGTTGTTGTCTCCACCGCCGCGCCGACGGCGGCGTGGGCAGCGAAGGTCCGCGAGCGGCTCGCCATCGACGGCATGCGGGTGGCCCGCCCGGTCCGCGCGACGGACGGGCGATTCGTTGTCGGTGGCTTCAAGGCGAGCGAGTACGCCGAGGGGGAGGTGGTGTCCCGCGTGGACGAGGCGATCGCCGCGGCGCTGTCCTACGAGGAGGCGATGCGCGAGGTGGCGGGGCCGACGGTCCAGCGCACCGACCGTTTCGCGGACGCCGATCGGGCGGCCTGGCGCGACGTCGAGGTGCCCGGCCCGACGTGCGTTGCGCACGCGGACTTCCTTTTCAGCTGCGCCTTCTCCGGGTCGCTGCCGCCGCTGCTGACTGACATCGTGCCCACCGCCGAGCCCCGCCCTGCGGGCTATACGGCCGCGCTCGTGCTTGTTGACGGCCTCCTGACCCGCTCCGTCGACGACAACGTCGTCTCCCGCTGGGCGCATATTGCGCACCTTCCGGAACTGGCGCTCCGAGCCGTCGAGTACCGGGAAATTCTGGCCACAGCGGCACATTCGAACATGCGTTCGGAAATTGAGCGGGTGCGCACGCTACTCGTGTCGGCCTAGGCTGACACAATAACGGGCATGGAATCAACGGCTCCCGTCCCCGTCACGCCGACAGCGTTCTTGGTCCCGCGCCCGCGCGCCACGGTCACGCGGGAGTGGGGCATCGACATTCCCCGCCGCGGAACGTGGAAGGTGACGGGGGAGGCAGGATCGGGCGTGTCCAGCTTCTTGGTCGACACCGCGGTGCGCACCATCAAGGAGGGGGCAGACCCCAGCGGAGTTGTCCTGCTCACCGCCTCCAAGGAATCCGCGTCGCGGCTGCGCACGCAGCTGTCGGACCTTCTGACCGGCTCCGGCTTCGTCGCCGATGCGCCACTTGTGCGCTCCATCCACTCGCTCGCCTTCGCCTTAGTGCGCCAGCAGGCCAGCGAGCAGATCCGGCTCATCTCCGGCGCGGAGCAGGACGCGGTCTTTCGGCAGCTGCTCCAAGGCCACGCCGAGGACGGGCGCGGGACGTGGCCGGCAGAGCTGCGCCCCGCCCTCGGCCTCGTCGGCTTCGCCCGCCAGCTGCGCGACTTCCTGCTCCGCGCCGTCGAGCGGCGCCTCGGCCCGGAGGAGCTCGCGGAGCTCGGGCGCATCCATCGTCGGCCCATCTGGTCGGCGGCCGCCGACTTCCTCCGCGAATACCAGCAGGTGATGGCGCTGTCGGGGGCGCGCAACCTCTCGGCCTCGGAGCTGGTGTCGGAGGCGCTGCGAGTGCCCTGGACAAGCCCGTGGCACACGGTGCTCGTCGATGATGCGCAGCACCTCGACCCGGCGGCCGCGGAGCTGGCGCGCCGCCTGGTGGAATCGGCGCACCTCGGTATTGTCGCCGGCGACGAGGAACAGAGCGTGTTCCGTTTTCGCGGCGCCTCGCCAGACTTCCTGCGCACGCTCGGCGGGCTGGACCACCAGGTCATCGGCCTCGGAGAGACGCGGCGCGCCCCCGCCCGCCACGCTGTGCGCGTCGACTCGTCGGCCACCCAGAACGCCGTCCTCGTCGATCGGCTGCGTCGGGCCAACTTGGAGGACAACGTGCCGTACCGCGAGATGGCGGTGGTGGTGCGGTCGACGGGAATGCTCGAGCCCGTGCGCCGCGCGCTCGTGCAGGCCGGCGTCCCGGCGGCGCTCAACCCGACGGACGTCGTCCTCAGCGAGCAGCGCATCGTCGCCTCGCTCCTGCTCGGCCTGCGCGCCCTCAACGAGGAGCTGGCGGCCTCGGAATGGCGCGAGCTCTTGTTGGGCCCCGTCGGCGGCACCGACCCCGTCACGCTGCGCCGCCTCCTGCGCGGGCTGCGCCGCTGGGAGCCGGGCCGCCGCGCCGAGGAGACGCTGCGCGAGATCCTGGTCAGCCGCTCGGCGCTGCCGGACTTCGGGGAGATGCTCACCGACCGGGAGCTGGACATTCTCACCCACACACGCGGCATCCTCGACGCCGGACGCGCCGCCCAGGAGGAGGGGGGCACTGTCGAGGAGGTGCTGTGGGCGGTGTGGAACGCCACGGGCTTGTCCAACAGACTCCTCGCCGAAGCCCTGCGCGGCGGGGCTGGCGGGTCTCAGGCCGACCGCGACCTCGACGCCGTGATGGCGCTTTTTGACGCAGCGGGGGACTTCACCGAGCGGCGTGCCTCCGCAGGCGTCGACAGCTTTGTCACCTATACCCTCGAGCAGGTCCTGCCCACCGGCGTGCGCGATCGGCGCACCGCCACTCCCGACGCCGTTGCCCTGCTCACCGCGCATGGCGTGGCGGGGCGTGAGTTCCGCCGCGTCATCGTAGCCGGGGTGCAGGAGGAGTCCTGGCCGTCGCTGGGGGAGACGGGCACGATCTTCGGGCAAGAGGACCTCGTCGACCTCATCGACAACGGTGTTGACCCGGCCGTGCCCGTGACCCACAAGGCCGAGCGGCTGAAAGAAGAACGCAGGCTTTTTCAGCTCGCCACGAGCCGGGCGACAGACGAGGTCCTCGTGACGGCGGTGGACGTCGCCGAAGGCGACGAGGTTATCGAGCCCTCCCGCTTCGTCGACGAGTTCTGCACCGAGCACGGGATCGAGGCGCAGGACCACAGCGCGGCCGACTACCCGCTGAGCGAAGAGGCGGGGCAGCACCCGGGGCAGGTAGCGACGCTGCGCGTGCTCGCGCACGACGAGCTGATTGCCGAGCTGCGCCGTTCCCTCGCCGCCGAGGGCACGGACGAAGCGACGCGGCGCCAGGCCGCCCGCCAGCTCGCCCGGCTGGCCGAGGCCGGCGTGCCCGGGGCGGACCCGGGGCAGTGGTGGACGGTGACGGAGCCGTCGACACGCGAGGCCCTGCCTCAGAGCTCCCGCCTGTCGCCCTCGCGCATTGAAAGCCTTCTCCAGTGCCCCATGAGATCGGTCCTGGAGCGGATGGTCGGGCTCGACTCCTCGCTGAACATGGTGTGGGGGTCCATCGCGCACGCCTACTTCGAGGCCGTGGGCAACGGCGTCGACGAGGTCGTGGCTCGCCGCGCCGCGGTGGAGGCCCGCCGGCAGGCGGACGACGCGCCGGCGTGGAAGGCGCAGCGCGACGTCGAAGAGTTCGAGGCGATGCTGGGCCGGGCCAACGAGTGGCTGCGCTCGACCCGCGGCACCTTCGAGCAGGTGGCGGTCGAGGCGGACGTGAACGTCGAGGTCGCGCCGCAGCTGCGCATCGTCGGCAGGGTCGACCGTGTGGAGCGCGAGCCCAGCGGCGCCTACTACGTGGTCGACCTGAAGACGGGGTCGTCGATCCCGAGCGCCGAGACGACGCGCGAGAACGCGCAGCTGCACGCCTACCAGCTCGCGCTGTCGCGGGGTGTGGTGCGCGAGGGAGCCGTGGTGACAGCCACGGAGGGCGACACGCCGCTCGAGGTCGGAGGAGCCGTGCTGCTGTACCCGAAGAAAGCGTCCAAGAAACCCACCACGCGCGAACAGGCGCGGAAAACGCCCGAAGAGCTCGACGAGTTCGTCGCCGAGATCAGCCCCCTTCCCGCCGAGATGACCGGTCCGGAACTGACCGCGCGCGCGGGCGAGCACTGCACGCGGTGCGCGGTGCGCGCTCTGTGCCCCGTGCAACCCGAAGGACAGGTGATCACCCATGCCTAACACCACACACCACGGGGACATGGACCCGGTACTGCTCTCGCGCTACCTCGGGCAGAAGTTCCCACCCACCGACCAGCAGGCCCGCATCATCGGGGCAGCCCCCGGTCCGCTCCTCGTCGTCGCCGGCGCCGGGGCCGGCAAAACGGAAACGATGGCGGCGCGCGTCGTGTGGCTGGTGGCCAACGGGTACGCCCGCCCAGAGGAGATCCTCGGCCTGACCTTCACCCGAAAGGCCGCCCGAGAGCTGGGCAAGCGCATCAGAGACCGCCTGGCCACCCTCGCCGAGAACCAGGACCTCGTGCGGCGCCTCGACCCGAGCGGGAAGCTTGGCGAGGCGCTCAGCGTCATCGCACCGACGGTCTCCACCTACGACTCCTACGCCGGCGAGCTGGTCCGCGAGTACGGGCTCTTGGTCCCCGTCGAGCCGGACGCGAGGCTCATTACCGCCGCGGAGCTGCACGCCATCGCCCTCGACGTGGTCACCGACTACTCGGGGCAACTCCTTGCCGCCGAGGGATCGAGCATGTCCACGTCCACGGCCGTGGATCACCTGCTTGCACTGGTGTCCTCAATGGGCAACGAGCTGGCCGCTCCTGCGGATCTGCGCGAACACGCGGAGACCTTCCTCAAAGAAACCGAGGAGCTTCCGAAGGGGCCGCGGCAAAAGGACGCGTTGAACTCGACCATGCAGGGGTGGCGCTCCACCCAGGAGAAACGCGCGAACTTTCTCCCCCTCGTTGAGGCGCTGGAACAGCGGCTGCGCGAGCGCGGCGTGGTCACCTTTAACGAGCAAATGTCGGTGGCCGCGCGCCTCGCCCGCGCCCACTCCCGCGTGGGCGAGTCCCAGCGGCGCCGCTTCCGCGTAGTCATGCTCGACGAGTACCAGGACACCTCCCACGCCCAGCGCGTCCTGTTGCGCAGCCTCTTCGGTGAGGGGCGCGGCGACGCGGAGCAGCACGCCCACCCCCTGACGGTGACGGCCGTCGGCGACCCCATGCAAGCGATTTACGGCTGGCGCGGCGCGACCGCCGCCAACCTCGCCGCCTTCGTGGAGGATTTTCCGCTGCCAGGCGGCGCGCCCGCGCCGAAGATGCAGCTGACGACGTCCTGGCGCAACCCGAAGGAGGTGCTCGACCTCGCGAACACCGTCTCCGACGCGTTGCTCGGTACCGGCCCCAGCCGCGCGGTCGCCCCGCTCGCGCCCCGCGACGGCGCCGCGGCCGGTGACGTCACCCTCGGCTACTTCGCCGACGACAACGAGGAAATCGCCTTCGTCGCGGACAACCTCGCCGAACAGTACGAACACAGTTGCGCCACCGGGGACGACTTTTCCGCAGCTGTGCTGGTACGCAAGAACGCGACCTCCGCCGAGGTCGCGGAGGCGCTCGAGCAGCGCGGGGTGCCCTACGAGGTGGTCGGGCTCGCCGGGCTTCTCGACATCCCCGAGGTCGCCGACACCGTCGCCATCGCCACGATGCTCGTGCGACCCGCAGACTCGGCCGCCGCGTTGCGCATCCTCACCGGGCCGGCTGTTGGCCTGGGCCTGAAAGACCTCGACGCCCTCGCGCGCCGCGCCGCGAACTTGCACGGAAGCGCTGGCGAGGAACCGGGGGACGAATCCGGCTCCGACGACCCCACCGAGCACCTGCATGCCCAGCTCGCACACCTCGTGGAGGACGCCGACGAGATCATGGCGGGGGGAGACCGCCCCCCCGGGCTCACCGACGCGGTCGCCGACCTGGGGGAGCCCGAGCGCTACTCGCCGCGCGGCCTGGACAGGCTGCGCGCCCTCGCCTCGACGCTGCGCGCGCTGCGCACCCGCAGCCTGGGCAAACGCCTGCCTGATGTGTTCGCGGACATCATCTCCGCCTTCGGCATCCGGACCGAGGTGCTCGCCCGCGCCTCGGCCGCGGGCACAGTTCACCTGGACCGGCTCCTCCACGAGGTCGCCGCCTACCCCGGCACCAGCCTGGAGTCTCTGCTCGACTACTTCGAGCTGGCGCGCCAACACGAGGACGGGCTGGAACCGGGGGCGGTGCCGATCAGCACCGACCGAGTGCAGATCCTGACCGCCCATAAGGCCAAGGGCCTCGAATGGGACACCGTGGCCGTGGTGCACGCAGATTCCTCCACCTACGACGCGAAAGCCGAAACCTTCCTCACCCAGATCAAGCACCTCCCTGACGAGGACTTCACGGCGTTCGACGAGGCGGACAACCGCTCCGAGTTCGAAAAGACTGCCAAGGCGTACATCACAGCGGAGCGGGAGAAGCTCGCCGAGGAGTCGGCGCGGCTGTTCTACGTGGCGCTCACCCGCACCGAGCGCAAGCTCATCGTCACGGCCGCGCGGCGCACCGCCGGGGCGGCCAAGGAACGCGACCCCTACGAGCACTTCGCCGCCCTCCGCGGGCTCGTGGCGGACGTCAACATCGCCGCGTGGGACGAGGGCGAGACGCCGGACGGCGAGGACGGCGGCGCAGAGGCGCCCGTCACCGAGGGAGTGTGGCCGCACTACTCGGTCGACGCCAACCAGGCGCGCGCGGCCCAGGACGTCCGCGCCGCCCGGGCTGACCTCCCCCCGCTCGCAGGCGGGGAGCTGTACTCGCTGTGGGAGCGCGACACCGAGGCCCTCATCAGGGAACACGAGGCGAACTCCCGCCCCGAGGTGCCAGTGGTCATCCCCGGAGAGCTCACGGCCTCCGACATCGTGGCGTTAAAAGCGGACCCGGCGCAGTTCGCGCGCCGGGCACGGCGGCCAGTGCCGTTCAAGCCGAACGCCTACGCGAAGCGCGGCACGGCCTTCCACGAGTGGGTCGAGGAGTTCTACGGGGCGCGGCCCCTGCTCAGCGAGGACGAGTTGCCAGGGAGCGAGGAGTCGGACGTCGATACGCGCACGCTTGAGCAGCTCAAGGGGAACTTCGCGCGGAGCCAGTGGGCGAACGTAACCCCGACCTACGTCGAGTACCCCTTTGAGCTCGCGCTCGGGGAGTCGGTGGTACGCGGGCGCATCGATGCGGTGTTCGAGTCTGACGACGGGTGGACCGTCGTGGACTGGAAGACCGGGGCCAAACCCACGGCCGGTGAGATGGAGTCGCTGAAACTGCAGCTCGCGGTCTACCGCGAGGCCTGGCGGCGCATCGCCGGGGACGGCCGGGAGGTGCGCGCGGTGTTCTTTTACGTGCGCACCGGGGAAAACTACTCCCCGGAGGGGTTGGCCGACCGCGAGGAGCTGGAGCAGTTGCTTCGGGATTCGTCGCGGGACGGGCTAGAGTTCCACAGCAGTGCTTAAAAAGTAAGGGGGACCGCCGATGAAGTGGTTCGGTAGCGTAATGCCGCACATGACGTGGCGCGACAGGCTCCAAGGGGACACGCACCTCGCAGACACGCCGGTGCACACGCTGCTCGACGTCGTCCGCATCCCCGCCTCGGCGCGCTCCTCGCCGTGGCTTCTGATCAGCAGGCGTTTCATCTACGCGGCGCTCATCATCATCGCGGTGTCCCTCGCCGTCTACCTGGACAAGAACGGGTACAGCGAGCCACTGACCTTCATCGACGCCACCTACTACTCGGCGGTGTCTTTGTCGACGACCGGGTACGGCGACATCACCCCGGTGACGCAGGGCGCGCGGCTGATGAACATCCTGGTCATCACCCCGCTGCGCATCGCCTTCCTGATGCTGCTCGTCGGCACAACCCTGTCCGTCCTCACCGAAGACTCCCGCAAAACGCTCCAAATTCAGCAGTGGAGGAGAACCTTGCGCAACCACACCATCATCATCGGCTACGGCACGAAGGGCCGCTCGGCCGTCGACGCGCTGCTTGCCGACGGCGCCGCGCCCTCCAGCATCGTCGTCGTTGACTCGGATCCAGCCGTCCTCTCCCACGCCGAGAAGAGGGGGCTGGTCACCGTCCACGGCAACGCCACAAAGTCGGACGTGCTCAACATTGCCGGCGCGCGCCGGGCCCGCTCCGTCGTCGTGGCCCCCTCCTCCGACGACACGGCGGTGCTGGTCACGCTCTCCGTCCGCGAGCTGGCGCCGGCGGCGACGATCGTGGCCAGCGTCCGCGAAAGCGAAAACCAGCACCTGCTCATGCAGTCCGGGGCCGATTCCGTCGTCGTTTCCTCCGAGACGGCCGGCCGGCTGCTCGGCCTGGCCACCGTCACCCCGCCGGTCGTGGCGATGATGGAGGACCTGCTCAGCCCCGACGAGGGCTTCGCTGTGGCGGAGCGGCCCATCGGAGATGACGAGGTCGGCGCGAATCCCCGCCACCTGGCGGACGTGGTGCTCGGCGTGGTGCGCTCCGGGGAGCTCTACCGCATCGACTCGCCCGAGGCCGAAACAGTCGAGCCGGGGGACCGTTTGCTCTACGTGCGCCACAGCCGCGACTCTGCATCCGATTCCGATTCCGACTCCATCTTCCAGGGGGAGTAGGCACCACACGCATGGCTATCGATCTTTCGCTTCTCGACGACGACCAGCGCGTCGCCGCCACCGCACCGCGCGGACCGGTGTGCATCCTCGCCGGCGCCGGGACGGGCAAGACGAGGACCATCACCTACCGCATCGCCCACCTCATCGACCAGGGCATGGTCTCGCCGAACAAGGTGTTGGCGGTGACCTTCACGCAACGCGCCGCCGGTGAGATGCGCGACCGCCTGCGCGTCATGGGCATCGGTGGTGTGCAGGCGCGCACCTTCCACGCCGCGGCGTTGCGCCAGCTGCGCTACTTCTGGCCGCAGATCGCGGGCGATCTGCCGTGGCGGCTCATCGATAACAAGTTCCCCCTGGTCGGCAGGGCCGCCCGCGCGGCCGGTCTCGATTCCGGCAAAGAAATGGTGCGCGATCTGCTCGGTGAGATCGAATGGGCGAAGGCGTCCGTCATCGGCGCCGAGGACTACGCGGCGCGCGTCGAAGGCACGAAACGCACCCCACCCGCCGAGGCCGCGAAGGTCGCCGACGTCTACCGCATGTACGAGGAGGCGAAGACGAGCCCGGAGGGCATGCTGCTCGACTTCGACGACCTGCTCCTCCACGTCGCCGGCGCGCTCGAGAACGCCCCCGCCGTCGCGGAGGAGTTCCGTTCCCAGTACCAGAGCTTCGTCGTCGACGAGTACCAGGACGTCACACCCCTGCAGCAGCGGGTGCTCGAGGGCTGGCTGGGGCAGCGCGACGACCTCACCGTCGTCGGCGACGCCAACCAGACGATCTACTCCTTCACCGGGGCGACGCCGGACTACCTGCTCAACTTCTCTCGGACGTACCGCCACGGGACCGTCGTCAAGCTGCAGCGCGACTACCGTTCGACCCCGCAGATCACGAACCTGGCCAACAAAGTCATTGGCAAGGCCACGGGCCGCGTCGCGGGCACCCGCCTCGAGCTGGAGGGCATGCGCCCGCCCGGACCCGAGCCGACGTTCGCCTCGTACGGCGACGAGCCGACCGAGGCCCGGGAGGTCGCCGCGGCGATTCGCTCGCTTCTCGACGACGGAGTGCCCGCCCGGGAAATCGCCGTGCTCTACCGCATCAACGCCCAGTCCGCCGCCTTTGAATCGGCGCTCGCCGACGCGGGCGTCGTCTACCAGGTCCGCGGCGGGGAAGGGTTCTTCCAGCGCCCGGAGATCCGCGAGTCCATCTCGGCGCTCGTCGGCGCCGCACGCCGCGACGACCTGCCGGACGACCCGGTGGCGGTCACCCGCGCCGCGCTCGCTCCGCTCGGCTTGACGCGCACGGAACCGGAAGGCGCCCAGGCGCGCGAGCGCTGGCAGTCCTTGCGCGCGCTCGTCGACCTTGTCGAGGAGATCGTCCAGCGCGGCGAGGCCGCCACGCTTGTCGACGTCCTGCGCTCCCTCCGCCAACGCGCCGAAGCGAAGCAGCCGCCCGCCGTCGACGGGGTGACACTCGCCAGCCTCCACGCCGCGAAAGGCCTCGAATGGGACGCGGTCTTCCTCGTTGGCCTCGTAGAAAATACGCTGCCCATCTCCCACGCGATCAAGGCCGGCGACGAGCAGATCGAGGAGGAGCGCCGTCTGTTCTACGTCGGCGTCACCCGGGCACGGCAGCACCTGCGGCTGTCGTGGTCACTCGCCCGCCAGGAGGGGGGTCGCGCGTCTCGCTCCCGCTCGCGTTTCCTCGACGGTATCGCGCCCGAGCTCGAGGTGGAAAAGGCGCCGCAGCGCCTCAAGCGCGCCAAGGTCTGCCGGGTGTGCGGCGACCCGCTCGACACGCCTGCAGAAAAGTCGCTGGGCAGGCACGTGCACTGCGAACCCGGGTACAACGAGGATGCTTTCCTCGCGCTCAAGGAGTGGCGCCTCGGCATCGCGCGCGAGGAGGCGGTGCCCCCGTACATGGTGTTTTCGGACGCGACGCTGCTCGCCATCGTCGAGCAGATGCCCGCGACCCCAGAGGAGCTGCTGGACGTGAGCGGCGTCGGCCCCATGAAGTTGCGCACCTTCGGCGAGGGCGTGCTGGAAACCATCGCGCAGTTCCGCTGACCCCGGGTTGCGTTGAGGTCGACTAGCCCCAGCCCCCTGGTCGACCTCAAGGGGAGCCGCGCGCAAAACCCCAGGTCGCGTGACCCGGGTTGCGTTGAGGTCGACTACGCCGCGCGCCCTGGTCGACCTCAAGGAGAAGCCGCGCGCAAAACCCCAGGTGGCGTGAGCCCCAAATCCGTTGAGGTCGACTAGCCCCAACCTCCTGGTCGACCTCAAGGAGAAGCCGCGCGCAAAACCCCAGGTGGCGTGAGCCCCAAATCCGTTGAGGTCGACTAGCCCCAACCTCCTGGTCGACCTCAAGGAAAAGCCGCGCGCAAAACGCCTGGTGGCGTGAACCTCAAATCCGTTGAGGTCGACTAGCCCCAGCCCCCTGGTCGACCTCAAGGAAAACCCGCGCGCAAAACGCCTGGTCGCGTAACCCCGCAACTGTTGAAGTCGACCAGCCCCCGAGAGACTGCAGCGACACCCAGCGCGCACAACCCTTGCGTCGGCAACACGCCACACGGAAAACACCCGGATACCTAGTAACACACGGGGCAGGAGGGGTGCGGGTCGAGGACGTCCCTGGTGAAAGGCACGGGGCCGAAGGGATCGACGACGACGAAGGTGCCGCGCTCTGGGGCGGGCGCCGATACGCCGGGCGGGTCGGGCGCCCCGCAGAGCCGCCGGATGATGCAGGCGGCAGCGGCGGCCCCGGCGGCGACGACGAGGGGGTCGGGCGGGGTTGGGTTGGCGCGCGCCTGGCGGGTAACGCGCCCCCAGTTGGCGTCGCGATCGTGGTGGTACAGGTGGGTGCAATGCAGGCATGGCCCGCCGTGGCCGGTTTTGAGGGGGCCGAGGAAGGTGCGGGCGTCGATAAGCGAGGCTGCGAACGTGGGGCCGGTGTGTCGGCGAAGGGCGTGGGCGAAGATGGTCGCGGCGGACAGCTGGTCGACCACGACGAGGGGGATCGTGGGGTCGCAGTTGTCGAGGAATCGCTCGGGGGACTCGCCGCGCAGCGGGGCGCGCACGGGGATGCGGGCGGCGACGAGCAGCGGGGTGATCGCGGCGGCGAGCGGGCTGCGCCCGATGAGTGCGACGGGCCGAGGCGTGCCGGTGAGGAGGACGCGGTAGGAGACGAGCTCCGCGACGAGGCTGAGGGTGTCGTTCTCGCTGAGCCCGCAGGCGCGGCGGGCGCGTTCGGCGAGCGCGTCGAGGCGGGTGGGCACGCGCAGGCACGACAGCACGTCGGCCAACGCGGCGGCGACGGGTGTCTCGATGACCCCGCTGCGCGTCGCGTCGATGCCGAACTGGATGCTTGCTGGCCCGCGCAGGAGCACGGTAGCGCCTGGCGCGAACTGCACCGTCGTCGAATCGCGCATGATGATCTCCCCCCCGGAGACGAACTGACGCTCTCTATTGCAGCACAGTTAGACTCGCGTGTCATGCAGTCCGACGAGTCCATGCCCCCGGTTCGCGTTATCCGCTCGCAGCGCAGGCGCCGCACGGCGCAGGCGAGGTGGGTCGACGGGGTCGCGGAGGTGCGCATCCCGGCCGCGATGAGCGAGCGGGAAGAGCGCGAGGTTGTGCAGAAGATGCTGCGCAAGCTGCGGGGATCTCGACAGAGCACGCCGCTTTCCGACGCCGACCTCGCCCGCCGCGCCGAGACGCTCAACGCGACGGTCCTCGACGGGCGCGCTCGCGTCGGCTCGATCAGGTGGGTGGGCAACCAGAACCATCGGTGGGGTTCGTGCACGACGGCGACGGGGGACATCCGCATCAGCGACCGGCTTCGCGACGCCCCCGGCTACGTCCTCGACGCCGTCATCGTTCACGAGCTCACCCACACCTTTATCCCGGGGCATACGGCGGAGTTTTGGAAATGGGCGGACCGGGCGCCGCGCGCCGAGAGGGCGAAGGGATACCTGGAGGCGCTGCAGCGTTACGGGAGCGCTACGGGGGCGAGTAGTTAGAGTTCGGTGCCGTCCTGGCCGCCGTCGTCCTCGCCATCGCCGTCGCGGCGCTTGAGCTCGGGGTTGTTGCGCAGCTCTTCTTCCAGCTTGCTCAGCTCTTCGTCGAAGTCGGTGTCGGGGTCGTCGTCGAGGAGCGTGTCGATGAACGCCGCGGGGTTGTCCAGGTGCTCGGCGGTGGGTAGGAAGTCCGGGTGATCCCAGACGGCGTCGCGGCGCGATTCGCCGACGGCCGTGCCTGCCCGCCGCCACAGCTCGGCGGCCTCGCGGACTTTCGGGGCGCCCAGCGCGATGCCGACGACGTTGGCGAAGGCCTGCTCGGCGGAGCCGCCGGTGGCGCGGCGCCGGGCCCACGCCTCGGCGAGGCGCGCGGCGGAGGGGATGCGCTCATCGAGGGCCTCGCCGACGACCACGTCGACCCAGCCTTCGACCAGGGCGAGCAGCGTCTCCAGGCGCGAGGTGGCGATCGCGTTGCGCGAGGTCACGCGCGGGGACAGGTCCTGGCCCTGCAGCTCGTTGAGCTTTGCCTGGATTTCCTGCGGGTCCCCGCCCTCGAGGTTGAGTGAGCGCGCAATCTCCTCGAGGTGGGAGGTGTCCAGCTCAAGACCAGCCGCGTACTCTTCGACGGAGGAGACGATCCTTTCGACGAGCCACGGCACGTGCGTGAACAAACGCTGGCGCGCCGCCTCGCGGGCGGCGAGGAACACGAGCACCTCCTGCTCGGGCAGCGCTAGCTCCTTCGCCATCGCGTGAGCGCCGCGCGGCAGGATGGCCGCCGTGCCGGCGGGGGCAATGGGCAGGCCGAAGTCGGTGCCGGTCAGGGCCTGCTGCGCGAGATCGCCGAGCGCGTGGCCGAGGCGCATGCCGAAGTTCATGGCGTTCATCTGGTTAAAGATTCCGGCCATGGGGCCGAGCATGTCGCGCGCCTCGGCGGGCATGGCCTCGATCTGTGCCCGGTTCATGTGCTCGGCGACGGGGTTGACCAGCCTCTTCCACGCCGGCATAGTGCTGGCCAGCCAGTCGGCGGGCGACCACGCGGCGGGCTTTGCGCCGGACGCGGGCAGCGTCGTCGCGTTGTCGAGCCACAGGTCGACGAGCTGCAGTGACTCGGCGACAGCGCGTTCTTCGGTGGAGGGGACGGACGGGGTGTCGCCCAGGCGCTGGCGCGCCATGCGCAGGGCGAGGTCGAAGTTGACGGCCTCGCTATCGTCCCGGTTGTTCATGGAGGTGCCCATGCCGGAGAGCATTTGGCCGAACTGGTTGAGCAGGTCGCCCAGGTTGGCGCCCTGGCCGCCGTGCGCGCCGAACGGGTTATCGCCGCTGCCACGGCGCTTGTCGCCGTCGCCGTCGCCGTCGTCGTCACGGCCGTTAAAGGGGAAGGTAAACCCGAATCCGTTGTTCATGCGCTCCACCCTACCTAGGAGGGTGTGGGCTCTGTGGGGATGCGGCGGGCGCTGTGGGCGAACGCTCGCCGCGGCCAGGTAAGGTGTGAAGCCGTGAATTCCGAAACGAAGGGGTCCGAACCCGTCTCCGCGGCCGGTGTCGGCGCTGCGGGGGTGACCCAGGCCGGGGCTCAGGCCGAGACCCAGGCGCGCACTGAGGTCGAGCACCGGACGCGGCGTCGGCGGACGCTGACGTGGGGTGCGGTCCCCGTCGCGGTGCTGGCGGTGGCGCTGTCCATCGACCACATCCCCTTCACCGACGTTTCGCTGGCCGTGCCGTACGCCGCTGAAGGCCCGGGCCCGACCTTCAACACGCTCGGCGAGGTCAACGGCACCCCGGTCGTCGACGTGGAAGGCGCCCCGACCGAAGAGACGGCGGGCAACCTGAATATGACGACGGTGTCGGTGCGCACGAACATGACGCTCGCCCAGGCGCTCGGTCGGTGGCTCGGCGCCGGCGACACGATTGTGCCCCTTGAGCAGGTCGTGCCGCCTCACACGAGCGAGGAGGAGGTGCGCGAGGCGAACCAGCAGGCTTTCGTCGCCTCCGAGGCCTCCGCCACCGTCGCGGCGATGAACTACCTGGGGCGCCCCACGAATGTTGTCGTCCACGACACGGTCGACGGTTCCGCGGCCGACGGGGTGGTCCACTCCGGCGACGTGATCACGCGGGTGAACGACGCCGAGGTCAGCGAGCCGGGCCAGGTGCGCGACGCGGTGCGCGCGTTGTCCCCGGGTGACAAGCTCACCGTGAGCGTGGCGCGCGACGGCGCGGAGGAAGAACTTACGGTGCGCCTTGGGGAAAGTCCCGAGGACCCCTCCGTGCCGCAGCTGGGCATCCTCATGACCTCGGCGCCCGCCGACGACATCAGCGTGACCTATAACTTGCAGGACATCGGCGGGCCGAGCGCGGGCATGATGTTCTCGCTCGCGGTCATCGACAAGCTCACACCCGGCCCGCTCAACGGCGGCGCGTTCGTGGCGGGCACCGGCACGATCGACGAGTCGGGCGCCGTCGGCCCCATCGGCGGCATCGTCCATAAGATCGAGGCGTCGAAGAACGACGGGGCGGAGCTCTTCCTCGCGCCTGCGGGCAACTGCGGGGAGGCGAGCAGCGTCGACGCCGGGGAGATGACCGTGGCGCGCGTCGCCACGCTTGACGACGCCATCCGGGCCATGGAGGACTTCAATGCCGGGCGTGAGGTCGACACCTGTCAGGCGGAGGGTTAGCTGGCCGGCTCCTCCGCAGGCTGTTCCGCGGGCTCGGCGGGTTCCGAGGACGGCTCGGCGGAATCGATGAGGCCGAGCTCCTCGATGCGCTGACGAGGATCCTCCTGGTCCGTGGAGATCAGCTGCTGCATGACCTGGCCTTTGTCAGTGTCCACGACGGTAATAATCGCCGACGTGCCCAGCGTGGACCAGCCCACGATGCGCTCCCCGCTGTCTTCGACGATGCGCGAGCTGCGCAGTTCCGTCAGTAGCTGCGTCGTCGACGCCGCCTTCGCCTCCGAGTCGAAGAACTGGAACTGGCCGATGTCGGGGCCCGAGCAGTCGAACGACCCGTCCACGGATGTTTCGGTGCACGTGTCGAGCTGCTCGAACAGCGACGCCGGCGCGAGCGTCGAAAAGTGCTCCGCGATCTCGCCAACGAGCTCGTCGTCGCCATCGCTTGCCGACGTCGAGGTGGCCGGCGTCGACACCGTTGCCGTGGTGGAGGGGGAGACTGTCGTCTCGTGTGTGCTGGTGACGGTGGTAGCGTCGTCCTCGTCGGGGGAGTCCGAGCAGCCGGAAAGAACAAGCGCGGGCAGTACCGCGCAGGCGGCGAGGCGGAGGGCAGGAAGGGGGCAGTGCACGTTCTGGTCTCCTTGTGCTGGGGTGTGCAGCAAATCCGGGTTTACTTTAGTTCATCCTCGTTAGAGTTCATCCCCGTCGAGGTCCTGGTCGCCGTCTTGGTCGAGGTCCTGGTCGAGCCCGTAGCGCAGGGCGGCAAGCACGTGCGGGGCGACGCCGGGGCCGCCGCGTAGCTCGATGTCGTCGTGGGCGAAGGGACCCTTGTGCTCCAGCTCCTCCTCCGTGGGGCGCAGCTGCAGCAGGGTCAGCTCGAGCTCGTCGTCGCGCAGCACCCCGGAAAACAGGCGTGCCGCCCGCGGCGGGTCGTTCTCCGGTGCGGAGGCGTCGCGGAACATGATCTCTTGGGCGAGGACGACGCCCTCGACGTCGCGGGGCCAGGCGAGGCGGGCGACGTACTCGGCGAGTTCCTCCGAGCCCGGCAGGATGTGGTCGGGGATGTCTTGCACCACGAGGGTGAGTGGGGCGTCGCGTTCAAGCTCGTCGACCTGGTCGACGAGCAGCTCGGTGGGGACGAGGGCGAACAGGGTCGGCCCGGCGTCCCACCCTTCGGCGTGGACGAACTCCACGGCTTCCATCATCGCTTTGTTGAGTGCTTGCTGGGACAGCATCGGGAACCCTTCTTTTGGCTCGGCCGTTGGTCTTTTAAGCTAGGACTTTAGTACGCGTTCCATCAAGAACTATTTCCTAAGGAGCAGGATTGCCTACCCGCACAACCCGTCCTCAACCGCGGGCAAATAAACAGAATAAGGGCTTGATCGCGGCGGTAGCCATTATCGCTGCGCTTCTCTTCGTCATCCCGGTCTTCGTGGGGTTCTACACAGACTGGCTCTGGTTCGGCGAGCTGGACTACCGTGGCGTCTTCGGCAGGGTCATCATCGCGCGCATCGTGCTTTTCCTGCTCTTCGCCCTCATCGGTGGCGGCATCGCGTTCGCGGCGGCCTATTTCGCGTGGCGTACCCGCCCGGACAACACGATGGGAAGCGGCCCCTTCGCCCAGGTGAACCCGAACCAGGCCGCGGTTGAGTCCGGCGCCCGCGTCCTCCTGCTGTGGGTGCCGCTCGCGGTCGGGCTCTTCGCCGGACTGACCGGCCAGGGGCTGTGGCGCGCCTTCATGTTGTGGATCAACGGCGGCGACTTCGGGGTCAGTGATGCTCAGTTCGACCGTGACCTGGGATTCTACGCGTTTGCCCTGCCCGGTATCAGCGCTGTCGTCGGCACGCTGTCCACGATGCTGATCATCGCCTTCCTTATTGGGTTGGTGGGGCACTACCTGCTCGGCGGGATCCGCATTGGCAGCAGCGCTTCCGGGGTCTCCGGCTACGTTTCCCCGGCGGCGCGCGCGCAGCTGGCGTTGACCGCTGGGCTCTGGCTGCTGACCAAGGCCGGTGGCTACTGGCTCGAGCGCTACGAGCTGCTATACCAGGAAAACGACATTTTTACCGGCGCCTCCTACACCGCGATCAACGCCATGCTGCCCGCGAAGATCATCCTGTTGGTCATCGCGGTCATCGTGGCGGCGGCGTTTTTCGCTTCGATCGTCTACCGCGACCTTCGCATCCCAGTGCTCGCGGCGGTCCTCATGCTGGTGTCGTCGCTTGTCGTCGGCGGCGTCTGGCCGGCGCTGCTGGAGAAGTTCTCTGTCAAGCCGAACCGCCAGGCAAAGGAGTACGAGTACATCGGCCGCAACATCGAGGCCACGCGCCAGGCGTACGGTCTCACCGAGGACACCGTGACATACGACAGGAACTGGGGCGCGGGCGGTACCTCGAACGACGAGGTCGCCGCCGACGCCGCAACGTTGGGCAACATCCGTCTGCTTGACCCGGACATTATCGCCCCGACGTTCACCCAGAACCAACAGCTGCGTAACTTCTACGGCTTCCCTGACACTCTGGCGATGGACCGCTACGAGGTCGACGGCGAGCTGCGCGACTTCGTGGTTGCCGCCCGCGAGCTCGACCCGAACGCGCTGCAGCAAAACCAGCGCGACTGGATCAACCGCCACACCGTGTATACCCACGGCAACGGCTTTGTCGCCGCGCAGGCGAACACGGTCGACGAGGCGGCGCAGGACGCGGGCTCGACCCGCGGTGGTCTGCCGATCTTTACCGTCTCCGACCTGCAAACCAACGAGCAGGCGCAGTCCAGCGACGAGGCAGAGGAGCTGGGCATCCGCGTGGACGAGCCGCGCGTGTACTTCGGCCCAGTGATCGCTAGCGCCCAAGACGGGCTCGACTACGCCATCGTCGGTGACAACGGCCAAGGCCCAGTCGAGTACGACACGGACAACTCCACCTACACCTACACCGGTGAGGGCGGGGTGAATATCGGCAACATCATGAACCGGCTGGCGTACGCGATCAAATACCAGGAGCTCAACCTGCTCCTGTCGGACCGCGTGGGCTCCGAGTCGAAGATTCTCTACGACCGCGACCCGCGCACCCGTGTCGAGCGCGTCGCTCCGTGGCTGACGACGGATTCGAAGACGTACCCGACGGTCGTTGATGGGCGCATCAAGTGGGTCGTCGACGGCTACACCACGCTGTCGAACCTGCCGTACTCGACCCGTACTGCCCTGACGGATACCACGCAGGACGCCCTCAACCCGGACGGCACCACCCAGCGCCTGGTGAACAACGATCTGGCGTACATCCGCAACTCCGTTAAGGCGACGGTTGACGCCTACGACGGCACGGTTGACCTCTACGCCTTCGACGAGTCCGACCCAGTCCTGCAGGCCTGGATGAAGGTCTTCCCAGATACGGTCCGCCCGGCCGCGGACATCTCCGATGACCTGCGCGATCACCTGCGTTACCCGGAGGACCTGTTCAAGGTGCAGCGCGAGCTGCTCGCCCGCTACCATGTCGACGACCCGGGCGTGTTCTTCAACAACGACGCCTTCTGGTCCGTGCCTAACGACCCGACCGCACCGGAGGGCCGCCAGGAGCTGAACCAGCCGCCGTACTACGTCGTCGCCGCTGACCCGGAGACGAAGGAGCCGTCGTTCCAGCTGATCACCCCGTACCGCGGCCTGAACCGCGAGTTCCTCTCCGCGCACATGTCGGTCGCCTCGGACCCGGAGAACTACGGCCAGATCACGGTCCGCGTCCTGCCCACGAATACGCAGACGCAGGGCCCGAAGCAGGCGCAGGACGCGTTGATGTCCTCGGACCAGGTGGCGCGTGACCGGACGCTGTGGGAGGGCTCGAACGACCTGAAGAACGGCAACCTGCTCACCCTGCCGGTGGGCGATAGCGACATCCTCTACGTCGAGCCGATCTACTCGCAGCGCAAGGACCAGGCCTCGGCCTTCCCGAAACTGCTGCGCGTGCTCGTCTTCTACCGCGGCCAGGTAGGCTACGCCCCGACGGTGTCCCAGGCGCTGAATCAGGTGGGCATCGACTCCTCGGCCGCGCAGCAGATCGACATCGTCGACGAGGGCGCCACCGACTCCGGTGCCGGTGCTGGCTCCGACTCGGCTCCGGTCGAGTCCTCTGAGGTTGACGCTGACACGCCGCCCGCGGAGGACTCAACGTCGACGGCGCCGGCGAACCTCGACGAGGCGCTCACGCGTATCGACGACGCCCTGCGCGGCCTGGACGACGCACGCGACGGCTCCTTTGAGGAGTACGGCCGCGCCCTCGACGAGCTCGACAGGGCGGTGGAAAGCTACCGCAACGCCCAGTAAGAAAAACGCCCCGACCAGGCGATTTGGCCTTTCCCGGCAACGTGCCTATAGTGAAACACGTTGCCGGGACACGGCAGCAGGTGAAATAAATATCACCCGTCGCGGGGTGGAGCAGCTCGGTAGCTCGCTGGGCTCATAACCCAGAGGTCGTAGGTTCGAATCCTGCCCCCGCTACCAAGGAGACCCCCTACCAGCAGAAATCTGTTGATAGGGGGTTTCGCTTATGCGCTAGATTCTGGGTTAAGGGGGGTTAAGCGACAAAATGTGTGTCTGGTGTCGGCGTGTCGCGGGGGTTAGATGTGGCCTTTTTGGATGCCGATTGAGTGGGTGTAGTTGGTGTCGATAGCGTTGTCGTAGAGGGCTGGTCGTCCTGTTTCGTGGTCGGCGTGGTTCTCGTTGTGGGTCAGGGTTGAAACTTTGGCGAGTTGGTCCTGACCCCAGTTGGACTGTCTGGCGATCTCGACTGGGTCGTCAGGCAGTTCTGTTTTCAGGTAAAGCCACCAGTCGAGCATCCGGCGTTGATGCTCACCGGATCTGCCGCGGTGGGTGCGGGCAAGCAGTTTCAGCTGGGCGTTGATCCCGCCTTCAAGACTGTTAGTGGTGGATTTGATGCGGCTAGCATCGAGCACACCGTCGGGTGGGGCGAGGTAGACAAACAACAAGTTGTTGCGCCACAGGTGGTTGAGGCTGTTGTAGGCCTTGCGGGTGCGCTCATGCGTCCACGACCAGGTGCGTTGTTTCGTCAATGGGTCGGTGATCCACGTTTTCTGGTTCATCCAGTCGCGGTAGACGTTGCCGTATTCGTGGAGCTTGGCACCCCACGCGGCCGCCTCATCAAGATCGGTGATCTTCGTGAGGTTAAGCGCGAGTTGGTAGATCGCTCGTCCAGCATCCGTGCGCGGTGTTCAGAAGACCGAAATGGTAGCGGTGTGGTGAGTATCTGGTAGCGTCTGAGTGGGTACCCGGTAGCGGTATCTCACTCAGGCGTTGCCGGTTGTTATGCGTTGGTGGTCAGGTGTCAAGCCCCGAGTTTTGTAGAGGGTCCTATTGTTGTTGATTAGGCCGCTTGGGTGTTCGCGGCGGTGTATTCCTGATGGGCCTGGCGGGGCGGGCGGTACCGTGTCGATCCGTGATAGCTTGAATTGGGGTGCCGTCCAACATCCGACTTGCCGAATGTTGGGCACCTCCTCAACACACTCTCTCCTTCGGCACAGTTAAAGAAAGGGGTAAGTTGGTGTTTGGTTATGTATTTCTAGTGGCGGGGGTTCTACTTCTCTCACTACTGTCCGCCGGGATGGTTAGGGCGACGAACAGGGGTACCCTAGAGCGCAATGAGGCTATCGGCATCAGGACTAGAGCTACTCTCTCTTCCGACGCGGCATGGGACGAAGGCCATAAGGCGGCCATTCCTTACTTGAATGCGGCGTCAATCACGGGTTTTGTAGGAGCGCTGTTTTCGGTGCTGGCCCTTATCTTTTTCAAGCCCGACGGTAACGCTGTTACGGGTTCAGTTTACGTCCTCCCAGTAGCCACTCTAGTGGTACAAATCATCACTTTGCTTTGGTCCGCATCCAAAGCAAATCAGAGAGCAAAGCTGTCCTTAACTAAGTAGAAGGCTCGCCATGAAGAAAAACAGTATCGCAACGGTAGGACCTGATCCCTTGTTGGTGGGCATAGGCTAGCCCCGGTTGATAGCCAAAGGAAGGGACCTGACCCCTTGTTGGTGGACATAGGCTAGCCCCGGTTGATAGCCGGAGGAAGGTAGTCTCAGTCCATGCCTCGTAAGTCCTACTCTGAGGAGTTCAAGCGCGACGCGGTCGCGATGTACGAAGACACAGACGGTGTGTCTTGTAACTCGGTTGCTCATGATCTCGGTGTTAACCGTGGCAGTCTCGCTGCCTGGGTCAAGCGCTATGGCACGGGCAAAAAAGCCCGCGCGATTGATGCCGCAGCTCGAGCCCGAAAAGCATCGGATTCAGAGCGGATCCGACAGCTCGAGAAGCACAACCGGCTTCTTCAACAACAGCGAGATATCCTTCGCACCGCGGCGCAGTATTTTGCGAAAGAGATGGGCTTGTGATCCGCTTCACGTTCATCTGGGACCGGACCTGACCCCTTGTTGGTGGACATAGGCTAGCCCCGGTTGATAGCCGGAGGAAGGTAGTCTCAGTTGATGCCTCGTAAGTCCTACTCTGAGGAGTTCAAGCGCGACGCGGTCGCGATGTACGAAGACACAGACGGTGTGTCTTGTAACTCGGTTGCTCATGATCTCGGTGTTAACCGTGGCAGTCTCGCTGCCTGGGTCAAGCGCTACGGCACGGGCAAAAAAGCCCGCGCGATTGATGCCGCAGCTCGAGCCCGAAAAGCATCGGATTCAGAGCGGATCCGACAGCTCGAGAAGCACAACCGGCTTCTTCAAGAAGAGCGAGATATCCTTCGCAAGGCGGCGCAGTATTTTGCGAAAGAGATGGGCTTGTGATCCGCTTCAAGTTCATCTGGGACCATCGCACCGAGTTTTCGCTCACACGGATGTGCGACGTGCTGAAGGTGCAGCGATCTTCCTATTACAAGTGGAAAAGCACACAGGCCGCGCGCCGTCAGAAGGTTGTTGACGATGCTGTTCTTGGTGCTCGTATCCGCACTGTGTTCACCGACGAACACGGACTCTACGGAGCCAAACGCATCGCCGCGGTGTTGAACGATCCTGATTCGGGGGCGCATGCGGTGGTTACTCACAAACGCGTTGCACGCATCATGAAGGCCATGGGCATCCAGGGGTTCACGAAGAAACGTCGCGTGCGCACCACCGTGGCAGATGCTGGCCGCAGTGTCTTTGCCGGGTTCTTGTTCGCAGGCAGTTTCATGCCCCGGCGCCGAATCGCGTGCTCGTCGGCGACATTACCTACCTGCCGGTATCCGGTGGCGGCAATATGTATCTTGCCACCGTGATCGATTGTTATTCCCGCAGGCTGGTGGGATTTTCTATTGCTTGCCACATGCGCGTCGATCTGGTTATCGATGCGTTGGACCAAGCGCGGCGCGCCCGGGGCAGTCTGAAAGGAGCGATTTTTCATTCCGATCACGGCAGTGTCTATACCTCGAAGGCATTTCGCTCACGATGCACGATGCTAGGGGTGACCCAATCGATGGGGGCGGTGGGAACCAGCGCAGACAACGCGCTGGCGGAGTCGTTCAACGCGACATTGAAACGCGAGGTGCTGCACAACCGGAAATGCTTCGACTCGATGCTGCACGCCAGACGGGACGTCTTCGCCTGGTGTGTGCGCTACAACCAGAAACGCAGACACTCATGGTGCGATTATCTCTCGCCCATCGAGTACGAAAACCGCACCTGCGGTAAACTCACCCTGACCGCATAAGTTCAATTCCCTGTGTCCACTTTCCAGGGGTCGGGCCCGTTGCCGCCAAGGCGCGAATAATCGGCTCGACCCCGAATTCCTCCCGGTTGTCGTCGATGAACCGGACGACTACGTGTGTGGGCGGTCGAGCTCTGCCGCGAAAAAAGCTGATGCTCTTTTCAAAATCTCGTTGGCGCGCTTCGCTTCAATCAGTTCAGCTCGCAGTCTGCGGTTTTCTGCTGCACAATCCACCGATTCAGCCGGGGTTGCCGCGCCGGATTGTTTATGAGCGCGGACCCATCCGCGCAGAGTTTCCTTGCTCATTCCGAGCTCGACAGCGATGCGGGATATCGCACCACGAGACGTGTCAGGGTCAGCTTGCGCGTGCAGCACCAGTTCGATGGCGCGCTGCCTCAACTCAGGCGAGTACTTCGAGGGCATGTGTAGGGCTCCTTTTCCAAATTCCTACCCTCCATTAAACCCGGGGCGAACCATCATGGTAGTTGTAGTCGTGGATAAATTCCGCGTACCTTTGCTGTCGGGCCTTTTCGCTGCTGTAGGGGCGTGCGTAGGCCCATTCCTGCATCAGGGCGCGGTTAAACCGCTCGACCTTGCCGTTGGTCTGCGGGCGGTACGGCTTGGTGTAGATATGCTTAATCGTGCCCAGGGCAGCGTTGAACGCCGTGGAACGGTAGCACGCACCGTTGTCGGTCATCATCGGTCAAGTCCTGGGTGGTGGTGTATCTGGTTTCGAATTGTGGTGATGTTCGGGGGCTTGTTGTCACGGCCTGGCTCGGGGCTGGGGGGGTGGGGGTGTGAACATGCGGCGGTTTCGTTTCCTTCTGCTGGGGCGGCATCGATCGTGCCGGCAGCAGCGATGCCTGTGGTCTGCTCGAGACTAGCCAGTGACATGCAGCGTTTCTGTTTGATCCTTCTCACTCGTGTCGCTCGGCGAGTACCGCCCCGACCAGATGCACGACGGCGTCGCGGTTGGGGAAGATCCCCACGACGTCGGTGCGGCGTCTGATCTCCCGGTTGAGCTTTTCGGTGGGGTTGTGTGACCACACCTTCGTCCACACCGCTTTCGGGGCGTTCGTAAACGCCAACAGACGCAACCTACCCCGCCCCTTCGTGTGGCCCGGCGAGCGAGCAGTTGCTCGCCGAGGCCGAGGTGCGGGGCGGCCGCCCGGATCCTTTGCCCGCGACCGGGGACCAGGCTCGCGGCATCGCTGACCTATGGGAGATGTGAGCATCCTGCCGGAAGGCGCGGTGGCGGGGCGCTCACGATACGGGGGCGACCCCAGACACGATGGTGGACGGTGTGAAGGTGAAGGAAGTCCTGATGTTGTTGCGAGATGTCGACCGACACGCCTAGCGTGGTGGTGTAAGCAAAAACACGCATTCAAGGAGATTGATCCATGACTGACATTAAGAAAGTGACCGTTCTGGGCGCCGGCGTCCTCGGCGCCCAGATTGCCTTCCAGATCGCCTACAAGGGCTTCGATGTCATCTCGTGGGACATCGACGACGACGCGGTTGAGGCCGCGAAGAAGCGCTTCGATTCCTTTGAGGACCGCTACGTGCGCGACGTCGAGGACGCGACGAAGGAGGGTGTTGCTGAGGCCCGCGAGCGCCTGGCCCAGTCCACGGACCTGGAGGAGGCCGTAAAGGAGGCCGACCTCATTATCGAGGCCGTGCCGGAGAAGACCGACATCAAGGACGACGTGTGGTCCAAGGTGGGCAAGGCCGCCAAGGACGGCGCCATCCTCGCCTCCAACTCCTCGACCATGCTGCCCTCCGACATTGCGCCGGCCAGCGGGCGCGAGGAGGACTTCCTCAACTTCCACTTCGCCAACAACATCTGGGTGCTCAACATCGCCGAGATCATGCCGCACAAGGGCACCAAGGACGGCCTGGTGGACATCATGAAGGAGTTCGCCGAGGAAATCGGCATGGTGCCGGCCGTGCTGGAAAAGGAAAAGAACGGCTACATCCTCAACTCCCTGCTCATTCCGTTCCACCGAGCTGCGCTGCACCTCTGGATGGAGGGCTACGCCACCATCGAGGACATCGACACCGACTGGAAGGTCTCCACGGGCGCTCCGATGGGCCCCTTCGAGTTCATGGACATGGTTGGCCTGCGCACGCTGTATGCCATTAACTCCAACGCCGTTGAAAAGGGTAACGCGGAGGAGTGGCAGGAGCGCCTCGTCACAACGTTGAAGGAAGAATACTTGGACAAGGGCCGCTATGGCTGGGAGTCCGGAAAGGGCTTCTACGACGAGACTGGCCCGGACAAGAACAACCCGAAGAAGGATAACTAGTTCGAGCGTGAGCTGAGCTGGGCTACGTCACGGGCCCGCGCGGCGGCATCGTTGATGCTGGCGTGCGGGCCCTTTGCCGCGTCGCGCACGGCCTGAGCCGCGGGCGCGGAGGAGCCGAACGCCCCGGCCAGCGCGTCCGTGGCGCTATCCACGGCGGCGTGGGCCGCGGCGGCCGCGTCCGTGATCGCTCGCTCGGCGGGCGACGCCGCGGGCGGGGCGTCGAAGGCCGCGGCCACGTCGGCCGTGAGCTGGGCCGCGGGGCCGTACGTGTGGGCGGCGACGGTGAAGTCCGTGCCGTAGGACACGCTGGCGTGGGCGCTGGTGCGGTCGTCGGACCATCCCCACTTTGTGCCGATCACCCCGGGGAGCTGGGCGGTGCCGTAGTCCTGGCGGTAGCCGTCGGCGGCGACGGGCGTGGCGGTGGCCAGCGCGACGAGGA
The DNA here is from genome assembly GCF_900105305.1 of Corynebacterium timonense. Taxonomy (NCBI): domain Bacteria; kingdom Bacillati; phylum Actinomycetota; class Actinomycetes; order Mycobacteriales; family Corynebacteriaceae; genus Corynebacterium; species Corynebacterium timonense. The sequence continues at coordinate 1,569,033 of NZ_LT629765.1, read as the reverse complement.
TCGGGTCGCCGAGGCCGTGGTCGCGCTTGCGGGCCTCGAGGAACGCGGCGGAATCATAGGTCGACGTCGTGCTCGCGCCCCACGCGGCCCCCGCGTGTGTGGTGCGCAGCCCGTACTTGCGGGCGGTGGCGGCGATGGAGTCGGGGTAGCGGGTGTAGAGCGCCGTGGCGATGCCGTCGTCGGAGGTGCGCAGCATCTGCACAGCCGCCGCGTGGTCGGCGGCCGAACCGTGGTCGAAAACGTAGTCGGCGATGTAGAGCTTCACGATGGACAGCCCGGAGCGGGCCTCGTGTTGGTTCGGGCTGCCAGCCTGAAAGCCGGAAGGGGAGTGAGTAAACGAGATGGCGGTGCGCGGCGGGGTCTGCCCGATGCGGTCGGGGAAGGGCGCAGCGTGGGCCGGGGCGGCGAGGGCCACGGTTGCGACGGTCATGGCGAGCACGGCGATGGAGGGGCGGGACATGAGGGTTCTCCTAGCGGGTAGCTGTGGTGGCAGGGGTGTTACGGCACCCACATCGGTCCGACCTGGGTATCCACGCCGAGCGGCTCGATGTGCACGACGGTTTCTGCGCCGCCGAGCTCTGTGGCGATGCCAAACTCGACGAGGTCAGCATAGTCGTGGGAGCGCTCGACGCTCCACGAGCCGGGGACTTGCATGACGACGTTGACGAGGCGCTCGCGGCCGAAAGCGACGGTGCGCACGTTGGTGAAGGCCACGTCGTGCTCGTCGGCGAAGCGGGCGAGGAAGGCGTCGATAAGCCTGAGCTCGTCGTCGGGCAGTGTCTGGGAGAGCAGGCCCTGGATGGAGCTCTTGAGCAGCTGGTAACCGGTGACCAGGATGTTGAGCCCCACGAGGAGAGCGACGATGGGGTCGAGGACCTGCCACCCAGTGAGAGCGACGACGGCGATGCCGAGGAGGACGCCCGCGGTGGTCCAGACGTCGGTCAGCAGGTGGCGGCCGTCGGCGTCGAGGGTGGCCGAACGGTACCGTTTGCCGGCCCGCACGAGGGCGAGGCCGACCGCGAGGTTGAGTACCGCAGCGACGGTGGAGAGGATGAGGCCGAGCCCAGCCTGCTCGATGGGCTGCGGGTTGATGATGCGCTCGATCGCCGTGAAGATAATCGCGATCGACGCGACGAGGATCATCGCGCCCTCGACCTGGGCCGAAAAGTACTCGGCCTTGGCGTGGCCGAAGTTGTGGTTGTCGTCGGCGGGCTTCGCCGCGACCTTCAGCGCCCAGAGGCCGACGATGGCGGCGACGACGTTGATGACGGACTCGATGGCGTCGGACAGGAAACCGACCGAGCCGGTGACGAGGGCGGCGCCGAACTTCAACGCGACGGTGGCGATCGAGGCCGCGATGGACAGCCACATGAAGCGCTCGAGGAGCTTTTGTTCCTGCTGGGGCGTGCGGACGAAGTCGGGGTCTGGCACAGGGCAACCTCCGGATCGGGGCGCCGACCGGCCGCAAACGCAAAGACCGTTCGGCGCCGCGTACGTGCGGGCCGAAGGTCTCGTTCACTCGCGCCGCGTACCGGGCGGCGACGAGCTGGCAGGCCGGGCGCGAACGCCAGTGTGTCGACCAGCCACAACCGCCCAGCTGGCTGCCGCGCGGAGGGAGCTACTCCCCTTCATCGGCGGTCATTCTAGCACGCTGAGCCGGGGCGTTCTAGATGTCGCTGCCGTGCGCGTTCGCCCCGCCCGGGAGGTTGTGGAGCGTGATGCCGCGGGCGGCGAAGTCGCCCCCGAAGCGCTCGACGAAGCGCCCGGAGCGGGCCCCCGAGGCGCAGTAGACGGTGACCTGATCGCCTTCGTCGAAGCGTTCCACGAGCTCACGGGCCCTCTCCGGGTGCTCCTCCCATTCGCTCGTGGGCAGGTTCACCCCCGGCCGCGCGACGTCGCGCAGCGCCTTCTCGTGGGGCTCGCGGACGTCGATCGAGGGTTGGAGCAAAAGCTTCTCGACGCCCTCCCCACCCGCATCGTTGACCTCGCACGCCACGGGCTCGTACTCGCTGAAGCCGTCAACGAGCGCCCGGGCGGGGTCGCGGGGCACGGTGAAGCGTTGGATGCTCCCGCCGAGCGCGTCGTAGATGTGGAGGCGGCCCACCCGCGACTCGCCCACGCCGGTGAGGTGCTTGACCGCCTCGGTGGCCATGAGCCCGCCGACGACGGAGGTAGTCACCCCGAGCACGCCGGCGGTGGCGCAGTCCGGGACGGAGTCGGCCGCGGGCTGGGTGGGGTAGAGGTCGCGCAAGCCGGCGCCGTCGGCGGGAGCCCCGGGGCCGGTCCACCACAGGGCGACGTCGCCCCGGTAGCGCAGCACAGACCCCCACACAAGGGGGTTCCAGAGAGCTCGGCGGCGTCGGCGGCGAGGAATTTTGTGGCGAAGGTGTCGGAGCCGTCGATAAGCACGTCGACGCCCTCGAGGAGGCCGAGGGCGTTGTCGGGGGTGAAGCGCTCCCGGTAAAGCCCCAGCTCAATGCCGGGTTGGAGCTGGCGCAGGCGCTCGCCGGCCACCTCGACTTTCGGGCGTCCGACGTCCTCGGCGCCGAACAGGATCTGGCGGTGAATGTTGCTTATATTCACTGTGTCGTCGTCGATGACGGAGATCCGTCCGACTCCGGTCGCCGCGAGCGTCTGCATCACCGGGCACCCTAATCCACCAGCGCCGATGACGAAGACGTGGGCGTTGTGCAGTGCGTTTTGCTGCTCAAGGCCGAAGCCAGGGAGGTTCATCTGGCGAGCGGTGCGGCGCAGCTCGCCGTGCGGCAGGTCACTCACTCGTTCCACTTTAGTACTACCCCTTCGCTAAGCTTCCATGACATGGCAACCAAAGCACCACAGAACGCAGGGAAAAGTCGGCGGCTGCAAGCCGACCCGCTCATCCTTTTCACATCCGTAGGGTTCATTGCACTTTTCGTTATTCTTACACTCTCTTTCGGCGACCGCGCGCGTGAGGCGTACGCGACCATCTCGTCGACGTTGATGGAGAACCTCTCGTGGTTCTACATCGGCGGGACCTCCGCGGTCTTGGTCTTTCTCATCGTGATCTTCGTGTCCGACTTGGGCAACTTGCGCCTCGGCGAGGACGACGAGGAACCCGAGTACAGCGTCCCCGTGTGGTTCGCCATGCTCTTCGCCGCCGGCATGGGCGCCTCCCTGCTGTTCTGGGGCGCCGCGGAACCGCTGCACCACGCCTTTAACCCGCCGCGCGGCGGTTTCGAGTCGATGAGCCGCGAGGCGATCAACCAGTCCTTCGAGTTCTCCTACTACCACTTCGGCATCCACATGTGGGTGCTCTTCGCGCTGCCGGGCCTGGCGATGGGCTACTTCAGCTACAAGCGCAAGATGCCGGCGCGCCTGTCCTCCCTGTTCTCCCCGCTGTTGGGCCGTCGGATCTACGAGTGGCCGGGCAAGTTGCTCGACTCCCTGGGCATCATCGGCACCGTCTTCGGCATCGGCGTCTCCGTCGGCCTCGGCGTGCTCCAGATCTCCGCCGGCATGAACATCATGTGGGACGTGCCGCTTATCACCCCGGTCCAGCTGGGAATCATCCTGGCGATCACCCTCGCCGCCTGCATCTCCGTCGCCTCCGGCCTGGACCGAGGCATTAAGATCCTCTCCAACGTCAACATCGCCGCCAGCGTCGCGCTCATGATCTTCGTGCTGCTCACCGGGCCGACGCTGCGCCTGATCGGCCAGGTGACCGAGTCCTTCGGCATGTACATCTCCTCGCTGCCGGAGATGATGTTCTGGGTTGACTCCTTCAACGACAATCCGGGCTGGCACGCCACCTGGACCGCGTTCTACTGGGCGTGGACGATTTGCTGGGCCCCGTTCGTGGGCATGTTCTTCGCCCGCATCTCCAGGGGCCGCACGGTGCGTTCCTTCATCGGCGGCACGCTGCTTCTGCCCACCGCCTTTGTTCTCGTGTGGTTCTCCATCTTCGGCCGCGCCGCCATCGAAGAGGAGGAGCAGAACCCGGGCGTGCTCACCCAGCCGGTCGTCGTCGAAGACGACACCCCGCAGGCGTTGTTCACGCTGCTTGAGCAGTACCCGCTCTACGGCCTCGTGGGCGCCGTCGCGCTGATCACGCTCGTGCTGTACTTCGTCACCTCGATGGACTCCGCCGCGATGGTCATGGACATGTTCGCCGCTGGCGAGGAGGAAAAGACGCCGGTGTACTACCGCGTCGGCTGGGTCGTCGCCATCGGCGTGGTCACGGCCGCGCTGCTGTTCATCAACGACTCCGGCATCGCCGCGCTGCAGGAAGTGGTGATTATCATCGCGCTGCCGTTCTTCTTCGCGTACTTCTTCATCATGTACGCCCTTGTCAAGGCCATGAACGACGATAGGGCGGTCCGCCGCCGCGTGCGCACCCGTCAGTGGGAGAAGACCGACAGCGCCGAGAAGCTCGAGGAGGGCGAGAACAAGCCCGCTCCGGGCTACGACGCTGACGGCAATGAGCTGGAGCTGCCCGAGCTCGTCTACGACGAGGACCAGGGCAGCTGGAAGCTCAACGAGTCCCTCATCATCGAGGGCGATCTTGCGGTGGCCGGCGAGGTCGACAACGATTGGGACCCAGGGTCCGAGTCCGAGGTGGAGCCGGGCTTCACCATCGTCGACGAACAGTCGCCGCGAAAGCACGACTAAAAGGACGGCACGCGAGAACCCGGGGTCTCGCGTGCCCAGCGCCTGGCCGTTACAACACCTGGTCCGCCCAGCTGGCCAAGCCCTCGAAGCTGGAGGAGGCCACCGCGTGCTCGCGTTTGGGGATGCGCCCGGCGCGACGGGCCAGCGCGCCGGCCTCCACGGCCAGGCGCATCGCCTGTGCCATCGCCACGGGGTCGTGGCAGCGGTTGACCGCGCTGGCGAGCAGCACCCCGGAGCAGCCGAGCTCCATGGCGAGCGAGGCGTCGGAGGCGGTGCCCACTCCGGCGTCGACAAGCACGGGCACCTCGGCACGGGAGCAGATGAGCTCGACGTTGTGCGGGTTGAGGATGCCAAGTCCGGTGCCGATCGGGGCGCCGAGCGGCATGACGGCGCTGGCGCCGGCGTCCTCCAGCCGCCTCGCCGCGACCGGGTCGTCGGAGGTGTAGGCGAGGACGGTGAAGCCCTCGTCGACGAGGGTTTCGCAGGCGTCGACCGTCTCGACGACGTCGGGAAGCAGCGTGTGGTCGTCGGCGATGACCTCGAGCTTGACCCAGTCCGTGCCGAGCGCCTCGCGGGCGAGGCGGGCGGTGATGAGCGCGTCGCGCGCCGTGCGGCACCCGGCGGTGTTGGGCAGGGCCTCGATGCCGAGGCGCGTGAGCAGCTCGAAGACGGATTCGCCGCCGCCTGAGGTCGCGGCGTGGCGGCGCATGGCCACGGTGGTCAGCTCGGTCCCGGAGGCGACGAGCGCCTTTTCGAGCATGTCCATGGAGCTCGCCCCGCCCGTGCCCATGATCAGGTGCGAGCCGAACTCTCGCTGCGCGATTGTGAGCACGGTTAACCTCCCTGGACGGCGGTGAGCAGGTCCACGCGCGCGCCCTCGGTAAGAGGGGTCTGCGCCCACGCCGAGCGGGGGACGACGTCCCCGTCGACGGCGACGGCGGTGCCGGCCTCGGGCACGGAGCCGAGGGCCTCGGCGACCAGCTCTTCGACAGTCTGCGCGGACGTGTCGCGGGGGGAATCGTTGAACGTGATCTTCACACAAACCTCCAAAGTTCTCACGCGTGACGCATGACGGTACACGCACTCAAGTCTAGGGAGGGAGCTCGCTTCTCGACGAGCTCCGCACCGCACCTGGCCGCCACCGAGGCGAGCAGGATCCCGTGGCGGAAGTACCCGGTGGAGACGACCACCCTGTCGTTGACGCGCCCGAGGTACGGCAGGTCGTCCGGCGTTCCGGGGCGTGCCCCGGTCGTCGCTTCGATGAAGTCGCAGTCCTCGATGGCCGGGAGGATCTCGATGGCGTCGCGAAGCAGCTGGTGCACCCCGCCCGCCTGGGGTTGGGGGCGCTCGTCCTCGCGGGACGTGGCGCCGATGGTGAGGGTGCCGTCGCCGCGCGGAATGAGGTAGACGGGGCGCGACTCGACGAAGCCGCGCACGACGTGGTTCAGCAGCGGGAACTGGTGGGCGGGGACGCGCAACTGCAGCACATCGCCGTACACGGGGCGCAGCTTAAGCGGGGTGCGCTCGCCCTCGTACCAGCCCGTGATGTCGCGCGCGCCGAGGCCTGCGCAGATGACCACCTGGTCGGCGGGCAGGTCGCGCACGTCGGCCACGGCCTCGTCGACCAAGCGGACCCCGGCCGCGGCGCACGCGGCGTAGAGCGCCTGGGTGAACTGCCGGGGCTGGACCTGCCTGTCGCCGGGCAGGCGCACGGCGCCGGCCAGGGCGGGGGAGAGGGCGGGCTCGAGCGAGCGGGCGCGGCGCATGGTGAGCGGCTCGACGCTCATGCCGTGCGCGGACTGGTAGGCGCGCAGGTTCTCGAGGTGCTCGCGATCGGCGCGGTCGCGGCCGACGACGAGGGTTCCTTCGATGCGGTAGCCCGTGTGAGCGGAGGAGTACGTGCCCGTCAGATCGATGAGCTCCGGATACCACTCAGCGGCGCGGCGCATGAGGGGAAACAGCGGCTCCTGCTTGTACACCACCTCGGCCGCGGGGGCGAGCATCCCGCCAGCGTGGTGCGAGGCGCCGGAGAGCGGAGCGGGGTCGTAGACGGTGACCCTGTGGCCGCGGTCGGCGAGAGTCAGGGCGGTGGCGAGGCCGATGATGCCCGCACCGACGACGGCGACGTCGAGCTGGCCCGTCATGAGGTGACCCGGGGGGAAGCAGAATACGACAACATCGCTGCCATTCTACGCCCGTGCTAGATACCCCGAGCGGATCTGCCACGTGCGCAGGACCGCCGCCGCGGCCGCCCCGCCGGCGAGCACGTAGAAGGGCAGGGACGGGCCGGTGTGGGGCTCGAGCACCTCGAGCAGCGGCGGTAGGCCGAAGCCGATGTAGGTGGCGGCGTAATAGGCGCCGAGGACGCGTCCGCGGTAGGCGGGAGGGGCGTAGGCGTTGACGTCGAGAAGCCCGTCGCGAAGGCACAGGCCGTAGGCCGCGCCGAGCAGGATCGTGGCAACGAAGAAGCGTGGCAGCGACGGGTCCGTGCCGCCGGTGGCCACGAGGAGGAAGCCGCTCATGGCGAGGACGATTCCCGCCACGCCCGAGAACGGGCCCCAGGAAAAGGAACGCCCGAGCGCCTGGACGAGCATGCCCGTGCCGAAGCCGAACACCGCGGCGACGCCGGGAAGGAACACGCCGGTGGAGAAGTACTCGGCGACGCGGGAGGCAAGCACGATGACGGAGGAGATGATGGCCGCGAAGACCCACATCGCCACGGGGACCGCGGTGGCGAGCGCCTTGCCCGCCGACGCGCCGGGTTCGAGGGGGGCGGGGGTGCCCTCCTGGGGGCCCGTCACGGCGTTGGGGACATCCCCCGTCGTCGCGGAGAACGCGATCGCCGCGGCCGAGGCGGCGATACTGAGGGCAAAGGGCAGCCAGATGGGGGCATCCAACGTTGCCACCGCGCCCGAGACGACGGGGCCGATGGCGAAGCCGGACGTCAGGGCGATACCGGCCACCGTGGCCCCGCTCGCGCCGCGCAGGCGCGCCGCCCACGCCGTGCCCGGGCTGACCACGAGGCCCACGCCGAGCCCGACGATCAGGCGGCCGCCGAGCAAGCCGACGGGGCCGTGGAAGAGCATGAGCGAAAGGTTGCCCGCGAGTGCAATGGTGCTACCCGTCATCACCACGGGGCGCCCGCCGAAGCGGTCGGCGGCCGCGCCGCCGAGGAGCAGACAGGGCAGCAGACCCAGCGCGTAGATGCCGTACGCGCCGTTGACCAGCAGCGCTGAGAGGTCGAGCTCCTCGCGCAGGAGCACAATCACGGAGGCGAAGTGGTTCGCCGCCCATCCTGCGGTCATCAAAAAAGCGAGGACGCTGGCATAGACTCGTCTGCTATTCATGTGTTCTATTTAACACCCGTCGCCCCCGCTCGAACTCGTCAACGACGCGGCGAACGTATGACCGCGGGTCAGGGGCGTTCATGATGCCGCGCACGATCGCGAGCCCGGCCACCCCCGTGGCGGCCAGATCGGCGGCATCCTCGGCGGTGACGTCGCCGATGGCGACGACCGGCATCGTCGCCTCGCGCACGAGGGCGGGGTAGCCTTCCAGACCGATGGGGGCGCGCCCCGAGTCCTTCGTCGGGGTGTCCCGAAACGGCCCCGCGCCGATGTAGTCGACGTAGCCGGCGAGCTCGTTGGCCGCGCGCACCAGCTCCACGGTGCCGGTGGTCAGGCCGATGATTGCCTCGGGCCCGAGCAGGTCGCGGGCGACGCGCACGTCGAGGTCGTCGTGGCCGAGGTGGACGCCGGCCACCCCGTACTCGCGCAGGGCGAGGGCGACGTCGACGCGGTCGTCGATAAGCACGCGCGCGGTGGGGCTGACCTCGCGCACGGCGGTGGCCACCTCGCGGCCGAGGTGGTAGAGCTCGCGCGCCGAGATCGGTTTGCTGCGGACCTGGATCAGGCCCGCGCCGCCGAGCGCCGCCGCGCGCGCCCGGGCCACGACGTCGGGGCCTGCGCCGGTGACAAAGTAGCAGCGCAGGTCCAGGCCGCTATTGACCATCGCGCAGCGCCTTGATCAGCTCGTCTTTCGTCATGGAGGAGCGCCCCTCGATCTCGAGCTCCTGGGCGCGTTCGTAGAGCTCCTCGCGCGTCCAGTCCTCGTAGGAACCGGACTCGCCGCCCTTTTCCCCCACCGCCGAGCGCGAGGTGGCGGCGGCCTTGTTGGCAATCGCCGCCGATTTCGACTTCGAGTTTCCCTCGTCGCGCAGCTTCTCGTAGAGTTCGCCGTCCTTGACGCTCGGCCCGCCGGCGGTGTTTTCCGGGTGTGTGTCCTTAGCCATGACGGCAAGTGTACGAGCGCCTACGCGTTTTTGCCTTCGGCGAGGTAGACCTGCGAGCCGTGGTCGCGGAACTGCGCGGCCATCTCCTCCTCGCCATCCTTCCGGTCCATCCGCGGGCTCAGGGTGGGCATGCCCAGGTCGGCGATGAGGGTGGCCTGCTCGTCGGCGAGCGCCTCGTCGATCTTGTCGCCGAACTCGTCGCGGATGTCCTGGCTGATGCGCATGGAGCAGAATTTCGGGCCGCACATGGAGCAGAAGTGCGCCGTCTTCGCCGGCTCGGCGGGCATCGTCTCGTCGTGGTAGGCCTGCGCGGTGTCCGGGTCGAGGGACAGGGCGAACTGGTCGTGCCAGCGGAACTCGAAGCGGGCCTTGCTCATCGCGTCGTCCCACGCGTGCGCGTTGGGGTGGCCCTTGGCCACGTCCGCGGCGTGCGCGGCGAGCTTGTACGTGATCACGCCCGTCTTCACGTCGTCCTTGTTGGGCAGGCCGAGGTGCTCCTTCGGGGTGACGTAGCACAGCATCGCGGTGCCGCCGGCGGCGATGTTGGCGGCGCCGATGGCGGAGGTGATGTGGTCGTAGCCGGGGGCGATGTCGGTCACCAGCGGGCCGAGCGTGTAGAAGGGGGCGCCGCCGCACCACTCTTCTTCCTTCTCGTTGTTGATCTGGATCTTGTTCAGCGGCACGTGGCCCGGCCCCTCGATCATAACCTGGACGTCGTAGTCCCAGGCTCGCTTGCACAGCTCGCCGATGGTCTTCAGCTCCGCGAACTGGGCGGTGTCGTTGGCGTCGGCGATGGAGCCGGGGCGCAGGCCGTCGCCAAGCGAGAAGGCGACGTCGTAAGCGGCGAAGATCTCGCAGAGCTCGTCGAAGTTCTCGTAGAGGAAGGACTCCTTGTGGTGGGCGAGGCACCAGCCGGCCATGATGGAGCCGCCGCGCGAGACGATGCCGGTGACGCGCTTGGTGGTCAGCGGCACAAAGGGCAGGCGCACGCCGGCGTGGACCGTCATGTAGTCGACGCCCTGCTCGGCCTGCTCAATGACGGTGTCGCGGAAGATCTCCCACGTCAGCTCTTCGGCGACGCCGCCCACCTTCTCGAGGGCCTGGTAGATCGGCACGGTGCCGATGGGCACAGGCGAGTTGCGCACAATCCATTCGCGGGTGGTGTGGATGTCGTTGCCGGTGGACAGGTCCATGACGGTGTCGGCACCCCAGCGGGTTGCCCAGCGCAGCTTGTCCACTTCCTCGCGGATCGAGCTGGTCACCGCGGAGTTGCCGATGTTGGCGTTGATTTTGGTCAGAAACTGGTTGCCGATGATCATCGGCTCGCTCTCGGGGTGGTTGACGTTGTTCGGGATGATGGCCCGGCCGGTCGCCACCGCCTCGCGCACCTTTTCCACGTCGCAGTGCTCGCGCAGGGCGACGAACTCCATCTCGCGGGTGATCTCGCCGCGGCGGGCGTAGTGCATCTGGGTGACGCGTTTGCCCTCCGTCGCGCGCAACGGGGCGCGCGTGGCGCCGCGCCACTCTTCGCTGGCTGCGCCGCGCTTGGCGGCCCGCGTGCCGTCGTCAAGCAAATTGCGTGCGCGGCCCTCGTACTCCTCGACGTCACCGCGTCCGGTAATCCATTCGGTGCGCAGTCCCGGCAGGCCGTCCTCGGGCTCGGCCCACGGCCCGCGCGTGCGGTAGATGCTGAACGGGGCGTTCGGGCCGGTCGGGGAGTCGTCGAGGTCAATCGCCGTCTCGGGGACCTCGAGCCCGTCCTTCACCAGGGGGGCGTAGCGGTGCTTCGGGTGGATTTCGGACGCATAGATGTCTGCCATGACACTCCTTCAACTTCCTTCGCTGGTGCTAACCAGACAGGTTCAGACGGTGCCCGCGCGAGCAGTAGCGCGGTCTCAGCCCCTCGCTGTGGGGCGCCCGTGTTCGGTCTCCTGTCAGGGTAGCTGCTCTGGGCCGCTTTGGGGAGATTGATAGGGCTCGATGCGTTCGGCGCGGCCGTAGGCGAGCCTGCGGTGCACCTTTTCGAAGGGGCCCGGCAGGTTCGCCGCCTCCAGCGCGCATGCGAGAAGCAGCGTGATCAGCCACACGAGGGCTCCGACCGCCGTCTTGCCGGTGACGGAGGACTCGACGCCCAGCCCCAGGCTAAACGGCATGGCCAGGGCGATGAACAGCACGGACTGCGCGATGTAGCCGGACATGGAGCGCTTGCCCAGCGCGACGAACGGGTAGGTCCACGCCGGCGCGGAGGCCTCCCCGGTCTCCTCGAAGCGGCGGTACATCCCTTGCTGCACCGAATTCAGCGCCAGCGCAATCGCGGCAAGGATGCCGGGCCCGGTGAGTAGGCCGAACCCGCTATTGATGTAGTACAGTGCCGCCTCGTAGCTCGGGTCGATCACGCCGATGGCCGAGAGGCCGAGGGGCAGGCCCACCACGAGGATCACGGCCGCAGCGACAAGGGTCCAGGTCACGAGGGTACGACGATGCTTGTCGACGTCCACAAGGTAGCCCTCCCGGGCCCACACGAAGCCGAGGATGACTAGCCCGCCGAGCATGAACGAGCTGAACGGAGTGCCGGCGGCAATGAACAGGCTGAACATGGCGTTGTCGCGCACGTACTCCGCGAGGGAGCCGAGGTGGGCGGTCTGCATGATGCCTCCTAGTGCGGCGCCGCCGGAGTCAAGCCGGCCGATCGCGCTCGTCGACGCGATCGAGAGGGCAAGCAAGGCGTACGCGACGATGCGCAGCGCTTGCGTCGACAGCGTGAGCATCAGCGCGACGATCACCCCGATGACGCCGTAGGCGGTCATGATGTCGCCCCAGAACAGCGCGAACATGTGGATGAGGCCGAAGGCGGCGAGCCACAGGTAGCGCCGCACGAGGACCGTGCGCGCGGCGTTCGGCGGGTAATTCTTCCGGTACAGGCTGGCGGCGATGAGGCCGATGCCGAAGCCGAGCAGTGTGGAGAACATCGGCAGGCCGCGGACGTGGACGAACAGCGCGGCGAGCACGGCGAACACCTTGTCCGTCACGCTATCGGGGCGCACGCCGCCGAGGGTGCTGCCGAGCGCGTCGGGCTGGGCGTAGTCGTTGATGATCCACGTCTGGCTCACGTTGGCGACGGCGATGCCGAGGAGCGCGCAACCTCGCGCAACGTCGGGGACGATGAGACGGGGCGGTTTCTTCTGGGACGCTCGCACACAAGAAAACCTAACAGGATTTCCGCACGGGGGGAGCCGGGGGAGGAGCGAGGGGACAAAGTGGCTCGGGTTTGGCAAAGTGAAGAATGTTCATACGTGAGAAATCGCGGGAAGTCACTCGAGGAAAGCGGAATTCATGGGCCACCGTTTCCGCGGGCGCAGCCGCACGCTGGCGCTCGCCGCTGCAGTCACTATTGGCACGACCGGCGTGGCGGGGGTTCCCGCCGCGCACGCGCAGGAGAGACAGGTGCCGCAACTGCCGCACGTGGCGGAGGCGGCGCAGCTCGTCGACGCAATCGCGGGCGCTATCGAGGTGCCCGAGCCGCCCAAGCTGCCTAACGCGCCCGTGCTGCCCGTGCTGCCCTCCGTCCAGCTGTCTGAGCTTCCCGACGTTCACGCGCCTGCACCGCCCCAGCTGCCAGAGCTGCCCGTGCCCGCGCCTGCCCCTGCCCCCTTCGCCGGCGCCGCTCAACCCCCTGTGGAAACCCCAGCGGGGCCCCCTGTGGAGGCCCCCGTAGAGACAGCCGCCCGCGCCGTCGACCCCAACTACGTCTGGCGCACGGGCCTTCCGGCGCGGGTGCTGGCGGGCAAGCCTTTCGCGGAGAAGGTCCTGCACCGCGTCCCCGGGTCCTTCCACGACGCGCCTGCGATTCCGGCGGAGTCGGACGCTGCACGCGAGCGGGGCGTCTCGCTCTACGGGCCGGGCACGCCGGTCTACGTCGGTGACAGCATGTGCACGGTGGCCGTGGCTGGTTACGACGAGTCTGGGCGCAAGGTCGCCATCACGGCCGGCCACTGCGGCGCGCCTGGCACGCCTGTCGCCTCGGCGGACTCCCCGCAGGTTGGGGACTCCGGAACGGTGGTGGCCACCAACCCGGAGCTGGACTACTCCGTCATCGAGCTCGGCTCGAACAGCGAGGTGAGCCGCACGTACAACGGCGTGACCATCAACACCGTCGGCGGGGCACCGCAGCGCCCGGGCACCGTCGTGTGCAAGAAGGGCGTTGCCTCCGGCCACACCTGCGGCATGACCTTTCACGAGTGGGACCGGAACAACATCAGCCAGGTGTGCGCGATGTACGGCGACTCCGGCGCCCCGCTTGTGGCGGGCGACCGCCTAGTCGGCCTTGTCACCGGCGGGTTTTTCCCGCCGGAGGTGAACCTGGCGTGCCACACCCCGCTGCAGGGCGCGCTGCACGCGCCGACGGTGAGCACCCGCATGGATGCCGTCATGAGCGACATCGAGGGCCGCGACGCGCCGGGCCGGGGGTTTACGCTCCCGGAGTAGAAAGCGCCTCGAGCGTCGCCGCGTGGAGGTGGCCGTTGGTGGCCACGGCGTCGCCGCCGTGGGGCCCGTCGACCCCGGCGAGGGAGGTAAAGCGCCCGCCCGCCTCCGTCACCAGCAGGGACAGGGGGGCGAGGTCCCACAGGGAGACCTCCGGCTCGGCGGCGATGTCTACGGAGCCCTCGGCGACGAAGCAGTAGGAGAGGAAATCCCCGTAGCCGCGCAAGCGCCACGTTGTCTCGGTCAGGCCAAGGAACGAGTCCCGCAAGCCGCGGGCCGTCCAGCCTTCGAGGGAGGACATGGACAGGGACGCGTCGGACAGCTCCGTGACGCCCGAGACGGACAGCTGCGTGAGAGCCCCGCCGTTGAAGGTGCGCCACGCCCCGGCGCCGGCGGAGGCGTACCAGCGGCGGGCCAACGCGGGCGCGGAGACGACCCCGACGACCGGGGTGGCGTCGACAAGCAAGGCGATCAGGGTGGCGTAGACGGGGACGCCGCGCACAAAGTTCTTCGTGCCGTCGATGGGGTCGATGACCCATTGGCGGCCCTCGAGCGCGGCCGCGCCGCCGAACTCCTCGCCGAGGACGGCGTCGGCAGGGCGCGACTCCTCGAGCCGGGCCCGCAACGCTTCCTCAACGGCGAGGTCGGCGTCCGAGACCGGCGTCATGTCCGGCTTCGACTCGACGTGTAGGTCCGCGGACTCGAAGCGGTCCAGGGTGATGGCGTCGGCGGTGTCGGCCAGCTCGAGCGCGAGGGCCAGATCGTCTGCGTAACTCGGGGTGTTCGACATGCCCTCCGAGCCTACCCGCCGCGCCTAGCCTTCGAGCCGAGCCGCAATGTCGGCGACGATCTGCCGGTTGCCGGCGACGCACCAGGTCACCCCGCCCGCCTCGACCGTGATCGCGGCGCCGCCCACGGCCTCGACCAGGGCCTTGCCGGGCAGCCAGTCCCAGTCCGCCACGCTGTGCTGCAGCCACGCGCCGAGCTGGCCGGAGGCGATGTTGGCCAGGTCGACGGAGCCGGCTCCGAGCATGCGCACCGTCGCCGCGTCGCGGGCGGCGCGCAGCCACGCCTCGCGCACGGCGTCGTCACGCATCGAGCTCGGGTGCAGGTATGTGGCCAGGCCCTTGTCGGACAGGGGGGCGTCGACAAGCGGGGCGAGGGGAGCGCCGTTTCGGGTGGCGGTGCCCTCGGCGGCGACCCAGGTCGTCTCGGTGGCGGGGCGGTGGACCGCCCCGACGAGGATGTCCTCGCCGTGCGTCACAGCGACGGCGGAGCAGAAGTAGTCGGAGCCCTGGAGGAAGTTGAAGGTGCCGTCGACGGGGTCGATCACCCACACGCGGCCGCTCGCGGAGGGGGTAGCTGCGCCTTCTTCGCCGAGGATGCCGTCGTCCGGGCGCAGGGCCTCCAGCGCCTCGGCGACGAAGGCTTCGGCCGCCCGGTCGGCGTCGCTGACCACGTCGGAGATGGAGGTTTTGTAGTCGGTCTCCAGGCCCTCGGCGCGCATGCGCAGGGCGAGTGAGCCCGCGTGCGTGACAAGAGCGGCGGCGAGCTCGGCGTCGGTGGCGCAGGAGTGGGCGGTGATGAATTCTTGGGTGGTTGCCATGATCCCCATTATGGGCGCTGGGCTACAGTGGGGCCTTATGCATCCTGAGACTTCTTCGCGCATACAGGACCTAGATTCGACGCTGACGACGATTGAAAAGGTCATGGATCTCGACGCCCTCGAGGCGCGGGCGCGCGAGCTGGAGCAGCAGGCGGGCGACCCTTCGCTGTGGGACGACCCGGATCACGCCCAGAAGGTGACGACGGAGCTGTCCAACGTGCAGGCCCGACTGCGCAAGGTCACCTCCCTGCGCTCCCGGCTCGACGACCTGCCCGTGATGTACGAGCTCGCCGAAGAAGAGGGCGAGGCATCGCTTGCCGACGACGAACTGGCCGCCCTGGAAGAAGCAGTGTCCTCCCTCGAGGTGCAGACCATGCTTTCTGGCGACTACGACGAGCGGGAGGCCGTGGTCAACATCCGCTCCGGCGCTGGCGGCGTCGACGCGGCCGACTGGGCGGAGATGCTCATGCGCATGTACGTGCGCTGGGCGGAGAAGAACGACCACAAGGTGGACGTCTACGACATCTCCTACGCGGAGGAGGCCGGGATCAAGTCGGCGACCTTCGTCGTCCACGGCGACTACATGTACGGGCAGCTGTCGGTGGAGCAGGGGGCCCACCGCCTCGTGCGCATCTCGCCCTTCGACAACCAGGGCCGCCGCCAAACGTCCTTCGCCGAGGTGGAGGTGCTGCCGGTGGTGGAGCAGACGGACCACATTGACATTGCCGACTCGGACATCCGCGTCGACGTGTATCGCTCCTCCGGCCCCGGCGGGCAGTCGGTGAACACCACAGACTCGGCGGTGCGCATCACGCACCTGCCCACCGGCATCGTAGTCACGTGCCAGAACGAGAAGTCGCAGATCCAGAACAAGGCCTCGGCGCTGAACGTGCTGCAGTCGAAGCTTCTCGAGCGCAAGCGGCAGGAGGAAAAGGCCGAGCTCGACGCCCTGGGCGCGGGCGGCAACGCCTCGTGGGGTAACCAGATGCGCTCCTACGTTTTGCACCCGTACCAAATGGTCAAGGACCTGCGGACGAACTACGAGGTGGGGGACCCGCAGAAGGTGCTCGACGGCGACATCGACGGCTTTTTGGAGTCCGGCATCCGCTGGCGTATGGCGGAGCAGAACGAGGATTAACGTCCGCGTCCGGTCTTAATCGGAAACGATAAACGCATGAAAATGAGCGACGGGTCACATTTGCCTTTGGTGTGAGATACAGTCCACAAACACGGCGTTATTTCCCTACCGAAAGGACCATGATGGCCCACAAGTATCGCGTCCAAAACCCCGTGAACAACGAGGTCCTGGAGACGTTCGAGACCGCAACCGACGAGCAGATCCAGGACATCTTGAGCCGCTCCGAGAAGGCGTTCGAAACGTGGCGCCAGACCTCCTACGAGGAGCGCGCGCAGATCGTCAGCAAGGCGGGGCAGCTGCTCAAGGAGCGCGCGAACGAGCTGGCGGAGATCGCGGCCAAGGAGATGGGCAAGCCCGTTCCGGAGGGTGCGTGGGAGATGGAGTTCTCCGGCGACATCCTGCAGTACTACGCGGACCACGCCGCCGAGCACTCCGCCGACAAGAAGATCGACGTCCCCGGCGGCTCGGCCGTCGTCCGCCGCCTGCCGCTGGGCACGCTGCTGGGCATCATGCCGTGGAACTTCCCCGTCTACCAGATCGCGCGCTTCGCGGGCCCGAACCTCATGAACGGCAACTGCATCATCCTCAAGCACGCAGACATCACCCCGAAGTCCGCCGCTGCCTTTGAGCAGCTGCTCAAGGACGCCGGCCTGCCGGACGGCGTGTACATCAACGTCTACGCCACGCACGACCAAATCGAGACGATCATCGCGCACCCGAGCGTCCAGGGCGTCTCGCTCACCGGTTCCGAGCGCGCCGGCGCGAAGATCGCGGAGATCGCGGGTCGGAACCTGAAGAAGGTCGTCCTCGAGCTGGGCGGGACCGACCCCTACGTCATCCTCGACGCCGCAGACGTCAAAGCCGCGGCCCAGGAGGCGTGGGACAAGCGCATCTCCAACGCCGGCCAGGCCTGCACCTCCAACAAGCGCATCATCGTGCTCGAGGACATCTACGACCAGTTCGTCGACGAGATGGTGGCCATCGCCGAGGGCTACTCCAAGGGCGACCCGAGCGCCCCGGGCGCGGGCGAGTACTTCCCGATGTCTTCGCGCCACGCGGCGGAGGGCCTCCACGAGCAGGTGCAGCGCGCCGTCGCAGCGGGTGCGAACCTGCGCACCGGCGGCGAGATCGACGAGACCACGGCGTACTTCTCCCCGGCGGTCCTCACCGACGTTCCGGTGGGCAGCGAGTCCTACTACGAGGAGTTCTTCGGCCCGGTCGCCGAGATCTACAAGGTCGCGTCCGAGGAGGAGGCCGTCGCGCTGGCGAACGACTCCCAGTACGGCCTCGGCGGCGCGGTCTTCTCCGACGACACCGACCGCGCGGTCAAGGTGGCGAACCAGATCGAGACCGGCATGATCCACGTCAACGTCGGCCAGGCCTTCTCCCCGGCCCTGCCCTTCGGTGGCGTGAAGCGCTCCGGCTTCGGCCGCGAGCTGTCGGTGTTCGCGCTCGACGAGTTCGTGAATAAGCAGTACCTCTACGTCGCCGACTAGAGCCACGCGCCCCGCGCCCTCCCCGCGGCCCTCCCCGCATCCTCCGCAGCGCCGGAGGGGCGGGGCGTTTTTCAATTAACTACTGGCCCACCCGTAACAGGTAGGGTGAAACGGGTGATTAGGTTTTCGGACGTTACCAAGATCTACCCGACCTCAACGCGGCCGGCGCTGGACAACGTCTCCTTCGAGATCGGGGACGGCGAGTTCGTCTTCCTCATCGGCCCGTCCGGCTCGGGAAAGTCCACCTTCCTGCAGCTGATGATCCGCGAGGAGAACCTCACCAGCGGCGACATCTACTTCAACGACTTCCACGTCAACGAGCTCAAGGGCCGCGAGATCAACAGGCTGCGACAGTCCATCGGCTACGTGTTCCAGGACTTCCGCCTGTTGCCCAAGCTCAGCGTGTACGACAACGTGGCCTTCGCGCTGGAGGTGACGGGCAAATCGAAGGCCAAGATCGCCAAACTCGTGCCCGAGGCGCTGGAGCTGGTCGGCCTTGACGCCAAGGCTTCGCGCATGCCCAGCGAGCTCTCCGGCGGCGAGCAGCAGCGTGTGGCGATCGCCCGCGCTTTCGTCGATAGGCCTCCGCTCGTGCTTGCCGACGAGCCCACGGGCAACCTGGACCCCGCCACCGCAGACGAGATCATGGCACTTCTGGCCCGCATTAACCGCCTGGGCTCGACGGTGGTGATGTCCACCCACAACGCGCGCGCCGTCGATGACATGCGCAAGCGCGTCATGGAACTGAACCTGGGCAAGCTGGTGCGCGACGACGCGCACGGCGTGTACGGAACGGAGGGCCGCTGATGAACTGGGGATTTATTGTCCGCGAGGGCGTGCGCGGCCTAGGCCGCAACATCACGATGACGATCGCCCTGGTGATCACGACCGCGCTGTCGCTCACCCTCGTGGGTGCCGGCATCATGATCTCCCAGGCCACCGCCGACACGAAGGACCTGTACCTCGACCGCGTCGAGGTGATGGTTGAGCTCGATGAGTCGATCTCTGTCAACGACGCGGACTGCTCGAGCCCGGAGTGCCAGGAGGTTCGTGACCAGCTGCAAGCCGACGACCGCGTCGAGCAGGTGACCTTCCGCTCGCGCGAGCAGTCCTACGAGCGCTTCGTCGAGCTGTTCCAGGAGACCGAACCCGAGCTTGTGCGCGAGACCAGCCCGGAGGCGCTGCCTGCGGCGCTGCACGTTCGCCTCGTCGACCCCTCGAACCCGGCCCCCATCGACGCGGTCCGCGACCTGCCTCAGGTGACCACCGTCACCGACCAGGCTGACACGGTGCGGGAGGCGGCGAACACGATGGATACGTTCCGCAACGTCGCCTTCCTCGTCGCCGCGGCGCAGGCTCTCGCCGCCATCTTGCTCATCGCCAACATGGTCCAGCTCGCGGCGTTCAACCGCCGCGAGCAGATCAGCATCATGCGCATGGTCGGCGCGTCGCGCTGGTTCACGCAGGCGCCCTTCGTCCTCGAGGCTGTCCTGTCGGTCCTCATCGGCGGTGTGCTCGGCACGGTCCTGGCGTGGGCGGGCAAGCGCTTCGTGGTCGACCCGATGCTCGCCGACCTCTACGCGGCGCAGCTAATCGCCCCGACCCCCGACTCTGCGGTGTGGATCACCATGCCGCTGGTGACGCTGGCGGCGTTGGTCATCGGTGGGGCAGCCGCGCAGGTGGCGCTGCGCAGTTACGTGCGCAAGTAAGCAGGTAGACTGGCACGAATTATGGCCAAGAAGAAGAAAAAGAAGACGCCTGGCGCGGTCATCGCCTCCAACCGAAAGGCGCGCCACGATTACACGATCCTGGACACCTACGAGGCGGGCATCGCCCTCGTGGGCACCGAGATCAAGTCGCTGCGAGAGGGGCGTGCCAGCCTCGTCGAAGCCTTCGCCACAGTGGACAGAGGCGAGGTGTGGCTGCGCAACCTCCACATCCCGGAGTACTCGCGCGGCTCGTGGACGAACCACAGCCCTCGGCGCACGCGCAAGCTGTTGTTGCACCGCCGAGAGATCGACTCGCTCGAGGGCAAGATCAAGGACGGCAACCGCACGCTTGTGCCCTTGTCCCTGTACCTCAAGGAGGGAAAGGTCAAGGTGGAGTTGGGGCTCGCCCAGGGTAAGCAGGACTACGATAAGCGCCAGGCCATCAAACGCCGCACCGAGGACCGGGAGATCGCCCGTGACCTCGGCCGCAAGTTCAAGGGGATTAAAGCATGAAGAAGGCTCTCATCACCGGGGCGTCGCGAGGCATCGGCCGCGCGATCGCCGAGGAACTCTCCTCCGACCACCACATCCTGGCGGGGGCGAGCAGCGACGCGAGCGGCATCGTGGCGCAGCTGCCCTCCGCGGAGCCCTTCGAGGTGGACCTGCGCGACCCGGTCGCCATCCGCCACGCGGCCGCCGAGATTGACGCCCTCGACGTGTTCGTCCATGCCGCGGGCGTTTTCCCGAAGGGGAGCTTCGCCGAGCTGAGCGACGCCCAATGGCGCGACACTTTCGAGGTCAACGTCTTCGCCGGCATCGAGCTCACCCGGGCGTTGCTGCCCGCGCTGCGCCGCTCGAACGGCCTGTTGATCACGATTAACTCGGGCGCCGGCTTCACGGGCATCGAAAACGCCACAGCGTACTGCGCCTCCAAGTTCGCGCTGCGCGGATTCACCGATGCCCTGCGGGAAGAGGAGCGGGGGCGCATCCGTGTGACCTCCGTGCACCCGGGCCGCACCGATACGGACATGCTCGCCGCCGACGAGAACGGCCCGAAGATGCCCGCCACCGCCGTGGCCAGGGCCGTCCGGCTGGCCGTCGATGCGGACGCGACCGTCGAGTTCTTGCGCATTGCGCCCTAACCGGCTAGAGTAATTTCTCCTACGGTCACTGCATATCCCGCCGTAGGCAATGGGGATGATTTTGGTTTCGACTCCGTTGATCAAACCAGGGGAAGCGTGCCGGTGCAGGCTGGAGACCACCGTAAGCGTCGCAGCAAACAATAAACGCAGAGAAGAACTCTCAGCGTGACTACGCCCTCGCTGCCTAAGTAGCGACCGCGTGTCTGTCAGGCCGGGCTTGTCCCCGTCCCGGTACCTGGCATCGACTCAGGGGACTTGCCTTCCGGCCTTGTTGGTGGGGCGCGGAAGGGACTTTTTCCACCAACTGGGCCCGTCATCCGGACATGTTTGCCTGATCCGGAGGGCCGAGTAGAGGCGTAGCGCAAACTGCGCACGGAGAAGCCCTGGTGCGGTGACGGAGGACCCGGGTTCAATTCCCGGCATCTCCACCGCGGTAACCCCCGGCCATATCACGGCCGGGGGTTTGTGCATGCGAGTCGGCGCCACAGAGCGTCGCAGTGGGGGAGGGGTCCGCATTGCGGACTTTTTGCGCAGGTGCATTGCCTGCTTGCCACCTCCCCTCGGGTCCGCATTGCGGACTTTTTGCCCCCCGAGACCGTCTCAAACGTGTGTTTTATAACTCGGCTTTCGCCCTGCATAACAGCAGGCCACGCCCCATGTCCGGTGGCCTTGCTACAGTCGTATTCACACACACGATCGACACTGACGGGGGCCTTGCTCATGACCACACCACCCACCACTATCAGCTGCGAAAGTGCACCTGCCGACATCGCCGCAGCCATCGAACACGCCTTCGGCATGGTGACCCGCCGCAAAGCGCACACACTCTGGGCCATCGCGCTTTTCGACGCCAACAACCTCGCGTCTCACTTCGGCGCCCGCACCACTGCTACATGGCTGATCCGCACTCTCGATATCCCCACCTCCACCGCCCACGAGTACGTCAAGATCGCCCGCGCCATGCACGGTTTCCCAGTCATGGCCGCCGCGTTCCGCAACGGCGAGATCACCTACTCCAAGGCCCGACTGCTCACCGTTCACTGGTTCGCCCCGGGTTTAATAGAGGGTAGGAATTTGGAAAAGGAGCCCTACACATGCCCTCGAAGTACACGCCTGAGTTGAAGCAGCGCGCCATCGAACTGGTGCTGCACGCGCAAGCTGACCCTGACACGTCTCGTGGTGCGATATCCCGCATCGCTGTCGAGCTCGGAATGAGCAAGGAAACTCTGCGCGGCTGGGTCCGCGCTCATAAACAATCCGGCGCGGCAACCCCGGCTGAATCGGTGGATTGTGCAGCGGAGAACCGCAGACTGCGAGCTGAACTGATTGAAGCGAAGCGCGCCAACGAGATTTTGAAAAGAGCATCAGCTTTTTTCGCGGCGGAGTGCGAGCGCCCACACACGTAGTCGTCCGGTTCATCGACGACAACCGGGAGGAGTTCGGGGTCGAGCCGATTATTCGCGCCTTGGCGGCAACCGACGCGAAAATCGCCCTGAGCACCTACTACGCCTACAAATCCCGGCCTGAATCATCTCGATCTATCCGCGACCGACAACTACGCAAAGCGTTGCGTGCCATCTACGACGACAACTACTCCTGCTATGGAGCGCGCAAACTATGGGCTGAGATCAATCGCCAAGGTGACTTCGGTCACGTCGCCCGGTGCACCGTTGAGCGCCTCATGGCACTCGAAGGCATCCGTGGTATCCGGCGCCGGAAGAAAAAGCCCTCGACCCGCAGCGCTGCCCCCGATAACTGCCCAGTCGACTTGGTCGAGCGCGACTTTTGTGTCGATGCGCCGAACCGGCTGTGGGTCGCGGATATCACATACATCCCCACGCGTGTCGGGTGGGTGTATGCCTCGTTCGTTCTCGACGCGTATACCCGGGAGATTGTTGGCTGGCAGATCACCAACCACATGCGCACATCGCTGGCTAAAGACGCACTTGACATGGCCTTGTCAGCGCGCCTGCGCGCCGGTGAAGATGTCTCCGGTCTGATCCATCACTCAGACAGGGGCGTGCAGTACAGGTCGGTCGTCTACGGAGAGACCTTGGCCCAGTCGCAGGTTATCGCATCGGTTGGCTCGCGGGGAGACTCCTACGACAACGCGATGGCAGAAGCGCTGAACTCAGTGTTCAAAGCTGAACTCATCGACCGTAGGACCTGGCCGGCACTGCGAGATGTTCTCGTCGCGACGTCGACATGGGTCGGCTGGTACAACAACCGCCGTGTGCACTCGGCGCTGGGGTACCGCCCACCGAGCCAGGTCCATCAGGAATACACCGCCGCGAACACCCAAGCGGCCTAATCGACAACAATAGGACCCTCTACAAAACTCGGGGCTTGACACACCTCGACGACAGCAACGAACACGAACTCGTTGATCTCGCCCGCACCCTGACCTATAGCGACCTCCAACTCGCCCTCCTCGCACACCGCAACGGCGCCCCTCAGCCAGCGGCGCGTTCCTACGTACGCGTCGCCCCACGCCCCAACGGGCGCCTCAGCCTGTGGGCCAACTTCAGCCCGGCAGAAGCTGCCCGCCTCATGGCCGCGCTGAAAACCGGCGAACTCGCTTGGCGCAGCGTCGACTGGTCCACACTGACAGGCGCCGACGGCGTCCTCGACCCCCAACGCTTGGCAGCCGCCCCCTCCATGTACGGCCAGCCCACCGCCGACGCCCTGCTGAGCGCGTTTATGGGCATGATCAACATCACTTTGTCGCAACCCAACAACCCGCTGCGTGCTCCGGGCGCCCACGTCAACATCGTGATGACCACCGACGGGCGCGCCTACCTGCCGCTGAACCCCGGTGCCGGCTCCGACGCCGTCAAGAGTTTCCTCGCCAACGCTCACTACCGGATCAACCGGGTCGACGGCACCGGACTCGTGCTCAACACTGGACGCGCGTTCCGCCTTGCCACCAACGCCCAGATCAACGCGCTGATGCTCATGTGGCGCAGCCAATGCGCCATGCCGGGCTGTACCCATACGCGGTTTATGGAGATGCACCACATCCACGACTGGGCCGACGGTGGAACCACCGACCTCGACAACCTGCTGCCCCTGTGCTCGGCGTGCCACAGCCTCGTCAGCGACGGTGCCGTCACCATCCTGCGCGACGAGGGTGACATCCACTTCTGCTACCCGGACGGGTCGCGCTATGTCAGCAGGGATCGGGGGTTGCCGGTGCGAAACGACGACGCGCGGACGCTGGCGGAGTTCAACGAGTTCACCTGGAGCGCACCATCCTAAATGCCCGGAATCGGGCGGGCTTGCTGCGTTCCTCGAACGCGGGCTGCGCCACCCCGCTAGACAACGACCACGAGCGTGTTCACAACGCCGCGGGGAAGCACAGCTAGCCCCGGCGCGGCCACCGTGCTGCGTCGGTTCCAACCGCACCCCCGCACCGCCGTGAACGTCGCCGCGGTCTCGTATCCTGGCCTTATGGCTGAGACCAACCCGCTCTTTCGTCTCTCGGAACGCTCCTACACGCAGCTGCCCGGGTTTGCCCGCACTTTCCGTCGCGGCGAGCTGACGGTGGGGCTCACGCTGCCCATTGAGGCCGGCGCGGAGGAAAACCCGCTCGATGGCCTCGACAACCAGGTGCGGTTGGTGCGCGCGGCGGAGGAGGCCGGGTTCGCCGCGGTGTGGGTGCGCGACATCCCGCTGCGGGTGGAAACGTTCGGCGACGTCGGCCAGGTGTGGGATCCGTGGATGTACCTGTCGTACCTGGCGGCGCAGACGAGCGAGATCGCACTGGGGACGGCGGCGATCGTCGTCCCCTTCCAGCATCCGCTGCTTCTGGCGAAGCGGGCGGCGACGCTCGATCGGTTGTCCGGAGGGCGCTTCCTCATGGGTGTCGCCACGGGCGATCGCCCGGAGGAGTTCCCGGCGTTCGGGCAGGACCGGGGGACTCGCGGCGACGTGCTCGCGGAGCACCTGCGCGTCTACCGCGAGGCGCTGACGACCAGCTGGACCCCGATCCGCTGGGCGGGCGGAAAGATGGGCGGGGCGGATGTCGTGCCCAAGCCGCTGGCCCGCGAGGTGCCGCTGTTGGCCACGGGCTCGCTGCAGCAGACGATGCAGTGGCGCGCGGCCAACACGCACGGATGGTTGATGTACCACAAGGGCCTCGAGGTGCAGAAGGTGAACGTGCGCAACTGGAACGAGGCGGTCACTGAGGCGGGAGGGGAGTGGAAGCCCTTTGCGGAGTCGTTGTGGGTGGACCTCCACCCGGACCCCGACGCCCCGGCGGAGGGCCACACGTTTGGCTACCGGCTGGGGCGCACCGCCCTGCGGCGGCTGCTTGAGGCGCAGCGCGAGATCGGGATCAGTCACGTGATGGTGAATTTCCGCGCCTCCGAGCGCGATGCGGAGGAGCAAATCGAAGAATTCGCCCACCACGTGCTCCCCGCTTTTACCCCCGTGCGTTGATTTAGGAAACGCTTGTGTACTGTAAATACAGAACCCGCCGGGGGTAAGGATTGGCTTAGCTATGGCGGCAATGTAGGTTTTCCTAGGTAGCTACTACCGAGCTTTACGAAAAAGAGGAGCACGATCAATGTCTCGTTTCCCCACACGTGTAGCGTTGCTGGCAGTCGCGGTCTCGACGTCGCTTGGACTCGCCGGCTGCGCAGATAACGGCGCCCCCGAGCAGCAGGAGCAGGCGCAAACCTCCGCGACCGCTGCGAACAGCGACGCGCAGGGCACTGTCACCGTCGAGGACAACTACGGCACCAAGGAGGTCCCGAGCCCGCCGGAGCGTGTCGTCGCCTTGGACAACCGCTCCTTCGAGATCCTCGACCAGTGGGGCATTAAGCCCGTCGCGGCTGCCCGCGCCATCGTGCCGGTCACGATCCCGGGCATCGGCGACGATGAGGACATCGTCGACATCGGAAACCACCGCGAGCCGAACCTGGAGGCCATCGTGGCCGCCGACCCGGACGTCGTCGTCTCCGGCCAGCGCTTCCAGCGCTACGACGAGGAGATTGAGAACCTCGTCCCGAATGCCGCGGTGCTCGACTTCGAGCCGCGCGACGGCGAGCCCTTCGAAGAGGAGCTCATCCGCCACGTGCAGGCGCTCGGCGAGGTCTTTGACAAGCAGGAGGAAGCGCAGAAGCTTGTCGACGACTTCAATGCCGCCGTCGACCGAGCCAAGGACGCCTACGACCCGGAGCAGACCGTCATGGCACTCAACGTCTCCGGCGGCGAGATCGGCTACGTCGCTCCCACCGTCGGACGCACCTGGGGCCCGATCTTCGACCTGCTCGGCCTGACGCCGGCCCTCGAGGTTGAGAACGCCACCGATGACCACCAGGGTGACGACATCTCCGTGGAGACCATCGCGCAGTCCAACCCCGACTGGCTGCTCGTCCTCGACCGCGACGCCGGCACCCGCAGCGACGAGGGCTCCCCGGCGGCGCAGCAGGTCCTCGCGGACGCCGCTCCGCTGCAGAACGTGCCCGCCGTGCAGAACGGCCAGATCTACGTGGCACCGAACGACACGTACACCAACGAGTCGATCATCACGTACACCGAGATCCTGAACGCGCTGGCAGAGGCCTTCGAATCCGCTCAGTAATGTCACGAACGACCACCACCAACACCCGCTGGAAGCTTCTAGCGGGTGTTGCCGCTGTTATCGCCCTGCTCGCGGCCTCGCTGTTTGTCGGCCAGTACGACATTTGGCGCAACGCCGACGGCTGGGACATGTTTCAGGCCACGCGCGTGCCGCGCACCGTCGCGCTCGTGCTGGCGGGCGCGGCGATGGCAATGAGCGGCCTGATCATGCAGATGCTTACCCAGAACCGCTTCGTGGAGCCGACGACCACGGGCACCACCGAATGGGCGGGACTGGGACTCTTGGTCACGCTGATCTTCATGCCCGAAGCGACGATTCTCACCCGCATGATCGTGGCCGTCATTTTCGCCTTTGTGGGCACCATGGTGTTTTTCGCGTTCTTGCGGCGCGTCAAGCTGCGTTCCTCGCTCGTCGTCCCCATCGTTGGCATCATGCTCGGGGCGGTGGTCAGCTCCGTGTCCACGTTCTTCGCGCTGCAGGCCGAGCTGCTGCAGTCGCTCGGCGTGTGGTTCGCGGGCTCGTTTACCAGCGTGATCTCCGGGCAGTACGAGGTTCTGTGGATCGTGCTTCTTGTGGTGGTGGCGGTCTTTTTCTACGCAGATAAGCTCACCGTCGCGGGGCTGGGGGAGGACGTGGCCACCAACGTGGGCCTCAACTACAACCGGGTGGTCCTCGTTGGCACAGGGCTCGTCGCCGTGGCCACCGGCGTTGTCACGGTCGTGGTGGGCAACCTTCCGTTCCTCGGGCTCATCGTGCCCAACCTCGTGTCCATGGCGCGTGGCGACGACCTACGGTCCAACTTGCCCTTCGTCTGCCTGCTCGGTATTGCCATCGTGACCGTGTGTGACCTGCTCGGAAGGACGATCATCGCGCCCTTCGAGATGCCCGTCTCCGTCATCTTGGGGGTCGTGGGTGCTGTCGTGTTCGTCGCTTTGATTGTGAGGAAGACACGTCGTGGGTAGCACTGTGAGGAATGTTGGCGCCTTTCAGACGTCGACAAGCAAAAGGCGTTATTGGATCCTGTTCGCGGTCCTGTCGCTGCTGTCCGTGGCCTTCGTGATCGGGCTGATCGCCTACGAAAACCCCGTCGAGTACGGCACGCGCGGCTACTGGCTCATCGTCGAGCGGCGCATGAACTCTGTGGTGACGATGGCGATCGTCGCGCTGTGCCAGGCCGTGGCGACGGTGGCGTTCCAAACGGTGACGAACAACCGCATCATTACGCCCTCGATCATGGGTTTCGAGGCGCTGTACCGGACGATTCACACGGCGACCGTGTACTTTTTCGGCGCCGCGGGCCTCAATAACGCGCGCACCCTCGACATGTTTGTGGTGCAGCTGCTGCTCATGGTGGGGCTGTCGCTCATCCTGTACACCTGGCTGCTCATGGACTCGAACACGAACATGCACGCGATGCTGCTCGTGGGCGTGGTCATCGGCGGCGGGCTGGGGTCGCTGTCGACGTTCATGCAGCGCATGCTCACGCCGAGCGAGTTCGACGTGCTCACCGCGAGAATGTTCGGCTCGGTCAACAACGCCGACCCCGAGTACTACCCGCTTGCCGTGCCCCTTGTCATCGTGGCGGCCGCCCTCATGTACGCGAACTCGCGCCGGCTGAACGTGCTTGCGCTGGGACGCGACGTCGCCCTCAACCTGGGGGTGAACCACCGCGTGCACGCGGTTTTCACGCTCGTCCTCGTCGCCATCCTCATGGCGGTGTCCACCGCGCTCGTGGGGCCGATGACCTTCCTCGGGTTCCTCGTCGCCACCCTTGCGTACCAGTTCTCCGACACTTACGATCACCGCTATATCTTGCCGATGGCGTTCCTCCTCGGGTTTGCCATCTTGACCGGCGCGTACTTCGTGATGAACCACATCTTCTACGCGCAGGGTGCCGTGTCCATCATCATCGAGCTCGTCGGAGGACTCACGTTCCTCGTCGTCATCCTCAGAAAGGGCCGCTTGTGATTACGCTTACCGACGTCCGCAAGGCCTACGGCGACGACGTCGCCATCGGGCCGGTCAACTTGCAAATTCCCGCCGGCGGGATCACCGCCTTGGTGGGGCCCAACGGGGCGGGCAAGTCGACCCTGCTCACCATGATTGGGCGCCTGCTCGCCGTGGACTCGGGCACCGTGGAAATCGCGCAGATGGACGTGACCTCCACGAAGTCCAAGGACCTGGCCAAGATCATCTCGATCCTGCGGCAAGAAAACCACTTTGTCACCCGCTTGACGGTGCGCCAGCTCGTCGGGTTCGGGCGGTTTCCGTACACGCAGGGGCGGCTGAATGAGGAGGACGAGGGGATCATCTCCAAGTACGTCGATTTCCTGGGCCTGAAACCCCTGGAAAACCGCTACTTGGACCAGCTGTCCGGCGGGCAGCGCCAGCGCGCCTACGTAGCGATGGTGCTCTGCCAAGAGACCGAGTACGTGCTTCTCGACGAGCCCCTCAACAACCTCGACATCGCCCACTCTGTGGACATGATGCGCCACCTCTACGACGCGGCCCACGACCTGGGTCGAACGATCATTATCGTGCTGCACGACATCAACTACGCCGCGCGCTACGCCGACTACATCTGCGCCGCCAAGGACGGGCAGATCGCGGCGTTCGGCACACCCGACGAAATCATGCGCGACGATCTGCTCACCGATATCTTCAATACCGAGATCACGGTGATCGACGGGCCGCACGGCCCCATCGCGGCGTACCACTAGACGCTGCCCGCATTTTGTGGGGTTGTGCTGGGGATTTGTGGTGTTGGTGGGTGGGGGTTTAGTGTGTTGTTTCGTCGCCGCGAGGTGATGGGGAGTTGATAAGTGCAGAGTTGGTTGCTGGGGTTAACGTTGTGTTTGACTTCTGGTTACCGGTTGTGTAGATTGACTTCTTGCCGCTTGAGCAGTCTGGTTGGGCTGTGAGGGTGTGCGTGTGTTGTGTGAGAACTCGATAGTGTGCCAATGCATTTTTTGTTTGTGGGTTGGTTGTGTGCTGCGTGTGCTGGCTGCTGCTGTTGTTTGTGATGGTGGTGGTTGGTGTGTGCCGGTGGGTGGTGTCTGAACCTTTGATGGGATGCTGCTTGTTGGTGTTTGTGGTGCGTGATTGATTCGCGGATTGTGGATGCTGTTTTTTGGTTGCCCCCCTTTTTTTTGCCCTCGTCGGGTGGGGGGTGGCTGTTTTGTAATTTGAGGATTGGCCAGTTTGCTGCGCTGTGCTGCATGTTTTTGTGTGGTGTGGTGTGGTGGTTGGTTTGTTTTTGGTTGGGTTTGGGCTTTTCACGGCCTGTTTCTGCTGAAACTTTTTGTGGAGAGTTTGATCCTGGCTCAGGATGAACGCTGGCGGCGTGCTTAACACATGCAAGTCGAACGGAAAGGCTCCTGCTTGCAGGAGTACTCGAGTGGCGAACGGGTGAGTAACACGTGGGTGATCTGCCCTGTACTTCGGGATAAGCTTGGGAAACTGGGTCTAATACTGGATAGGACCATCGTTTAGTGTCGGTGGTGGAAAGCTTTTGCGGTATGGGATGAGCTCGCGGCCTATCAGCTTGTTGGTGGGGTAATGGCCTACCAAGGCGTCGACGGGTAGCCGGCCTGAGAGGGTGTACGGCCACATTGGGACTGAGATACGGCCCAGACTCCTACGGGAGGCAGCAGTGGGGAATATTGCACAATGGGCGCAAGCCTGATGCAGCGACGCCGCGTGGGGGATGAAGGCCTTCGGGTTGTAAACTCCTTTCGCCAGGGACGAAGCTTTTGTGACGGTACCTGGATAAGAAGCACCGGCTAACTACGTGCCAGCAGCCGCGGTAATACGTAGGGTGCGAGCGTTGTCCGGAATTACTGGGCGTAAAGAGCTCGTAGGTGGTTTGTCGCGTCGTTTGTGTAAGTCCATGGCTTAACTGTGGGACTGCAGGCGATACGGGCATAACTTGAGTGCTGTAGGGGAGACTGGAATTCCTGGTGTAGCGGTGAAATGCGCAGATATCAGGAGGAACACCGATGGCGAAGGCAGGTCTCTGGGCAGTAACTGACGCTGAGGAGCGAAAGCATGGGTAGCGAACAGGATTAGATACCCTGGTAGTCCATGCCGTAAACGGTGGGCGCTAGGTGTGAGTCCCTTCCACGGGGTTCGTGCCGTAGCTAACGCATTAAGCGCCCCGCCTGGGGAGTACGGCCGCAAGGCTAAAACTCAAAGGAATTGACGGGGGCCCGCACAAGCGGCGGAGCATGTGGATTAATTCGATGCAACGCGAAGAACCTTACCTGGGCTTGACATGCATCAGATCGCTGCAGAGATGTAGTTTCCCTTGTGGCTGGTGTACAGGTGGTGCATGGTTGTCGTCAGCTCGTGTCGTGAGATGTTGGGTTAAGTCCCGCAACGAGCGCAACCCTTGTCTTATGTTGCCAGCATTTGGTTGGGGACTCATGAGAGACTGCCGGGGTTAACTCGGAGGAAGGTGGGGATGACGTCAAATCATCATGCCCCTTATGTCCAGGGCTTCACACATGCTACAATGGTCGGTACAGCGCGTGTGCGATACTGTGAGGTGGAGCTAATCGCTGAAAGCCGGTCGTAGTTCGGATTGGGGTCTGCAACTCGACCCCATGAAGTCGGAGTCGCTAGTAATCGCAGATCAGCAACGCTGCGGTGAATACGTTCCCGGGCCTTGTACACACCGCCCGTCACGTCATGAAAGTTGGTAACACCCGAAGCCGGTGGCCTTAAGTGGGAGCCGTCGAAGGTGGGATCGGCGATTGGGACGAAGTCGTAACAAGGTAGCCGTACCGGAAGGTGCGGCTGGATCACCTCCTTTCTAAGGAGCTTTTGTTTTGTGTGCCTGCGGTTGCAGGTGTGGTGGTTGAGTGCCCGTGTGTGGTGCTGCCACTGTGTTGTTTAAAATCCGGGTGGATGCATGCCGGCATGACGTGTGGTTGTTGTGCTTTGTGCGTGTGGTATGTGGCCTTTTTCCTGCAAGCAAATGTGGTTGTGTGTTGGTGCGCTGTTGGGTGTCTGGGATGGCACATGTGTGTTGTTCTGTGGCTTGCATGCTTGCTGCTGCTGCTTTGTTGTGGTGGTGGTTGGGTGTGTGGGTGTGGTGTGTGAGAACTGTATAGTGGACGCGAGCATCTTTATTCTTGTGTGTTTTTTGTGTTGTGTTTTTTGGTCAAGGGCGTACGGTGGATGCCTTGGCATGCTGAGCCGATGAAGGACGTGTGAGGCTGCGTTAAGCCTCGGGGAGTTGCCAACTAAGCGTTGATCCGAGGATGTCCGAATGGGGAAACCTGGCACCGGTTGTGTGGTGTTACCTGCAGGTGAATTCATAGTCTGTGTGGGGGTTGACGCGGGGAAGTGAAACATCTCAGTACCCGTAGGAGAAGAAAACAAGTGTGATTCCGTGAGTAGTGGCGAGCGAAAGTGGATGAGGCTAAACCATGTGTGTGTGATACTTGGCAGAGGTTGCGCATGTGGGGTTGTGGGGATGCATTGTTCAGGCACTGTCATGTCTGTGCGTTTGTGTGTGTGTTAGCGGAAGTTGCCTGGGATGGTGCGCCGTAGTGGGTGAGAGCCCCTGTACGTGAAGGCATATGCATGGATGTTGGTGTGTTTCCCGAGTAGCAGCGGGCTCGTGGAATCTGTTGTGAATCTGCCGGGACCACCCGGTAAGCCTAAATACTCAGTGTGACCGATAGTGGATAGTACCGTGAGGGAATGGTGAAAAGTACCCCGGGAGGGGAGTGAAATAGTTCCTGAAACCGTGCGCTTACAATCCGTCAGAGCACCTTCGTGTGTGTGATGGCGTGCCTTTTGAAGAATGAGCCTGCGAGTTAGCGGCATGTCGCGAGGTTAACCCGTTGGTGGGGTAGTCGTAGCGAAAGCGAATCCTAATTGGGTGTTGTTAGTGGCATGTCCTAGACCCGAAGCGGGGTGATCTACCCATGGCCAGTGTGAAGCAGCTGTAAGAGGTTGTGGAGGCGCGAACCCACTTAGGTTGAAAACTGAGGGGATGAGTTGTGGGTAGGGGTGAAAGGCCAATCAAACTCCGTGATAGCTGGTTCTCCCCGAAATGCATTTAGGTGCAGCGTCATGTTAGCTTGCCGGAGGTAGAGCTACTGGTTGGTTGAGCGGGACTATCATCTTAGCAATGTCAGCCAAACTCCGAATGCCGGTGAAGTGGTGCATGGCAGTGAGACTGTGGGGGATAAGCTTCATAGTCGAGAGGGAAACAGCCCAGATCGCCGGTTAAGGCCCCTAAGGGTGTACTAAGTGGAAAAGGATGTGGGATCGCGAAGACAGCCAGGAGGTTGGCTTAGAAGCAGCCATCCTTGAAAGAGTGCGTAATAGCTCACTGGTCGAGTGGTTCCGCGCCGACAATTTAGTGGGGCTCAAGTACACCGCCGAAGCCGCGGCAAGCACATGTTGTGTGTGTTTGGGTAGGGGAGCGTCGTGCATGGGGTGAAGCAGTACCGTAAGGGGTTGTGGACTGTGTGCGAGTGAGAATGCAGGCATGAGTAACGAGTGGTAAGTGAGAATCTTATCCGCCGGATGACTAAGGGTTCCTGGGTCAAGTTCGTCTTCCCAGGGTGAGTCGGGTCCTAAGGCGAGGCCGACAGGCGTAGTCGATGGTTAACGGGTTGATATTCCCGTACCCGTGTATATGCGCCCAGGTGCGAGGCGGTGATACTAACCGCCCTTTATGCCGCTACTGTTGTGGTCTTTGGGCCACTGGTGGTGGTGTGTGGGGTGGGGCCTGATCCGTAGTAGTGCAGTGATGGGGTGACGCAGGAAGGTAGCCACGCCGTTTAATGGATTGCGGTGTAAGCGTGTGGCACGGGTTGGTGTGAAATGCATCGGCCCTTTTGTGTGAGGCGTGATGCGTAGCCCTTTTGTGGGTGATGGTGGTGATCCTATGCTGTCGAGAAAAGCCTCTAGCGAGTGTGTACACGGCCCGTACCCGAAACCGACACAGGTAGTCAGGTAGAGAATACTAAGGCGGTCGGGTGAACTGTGGTTAAGGAACTCGGCAAATTGCCCCCGTAACTTCGGGAGAAGGGGGACCTTACATGGTGCGCCACCCTTTTGCGGTGGTTGTTGCTGTGTGGGGTCGCAGAGAATAGAGGGGAGCGACTGTTTATCAAAAACACAGGTCCGTGCGAAGACTTTTACGTTGATGTATACGGACTGACGCCTGCCCGGTGCTGGAAGGTTAAGAGGACCTGTTAGACCCTTTGGGTCGAAGCGGAGAATTTAAGCCCCAGTAAACGGCGGTGGTAACTATAACCATCCTAAGGTAGCGAAATTCCTTGTCGGGTAAGTTCCGACCTGCACGAATGGCGTAACGACTCCCCTGCTGTCTCAACCACAGGCCCGGTGAAATTGCAGTACGAGTTAAGATGCTCGTTTCGCGCGGCAGGACGAAAAGACCCCGGGACCTTCACTATAGCTTGGTATTGGTGTTCGGTGCGGTTTGTGTAGGATAGGTGGGAGACGTTGATGCGGCCACGCTAGTGGTTGTGGAGTCGTTGTTGAAATACCACTCTGACCGTAGTGGATACCTTAACCTTGGCCCATGATCTGGGTTGGGGACAGTGCCTGGTGGGTAGTTTAACTGGGGCGGTTGCCTCCCAAAGAGTAACGGAGGCGCCCAAAGGTTCCCTCAGCCTGGTTGGCAATCAGGTGGCGAGTCTAAGTGCACAAGGGAGCTTGACTGTGAGACTTACTAGTCGAGCAGGGACGAAAGTCGGGACTAGTGATCCGGCACCTACTTGTGGATGTGGTGTCGCTCAACGGATAAAAGGTACCCCGGGGATAACAGGCTGATCTTCCCCAAGAGTCCATATCGACGGGATGGTTTGGCACCTCGATGTCGGCTCGTCGCATCCTGGGGCTGGAGTAGGTCCCAAGGGTTGGGCTGTTCGCCCATTAAAGCGGCACGCGAGCTGGGTTCAGAACGTCGTGAGACAGTTCGGTCTCTATCCGCCGCGCGCGTTGAAACTTGAAGAAGGCTGTCCCTAGTACGAGAGGACCGGGACGGACGTACCTCTGGTGTGCCAGTTGTTCCGCCAGGAGCATGGCTGGTTGGCTACGTACGGGAGGGATAACCGCTGAAAGCATCTAAGCGGGAAGCCTGTTTTAAGATGAGGTTTCATTCGAGGTTCCCTACAGACGATAGGGTTGATAGGCCGGATCTGGAAGCGTAGCAATACGTGAAGGTGACCGGTACTAATACACCAACAAAAAACAAAACAAACCAACAAGAAGCACCGTAAAGACCGTGTGTTCGCGTCCACTATGCAGTATCTGACACACCACACCACCCCCTTTATTCATGGTGTGTGAGCCAGTACCAGAATCGAATACAGTACACAGTTTGTGCTGCCTGTCCCGATGAATGTGTCGGTGGTTGATGGCGGCGGGGAAACGCCCGGTCCCATTCCGAACCCGGAAGCTAAGCCCGCCCGCGCTGATGGTACTGCCCCCGGGAGGGGGTGGGAGAGTAAGTTACCGCCGACCCAACAACTCAACAACAACAACCAAATAAAACCCCTAAAGGGGGGTGACCAGCCCCACCACCACACCCACCCCAAGCGGGCAGAGAACAAGGTGGAACGGCTGGCCACCCCCCTTGTTTTTTGTGTGTGCCCCCCACCAACACGCAAGGGGGGCACCACCATGTTCAACTGCGGGGGAGCGCCCACACGGGGTGTGCGCACCCCCCGCCAGCCATTCATACCTGGCCGCCACATGTATGTAAGCGACACCGCAAAACTCCGCACCGCGGACGACCACCCCATGACGCAACTATGCAATGCATACAGCAATGCCTGAATCTGGCGACATTGCAGACTTGTTCCAACCCCCGCCGGCACCGCACCACCGGCCAGCCGAAAACTCCGCATTGCGGCCTTTTCAGGCTAACGCCAGCCACGCAACGCGGAACCAGCGGCGTCAACCCTGTCGCGACGTTCTGACTCCGCACTGCGGACTACTGCCCGCGATGGAACTATGCAATGCATACAGCAATGCCCAGACCTGACGACATTGCAGATTTTTTCAACGCCCAACGGAGACCGCACCACCCGCTGGCCCGAAACTCCGCATTGCGGACGTTTCAGGCTAACCCCGGCCACGCAACGCGGGATGTCAGCGCTCTTTGAAAAGTAGCCCAAAACGCTCCTCGAAAAGTAGCCCACCCGGAAAAGATTGGATGGGTGATTTCATTGGAGGAATGGGCGCAGATCCGGTACCGAGCGCATCCGCATGCTCGAACGCGGAAAACTGTGAGCAGCCGGCGTCAGCAGCGCAAGGACGCCGCGGGACAGCGGCCTTGTTGTGGGCGGTCAGATGGCGTCGAGAAGCGTTGCGCGGCCGGCCGGACTTTGGCGGGCCTTTTCGATATTTGATTGGGGTTTACTTCTCGGTCACGAGCGGTTTAGGTGGTCACCCTACGGTGGGCGAGGCCAGCGCTGAGCGAAAACGTGTAGATAAGCTCGGCGAAGACTTTGTGAGGGACTGACTGTGTTTAAAAAATCCACGTTTGTGAAAACTATTGCTCTGCTTACCGGCTCAGCGCTGTTTCTGTCGGCCTGCGCCGAGGAGGGCGAGAACACCGAGAACCAAGCTCAGGAGACGGTAACGGAAACCGAGGCCGTCGAGGTCGATCCCGTGTACGGGGCGGAGAACGGTCTGGACCTCATCGAGCTGCAGGATACGAAGCCCGAGGTGGCCGAGGTCGCGGTGGACAACGAGCCCGATCGTATCGCCATGAACCTCATGGAGGACACCTCCACCGAGATGGGCTTCAACTGGTATACCAAGGACAATTTAGACGACTCCATGCTGCGCGTGTCCGAGCAGGAGGACATGTCGGGGGCCATGGAGTTCGTCGCCGAGACCACCGAGGTGACCAACCGCTACGCGGAGCGCGACGAGAACGGCTACTACATCTACGCCGCCGTCACCTTCGACGAGGACGGAGACATGCTTGTCGACGAGGAGGGCAATCCCGAGGAGATTCAAGGCTACTTCACCGACGAGCAGATCGACCGCGAGAACAGCCAGTGGACCTCGGAGGGTTCCAAGCTCGCGCACCTATCGCTTGTCGACGTCACTGAACACTCCAACAAAGCCACCGCCACCGGTCTGCAGCCTGGCACGACCTACTACTTCCAGGTCGGCTCGGAGTCCGAAGGCTTCTCCGAGACTGGGTCGTTCACCACCTCGGACCCGAACGAGGAATCCTTCCAGTTCATCCACTACACGGACACCCAGAACGCGTACTGGAACGAACACGTGAACAACGAGGCCGCGTACGGCGCCGACACCCTGGAGCACGCGATGGAGGTTGCCCCCGACGCAACCTTCGCTCTGCACACCGGCGACTTCGTGGAAACAGCAGCCGTCGAGGACGAGTGGGTGGACAACCTCAACGCCTCCCGCGACGCCAACCTCAACCTCCCGCACGCCTACACCCCGGGCAACCACGACGAGTACAACCTGCGCTGGGAGGACGGTGTCCACACCACCTCGTTCAACGAGCACACCAACGTGCCCGTCACCAACGACAAGGTCGACGGCGGTTCCTACTACTCCTTCGACTACTCGGGCGCGCACTTCGTGGTGATGAACACAAACGACAACAAGGAGTCCGAGGACAACCCGGACGAGGGGGCTGTCGGCCGCGAGCAGATGGAGTGGGCGAAGGACGACATCCGCCAGGCTCGCGAGAACGGCGCCAACTGGATCATCCTGGCCTACCACAAGCCGGTGTACTCCGCGTCCTACCACTCGCTGCAGGACGAGGACGTCCAGGTGACGCGCGAGGAGTTCGTCCAGATGGCCGACGAGCTCGACGTCGATATCGTGCTGCAGGGCCACGACCACAACCTGACCCGCACCAAGTCCCTGACCTACAGCCCGGAGAACTTCTCCTACGGCGAGGTCGAGGACACCGAGAAGCGCGAGATCGACGGCGTGGAACACCACGTCAACCCGGAGGGCGTCACCTACGTCATCCCGAACACGTCCGGCACCAAGACGTACGACGCGATCTACCAGAAGGGCGCGGACCACGTGCACAACGTGCGCCCGAAGCTGGACTGGATGACCGAGGAGGACGTCGACCTGTGGAACAGCCTCTTCGACGTGGCCGAGCAGCCGGAGCAGACCCCGAAGTTCGACCACAAGCACGAGAACTACCGCCAGTCGACGATCCAGAGCTTCGCCGTCTACACCGTCACCCCCGCGACTTTCACGATCGACTTTTACCAAGTCGAGGGTGACCTGCACAACGGCGAGGACCGCGAGGTTGCGCTGCACAACTCCTATGGCATTACCAAGGAGTAGCGCGCGGGTGACGCGCAGAGAAAAAGCCGGGCATCTGCCCGGCTTTTTCTTTTAGTACGTCACGGAGGCGAGTGGTTCCTCGCCGAGGCGCGTCTCGCGGCGGTCCTCCTCGAGCTCCGTCGCGGCGCCGTGGCGCCGGGCGTTGTAAATGACCACCGACGCGATCAGCGGGACCACGATGAACCCAAGCAGGACCACGAGGGCGACCCAGAAGGTGCCGTCGTAGATTCCGTCGGTGGCGCGCATGAACGCGTCGCGGGCGTAGCTCATCGGGTGCAGCGCGTGGAAGAACTGCAGCGGGCCCGGGATGGTCGGCACCGGCCAGACGCCGCCGAAGACGAACAGGCCGAGGGCGAAGAATCCGACGGAGAACAGCCCGCCGACGAGGCGGCCGAACAGGACCCGGAAGAACTGGAACAGGGCGGCGCCGTTCGCGGCGATGAACGCGACGACCACGGCCATCGTCGCCCAGTTATCCGGGCGCCAGCCCGTGAGCACAGAGATGGCGGTGAAGACGCCCAGGACGGCCAGGTTGATGAGGAAGATGAGGCCGAAGGCGCGCAGGACCGGGCCCGCGGCCGTGCGGCTGTCCGCGCGGCGCCCCACGACGTGGGGCAGCAGGGCGGACAGGACGGCCATGACGAGGTAGCCGAAGATGAGCATGACGATGAGGGAGAAGCCGCTCTCGACGGTCTTGACGGTCGGGTTCGATTCGTCGACAAGCCCCTGCGTCGGGTGGAGGTTGGCCTCCTCGAAGAGGATGGGCACGGCCATCTGGCGGGCGGAGTCATCCAGGTGCGAGACAACGGGGGCGTTCTCGGCGCCTTCGACGAGGCGCTCGGACAACTCGCCGGAGCCGTCCTTGAGCTGGTCGACACCGTCGCTGAGCTGGGCGCCGCCGTCGACAAGCTGAGTGGTGCCGTCCTTGAGCCGGACGGTGCCGTCCTTCAGCTGGACCGTGCCGTCCTTGAGGCGGACCGTGCCGTCGCGGAGACGGTCGGTGCCGTCGCGCAGCTCGGTGGAGCCATTGGCGAGCTGCTGGGAGCCATCGAGGAGGCGGTTCACGCCGTTGAGGTAGGGCGCCTCGGGGCTGTTGAGGTTCCAGCTCAGCTCGGCCGTGCCGTCGCGCAGCCGGTTGAGCTGCGACACCATGTTTTCGGAGTTAGCGGGGTCGAGTTTGGACAGGGTGCTGTTGAGCTGGTCGGCCTGCGCGGTCAGGCCGGCGGCGTAGAGGGTGTCCACGACGGGGCGGATCTGGCCGACCGCACCCTGGACGCGCTCCAGCAGCGGGATCAGGGTGCCGGTGAGCTGCTGGACGCCGCCGTCGATCTGGGCGGCGCCGTCGCCAAGCTGCCGGGTGCCGTCCTTGAGCGTGACCATGCCGTTGCTCAGCTCGTGGGCGCCGGCCTCGAGCCGCTTCGCGCCGTCGTTGAGCTGGGAGGCGCCGTTGTTGAGCTCGGTCGCGCCGTTATCGAGCTGGGAGGCGCCGTCGTTGAGCTGGGAGGCGCCGTTGTCGAGCTGTCCGATGCCGTCGACCGCCCTGCCGGTTCCGTCCTTGAGGCGGCCCAAACCGTCATCGATTTTCGTCGCGCCGTCGGCGGCACGGCGGATGCCGTCGCCCAACTGGTTCATGCCGTCCAGGGTCTCCGTGGCGTAGGTTTCGGTGATCTGCGCCGCGACCTCCGCCTGCAGCTGCGGGACGAGGCCGGCGGTGAGGACAGCGCCGTTCGTCCCGCCGTAGTCGTTGTAGTCCACCCGGATTTCGGACTGGCGCGGGTTGTCCGAGATGAGGGAGACAACGCGCTCGGAGAAGTCCTCCGGGATGGTGACCACGAAGAGGTAGTCGCCCTTGGTCAGGCCGAGGCGCGCCTCCTCGGCGGTGGCCTCGCGGAAGTCGAGGTATTCGGTCTCGAGCAGGCCCTGGACCACCTGGTCGCCGACTGCCTGGAACTCGCCGTCGTTCTCGGCGCCCTTGTCTTCGTTGACGATAGCCAAGGGGACGTTGGGCAAGGTCTTGCTCGGGTCCCACATCGCCCACATGTAGGTCGCCGAGATCAGCAGCGGCACCACGAGAGCGAGAACGATGAGGATGCGAGCCAGGATGCTGGCGGGGCGCCAGTCCAGGACGCGGTGGAACCTTCCTCGGGAGGAGGTCGCGGTAGTGGACGTCGACAAAGCCGTTTCCTTTCACATCACACCCGCCGTACTGATCAACAACCGAGATCAATAGCTGTTAGTAGCGGCGGGTCGCTTTTTGCTTAGGAAACTAAATTAATCGAAAAAAGGTCATGATTGGAAGTGATTGAAGGAATATTCCGGAAAAAATTGTATCCGGGGTCACATTCCCCCCGTCAGGGGCTAATTCAGGGGTAGCTCGTCGAGGGGGAGGAGGCGGTACTTCGCCGCCATAACCTCCTTGAGGCGCGGGCGCGAGGTATCCAGGATGTGCCACTGCTCGCGCGGCACGGCCTTCTTCGCGGCGTCCACGACCGAGGGATCGGGGGTGCCCCAGGCAATCGGCATGGGGGTAATGACTTGCCACCGTCCCTTTTCGTGCACGGAACGGCGCCCGCCGACCGCGGCGACAGGAACCTTCGCCCCCACGGTGTCCGGGGTGTGCGGCAGCGACCGGACGGTCTGCGTCGTCAGCGCCCAGTGGGCAGGCTGGGCCGGGTCGACCGTCGTGTTCACCAAGGCCAGAAGCGTGTAGTCGGTGCCCCTGCTCTCCGCGATGATGGCCGCGGCGAGGGGGTGGGCGTCGTACAGCGACTGCGCCGAGCCCACCGAGCGGGGCACGAGCAGGCCCACGATGAGCATCATGACGCCGAAGAGCAGCAGACCGAGGGACCCCAGCAGCCGCCACGGCGAGGCCGGGTCGACGAAAAACCAGACCAGGATCGCGCCGATGAGGCAGAGAACGAAGAGCGAGACCCCCGAGATGACCAGGTAGCGCGTGTCCCGCAGCATTTCGTTGTTTTTCTGCGCGTACGCCTCGTCAACGTCGAACCGGAACACCTTCATCTCGCTCATGCGCACGATTCTATAGGTCGTCCGCGTCCACGAGCCGGTAGGCGTAGCCCTGCTCAGCGAGGAAGCGCTGGCGGTGCACCGCGTACTCCGCGTCGAGGGTGTCGCGCGCGACGATGGTGTAAAAGCGCGCCTCCACGCCGCCGTTTTTCGGTCGCAGCAGCCGGCCGAGCCGCTGCGCCTCCTCCTGCCGTGAGCCGAACGCGCCCGAGACCTGGATACCCACGGCCGCCTCGGGCAGGTCGATAGAGAAGTTCGCCACCTTGGACACCACGAGGGTGTCAATCTCGCCCGCACGGAAGGCGGCAAAGGCCTCCTCGCGCTTCTTTGTGGTGGTTTTCCCGTGCACAAGCGGCGCGCCGGTGCGCCGGGCGATCTCCTCCAGCTGGTCGATGAAGGCCCCAATAATGAGGGTCTGCTGGCCGGCGTGCTTGTGCAGAAGCTTATCGACGGCCCGCAGCTTGCCCTCCGAGCACGCGGCGACCCGGTAGCGGTCGCGCGTTTCCGCGGTGGCGTAGGCCAGCCGCTCCTCTTTCCCCAGCGTAGTGCGCACTTCCACGCACTCGGCGGTGGCGATGTAGCCGGCCATCTCGAGCTCTTTCCAGGGCGCGTCGTAGCGCTTCGGGCCGATGAGGGAGAACACGTCATCCTCGCGGCCGTCCTCGCGCACGAGCGTCGCGGTAAGCCCGAGGCGCCGCCGCGACTGCAGGTCAGCCGCCATCCGGAAGACCGGGGCGGGCAGGAGATGGACCTCGTCGTAGATGATGAGGCCCCAGTCGCGCGAGTCGAACAACTCCAGCGCCTTGTACTCGCCGTGTGTCTTGCGCGTGACCACCTGGTAGGTCGCGATGGTCACCGGGCGGATCTCCTTCTTTTCCCCGGAGTACTCGCCGATCTCCTCCGGGGTCAGCGTGGTGCGGCGCAGCAGCTCGTCGCGCCACTGCCGGCCCGCCACCGTGTTGGTGACCAGGATGAGCGTGGTGGTCTGCGCCTGCGCCATCGACGCCGCGCCCACCACCGTCTTTCCGGCCCCGCAGGGCAGCACGACCACCCCGGAACCGCCCTCCCAGAAGGCCTCGCTGGCGTACTGCTGGTAGTCGCGCAGCTGCCACCCGTCGGTGGTGAGGGCGATGGGGTGGGCCTCGCCGTCGACGTAGCCCGCGCGGTCGTCGACGGGCCAGCCGATCTTGGTTAGTTCCTGCTTAATGCGGCCGCGCTCGGAGGGGTGCACGGCGACCGTGGTGCCGTCGATTGCCTGGCCGAGCAGCGGGCGAATCTTTGTGTGGCGCGTAATTTCGGTGAGTAGCGCGGCCTCGTCGGCGTCCAGGATGAGCCCGTGGGCGGGGTGTTTGACCAAAGCGACGCGGCCGTAGCGGGCCATCGTCTCTGCGACGTCGATCAGCAGCGCCTGCGGGACGGGGAAACGGGAGTAACGCTCGAGCGTGTCCACCGCGGTTTCCGCGTCGAAGCCAGCGGCGCGGGCGTTCCACAGCGCCAGGGGAGTAATGCGGTAGGTATGCACGTGCTCGGGGGCGCGCTCGAGCTCCGCGAAGGGGGCGAGCGCCGCCCGCGCGAGGCTGGCCTGCGGGTGGGCCGTCTCGAGAAGCACGGTCTTGTCCGATTGAACAATGAGCGGGCCGTCGGGCACTGGGTTCCTTCCTTCGTTCGTGGCCGGGGAGGCCATCCATTATGCCCCTGAGCACCTCCGGCTTACGCCCGCACCGCCTTGAACCAGTTGAACGCGGAGCCGTTGTTCAAGATGGTGCGGCGGTAAACGCGCGCGGCCAGCCACGTCACCGCGAGCGAGGCGGCGAGCGAGAGGGCGAGGGAGGCCGCGAGCTGCAGCGCGGTGAAGTCCCCGGCCGCGTAGGTGACCGGCGCGGTGTAGATGGAAAACGGAGGGAGCCAGCTGAGCACCTGCATCCACGTTTGGTCCGTCGAGGAGAAACCGAAGAAAGGGACGTAGATGGAGGCGATGAGGAGGATGAGGATGGGCGTCTGGGTCGTTCCCAAGTCCTCCATGCGCCTGACCATGGCCCCGGCTGCGGCGTAGAGCGGGCTGAAGAACAGCATGGACAGGGAGAAGGGGATGAGCATGAGGGGGAGGAGGGGCCAGTCGACGGGAATGCTCTCCGTGATCCCACTGAGGGCGAGCGCCGCGGCCACCGCCGCGACGACGATGACG
This sequence comes from Corynebacterium timonense, assembly GCF_900105305.1. NCBI lineage: Bacteria > Bacillati > Actinomycetota > Actinomycetes > Mycobacteriales > Corynebacteriaceae > Corynebacterium > Corynebacterium timonense. The sequence goes on along the minus strand of NZ_LT629765.1, from coordinate 1,526,377 downwards.
GCGTTGGCAAAGGCCACGATGAACGTCCCGAGGATCTTGCCCAGCAGGAAATCGAACGGGCGGACGGCGGTCAGCAGCAGCTCGGCAACGTGGGAGGACTTCTCGGTGGCCACCCTGTTGCCGACAACGACGACGAAGGCGATCGTGGAAATCATGAGCAGCAGCGTCACCCCTATCGCGGCGATCATGCTTGCGAGGGTGGTATCGCTTCGCTCGCCGGGGTCCGGCTCAGACAGGTCCACGAGGGTGACCTCGGTGTTCGGCGCCGCGGCGTCGAACTGCTCCGGGGTGAGGTCGAAGGCGGCCAGGGCCTCCTGCGTGGAGTACGCGTCGGAGGTCACCGCGACGAACGCGCTGAGGGAGGTGGACGGCGTGCCGTCGGAGAGGAGGTCCCACCCCGCGTCGGTGCCCACGATGGCGGCGTCGACCTCGCCGTCGAGAACCTTCTGTTCCGCCGCGGAGCGCTCACCCACCTCGGAGACCTCGGCGCCGGTTTCTTCGAAGGGCGCGGCGGGCACGTCGACGAGGGCGATCCGGGGAGATTTTTCTCCCTCCTCGCCCGGCGCCCCTTGCCAGGCGAGGAGACCGGCGGCGACGGCGATGAGGATGAGTTGGATGATCAACGGCGCCCAGGACGATGCAGTGCGCAGAAGAACGCGGCTCTCGCGCGCGGCCGTCGTCGCAACCGCACCAGCGGGGGAGTACCGGGGAAAATCACTCACGGCTGGACAGCCTCCTTGAACAAGTCGGTGAGGTCGGGGGTGACGGGGGAGAAGGAGCGCACCGGCCCGGCGGCGAGGGCAGCAGCCAGGATGCGCTGGTCCACGTCGGACTCCGTGGGGTCGTCGGGCTCGAGGATGACGGAGTCATCCTCGTCAGAGATCACGCGAGTACCGGGCGGGTACCAGCCGCGGGCGCGTGTTGTCACCTGGAAGCGTCGCGGGCCGCGGGAGCGCAGCTCGTCCACCGTCCCCTCGGCGACCATAGAGCCGGCGGCGACGATGCCGACGCGGTCGCAGAGCCTCTGCACGAGGTCGAGCTGGTGCGAGGAAAACAGCACGGGGATGTTGTGGGTGCGGGCGCGCTCGAGCAGCATCTCGCTCATGACGTCGACGGCGACGGGGTCGAGCCCGGAGAAGGGCTCGTCGAGGATGAGGATGTCGGGATCGTGGACCAGGCTCGCCGCGAGCTGCACGCGCTGCTGGTTGCCGAGGGACAGGGCCTCGACGGTGTCGTCGGCGCGGTCGGCGAGGCCGAGCTCCTCCAGCAGCTGCGTCGCGTTCTTCGTGGCCACCGCGCGCGAAAGGCCGTGCAGCGTGGCAAAAAACACCAGCTGGTCGAGGATCTTGTCCTTGTTGTACAGGCCGCGCTCCTCGGGCATGTAGCCGATGCGGCGGCGGGAGGTGGTGTCGAGGGGTGAGTCGTCGAAAAGCACCTCGCCCTCGTCGGCGCTCAGGACGCCGAGCGCGATGCGCATGGTGGTGGACTTGCCGGCGCCGTTCGAGCCGACGAAGCCGTAGACCTCGCCGGGGCGGACGCTGAGGCTCATCCCGCGAAGCGCCTGCACCTCGCCGAAGCGTTTGTGCAGGTTGTCGATGACGAGCGTGGGCATGGGGTGACCTTCGGTGTGGGAATCAGTGACGAAGGAAAGGCTAACAAATATGTGAGGGACGCGCTGTTTACAGCGCTTCCGCCGCCGTCACCCGGGAGAGGGGAACGCGCACGATACGCCGCTTGGCGACGTCCTGCGCGTCGACCTGGCCCGCAGCAACGCGCAGCGGCACGACCGTGAGCGACCTCGCGGTGCCGGCGCTGTCCACGAAGCGCAAGGAGATGCGCCGCCGCGCCCGTGCCGCCGCGCGGATGACGTCGATGGCGTCGGCGGTGCTGGTGGTGGGTGCATCCCCGGCGTCGCCGCCGGCCCGCAGTGCGCGCAGCACCTCCTCGGTATCGCGCGGGGCGGGAACCCGCGGCAGGCGCGAGGGGGTGGCGCGCACGAGCTCCGGCTCTGGCGGCATGTTCAGTACCGCCCCCGATGCGTCCTCGGCGCTGGGGTGCAGCCCGGCCGCGCGCAGCTCGGAGAGCAGTGCGGTGAGGGAGAGGGCCGACACCGCCACGGTCGGGGCGAGCATGCGCAGCGACGCCGCTGTGCCCGCCGCCCTCGCCAGCAGGGCGGGGTCCTCGCTGCGGACGTAGCTCAGCGCCTGCCCGGCGCGCAGCGCCCCGTGGGTGCGGGCGACGTCGTCGATGAGGAAGCTTAAGGCCTGGGGGACCTGCCCGATGCAGTGCGCGGTGAGCCACTCGTGTAGCTCGCGGGCGCCCCACCCGGCGCTCAGAGCGCGGCGCAGCGAGGCCTCGGACACGCGGTAGACGCTGGCCAGGCCGGGGGACTCGAGGTCGGCGAAGGCCTCGACGGCGCGCGCCGTCTCCGGGGTGGGAGGGCCCGGGATGAGCAGCGTCATGTCGGCCTGGGCGATGACCTCGGTGACCTCCGCGGGGACGAGGGCACGCGTCGCCTCGACGACGTCGCCGCCGGTCAGGAGCGCGCGCATGGGGGTGGAGGCGTGATTTTCTGCCACCGCGCCGACGTGGTGCGCTTCGCGCAGAATCGAGTCGATGAGCGTTTCCGACATGCCGGCCGCCGCGACGGGGGCGCGGAAGAGCAGCGAGGGCGGGCCCTCGAGGATGGTCTCCCGGGCGGCGGCGAGGGAATGGCTGCGCGTGGGGGCGTCGAAAAGCCGAAAATCGAGGTCGATGCGCCAGGGGGAGGCGACCCACCCGGCGAGGACGATCGCCCACTGCTGCGCGAGCGGCGCCTCTAGCCAGGCGAGCCCCTCCCTCGTCGCGGCGAGGGCGGGGCGCTCGTCGACGTCGCCGCGGCCGATGATGCCGGCCGCCTCACCGATGGTCACGGCGAGCGCGGGGTCGAAACCGAGCTGCGCGGTGGCTGTGGCGAGGGCGCGCACGCCGACGGTGGAGTCCTTGTTCAGCGGCAGAGGGTCGGCGAGCAGCAGCGTCACGAGTTGGCGCATCTCGCGCACTGCGTCGAGGCCTTGGGCGGTCGCCTCGCGGTCGACCGCTTCCTGGTCGACGGGGTCGGCGGGCGGCGGGGTAAGCGGGTACTCGCGCGGCCGCTCGCCGCGCAGCGCCTCGCGCACCGGGCGGGGAAGGCGCACGGTGGTGGGGCCCTGCTGGGCGAGCAGACCTGCGTCGATGAGGGCCTGCACGGTCGGGTTCAGCGAGCGCATCATGCCAATCCCGCCCGCGTGCGCCAGCCTGTCCAGCACGTCGCGCGAGTCTGGGTCGAGGGCCTCCACTTTTTCCTGCAGGTCCGCGGGCGCCCGGTCGAGGATGCGCCACCCGGCGGGCAGGCCGGCGAGGGCGCCCGGGGCGACCCGTAGGCCCTCGGAGCCGTAGACGAGGGCCCGCGTGCGAAGCTTCGCGACGCTTGCGTCCACGTCCACGCCCTTCTCGGCCTGCCCGGCGAGCGCAGCCGGGTCCACCGGCTCGAGCTCGGCGCCGAGGTCGGCGAGCGTCTCCAACACCGCGATATCCGCCGCGTTGAGCGTGCGTATCGCGCGAGCCAGCGACGCGGGAAGGGCGAGACGCGACGCCAACGCTGCCAGCGAGGGCGGGGTGGGAAACGTAGCGTCGGGCCGGGCGCGGATGAGGGTACGCAGCTCATGGTCCGACAGCGCGGCAAGGGAGGAGATGAGAGTGTCCATGATGGGGGTGAGTGTACGTGCGTTTTCGCAGCGGACGTGAGACAATATTGCCTATGGCTAAAGACGTTGAGAAGATCGGCCGCAAGAACCCGGCCTGGCCCGAGTACACCCCGACAGGCCACCCTGTTACCGAAATCACTTCCACCCTCGCCGGCGCGTCCAGCCCCTTCGGCGACGATCTGATTCTTCCGCGCCCCTACGAGGAAACCGGGTACGTGCACCCCACCACGCGCATCAACCGCTAAGCGCGCCCACCGAACACAGCAACCGCCGCCCCGGACGTGCTTTCCTGGGGCGGCGGTTGCTGTTTGTCCAGTACGCGGTTTTTAGCGCAGCGCTGCGAGCGCGCCCGCGGCGTCGCCGGCGAGAGCGGCCTCGATGAGCGGCTTGTTGGCGTTGTAGAACGCGTTGTAGTCGTCGCGGTTGGCCTTGTACGCGTCGTGCACAGCGTTCGGGACGTGGATGTTGTACGTAGCAAGCGTGGACACGATCTGCTTGTACAGGGCGTCGACCTCGGTCTCAACCGGCTGCTTCGGGGCCGGCGCGGGGGCAGGGGCAGGGGCCGGGGCAGGAGCCGAGGCAGCGGAAACGGTGCGCGGGGTCGGGGCGGAGTTCAGGCCGAGCTTGCGGGAGCAGGCGGGCCATGCGCCCCAGCCCTGGCCGGCGAGGGTACGCTCGGCGACGGCGATCTGCTGCTCGCGGGTGGCCAGGTTGGCGGTCGGGGCGAACTCCGTGCCGCCGTACGCGGCCCAGGTGGAGGCGGAGAACTGCAGGCCACCGTGGTAGCCGTTGCCGGTGTTAATGGCCCAGTTGCCGCCGGACTCGCACTGCGCGAGGCGGTCCCAATCGGAGTCGGGGGCGGCGGAGGCCTGGGGGGCGACGAGACCAGTCAGGGCTGCTGCGGCGGCGGTGCCGGCGAGCGCCTTGGCGGCGAAGGTTGCGGTCTGCTTGCTGTGGCGTCCCATGAATTCGTGTCCTCTCTTGTTCTCGCCTGCGAAGTTAGCTGTCGGGTTCTGGCGGAGGTGCCAGGCCGCGCGGTGCGCGGCTTCACCCCGTGCGCGAAAGCGCGGTGGGTTCCCCGCTCCCGCCCTGGTAAAATAACGTCTGGTTTATCCGCCTCCGCGGGGCTGGGCGGGATTCGGCGTGCGCCCCGGAAAGCGTGTCGCCCGGTGTGGGCATGGCCGTCACTCTATCGCTTTGTAACGATTGAGTCACGTAACCAACACGGAATGGCCATCGGTGGGCCGCGCGGGTCGGCGTTTGCGCAGCTCGCGCGCCCGGAAGCGCAAAATGTGAACTATGTCACATGCATCCGTGGTCGGCCCTGCGCTGCCGGCGCGGCCGCGGGTATGATAGGCGGAATTTACAGCACTTATCGTAAGGAAAGAGGGACGCACATGCCCATCGGAAAGGTGAAATGGTTCGACGCTGAGAAGGGCTTCGGCTTTGCATCCAATCCGGGCGACGAGGACGTCTTTATCAGCAAGTCCGTGCTGCCGGACGGGGTCGACGAACTTGTCGCCGGCCAGCGCATCGAGTTCGACTTCGCAGCTGGGCGCAAAGGCCCCCAGGCGTTGCGCGTCGCGGTGCTTGAGACTCCGAAGCGCCGCCCCGTCCACCGTCGCAAGCCCGAAGAGCTGGGCAGCATGCTTGCCGACGTCATGACGCTCATCGAAACTCAGGTCCAGCCGGCCTTGACCGCCGGGCGCTACCCCGAGCGCAAGGAGGCCCGCCAGGTGGCGGAGATCCTGCGCGCCGTGGCGAAGGAGCTCGACGCCTAGGCCCGGCTCCTATTCGAAGGCAACGGACCAGGTGGCGACGACGGGGCGTTCCTCCCCGTCCGCGGTGGTGTCCACGCTGAGGAAGGACACCTCGGCGACGACGAGGCGCGCGCCGTCCTTGACCGCCTTCGTCGTGGCGGTGTCGGCCTCGCCGGACTGGAAGAGCTGCTCCTCGTTCGCTGTGGGGTCGTCGTAGATGGACAGCAGCGCCCAGCTCGAGGAGGCGATGTCGTCGGGCAGGCTGAAGGTGACCGGGCTCGATTCGTTCAGCTCGAACGTGGGCGGCTCGCCGCCGTCGCACTGCTCGTCGAGGCCGCAGACGGTGTACGGCTCCACCAAGAGCGTCGAACCGCCGTTGGAAACCTCCACCCGCAGCTCCCCCGGCGGGGTGACGGGCCGGGTGCGTTGCCACTCGAGGAAGAGAGCAAAACCGCCGACGAGGACGGCGACGCCCACGGCGATGACGAGCAGTTGCACCCAGGCGGGCACCTTCTTCGTTGAGCTCATGGCGGTGAGTCTATCCCGCGGGCTCGAAGGTGACTTTGTACAGGTCCGGCCAGCGCTTGCCGGAAAGATAGAACTCGTCGGTGCCCGGAATGTACGCGATGCCGTTGAGGACGTTGTTCGGGTCGGGCGCGGCGTTGTTGTCCAGCCCGGAGGCGTCGATGACGGCGGTAACCTCGCCCGTCTCGGCGTCGATGCGCAGGATGTCCGTGGTGAGGAAGACGTTGGCGTAGACGTCGTCGCCCACGCACTCGAGCTCGTTGAGCCCCGTGACGGGGGTGCCCTGCCGAGTGACTTCGAAGCGCTCGCGCTCCTGCATCGTCGCGGGGTCCATCCGGCGCAGGTAGCTGGTGCCGTCCGAGTAGATCAGTTCGCCCTGGCGGGCGCACAGGCCCCAGCCCTCGCCGTAGACGGGGACGCGTGCCGTTTCCTCCAAAGAGTGCGCGTCGCGCTGGATGGCGACCCCGTCGCGCCAGGTCAGCTGCCACAGGTGGTCCCCCGCGCGGGTGATCCCCTCGCCGAAGTACTGCGGGTCGAGGTCGCGGCTGACCAGCTCCTCTCCGCCGAGGGTGCGCCGGTAGACCCGGGACTCGCCCTCCTGGCCGGTGCCGACGTAGAGCGTCCCGTCGTCGGCGACCTCGAGGCCCTGGGTGAAGCTGCCGGGGTCGAAGTCGTAACGGTCCTGGACCACCGCGGTGAGCTGCTCCGGCTCCGCAGCCGCGTCCGTTTCCGCAGTCTCGGACGAGCACGCTGCGCTCGGCAGGACGACGGGCAGGGCGACGAGGGCGCTGGTGATGCGAAGACGAAGACCCATACCCACCATCATGCATCAGCTCACGCATAATGGGTGAGTGTCTGCTTCCACCAGATCTTCACGTTCCTCCCGCCCACGCCGTCCCCTGCTTGGGGGTCGGGCCGTCGCCACCGCGAGGGAGGCCCTCGACGAGATCGCCGGGGGCGAGGTCGGCGAGCACATCGGGGTGGCCGGGGTGAGCGCCAACGTGGCCACCCACCGCTTCGCGGCCGACGAACCCGGTTACCCGGGGTGGGAGTGGAACGCCGTCGTCGCATGCGCCACTGGCTCGTCCTGGGTCACCGTGAACGAAGTTGCGCTCGTGCCGTCGCCGAGCGGCGACGCGCTCGAGGCGCCCGATTGGGTTCCCTACTCCGAGCGTCTGCGCCCCGGCGACCTCGGGCCGGGCGACCTCATGGCGCCGGCGCCGGACGACGAACGCCTGACAGACGACTCCTTCTCCCGCGACGCCGTCACCTTCGCAGGCCGTGACACCAAGCACTACCTCACCCAGGCCGGGCTCGAGGAGGCGAAAACACGCTGGCGAACGGGCGAGTTCGGCCCCACCAGCGAGTTCGCCGAGCAAGCGACGCTCTACTGTCGCAGCTGCGCGTTCTGGGTGCCCATGGGAGAACCCGTCGGCGACAACTTCGGGGTGTGCACCAACGAATACTCGGCCGACGGGCGCGTCGTGGCCGCGAGCTACGGCTGCGGGGCGCACTCGGACACCGAGCTCGATACCGCCGACGTCACGTCGGCCGCGCCGTACGACGACGAAAAGCCGCTGTTCTAGGACGCGTGCGCGCACCTAGAAAGACGACGCCCGGGCGCCGCGCAGTTCGTTGACCTCCCGGTGCGTCGGCAGGTCCCCGCGCTGCACCGCCGTGCGCCCGCCGCGCACGGTGCCGTACTCGCGCCAGCTGGCGACGAGGCGCGCGCCGTAGAGCGAGTCGACCACCCAGGTCTCGGACTCCGTGAGCTCGGCGACCCGGAAGCCCTCCGGTGCGGTGGTGATCGTCGCGCCGCGCCAGGCGAGGATATCGAGCACCCCGTCCATGGCGATCGAGGGCGTCGTTCTCGGGTGTCCGGAGACCGTGACGCGCGCGGTGCCGTCGGTCGCGATGGTCAGCAGGGGCGCGGCGATGGCTTGGGGGACGCGGGAGGAGGCGTCGACAAGCACACCCTCGTGCGTGGGCAGCGAGGCGAGGGCGAAGCGCTGCCACCCGCAGTCGGGGCCGAACAGCTCCGGGTGCTCGCGTTCGTCACGCAGGGGAGAGGAGGTGACGGTGATCTCTTCGGGCGAGGGGCTCAGCGGGCGCAGGGAGAGCGAGGCGTAGCCGCCGCTGACCTCGATGATCGCCCGGCGCGTGCCGGAGACGAGGGAGAGTCGCACGCGCAGGCGGTTCAGCTCGGAGGCGCTCACGCCGAGGGCCCGCAGCGCCCGCGCGTAGGCGGGTGCATCGACGACGGCGCCCTCCGAGACGACGAAGGTGAAAACCTGCACGACACAACTCCTCAATTTCTCATTTCGCCGAAGCGGTGACAGTCTTAGCGGTGACAGGCCGCGGCCGAAACGCCGCCCACACACTTCAGAAGATCTGCACCGCGCTCACACGCGTAACGAAGGGAAACATGGCGTGAGTACCAGCGAATCCACATCTCGGCGCCGCTCCGGCGGAGGGCTCGACCGATTTTTTCACATCTCGGAGCGCGGCTCTACGGTGGGCACCGAGGTGCGCGGCGGAGTGGTCACCTTTTTCGCCATGGCCTACATCATTTTGCTGAACCCGCTGATCATCGGCACAAGCGCTGACCGCGACGGCGTGGTCCTCGGCATCCCCCAGGTCGCGGCGGCGACCGCGCTCGCGGCCGGCGTGATGTCCATCCTGTTCGGTGTAGTGGCGAAGTACCCCTTCGGCATCGCGACGGGCCTCGGCCTGAACACGCTCGTGGCGGTCACCCTCGTCGGCCAGCAGGGCCTGACCTGGCCCGAGGCGATGGGCCTAGTAGTCATCGACGGCATCGTCATCTGCATCCTCGCCGTCACAGGCTTCCGCACCGCGGTCTTCCGCGCGATCCCGGACTCCATGAAGGCGGCGATGTCCGTCGGCATCGGCATGTTCATTGCGCTCATCGGGCTTGTCGACGCCGGATTTGTTCGCCGCGTCCCCGACGCCGCGATGACCACAGTCCCCGTCCAGCTCGGCATCGACGGCTCGATTGCCTCCTGGCCCACCTTCGTCTTCGTCGTCGGCCTGGTCATCTGCGGCTTTGCCGTCATCCGCAACATCCCCGGCGGGCTGTTCCTCGGCATTGTGGCCACGACGATCATCGCCCTGATCGTCGAGGCGATCGTCGGCGCCGGCCCCTCCTCCGAGTCGCCGGACGGCTGGGCGCTGGCCGTGCCCTCGCTGCCCGATTCGCTCGGCGGGGTGCCCGACCTGTCCATCGTGGGCAACGTCGACCTGTTCGGCGCCTTCGTCCACGCCGGCGTCGTCGCGGCCTCGCTGCTCGTGTTTACCCTGATCCTGGCGAACTTCTTCGACGCGATGGGCACCATGACCGCGCTCGGCCGCCAGGCTCAGCTGACCGACGACAACGGCGAGCTGCCCAACCTCAAGCGCGCCCTCGTAGTCGAAGGCTTCGGCGCGGTGCTCGGCGGCGCGGCGTCCTCCTCCTCGAACACCGTCTTCGTGGATTCCTCCGCGGGCATCGCCGACGGCGCGCGCACGGGCCTGGCCAACGTGGTGACTGGCGTGCTCTTCCTGCTGGCCATGTTCTTCACCCCTCTGTACGCCATCGTGCCCATCGAGGCCGCCGCGCCCGTCCTCGTTATCGTGGGAGCGCTCATGATGATGCAGGTGGGCACCATCGATTGGTCGAAGTTTTACATCGCCCTTCCGGCCTTCCTCACCATCGCCACAATGCCGTTTACCTACTCCATCGCCGACGGCATCGGGGTGGGCTTCATCTCCTTTACCCTCATGGCGCTGTTCGCGGGCAAACGCAAAGACGTCCACTGGATCATGTGGCTCATTTCCGCGCTCTTCGTCGTCTTCTTCGCTCACGGCCCGATCATGGACGCTCTGGGGTAACCCGGCATGACGCACCGCATAACCATCACGAACCCGCTGGATCCCCGCCTCGACGACATCCGCGACCTGAAGCATTCCGACGCCAAGAAGGACCTCGTCTTTGCCGAAGGCCCGCTCGTGTGCGGCCGTCTCGTCGAATCCCGCTTCCCGGTCCGCAGCGTCATCGGTTTCGGAGGTCGGCTCGACACCTTCCTCGCCGACTTCGGCGAGCGCCTGCCGGAGGGCGTGCCCGTCTACGAGGTCACCCGCGAGCTCCTCGGCGAGGTCGCCGGCTACGACATGCACCGTGGCCTGCTCGCGGTGGGGGAGCGCCCCGAGCCGCTGAGCGTCGCAGACGTCATCGACGGGGCGCGTACCGTCGTCGTGCTGGAGGGGGTGGGGGACCACGAAAACATCGGCTCCATCTTCCGCAACGCCGCCGGCATGAGCGTCGATGGCGTCCTCTTCGGCGCCGGCACCGCCGACCCGCTCTACCGGCGCAGCGTCCGCGTCTCCATGGGCCACGTCCTGCGCACGCCCTTCGCCCACCTCGACGGCACGGGCACGACGTGGCAGCGTTCGCTGGAGCAGCTGCGCGACGCCGGTTGGTGGCTCGTGTCGCTGACGCCGGACGACGGCGCCGTGCACATCAAGGAGGCGCTGGCGGGGCGGGAGGAGCAGAAAGTGGCCCTCCTCGTCGGGGGCGAGGGCCCCGGACTCACCGAGCACGCGATGCGCGCGACCGACGTGCGAGCGAAGATCCCCATGGCCGAGGGGACGGACTCGCTCAACGTGGCCACCTCGGCGGCTATCGCCTTCTACGAAAGGGCGCGCGGGCTCTAGCGGTCGGAGTGTCGGATGCGCTCGACGACGAGGTCCTTGACCCCGCGCGCCTGGCGGGCCAGGCTGCGGCCGACGCGGCGGGCGGCGGCGACGGTGGCGTCGGCGAGCCGGGCGAACTCGTCCCCGCCGCCCTCCGCGTCGGAGGGCGCAGCACGCTCGTAGTCGTCGTAGTCCTTGTCGCGCTCGGCAAAGCGGGCGGCCACGTCCGTGACCGACGCTGTCGCGGGAGCGGGGGAGGTGATCTTCGGCTCGGGGCGCCCGTCGACGGCGTAGCCCACGACGTGGATGTCCGGGCCGGACGGGGAGACCGGTACGCCGATCCAGTTCTCCTGGGCCACGCGGGTGAGGTCGGCGGGGTCGAAGGGCAGCGAGATCCCGCCGACTTGCTCGGCTTCCTCCCCGGCCCAAAACGGCTGTTCGAAGGGGTCGGGCAGCCCCACGTCCTCGAGGACGGCCGTCCGGGTGGCGGCGAAGGCGCGGCGCACGCTCGGGCCGGTGAAATGGGCGAAGCCGGCGAAGTCGCTGTCGGTTCCCTCGGCGAAAATGTAGGTGTCCGAGGAGGGAAGGCTGGCGCGTAGCTGAGGCATCGCGTCGGAGAGGACGGAGACGTCCTCGACGAAGGTGCGCACGACCGCCACGCCGGGGAAACCCGCAATATAGAACTCCGCCGGGCCCGGGGTGGACGAGCGGTTGAGAGGGAACTCGCCGATCGGGGTGATGGGCCAGGCCGGGTTGAGCTGGGCCAGCAGCTTACGGCCGAAACCGCGATCGGCCCGGGGCTCGCCGTCGAGGACGGCGGCCGGGTCGGCGGCGTTGACGAACCAGACGGTAACAACGGCTGGGTAATGCATAGGGTCCCCCTCGTGCTCTGTGCCTCGTGCTATTTACGCGGTCGCTTCGTGGTGGTGCGCACTCCGAGCAGGACGTCCTCCCAGTGCGGGGTGACGGCGCGCCGGGAGCGCTTCTGCGGCCGGGCGTCAGCCTCGGGGTGCTGCAGGAAATCGCCTTCCGCGACGGCGTCGGCGGACTCGTCCGCGTCCGCGCTCTCCGCCGCGGTCGCCGCGTCGGGGCCCGATTCTGAATCCGGGTGCTCCGCGACAGAGTCGCCCACCGCGGTCAGCGAGCGCACGGGGGGCGCGAAGTCCGGGTCGGTCAGGTCGGCGGCCACGGCGTTGCGCGCCTCGGTCGTCGGGGCGGAGCTCATCGCGCGCTTGAACGACCACAGTGCCTCGTTGTCTGACAGGCCCGCCTTCCAGCGCAGGTGGACGACCCAGTCGTCGCCGGCCTCGCGGGTCGCATCCCACGTGGCGGTGGAAATCGAGTGGCCGCGGGCGGCGAAGGCGGTGGCGAGGATCTCAAAGAGCGTCAGCTTGGCCGGGCCGTCGTCGCGCAGGGGGTGCGACTGCTTCGCGGCCTCGGCGACCTGGGCGCGCTCGAGCAGGACGGGGTGCGCGTAAACCTCGAGGCGGCTGGCGGCGACCCCCATCTCGTCCGCGAGCTCCTCGGCGGTGGCGCCGCCGCGGATGCGCGACTGAATCTCGTTGGGGCGCATCGACAGGGGCGTCGAAAAGCGAGGGTCCGGCTCGGGCAGGCTACGCTCCTCCGCGACCTCGGTGAAGGTGGGGGTGTCGTCGGCGGGCTCAGCCGTCAACGCCGCGCGCGCGAGCTGGTAGCGGACCCCCTCAGCGTCGCGGAGGACGTAAAACGTCTCCGTCGATTCCTCCTCGATGAGGTAAAGCTCGCGCATTCAAACTCCTTCAACTGCGTGAGGGCATGGGCAATGTGCCCAGCTTAACCCACAAGCCAGTGCTAATGGGCGCGTCCGACGCCGCAGTCGAGGAGAAAGTCGATCGCCCCCGTCAGCTTCTCCACGTCCTGCGTCGCCACAGCGGGGAACATCCCGATGCGCAGCTGGTTGCGCCCCAGCTTGCGGTAGGGCTCCGTGTCCACGATGCCGTTGTGGCGCAGCGCCGCGGCCAGCTCGGCGGCGTCGACGGATGCGTCGAAGTCGATGGTTCCTACCACCAAGGAACGCGACTCCGGCTCCGCGACGAAGGGAGTGGCCAGATCGTGGGCGTCGGCCCACGAGTAGAGCACGCGTGACGACGCCCCCGTGCGCGCCACCATCCCTTCGAGCCCGCCGTTGCTGTTCATCCATTCCACCTGGTTGGCGAGCATGAGAAGCGTCGCCACAGCCGGGGTGTTGTACGTCTGGTTCTTGCGCGAATTGTCCACGGCCGTTTTCAGGTCCACAAAGGCCGGGATGAAGCGGCCCGACGCTGCGATCGCATGCACCCGCTCGATCGCCGCGGGGCTCATCAGCGCCAGCCACAGCCCGCCGTCGGCGGCGAAGCACTTCTGGGGGGAGAAGTAGTAGACGTCCGCCTCCGCCGCGTCGACGGGGAGGCCCCCGGCGCCCGAGGTGGCGTCGATAAGCACGAGCGAAGAATCGTTCGGCCTGGTGACGGGCACCATCACGCCTGTCGACGTCTCGTTGTGCGCCCACGCGACCACATCCGCGCCGGTGTCGGCGAGCGCGGCGGGGGAGGGGGCAGAGCCGGGCTCGGCCGGGACCACCTCAGGCTCGGCGAGCCACGGGGCCTTCGAGGAGGCCGCCGCGAACTTGGAGGAGAACTCGCCGAAGCTCAGGTGCGCGGAGGCGCGCTCGATGAGCCCGAAGGTGGCGGCGTCCCAGAAGGCGGTCGCCCCGCCGAGGGAGAGGACGACCTCGTAACCCTCCGGCAGGCTGAACAGCTCCGCGAGGCCTTCGCGGATGGCGCCCACCACGTTTTTCACCCCCGATTGCCGGTGGGAGGTGCCCAGGATCGAGGTGGCGCCGGCGACGACGGCGTCGATCTGCGCTGGGCGGATGGCGGAGGGGCCGCACCCGAAGCGGCCGTCGGTGGGGATGAGGTCGGCGGGGAGGGTGGGGTATGAGCTCATGGCGGCCCTTCCGTTAGCAGTTGCGAAGTTTGCACATCAGTATGCCTTACCCCCGTTGACCGGGGTGAACTGTGGTCGGGGTTGAAAAGCCTGATTGTTGTCGTGCGTATCACAAACTTTGCTAGGATCGGCTCATAGAAAGATCCTCCCCTCAGTAGGACGCGCCAGGAAATCCTTGCGTGACGGTATGAGGGGAGTGCCCCTATTTTCGTGGAAAGGTAAAAAGTGGCTTCCGAGAACACTGACAAGGCCGTACTTCACTACCCCGGTGGCGAGTACGAGATGGACATCATGCGCGCGACCGAGGGCAACGACGGTTTCGTGCTGGGCAAGCTTCTTGGCGAGACCGGCCTGGTGACCTTCGACCCGGGCTACGTCTCCACCGGCTCCACCGAGTCCAAGATCACCTACATCGACGGCGACGAGGGCATCCTGCGCTACCGCGGCTACGACATCGCGGACCTGGCCAACAACGCCACCTTCAACGAGGTCTCGTACTTGCTCATCCGCGGTGAGCTGCCGACGAGCGAGCAGCTCGAGTCCTTCAACCAGGAGATCCGCCACCACACGCTGCTGGATGAGGACTTCAAGGCCGCGTTCAACGTTTTCCCGCGCAACGCGCACCCGATGGCCGTCCTGGCGTCGTCGGTAAACATCCTCTCCGCGTACTACCAGGACCAGCTTGACCCGCTGGACGAGGCGCAGCTGGACAAGGCCACCGTCCGCCTCATGGCGAAGGTGCCCATGCTCGCCGCGTACGCCTACCGCGCGTCCCAGGGCAAGCCCTACATGTACCCGGACAACTCCCTGAACGCGCGCGAGAACTTCCTGCGCATGATGTTCGGGTACCCGACCGAGCCCTACGAGATCGACCCGGTCCTGGTCAAGGCGCTGGACAAGCTGCTCATCCTGCACGCCGACCACGAGCAGAACTGCTCCACCTCCACGGTGCGCATGATCGCGTCCGCGCAGGCCAACATGTTCGTCTCCATCGCCGGCGGCATTAACGCCCTGGCCGGCCCGCTGCACGGCGGCGCCAACCAGGCGGTCCTGGAGATGCTCGAGGACATCAAGAACAACCACGACGGCGACGCCACCGACTTCATGAACCGCGTGAAGAACAAGGAAAAGGGCGTGCGCCTCATGGGCTTCGGCCACCGCGTGTACAAGAACTACGACCCCCGCGCGGCCATCGTCAAGGAGACCGCCCACGAGGTGCTCGAGCACCTCGGCGGCGACGAGCTGCTCGACCTGGCTCTGTCGCTCGAAGAGATCGCCCTCAAGGACGACTACTTCATCTCCCGCAAGCTCTACCCCAACGTGGACTTCTACACCGGCCTGATCTACCGCGCCATGGGCTTCCCGACGGACTTCTTCACCGTCCTGTTCGCCATCGGCCGCCTGCCCGGTTGGATCGCCCACTACCGCGAGCAGCTGGAAATGAACACCAAGATTAACCGCCCGCGCCAGATCTACACCGGTGCGACGCAGCGCTCCTTCGTGCCGCGTGATCAGCGCTAGCTAGCCAGCGAGCGCGTGCGCGTTCCGCCGAGAGTGACGTTTCCCTTATACTTGGGAGAACATTCTCGGCGGTTTTTCGTTTATTAAGGAGTAATCATTATGGAAAAGCCCAGCATCGAGGTTCCGCAGGAACCGGCCCCCGTAGAGCTCGTTATCGAGGACCTGTCGGTCGGCGAGGGCGCCGAGGCCGTCGCCGGCGGCTTTGTCAAGGTGCACTACCTCGGCGTCGACTACGAGACCGGCGAGGAGTTCGACTCCTCCTGGGACCGCGGCGAGGCCGCGGAGTTCCCTCTCGCGGGCCTGATCGAAGGCTGGCAGGAAGGCATTCCCGGCATGAAGGTCGGCGGCCGCCGTGAGCTGACCATCCCGCCGGAGAAGGCCTACGGCCCGGCAGGCGGCGGGCACCCGCTGTCCGGGCGCACCCTCGTTTTCGTGATCGATCTGCTCGACGCGAACTAGGGTGATCAAGGCCGCGGATCCGCGGCCTTGTCTAGTGGCACAATGGGGGTCATGCGTATTCCTGTTACCACGCTGAACGACGGCCACGACCTGCCCCTCATCGGAGCTGGAACGTACAAGCTCGTGGGGGAGGATGTGGGCACGATCGTGCGCACCGCCATCGAACTCGGCTACCGGCACATTGATACGGCCTCCCTGTACGGCAACGAAGTCGAGGTAGGAAAGGCCATCCGCGATGCGATCGCCGCGGGGGACGTCACCCGCGAGGAGCTGTTCGTGACCACGAAGCTGTGGAACGACGACCAGCACCGAGCGGGTGAGGCGTACCAGGAGTCCCTGAAGCGCCTGGGCTTGGACTTCATAGACCTCTACCTTGTGCACTGGCCGTGGCCGCAGCGCGGCCTCTACATCGAGGCGTTCGAACAACTGGCCAGGCTGCAGGGGCTGGGGCAGCTGCAGTCGGTCGGCGTGGCTAACTTCTACCCCGAGGTCCTCGACGAGATCATCGACGCCACCGGCGTCGTCCCGGCGCTCAACCAGGTGGAGCTCCACGTGGGCTTCACGCAGCCGGAGTTGCGCGCGTACCACCGCGAAAAGGGCATCCTCACCGAGGCGTGGGCGCCGCTCGCGCGGGGCGCGAATTTCGACGCCCCCGAGATCGTTGCCGTCGCGGACAAGCATGGGGCGACCCCGGCGCAGGTTGCGTTGGCCTACCTCATGGGGCTGGGGTGCTCCGTGATTCCCAAGACCGCGAACCCGCAGCGGCTTGTGGAGAACCTCGCGGCGGTGGACCTCCGGCTCGATAACGAGGACGTCGCCACGCTGGACGCTGTGCAGGGCGGGCGCATGTCGGGCGATCCCCGCACCTTCCCGGAGGAGGGGCGTTAGGACCGCGGGGGTACACATAATACCTTTCATTTAAGCAGGTGAGGGGGGATCTCGGGGGTATCGGGGAGCGCGCCTGACATGTAGTGTGGCAAAACCTCTCTTGTGTGGCTGTGTATTGGGTTACATTTTTCGTGTCCGGTCGCGTGCGACATGCCGCCGCATGCCTGCGCTGCGACGACATCCCAGCGACACTGCTGGCACAGCACAGAAAGGATGAGGCCGTGTCCCAAGGATCGACGCGAGTCCCCACCCGCCGCGAACCGTCGCCGAACGAGTTCGAGGCGATGCAGAAGAGCGCAGAGTTTCAAGGGCTGCGCAAGGCGTACCGCGGGTTCACCTTCCCAGTCTCAGTGGCGTTTTTCGTCTGGTACATCTTCTACGTCCTTGTGGCGACCTTCTACTCCGACGCAATGGCACAGCCCTTCTTGGGCCTCAACGTGGGCATGTGGCTGGGCATCCTCCAGTTCGTGACCACGTTCATTATCACGTGGGCGTACGTGGTGTACGCCAACAAGAACATTGAGCCGCGCGCGGCGCGCATCCGTGAAGAGATGGAGGGCTAGAAAAGATGAACACCCTGTACCTGGCCCAAGAGGCAGCGGAGCCGGAGGGAGTGGGCAACCCGATCCTCAACATCGCGATCTTCGCCGCCTTCATTGCCGTCACCCTGTTCATTGTCACCCGCGCGGGCAAGACCACGAAGGAATCCTCCGACTTTTACACCGGCGGCGCGTCCTTCTCCGGCACTCAGAACGGCCTCGCCATCGCCGGCGATTACCTCTCTGCGGCGTCCTTCCTCGGCATCGTCGGCTCGATCGCGCTGACGGGATACGACGGGTTCCTGTACTCCATCGGCTTCTTCGTGGCGTGGCTCGTGGCCCTGCTCCTCGTGGCCGAGCCGCTGCGTAACGTCGGCCGCTTCACCATGGCGGACGTGCTGTCGTTCCGCTTGCGCCAGAAGCCGGTGCGTGTCGCGGCCGCCTTTGGCACCCTCTTTGTCTCGCTGTTCTACCTGATCGCGCAGATGGC
Organism: Corynebacterium timonense; assembly: GCF_900105305.1. Taxonomy (NCBI): domain Bacteria; kingdom Bacillati; phylum Actinomycetota; class Actinomycetes; order Mycobacteriales; family Corynebacteriaceae; genus Corynebacterium; species Corynebacterium timonense. The sequence continues at coordinate 1,508,817 of NZ_LT629765.1, read as the reverse complement.
AGGCGCGGGTTCGCTCGTGTCCGTGCTGCTTAACCTGCACTCCTTCGGCGCCCAGGCCGCGTGCGTGTTCGTCGTCGGTATCGTGATGATCGCCTACGTCCTCATCGGCGGCATGAAGGGCACCACCTACGTGCAGATGATCAAGGCGGTCCTGCTCATCGGCGGCGTGGCCATCATGACCGTCCTCGTGTTCGTCGCCGTCAGGGGCGGCTTTAACACGCTGTTTACCGACGCCGTCGACATGCACGCGAGTTCGCAGAACATCCAGGAGAAGGGCTACGAGGCCGCCGACATCCTCGCCCCGGGCCTGCGCTACGGCGCGACCCTGACCTCGCAGATTGACTTCATCTCGCTCGGCCTGTCCCTGGTGCTGGGTACGGCTGGCCTGCCGCACGTGCTCATGCGCTTCTACACGGTGCCCACCGCGACCGAGGCCCGCAAGTCCGTGACCTGGGCAATCGTCCTTATCGGCTCCTTCTACCTGCTCACCCTGGTGCTCGGCTACGGCGCCGCCGCCCTCGTGGGGCCGGACCGCATCCTGAACGCGCCGGGTGGTGCAAACGCGGCAGCGCCGCTTCTCGCCTTCGAGCTGGGCGGGTCGATCTTCATGGCGCTCATCTCGGCGGTGGCTTTCGCCACCGTGCTCGCGGTCGTCGCCGGCTTGGCCATCACGGCCTCCGCGTCCATCGCCCACGACGTCTACGACGCCGTGCTTCGCGACGGCCAAGCCTCCGAGGCGGAGCAGGTCCGCGTCTCCCGCATCACCGTGGTTGTCATCGGCATCGTCGCCATCGTGCTCGGCATCCTCGCGATGCAGCAGAACGTCGCCTTCCTGGTGTCGCTGGCCTTCGCTATCGCCGCCTCGGCGAACCTGCCGACCATCCTGTACTCGCTGTACTGGAAGCGCTTCAACACCGCGGGCGCTGTCGCCTCGATCTACACCGGCCTCGTCTCGGCGCTGCTGCTGATCATTCTGTCGCCCGCCGTCTCCGGCTCGGCGACGGCGATGTTCCCCAACGCTGACTGGGCCGTCTTCCCGCTCACCAGCCCGGGTATCGTCTCGATCCCGCTGGCCTTCCTCGCCGGCATCATCGGTACCTTCGTGGGCAAGCCCGACAACCTCGACCACCTCCAGGCGGAGATGGAGGTCCGCTCCCTGACGGGCGTGGGCGTCGAAAAGCCGGTCGACCACTAACGGCCGGGGGCAGCCTGCACAAAAAAGGGGACCGCGAGGTCCCCTTTTTTCGTGCCTGGTTCTCGCCCCGTGGACGGGCTACCGTCCCAGCGCGGCGCGCAGCATCTGCTCGACGGGCAGCTGCGAGGACAGCTGGCTGGAGGTCTGCACCGCCTGCTGCAGGGGAGCGGCGGGCGCGGGGGCGGGTGACGGTGACAGTGTCGGGGACGGTGCCCATTGCCCCCAGTCCGCCGCGAAGACGGTGTTGACGTCACACTCCACGCCGTCGATGACGGTGGTCTGCCCCGAGGGCTGGTGCAGGTGGGCGCGCGGGTGGATGCGGCCGCCGGAGCCCCAGTCGTGCATCCAGAAGTAGGTGCCGATGCCGTCCTCGACGCACCAGTGGATGACGTTGTAGTTGCCGTAGACGCCGGTCTGGTAGCCGGCGGCGGCCAGCGTAGCGGAGAAGGCGCGCAGGTAGGGGCGGATCTGGGCGTCGTACTGTGCGCGGCTGGGGTTGTCGTCGATGGCCACGTAGATCGGGCGGCCCGTGGGGCCGCCGGCGGCGCGGTGGAGCGCGATGGCCTGCGGGGCGTGGGTCGCGGCGCCCGCCGCGCCCGCGAGCCAGTCGGCGGTGGCGCCCTTGCCAAACTGGTAGACGGAGGCGGTGGCGAGCCCGTTGGCCCTGAAGTCTGCCGCTTCGGCGGGCCGAAGTGGTTTGCCGCGCATCCAGTCGGCGCCCGGGCGCGGGTGCGAGACGTAGCGCACGGCGCCGAGGTGGCCGGCGGCGCGGACGGAGCGGCCTGACGGCACGCCCGCGGAGTAGTCGAGTACGGTGCCGAGCGCGCGGGGTTGCGCGGCAGCGCGCGGCGCGAGGACGCTTGCGGCTACCGAGGTACCCGCGAGGGCGAGGAACGTCCGGCGGGAGAGGCGGCGGTGGGGCATGGGGTCCTCCTAGTGGTCCCACAAGTAGTGCGATGTCACACGCGTAACTTATCACCGTTGGCCGGGCGGCGCGGGGTAGCCTATCCGGCATGACTGCACTGACCCACACGCCCTCCGAGCTGCGCAGCGCCCTCGGCGCAGCGCCCTCCATCAGCCTCGTGCCCACCATGGGGGCGCTCCACGAGGGGCACCTGTCGCTCGTGAGGCAGGCCACGCAACTCGGCGCGCCGGTGGTGGTGAGCATCTTTGTCAACCCGCTGCAGTTCGCCGCCGGTGAGGACTTGGATGCCTACCCGCGCACCCTCGACGAGGACGTCACGCTGCTCGAGGGGGAGGGCGTCGACGCGGTCTTCGCCCCGAGCGTGGCCACGATGTACCCGTACGGGCCGCGCACCACCATCCATCCCGGGCCCGCCGGGACGATCCTCGAGGGGGCGTCGCGCCCGACGCACTTTTCCGGGGTGCTGACTGTCGTCGCTAAGCTTTTTTCGCTCACGCGCGCGAGCGATGCCTTCTTCGGGGAGAAGGACTACCAGCAGCTCGTGCTCATCCGGCAGATGGTCGCCGACCTCAACCTGCCGGTCACCATCCACGGCTGCCCCATCGTGCGCGAGGAGTCGGGCCTAGCCATGTCCTCACGCAACCGCTACCTGTCGCCGGAGGACGCCGAGGTTGCGCGGGTGCTGTCGCGGGCGTTGGCCACGAAGGACCCCGTGCGGGCACGCTCGCTTCTCGACGCCACCCCCGGCCTCACCCTCGACTACCTCGCGTTGACCACCCCGGAGCTCGAGGCCGTGCCCGAGGGCTACGAGGGGCCGGCGCGCATGCTTGTCGCCGCGCGGGTGGGCACGACGCGGCTGATCGACAACGTGGCGCTTTAAAACGTGTGCTCGGCGGAGGGAAAGGCGCCCTCGGCCACGGCCTGCTTGTAGGCCGCCGCGGCCTGCGCGAGCTCCTCGCCCACGGCGCCGAACTGGCGCACGAAGCGCGGCCGACGCGCTCCCGCCGGAAAGTCCGCCATGTCGTGCCACACGAGAACCTGCGCGTCCGTGTCGGGGCCGGCCCCGATGCCGATGGTGGGGATGGGGCAACGCTGGGTGATCTCGGCGGCGAGCGCGGCCGGGACCATCTCGAAGACGACCATGTCCGCGCCCGCGGCGACGACGGCGTCCGTGTCCTCCTCCACCGCATCTCTGTCTCGCTGCACCTTGAAGCCGCCGAGGCTGTCCACCGACTGCGGGGTGAAGCCCACGTGGGCGCACACCGCCAGCCCGGCGTCCTTCAGCGCGCGGATGCGGCTGGCCATGCGGGCCCCGCCCTCGATCTTGACCATGTGCGCGCCGCTGCGCCGCACGATCTCTGTGGCGCTTGTGACGCATTGGGCGTCGCTGGCCTCGTAGGTGCCGAAGGGCAGGTCCACGACCACGAGCGCGTTGCCCGCCCCGCGCACGACCGCCGCGGCGAGGTAGGCCATCTCGTCGAGGGAGACCTGGTTGGTGGTGTCGTAGCCGAAGACGACGTTGGCGGCGGAATCTCCGACGAGCAGGCACTCGATGCCGGCCTCGGAGAGCACGCGCGCCGTGGAGTAGTCGTAGGCGGTGAGCATGGCCCACTTCTCGCCCGTGCCGTCGGTGCGTTTCTTTGCCTTCAGGTCGGACACCCGCACTTGTGTGGTCGGGGTGAGGTAGCTGGTCATGGGGGACAGTCTAGGAGGGCGGGCGCACGGGCTTACACAAGGATGAGCCCGAGAACCCAGATCGTCAGCATGGCCGTGGCGCCCATGAGCGCGGTGACGACTGTCTGTGAGCGGTAGGACTGCTGCGCGCTGAGCCGCGACAGGTTGGCCACCACCCAGAAATGGCTGTCGTTGGCGTGGGAGACGACGAGGGAGCCCGCCGCGATGGACATGACGGCGAGCCCCACCTGCACGGGTGTCTCCAGCCCGAGCACAGGCAGCAGCGGGGCGACGATGCTGGAGGTGGTCGCCATGGCCACCGTGGTCGAGCCCTGCGCCGTCTTGAACATCGCGGTGACCAGGAACGGGAAGAACAGGCCCAGGTGGGACAACTGCGTGGCGTTGTCGGCGATGAAATCGACGACGTCGGTCGCCGCGATCACCCGGCCGAGCACGCCGCCGGCCGCGGTGATGAGGAGGATGGGGCCGACAATGCGCAGGCCCTCCTCGGTGAAGCCGTAGAAGCGGCCCGCCATGCGGGTCTGCACGAGCAGCCCGAAGGCCAGCGCGACGCCGATCGCCAGCGAGATCGTCGGGGTCCCCACAAACACCACGAACTCACCGGCCCCGTCCTCGTAGCCCACAGCGGTGGCAATCGAGCCCGCGGCCATGAGCGCGATCGGGGCGAGGATGGGGGCGATTGACAGTGCCGTCGAGGGAAGACGCTCGTAGGAGGTGCGCAGCTCCTCGTACGCCGCCTCGACATCCGCGCCGGGCACAGCCTCGCTTTCGGCGGTGGTGATCTTCCCGCCGATGTAGACCGCGTAGGCGTAGGCCACCGCGAGCACCGGCGCGGACACGAGGGTGCCCAGCCCGATGATGAGGAGCAGGCTGTCCTCCAGGCCGAGGTTGGCGGCCGCGGCGATCGGGCCCGGCGTCGGCGGGATGAACACGTGGGAGGTGAACAGGCCGGCCGAGAGGGCGATCGCCATGGCGACGGGGGAGGCGCCGGTACGCTGCGCCAGCGCCCGGCGCACCGGGTTGAGGATGACGTAGCCGGAATCGCTAAAGACCGGGATGGAGACGACCCACCCCATCAGTTGGATGGCCAGGACGGGGTGGCGGGTGCCGATGACGCGCACGAGGGCGTCGGCAAGCTGAAAGGCTGCCCCCGTCTTCTCGAGGAGGAGGCCGATGAGCGTGCCGAAAATGATGACGAGGCCGAACGACGCGAAGGTCTCGGCGAAGCCTTCGCCGATGAGGGTGGCGATGCCCGGCGTCTCGACCTCACCGTCGGGTCCCACGGCGTCGAGCAGCGGCACGCCGCCGACGAGGCCGAACGCCAGCGAGACCGCGAGAAGCGACAGGAAGGGGTGGACCTTCAGGGCCGAGATCATGAGGATCAAAACGGCGATGGCGACGGCGAACGCCGCCATGAGCGGCAGGCCGGTCATGGTGCTCCAATCGGTTCTATTCACGCGAATGAATATGGTAGACGGCTGGGCCCGCGGCTTCTACGCTGAACGGGTGATTACCCGCGTACTTTCGGCCCTGCTGACGGCCTGCGCACTGGCCGGGACCTGTGTTGCCGACGCCACCGAGGCTCGCGCTGAGCAGGGGGCTGAGCTAGCAGCTGAACAAGGACAGGTGTCGACGATGCATGGCGACGTCGAATCCTCCGACACCACCCACTTCGCCGGGCCCGCGCCCGGCCCGCTGCGCACGGACTTTAGCGTCACCTTCGCCGCCTGCCCGACGATCCTCGCCGACTCCAGCGGGGCCGTGTGGGCGCTGTGCACAACGATGATCGGCCGCGCGCCCGTCGCCCTGCTGCTCGACCCGGCGACGGGGCGCGCGCTGGCGAGCCTGGACATCCCGAAGGGGTCCCTGCTTGGCGGCGTCTACGCCTACCTCGACGAGCGCGACCGCCTCGTCCTCGTCACCGGCAACAACGAGCTGGTCAAGCTAGCCAAGCGGACCCGCGACGGCGCGCCGTCCATCGCTATCGACGAGCGCGTCAACGTCTCCAGCCTCATCGCGCCGGGGGACTCCGTGGTCGGGCTCGTGCCCGACAGCGCCGGCAACATCTGGCTAGCCACCGCGCACGGGCGCGTCGGCGTGCTCGCGGCGGGGGAAACCAACAACGACGCCCCAGCGCTGCGGCAGTTCGTGCTGGGCGATCCCGCCGCGACCGGCCCCGAGCGCATTGACAACTCCATCTCGGCCCACGGCGAGCGGGTCGCGGTGGCCACCTCCCACGCCCTCTACGTGCTGACGGCGAGCGGCGGCGTGGAGTGGCGCCAGGCCTACGACCGGGGCAGCGCCCGCAAACCGGGGCAGCTGAGCTGGGGCACGGGGGCAACCCCTACCTTCTTCGGCCCCACCGGCGGGGAGTACGTGACCATCACCGATAACGCCGACGCCCAGACGAACCTGCTCGTCTACTCGGCCGCCGACGGCGCGCTGGTGTGCTCCGCGCCGCTATTTTCCCCCGGGCGCAGCGGGACGGAGAATTCCGCGATCGGGGTGGGCACCTCCGTCATCGTGGCCAGCACCTACGGCTACCCCTACCCAGCGGTCCCCGAGGGCGCCGGGCCGTCCAGCCCGCGCGCGGCGGCGTTCAGCGGGGGCATGGAAAGGTTCGAAGTCGCCGACGGCGCGTGCTCCCGCTCGTGGTCGCAGCCCATCGCGTCCGCCGCGGTGCCGCGCCTGTCCACCGCGAACAACACGATCTACACCGTCGAGCGGCCCCCGATGTTCGGACTCACCGGTCTCGCCTTCGACGCTATTACTATCGACGCCTCCACGGGCGCCATCACCTCCCGCAACCGCATAGGCCACACGCCGCTGACCGACACGCTGCAAATGGTCGGCACATTCACGCCCGGCGGAGTGTGGTGGCAGGGCGCCATAAGCGGCGTGTACCGGATGCAGGCGGGCGCGCCCGGCGGGCAGTCTGCGCTGGGGTTCTCGTCACATCGTTGAAGGATCACCAAAACGGGCGTACCGTGGGGCACGTCACCACAGATGACACGATATAAGGAGATTGATTCATGACTGACATCAAGAATGTGACCGTTCTGGGCGCCGGCGTCCTCGGCGCCCAGATTGCGTTCCAGATCGCCTACAAGGGCTTCAACGTTATTTCCTGGGACATCGACGACGACGCCGTGGAGGCCGCGAAGAAGCGCTTCGACTCCTTCGAGGACCGTTACGTCAACGACGTCGAGGACGCCACGAAGGACGGCGTCGCCGAGGCCCGCGAGCGCCTGTCGCAGACCTCGGACCTAGAGGAGGCCGTGCGCGACGCCGACCTCATCATCGAGGCCGTGCCGGAGAATGCGGACATTAAGGACGACGTGTGGTCCAAGGCAGGCAAGGCCGCCAAGGACAGCGCGATCCTCACCTCCAACTCCTCGACCATGCTGCCCTCCGACATCGCGCCGTCCACCGGCCGCGAGGAGGATTTCCTGCACATCCACTTTGCTAACAACATCTGGGTGCGCAACATCGCGGAAATTATGCCCCACAAGGGCACAAAGGACGGTTTGGTGGACACGCTGACGGAGTTTGCCAAGGAAATCGGCATGATCCCGGCGGTGCTGGAGAAGGAAAAGGGCGGCTACATCCTCAACTCGCTGCTGCTTCCATGGCTGCGTGCAGCTGAGGAGCTGTGGATCGACGGCTACGCCAAGATTGAGGACATCGACACGGACTGGAAGGTTTCCAGCGGCATGGTGAAGGGCCCCTTCGAGGCGATGGACATGATCGGCCTGCGTACGCTCTACGCCATCGAGTCCAACGAGATCGAAAAGGGCGACGCCCCCGACTGGCAGAAGCGCTTTGTTAAGGCTCTCAAGGAAGACTATTTGGACAAGGAGCGCTACGGCGAGGAGAACGGCAAGGGCTTTTACGACCACAGCGAGTAAGGAGCCCGCAGCGACTTTGGGCAGTCGCAGCCCGCGCCGGCGGCATCAGTGATGCTGCCGGCGCGGGCTTTTCGCCGTCACGGGGGAACCCGAGCGGGCTGGGGGGGCTTAAACCTGCTCGTCGCGTCTGCTTTAGGTGCCTATGCTTGGGCGTTATCACGCGTGGAGGGTCGTCCCGCCAGACGTGAACCGCAGAAGATGACCGGAGACCTCGATGGAAAGGAATAGGTACACCTATGACCCGCACACTCAAGGCCCTGGGAGCAAGCGCCGCGACGGCAGGGCTGCTGGCCGTGGCCGGCTGCAGCTCTGAGGAGGAGCAGGCGAGCCCCGCGCCGGACACAGCCGGGGAGAGCACGGGAACCACCGACACCGCGGAGAGCACCGCACAGGACGGGGGTGCGGAGAGCCCCGCCTCTGAAACCCCCTTTGACCACGACTTCGCCACCCTACTGGCTGGCGTGACCTATAAGGACCAGCAGGTCAACCAGGATACAGCCGAGGACGTCGAGGTGTTCAAGCAGATCACGGAGGCCGGGGCCGCCGAGGCCGAGAACCTCGGGATCGTCGTCGATCCCCCGAGTGCGCCGAGGCCGCCCAGCAGGGGCAGGGCTCCTTCGACACGACAAAGATCTCGCCCGACACGCTCACCATCGGCACCGCGCTTGTCGACGACATGAACGTCATCGCCTACGACAAGAGTATTTCGGAGGCCCCTCTGGCCAACGCGACGGCGCAATTGGAGCAATGCAGCGCCATGACGGTGGAGGTCGCGGGCATTACCCAAAACGTCACTACCGAGCAGCGCCCGTTCGAGGCCGACGCCTCCGACGGCTACGCGATGGTCCAGACCACGGAGTCCGGCGACGGGGCGCCCCTGCAGGTCTACACCACGGTCGCAGAGAAGAACGGCGTCATCGTCACCATCGGTGTCAGCACCGCCGACGAGGCGTCCATTCAGGCGGTGAACGACACCCTCGATATGATCCTCGAGCGCGTCTAGCGCCACCCGCCGAGCGGTGGCGGTCCCGCTCGCTACGGCGTTTGTTTCTAAAAACTAGTATTCTCGCCCTTATCGTCGAATCGTCGAGAGGAGGGGAACACTATGTCGCTGACCGTCATCGTCATCGCGATGGTTGCGCTTATCGCGGGCATCGCGCTCGGTATGTTCATCCGGAACAACGGCAAGTCGAAATAAGAGTCCCTTCTGCACCTCGGCCGCGGGTGCGGATACCGGCGCTAGCTGCCCGTGTCTCCCGTGCGTCCCTCAGGAAACGGGGGCGCTCGTTCGCCGGAGCTTATCAATGAACCGGCGCGCGAAGCGCTCCCCGTTCTACGCGTCTTCGTGTTCTCGCTGCTGCTGACCCTTGATTTCCATTGCGGAAAGCAATATATTATCCGTTGTGGAAAACAACGAGACTCCCCGGCCAGCTATCGGTCTGCGCGAGGCGACCGAATCCCTCGCAGCCGTGCGGGACGTGGAGACACGCGCCCGCGACATTCCGGTGCCATGGGGGCTGATCTCACTGGTGGGAATCTTCATGGGCCTCGGCGCCGGCGCAGCGCTCGCCGGCAGTTTCTTGGGCCTGGCCGCTTTCCTCCTCGCATTGGGGCTGGTCATCTACGTGGAGCAGGGGAGCAGGCAGCCTGTCCGAGCGTCAATGAAGCAAGATCCCCACGCAGATGAAGGACGATGGAGCTGGAAATCAGCGCTCGCTTTCCTCGCGGTGTACACCGTCGTGTACGTCGGCATGCAGGTTTTCATGCATTACTTTCCTGACGGCAATGCGACAGCCGGTGTCGTTGTCGGTGTGCTGACAGCCGCGGCGATGACGTTGTTCTACGGCCTCACGTGGCGGAGGTTCCATTGATCGATCCCGTCATTCACCCGCTCAACCGCCTGAAAATATGCGCGGCCTTGCGCGCCGGGGGCGCGACCGAGGGGACCACTCGCCGCGAGATGAAGTTCTCGCGCCTGCGCGAGGTCACCGACCTGTCTGATGCCACACTGTCAAAACAGCTCACGGCGCTAGAACAGCACGGATACATTTCTCGCTTCCGCGAGTACGGTTCCAGCCGGGCGAAGGACTCCGTGTGGGTGACGCTGACCCGCGCTGGCGAGAGGGCCCTCGAGGGCCACCTCGCCGCGCTCGACAAGCTCGCAGAGCCAACGAGCCAGGCCGACGACGCCCCCGGCGCTTAAGGCAGGCTGGCCCCGGAGTCGACGGGGATCTCCGGATGCACGTCCGTGGGGTTGTCGCGTCGCGGCAAGCGCAGCACCGGGCAAACGATGGGCACACCGGCGTCGTTGATGATGCGGGCGCTGATCCCGTAGACCCGCTCGAGTAGCTCAGGGGTGAGCACGTCGGCGGGGCTTCCCTGCGCGATCGCCTGGCCGTCCTTGACCACGAGCAGCTCGTCGCAGAAACGCGCGGCGAGGTTGAGATCGTGCAGGGCCACCAAAGCCTGCCGGTTACTGCCGCGGACCTCGTCCTGGATGATCTGCAAAAGCTCCACTTGGTGGCGCAGGTCGAGGGCGGAGGTGGGTTCGTCGAGAAGCATGATGCGCGGCTCGCGCACGAGCATCTGGGCGACGGCGACGAGCTGGCGCTGGCCGCCGGACATGTCGGAGATCATCCGGTCCGACAGGCGCGTAATGCCGAGGCGGTGCATGACCGCCGCGGACTTTTCCAGCGCGGCGCTGGTGCCTTCGCCGCGGCGGCGGGCGGAGACCATGATGGACTCGAAGGCCGTGAGTGTCGCCCGCGAAAGCATGTCTTGCGGCACGTAGCCGACGTTGCGCACGCGCTCTGTGCCGGTGAGGGTGCGGCCGTCAACGACGATGTCGGTGCTGCCGCCAGAGGGTTTGTTAATGCCGGCGAGTGTCTTCACCAGCGTCGACTTGCCGGCGCCGTTCGGGCCGATGAGGCCGGTGATGGCACCGCTGCGCAGCGGGCCGAACGTCATGCCGTCGATGATTTTGGTGCGCCCGTAACGGACAACGAGGTCTGTCGTGCTGATCGCCATGGGCTACCCCCTCCTTCCGCGCGTACGAGTGAAGATGAGGAACACAAAGAACGGGACGCCCACCAGCGAGGTGATGATGCCCAGCGGGATGGCCACGCCCGGGATGATCGACAAGGAGACCGCGTAGGCCAGACCCAGCAGCATCGCGCCCGCCGCGGCCGCGCCGGGGAGGAAGAACTTCTGGTCCTCGCCGACGATCATGCGCGCGATGTGCGGTCCAACGAGCCCAATGAAGCCGATCACGCCGGTGAACGCCACCGAAGCGGCCGCCAGGAGCGACGCGACCAGCAGGGTGCTCACGCGGAGGCGCTGGACGTCGATGCCGAGGGCGGCGGCGCGGTCGTCGCCAAGCCTCAGCGCGGTGAGGCGCCACGAGTTGGCCACGCAGAAGGGGACCGCGGCGGCGAATACGACGGCGAGCACGATGTTTGCGGACCACGACGCGCGCTGCATGGAGCCCATCGTCCAGAACACGATCTGCTGGAGCGCCTCGTTGCTGGCCACGTACTGCAGCAGCGAGAGCAGCGCCTGGAAGAAAAACGACAGCGCGATGCCGAGCAGGATCATCGATTCCGCGCTGGCGCCGCGCCAGATCGCCGCGCCCGCGATGATGAGCACCGCGAACAGCGCCGACAACGCCGCGGTGAGCGCGAGGTTGAGCTGCGCGTTGAAGATCAACGTCCAGCCCATGACGATGGACACCGCCGCGCCGAGCGCCGCCGCCGCCGAAATGCCGAGGGTGAACGGCTCCGCGAGCGGGTTGTCCAAGATCGTTTGCATCTGCGCGCCGGACAGCCCCAGGCTCGCCCCGACGAGCACCGCCATCACCGCCGCGGGAAGGCGCAGCGTGCGCACGACGGTCTCGGTTTGCTCGTCGACGGATTCGGGGGAGAAGACGGCCCGAAAGACCTCCGACAGGGAGAGCTCAATGGGCCCCACGACGACTGCGACGAGGAAGCTCGCGATCGCCGCCGCGACAAGCACGGCAATCGCGATTGCTTTTCGACGACTCCGCCGCCTGTAACTATCAATCGCGCGCTCCGGCGAATCCTCCGCGACGTCGGAGTCGGGCACTACGCGTGTGGTCATTGAGTCCTTCCCGTCACTCGTTGTTACTGGTGAACGGCCTGGCTGTCGAGGAAGAACGTGCCGCTGTACTCGATCGGCATCCACTCGTCGTGGAACTTTTCGAAGTCCTTCGCCGGATCCAGGTCGCTGAATTCCTCCGGGTGGAACCACTTCGCGAAGGCCTCGAGCGCGAACACGTTGTACGGGCTGTCGTAGAACTGGTGGTAAACGGCGTAGTAGTGCCCCGACGTGGGGGCGGTCAGCTGGTCCATGCCCGGTGTCTGCAGCGGGCCGTCGAAGGTGCTCTGTGCGGTAGCAGCATCCGCGTGGTAGCCCAGCTCAACGTGGCGGAACGCGTCGGTCTTCTGCGGGTCGCGCGCCCACTCGCCGCCGGAGACGATCAGCCGCTCCGGGTTGACCTCGACGAGCTTCTCCGGGGTGATGGTGGTCTCGTCCGTGCCCAGGATGTCGGGGCCGATGTTGTGGCCGCCGGCCGCAGTCACGAGCTTGCCCAGGTTGGCGTCGCCGGCGATGGAGCAGCAGTCGTTGAAACCGGCAGCCATCCACACCGCCGTCTTCGGCTTCTCGGTGGTCTTGGCCGCCCGCTCGGTAATGTCGGTGACCTTGCCTTCCCAGAATTCGTTGTACTTCTTCGCGCGCTCCTGCTTGCCGAAGAGCTCACCGAAGAGCGTCATGGACACCGGGGTGTTCTTCAGCGGATCCTGGCGGAAGTCCGAGAACACGTACTTCAGGCCGGCCTTGTCCATGTCGGCGAGGAATCCGTTCTGCTCGACGACCTTCTTCTGGTCGAGAGTCATCACGACGACGTCCGGCTTTTGCGCCAAGAGGTTCTCCACGGTGACATCGCCCTTTTGCAGCGACCCGATCATCGGCAGATCTTTGGCGCCCGGGAACTTCTCCAGCATTTTCGCGCGCATCGCCGACGCTGCCTTGTCAAGGTCGTCGCCGTACGCCACGACCTTCTCAAACGGGTCATCCAGCAGGATCGACGTGGCGAAGACCCCGCGCCCCTCGCCGAGGAGAATGCGCTCCGGCTGCTTGTCGAACTCCACCGTCCGGCCCGCCGCGTCCGTCACGGTGAGCGCAGTCTCGCCGGATTTTCCGCCGTCGCCGTTGTTGTCTCCGCCGCTGCCAGAATCCGATGCGCAGCCAGCGAGGCCGAGCACTGCCATGAGCGACAACAGCAGCGCTGCGAACGTCCGTGATACTTTCACGATTCACCCTTCAGGTAAGTAAGCCTAGGCTTAGTTGACAAACCTCTAGCATGGTAAGGCTCACTTAATTTGAGCGCAAGATTGTGCCCTAATTCGGCGGCAGGGTCGGTTCGCTGCGCGAGGCCGCCAGTGGCCGCGGGGGCGTCGGGGGCATGATCTGCTGACCCCGCGGCGCATGATCGAGCCGGGCTGCGCGGCAGCCACGCTAACGGACGTAACCCAGCCGCCAGCCGAGCTGGTTGCGTTGGCGCGGGGTGAGTTCTTTCGCAGCTGGCATGGGTGTATTGTCGCCGGTCGGAACGGGTTGCGCAGCGGTTAGCGGGGCGGGTGTCGTTTCGGGGGACTACCCTCAAGACTCGTTTTCGGTCCTTGCGTTTCCCTCAAACTCAAAGGCCATGCGAAGGATCATCTGGGCGAACTCGATGGCCTTCATCGCGGTGGATTGCCTCACGGATTTCAGCTCGTGAGTGGCGGCATTGCCCCAGAGTCGAATGCTGTCAGCCCAACTGTCCTTGATGCGCTTAGTGAGAATTCCCTCATTTACTAAAAAATTCACGCACTCTTCGAACTTTGGTGCCCAGCCCCTGTCGTTTTTCTCTGGTAGACCGCAACGAACAGCAGCAGCGAAGACTATCTTGCGGCACATAAGCACCGCGCTGGTGTAGGCGCCAACAGAGTATGTGAGGTTCGCTTCCTCCCACATCTCTGCAACGTCGCCAGGTAGGTTGTCGATAGGTTGCTGTTGTGTCCGCGGCGGGTAGATCTCCTCGCCACCACCCTCCCGAAAAATGCTGATTGAAGCTCCGCAGCAATCTTGGCAGACCATCCAGCGGTACCCGGTTTCAACGAAGTTGCGCCTGTCGGTGGCCCAGGCGATGTTGACCGTCTTTCCTTCTCCGCACACCGGGCAGGTGATAGCACCCGACTGTGCGCTATCGTCAGCAAACTCAAATCGTTGGTGTCCTTGGTTAACGTCCAGTTCAAGCAGGGCAAAATTTCTGTAGCCGAGCATCATTCTCCTTCGAAACGGGAATCGACACGTTAAGCGTAATGGCCGCCGCGACGTGCCTCGTTTTCTTTCGAACACCCCGTCGACTCTGTCAGGCTAAAAAGCAAACTCGTCCCGCGATTCAGTATGTATTTCGGAACGGTTCGATACGTTTGCTCCTCTCGTTCTTCGGTCATTACCGCCGTCGGACAACGCGAACGTGGCGCTACCCTTTGAACCACATCCACTAGAGAGAGGAAGTAGCTTCGCAATGAACACACCTAATGAGGACATCCAGCGCATCGCGGACGCAGCGCGGAACTCGTCCGAAGCGGAACTCACCGCCGCGAGAGTCGAGGTGGGAACCGAAGCGTTGACCGTCGCGTGGCAGTTCACGGGCGAGCCGTTTTTGGGCTACGCCACGTTCGGTCTTTACACCGACACGCATACGTTCAACGCCAAGTTTGATGGTTTTGAGCGAGATACAATGTCGTTGGCGTTGAGGGCGACCGGGGCAACCATGTGCGTTGACTTCCGCCACGAGTACTCCGAGACGGAGTTCCGGGTCGTGATTCCTTACGTTGAATGGGACCCGTCAGATAAACAAGCGGTGCTGGAGTTGAACGTCAACGGCGTTACGAGGGGCACGCTGTCGGGCATCGTTCTCTAGCTGATGTGACTACCTAAACTTGGATAACGGCTTCATTCGTCCAGGCACGGAGCCTTCACTTTAGAGCGGGCTGGTAGGGAACCCCGCCTCACAAAGCGAGAAGCCGTACCGCAGGTACGTTCTACGGTCCGGCTTTTGCGCACGACTACAACCTCGGCATCCGTTCCGTCACCGAACCGGCAACCAAGTCGGCCCACGAGTCGGAAGAGGCAATGTCGTCCTCGTAGGCAATGAGGTAGCCCCAGGTCTGGTCCTCGTACTCCGGCATACCCACGAGCTGGCGCACCACGCGCTCGGCGGCTGCACGTTTGGCCTGGACGCGCCCGTCGTCGCGGCCGCGGTTTTCCTTGGCTTCGACGATCCAGTGGGTTCCGTCCTTGTCGAATACGACAAAGTCCGGAACGTAGGAGTTGTGCGGGGTGTAGGCCACCCGCGCACCTTCGTGGGCGTAAATACGCTTCCACCACACCACGTTGGGGTCGAGGTCAAGCAGAGCCGCCAGGCGGTACTCGCCGGTAAACGAGTCGAAGCGCGCGGCCTCAAATAACCCCTTCTTCCAGGTGCCGTAGTATTCCGCGTTGCTAAAACCTGCCTTACCCGCGGTCTTTTCCTGCCGGTCGAGCAGGTCGAGGACCTTCTTGTCGAGGTCGAGGACGAACGAGTCGTCAATCGGGAGGGCCACCGGGTGGATCGCCACCGCGGTCCCGGTCTGGGCGTTTGCTTTCCTAGACTCTTCAATGACGAGTTCACGCAGGTGTCGGGCCGCGGACTCCTTGGCCTTCTCCGTCCACTGCTCGATCTTCGTCGCCTCCATGAATGTCGGCACGATGCGGCGCTTGAGTTGGCTCGTGTTCTCTGCCGTCGCGGCAACCGTGCCCGAACCCATGACGCGGCGGATGAGTTCCGCGGCGACTTGGGAAGGAGTCTGTTTGAAACTCGGCACGGCGGAGCGGTCGTCGTTGTCGAGTTCGATTTTGTTGCCCTCGTCTGCCACACCGATCTTCGTTCGGGCCAGGTACTCGTCGGTGTCGGTGACCTTGTCCGCGCGTTCGACAATGACGGAGTTTGGGATGTCGACCAGGTCGAACTGCTTTTTCGTTTTCGTCATGGTCGAAGATGGGAAGTCGAAGGTGGTGCCGGCGAATTTCTCGTTGATGTTGACGATTACCGGGGTGAATACCTCAACGTCTTTTCCAATGTCGTCTTCGTCGGTGAGCGCTCGTGTGCCGACGGTGCGGTCAACTGCTGGGGTGTCAGGAAAGTCACCGGAGGTGCCAGTGTCCTCGCCAGGTTGCACTGTGGTGCCGGTCTCGCCGGTGCCAGTAGCGGTGCCACCCGTAGCACCGGCGCCCGTACCGGTTCCCACGTGCGGTGGGTTGGTCGTGCCAGGGGGGACGATGACCTTCTTGCCGTCGCCTTCTCGCACCGCGTCCTCGATGCCGAACTGTTTGAGGACGTTTTCGTTTTCCAAAAGTTTGACGAAGGACTCATGCGACAAAATGTCGAGTTCGTCTATGGCAGGAACACCTGTGAGCGCCCCGAACGGCAGACGAAGGCCTCGGCCCATGACCTGCTGGGTGAGTACTTCAGAGCCCATTGTGCGAAGGGTACACATCACGGCAATGCGCTTGGTGTCCCAACCCTCACGCAACTTGTTGACTGAGACGATCACCCGAACCGGGGAGTTGTCTGTGTCGAGGGAGCGCAAGAACGACTGGGTGGTGTTGTCGTTGTGCTCGTTGTCCACCTGGAGCACTGCAAGCGGGTCGCCTACGAAGCCGGGGCCGCGCAGGCGCTCGGCAACCTCAGTGGCGTGAGGCACCCCAGAGCAGACCACGAACAGCAGCGGTTTGGTCTGCTTGCCGTTCGGGTGGGCCGCCCTGTAGTTCGCGTATGCCTCTTCCTTGATAGCCAAAAGCGACAATGCGTCTTGGAGTTGGCGATCTTCCGAGTCGTAGCCTGATTCGCGGTAGACCAGCACCGGTTGCTTGACGTAGCCGTCCTGGATAGCCCGCCACAGCGGGTAGCGGTAGACAACGTCGTCGCCCTTGTCTGGCGAGGCGGTCAGCCCCACAGTCACGGCGGGTTTCAGCGAAGTCAGCGACTGGCGGAATGTCTTCGCAGTGGAGCCGAACAGGAGCGACTCGTCGGCAATAATGACCAAGTCTTCCGTGTCGATCAACCGTTGCGCCAGCGCGCCGGAGTCCTCCTGGAACTTCCATGTCTTGCGGCGCGCCGCTTCGTCTCCCGTTGCGACATTCTTGCCGCCGTCTTTCGGAGGGAAAAGCTGCTGGACATTGAACACGTAGAGCGTAGAGGCACCTTCGCCTACAAACAGGCCGGCGGCTGCGTCATTGACTCGCAAGTTCGACACGTCACCCGGAGCGACCAGCCGGGGCGGCACGTCGAAGCCGCCAATGTAGCGGTGCGAGCCCTCGGTGAAGTCGAGGACTGTCTTGTCCTGCACGACCTTCGTCGGCGTGACCACCATGACGTTCGGGTGGCCTTGACGGCGCAGGTACTCAATAAACGCTGCCATGACGTAGGTCTTGCCGGCACCCGTTGCAAGGTTGAGCACCAGCGGTTCTAACGCGTCGTAGTTGCCATCTTCGATTCGCTGCACCAAATCGGCAAGCGCTTCGGCGTTCGGTGCGCGGAGGTCGAACTTAGCGGTTAACTCTGCAACCAGGTTCTCGTCAAAGGAGAGGTTCAATTTCTGTGTCATGGTTACTTCTCCTCGTCGGCTGTGTCGGAGTACGGGAAAATCTCAAGCGGGACGTGAACGACTCGCGAGCCGTTCTTGAACGACCGGACGTGCTCGCGGGCGCTCTCGTCAACCACAGTCGCGGCGAAGACGACGGAGTGACCTTCTGGGAGGTGCGCCATGACTTCGCTCACCTTCTCCTCGTCGAGGACACCTTCGACCACAACGAGGTGCTCACGGCCGCGTTCGCCGTCGAAATGCAGGTCGCTCGGGGTGAGTGCGAAACGGAGCTGGGCGGCCACGGAACGCACGAGCAAATCGCCGGTGGCGTGCTCGGTCAGGGTGGTAAGCGCAATTTCTGGGTCGTAGTCGAAGCAGGCTGGCTCAAGGTGGGCGACTTGAAAGCCTCCGCCGCCTCGCCAGTTGACGACACCCTTGACTGGCTTGGTCTTGGTCATGGCCTTGAGTTGCTTGACTGCGGGGTTCTTTTTGAGCTCATCGTCGTTCTTGATGGTCTTATTCAGCAGCGAGGTGAACTTCTGCGCTTCCTCTGGGGTAAGACCCTCAGGCAAACCGTCCTCGGTCGCGTCGGCTCGCTCTTCCTTCTGGATGGTGATGCCGCCCTGGTCTTCGTTATTGATAACCTTCTCCAGCCGTGGGCGGGTGAAGCGGTTGAAGGTGTCCTCCACGAGTTCGCAGGTGACCCAGCGGCGTCCCATTTTCTGGGCGACTGCTGCGGTGGTTCCCGAACCGGCGAACACGTCGAGGACGACGTCTCCGGGGTTCGTTGCGATGTGGATTATGCGTTCGAGGAGGCGTTCGGGCTTGGGGGTGGCGAAAGCTGTGGTGCCGGGGAAAAGAGCAACAATCTCTTTTTTCGCACCGCGGCTGTGACTTACCTGCTCATTGAGCAACAGGGTTCTTGGTACTACACCCCCGGACGGAATTCGTGCCTTACGCATGAGCCTCCCGAGGCCATTCCTGGTGAAAACCAACTCCGGCATAGTCTCGCCGGAGTCTATTTTCTCCCGGACACGACGAGTAGACTCCTCTAGTGGTTCAGTAAGCATCAACGCTGGAACGACGTCTTGCGCCTCAGATACCCTCACACCTGAAACAGCAGCCCGTTTCTCACGGTCGCCAATGTCCCTCATTTCGTAGGGTGCCCATTTATTCATCTCCACAAAGACAGTCGCGGGCGACATTCGCCAGCAACTTCCCTGCGAGGGATACATGAGATCTCCGGTAATTGGATGTTGAATTGCATAAACCATCGGTTGATTGTTCGGGGCGTCGGGGGCGCAGGGGTCGCCCATCGCCCACGGACCCTTTGGGTCGTTATCCGGGTTTGAGAACCTCGTATTCATCCAAGCGGGTCTTGGTAGTCGATTAACGGAGAAATTATCGGTTTTCCGATAGGCGATGATGACATCCTGATCCGTTGAGAAGTACGTGGCATCGTTACGCGGACCGTCTGCCTTCTGCCAAACGAACTCCGATAGGAAGTTCCCCGCGCCGAACACCTCATCGAGCAGCGTTCTCATGCGGTGGTTTTCGGCGTAATCCAAGTGAACCCAGATCGACCCGTCTTCATTGAGCAAGTCCCGCAAGTGCAGCAGCCGGTCACGCATCATCGTCAGCCAGACGGAGTGCTCCAGATTGTCCTCGTAATTCGCAAAGGTCTGCGCGGTGTTAAACGGCGGGTCGATGTAAATGCACTTCACCTTGCTGACGTACTTTTCAGACCACTCGGGTACGCGGGTGAGCGCTTCGAGCACGTCGCCGGACTCGCCCAGAATAAGCAGGTTGTCTGTTTGCGGCGTTAGGTCTGCCCGCTCGGAGTAGGTGGTGCCGTCCTCCTTGTCCGCCCTCGTTCCGGTCACCGTTTCGTCAACCGTTAACACCCTCGTTTCGCAGTACCTCGGGTCCCGCGGGTCAACCCAGGTGTAGCCGTACCGGCCCTGCTCGGTAGGAATGAGCGCCTTGTCCTTATTCGTCCAGGTCAGCTCAAGGCGTTGTTGTCTGCCCAACTGTGTCTCCTTAGCATTCTTCGTGTGGGTTTTCGTCGTATATCACAGTAGCCGGGGGCACGACACTGGACCGACAAAACAGCCTGTAAGGGGAACCTGTTTTCGACTGGTAAAAAGACATGAACCCTTCACATAAGTGAGTTCGCATAACACACCCGGAAGTGGTCAATCTCGCGTGCAAGCATGCACATTCTTTCACCGCTCGCGTCGACGTCGTTTACTCCTTCCGGGTCGACGCATCGAATCGGGCCAACTTGCGCCTGGCAGGGGGTGCACTTTTCGAGTGTGCGAGCGTTTTACGCATGCGAAACAACGAAACGATTACCAGCACACACCCGCACGACTTACGGGTAGACGTACCCGCCCTTCGAGCGCAGTCCGCGCCTCGACGGAGCTTTTTGGTACGACCACATGGGCATATGAACCGCGGCTTCGACCGCGGCGACGGTCTCGGCAGACGGCCACACGTCGCCTGTGACCCAGCGCGAGAGCGCCGAGGGGTGCAGCCCGCACCTGCGGGCGAAGTCCGACCTGTTTTTCGCCCACCCTTTGGCTACGTAGTACTCGACCGCTTTGACCAGGTTTTCCCGCAGCGCCCAGGCCTTGCGGTAGACCTCGGGCACCGTTTCGACGTCCACGTCGGGCCACGTTGCGTATGCGCGTCGCGGTGGAGGGAACTGGGCCATGCCTGCCACGCTACAGCCCTTCAACGGCGAACCGTAGCGCAACCACTAGGCGGGGGTGCTGGCTTTGCTATTGCACCTGGTTGCGCCGAGCGCCCCGTCTCGTTCACCCGTGTCGAGCACCGACCCGAGGCCCGAGGCGGTGCAGCAAGACGCTTACCAACCAGCAGCGCGAAGAAGTCCTGCGCCGCATTGAAAATTACGTCCCCCAGGGCACCGACGACGGCGCTCGGGAGCACATTGCGGACTTTGTGCGCGAAACGGCTATCAAGGCGGTTGTCGAGTAGGAAACCGGCTCGAAAGTGTTCGTTTCGGACACCGCGGCGGGCCCCAACGTCAAAGGCGGGTTGCGCGTGCTCACCCGCGCGTCTGCGAGGGTGTTCAACTCTGGTCGTGCTGTCACCGTGGAGACGGTGCTTGGCGAGTCGAACCTGACCGCAGTGCTGGAAGGCTTGAAGTCGAGGAATTCGGTAGCGGACGAGCGATACATGTTCAGGCTTATCCATGAGGCTTTGCACGGCCAAGAGTTAAGTCTCTACCACCGACGGGACATCGAAAAGCCGCCCGCCAAACCGTACGAGCCTGGCGACTGGCAGCGTTTGCACCATTGGGTTGTCTCGCAGTCCACCGAGCTTCGCCGCGAGCGTGCGACCGTCATTGTAGGACTTGGCTTAGGAGCCGGCCTTGGACCGGGGGTTGCTCTTATCAAAGCCGGCGACGTCGCCCTCGACGCGAACGGGGTGGTGCGGGTTGCGGTGACGCACCGTGCAGCGGAAGACGCGGCCCCTGCTGTTCCGGCGGCGGCAGCGCTAGCTCGAAGCGTGTGGGAGGTCGCCCAGAAGCGCGCACCCGACGACTTGCTGCTTGGTGGTAGCGAAACCGACATTCGTGAGATCACGAAACGGTTGAACCTGAACCGTTCGTTCCCGAAAGTCTGCCAGCAGCGCACCGTGACGCTGAAGAACACCGCCGAGGACGGCGCGAAGTTCCTTCAGCACGGCCCGGCCTTTATGACCGCCGAGTGGCGCAAGGAGTACGGCCGCCGCAACACCATTGAGTCTCGCAACGCCATGCTCAAAAACGGCTCGTACCAGGGTGCCGGCGACGTGACGACTCGTCTCATGCGCGGGTGGGCAGCGCAGATGCTGTGCATGGCTATGGCCGCAGTGGGGGTGAACCTTGCCATGCTCGACGCTGCTTCTTGGTCGCGCCCTCACACTGAACAGAAGCCGTCTCCGCCTGCTCCACGGGGCGGGCGTAGGCCCGACTCAGACGACATTGAGCAATGGAAGTTGGGCGACAACGCGCCACCGAAGGCGGCGTAAGCCATAAGGCCACCGGCGAAGACCTTGAATTTCAAGGACTTCATGCCGAGTAGCCTACAGGTCGTGCAACGAAGCCGAGTTACCACGCAAAAACCGGCCGGAAAGCCTTTCTGGGGCTTGAAACCGGCCGGTTTTCGTCGTTTCGGGGATAGTTTTCCAAAAAGTTACCGAATTTAGAACACCCGGTTTAACCTGGAAGGAGTTTCCTGAAATGAATGGAAAAGTTAACCGAAAGTCCCTGATGACAAAAGCGCCCCAGAGAGGAATCGAACCTCCGACACCGGCTTTAGGAGAGCCGTGCTCTATCCACTGAGCTACTAGGGCAATACAGGTAGGGTACCTTACGCGTTCAACTCCTCATACTTCGCCTTGACCTGCGCGAACGGTGGGTTGGTGGCGTGGGTCCCGTCCGAAAAGCGCACGGTGGGCACGACGCGGTTGCCGCCGTTGACGGACTCGACCCACGCGGCGGCGTCCCGGTCCTGGTCGACGTCGACGACCTCGTAGTCTATGTCGGTGCCGCTCAGGGCGTCGAGCAGGGAACGGCAGAAGGGGCACCAGGTGGTGGCGTAGATGGTCATGCTGTCCTTTCGAAACGTTGGAACGTGTAGCGCAGCCCGCTTGTCGACGTCTCCCAGCCCGCCTCGGAGACGCACTCGAACGCGCCTGGGATGTCGGGGGCGTGGACGGGTGTGGGGACGGTGAGGTGGGCGTCGATAAGCGTGCGCTCGATGACGTCCACTGTATCGAGCGTGGCGGCGTAGAGCTGCGCCCCGCCGATGATCCAGGCGTCGCCGTCGAACTCCTCCGGCGGCTGCGGTACGACGGTGGCGCCGCGCGACCACTCGCCGGGCGCGCGCGAGGAGACGACGATGTTGTCCCGGCCCGGAAGCGGGCGCACGTGGAGCGACTCCCAGGTCGTGCGCCCCATGATGACGGGGTAGCCCAGTGTGACGGCCTTGAAATGCTTCAGGTCCTCGGGCAGGTGCCACGGCATTCCCGTGCCGTCGCCGATCAAACCGCCCAGGTCTTGGGCCCAGATCGCGCCGATCACACCGACACCTGCGCGGTGATCGTGGGGTGCGGGTCGTAGCCCTCGAGCGAGATGTCGTCGAAAGTGTAGTCGAACAGGGAATCCGCCTTGCGCAGCTTCAGCTGCGGGTAAGGGCGCGGCTCGCGGGAAAGCTGCTCTTTGACCTGCTCAACGTGGTTGGCGTAGATGTGGCAGTCGCCGCCCGTCCAGATCAGCTCGCCGACCTTCAGGTCTGCCTGCTGGGCGAACATGTGGGTGAGCAGCGCGTAGGAGGCGATGTTGAAGGGCACGCCCAGGAACATGTCGGCGGAGCGCTGGTAGACCTGCATGGACAGCGTCCCGTCCGCGACATAGAGCTGGAACAGCAGGTGGCAGGGCAAAAGCGCCATCTTGTCCAGCTCGGCGACGTTCCACGCGGAGACGACGTTGCGGCGCGAATCCGGGTTCGCGCGCAGCGTGTCCAGCGCCTCCTGCACTTGGTCGACGTGCCGGCCGTCCGGGGTGGGCCACGAGCGCCACTGCACGCCGTAGACTGGGCCCAGCTCGCCGGTGTCGTCGGCCCACTCGTTCCAGATGCGGATGTTGTTGTCTTGCAGCCAGCGCACGTTGGACTCGCCGCGGAGGAACCACAGCAGCTCGCCGACGACGCCCTTGAAGTAGATGCGCTTGGTGGTCAGCAGGGGGTAGGCCTCGGACAGGTCGTAGCGCAGCTGGCGGCCGAAGACGCTCAGCGTTCCGGTGCCGGTGCGGTCGCCTTTCGGGGTGCCGTTGGAGAGGACGTCGTCAAGCAAGTCCTCGTAGGGGGTGGGAACCATGGGTTCCTTTCTAGGCCGCGGGGCCCTCGTAGTCGCCGTGCTCGTCGCGGAAGGCGGCGCAGATGTTCAGGATCTCATCGGCCAGCTCGGGGCGGCAAATGAGCAGGTCCGGGATATACGTGTCGGCGTTGTTGTAGCGCAGCTCGGAGCCGTCGAGGCGGGAGCAGTGCAGGCCCGCCGCCAGCGAGACGCCCACTGGGGCGGCCTGGTCCCACTCGTACTGGCCGCCGGCGTGGACGTAGGCGTCGTAGTCGCCGAGCAGCACGTGCATCGCCTTCGCGCCGGCCGAGCCCACCCCGACGGTGTCGAAGCCAAGGGACTCGGCCACGGCGCCGGCGATGGCGGGCGGGCGGTTGCGCGACAATGCGATCTTGCGGGCGTAGGGGCCCGAGACGTGGCGCACGTCCGAGGACTTGAACACCACGCCCAGGTCCGGCAGGCCCACCGCGGCGTGGGTGGGCACCCCGTTTTCCACGAGGGCGACGTGCACGGCCCAGTCCTGGCGGCCGGTGGCGAACTCCTTGGTGCCGTCGAGCGGGTCGACGATCCACACCCGCTCCTTGTCTAACCGCCCCAGGTCGTCGGCCGCCTCCTCGGAGAGGAAGCCGTCCTCCGGGCGGTGCTGGGACAGCACCCGGGCGATCCAGTTCTGGGCGAGGTCGTCGCCCGCCTCGCCGAGCTCGCGGCCCCGCAGCAGGCCGACACCCCGGATGCCCTTGAGAATCTCGCCGGTGCCCTGCGCGATCAGGTTGGTCAGCCGGGAGTCAGAGTACGAAGCCGTCATGGTTATGACCCTACCGTAGAGTGACAGCCATGCCCGAGGAGATTCTGGCGCGCTTCCACCCCCAGGTATCCACCTGGTTCCGGGAGGTTTTCGCAGCGCCCACCCGCGTCCAGGCTGAGGCGTGGGAGTCCATCTCGGCGGGGGAGAACTCCCTGGTGGTCGCCCCGACGGGCTCCGGCAAAACGCTCGCGGCCTTCCTCTGGTCCCTCAACAGCCTCGTCGAACGCGCGGGGCAGCAGGCCCTGCCCATCGACGGCGCACAGACCTCCACGCACGGCGGCGTGCGGGTGCTCTACATCTCCCCGCTCAAGGCGCTCGGCGTCGACGTGGAAAACAACCTGCGCGCCCCGCTCAACGGCATCGCGCGGGTGGCGCAGCGCCTCGGCCGCGACATGCCCGACATCTCGGTGGCGGTGCGCTCGGGCGACACCCCGCAGGCCGAGCGCACCCGCCAGCTGCGCCGGCCCCCGGACATCCTCATCACCACGCCCGAATCGCTCTACCTCATGCTCACCTCCAAGGCGGCGGGGATCCTGACAACAGTGGACACCGTCATCGTCGACGAGATCCACGCGCTCGCCGGCACGAAGCGCGGCGTGCACCTGACCCTGTCGCTGGAGCGCCTCGCACTGATCGCGGGGGACTTCCAGCGCATTGGCCTGTCCGCGACGGTGCGCCCCTTAGACGCCGTGGCCAACTTCCTCGGCCCGCGCACCACGATCATCAACCCGCCCGGCGAGAAGAAATGGGAGCTCGACGTCGTCGTGCCCGTCGAGGACATGAGCGACCTGCCCGTCCCCGAGGACGCCTCCACCATCGGCTCCGCAGTCATCGACGACCAGCTCGGCGACCAGCTCGGCGACCAGCTCGACAGCCCGCTCGACGTCCCGCTCGACCTCCCGAAAGCCAGCTCCAGCATCTGGCCGCACATCGAGCGCGCCGTCTACGAGCAGGTGATGGCGCACCGCTCGACCATCGTCTTTGTCAACTCCCGCCGCGCCGCAGAGCGCCTGACCAGCCAGATCAACGAGCTCTGGGCGCACGAGCACGACCCGGACAGCCTGAGCCCCGCTCCTCGACGCCCCCCGGCCCAGCTGATGAAGGGAGTGGACACCGCCGGCCACGCCGCCCCCGTCATCGCCCGCGCCCACCACGGCAGCGTGTCCAAGGAAGAGCGCCTGAGCACAGAGACGGCGCTCAAGGAGGGCTCGCTGCGCGCCGTCGTGTCCACGTCCTCCCTCGAGCTCGGCATCGACATGGGCGCGGTCGACCTGGTCATCCAGGTCGAATCACCGCCCTCCGTCGCCTCCGGGCTGCAGCGCGTCGGCCGCGCGGGGCACTCCGTCGGCGCCGTCTCGGAGGGCACGTTCTACCCGAAGCACCGCGCCGACCTCGTGCAGACGGCCGTCACCGTGCCGCGGATGCGCGCCGGGCTCATCGAGGAACTGCACACCCCCGTCTCCCCGCTCGACGTGCTCACCCAGCAGACGATCGCCGCCGTCAGCGTCGCCGACCTCGACGTCGATGAGTGGTACGACACCGTCCGCCGCGCCTGGCCCTACCGCGACCTGGCCCGCGAGGTCTACGACGCGGTGATCAACCTCATCATCGGCGTCTACCCTTCGACGGACTTCGCCGAGCTGCGCCCGCGCGCCGTGCTCGAGGGCACCGTGCTCACCGCCCGGCCCGGGGCGCAGCGGGTGGCCGTAACCAGCGGCGGCACCATCCCGGACCGCGGCATGTTCGGTGTGTTCCTCGTCGGGTCGGGCGGTGCAGAGGGGGCCGCCCCGCGCCGCGTGGGCGAGCTGGACGAGGAGATGGTGTACGAGTCCCGCGTCGGCGACGTCTTCACCCTCGGGGCGTCGAGCTGGCGCATCGAGAACATCACGCGCGACCAGGTACAGGTCAGCCCCGCCCCGGGCCACACCGGCCGGCTGCCCTTCTGGACGGGCGACGGCTTGGGCCGGCCCTACGAGCTGGGCAAGGCCGTCGGCGAGTTCCGCCGGGAGCGAACCATGGACCCCTCCCTGGGGGAGAACGCGCAGCGCAACCTCCACGCCTACCTCGACGAGCAGGCGGAGGCCACCGGCATCCTCCCGGACGAAAAGACGCTGGTGCTCGAGCGCTTCACCGACGAGCTGGGGGACTGGCGGGTGGTGCTGCACACCCCCTTCGGCAAGGGCGTCAACGCGGCGTGGGCGCTGGCCACCGGGTGGCGCGTGTCCCAGGAAACGGGCATGGACGCCCAAGCCGTCGCCGGCGACGACGGCATCGTGCTGCGTCTGCCGCAGGGGGAGAAGGAGCCGGGCGCGGCCCTGTTCACCTTCGACGCCGACGAGATCACCGACATCGTCACCGAGCAGGTGGGCAACTCCGCTCTCTTCGCCTCCCGCTTCCGCGAGTGCGCCGCCCGCGCGCTGCTGCTGCCGCGACGCAACCCTGGGGCGCGCGCCCCGCTGTGGCAGCAGCGCCAGCGCGCGGAGCAGTTGCTCGACGTGGCCAGGAACTACCCGTCCTTCCCGATCATCCTGGAGACGGTGCGCGAGTGCCTCCAAGACGTCTACGATGTGCCGTCGCTACGCGAGGTGATGGGGGACCTGCAGACGCGGCGCGTGCGCATCGCGGAAGTGACCACCTCCCAGCCCAGCCCGTTCGCCTCCTCGCTGCTGTTCAACTACACCGGCGCCTTCATGTACGAGGGCGACACGCCGCTGGCGGAAAAGCGCGCCGCCGCGCTCGCGCTCGACCCGTCGCTGCTGGCCAAGCTGCTGGGCACCGTCGAGCTGCGCGAGCTTCTCGACGCCACCATCATCGCCGAGGTCGACGCCTCCCTGCGCCGCCTCGGCCGCGCCGCAACCTCCGAGCAGTTCGCCGACACCCTGCGCATCGTCGGCCCCGTGCCGCTCGAGCAGCTCGGTGACTACACGTCCGTGCCCCTGGCTGCGCTGGAGTCGGCGCTCGGGTCTCGCGTGATGCGGGTGCGCATCGGCGGGCGCGAGCACATCGCGCAGACCCTCGACGCGCCGCTGCTGCGCGACGGGCTCGGGGTCCCCGTCCCGCCCGGCGTGCCCGCCCAGCAGGACACGATCCCCGACGCGCTGGCCCAGCTCGTGGGCAGATGGGTGCGCACCCGCGGGCCGTTCACCCTGCGCGACCTCGCCGACGCCTTCGGGCTCGCCGTCGGGGCCGCCTACTCGGCGCTGCAGCCAGCGGTGGAGGCCGGGCGTGTGATTGAGGGCCGCTACCGGCAGGGCGTCGAGGAGCAGGAGTACGTCGCCGCCGAGGTGCTGCGCATCATCCGCTCGCGCTCCCTGGCGGCCGCCCGCGCCCAGACACAGCCCGTCTCCCAGTCCGCCTTCGGGCGCTTTCTGCCCAGCTGGTCGCACGTCGCCCCGGCCGGGCAGCGCCCCGCCCTGCGCGGCGCCGACGGGGTGTACACCGTGCTCGAACAGCTCGCCGGGGTGCGCCTTCCGGCCTCGGCGTGGGAGTCGCACGTCCTGCCCTCGCGCGTGGGGGACTACAGCCCCGAGATGCTCGACGAGCTCACCGCCTCCGGTGAGGTGGCCATCGTCGGCGCCGGCACGGCGGGCGCGCGCGACCCCTGGATCATGCTGCTGCCCGCCGACTACGCCGGGCAGCTCATGCCGGACGTGCCCGAGCCCGCGCTTTCTCTGACGCAGACGCAGGTGGCGGAGAAGGTGCGCGCCGGGGGAGGGTACCTGTTCACGGACCTGCTCGAAAGCGCCACGACGACGTCCGACGAGCTGCGCGAGGCCATCTGGGACCTCGTGGAGGCCGGCGTTATCGCGCCGGACTCCTTCGCCCCGATCCGGGCGCGCCTGGCGGGGGGACGGACCGCGCATCGCGCGAAGCGCCGGCCGACGCGCTCGCGGGTGCGCACCGGGCGGACCTCGTTCGCCGCGCTCACCCCGCCCGACATGGTGGGCCGCTGGGCGGCGACGCCGCGCGTCGACAGCGACGCGACCCGCCGCTCTGTCGCACTCGGTGAGGCGTGGCTGGACCGCTACGGAGTGGTCACCCGCGGCAGCGTCGTCGCCGAGGACGTGCTTGGCGGCTTCGCCCTGGCGTACAAGGTGCTCTCCGGCTTCGAGGAGTCCGGCAAGGCGATGCGCGGCTACCTTATCGAGGGCCTCGGCGCCGCGCAGTTTTCCACCCCCGCCACCATCGACCGGCTGCGCGGCCACCAGGACTCGGACGACGTGGTCGGCTGGCCCTCCGGCACGCGCGAGCCGCACGTCTACGTCCTCGCCGCCACGGACCCAGCCAACCCATACGGCGCGGCGCTTCCCTGGCCTGCGCAGGGGCCCTCCCGCAGCGCGGGCGCCCTCGTGGTGCTTATCGACGGCCTCCTCGCCGCCCACATCACCCGCGGCGGCAAGACCATGACCACGTTCTTCGACCACTTCCCGCCCGACACCGGCGACCCGCTCGGCCTCGTCGTCTCCGCCCTCGCGGAGGCCGTCGCGGCCGGGCGGATGAGGCCGCTCACCGTGGAAAAGCTCAACGGCGAGGCGGCGTTTGTGCTGCGCGACTACGGCGCCGCAGTGACCCCGAAGGGTGCGAAGATCGGCGGCACCGCGCCCGCCCCGCCCAAGCGGCGCGGGCGCAGCGTGGCCGAGGCGATGGAGGAGCTCAGTTTCGACGACTGAGCCGGGCGGGGCGTATAAAGAGACGCATGCCCGAAGGCGATTCCGTCTACCAGCTCTCCCGGCGGCTGCAGTTTATGGCCGGGCGCACGGTCACCCGCACGAGCCTGCGCGTGCCGCGCTGTGCCACCGTCGATTTCACAGGCCTGACCTGCCAGCGCGTGTGGCCCTACGGCAAGCACCTATTCATGCAGTTCGGCCGCGAGGTCCTGCACACCCACCTGAAGATGGAGGGCACCTGGGCGATCCACCGTGCCGGCACACGGTGGCGCAAGCCCGGCCACACGGCGCGGGTGGTGCTGCGGCTCGCCGACGCGGCGGGGGACATCGAGCTCGTCGGGCACGAACTCGGGCTCGTCGAGGTCTTCCCCGCGCGCGAATACCCCCAGCGCATGGGCTACCTCGGCCCGGACATGCTCGCCGCGGACTTCGACCACGAAGAGGTTGTGCGCCGGATCCGCTCCCACCCCGACCTGGAGATCGGGCGCGCGCTGCTGGACCAGAAAAACGCCGCCGGGATCGGCAACGAGTACCGCGCGGAGATCTGCTTTCTCGCCGGAGCGCATCCGGCGGACAAGGTGCGCCGGGTGGACGTCGACAAGCATGTGCGCATCGCGCGGAGGCTGATGTGGGCGAATAGGAACTCCCCGGTCCGCGTGACCACGGGGATCGAACGGGCCGGGGAGACGAGCTACGTGTTCGGCCGCAACAACAAGCCCTGCCGCAGGTGCGCGACGCTCATTGCGAAGGGGACCCTCGGCGGGGCGGGCGACCTCGAGCGGGTTATCTGGTGGTGCCCGACGTGTCAGCCTGCTCCTTGCCCTGCTTCTCTTTCATCGCGCGGCGGATGAAGTAGGCGAGGAAGGCGACGATGATGAGCGCCAGGATGACGTAGACGACGTTGGAGTACGTGTTGATGTAGTCCTCGACGACGCTCCAATTCTCGCCGAGGTAAAAGCCGAGCGTGATGAGGATCGCGTTCCAGATCGCCGAACCCAGCGTTGTCCACAGGCCGAAGGTGAGCAGGCTCATCCGGTCCAGGCCCGCGGGGATGGAGATGAGGGAGCGCACGCCCGGGATGAGGCGGCCGAAGAAGACGGACACCTTGCCGTACTTGTCGAACCACTCCAGGGCGTTATCGACGTCCGAGCCCTTCACCAGCCACATCCACTCCGCGATGGCGCGCAGCCGGTCCGCGCCGAGCCACGCGCCGAGTCCGTAGAGGAGGTAGGCGCCGATGACCGAGCCGAGGACCGACCAGATGAACACGTTGAGGAAGTTCAGCGAACCCTGGGCCACGGTAAAACCAGCCAGGGGCAGAACGACCTCAGAGGGGATCGGCGGAAACAGGTTTTCCAGCAGGATCGCGATGCCGACGCCGGGCGCGCCGAGCAACTCCATCAGGTTGACGATCCAGTCGATGACCGCTTGCATGTCGTAGAGCCTTCCGCAGGGGAATCAAAAACAGGGGAATGAAAAATCAGCCCCTCATTGTGCCCTATTCCACCTCGAGTGACCAAGTATGCACCGGTGCGCCGCCCTCCTGATTGCGTAGGTATTGCCTGAGAACGCGCACGAGCGCCTCCGCCCTCTCGGGGGCCCCGGGCTTCGTGCCGGGGCCGGCCTCGGTGAGCGCCGCGAGCTGCCAGCTCGCGCCGTTTTGGTGGCGGCGGGCGCGGCTCTCGATGATGCCGATGTACTCGTCGATGCTGTCCTGGTTGATGTTCAGCGAGGCCAGGCCCTCGCGGGCCTGAGGCGCCAGGTGCTCGACTACCAGCTCGGCGACACCGATGGAGCCGAGGGTGGGCCAGGACATCCGGGCGCCGAGGCCGTCGCGCGCCCCGGCCTCGAAGTTCTCCCCGGCCTGCTCGAAGCTCAGCCGCGACCACACCGGCCTGTTCTGGGTGCCCAGGTACTTGACCATCCCGTAGTAGAACGCGGCGTCGGCGATGATGTCTTTCACCGTCGGGCCGGCGGGCAGCAGCCGGTTTTCCACCCGGATGTGCGACAGCTCGCCGTTCGGGTCGTAGATGGGGCGGTTCCAGCGCCACACCGTGCCGTTGTGCAGGTTGAGGTAGTGCAGCCCGGGGCTGTCCCCCGTCATGATGGGACTGCCTGCCTCGACGCGCCCCTCGGGGATGAGCGGCGAAAAGTAGCGCACGTTTTCCTCGAACAAGTCGAACACCGAGGTAATCCAGCGCTCGCCGAACCACACGCGCGGCCGCACACCCTGGTTGATGAGTTCCTTGGTGCGGGTGTCGATGGACTGGCGGAACACCGGGATACGCGACTCGTGCCACAGCCGCCGCCCCACAAACAGCGGTGAGTTCGCACTGAGTGCGGCTTGCACCCCAGCGATGGCCTGGGAGGCGTTCCACGCGGCGGCGAAGCGGTCCGGAGCGACCTGAAGGTGCAGCTGCATCGATGTGCACGCCGACTCGGTGGCGATGTCCTCGAAGTCGTGCTCGAAGGTCTCCACCCGGTCGAGCCCGATGCGCACGAGCTCGCCGCGCGACTCCATGACGGCGTTGCTGAGGCCCTTGTAGCGGAACTCGTTGGTCATCCACGCCGGGTCCTCGAGGAACTCCGGGGTGAGCGTGGGCAGCGTACCAATCATGGCCATGTGCACCCCCACGTCCTCTGCCGCCTGCTTCACGGCGCGGAGCCGGGCAGACAGGTTGTCCTCCAGTTGGGCCAAGCCGTCGCCGGCCGGGTTGAGCGGCGGGAGGTTGAGCTCAACGTTGTAGGAGCCGATCTCGGACTGGTAGTCCTCGTCGAGGCGCTCGAGCACCTCCTGGTTGCGCGGGGCGGGGCGCATCTCGTCGTCGACGAGGTTGAGCTCGAGCTCCAGCCCGATCGTGCCCTTGTTGATGAACTCGGCGCGCTGCAGGTGGCGGTCGAAGACCTCGAGCTCGTCCTCGAGCCGTTTGCGGTAGACGGAACGCTGCCGAGGCGTGTACGTGTCCGTCGAGATGGAGTCGCCCATGCTACTTTTGCTTTCTGTACCAGGTGATGAGGGTGTCAGTTGACGCGTCGCCCGTGTCCGGCTCCTCCGCGCCGGTCACGGCCGCGGCGAGCTCGTTGGCCTGCTGCTTGCCTAGCTCGACGCCCCACTGGTCGAAGGCGTTGATGTCCCAGACGGCGGCCTCGGTGAACACGATGTGCTCGTAGAGGGCGATGAGCGCGCCGAGCGCGCGGGGGCTGAGCTCGCGGGCGAGGATCGTCGTGGTGGGCCGGTTGCCGGGCATCACCTTGTGCGGGGCCAGCGCCTCGTCGACGCCCTCGCCCACGATTTCCTCCCGGGTCTTGCCGAAGGCGAGCACTTTCGTCTGCGCGAAGAAGTTGCCCATGAGCAGGTCGTGCATGGAGCCGGTCCCGTCGGCGGTGGGCAGGTCCGCGTGGGGGCGGGCGAAGCCGATGAAATCGGCCGGGATCAGCGTGGTGCCCTGGTGGATGAGCTGGAAGAAGGCGTGCTGGCCGTTCGTGCCGGGCTCGCCCCAGAAGACCTCGCCCGTGTCGTAGGTGACGGCCTCGCCGGCGCGCGTCACGCCCTTGCCGTTGGACTCCATGGTGAGCTGCTGCAGGTAGGCGGGGAAGCGCGCAAGGTCCTCGGAGTAGGGCAGCACCGCGTGGGTCTGCGCGCCGTGGAAGTTGCGGTACCAGATGTTGAGCAGCCCCATGAGCACGGGGATGTTGGACGAGAATTCGGTGGTGCGGAAGTGCTCGTCGACGTCGTGGAAGCCGTCGAGGAAGCGCGTGAAGTCCGCCGGGCCGATGACCGCCATCAGCGACAGCCCGATCGCGGAGTCGACCGAATAGCGTCCGCCGACCCAGTCCCAGAAGGGGAACATGTTCGCCGGGTCGATGCCGAACTCCGCGACCTTCTCGGCGTTCGTCGAAACGGCAACAAAGTGCTTTTCGACGGCCCGCTCGTCCCCGCCACACTTCTCCAGCAGCCACCTTTTCGCCGCGTGCGCGTTGGACAAGGTCTCCTGGGTGGTAAACGTCTTGGAGGCGACGATGAACACGGTCTCTTCGGGGTCGATCCTGTCCAGCACGGCGTCCATGTCGGCCGGGTCGACGTTGGAGACGAACTCCGCCGTGATGCCAGCGGTGGCGTAGGGGCGCAGAGCCTTCGTGGCCATGGCCGGGCCGAGGTCGGAGCCGCCGATGCCGATGTTGACCACCTTTGTGATGGCGCGGCCCGTGTACCCGCGCCACTCGCCGGAGCGCAGCGCGATGGTGAAGTTGCGCATCCGGCGCAGCACCTCGTGGACGTCGGTGGGCACATCCTGCCGGTCGAGGGTCAGCTCCGCGTCGGCGGGCAGGCGCAGCGCGGTGTGCAGAACGGAGCGGCCCTCGGTGGTGTTGATCTTCTCACCGGCGAACATCTCGTCGATGCGCCCGCGCAGGCCCGCCTGCTCCGCGAGGGCGAGGAGTGCGGTGAGGATGTCGTCGTCGATAAGGTTCTTCGACAGGTCAACGTGCAGGCCCGCGGCATCGAAGGTGAGCTTCTCGGCGCGGGCGGGGTCAGCGGCGAACAGGTCACGCAGCGTTGTGTCCCGCGTGCGCTGGTACAGCTTCTCGAGCTCCTGCCAGGCCGTGGTGGACGTGATGGTGGGCATAGGGCTCCTCCTCGACAAATAAGTGCCTGCTTCTTCCACGCTAGTGAAAAGCGCGTGCGTGCGTCCGTACCGCGTCCTGTGAGACGCGTACTGTGAGCGGCATGAGCATTGTCAAGATCAACGCGATCACCGTTCCCGCAGGCGGCGGCGAGGAGCTGGAAAACCGCTTCGCCGCACGCAAACACGCCATCGACGAACAGCCCGGCTTCGAGGGGTTCCAGCTCCTGCGCCCGGTCAAGGGCGAGGAGCGCTACTTTGTGGTCACCCGCTGGGCGGACGAGGACTCCTATAACGCGTGGTGGCAGGGCCAGGGCAAGGCGTCCCACGCGGGGCAGGAGCGTCGCCCCGTTGCCTCCCACGCGGAGTTGCTCGAGTTCGAGGTCGTGCTCGACTCGCTGGAGAAGTAGCTCGCCGCTTCCTCAGCGTTGCCCTATCCCAGCTTGCCGCGGCCGAGGCGCAGGAGGATGGACGCCAGTGCCGGACCGTCCTCGCCGAGTTCGTCGCGGAACTGGTTGATGATGGCCACTTCGCGGGTGTAGACCAGCTTGGTCCCGCCTGAACCCATGCGGGTCCTGCCGATCGCCTGCGACACCTGGGAACGCCTCTTGACCGCGTCGAGGATGACGCGGTCAAGGCGATCGATCTCCTTGCGGTACTGCTGAATCTCCGCGTCCGACAGCGGGTCGTCGGTGCCCGAGGGCATGCGGATGTCGAATTCGCTCATGCTGGCAGATTATGCCACCGCGATCGCGCAGCTGGGCGTGTCGGGAGGGGATTGTAGGGTGGTGTTCATCATGAACTCAGATCTTGTTTTGGGCCTGAACCCGCAGCAAAAGGCCGCCGTGACGCACTCAGGCGGGCCCCTCCTCATCGTCGCCGGGGCTGGCTCCGGCAAGACAGCGGTGCTCACCCGGCGCATCGCTCACCTGTTGCAGGACCGGGGCGTGGCCCCGTGGCAGATCCTTGCCATCACCTTCACCAACAAGGCAGCGGCCGAGATGCGCGAGCGCGTGAGCCAGCTGGTGGGGCCGGAGGCGCAACGGATGTGGGTGGCCACCTTTCACTCGGTGTGCGTGCGCATCCTGCGCCAACAGGCGCAGCTCGTGCCGGGGCTCAACAGCAACTTCACCATCTACGACAGCGACGATTCCCGCCGCCTGCTCGGCATGATTGCCAAGGACGCCAACCTCGACCTGAAGAAGTTCTCGGCGCGCACGCTGTCCAACGCCATTTCTGCTCTCAAGAATGAGCTGATTGGCCCGGGCCAGGCCGCCGCGGACGCGGCGCGCACCCACAACCCCTTTGAGGAGACCGTCGCCAGCGTCTACGCCGAGTACCACCGGCGCCTGCGCCAGTCCAACGCCCTCGACTTCGACGACCTCATCGGGGAGGTCGTGCGCATCTTCACCGAGCACCCCCAGGTCACCGAGTACTACCGGCGGCGCTTCCGCCACGTGCTTGTCGACGAATACCAGGACACCAACCACGCCCAGTACGCGCTCATCCACACCCTCGTGGGCACCGGCGCGGACGCGCCCGAGCTGGCGGTCGTGGGCGACTCGGACCAATCGATCTACGCTTTCCGCGGCGCGACGATCCGCAACATCGAGGAGTTCGAGCGCGACTACCCGGACGCCACCACCGTCATGCTCGAGCAGAACTACCGCTCCACGCAGACGATCCTCAGCGCCGCGAACGCCGTCATCGCCCAGAACCAGGGTCGGCGTCCCAAGAAGCTGTGGACGGACCACGGGGAGGGGGAGAAGATCGTCGGCTACGTCGCGGACAACGAGCACGACGAGGCGCGCTTCATCGCCACCGAAATCGACGCGCTCGCCGACAGCGGGGTGCCCTACTCGGACATCGCGGTCATGTACCGCACCAACAACGCCTCGCGCGCGCTCGAAGACATCTTCATCCGCTCCGGCATTCCCTACAAGGTGGTGGGCGGCACGCGCTTCTACGAACGGCGCGAGATCCGTGACATCATCGCCTACCTGAAGGTCTTGTCCAACCCGGACGACACCGTCTCGCTGCGGCGCATCGTCAACGTCCCCAAACGCGCCATCGGCGACAAAGCCCAGGCGATGGTCGCGCTGCACGCGGACAACAGGGGCATCAGTTTCGGCGCGGCCCTGCGCGAAGAGGTGCCCATGCTGGCCACGAGGGCGCGCAATGCGATTGACCGGTTCGTCGACCTCATGGACGGCTTGCGCGCCGAGCAGGGCGAGATGCGCAACGAGGTCACCGGCGAACCCGACCTCGGCGAGCTGGTGTCGCGCATCCTCGACGAGACGGGCTACCGCGCGGAGCTGGAGGCCTCCAACGACCCGCAGGATGGCTCGCGGCTGGACAACCTCAACGAGCTAGTCTCGGTCGCGCGCGAATTCTCCTCCGAGGCGGCGCTGCAAATGGCGTACATGAGCCAGCAGGAGATCGACGACGCCCTCGCCGAGGGGGAGCCCATGCCCGGCAGCCTCGAGGCGTTCTTGGAGAAGGTCTCGCTTGTGGCCGACGCCGACCAGGTCCCCGACGACGAGCAGGGGGTGGTGACGCTCATGACCCTGCACACAGCGAAGGGTCTGGAGTTCCCGTGCGTCTTTGTCACGGGGTGGGAAGACGGCCAGTTCCCGCACCTCAGGGCGCTCGGGGACCCGGCGGAACTCGCCGAGGAACGACGCCTAGCCTACGTGGGCATCACCCGCGCCAAGAAGCGGCTTTACCTCACCCGGGCCCGGCTGCGCTCTTCGTGGGGCAACCCGGTGACCAACCCGGCCAGCCGTTTCCTCACGGAGGTGCCGGACGAACTTGTGGAGTGGCGTCGGGGCGGCCCGGACGAGGAGGAGGGCGCAGCGGACGCCTGGGGGGCTTCTGCGTCCCAGGCGCCGCGGGCACCCCGGCGTCCCCGGGGCGCCGCGGCAGGCAGGAAGGTGAACAAAAACCTCCAGCTCGCCCCGGGCGACCGGGTGAACCACGCAAAATACGGCCTCGGCACCGTCCAGACCGTGGAAGGGTCGGGGGTGCGCGAGACCGTGACCGTCGATTTCGGTTCGTCGGGGACCGTGCGGCTCATGCTCATCGGCGGGGTGCCGATGGAAAAGCTTTAGCGTGAGTACGTGTCGATGCCCTGCTCGAGCAGCCACACCTGCGGATCGACCTGGTTCACGCCGTCCGGCTTGATCTCGAAGTGCAGGTGGGGGCCCGTCGATTGGCCCTCGCTGCCGATGGTGGCGATCTGCTCGCCCGCGGCGACGCGCTGGCCGACGGAGACACTGTACTCGGCCATGTGCCCGTAGACAGAGACCTCGCCGTGGTCGTGCTCGACGACGACCCAATTGCCGAAGCCGCGCGCCGGGCCAGCGTTGATGACGGTGCCGTCCATGACCGCGTAGATCGGGGTGCCGAAGTCGTTGGCGATGTCGACGCCGAGGTGCATCGCTCCCCAGCGGGGGCCGAAACCGGAGCTGATGCGTCCGGACGCCGGCAGAACGACGGTGCGCCCGTCCGCGGTGGCGCCGCGCTGCTGCCTGACGGGGTTGCCCGGGTCTTCCGGCAGGGTGATGCCGAGCTGCTCACCGATGATGCGGGGGTCGTACACGACCTCGTAGTCGCCGGCCTTCAGCGTGGCGCCGGTGACGGTGATCGCGGCGACGGCAGAGGACACCGCCTGCAGGAGGTCCTGCTCGCTCGTCACCGGCTCCCCGCCGACATTGATGGTCAGTGCGTTCGCTGGGGCAATAGCGGTGCTGGCGACGGCGATGGCCGTTGCAGCAGAGAGGAAGATTCGCTTCATACGTTCGAAATACCTTTTCACGTCAAATGAGCCGTCTATCGCGATAGAATCTATCGCCCACTGGGGCGTGGGGCAACGGCTCTGCCAGCGTTTTTCATGCGGCGCGGCGCCGAGTAGGAGCAAAAACCCAGCTCAGCGCCGCTGTTGCGTGAGTGAAAAATGTTAAAATTGTTATCTCGTGTGGGGGTGGCGTCCACCCCCGTTCGCCCGCGCGTGCGGCTGGAGAGGCCCAGCCGGGCGGGGAGTAGAGCACAAAAAAAGGGGGCGCGCGCCAGGAAAGACGCGCGCCCCCGGTGCGAGGACGAAAAAGGCTTTAGAGGGTGATGCCGCGCTCGGCGAGCCACGGAACCGGGTCGATCGGCGTGGTGCCGTCGGGGTGGATCTCGAAGTGCAGGTGGGAACCGGTGGAGAATCCCTCGTTGCCCATGCCGGCGATCTCCTGGCCGGCTTCGACCTGCTGGCCTACGGTCACACCGAGGGTGGACATGTGGCCGTAGACGGACACGGCGCCGTCCTCGTGGCGGATGCGGATCCAGTTGCCGAAGCCCTGGGCCGGGCCAGCGTCGATTACGGTGCCGGAGGCGACGGCGCGGATCGGGGTGCCGATGGCGTTGGCGATGTCGATGCCGTTGTGCATGGCGCCCCAGCGCACGCCGAAGCCGGACGTGAAGGTGCCGTCGGCAGGCTTGATGCTCAGCGGCAGGCGGGCAGCGGCGTCTAGCTTGGCCACGATGTCGGAGTGCTGCACAGCCTTGTCCAACTGCTCGACGAGGTTTTCGACGGGCTTGTACTCCGAGATGGTCAGGATCTGTGGCGCGGCTGCGGGGGCGTCAGAGCTGGCGTTGCTGGAGTCCGAGGCCAGCTCGAAGTCAACATTGGATTCGACTTTGTTGTCGCTGCTCAGGGCGCCTGCGGCGGCACCAGAGACGCCAGCGGTGGAAACGGCGCCCGTCGTGACAGCGACGAGGGCAACGCGCCCCTTGTTCGGGGACTGCTTGCGGTGCTTTCCGCCCTTGCGAGCCTGCGAAGTCGAGTTGATCATCAATGCCTCTTTTTAGATCGTCCGTAAGGTTATTCCGCCGCGGGGATTGTAACCTTCCTGTTATCTACGAACGGTTACTGTAACGAATCGGTTTCGGTTAGGCAAGCCAGTATGCAGATTTATTTTGTCGCCAGAGAACCGCGAAGCGTTACAGGGGGTGTCTTGGGGGTCTGTGGCAGGCGCGGAGTGGCACTCTTGGAGACGATGAACACCAACTCCAGCCCCCGAGCATCCAGTAAGAGGAACGCGCGCACGAGGAGAAAACCGATCCGCGCCAGCGTTCCCGCAGGCACGCGCAGACCCGCGCCGACGCCGCCCCCGTCGACTCTCGGGCAACGCCTGCGCCACTACCTGCCCTTCATCGCCGTTCCGCAGCTCGTGGTCGTGCTCGTTGTCGTGGCCGTGTGCCTCGGCGTGATCGCGGGGGTCGGTGCGCCGATGGCCTACCTGCCGGGCTCGATCGGAGCGACATGGCTCGCCGTCCACGCGGCGCCGCTGCGTTACGACGGCATCACGATCGGCGTCCTCCCCCTCGCCCCCGTGATCGCGGTGGTTGCGCTGCTTGCCTCCCGGGTGCGCGCGGCGACCCGCGAGCGCGTCAGCGTCGCGGACCTCGGTGTGCTCGTCGGGGTGACGGCCCTGACGTCGCTGACGCTGAGCGCTATCGCGCTGTTCATGGTCGGGGATGCCGCCACCGTCTACCCGGTCGACCTGCCGCCCGTCGTGCCTGCCCTGCTGGTCCCGCTCGCCGTCCACGGCATCGCGTTCGCCGTGGGCATGGGCGGAGTGCTCTGGCGGGCGCTCGCGCGCCGCTACACGGTGCCGCAGTTCGTGGTCTCCTCCGCGGAGGCGGCCTCGCGCCTTTTGGGTGCCCTGCTCGCCGCGGCGACGGTGACCTACCTCGCGTTCCTCGCCGCCGGTTACGAGCGCGTCGGCGAGCTCCTCGCGGAGTTTCCCGTCCTGTCCACCGCTGGTGCCGTTGCCCTCTGGGGGCTGAGCCTGCTGTATCTGCCCAACGCGGCGACGGCGCAGCTCGGCGTTCTGATGGGTGGCAGCTTCGGCTACGGCGAGGCGGGGGTGTCGCTGTTTGCCGTGGACAACGTCGCCTTCCCGCCGCTTCCGCTGTTCGGGGCCGTGCCCGGCAGTGCCGCCGCGTGGGCGCCTGCGCTCATGCTCATCCCCGCGGCCGTTGTTGTCGCGTGGGCGCTGCGGGCTCGCGCGTCGCTTCTCGAGGTGCTGTCCACCTCCACCTGGCTCGCGGCCTTCGTCCTTGTGCTCACGTTGCTGTCCGGAGGCGCGGCCGGGGCGTACGGGTACGTCGGGGCCAACCCGGGTACCTTTCCGCTGCTCGCCTTCGTCTGGGTCGCAGTGCCGGGGCTGATCGCGTGGGGCGTGCTCCGGGTGCGTGAGCGGGGCGTCGATAAGCCCGATACGCCCGATACGCCCGCGGGGCCTGCCGAGGCTGAGGAACCTGCCGAGGCTGAGGAGCCAAAGCAGCCGAACGAGCCCGACGAGTCTGACGAGCCCAGCGAGGCTGGCCCTGAGAAACAACACGAGAAACAGCAGGAGGAACAGGAGGAACAGCAAGAGGAACAGGAAGAAGAGGAACCGGGAGGGGAACCGGACGCGGACGAAAAGGAAGAGGACGGTGAAGAGCAGGTGAACCCCGCTGGGGGCGGGAGCACGAAGTGGGTGCCTCCTCAGACGCAGGGGTGACGCAGGTCTACACTCAGGTGCGTGACTGAACGCGCTGCCGTCCAAGCTGTCGTCCTCGTTTCGGGTTCCGGGACACTTCTGCAAGCGATCCTCGACAATCAGGGGCAGTCCTACGCCGTCGCGCTCGTCGTGGCAGACAAGGACTGCCCCGCTGTGGCGCGCGCGGAGAAGGCAGGGGTGCCCACGCAGGTCGTCGCCGTCGGCGGGGACAGGGGACAGTGGAACGCACAGCTTCGCGACGTCGTCGCGGCCGCGGCTCCCGACGTCGTCGTCTCGGCGGGGTTCATGCGTATCCTCGGGCCGGAATTCCTCGAGCGTTTCGAGGGGCGGCTCATCAACACCCACCCCGCGCTGCTGCCGGCCTTCCCGGGAGCACACGCGGTGCGTGACGCCCTGGCGTACGGGGTGAAAGTCACCGGAACCACCGTCCACTACATCGACGAGGGTGTGGACACAGGCGAGATCATCGCCCAGAAAGCTGTGGAGGTGCTCGACGGCGATACCGAAGAGCGGCTCCACGAACGAATCAAAGAACAGGAGCGGGCGCTGATCGTTGAGGTTCTGCGCCGCGCGACCACGAACGACGGAAAGGTCACGTTCCCATGACGGAAAACCGCATCGCCATCAAGCGCGCACTGGTCAGCGTCTACGACAAGACCGGGCTGGACGAGCTCGCCCGCGCCCTCAGCGAGGCGGGGGTGGACATCGTCTCCACCGGCTCCACGGCCAAGCGCATCGCCGAGGCTGGCGTCGCCGTGACGGAGGTGGCCGACGTCACCGGCTTCCCCGAGGTGCTCGAGGGGCGGGTGAAGACACTGCACCCCAGCGTCCACGCCGGGATCCTCGCCGACCTGCGCAAGGAGGATCACGCCGCGCAGCTGCGCGAGCTCGGCGTTGAGCCCTTCCAGCTCGTGGTGGTCAACCTGTACCCCTTCGAGGAGACGGTGGCGTCCGGGGCCAGCTTCGACGAGTGCGTTGAGCAGATCGACATCGGGGGCCCGTCGATGGTCCGCGCGGCGGCGAAGAACCACCCCTCGGTGGCCATCGTGACCTCGCCGGAGCAGTACGGCGACCTCGCCGAGGCCGTCGCCGCCGGCGGCTTTACCGCGCAGGAGCGCCGCGTCCTGGCCGCGGAGGCCTTCTCCCACACCGCGGACTACGACGCCGCCGTCGCCGATTGGATGGACGAACAGCTCGATGGCGAGGACGCGGGCCAGCTGCGCTACGGCGAGAACCCGCACCAAGCCGCGCGCATCGTCAACGAGGGCTGGGGGCTTGCCGACGCCATCCAGCACGGCGGCAAGGAGATGAGCTACAACAACTACCAGGATGCCGACGCAGCCTGGCGGGCCGCGTGGGACCACGAGCGGGCCTGCGTTGCCATCATCAAGCACGCGAACCCCTGCGGCGTCGCGGTCTCCGACGACTCCATCGCCGAGGCGCACCGAAAGGCCCACGCGTGCGACCCGGTCTCCGCTTACGGCGGCGTTGTCGCCGCGAACCGCGAGGTCACTCTCGAGATGGCGGAGCAGATCACACCGATCTTCACCGAGGTCATCATCGCCCCGTCCTACGCCGCGGAGGCGCTGGAGCTGCTTCAGCAGAAGAAGAACCTGCGCATCCTCCAGGTCGAGCCGGGCCGCTCAGAGGAGGAGATCCGTCAGATCTCCGGCGGCTTTCTCGTGCAGGAGCGCGACACCTACCAGGCCGAAGGAGACGACCCGGCCAGCTGGCGGCTCGTCGCCGGCGAGCCCGCGAGCGAGGAGCAGCTCGCCGAGCTTGAATTCGCCTGGCGCACAGTACGCTGCGTGAAGTCCAACGCCATCTTGATCGCGGCGGACAACGCCTCCGTGGGCATCGGCATGGGACAGGTCAACCGCGTTGACTCCGCGAAGCTCGCCGTCGAGCGTGCCAACACCCTCGACGAGGGGCGCAACCGCACCAACGGCGCGGTCGCAGCCTCGGACGCCTTCTTCCCCTTTGCGGACGGCTTCGAGGTGCTTGCCGACGCCGGCGTGAGCGCCGTGGTCCAGCCCGGTGGCTCCATCCGCGACGAGGAAGTTATCGCCGCCGCACAGGCCGCAGGCGTGACTATGTACCTCACTGGAACCCGCCACTTTAGTCACTAGAATCGCCACAGAACGATGCGCCGAACCGCCTGCCTCGCTGCCGTCCTCCTGCTGACGGGCTGCAGCGCAGCGCCCGAGCTTGAGCCGGACGAAACCCCCGTCGCCACAACCGCTATCGCCGCCGAAACGGTGTGGGACCAAGAGGTCGTCAGCGCCCTCCACGAACTCGTCGACCGCCTGGAACAGGAGTACGGCGGCGTGGCGGGCGTGGCCGTCTCGGGGCCGGGAAGCGTGCTCGTCTGGGGCGACAACACCCCGCAGTCGGCGTGGTCGACGATCAAGGTCCCCATTTCCATCGCAGCCTTCGAGGAAAACCCGGAGTTGGCGGAGGAGCTCGCCCCGCCCGCTTTGACCATCTCGGACAACGACGCCGCGTGGAGCCTGTGGGCGAACCTGAGCGAGGGCGCGGTGGATCGCGTCCTCCATGACGCCGATGTGGGCATGCAGCGTACCGTCGCGGAGCCGCTCGGGGACATGGCGTTCACTGTGAGCCAGCAGGCCGCCCTCGCGGCCCACCTGCCGTGCATGGAGGGAGCACAGCCCGTCCTCGAGCTCATGGGGGAGGTGGCCGAGGAGCAGTCCTACGGCCTGGGGCGCTTCGACGGCGCCGAGTTTAAGGGCGGGTGGGGCGACGACGAGGACGGCAACTATCTTGTGCGCCAGCTCGGCCTCATCCCGCACCCGGACGGCGGGCAGATTGCCGTTGCGCTGGTGGTGGCGCCCGAGTCGGGTTCCTACGACGACGCGCAGGCGATGGCGGACATCATCGCGGAGGAGCTGGACGCGGTGCGCGGGGCGCTGCCCGTCGTCAGCTGCGGCTAAGTGCGCGGCTAGGAGCCGGCCTCCTGGACCTGAGAGACGAGGTCGAGTGTGCGCATGCCCCGGTTGTCGGGCAGCTCGGCGTGGAGGACGTCGAGCACCGCGTCGGCGATCATAACCGACGGGGCGGGCAGTGCGTCGTCGACAAGCGGAAAAGGTGCCTTGCCCGTGTTGTCGCGCATTTCGACAGCCGACAACGTCATGTGGAAGGGAAGCTCGATGCGCGGGTCGTCGTCGCCGACGATGGAGGCGGCGAGCCCGCGGAAAATCCCCTCGAGCTCGGCGCGCGCCTCGTGATAGGCGCGGAAGTCCGCGGAGACCGCGATGGGCAGCTGGTAAAGCCTTCCGATGTTCCAGTTCGAGGACAACAGGATGCGGGTTTCCGCGGCGACGAGCGCCCACAGCTTCAGGGCGGGGGACTCGTCCGACTTCGCCAAATCCGAGGCGAGGTCGAGTGAGGGTTGCACCGTGCCCATGAGCAGGGTGAGGAAGATGTCCGCCTTGGAGGGGAAATGGTAGTAGAGCGAGGCTTGGCGGATGCCGACGGCCTCGGCGATCTGGTGCGTGGACGTTGTGGCGAAGCCTTGGGTGGTAAAGAGCTCCGAAGAGGCGTCGAGGATTTCCTCCCGCGCCGTTTTGCCCTTGCGGCGGGGGCTGTTTTTCCTCGGCCGACCGACCGTTCCGGCCATCGTGAAGCCTGCCTTCCTCAATGTCAACCTGTTCACCAAAAGGTACACGAGCACGTTGCCCGAGCACGAAAACACCCGCCTCGAACGATGCGGGGCGGGTGTGTCGAAAGACTCTACGCTGTTGACGTCAACCGGGTCTTAGCGGCTGGTGAACGGCAGAAGAGCAATTTCGCGGGCGTTCTTGACCGCGGTGGAGACCTGGCGCTGCTGCTGCGGCGTCAGGCCGGTCACGCGGCGGGAACGGATCTTGTGACGGTCAGAGATGAAAAGACGCAGGGTCTCAATATCCTTGTAGTCAACCTGCTCGATGCCCTTGGCCTTGAGCGGGTTCTTCTTCGGGCGGCGGGACTGCTCCATGCGCGCCCTGCGGTTGTTGTTGCGCTTCATAGTTTCAGGCTCCTCCTTACCACGAAGACTTGCGGACGCCCGGAAGCTCACCGCGGTGAGCCATCTCGCGCATACGGACACGGGACAGGCCGAACTTACGAAGGTAGCCGCGGGGGCGACCGTCGT
Source organism: Corynebacterium timonense (assembly GCF_900105305.1). Lineage (NCBI taxonomy): Bacteria > Bacillati > Actinomycetota > Actinomycetes > Mycobacteriales > Corynebacteriaceae > Corynebacterium > Corynebacterium timonense. Next base: position 1,464,739 of record NZ_LT629765.1, on the reverse strand, counting down.
GGGAGTCACGGTTGCGGACGCGGACCGGGGAGGCGTCGCGCGGCTGACGGTTCAGCTCGAACTGTGCGTCGAGACGGTCCTCGTCGGAGGTCTCGGGGTTGCGGATAATCGCCTTGAGCTCAGCGCGGCGCTCCGCGTAGCGAGCGACGATCTCCTTGCGCTTTTCGTTCTTGGCGATCTTAGACTTCTTAGCCATAAATTATCGCTCCTCGCGGAATTCGACGTGCTTGCGAACGATCGGATCGTACTTCTTCAGAGAGATACGGTCCGGGTTGTTGCGCTTGTTCTTGCGGGTGACGTAGGTGTAGCCGGTGCCCTCGGTGCTCTTGAGCTTGATGATCGGGCGGATATCGTTACGTGCCATTAGACCTTCTCACCTCGTGCGCGGATAGCGGCGACGACAGACTCGATGCCGTCGCGGTCGATGATCTTGAGCCCCTTGGTGGAAACCGTCAGGGTGATGGTACGGCCCTCAGAGGGCAGGTAGAACCGCTTCTTCTGCACGTTGGGGTTCCAACGGCGCGAGTGGCGGCGGTGCGAGTGCGAGACGGTCTTGCCGAACTGCGGCTTCCGTCCCGTGACCTGGCAATGTGCCGACATGGGGTAGCTTCTTTCTCTTCTGCCGCCCACGCACTGATTGCCGGTGAGGAAAGGCACCGCGCTCGAGGTGTGAGGTCCGCCGAGGGTGCCGGTAGCAATCGGTTGACGCAGGCGTAAACGTGTACTTCGACAACAGCGAGAGTCAACAATACAGGGTCGGGCCGATTTCACCTAATTGCCCGCGGGTGATACCACGAGCGCGCCGAGCCCAACGGCGACGGGCGCGAGGATGGCTCCGTAGACGACGAAGACCCGCCACGGGAGGTCGGCTCCGGCCCGCTTGAGCTGATCGTGCCACAGCAGGGTAGCCAGCGACGCCCACGGGGTCACCAACGGCCCGAAATTGACCCCGACCAGCAGCTGCATCCTCTGCGTCGCGTCCGCCGGCTCGAGCAACAGGTAGGCGGGGAGGTTGTTGAGGGCGTTCGCCAGCACCGCGCCGGCGAGGGGGAGGGGCCAGCCGAGCTCGAATGGGGGAAGGAGCTCCGTCGCGCATGCCACGGCAACGACGAGGGCCAGCGGATTCCAGGGGATGAGGCCGGGGCGCTTGACGACGCCCACCGCAGCCGCCATGGCCGCCGCGGCGACCGTGCTGGTCACCCAGAACGGGATCGGGGTGAGCAGCGCTGCCACCGCGACCGCGAGGATGAGCAGCGGCACGCGGGGCGCTGCGGCGTCCCGGGGCGGGGCGGCGACGGGGTCGGCCGGGTGGATCGCGCGGGCCGCGTAGGAGGCGGCGACCGCGACCGTGATGCCGACGAGCGCCGGGGCCCAGGAGCGGGACAGGAAGCCGTAGGTGCCGCCGAACGCGTCGAGCGCCAGGAGGTTGGTCAGGTTCGACACCGGCAGGGGCAGGGAGGCGAGGTTGGCGATCCACACTACCGCCAGCGACAACGCGGTGACGCTGGCGCCGGCCCGCCTCGCCAGCGCGATGGCCAGCGGCGTGAGCATGATGGCAGTCGTGTCGAGGGAGAGGAAAACCGTCACCGCCACGCACAGGGCGAGGAAAGCGGGGAAGGCGTGCCGCGCCCCCTCTACCCAGCCGGCCAGAGTGTCGAAGACCCCCGCCTCGGCGGCCAAGTTCACGGCCACCGACATGCCGGCGGCGAAGCCGAGCACCGGCGCGAGACGGCCCGCCACGCCCCGCGCGGCCTCGTGGTCCGTGGCGGCGAGCACGGCGAAGAGGAGCAGTGCTCCGGAGGGGATCGAGACGACGCGGGCTGCGCGGGGGATGGGCACAGGGAAACTCTATAGGTCCAGGACCTTGGAGACGTGCAACGCAAGGACGGTGCGGTCCCTCGCGTGAAGCTTGCGCAGCAGCGAGGAGACGTGGTTCTTCACGGTTCCCTCCGCGAGGAACAGCGCGTCCGCGGTCTCTCTGTTGTTCAGCCCCGGGCCACGAGTTCGGCGACCCGCCCTCCGCGACAGCCGTGATCGCAGAGGTCAACTCCTCCGGTGAGACATCCTTCAGAATGTAACCGGAGGCACCCGCCCCGATGAGTTCCTTGACCAGTGCGGCGTCGTCAAACGTCGTGAGCACCAGGACGGGGAGGGAAGGGCTGCACGCCGTGACGACGCCCACCCCGTCCGTGCCGGGCATCGCAGCGTCTGTCACCACGACGTCAGCACCGTGCTCCTGCGCTAGGTCGAGGGCGCGAGAGCCGTCGGTGGTGGTGGCCACGACCTCCACCGCACCGTCGTTGACGCTTCCGAGGATCAGGCGCAACCCCCGCGGGAGCATCTCGTGGTCGTCGACGACGATCGCTTTTGTGCTCATCGCGCCTCCCCGAGGTGGAGGGCGATGCGGAACCCACCGTCGAGGCCTCCGTGGGGTTCCACACTGATGGTCGCGCCCAGGGACGCGGCTCGCTCCCGGAGGGAAGTCAAGCCGAAGTCCTCGGCGGCCACGTTGCCCGTGCCGTTGTCCGCCCCCACCACGCCGTCGCCGCTGACACGGATGAGTACCCAGTCAGCGCGAGAATGGCGAACCACGTTCGTGAGGGCCTCCTGCGTGAAGCGGAGCATGAGAACGGCCTGCTCTTCGGAGAAAAACCCGGTATGAGGGCCGCTCGATTCGAACTCGACGTTGAGTGCGGTGGAGCGGAACGAATCGGCGAGCTGGCGCAGTGTCGCCAGGATGTCGCGCGCTACGAGCGTGACCGGCTTCATCGCCCGCACGGTCGCCCTCATCTCCTCCAGCGCGGCGGAGACATCCGCCCGGGCGCGCCTCAGCTCGGAAACCGCATTTTCGGGGCTTGTGCCGACCATGCGCGTCGCGTAGTCGAGGCTCATCCCGATTGTGGTGAGGCGGTGGCCCAGGCCGTCGTGAAGCGTGGCGGCGACGCGTGCGCGCTCTTGTGTGAGGGCGGGCTCGCGCGAGTCGGTTAAAGCGGCGTGGAGCCGACGATTGGTGTCCCTCAGGGCTTGCTCCTCGTCCCGCTGCTGACGGACCGCTCCCGCTAGGGTGGGGCCAGCGACGGCGGCCAGCGCCCCGGCCACTGTTTCGGAGACCACCCTCACCGCGCCCTGGCCTGCGCTGAGCTGGAGGCCGAGACAGGACGCGACGATGACACCAGCGTAGAGGTAGGCGCCCCGCGCGCCCACGCTGAGGAGCAAGGCAACGATCGCGCACCATAGCACGAAGATGCTGAGGGGATTGTTCGCGGTGTAAAATGTGTTTTGTCAAGTTGTTGTAGGCTGTTTCGGCGCGGTTTTTTAGGCTGGGGGTGAAGTCCACCCGACGAGATACGTAGTTCGTTTTGCATATCTCCCCCGTGTCGCGGGAAGACGCAAACACCAGCAGAAAATAGTGGGGGTAATTCAGCACACCGTAGTGAGACGACACGTCGTCTTGAATCGGCAAAACGGAATAATCCGGTACACCGTTACGAGCGCTGACGCGCCTACCTTACCCGGTCTCTCAAAAACATGTTCGCTTCGGGGCGCATTTTCTTCGGTGTCTGTCGCTGCCCCGGCTACCATAAAGTGCGAATTATTTGACAGCCCCGATAGACGAAACGAGGCAGCGAAACGGTGGCCGGAGCGAAGCAACTACTTGAAATGACCTGGTTCAACAAGGACAAGGCGCTCATTCCCAGTGAAGAGGGACGCTACGCATACGAGTGGGTTGATCCGAAAGACCCGCGGTACTGCGAAACGCGCACTCTCGTCGTTAACGAGGTCGTGACCGGCGCTCAGTCACCAAAAGAGGATGGCACTCAGTACTCGGAACGCGCTGACTTGGTACCTACGGATGACAACTTGCTCATTCTCGGCGAGTCGGGAGACGTACTGGAAGCTCTTACCCGCGTGCCCGAACTACGCGAAAAGTACCTCGGCAAGGTGAAGTGCATCTACATTGACCCGCCGTTCAATACTGCGCAGACCTTCGCCAATTACGAGGACAACCTCGAGCACTCCGTCTGGCTCACCATGATGCGTGACCGTCTGGTTCACCTGCGCAAACTTCTTAGCGATGACGGGTCGATCTGGGTCCACCTCGATGATGTGGAAAACCACCGAATGCGGGTGCTCATGGACGAGATGTTTGGCAGCGGGAACTTTGTGGCGGAGGTTGTGTGGCAGAAAGCTTATTCGCCGAGAAATGACGCTTCCGGGTTTTCGGTGGACCAAGATGTCATCATCGTGTATTCGAAGACCTCGGGGTGGCAGTCCAACAAGCTCCCCCGTCTCGCGTCCCGTGACGCTTTGTACACAAGCCCGGACGGAGACAGCCGCGTGTGGATCTCTGATAACCCAGCAGCGCCACACTCGGTCGATAAGAGTGGTCGCCAAGTTTCCGCAGTATACGGCGTGCAGAACCCGGTTACGGGCGAGATGATCTACCCGGCGAAGAACCGCCAGTGGGGGAAGAATCGTGCTGACTTCCATGAATGGCTTAATGAGACAACCCAGTATCGAGATGAATGGAGTCCTGACTTGGACGAGCGGAGCCGGGCAACAGGAATACCCATTGACCAACTTCGGTCGGATGTTCCCGACCTTGTCGTAGACGGACCACTTCTCAAAATATCTGAGGGCGAAAGCCTCTACGGCTCGTCCCCGCTCCCTCGTCTTTACTTCACCGACGGTGGTAGAGGAGGCCTCAAGTTGAAGCGATACCTAGACGAGATTTCACAGACCCGGGCTCCGCAGACACTCTGGCTGCATGAGGACGTTGGGCACAACCGAACCTCCAAGGCTGAGATGAACAGCCTTTTCCCGGAAAACGCAGCCTTCGCCACCCCCAAACCCGAGCGCCTCCTAGAGCGCGTCATCCACATCGCCACGAACCCCGGAGACGTCGTCCTCGACGTGTTTGCCGGTTCGGGAACCACCGCTGCCGTCGCCCAGAAGATGGGACGTCGCTGGGTCACCTGCGAACTCATAGAAGACACGTTCAACCGCTTCACCCGCCCGCGCCTCGAGAAGGTTGTCAATGACGGAGACCAGGGCGGAATCAGCATTCAAAGGCCTGAGCGTATCGACGCGACCGAGGAAGGTCTGCCCGAGGGGCTCTCGCCGGAAGACGCACAGAAGTTCAACAGTGCTCTCAACAAGGTCCTCGCAGCGAACCCCGAATTGAAAACCGAAGCGGTAGTCAAGGCACTCAAAGCTGCAACGAAGACCAAGAACCAGAAAGGCGTGGTCAACTGGCGTGGCGGTGGGGGTTTTGCTGTCGCTCACCTGGCTCCACAGTGTTTCGACTATGTCCCCGAATTGTGTCTCGTCACGCTTACCGAAGCGGCAACCGGTGCGACGCTCGTGAACTCCGTGGCTGCGAACCTGAATTTCTCGCTCACCCCGGACAACCGCCATTTCGACGGCAAGCGAGGCTCAATGTTCCTCAAAGTGGTCGAAGGCCGACTCGATAAAGACAAGGCCGAAGAGCTTCTCGCCCACCTCAATGAGGGCGAAGGCGTCACGTTCGCCGCAACGGAGCTCGAACCGGGAGTCAGGCAGTTCGCAAGGACAACGGACAGACCATGCCAGATTGTCCACATTCCGAACGACATCTTCACCTACTCGGCTACGCAGGAGGGCAAGTAGACATGACACTTCCAATTGCACTTGACCAAGGACTTATCGGGAGCATTGCGACCGAGTTCCAACTGCGGGACCCAAACAAGCGCGCGCTGCGCAAGCTCATCTACCACCTCACTGACGACTTTGAGCCGCTAGAGCCCATGGTCATGCACATGGCCACCGGCGCGGGCAAGACGTACCTCATGGCCGCGTTGATTGAGTACCTCTCGCGCTTCGGGGTGAAGAACGTCATGGTGGTCGTCCCGCCCTCGACGGTGCTGGAGAACAAGACCGTCCAAAACTTCACCCAGGGCTCGCGTCGCTACGTCGACGGCTTCTCCTCTGCTCCTCAGGTGGTTTCGCCTGGCAACTACGGCGCGTGGCGTGCCGGCCAGTCTGAGCTTTTCCGCAATGCCGCAGACGGCCCGATGGTCTACGTCTTTAACGTGTCGCAACTTATCGAGCCGAAACGCGCAAATGCAAGCGCAGAATCCGATGACGGCATGCGCCGCAAAATTCGCGACCACCAGGAGGAGTCCGGATCACTCTACGATTACCTGGTCAACCTCGATGACCTGGTGGTGATCGCTGACGAGTCTCACTTGTTCGGCACGTCAGCCAAGGCGTTTAACCAGGCGCTGAAAGATCTCCGCCCCGCCGCCACGATTGGGCTGACCGCTTCGGCATCCGATACGGACCACGTCATCTTTCACTACCCGCTGTACAGCGCCATCGAGGATGGCTACGTGAAGTCGCCAATGCTGGTCTACCGCGAGAACGGCTACCCGAAGGACTCCCCCGAGGAACGACAGCTGCTTGACGCGGTCTCACTGTTGCGAAACAAAGAGGCGGCCTACGAGGCGTACGGCCAGGCGAATTTCCCTGGAGAAGCAGGCGAGAAAAAGCGGACAAAGCCGCTTTTGTTTGTCGTGTGCGAAAGCGTCGCGCACGCAGGAGACGTCACCAAGATCCTCCAGGGGCCAGGCTATTTCGGTGACCCAGAAGCGGTGCTCCAGTTCGACAACAAGCACAACGACGCGGTCACCTTGCGCCGCCTCGATGAACTCGACAGCCCAGCCTCCACGGTGCGCGCCATTGTTTCAGTTGACCGTCTCAAAGAAGGCTGGGACACCAAGCGAGTCGCGGTGATGTGTGCGCTGCGCGCCATGTCATCGGACATTCTCACCCAGCAGACCATGGGCCGTGGTCTGCGCCTGCCCTTTGGAGCACGCACCGGTATTGCCGAACTCGACCAGTTGGACATCTTGAGCCACAAGTCGTTCAAGTCCCTCCTCAAGGACGAGGACGTGCTTCGGTCCTTTGGTCTCGGAGACGCCGCTCAGGGCGCTATCTCGGGCATGGACGTCGAAGAAAGCTTCCGTCAGGGCGAAGGGCAGGTGCAGCCAAACCCGAACGGTCTTTCATCCGGGGCTGAAACGAGTTCGGGCTCTGGCTCGATCGCGTGGCCTGACACTTCGGCAGGCGAAGCGACGGAAGGCCCGAGCGACATCGGCACCAAGGCCGGCGAAACTGCCCAGGTCACTGGTGGCCACACCGGAGGTGTCTCGTTCCGACGAGTCGGTGATAACGAGACCATGCAGCGGGCCGGCTACATCCCGGCGACGGAAATCAGGGTTAACGCGGAGTTCGCCGGAAAGACCTTCCTATTTCCATCCACGGTCATGGCGAAATCAACCACGCCGTTCCTTCTCACCCACATTGACGAGGAGGACATTATCCGGGCGGCGCGCCGTGTCGCAGACTCCAAGGAAGCGCTCACCCGTGAAGAAATCGTGGTGCGAAAGTCCAAGCTCGACACGAAACGCACCACCGACGCGGAAGTCGAATCGGCTCCCGTGGCAGAAGACGCCGTCGTCGGCGAACTCACCCGACGCGTATTCGGTCTCGGGGTTGTCACCCAGGACAAAAAGAACGCGATCACACTAGCCCAATACGTCCTTCCGACATTCATGGCGACCGCCGGTATCGACCAATGGACGGAGAAGGCAAAGCAGTCCGCGGTAGACGAGCTCGTCGCTTTAGTCAATGAAAAGGCTAAGGAACACGCCAGCAGCCTGCAAACCGAAACGACTATCGTTCCGGTCAAACTGCCAATTGACCAGGTCGTAACCTTGCCGTTTGGCAAAGAAGTGCTCCAGCAACTCTCCAAAGACCAGCAGGCGAAGTTCAAGCCCCGCGAGTTCTACGACGGCTGGAACCGCGGACTGTTTCCCGCTGCGAGTTTCGACTCGTGGGGCGGAGAATACTTGCTCGCCCTTTTGCTGAACTACACCTCGGACATTGTGTGGTGGAAGCGCCTCTACTCAGCCGACGGCGCGTCGATCATGTACACCACCCGAGACACTTACTACCCCGACTTCGTCGCCCAGGACTCCGACGGCACGATGTGGATTATCGAAGGCAAGGCCGACAAGGGCCGAGACGACGAAACGGTACAAGCGAAACGAGCCGCGGCCCGGGTGCTCGTCCGGGAACTGCTCGGCGAGGAGGACTTCGTCGGCCAGAAGTGGGGCTACGTCATTGCCTACGAGTCAGACATTCGTTCCTCCGAGTCGTGGGAGGACTTGAAGCGGAAGTCGAATCCCGGGGCGTGAGACGCTTCGACTTTAAAGGCGGAACGCGGAAGACTTGAAGTTGCCAATGGCGAACGGCTTGTTATTGGGAGTAAATCCGGTACACTACATCTCAGTGGCGGCGTTGAGACACACGTACCGCGCTAATTCCGGCGGCAACCTCCTCGGTTGCCGCCGCGCCCATTAAAACGATCATGTTAATTGCCTATCTTGACGAGTTTGGTCACCAGGGTCCCTACGTGGACAAAGACCACAAGAAGTACAACACGCATCCTCTTTTTGGCTATGGCGGCTACGTTATCGAGTCTGACAAGGTTCGTGAGTTAGGCGGCTACTTCGAGCACATCAAGGAAAAATTGCTCGCTTGGGAGATTGAGCAATCTGGGTGTCACCCCCGTAGGTGGGAAAAGAAGGGTTCCGCCCTCCTCACAACCAAGAATATGGACAAGTTTGGGTCTGAGATAGCCCCTGCGCTTGGAAGGATTTATCGGCGGCTTTTTCAGCTGAACGGCAAAGTGTTCTTCTTTGGGCAAGAAAAGCCAATAGGTCCCGTCAGTGTCACCAGGGAAAAGTCACAGGAGCGTGAGGAACATTGTCTGATCCAATCGCTTAAGAGGCTTGGAAGACTCGCAAATGACCAGCAGGAAGAAATGCTCGTCATCATGGACGCCACTGAGACTGATAACCGAGAGCGTGCAGTGTCAACCGCTGGCCGTACAATCTACTCTGGGCACCCCGAAACGCGGCAGATCATTGAAGTCCCTATACAAGCAGATAGCTATCTCTACGGGACAATCCAACTTGCGGATTGGACCTGTGCGTTGCTGTCGCGGCTCGGAAAGTACCATTTTGCGAATGAGGTGCAGTTTGAGTGGTCCGTTGACCTAGCCAACACGCTTTTCACCGGCCAGCAAAACATCGTGTCGAACAGCGTGATTTGGACGAATGACCTTGACCGCAACACAAAGTGTTACCCGAGCTCACTCCTACATCATGGTTCTTTCTCTGCGTACAGGGAGGACAAACGAAGCCGGATAGCCCTCCAAAACGACCGCAACAAGCAAATGCAGCATCGTATGATTGATGCTGGATCGGCTGAGTTTAAGGCGAAACTAGCGTCGATAAGGCGAGGGCGTGAGTCGTGACATGGGGTCCTCTCTGTTGCTGGAATAAGCGTATCGAACCGTCTCGGAAAGCAAGCCGAGTGCCGGGGCGGGTTTCGTGCCAGTGTGGCAGAGGCGACTGGGCGCTCGAAAGAATTGATATTGTTGCAATGCAGAAGCCGCTCGCATGACATCCTCGCCCGCTGGAAGTCAAGAGTGCCAGTGGTAAAACCAAGGTTTGATGCCGATACGAATTTGTTTTCGCATAGCGCGCGAGTAGGCCCTATTTCGGGCTAAGATCGGATGTTCTCGCAGGTCAATAGCATTCCGCGACATCGGTCGAAATCACGCACTACATTATGCGGCCACGATGAGCAGATTACGTTCCCAGCCACGCATGAGATTGACAGTCGAGTCGCCAAGACGACTCCGCATGAGTTCCTCAGTTTGCTTCTACGCGACACACCCTTGTTGAGCTGGCCGAACACCGACTGGCACTCGCCTCGCGTCGGTGATACATCTCCTACTGGTAGTGTTTTTCCGCATGGACCACCATGAGTAACCCCGAGGTGCTCTGAAACGGGTCGACGGAAGCGTCCGCCCACTGCTTGGCTTGTCGCGGAGTTCTTCTCACAGAACAGGTTACGCTGCGAGGAGCTCTTCGAGGGTCGGTTCGGAGAGACGACATGCGGTGAATTTTATCGAATCCTGAGGCCGTCTTTCTCTCCTCACTTTGGAGGGTTAAACGCGGCGCGGCCGGGCTTATTCGTCTAAGCTCTCACGCATGTCAGACGCGAGTTTCCGGATCAAGTATCAGGGTACAAACCCTGAATACCACGAGATGGATGCCGCTCACCTTGCGGAGGCCCTCATGGGGCTCAGCGAGATGGGGCGTGTCGCCTACAGGGTGATGCACCCGGAAGATACGCACACACTTCAGGTCAAGGTCAATGCCCTCGAAGCCGGGTCTTTTGTGATCGACCTCGAGGCCGTACTTCCCCCTTTGGAGCACCTTTACGGGCAATTTGTGGGGCTATTCAACACCCCGGACGCGACGGCCTTCGTCAATGCCAGTGGATTTGTAGCGATTCTCGGTGGCGCGGTCGGGTTAGTGAAGTGGATCGGTGGCCGCGAGCATAAGACCAAACGCGACGGCGACACAACGACAATTAAGACTGCCGACGGTGATGAGACACAGGTGCCGACGGTTATCTACAACATTTCCGGAAACGCTCAATTCCTCACCGCGACCAGCCATGCCACCAAGCCGTTAGAAGACCTCGAGTACGACCTCATGCAGATCCAAGATCCGTCTGGTGTAGTTGTCGAACAGGTCGACGAGAATGATCGTGGCTACTTTTCGGTCACCTCAGACACCCGTGAAAAAGACGAAACACTCGACTTGGAGGTGCTCGTTGAGACAGTCCAACTCGGAGACTCCCGTCGCATGTGGACGTTTAAGTCCGGTGATCAGAAATTCAACGCGAAAGTGCTTGACGAGGACTTTCTGGCGCAAGTGAAGAAGGAGGGAATCCTTGTCAATGCCCAGACGAGGCTGCTTGTGCGGCGACGCGAAATTCGAACCGTACAGCCCAACGGCGAAGCGAAGTCGGCCTACTCCATCACGAAAGTCCACAACGTGATCAATCACGGACAAGACCCTCTATTTGACTAACTGTTGTAGTGACCCGCTGTCCATATCCGGCCAATCCTGCTGCACCTGCTGCCAAGTCAAATACCTCTGCCACGCGAGACCGGCCAACCAGTGCTGCCAAAACGGCTCCGAGCCGGTCACCGCGCAGGTTCTTGCGTTCGTCGTTACCAGCGTGTGGCGCACGGTCTGAATTGACATAATCGGCCGCTCAGTCGCTGAGCGCACCGGTGTTTCGCCCCCTCGGAATTATCTTCGAACCACGAATACCCGCCTGGTTGAGGCAGTCCTCTGCAATTGCCTCGGCGTTGTCGAAAAACGTGCCATCGCTCGAAAGGTCCACCGTCGCCTCCACCGGAACGAATTTCGTGACGGGAAGCGGATCGAACGCTCCTAGTTCGTGCGACCGGTGCAAACGCAGCGGCTCACTGCCCTCCCACTCGATTCCAACCCGGAGGTCGTGTTCCGGACTACCATGCTTTCTGCTCATCCCACGGGCGGCGAGCATGAGATCCGCAATGAATGCCTCGACGAAGAATGCGTGTATCGAGTTTCCCTCTTCCTGGGCGGGAAGGTTCACCAGCGCCGAGACTGCCCCGTCGTCATGGAAAGCGAGGTACGACTCCGGGTGACCGCCTTCTTTCGAGGGAAGCAGATAGCGCCAACTACGGAACCCACGGCGCGGATACACGTTTGCGCAGTACGCACCAAAGGGTGTTTCCGACCTGCTGTAGTCCCAGAGATTCTCCTTCTGGTTCACCAACCGTTTTGCGAACTGGCTCACGTCTTGGCTTTCCATGGGCGCTGTCACGGTTCTCGTCACGGGTCTCGCTACGCCGACCGCCCAAAACCCCGAGTGAGATGCGAGCTGCTTTGTGCGCTCGTAGAGCTCAGTGAGCAGCTCGCGACGCTGCTTAGCGGCGCTGAAGCGCTGCTGGTAAAGGCGGGCGATTTCTGATTCGGAAAGCCAGTCGGTGTCAGCCCCGTGGCGGATCGGAACGTTGAATTTCTTGTCTTTACCAATCAGCATGTGCGGAACCTGCTGGCTTGCCGGGACGATAACCGCTACGGCATGCGTGCCGTCGCCCGAGACGAGGGGCACGATTTCGACATTGTGCAGCGGTGGCGTGATGTGGTTATACGCGACGCGCTGATAGGCCTGGATGTAGTTGTCATCTACAGCACCGGTGTCGAGGCGTGTTCCGGCACGACTGTCCGAGTCGGTGACTCCGTAGATGATCACGCCACCGCCGTAGTTAGCCATAGCCGCCAAGTCCTTCTTAACGTCCGACTGCACCAACGACTCTTTCAATGGCAGCGACTGTTTGAAGTCCAGGTCTTCTGACTCCGGGACGTTATTTTCCACAGCCTGGGTGATCATCTCGTCGGTGATAGGGCCAGCAGGAAGACCGAGCGCGCGGTGCAGCGAGGTGAACATACCAACAGATTATGCGCGATAAGCCGGATTAGTCAGTGGGGTCACGCCGGGTTTCATGCTTTGGGTAATGGAATTTCCGTGCAGCCGAAGCAGGGTTTGCTGGCGCGCCGAGTGGCGGACGGACACTCACGTCGGGGGGTTGTCTCAACGCTCCCGCAGCGACACTGGCGCGGAGTTATTCACGCGTGAGCTTTCTTGCCTTGCACGAGGGTTGCATGCGACCCGTCGAGAATACAGCAAAGGGAACGCATGGCTATCCATATGCGTGGATCTTTCATACCGATGTCCAAAACGGTTTCCGCTGCGTGGGGACTACTTTCGGGTGCCGGCTAGGATCGATTTGGAACTAAACACCGAAGGCCGTGGAACTAAAGCTAAAACGAGGCCGCGTTAGTAGTGGTCAATGAGTTTTCCGAAACCCCCGGGGGATCGCAGGAGGAACCGCCATCGCGGCCGTTCCTGTCGCGGCGGCGTGGCTGCTCCTCGGCGCAGTCGGCGGGCCGGCGGAATCACTGCCCCAGGGGGTCGGGGAAGCGGCAAGCGCAGGCCCCGTGGCAATCCTGCTGATCTGGGTCCTCGTACGGTCGTACCTGCTGCAGGCAATACCCGAGGAACTGGTCTACCGGGGCTGGCTTTTCGGCGTCACCCGCCCGTGGCCCTTCCTGACGGTCGCGTGGACCACGGCGGCGTTCACCCTCGCTCACCTGTGGTCCTCGGGCGGCCAGCGCACGGCGCTTGACCACCTAGCCTTCCTCGCCGTTCCCTTCGGCATGTCTCTTTTGGCTGCCGGGGAGGTGTACACCTTCGGGTCCTTCTGGTGGGCGGCGGGCACCCACGGTGGCATGCACCTCACCATCGCGCTGCTCACGGCGGCCTATCCCATCGCGTTCCGTGCCCGGGCGTGGGTCGTCCGCGGGGCCGCCCAGGCTGTGCTCGGGGCGGCGCTGCTGTGGCGTCGAAAAGCGGTCGCGCGAAATTAGGTGTATAGGGCTCTGAGCTGTAAGATGTTGCAGGTTGCCCGGCGAAAGTCGGGTGAAGGACCATTTTCGCACCCAACTCGGGCACGATCCGGCTAGCGGCCGGAACCGACCCGAAGTTCAATCCTGAGGGAGACGAATCCGCTATGAAGAATGAGATCCACCCGGATTACCACCCGGTGATCATTCAGGACGGTAACACCGGCCACAAGTTCCTGACCCGTTCCACCATGACCTCCGAGCGCACGGATACGTGGGAGGACGGCAACGAGTACCCGCTCGTCGTCGTCGACGTGACCTCCGAGTCCCACCCGTTCTGGACCGGTGCGCAGCGTCTCATGGACACCGCTGGGCGTGTTGAGAAGTTCAACAAGCGCTTCGGTGGCATGGCGCGCCGCAAGAAGAAGTCCGCGAACTAACACGATCAGGCCGAAGGAGGAGAACACGACATGGCAACCCCCAAGTTCCGCAAGTCCCGTGCGAACACGCACTCCCGCCGCTCGCAGTGGAAGGCCAACAACCCTGAGCTGCAGACCGTCAAGATTGACGGCCAGGAGGTGCGCATCCCGCGCCGTCTGGTGAAGGCGGCCAAGGCAGGGCTTATCGACGTCGAGCAGTTCTAAAACTCTCGCGCCCTGCGCAGCAACCGGGCAGCCGTCGGGCTGCCCGGTTTTTATATGCGCAGATAATTATGCCCCAAATGACCGAATGCGAGACGCATACGTCATAATGGACACATGAAAATTCTAGTGGTGGATGATGAGCAGGCGGTGCGGGAGTCCCTCCGCCGCTCACTCATTTTTAATGGGTACGACGTCGTGCTCGCGGAGGACGGGGAGCAGGCGCTCGCGACGATCCGTCATGAGCAGCCCGATCTCACCATTCTCGACGTGATGATGCCCAAGCTCGACGGGCTGAGCGTGTGCCGTAACCTGCGCTCCACGGGCTACGAAAAGCCGATTCTTATGCTGACGGCCCGCGACGGAGTCGCCGACAGGGTCGCGGGGCTTGACGCGGGCGCCGACGACTACCTTGCCAAACCGTTCGCCCTCGAGGAGCTTCTCGCCCGCATGCGCTCGCTGCTGCGCCGCGCCAACCTTGATGCCGTCTCTGGCGGCCGGCGCGCGAGCAAGAACCTGCAGTTCGAGGACTTGGAGCTGCACACCGACACGCGCGAGGTGCGCCGCGGGGAACGGCCCATCTCGCTGACGCGCACTGAGTTCTCCTTGCTGCAGTACTTCCTGGAAAACCCCCGCCAGGTGCTGTCCCGCCAGGACATCCTCGAGGAGGTCTGGGGCTACGATTTCCCCACCTCGGGTAACGCGCTCGAGGTCTACATCGGCTACCTGCGCCGCAAGACGGAAGCGGGAGGGGAGGATCGGCTGATCCACACCGTGCGCGGCGTCGGGTACGTCCTTCGGGAGTCCGCCCCGTGACACAATCGGGCCCTGCATTTTTCCGGGGCCTCGCGCCGAACGCCGACCCCGCACTGCGTGCCTTGATGACGCTCTTGGTCGCGGTCCTCGTCGTCGGCGGCGCCACCATTTCCAGCTACGGTATCGCGCAGCACTCGATCAACGTGAGCACGGATAGAGAGCTGGAGACGAAAGCCAACGTTCTGCTGGCGGACATGGAAAGTACTACTGACGCTGAGCAGATGGCGCGCAACCTGTCGTCCTTTAAGCGTTTCAACCCGGACGTGCGGGCCTCCTACATTTTCCCGGGCTCCGACGCGTATATCGGCGACCCGGTGCCCGTCGGCGGAGACTTCGAGCCGGACGAGTACGGGGTGGAAACGTCCGTGCGCGAGGTGGGAGGCGAGCGTGTGGTGGTCAAGCGCGGCTCCCGTGGCAGGGCCATCGCCCTCGCGCAAAGTCCCGACCCCGACAAGCGCCTCCTGCGCGATCTTGGCATCATTTTCGCCATCGTCGTCGGCCTCGCGCTGGTGCTCAGCCGGGCGGTCGGCGAACTTGTCGGCCGCGCGAGTATGCGGCCGATCCGGCGCCTCGAAAGCGCGGTCGAGCACGTGCGCAAGACGGAAGACTTGGCCGAGATTCGGGTCGAAGGCGACGACGAACTGGCGCGCCTGAACTCGGCTTTTAACGGAATGATGGAGTCGTTGGCGGAGTCGCGGCGGCGCCAGGCGCGGCTCGTCGTCGACGCCGGCCACGAGCTGAAGACGCCGCTGACCTCGATGCGTACCAACATCGAGCTGCTCATGATGGCCAGCCGGACCGGTCAAATGGAGCACCTGCCGCCGCAGGAAAAGGACGCCTTGGAGCGCGACGTCATAGCGCAGCTGGAGGAGATGTCGTCGCTCATTGGCGACCTCATCGACCTCGCCCGCGAGGATGAAGCGCCACGGCAAGCGCAGCCCGTGCGCATCGACGAGGTCGTCCAGCGAGCGCTCGAGCGGGTGCGCAGGCGCCGCCTCGACGTGTCCTTCGACGCCCACCTTGACCCGTGGATGACCCAAGGAGACCGGCAAGAGCTGGCGCGCATGCCCGTCAACCTCCTCGATAACGCAGCGAAGTGGTCCCCGGAGGGCAGCACAGTGCGCGTGCGCCTCGAAGCGGGGCGTACAAAGGCCGTGCTCACGGTGGATGACTCGGGCCCGGGGATCCCGGAGGACGAGCGCGAGGTCGTCTTCGAGCGTTTTTACCGTTCTCCGGAAGGTCGGGCGATGCCGGGGTCGGGACTCGGCCTCGCCATTGTGAAGCACGTGGTGGAGCGGCACGGCGGCTCGATCGAAGCGGGGGAGTCCGCAGACGGGGGCGCGCGTATGCGCGTGGTGCTGCCCGGCTGGCGGCCTGCCGGGGTGCGCGCCGCACAGTGAAGGCACAGGAAACGTTACGGACGCCCTGTTGGGACCGGTAGACGCCAACCAGATGCGGCGGGAATAATAGCGACTCATGAATAATGACATGCCGCCGCAGCCATACGAGCCGGAGCGTCGGCCCGCTGACACCGACATCACCTCCGAGCAGCCGGTCGTGAACCAGCCCCCCGCCTCTGCGCCCGCCGAAAAGAACCGCCGCACGGGGCCCGGAACCGGCGGCGTAGTCGCCATCGCGCTCGTGACCGCGTTGCTGGTCGGCGCGGGCGCCGGGTACGCGGGCGGCGTCTTTGCCACGAACAATTCGCAGGCCGAGGCCTACAACGCCCTTCAAGCCGACAGCGTGCCAAACGAGACGCAGGCCCCCGAGGGCTCGGTCGAAGAGGTCGCGGCCGCGGTTTTGCCGGCCGTCGTCTCTCTCGAGGTCGCCGGGCGAGCAGGCGTGGCCGAGGGCTCCGGTTCCATCATCTCCTCCGACGGCTACGTGCTGACCAACCACCACGTCATCTCGGCCGCCGAGGACGGGGCCGCCGAGATCGTCGCCACGCTTAACGACGGCTCCCGCCACAGCGCCACCTTCGTCGCCTCCGACGTGGACACCGACATCGGCGTGGTCAAGATTGACGACGCCGCCAATCTTCCCGTTATCAACTTCGGCGACTCCGACGACCTGAAGGTCGGCCAGGACGTCGTGGCCGTCGGCTCCCCGCTCGGCCTGTCGGCCACCGTGACCAGCGGCATCGTCTCCGCCCTCAACCGGCCGGTGCGCGCGGCGCAGGGCTTTACCGAAAGCTCGCTGATGGACGGCATCCAGACCGACGCCGCGATCAACCCCGGCAACTCCGGCGGCCCGCTGGTAGACATGAACGGCAACCTCGTGGGAATGAACTCCGTCATCGCGTCGCTGTCGACGGGCATGGGCGGCGAGTCCGGCTCGATCGGCCTCGGCTTCGCAATCCCCTCGAACTTTGCCAAGCGCGTCGCGCAGCAGCTCATCGAGACGGGGGAGGCCACGCAGCCGATGCTCGGCGTGCAGGTGGACATCCGCAACACCGGGGGCGGCGCGTTCGTGGCGGGCGTCGAACCGGGAAGCCCCGCGGACGAGGCCGGCCTCGAGGCGGGCGACGTGATCACGCGGCTGGGGGAGCGCCCCATCGATACCGCCGACGCACTCATCGCTGCAACGCGCTCCCGCGACTTCGGTGAGACCGTTGAGCTGGAGGTTCGCCGCCCCGGAAGCGAGGCGACTGAAACGGTAGAGGTAACGCTGAGTTCGGAGTAAGTTCATAGCGGAACAGACATATGTCGCTTGCCCCGCACGCCCCCGTGCACACCAAAGGAGAACACCATGACGGACGCGTTGGAAGCGCTGGACAAGTACGAGTTGAGTGACCCGGACGAGGCGGTCCTTCTCGCGGCGGAGCTGGAGGAGGATCCCATCCTGCCCCGCGCGCTCGTCGTGCTGGTCTCCGACCACCGCTTCGAGGTCGAGGGTGACGACACGGACCGCCTCGTGTGCGAGCTCCTCGGCGAGTTCGGCTTCACCGTTGACGGGGTCGTGCGAGTGAAATCGAAGAAGTCCGATATCCGCAAGGCCATCGAGACGGGCGTCGTCGGGGGCGCCGACCTCGTGCTCACCCTCGGCGGAACCGGAGTAGGCCCCCGGGACAAGACGCCGGAGGCGACGCGCAGCGTCATCGACAAGCTCGTGCCCGGCGTGGGACAGGCCATTCGTTCGTCGGGCCAGGCGTGCGGTGCCGTGGACGCGTGCACCTCGCGCGGGATCTGCGGCGTGTCAGGCTCCACCGTCGTGGTCAACCTCGCCCCCTCGCGCCAGGCGATCCGCGACGGGATTTCCACCTGCGCTCCGCTGGTCACGCACTTGGTCGGGGAGCTCAACCGGTACAGCCTCCAGTGAGGCGCCCCCGCAGGAGGGCGACGCGCCGAGCGGACGTGGACTACGACCGGGACGCGGACACGCCGACGGCGCGCCCCGAGGAGGGAGACGAGCCGGGCGCAGAGCAGCTCGACGAAGAGTTCTACACACAGGAAAAGCCCCCGCATTACGGGGGCGACTAGGGCGTGAGGCGCCCTACCGAGGCGCGCCGGGGGTGTCGGTGTCCGTGGCGCCGCTGGTGCCCTGCGGGCTCTGACCCTGCGGAGCCTGGGCCGCGAGGAGGTCACGGATCTCGGTGAGCAGCTCCGTATCGGTCGGGGCCGGGGCCGTCTCCTCGACGCCGCGGTGGCGTTTTTGCAGCTGATCCAGCTTATTCATCGGGGTGACGATGAGGAAGTAGACGACGGCGGCGATGAGCAGGAAGTTGATGATCGCCGTCAGCAGCATCCCGAAGTCGAGGGCGGTGTCGTCGCGGCCAGGCAGGATCGTCAGCTTCAAGCCCCCGACTTCGGCGCCGCCGAAGACGTTGAGCAGGGGGTTAATGATCGAGTCCGAAAACGCGGTGACGATCGCGGTGAACGCGGAGCCGATGACGACACCGACGGCGAGATCGACAACGTTGCCGCGCAGGATGAAGTCCCGAAAGCCTGTGAGCATGTCTCTCCTTTTCATGACGCCGAGGCCGGCGTGCAGTCGTGGATTGCGGACCACGCCCACGATAACGATGTGGCCGCCGCGAGGAAAGCGTCAGGGCGGCGGGGCTTCCAGCACGACCGTCAACGGTGCCGCGAGGGACGAGGCCGCGACGGCGGCAGCCTCCTCGGCGCGCAGTAGAAGCAACACGCTGGGTTCGGCAGCCTCCGTGCTGGCGAGCACGACCCGCGCCCCCGACGCCACCGTCACCGCCGCCCCCGTCTCCGGGGCCAGCGTGATCACCCTGACGTGCGCCCCGTGGTGCAAAAGCGGCACGATCTCCGGCTCGGCGAGGACGACAGGGACCATCGTGTAGTCGCCCTCGGGGGCGAGGCTACGGCTCAGCTCCGGGCCGACGAGGCGCGTGTGCGTCACCACTTCCCCCGCCGCCGCGCCGGCGGCCAGTGTTGTGCCTTCGGCGTCTGCTACGGCGCCGAGCGCGGTCGCGGGGACGGCCGAGGCGGGCAGACGGCGAAGCTCGACGTCTTCGCTGCTGACGACAGTGCCCGCGGCAACGTCACGAGCGAAGACGAGGACCTCCGGCTCACGCGCACGCGTCGAGGCAGCGCTGAATACCGCGGCCACCACCAAGGCGAGGGCGAGGACGCGCCGGATGAGCACGCTGCGGCGGTGGCTGGGGGTCCGCAGCTCGTGGACAAGCTTCATACCCCCTTAGACGGGGCGGGCGGCGTCGGGGTTCCCTGAAAAGTTGAGTACGCCTCTCGGGGTGATCGCCGCGGCGACCGGGACGTCGTGCGCGTCGTGGGGGACATGGTCGAGGACATCGTTGTCGTAGACCAGCGCCGCGACGGGCACGGCGAGGCCGTCGAGGGCTCGGTCGTAGTAGCCCGCGCCCTTGCCCAGCCGCATGCCGTGCGTATCGACGGCAAGAGCCGGCGCAAGCACCACATCGCAGGAGCGCAAGACGGCCGATGTGAACCGGGCCCCGGTCGGCTCGGAAATCCCCAGCGCGCCCTCGGTCGACGTGGCGCCGTCGTAGACGGCCCAGGCGAGCACCCCGTCCGGCAGCGAGATGGGGAGGAAGACGGCGCGGCAGACCTCGGCGAGCGCCGGCAGGAGGGCCTCGCCGCCCGGCTCGGAGGGGAGGGGGAAGTAGGCCGCGACGTTGCCCGTTGCGCCGCGCTCGCGCAGGAAGGCGGCGGCGTTGCGGGCGAGGGCTGCGTCCAGCTGCGTTTTAGTGTCGGGGGAGGCGCGGAGGGAACGTCGATAAGCAATGCGCTGCTCACGCACGGTCTGCTTTGTGCTCATGACCACCATTGTCGCACAGGAGTCAAAGAGCGGATGGGGAGGCGGGGGCGGGTAAGGTCGAGCATTATGCAGAATTCCAATCCGAGCCCGGTGCAGGGCGTCAAAACGGTCGTTGTGCCCGCTGCCGGGATGGGGACCCGCTTTTTGCCTGCGACGAAGACAGTGCCCAAGGAGCTGCTGCCGGTGGTGGACACCCCGGGCATCGAGCTGATCGCGAGCGAGGCGGCGCAGCTGGGTGCGCAGCAGCTGGTGGTGGTCACTGCCCCCGAGAAGCAGGAGATTATGCGGCACTTTGGCTCCTTTGAGCAGCTGCGCGAGACGCTTCAGGCGCGCGGGAAGACCGCCGAGGTGGAGAAGGTCTCCCGCGCCGCGAACCTCATCGAGGCCGTCGCCGTGGAGCAGGAGCGGCCCCTCGGCCTTGGGCACGCGGTCGGGTGCGCGGAAAGCGCGCTGGGTGAGGGCGAGGACGCAGTGGCCGTCATGCTGCCGGACGATCTCGTGCTGCCCACCGGCGTGATGGAGAAGATGGCGCAGGTGCGCGCCGAACTCGGCGGCTCCGTGCTGTGCGCCTTTAACGTGCGGCGCGACGAGGTATTTAATTACGGCGTCTTCGATGTCGAAGACCTGACAGAGCACGAGGCGTCCGGCTTCGACGGCTTCGAGGTCAAGCGCGTGCGCGGCATGGTGGAAAAGCCGGCGCCCGAGGACGCGCCCTCCACGCTCGTGGCGGCGGGGCGCTACCTGCTCGACCGCGCCATCTTCGACGCCCTGCGCCGCATCACCCCGGGTGCGGGCGGCGAGCTGCAGCTGACGGACGCCATCGCGCTCATGATCGACGAGGGCCACCCCGTCCACGTCGTCGTCCACGAGGGCAAGCGTCACGACCTTGGCAACCCGGGCGGCTACATCCCCGCCAACGTCGACTTTGGACTGCGCAACGAGAAGTACGGGCCGGCGCTGTATACCGCGATCAAGAAGATCATCGACGAGTTCGAGGCGGAGAACCCCCACGTGGTGGGCGACCAAGGGTAGATTAAGCCCAACTGATTCGGACTGATGTGGAATGTGCCGCGGAAAGGGGCAGTGGACATCTATGCGCAGCGTTGACGACCAGCTCGCGATGGTGATCGATGCCGCCGCGGCGCCCGACCCCATCCGCGTGACCATCGCCGACGCCCTCGGGCTCATGTGCGCGGAGGAGGTCGCCGCGACGCGTTCGCTGCCGGGCTTTTCGCAGGCCGCAGTCGACGGCTACGCGGTGCGCGCCGTCGACGTCGGCGGGGGTGTCGCTCTCGGTTCACGGGAGGACCCCGGCCCAGTCGACGCGTCCCTTCCCGTCGTCGGTGAGGTCGCTGCAGGTTCGCAGAAGCCGCTGCGTTTGCAGCCCAGGCAGGCCGTGCGCGTGGCCACGGGCGCGCCCCTTCCCACGCTGGCCGACGCCGTCCTGCCCCTCGAGTGGAGCGACCGGGGCTGCAAGCGCGTCAGTGCGCTGCGCTCCGTGAGCACGGGGGACTTCGTGCGCCGAGAGGGCGCCGATATCCAGCCCGGCGACGTGGCCGTCAGCGCCGGAGCGGTGCTCGGGCCGGCGCAGATCGGGCTGCTGGCTGCGACGGGGCGCGACAAGGTCCTCGTCTACCCGCGGCCCCGAGTGGCGGTCATGGCCTACGGCCTCGAGCTTGTCGAGATCGGTCGCGACCCCGGCTTGGGCCAGGTCTACGATGTGACCTCCTACGCTCTCGCCGCCGCCGCCAGAGAGGCCGGGGCGGACGTACAGCGGGTGGGCATCATCAACGCCGAGCCGAGGCGGTTGAAAGAGACGATCGCGAACCAAGTTGCACGCAGTGAGCTGTTGGTTATCGCCGGGGCGGTCGGAGGCAGCGGCGCGGACGCCGTCCAAGAAGTTCTTGGCGGCCTCGGGGAAATTGACGTCACCCGAGTGGCCATGCATCCCGGCTCGGTGCAGGGCTTCGGGCTGGTTGGGGAGGATCGTGTCCCCGTGTTTTTGCTCCCGTCGAATCCGGTGAGTGCGCTGGTGATCTTCGAGACCATCGTCCGGCCTGCCATTCGGCAGTCCCTGGGCAAGCGCACCCCCGCGCGCCGCGCCGTCCACGCCCGATCGCTTGGGCCCATCCAGTCCATCCCGGGCCGGCGCGGTTTCATCCGCGCCCGCCTCATGCGCGACGCGGAGACGGGCGACTACCTCGTCCAAGGCCTCGGCGGCCCGGGCGGGGGCCCGGCGCACCTGCTCGCGGGTTTCGCCGACGCCAACGCGATGATCGAGATCCCCGAGGAGGTCACCGACATCCGCCCGGGCGACGTCGTTGACGTCGTCTTCCTCCAGCAGCGGTCCTGACCCGGCGATGTTGCGTTTCTTAACGGCGGCCAGCCCGTATCACCCTGGCTGGCCTGAATCGACGCCCGCGCTCGCGCTCCCCGCCGGGCCGCGGGTGAGCTTACGCCCTCTGCGGGGCCGCGACGGGCGCGCGTGGTCCGAGACAAGGCGCATCGACGAAGCCTGGCTCAAGCCCGTCGAGCCGTCCGTGCCCGGCACATGGGACGAGGCCCACAGCCCCGCCGCGTGGCGGCGCACCTGGGCGAACCTCCGCGCGGCGGCTGCCGACGGCACCGTCGTCCCCTTCGCCATCGACGTCGACGGCGCGTTCGCCGGCCAGGTGACGCTGGGCAACATCCAGCACGGGTCCGTCAGCGAGTGCTGGATCGGGTACTGGGTGCACTCCGCGCACATGGGCCACGGCGTCGCCACCGCCGCCTGCGCGCTTGGCACCGACCACGCCTTCGGGCGCGTCGGCATGCATCGTGTGACCGCGACGTACCTGCCGTCGAACCCTGCCTCCGGCCGGGTCCTCGCCGCGAACGGCTACCGCGAGGAGGGCTACCTGCGGCGCAATTTGCATATCGACGGCCAGTGGCGCGACCACCACTTCGTTGCTCTGAACAAGGAGGACTACCCGGAAAGCGCGGCCCGGTGGCTCATCGCCTCGGGCAGAGCGCGACCCGCCTGAGGGGCGTTTTTCGGGTGCTCCCTGCGGCGTGCCTGCACGGGGGATGCGGCCACGGCCGATAGCGTAGAAGTGATCTTTAGCTCCGTCCGCCAAATGTCCGCAGAAAGGTGGCCAGCCCATGGGCAGCCTCAGCCTGATCGTCGTCTTGATCATCGTCGTGTGGGTGATCGTCCTCGCCCCGATGGTGATGGGCAATAACACACCGATCCGCCGCTCGGGCGATGGCTACGACGAGACTCGAGTGCTCCACTCCGGGGGCACCGCACCCGTGCCCGGCCGCCGCCGCCCGAAGCTCACCCGGGCGGACGTGCACCGCTTTAGCGAGGACACCGAGGACTACGAGGTCGTCGAGGTCGAGGATAACGACCCGGAGAAGGAGAAGGGCCTGTCGGTGCGCGGGTTCTTCACCCGTCGTGACGAGCCCCTCGAGGGCGAGGTGGTCGCCGACGCCGCCGAGGCGGAGGAGTCCGCGCAGGAGCGCGACGTGGCCCCCGAAGCGGCCCCGGTGCAGGACGAGGAGGCCGGATCGACCGCCTACTCGCTGCTGCAGGAGGAGGACGACGAGATCGGCCCCTACGAGGTGGAGGAATCGTACATCTCGCCCGAGGACTACGGTTACGCCGCCGTTGCGGCCGACACCGGCGTTGGCAGGCCCGAATCGGGAGAAGGGGCGACGGAACCCGCCGGGGAGTTGGTGGCGATCTCGCAGGAGGCCGATCTCACGGACGAGGACATCGAGTTCGCCCGCACCCGACGCGGCCGCGGCGGGTGGGACCCCGAGCGCGAGCAGGCCACCAAGGCTGACCGTTTCCAGAGGCGCCAGCGCACCCTGGCCGGCCTGATCGTCGCCGACGTCATCGCCGTCGTGGGCGCCGTCGTCGCCGGCGGGTGGGTCTGGCTGCTCCCAGCCGTGGCGATTGCCCTGACCCTGTGGTTCATGGTGGCTCTGCGCCGCGTGGTGCGCGAGGAGCGCGCGTTGCACGCGCGCCGCGTCCGCCAGCTGCGGCGCGCCAGGATGGGCGTGGCCACGGCGGACAGCCCGGCCTCCGCCTCGCCCTTTCGCCGACCCCCGGGGGCGGTGATGGTGGAGCGTGACGACGAAAGCCCCGACTTCGCGGACCTGCCCGCCTACGCCGGCGAGCCGTACGAGCACACCACCGAAAGCTCCGCCGCCCGCGCCAGCTAGCCGCGCTGAGCAGCCGGTTTAGTCTTCTGGCGGGGCAGGAGTAAGGTCATCTATGCGCTAAGCGCGAGGGGCTATAGCTCAGTTGGTAGAGCGTCGCGTTCGCAATGCGAAGGTCAGGGGTTCGATTCCCCTTAGCTCCACTTTTGTCCTCCGTCGCGACATGATGGACACACCGGCTTATTTTTTCGGGGCGCCGGTTTTGTTTCTTATTGCAGGGGTGGGTCGCGGGTTAAGCGACAAAATGTGTGTCTGGTGTCGGCGTGTCGCGGGGTGTGTCGATGTAGTGCTCGGTGATGATTTCGCCGGTTTCTTTGGGTGATGTGGTTGTCGGTGATGGCCATGAGGATTTTTCCGCCGACGCAGGCTCGGCCGATTCCAAGGTGATACAGGCGGCCGGCGTAGCGGATACTGACTTCGCCGTTGGGTGCGACGATGTCGTTTCGTGTGCGCCATTCGTCTGCGGGGGTGGCTTTTGGTTCGGCATTCGGGCCGTGGGTGTAGGCCGTTTCGGTGTGTGGCGTCCGAGGCAGCGGTGCGGGCGCTGGGTGTTATAGTAGTCGGCGAATTCGTTGAGTTGTTTCTGCAGCTGGTCAATTGTTTCGGCTGGTGGTCGGGCCTTGATCCATCTTTTGAGCGTTTGGTGGAATCGTTCGATTTTACCTTGGGTTTATGGATGGCCTGGGCGGCCGTTTTCTGTTGGATGCGGTGGTCTGTCAAGACCTTTTCGAAGGTGTTTCGCCCGCCTTTGCGCCCGGCCATGCGGGCTGTGAAAACGAGGCCGTTGTCTGTGAGCGTGGATGCGGGTGGGCTGTAGGTTTCAACGAGGCGTTGTAGTTCTGCGGCGACTGCTACCCCGGTAAAGGCTGCTTTTGCGGTGACACCCAGCAGGTAGCGGGAGTGGTCGTCGAGAAAGTCGAGGACTTCTACCCTGGTGCCGTCGCTAAGGAACAGGTGGGTGATGTCGGCTTGCCAGCACTCGTTAACCATGGCGGCTTCGAAGCGGATGTAGCTGCTGCGGAGCTTTTTCCGCCGCTGCGGGGCTACCAGCCCGGCGTTGGTGATGATCCGGCGGATCGTCGACGTTGACGGCACTCGCAGGCCCTGTCGCTCCAGGTGGAAGGCGATGGAGTCGGGGCCGGCGTCGAAGCCAGCCTTGGTGAGTTGTATGCGCATGTCAATGATGTGTTTGCGCAGATCTGCAAGAACGGCGTGCGGACGGGTGTGAGGCGCACGTGATTTCGGGGCGATCGCCTCAGCTCCGCCGATGTTGAACTCGGCCAAAATCTTGTAGACGCGCTGGCGGGAGATGCCGAGAGGCATCTCTCCGTAACGCAGTTGAGGAGTTGCGACGTAGATGGTGCAATGGCCGTTATTGTGGTTGTCCCGTTGAAGACACCCGAGGAGATATAGTGCTGTTCTTTTTCACTGGGATTGGGGGCCGAACCCCATCCGAGAACCAGCGCGGGTTGCGGGGAAACACTTTACCCTTGGTCTGGGGCTGGTTAGCTTCGGTAAAGAGGTGCAACGGCTTGATGTCCTGAGAGGTTTCGAACGTTCAGAAGTTTCGAACGCCGCAGGACGGTTAACTGGCGTGCTTTGTGTCAGCCCCCCTGGGAAACCGTGGCGTCACCCGCTAGACGGCCGCCCAGCCTCTTGAATTCGATACTGCGTCGATTCATGTGAAGCGTGCTCATCGGAACCAAACGGACCGAGCGCAAACGTCCTCGGATGGTAGTAATCTCCCTCTGCTTAAAGTGAACGGAATATTACAGAAAAATGACATTTTATCTCTTGAAAGCGAATAACACCTCTCGGGCAGTGACATAGGCTTCAGGTGATGGTATAGATGGAGCCATCCCAAAAATACTTTTGGGGCCCGTCCTATCGTCAACCTGAAAAGGAGATGAAATAAATGTCCAGTTTGATCAACGCGTTGCCGGCCGAAATTTCGACTGGCTCCTCCAAGATTGTGTCCGAGGTCCAAGCATTCGAGCCTACCGCCGCTCGCTGCACTTGCACTACCCTGCCGTGCTGCTGCTGCTGCGGTGGCTAAACCAAGGCTTATCTGCGGGATGTCTGGGTTTCCCAAAGCCAGGCGTCCCGCAGCCTAACTTATTTCCCAAATTCAAAACTACTTACAGTTTGGAGATCGCCGCTTGATTCTTGTAGCTATCGTGGTAGCCGAAGTTTTGTTCTGGATCCTACTTCTCGGTGGACTTTTCACTCGGTATGCATTGAGGGCCCCCCGGATCGGGGCCGGGCTGTTAATTGCCACTCCCGTCGTTGATTTTGTACTACTAGTTCTTACCTACGTCGACCTAAGTACCGGTGAGTCGGCGAATTTCGCTCACGGTTTATCCGCTCTATATATCGGATATTCCATTGCAGTTGGGCCGACAATCATTCGAACCCTAGACAAGCGATTCGCTCGTCGTTTTGGAGAATCGGAAGAATCGGATTCGAAGGGATCTGATCCTGAAACAGACGGCTATGAGAAAGCAATGTCAACCTGGAAGCGTGTGTGTATGGCTTCGCTGATCAGCGTTATCTTGCTTTGTGCGGGAATTCTAGTCACCGGATTGCAAGATGCGTTTTGGTTAATCTATTGGGTTGTCGTTGCTGTATTCATAGTGGTTCTGTGGTGGTTTATCGGTCCATATCGAGAGAAAAAGAAAACGACGAAAGGGAGTCTCGCGACAGTCAATTCAACTTTTTCGAAAGACTCAAAGGAAGCCGGATCCGGAGAGACTACGGAGGAGTAATGACATGCCTAAATGGCTCCAAGATGGAGGAATTGCGAGATGGGGAGGTCATAAACAGGGCACGGCGATGGTACTTCGATCCCGCGCTTGTTGCTGTAGCTCGGCGGCATGACGCGGCCGTCGAGCCACGCTACTCTGCTTTCGCTGCTGCCCAGATTAATAATTTCGTGACAGATACGCCTCCTCTAGTTTTAGACGTGGGATGTGGTGAGGGATTGATTTCTGAGATGTTGGAAAGTTTCAGGTGCTACATCGGCGTTGATCCAGACAAGGCGGGTATACATATGGCTGAGTCCTTGACGTCAAGTAGGGTTCGATTCGTACGGGCTAGCGTAGAAAACATTCCACCTTCTGTGCCGCGCGCTGATGTCATTGTTTCTTCGTTGAGTGTTGCCTTATGGGACGACCCTATGCGACGGTGCGCTGAATTGCGCAAGCGACTCAATCCTGGTGGCCGAATCGTCATTGTTGACCTGTTAAGAACCGGTCCACTACTGAGATACGTGAGTTCTGACCAGCGAAAGCAGTTCCTTGTAGACCAGTACAACGTTTCGCTGACACGTGAGGAACTTCAAATGCTCTGTGACAGAGCACTCCCAGGGGCAGATATTTCATTGTTTACAGATACCGGAGAAGCGATTGGACCCGCTATAGAAAACTCGTCGAATTTTGGAAATCTTTTTCTTGTAGAATTTCAGGAGAGTTGAAGATGAAGGTTACTTATCTCGGCTCACGAATCCATATCGCCCAAACTTTGGCCGATATTGAGGTCATTGAGCCCCTTGTCGTTATCGATGCTGTCACGCTGAATCGTGAGGAACTGGTTGAGAAAATCGAAATTGCAGCATCTGCGTCCACAAGATTACTCATACGCCCGGAAATTATCAACGAAGACCTTTCTGGAAGCGCTACCGAATACCTTTCTTGGATTGACGCTGTTCAGTCAAAGATCTGCGAGTTTGGTGAAACTCGAATCCTTAATCTTCCACGGCAGGTTGAAGATTGGAAAGAAGATATCAAGCAGGTTGTTAAGTATCATTCATTGGTTCTCATCGAACCAGCAAAAGTAATGAGTTTGGTGAGCCGCGAGCAGGCGGCAGAATCATTACGGGGCGCCGTTGCAGCTGCGGCTTCAGGGGCTGACATCCCTGCAAGTACCGTATTTGGCGCGGTACCGACAGATCGCGTTATCGAGATCTTGAGTTCCGAACTTGGTTACCGTGTTGGCCTCGAACCGGCCAAACCTTCAGATTTGTTCGATGCAATGATAGATGCTGGGATGAACCCGACGCTTAGCAGCCGAGTTATTGGCGCTCAACAACTAGTAGTCTCAGACTCGGTTACCGCAGTCGGTACCTATGAAGCTTTGACTGAATTCAAGAAATATGTCAGAAAAACTGTAAGTGAGGGCCGATGACTGAGAATAAAACCTATCAGGTTAATCCGGATCTGCGAGTTTCGTATGATGGTGAAAGGGTAGTGATCGTAGCAGCGGCCAGCACCTACAGCCTTTCCGACGGGAAACTATGGCCATTTATAGCCGAGGTCCTATCAACTACCGAGGAACTGAGTGTTCCGGAAGCCAATGGTGATTACTCGCCTGGAGACATCGACCGCCTCCGATCTGCGTTCGATATCCTTGCGCAAACTGAGATCCTAATACCGTGTGGTGAAAACGTTTGGCCGGATGTAGTTGTCTCACTAGCAAACCGGAGCGGGCGGCTTGTCCCGTGCGAAGACATTGCGAAACGATTGGAAAACGCCAATATTCTTGTCGTGGATCCACACCACTCTTCTTCAGTGAGCCGCTTGGCTGCCGAATTGCGTCATTACCCAATCGCGGAACCAACGATTGTTCATAAAGTACCGAAGAACGTCTCGGCTGATCTAATGGTGATCGTTGCCGCGGATGAGCATGACCCAGTATTGTACGAAGCAAACGATCTTGCCCTCAGTTCCGATATCCGCGTTTGGACGCCGCTTACACCAGCCCGTGGAGGAAAATTCAGGATCGGTCCGTGGTTCTACCCGAATCAATCCGCTTGCTTTGAGTGTCTTCGGCTCCGAGCGGGAAGTGTGCAACGCGAGCCGGTATTGGCTGGTATTGAGCGAGTAGGAAAATCGGTCAAACCGCGTCAGGACCGTTTTGGTAGCCAGCCAGCGGTGACCTCGATGATGATCTCAATGCTGACCGATGCGATTGTCAGTCACATCGCGCTCGACGGAGCGCAGGGACAGGCGCCCGTGGGCGGGTTCGCAGAAATATCTTATGGACTGGAAGGGTTTGAGCTTTCCAACCACCGAGTGCTTCGCGTTCCACGCTGCCGAAAGTGCTCGCCTGCGTCTGGAACTGGGTATCCACAAATTTGGTTTCACGAGGAATAACATGAGTACTAAACCTAAATCATCGAATATTAATTACTCTCAGCTGCCGTCAGGGGAACGATGGTCTACTTTGGAAGACGGGATAAATCGGGCTCGCCTTCTGGTTTCTGACCGAGTGGGCATTGTGAGCCGTGTGTTCGACAAAGTGCATGATATCGACGA
Organism: Corynebacterium timonense; assembly: GCF_900105305.1. Classification (NCBI taxonomy): domain Bacteria; kingdom Bacillati; phylum Actinomycetota; class Actinomycetes; order Mycobacteriales; family Corynebacteriaceae; genus Corynebacterium; species Corynebacterium timonense. The sequence goes on along the minus strand of NZ_LT629765.1, from coordinate 1,435,138 downwards.
TTCATACTGCTATTCCATCGGGGCTGAAACGGCAGACGGAGAGTTTCTCATCGGTTCTACCAACAACAAATTCAATGGTGGGGGAGCGATCTCGGAGACCGCGACTTATCTCGCTGCTATTGGTGAGTGCGTAGAACGGTATAGTGGGGCGTGGGTTCCCTGGGAAAGTCTCCGGCGCACCAGCTACTCGGAGTTGCGGAAAGACTCGACGCCAGGAGTGCACCCAGATCAGTGGACGCCTTTCCACGCTAGACAGTTCGAGGATCCAAATTTTGAATATCGCCCATTGACAAACGATCTGGAATTGAACTGGTCAGCTGCCCAAAACCTCGCCAACGGGAATACAGTGTGGGTGCCGTCTCAGATGCTCTACTTATACCCGACCGATCCTCATTATGGGCAGTCAGCGGTAGGATACGCAACAAGCAGCGGGTTAGCATTTCACTCGACTCCGGCAGAGGCGATTCTTGGTGGTCTTTATGAGCTAGTTGAGCGTGACGCATTCATGATTACGTGGCACTCTGGTCTCAGCATGCCTCTTCTCGATATTGAATCAAGCGCGGATCTATCTCAATTCATGGCTCGTTACGTAAAACCATCGGGTATTGACGTCTATTTGATTGATCTCTCGAGCATCTCAAACATTCCAGCAGTATTAGCGGTCGCAATTAACCCATTCACTGATCATGCACCTGTGGCCTTGGGAGCATCAGCTGGTCCAACAATACTCAAGGCAGCACAAGACGCCGCGATTGAGTGTTTGCAAACAAGGAATTGGGTTAAGGCTGAGCAGCGAGACGGCAACGCAATCGACCCCAATACTTGTGACATGATAGCCGAGATTAGAGATTTTGATGATCACATCCGTTTTTATGCGAATGCGGAATCGCGCGACCGCGTGAAGTTTCTTATCTCGTCGGATAAGCGAACTAGTGTTTCTTCGGGGAGTGATTTTACTAGTACCTCGCCGAATGAAGAGATTGCTGCCATCGTATCAGCCCTGAATTCTCAAGAGATTGAGGTTTTCGCGAAGGACCTTACAAGTCCAGATGTACGCGAGGCAGGCGGCGCAGTTTTCAAGGCCTTCAGCCCCCAGCTCCAAATGTTGGACGTTGGATTCCATCGCCGTTATCTTGGCAGTACACGACTCCGCACGCGCGCTCGCGAACTCGGACTACAGTCGGATGACCTAGACTTTGCCGATTTTAATCCGTTTCCCCATCCGTTTCCCTAAGGAGAAAGATCATGTCATCTGCAGCCGACGCAAGTCACAGCGCTAACCTTCGGGAAATTGTTTATAATACCGGCGTACCAGAGCTGTTCGACCCCAGTGAGGACTACTTTGAGGCCTCGAAGCTAACGCGGGACGGCCTCGCCTGGGAAACTCCCGGTATTCCTCCTCTGCTGCAATCGCCAGAACTACAAAAGATGAGTGGGCGAGCCTCGAGACGGTACTCCTCGAGGCCCTTCATTGACCTAGGCGAACCTGATCCACTACCGGGTGGGCTAGACGATTTGCTCCGAGCGCGGCGTTCCTGCCCCCAATTCGGAGGAGGTGAGCTCTCCCTGTCTTCGATCCACCAAATACTCGATCACTCTTATGGGGCTTACTCATTTGGTCATGGCGATCAGACGCGGAGGAACGTACCATCCGGCGGGGCTCTTTACCCGCTTGATCTGTATCTCCTGTCTCGAAAAGTCGAGACTTTTGAACCAGGAGAGCTGCACCACTTCGATCCCTACAGAAAGGGACTTGCGCATATTCGAAGCGACGTTGATCTCGACTCTCTGGGCGAGGCTCTCTTAATACCGGAGGTAGCGAACGAAGCATCGGCATTCGTTATCATAAGTGCGAGTTTCTGGCGAAGCCGCTTCAAATACTCTCAGCGAGCTCTGCGCTTTTGTCTAATGGAGTGCGGTCATGTTGCGCAGAACCTGCTCACCGTGTCAACGAGTGTCAACGTTCAATCCCGAGTTTTTGGAGGATTTATCGATTGCGAGGTGAACTCCATTCTCGCCGACCACAACGGTGTAGACGATGCCGCACTTTATGTGGTTCTTTTGGGGGCAGAGAAGTGATATCGCCATCAAAAATCACCCATTTAGCTTGGACCTTTAAAGGACCGGAGCTTGTTCTCTTTGCTCGCCGAAAGTGGCCAGGAAAGCTCCAACTCTCTGAAGGGTGGTACCACGACTTCCCTACCGGAATTATTGCCGGTGCGTCATTGCTACGAATAGTCACGCAGAACTCGCAAAGGTTTCCATCTTTTAAAGTGGGAGTTGGACACATCTTGCTTTCTTCGTGCGCAGGTTTTCTATGGCATGGCCTTAGTGTTTGCACTCTAGCTCGCCGAATTCCGGAGTATCGTTTCTATCTGCTATCTAGATCCCAGATTTTCCTGACCATTTCGGTTGCAGCTTCAGAGGAACTCATCTGGAGGGAAGATCGCGGCGCTGCTTCGATACTCCTAGGCAGTATTGGGTTCGGCCTGACCCATTTTCGGATTGGATCGGTACTCGGGGCAATACATATGGGTGTATTTGCACTAATTTCGCGCTTTCTAGAGCGAAAATACGGCTTGCTATGCTCGATCGTGTTTCATAGCGCGTACAATATCGCCTTTGACTCCGAATCGGCTGGGCGCGCGCATAGTGTCATTTCGGCTACTAGGCCTCCAAAAATATGTTGAACCGCCCCACGGTTGAGGTAGGGTTCACCCAGCGGCGCTTTAGATTGTGCGGTGTAACCTGTCCGCAAGGATGTGTCGTAGGGTTAGCGTCGAGTCCATCTGAGCTGGGAAGCAGGCTCGGGCGAGCCATCACCCAAACGGAGGGCCCTTAAAACCGGGGCGCTAGCAATGATTTCAGATAAAAGTCGGATGACCACTCAGGCGTTTCGGATCGGATCCGCGATCATGTTGCAGGGGCTTTCTCTCGATATTGAGGTTAAGCGGGCCGCAGTCGCACGCCAGGTCGACTCGTCTTGGACGCACTTTTAGCTCAATTGTAGGAAACCTAACGCGCAGGATCGATATTTAAGGTGTCGAGGTGAGATTTCCGGAGGTGTGGTTTCGTAATCGTCGGGTGGTGGGTGGAGATGCGAATAGTGCTAAAACTGTTGGTGTCATACAAGTAACATCCACAAGCTTGACGCCTATCTCAATTTGTTGGGGAAAATCTTAGTAAAGGCCAGCAGCATTGTCCGGACACGGGATAAGTTTCGGGCTAGGGGAGTAACTTCGTATCGTGACCACCGAAAAACTGCGCCGCGCCGTCCTCATCGTCGCCCTGCTCAACCTGGGCTACTTCTTCGTCGAGTTCTTCGCGGCTGTGGCGCTCGGCTCCGCCGCGTTGTTCGCCGACTCGGCGGACTTCCTCGAGGACACCGCGATCAACCTGCTCGTCTTCTTCGCCGTGGCAATGAGCGCGCCGCGGCGCCGCGTCATGGGGCGCGTGCTGGCGCTTCTCATCCTCATCCCCGCGATTGCGGCGCTGGTCACCGTCGTGCGCAAGGTCCTCGACCCTGTGCCGGTCGCCCCAGAGGGGCTCACACTCGTCGCTGCCGGCGCCCTCGTGGTCAACGTCGTCTGCGCCCTGATCTTGCTCAAGGTGCGCGGCTCCGGTACGGCTCTCGCGACAGGTGCGTGGCTCGCAGCGCGTAACGACGCCCTCGCCAACGTCCTCATCATCGCCGCCGGCCTCGCCACGTTCGTGTGGCCCACGGCCTGGTTCGACATCATCGTCGGGCTCATCATCGCGGCAGTGAACCTGAGCGCCGTCAAGGAAGTCTGGGAGGCGACCGAGGAGGAGTACGACTCGGTGGAGGAGGCCTTCGCCGACGTCGATGACGATTAACGGGGGCGATTAACGGGGACGATTAACGGAGACGACTAATTCGGCGACGCGTGTTCTTGGTCCACCACCACATGCACCAGGGCCACGTGACCGTGGGCAAGAGCGTCGAACGCGCGCCCCACAACGGCGTCCACCTCGGCGGCGGTGTCGAGCGTTTCCGCCCACGCGCCGAGAGAGCGCGCCCACGCCGAGAAATCGGGGTTATCCAGCTGTGTGCCCGATACGCGCCCCGGGTACATGTCCTCTTGGTGCTCGCGGATGGTGCCGTACTGGGAGTTGTCGAGGAGGATGACGAGCATGGGGGCGTTGTAGCGCACGGCCGTCACGAGCTCCTGGCCGTTCATGAGGAGCTCCCCGTCGCCCGTGAAGGCAACGACGGTGCGTTCGGGGAGCGCGAGCTTCGCCGCCAACGCAGCGGGCACGCTGTAGCCCATAGCCCCGAGCCGCGTCGCCAGCATCGAGGGGTAGGCGCGGGTAGGGAAGTAACGCTGCGGCCACGCGCAGTGGCTCCCGGCACCGAAGGTACACAGGGCGTTGTCCGGCAGCCGCTGGGTGATGGCCTGCATGACGCGGTTGACATCGACGGCCCCGTCCTCGAGGTCGTCGAAGGGGGCCGGGGTGGAAAACTCCTGGTGGTGGGCGCGCGCGGTGGTGTACCACTCCGTTGTGTCCGGGGCACCCGTCAGGTCGATGTCCCCGAGGGTGGTGGCAAAGACAGCCGGGTCCGCGAGCACATGGTGGGTCACGCTGCTCACGTGGCCCTTGAGCTCGGAGTCGGCGCTGACCACGATGGTGCGGGCACCCGGGTCTTGACGCAAGGTGAAGTTATCTGTCGGCTTGTCGCTGAGCTTCGCCCCGAGGCAGACGACGACGTCCGCTGTGTCCAACAGGTGCGCCGAGTGGTCGCTTCGAGCGGTGCCAAGCCAGCCGGCGTTGGCGGGGGAATCGAAGTGAATGCGGTCGGACGCGCGGAATTCCCCGAGCACCGGAATCTGGTTCGTCTCGGCGAAGTCGCGCACCGCATCGCAGGCCCGTTGCGTCCACCCTTGCGCGCCCGCGACAAGGAGGGGGCGTGAGGCGTCGCGCAGCGCCTCCTCAACGGTGGCGATGTCTGCCGGGGAGACGGCCCCGCGCGCCGGGGCAATGGGGTGGGCAAGCTGGCCCTCGAAGGGCATCTCGATGAGGTCTTCGGGCAGCCCCACCACGACCGGTCCGCGGCGGCCCGACTCGGCGAGATGGAACGCGTTGGCCACGATCCGGCTCGCGCGCTGAGGGTCATCCACGACGAACACACCCTTGGTGATCCCGCCGAACCACCCGACCGGGTCGAACTCCTGGAAGGAGTCGCGGTAGCGGTCCGACGTGGGGATCAGGCCAATGAACAGGACAAGGGGGGTTTCGTCCTGCCAGGCGGTGTAGACGCCGATTTTCGCGTTGGCGGCGCCCGGCCCGCGGGTCACCAGCGCGACCCCAGCCCGGCCGGTTGCCTTGCCGTGGGCCTCGGCGGCGTACGTCGCGCCTGCCTCGTGGCGGCAGGTGATGGTCTCGATGTCGGAATCGTACAGGCCGTCAAGAACGGCGAGGAAGCTCTCGCCGGGAACGTGGTAGGCGCGTGTGACCCCGAGGCGTTCCAGCGTCTGGACGATGGCGGCTCCGGTGTGCATAGCTAAGCAGACCTCCTTGGGGAATACGTGAGCCTCACCCAGCATGCCAGATTCCGGAGGCGCCCCGGCGCCACGTGGCCAGCAGGTTCGTGTCGATCACTCCCACGGACTCCATGAGCGCGTACATGGTTACCGGGCCGACCATGGTGAAGCCGCGGCGCTTGAGCTCCGCGGCCAGGGCGCGGGATTCCGGGGACTGGGTAGGCACCTCCTCCATCGTCCGCGGCGCCGGCGTCTGCTCCGGCTGGAAGGACCACACGAGCTCGCCCAGGTGGGTGCCCTCCTCCCGTAAAGCAAGCGTGGCCTGCGCGTTTGTGATGGCCGCGGCGAGTTTGCGGCGGTTGCGGATCAGTGTGGCGTCGTCAAGCAAATGCTCGATGCTGTCCATGCGGGCGACCTGGTCGGGGTCGAAATCGAAAAAGGCGCGGCGCAGCGCCTCGCGCCGTTGCAGCACGAGCCGCCAGGACAGCCCGACCTGGAAACCCTCCAAACAGACGCGCTCGAACATGCCGCGCTCGTCGCGCACGGGCATGCCCCACTCCGTGTCGTAGTAGTGCATTAAAAGGGGGTCGCGTGCCGCCCACGGGGGCCGCGCGCGGCCGTCGTCGCCCACCACGGGGCCGAGTGAATCGCCGAGTGAATCGCTCATACCTTCTTAGACCGATGTTTCCGCCAACAGGTTCCATGGGTAGTCTTACACCCATGAACAGGCCCGCGGTCCGCGATTTCGCGCTTTTCCTCGTGCGCATCGTCGTCGGAGCAGTCTTCGTCGCCCGCGGCTACCGCGCCTGGTTCGACGTCGGTATGGCGCAGACCGCGCGCGGGCTCGGCGAGGCTGGCATGCCGCAGCCGACGCTGTCCGCGTACATCTCGGGCACCGTCGAGCTGATCGGGGGAGCCTTCCTCATCATCGGGTTGCTGACCACGATCGTCGCCAGCGTCCTGGCGCTCCTCGTGCTCGCCGCGGGGTACTTCGTGCACCTCAGCCAGGGCTTTTTCCTTGAAGACGGGGGCATCGAGTACCCCATGGTGCTCGTCGCGGCGCTGTTTCTCGTCGTGGTCTTCGGCGCCGGCCGGGCCAGCCTCGATAGGGCGCTGACCCGTGCTTAGCCACGAGGACGTCCAAGCGGCGCTGTCCGCGCGGCTCGACGGGGAAGGCACGGGTCTCGACGACGCGATTGTCGACGCCCACCTCGCGCAATGCGAGGAGTGCCGGGCCTACTGGGACCGGCTCGTCGCGCTGTCGAAGAACCTGCGCTTTGCCGAGGTCGGCGGCGGCATGGCCCCGCCGCCGGACCTGTCCGAGGCGATCCTCGCCGGTGTGGAAAGCGAGTGGCGGCGCTTCTCCCGCCGCCGTTTTCTGCTGTTGTCGCTGTGCCGCGTCGCGCTCGTCGTGGCCGCTATTGTGTGGGGCGTCTGGGCGGTCAACCTCGTCGCCGCCGGGGCGGCCCCCGACGTCGCGGCCGTCCGCTTCGGCGTTGCCCTCGCGCTCGCGTTCGCCGCCTGGAAGCCCACACAGATCCCCGGCATCCTCCTCATCGTGGGCACGATGTTCACCTTCACTCTCGGCTTTACGGTGCGCGACCTGCTGCTTGATTCCGCGCGGGGCACCGCCGGCCCGCTGGTGATCCAGCTGTTTTCCTTCCTCGTGCTCGTGGCCACGTGGGCGACGGACCGGGGCGCGGATGTGCGCCGCGCATGGCGCCTGCTGGGCGCCGACCCGGCGTAGGCCCGCCGCGCCGGGCCGGCGGTGGGCGTCACGCTAGGTCCAGCTGGGCAGCCACATCAGCGACTGGTAGTAGCTTTCCGGGATGCGGATGCCATACAAGATGGGGGCGAAGTAGAAGAACATCCCCACCACGACCGCGACGTAGACGATGACGGCGGCTTGCCCGGTGGTAACGGGGTAGCCAGCGAGGCGCCGCAACCAGCGCCAGGCTACGGGTCGGCCCAACTGCGCGATCCGCCCCAACGCCAGCGTGATGAGCACGATGGTGAAGGGCACAAGGGCGGCGGCGTAGAAGAAGTACATCTGCCGGTCGTAGGCGGCAAGCCAGGGCAGAAAGCCCGCCGCGAAGGCGACGAGGGGGACGATCACCCGGGTGTCGCCGCGCGTCAGCCACGTCCACGCCGCCCACAGCAGGGCGGGGACGGTCAGCCACCAGATCGCGGGGGTGCCGAAGAGGAAGATCATCTCGCGGCAGGGGGTCAACGGCCCGCACTCCAGGTCCGTCGCGGAGTAGTAAAGGATGGGCCGCGCCGCCACCAGCCAGGCCCACGGCTTGGAGTCCCACGGGTGAGAGTGGCCGGAGGAGGTGGTGAGCGAGGCGTGGAACTCCAGCACGGAGAAGTGGTAGTACAGCCAGGAGGCAACGGCGTCGGGGAGGTTCGTCAGCCACGGCCACTCGCTGCCAGCGATGGTGCCGTCGACCGCCGCGTGGCGGTAGACGGAGGTCTCCGAGGCGAACCACGCCCGCCACGACCAGATGTATAAGGCAGCGGGGAGCAGGACGAGGGAGGCGAGGGCCGAGGGGACGTCGCGAAGCAGCGTGCCGCGAAGCGGGGCGCGAACCCCGAAACGGTGGCGCAGCCAGAGGTCCCAGAAGGCGCTGAGCAGGCCGAAGAAGGCGATGTAGTACAGGCCCGACCACTTCACCGACAACGCGAGGCCGAGCAGCACGCCGGTGGCGAAGCGCCACCAGCGAAAGCCGAGGCGGGGCCCGTACAGGCTCTCGCCGAGACGGCGGGCGTTCGCAGCCTCGCGGTAGCGCAGGGTGACCTCGCGCATGTCGCCGACCAGCGTCCACGAGGCGGCGACGATGAAGAGCACCTGGAAGATGTCCAGCATTCCGAACTTCGAGGAGACGAGGAGGACTCCGTCGAAAATCGCGATGGCGCCCGCAACGGTGGCCAGGGTGGTCGACTGCGTCAGGCGCCGGGTGAGCAGGAAGAGGAAGGCGACGACAGCCGTGCCGCTCAGCGCCACCATGAACCGCCAGCCCAGCGGCGTGTACCCGAACACCGCCTCGCCGAGGGCCAGGAGCTGCTTGCCCAGCGGCGGGTGGACCACGAGGCCGTACGCGGGGTTGGCCTCGATGCCGCCGATCACGGGGTTGACCCAACTGCGCACCACTTCCCAGGCCTGGGGCACGTAGTGCTTTTCGTCGAAGATGGGGGTGCCGCCCGCCGTAGGCAGCGTCAGACCGAGGAAACGAGTGAAGAGGGCGGCGACGATGATGCCGAGAAAGCACTGCGTGTCGCGTCGCGCCCAGGGGACGGTGGCGACGTTGGGGTAGCGGCGAAGGGTAGGCACCCATCGGATCTTACTGGGCGCACCCGGCCGGGTTGCGGCTCGTGTGTCATGCTGGGTGTATGAGCCCATCTGAAATATCGCTGCCCGCCACGGGCATCGTGCTCGCGGCGACGCCCCTGGGCAACATCGGCGACGCCTCGCCGCGGCTGCGCGACGCACTCGGCCGCGCCGACGTCGTCGCGGCCGAGGACACGCGGCGCACCCGCAACCTGGCGGCCGCGCTCGGCGTCGAGCTCGGCGGCCGGGTGGTCTCCAACTTCGACCACAACGAGGACAAGCGCGTGTCCGAGCTCGTGGCCGAGGCGCGCCGGGGGCTCGTGCTCGTCGTCTCCGACGCCGGGATGCCGCTCGTCTCCGACCCGGGTCACGCCCTCGTCACCGCGGCCCACGACGCCGGGGTGCCGGTGACGTGCCTGCCCGGCCCCTCGGCGGTGACGACGGCGTTGGCGCTGTCGGGGCTAAACGTCGGCCATTTCATCTTCGACGGGTTCGCCCCGCGCAAGGCGGGGCCGCGCCGGGCGTGGCTGGAATCGCTCGTCGGGCAGTCGCGCGCGGTGTGCTTTTTCGAATCCCCGCACCGCATCGGCGCGACGCTGCGCGATGCGGCGGAGGTGCTCGGCGCCGACAGGCGGGCCGCGGTGTGCCGCGAGCTGACCAAAGAGTACGAAGAGGTCCGGCGCGGTAAGCTCGGCGAACTCGCCGAGTGGGCCGCAGAGGGTCTGCGGGGGGAGATCACCGTCGTCGTCGAAGGGGGCACTCAGCCGCAGGCGGCACCGGAGGACCTCGTCGGGCTGGTGCTGGCGCGCGTCGACGAGGGGGAACGGCTCAAGGACGCGGTGAAAGACGTCGCCCGCGCCCACGGGGTGAAAACGGGCGATTTGTACGACGAAGCGCTGCTCGGGCGAGGCGGGGATTCGTAAAAGCCCGGACGCTGCGTTAGCGTTACACATGTTTCCTGCCAATTACTGAAATATGCTTGGCAAAACAATGTGAGCGTAAAGGAGTAAGGTGAATATGGAACGCGAGAGCGTCGATCACATTCCGGATCAGGGGGAGCCGAACTCCGCGACGCGCGAGTTGATCGAGTTGCTCAAGGCGGATAGCCGCGGCGAGGAGCTCACCGCCCCGCAGGAGGAAAAGATTGATCTGGCGGCCGAGGAAGACAACGCCCCGATCAGCTGGGGCATCATCATCCCGATCGCGGCGATCGTCATTGGCATGGTGCTGTGGGGGATGCTCGGCACCGAGAGCTTCTCGAACTTCGCGGACGCGTCCTTCGGCTGGGTCATCGATAACCTCGGCTGGGCCTTTGTTCTGTTCAGCACGGTCTTCGTCGTCTTCGTCATCGTGATCGCCGTCTCCGGCTTTGGCACGATCCGCCTCGGCGGCCCGGACGAGAAGCCGGAGTTCCGCACGAGCTCGTGGATTGCCATGATGTTCGCCGCCGGCATGGGCATCGGCCTGATGTTCTACGGCGCCTCCGAGCCGCTTGCGATGTACCGCGACGGCGTTCCGGGCCGCGAACCCCACGAGGTGGGCACCGCCATGGCGCAGACGATGTTCCACTGGACCCTGCACCCCTGGGCCGTCTACGCCATCCTCGGGCTGGCCATCGCCTACTCCACCTTCCGCCTGGGGCGCAGGCAGCTGCTGTCGAGTGCCTTCATCCCGCTGATCGGCGAGAAGGCCGCGGCCGGCGTGCCGGGCAAGTTCATCGACGGTTTCGCCATCTTTGCCACCATTTTCGGCACCGCCTGTTCCCTCGGCCTGGGCGCCCTGCAGATCACGTCCGGGCTGGAGGCCTCCGGCTTCGTCTCCGAGACCTCGACCCGGCTCACCGTCGGCATCGTCAGCGTGCTCACGCTCGCCTTCCTGCTCTCGGCCATGTCGGGCGTGGGCCGCGGCATCCAATGGATCTCCAACTTCAACATGGTCATCGCCGCACTGCTCGCGGTGTTCGTTTTTGTCCTCGGCCCCACGGTGAACCTGCTCAACCTGCTGCCGAGCTCGGTGGGCGCGTACCTCGACCAGTTCTTCTTCATCGCCGGGCGCACCGCCTCGAGCGCCGACGGCACCGCCGGCGACTTCCTCGCCGATTGGACCATCTTCTACTGGGCGTGGTGGATCTCCTGGTCGCCGTTCGTGGGCATGTTCCTCGCCCGGATCTCGCGCGGCCGCACCATCCGCGAGTTCTGCCTGGTCGTGCTGCTGGTCCCCTCCCTGCTGTCGACGATGTGGTTTGCGATCTTCGGCGGCAGCGCAATCCACTTCGAGCAGATCGGCGAGTCCATCTTCGGCGACGGCGGCTCCGAGGAGCAGCTGTTTAACCTGCTGCACTCCCTGCCCGGTGGCACCATCATCGGCGTGTTCGCGGTGATCCTTTTGGGTACCTTCTTCATCACCTCCGCCGACTCGGCGTCGACGGTGATGGCGTCGATGTCGCAAAGCGGCCAGACCGAGGCGAAGCCGTGGCTCGCAGCGATGTGGGGCCTGGCGACCGCCTTCGTCGGCCTGACACTGCTGATCGCGGGCGGCGAGGACGCCTTGGACTCGCTGCAGTCGGTCACGATCGTGGCGGCGACGCCCTTCTTGGTCATCCTTATCGCGCTGATGTTCGCCATTGTGCGCGATGTGTCCCAGGACCGCGTGTACCAGAACATGAAGGACCAGGAGAACTTCGCCCGCCGCCTGACCAACGAACGCCGCGCACTGCGCGAGGCGCACGAGGCCCACGAGGCCCACAGGGCGCACGAGGCCCACGAGGCTGAGAAGCACAGCTAAACCCCCGTAACTTATGCTGGAACGCATGACTTCCCCTGATTCCGCGTCTTCATCCGCCGCCACTGGACAGAACATCCTCGTGTGCGTGGCTTGGCCGTACGCCAACGGCCCGCGCCACATCGGCCACGTGGCGGGCTTTGGCGTCCCCTCCGACGTCTTCGCCCGTTACCAGCGCATGAGGGGCAACAACGTGCTCATGGTCTCGGGGACCGACGAGCACGGCACGCCGTTGCTCGTCCAGGCGGACAAAGAGGGCGTGACCGTCAAGGAGTTGGCGGACCGGTACAACCGTCAGATCGTGGAGGACTTGGCGGGCCTCGGGCTGTCGTACGATCTGTTTACCCGCACCACCACCCGCAACCACTACGCGGTGGTGCAGGAGCTGTTTCGGGGGCTGTACGCCAACGGGTACATGATCAAGGAGACGACGAAGGGCGCGATCTCGCCGTCGACGGGCCGCACCCTGCCCGACCGCTACATCGAGGGCACCTGCCCGATCTGCGGTGCGGACGGCGCCCGCGGTGACCAGTGCGATACCTGCGGCAACCAGCTCGACCCCGCAGATCTCATCAACCCTGTGTCCAAGATCAACGGCGAGACTCCCGAGTTCGTGGACACCGAGCACTTTCTGCTCGATCTGCCGGCGCTTCACGACGCCCTCAAGGCCTGGCTGGAAACCCGCCACGACTGGCGCCCGAACGTGCTGAAATTCTCCCTCAACCTGCTCGAGGACATGCGCCCGCGCGCCATGACCCGCGACATCGACTGGGGCATTCCGGTCCCGGTGGAGGGCTGGTCCGAGAACCCGGCGAAGAAGCTCTACGTCTGGTTCGACGCCGTGGTCGGCTACCTGTCCGCCTCGATTGAGTGGGCGGCGCGCTCGGGCAACCCCGACGCGTGGAAGGAGTTCTGGCAGGACCCGGACGCCCCCGGTTACTACTTCATGGGCAAGGACAACATCACCTTCCACTCCCAGATCTGGCCGGGCGAGTTGCTCGGATACGCGGGCAAGGGAGCTAAGGGGGGCGATGTGCACGCCCTCGGGGAGTTGAACCTGCCCACCGAGGTCGTCTCCTCCGAGTTCCTCACCATGTCGGGCTCGAAGTTCTCCTCCTCGAAGGGCGTGGTCATCTACGTCAAGGACTTCCTCAAGGAGTTCGGCCCCGACCCGCTGCGCTACTTCATCGCCGTGGCCGGGCCCGAGAACAACGACACGGACTTCACCTGGGACGAGTTCGTGCGCCGCGTGAATAACGAGCTGGCCAACGGCTGGGGCAACCTGGTCAACCGCACAGTGTCGATGGCGCACAAGAACTTCGGCCAGGTGCCGGCGCCCGCCCAGCTCACCGAGTCTGATCAGGCCATCCTCGATCTGGCGGAGCGCACCTTCGACTCGGCGGGCGAGGCGCTCAACCGCGCCCGCTTCAAAAACGCCATCACACAGGTGATGCACGTCGTCGGCGAGGCGAATGCCTACATCGCCGAGCAGGAGCCCTGGAAGCTGGCCAAGGAGGACAGCAGCCGCGAGCGCCTGGCCACCGTGCTGTGGACGGCCCTACAGGTCGTCTCGGACTGCAACGCCATGCTCACGCCCTTCCTGCCGCACACCGCGCAGAACGTTCACGAGACCCTGGGGCGCAGTGGCCGGTGGGCCGCGATGCCGCGTGTGGAGGAGGTCGTCGACGACGCGGACTACGACCTCGTCGGCGTGGGCCTGCCCGAGCGCGGTCAGACCTACCCGATCATCACCGGCGACTACGCCGGGCAGCAGGCTGTGTGGGCGCGTGTCGACGTCGTGCCCGGCACCGCCCTGGCCAAGCCCCGTCCCCTGGTGGCCAAGCTCGACCCCGAGCTTGGCGAGACCGGACCCGCATGGGCGGCAGTGAAATAGTGATCAAGCCGCTGCTCGCGTTCGTTGCTGTCCTCACCGCAGCGCTCAACCTCCGCGCCGGCATGGCCTCCGTCGGGGCGGTGCTGGACGAGGTCATCGCCGACTACGGTGCCCCGGCGTCTTTGGGCGGCGTCATCACAGCCCTGCCGGGGCTGATGTTTTGCATCGTCGGCCTGACCGCCGTGCCGCTTGCCCGCCGGGTGGGGCTCTCGCCCACGCTCGCCGGGGCGGCCATCCTGTCCACACTCGGGCTGGCGCTGCGGCCGTTTGCCCCGCACATCTCGCTGTTCATCCTGTCCACCGTCGCGGTGGCGGGCGGTATCGCGCTCGCGAACGTGCTGCTGCCGGCGTGGATTAAGCAGTACGGCGGGTCGCACATCGTCGCGCTGACCACGGTGTACTCCGTGTCGCTGTCCCTGTCGGCGGCGGCGGGCCCGCTCAGCGCGCTCGTCACCGAGACGTGGCAGGCAGCGCTCGCCCTGTGGGCGGTGTCGGCGCTCGTGCAGGCGCTCGTGTGGCTTGTGGTGTGGCGCACGGTGGGCGTCGATAAGCCGACGGGCGAGGAGGCGGAGTCCGGCGGGGGAGCCGGCATCTACCGTTCGCCCACCGCGGTCGCGCTCATGCTGTTCTTCGGTCTGCAGTCGATGACCGCCTACATCCAGATGGGCTGGCTGCCGACGATCCTCGGCACCTCCGGCGTGCCCGCGGACACGGGTGCGCTCGGTCTGTCGCTCATCGGCCTGATCGGCGCGCTCGGCGGGCTCGTGCTGCCGACCGTGATCTCGCGGGCGCGCACCCTGACTCCGCTCGTGCTGCTGTTCGGCGTGCTCACCGCCGCGGGCTACACCGGTGTCCTCATCGCGCCGGCGGCGGCCCCCATCGTGTGGAGCGCGCTGTTGGGCTTCGGCGGGTGGTGCTTCCCGCTTGCCATCGCCCTCATGCCGGCAAGGACGCGCACCGCGCTCGGCACCGCGCGCCTCGCCGGGTTCGTGCAGCCCATCGGCTACATCCTGGCGGCTATCGGCCCGCTCCTCGTCGGCATCGGCTACGACGCCGCGGGCTCGTTCACGCCGATCCTCATCGCGCTCATCGTCCTAGCTCTTGTCATGGGCGGGCTCGGCGTGATCGGGGCGCGCAATGTCTACATCGAGGACGAGCTGGCGGGGCGGTCGTAGGCGTCTGGCGATGATTCGGGCAAAGGGCCGTCGGGATACCGACGGCCCTTTGTGTGTCTTCATGCAAAGTTTACACAGTGTGGACGGACCGTTCATCTAGAAAAGATAGCGTGAACGCATCGTCCATAATTGAGGGAGATCGTGGCAGTGACTCGCAGTGTGGTTTTCGACTTCGATGGAACGCTCGCTATCGGGCACGGGCCAGTTTTGGCCTACGCCAAAGCTGTGGCTCCGTCGGCCGGAGAAGCTTTCGTTTCCCGAGTCGAAGAGGCGCTGCGAGCATTCGACGCGGGGAGCCCCATGTACCGTGATGGTTACCACATCGTGGGGGAACTGGCCGCGCAGGACGGGGTCTCTTCTTGGACGATGCAGCAGGCCTACCAGGCCAGCCGAGAAATCTTGGGTACAGCGAAAGCTCCAGTGGAGGCTCCAGATGAAGTTGTGCCTTTACTTGAGGGGCTGAGCCAGCACGCTCATGTGCACCTTGCCACGAACGCGCCCCGCGTAGGAGTCGAGCGAGTTCTTGACTCCTGGGGTGTGTACCACTGCTTTGACCAGCTCCACTTCAACGTTGGTAAGCCGGACGGGCTCTACCCCATCCTGCGGCAATTGCTGAAGAATGGCCCGGTTTTGGCGGTGGGAGACATCATCGAGTTCGACCTACAGCCCGCCTTCGATCTGGGTGCGGATACTGCACTCGTTGGGGTGACAACAGCAGGGGCGAACGCCGATGTGACGATGCGTGGGGCAACGCTTACTGATCTTCGCGGCGAGCTGTGCGCGTGGGTCTCGCAATCACCCACCCTGACACCACCTCATTCACCATCCCAACCGGCACCTAGTCCGAAAGGTATTTCTCATGCGTAATTCTGCACTTGCGCTCGGCACGCTGACTGCTACCGCAATGCTTTCCTTGACGGGTTGTTCCTCTGATCAGGACAACGGCTCCGACGAGGCATCGAACTGGCCCAATTCCATCACGGTCTCTCTTGTTCCATCGACTGAAGGCGAGGACCTCGCGGAGGCGCTCGAGCCGCTGACGAACTACTTGTCCGAGAACCTCGGCATCGAGGTCAACGGTGTTGTGGCGAACGACTACGCTGCGACTGTTGAGGCGATCGGGGCAAACCAAGCACAGGTCGCTATCACAGACGCAGGCTCCCTGTACAACGCCATGACGCAGCACGACGCTGAGCTCATCCTGCGTGATGTTCGCTTCGGAGCGACCTCCTACGCATCGGTGGCCTTCACCAATAACCCGGACAAGTACTGTGAGGGAGAACCAGTGATGGCTACGTACGAGGCTGACGACACCGAGTTCGCGTATTGCAACGGTATCGAGAACGCGGGAGCCACGGCGACAGGCCAGGGGCCAGCGGCAACCGGCGCGTTTGACAATCTCGAGCCGGGCACGGCAGTTGCATTCCAAGCGGCAACGTCCCCGGCGGGCTACCAGTACCCGATCGTTGCACTTGAGGATGAGGACGTTGACGTTGATTCCCTCTCCCAGGTCCCAGTGCAAGGAAATAACAACGCTATGCTCGCAGTTCTCAGGGGCGACGCTGAGGTCGGGTTTGGTTTCTGGGATGCCCGCTCGTCCATCTTGGCCGAGGCTCCCGAGGCAGCAACTGAACTGGTTGCTTTCGCCTACACCGAGATGATCCCCAACGGTGGAGTCGTGGTTACCGAGGACCTCCCGGAGGACCTCAAGACCCAGCTCGCTGACCTCATGGATTCCTACGCCGAGTCCTCGGACGAGGCCAAGCAGGTCATGCAGGACCTCGTCGGACTGACCGACTGGACGAAGGAAACGAACGAGGAAGAGATCGAACGCTACGGCGAGATCTACACCCGTTTCAGCTCCTAGAACACAAGGAACCGCCATGCTGCAGGATGATGTTGGCCACACCCGCGAGCCGTGGCCTATTGTGCTCGATAGCGTCTCCGTGACGTATCCGAACGGGACGCAAGCCCTGAAAGACGTCTCGCTTCGGATAGAACCTGGTGAGATGGTTGCCGTCGTGGGGCTTTCCGGCTCCGGCAAATCGACGCTGATTAGAACCATCAATGGTCTCGCCGAGCCGACCGCAGGACGGGTCAGCGTTGGCCCGCACGTCATCAGCGAACTCAAGGGCAAGCAACTACGCGAAGCACGCGGCCAGATCGGCATGATCTTCCAGCAATTTAATTTGGCGGAGCGTACCGATGTCTACCACAACGTGCTGGTCGGCACTTTCGCTCGTACGCCTTGGTGGCGTTCCCTCTTCGACATTCCGGCGGACGAGGACAAGGAGCTTGCGCTCCGCTGCTTAGATTCCGTCGGAATGCTCGAGAAAATATGGGCCCGCGCTGGTGCGCTATCCGGAGGGCAGAAGCAGCGTGTCGCCATCGCACGGGCTCTGACCCAGCAGCCCGCCGTCATGCTTGCCGACGAACCAGTGGCCTCCCTCGACCCGCCCACAGCTCACTCGGTGATGGCTGACCTAATGCGCATCAACCGGGAGCAAGGATTGACTGTGTTGGTTAATCTGCATGTCATTGATCTCGCCCGCCAGTACACAACGAGGGTGGTCGGTCTACGTCAGGGCGAGCTCGTCTACGATGGTCCGGCCGCCGACGCGACAGATGCTGACTTCGAGCAGATCTACGGGCGTAGCGTGCTGCCGGGTGATATGACGGGGAGGCGCTGATGACGCCTGCGCATATGCGGCCCACGCTGCCGGAGAAGCCTACGCAGCGTGTACGAACGGCTCTGATTGTCGTGGCCGTCGTCGGATTTACTGCTCTCACCATGACGCCGCGCATCGGCGGCATCGACGTCGACATTGCGTCGATAGCGAGGAACTGGCGCAATGGTGCCGACAAACTGCTGCAAATGCTCCAGCCGAACCTCGCCTTCGTCCCTAGGACAGTAGGACCGATGGTGGAGACATTACAAATGGCCATAGTCGGTGCGGTGCTTTCTGCTGTGATCTCGATTCCACTGACGTTGTGGGCCGCCACTCCGACGAATCCAAACAGTGTCGGGCGAGCCATTGTCCGCACCGTAATTAACGTCGTGCGTTCTGTACCAGATCTCGTCTACGCCTCGATCCTCGTGGCGATGGTCGGCGTTGGCGCACTGCCCGGCGTGATCACCCTTTTTCTCTTCAACATTGGCATCGTGGTCAAGCTTGTCTCCGAGGCGATCGACTCCGAAAATCACGGATACATTGAGGCTGGGCGCGCAGCGGGTGGTACCCAGTTTCAGATCAATCGCGCCATGGCCCTTCCGGAGGTCATGCCGTTGTTCATGAACCAGTGGCTGTACACGCTGGAGCTCAACGTCCGAGTCTCGGCAATCCTAGGGCTTGTCGGTGCAGGTGGAATCGGGCGCCTGCTCGAGGAGCGTCGCTCGTTCTTCGCGTACGAGGACGTGTCCATCATCATCCTCGAGATCCTCGTGGTCGTCGTGCTGGTGGAGATGCTTTCGAACTGGTTGCGAAAGAGGCTGGTCTAAATGGACATGACGCTTCCCCGCACACCGAGGAAGACATACGAGACTGTGGTCTCGATTATCATCACAGTGGTCATCGTGGTGTCTTTCTCCTTTCTGCGCATCACGTGGAGCGACCTGCCCCAGGTCCCCGCCCAGGTGTGGGAGTACCTCACGCTGATGTTCAAGGACCCCGACACGTCGCGTTTATCACGGGCGCTGACAGAGATGTGGCGTTCCATTTCTATGGCGTGGATCGGCATGATCGGTACCGTCATTTTTGCGATTCCGCTTGGCATGCTGGCGGCTAGGGGAGTTGGCCCGGCATGGCTACGTGCAGCACTTCGAGGGCTGTTCGCTGTGATCCGCGCTTTCCCTGAAGCGGTGATTGCAATTATTTTGCTCACTGTGACCGGCCTGACTCCGTTCACTGGTGTGTTGGCGCTCGCGATCTCTGGCATCGGCCAGCAATCGAAGTGGGCATACGAGAGTATCGAGTCGCTGCCACCGGGCCCTGCTGAGGCCGTCCGCGCTGCTGGAGGGACGACGGTCGAGACGGTGCGTTGGGCGTTGTGGCCTCAAGCCGCTCCGGCGCTCATTTCCTTCGCGCTGTACCGTTTCGAGATCAACATCCGAACCTCTGCGGTACTGGGCATGGTGGGGGCTGGCGGCATCGGCGACATGCTGTCGAACTACACCAACTATCGTCAGTGGGACGTGGTAGGTATGACGCTCATCGTCATCATCATCGCCACGATGGTTGTCGACGTGATTTCCGGCGCCATTCGCAACCGCATCATGAGAGGAGCCACCGTTCGTGCCAGTGTCCCCGAGACCGGGAGCGATTCCGAGCGTGAGGATCGCCGCCGCGATGTCCTCGTTGCAGCCAAAGGAGCGCGCGGTCGCTGAAGCGATCGCGGCTAATCCGGCAGCAGCTGTCGAAATGACAGCTCAGCAGTTAGCTGACCTCGTCGGTGTGAGCCGTGCGAGCGTCGTTCGCACCGCGCAGAGCCTGGGCTACGCTGGTTTCCCGCAACTGCGTGTGGCGCTGGCGCAACAGGTCGTCGGCGCTCCCCCGAGAGGAATATCAGACGGCCATGAATCGCTACTCGACACCGTGCGGAGCAACGTTGCAGCGTTTTCTCGACGGTTGGACGATTCTTTTGCTGCGCTTGATGAAGAATCACTGTCGCGTGCCGTGCACCTGCTCGATGGTGCTGATCGGGTGCTGGTCGCTGCCAACGGTCTGTCCGCCCCGCTGGGTTTTGACCTCACACAAAGGCTGATTTCCGCTGGTCGCCCGGCAGAATTTCACGCTGATACAATGACCCAGCGCATTGCGGCGCATTCTCTGGGCGACGGCTCCGTGTGTTTTGTTTTCTCGGGCTCGGGGGCGAATCGGGCGACTCTCGAGGTCGTGTCTCAAGCGCGCGATAGCGGAGCGACGGTCATTGCCGCGACGTCGTTTGCGCCTTCGCCCGTGGCTGAGCTCGCGGATGTGATCCTCCTTGTCCCACCGGTTGACCCCTCGTTCCAAGCGGAGTTGCTCTACACGTCGCGAGCAGCTTTGATGGTGCTCACTGAGCAGCTGGTTGAAGCTCTTCACGCCGAACGCGGCGAGCGCAGCGCGCAGTGGCGCGCAACGGTGATGGCTCTCGTCGGCGAATCTCTCGAAGGGTAGCACCCAACATCTACAAAAACTGCCCGACAAACGTCGTGAGCTTGCCGGTCTCTTCGTCATCGAAGCGCGTGTCAACGACAACGAGCGGGGCGGTGTACTTGTCGCCGCGGACGACGACGAGGTCGGTGCCGTAGTCGTCGGACAGCATCGCCCACCGAAAGCCGTGCTCGCGCACGAGGGCCTCGCCGAGCGCGGTGCCGAAGACGCGGGCGGTCTCGCCGCGCGGGTAGGCGCGCCTGAGGTCGTCGTCAAGCTGCAGGTAGGAAGCGAGCTCCTCTTCGAAGGAGGCGACGATGGCGTCGACGCTGCCGTTGATGCCGCGGCCCGCGGCCTCGGCGAGGTCGGCCTCAAGCTGGCGGCGGGTGGCGGAAGTGAGATCTGTGTATGCCATAGGGTTGATCCTATGAGCAAGAAATCGCGCCCCACACCCGTCCCCGCACCAAAGGTCGCGGGGCTTATCGACGCCCACACCCACCTCGCCTCCACCGGCCCGAGCGCTGACGACCTCGTGGCGCGGGCTGTTGAGGCGGGAGTGGAGCGCGTGTGCACCGTCGGCGACGGCCTGGAGGAGGCCGAGGCCGCGCTCGCGGCGGCGCGGGCGAACCCCCGGATCTACGCGGCGTGCGCGATCCACCCGACGCGGGCGCACGAGCTCGACGAGGCGGCGCGCGCCCGCCTGCGGGAGATGGCGTTCGACCCGCGCTGCGTCGCGGTGGGGGAGACGGGCATTGATACCTACTGGATCGAGCACGACCCGGACTCGACGGCGCCGCTTGACGTGCAGGAGGAGGCGCTACGCTGGCACATCGACCTCGCCGTAGACAGCGGAAAGGCGCTGATGATCCATAACCGCGAGGGCGACGAGGACCTGCTGCGCATTCTGGCGGATGCGCCGCGCCCGCGCGAGGTGATGCTGCACTGTTTCTCCTCGCCGGTCGAGGTGGCCAGGGAGGCGATCGAGCGCGGCTATGTCTTGTCCTTCGCCGGGAACGTGACGTTTAAGCGCAACGCGCAGCTGCGCGAGGCGGCGGCGCTTGCCCCGGCGGGGCAGCTGCTCATTGAGACGGACGCGCCGTACATGACGCCGGAGCCGTACCGGGGGGCGCGGAACGAGCCGGCGTTGATCGGGCACACGGCGCGGGTGGTGGCCGAGGCGCGTGGGGTGGACGTCGAAAAGCTCGCGGGCGAGGTGTCCGAGACCTTTGACCGCGTGTTTGGCCTGTAAGAGTGGCCCTTGAGACCTAAGTGAAAGGTGTTACGTCGCCGGCCGAGCGTTCTTGCGCGATACCCGTTGTTATCGTATTGTTACGTCCTGTTGTACACGCGGCATCCTCCGCGGATCCCGACACCGACCTCAAGGAACGTTACGCATATGTCTGCAAAGCGCATCAACACCAGCACCACAGCGACTCGTCGCATCGTCGCGGGTAGCGTCGCAGGCGCGGTGATCGTCGGCGGGGGTGCCACGGCGGTCGCCGCGCAGAAGGCGGTCACCGTGGACGTCAACGGCGAGGCGACCCACGTGCGGACCTACGCTGGCGACGTGGAGGGCGTGCTCCAGGCCGCCGGTGTGAGCGTAGGCGCGGGCGATCTCATCTCCCCGGCGCCGGGGCAGAAGGTCGCGAGCGGCGACACCGTGAGCGTCATCACTGCGAAGCCGGTCGCCCTCGTCGTCGACGGCGCCGAACAGCAGGTGACGTCCACCGCGGCGACCGTCGCGGATCTGATCGGCGAGGCCGGAATGCACGCCGCCGCCACCGACGTGGACCCGCAACAGCCGGTCACCGACGGCATGACGATCGCCGTAACCACCCCGAAGATCGTCTCCATCAACGACGGCGGCGACGTCATCTACACCTCGGCGGCGAAGAACACCGTCGGGGAGCTGCTCGCCTCGCGCGGGGTGACCGTGGACTCGAACGACCGCGTCAATGTCGCCCTCGACGCCCCAGTCGAGGAGAACATGGACATCCGCATCGACCGCGTCGAGGTCGTGCGCACCGTCGACACCGTCGAGTTCGACGCCCCGGCCACCTACGTCGACGACGAGACCCTCGAGGCCGGGACGGAGGAAGTGCGCACGCCGGGGCAGAAGGGACAGAAGACGGTCACCACGCGCACCGTCACCGTCAATGGCCAGGTGGAGTCCACCGGCCAGACCGAGGAGAAGGAGACCCGCGCGGCGAAGCCCGCGACGATCGCCCGCGGCACGAAGCCGACCGTCCAGACCGCCTCAGCCACGGCCACCGCGGGAGCACCCTCTGCCCCCGCCGTGGCCGGCGGCTCGGTCTGGGACGCCATCGCCGCGTGCGAGTCCGGCGGCAACTGGTCCATCAACACCGGGAACGGCTACTACGGTGGCCTGCAGTTCAACGCGGGCACCTGGGCCGCCTACGGCGGCACGGCGTACGCCCCGACAGCGGACCAAGCCACCCGCGAGCAGCAGATCGCCATCGCGGAGAAAACCCAGGCAGCGCAGGGCTGGGGGGCGTGGCCGGCCTGCACCGCCAAGCTCGGCCTGCGCTAGCTGTCCTGCTCGGCGCGCTCGCTTCGCGGGGGCCGCTCGGGGCGCTGCTACCCTAGACCACCATGACGGATGCCCACTTGCTGGGCCCGGCGGAGATCCGGGAGCTGGCGCAGGAACTGGACGTGGTGCCGACGAAGAAGCTCGGCCAGAATTTCGTCCACGACCCCAATACTGTGCGCCGCATCGTCGCGGCCGCCGACCTCGACCCCGCTGACGTGGTCGTCGAGGTCGGCCCCGGCCTGGGCTCGCTCACCCTCGGGCTCATCGAGGCGGCCAGCCGCGTCGTCGCCCTCGAGATCGACCCGCGCCTGGCCGGCCGGCTCGCGCTGACGGTCGAGCAGCGCGCGCCCGAGCACGCGTCGCGTCTGAGCGTGATCGCCACAGACGCCCTCCACGTCACCCGCGCCGACCTCGACGTCGCTCCGACGGCACTGGTGGCCAACCTGCCTTACAACGTCTCGGTGCCGGTGCTGCTGCACCTGCTGGCGGAGTTCCCCTCCATCCGCCGCGTGCTGGTGATGGTGCAAAAGGAGGTGGCGGACCGCCTCGCCGCCCAGCCGGGTTCCAAGATCTACGGCGTGCCCAGCGTCAAGGCCGCCTTCTACGGCAACGTCACGCGCGCGGGAGTGATCGGCAAAAACGTGTTCTGGCCGGCGCCCAACATCGAAAGCGGGCTCGTGCGCATCGACGTGACCAACCCGTACCCCCGCGAACAGCGCGGCCGCGTCTTCGAGCTGGTCGACGCCGCCTTCGCCCAGCGCCGCAAAACCCTGCGCTCCACCCTCGCGGGCGCCTACGGCTCCGCCGCCGGCGCGGAGGAGGCGCTGCGCGCGGCGGGCATCGACCCCGGCCTGCGCGGCGAGAAGCTCTCCGTGGCCGACTTCGCCCGTCTGGGGGCGGCGCGTGAAGGGTAGGCCGCGGGAGTTCTCCGCCTCCGCGCCGGGCAAGGTCAACCTGCACCTCGGCGTCGGCGAGGCGCGCCGCGACGGCTACCACGAGCTGGTCACGGTGTTCCAGGCGGTGCAGCGCAGGGAAACGGTCCGGCTGCTCGTCGACCCGGCGCTTGAGACCTCCGCCGAGGGCACCGTTGTGCAGGGCATGAGCACCTTCTTCGGCGTCGCCGAGCCGGAGGAGGACATCGACGGGCCCGCGAACCTCGCCTGGCGCGCCGTCGACGCCGTGGTGGCGGAGTACCGGCGCCGCTACCCGGGGGCCGCGCTGGCGCTGCCGCGGGTCAAGGTTGTGGTGGAAAAAGACGTCTTCGTCGCCGGAGGCATGGCGGGAGGATCGGCGGACGCCGCCGCGGCGCTTGTCGCCGCCAACGACTACCTCGGGTCCTACGGTCGCGCGCCGCTCGAGGAGGACGCGCTGGTGCGTCTGGCCCGCTCGTTGGGCGCCGACGTGCCCTTTTGCCTGGTCGGGGGAACGGCGCTGGGCACGGGGCGCGGCGACGAGCTCGTCGAGATGCTCGCCCGCGGGCAGTACCACTGGGTCTTTGTCAACCCCCGCGTGGGCCTGCCCACGGGGGAAGCCTTCTCGCTTCTCGACGACCTCCGCCACGACAACCCCGCATTCCTTCCGCGCCTGGACACCTCGGCGCTGTCGCGCGCGCTGCTCAGCGCAGACCCCGAGCAGCTGGCCCGCGCCCTGCACAACGACCTCGAACCGGCCGCCGTGAGGATGCGCCCGCAGCTCGCCGCGCTGCTGCGCCGCACGGGGGAGCTGGGCCTGCGGGCGATCGTCTCCGGCTCCGGCCCGACCGTCGCCGTGCTGTGCCGGGATGACAACCACACCGCCGAGGTCCTCTCGGGGGTCCGCGACGGTTTTCCGGGCTACGAGGCCTTCGCCACCACGGGCCCCGCGCCGGGGGCGCAGCTGTTGGCCGGCACCACCTAAACTGGACCACCTATGGCTAACCTGATCAATCTCGAAAACGTCTCCAAGACGTGGGGGCTGAAAACGCTGCTCGATGGCGTCTCCCTCGGCGTCCAAACCGGCGACCGCATCGGCATCGTCGGCGTCAACGGCGGCGGCAAGACGACCCTGCTCGAGGTGCTCACCGGCATCGAGCCGCCCGACGAGGGGCGCGTCTCGCACAATTCGGACCTGCGCATGGCTGTGGTGACGCAGCGCTTCGAACTGGACGAGTCCCTGACCGTGGGCCAGGCCGTCGTCGAGCCGCTGGGCCTGGAGACCTTCGAGTGGGCGTCGAACGCGAAGGTGCGCGAGGTGCTGCAGGGCACCGGCGTCGTCGAGCTCGGCCTAGACGCGGTCGTGGGCAACCTTTCCGGCGGGGAGCGCCGCCGCGTCAACCTCGCCGCGGCGCTCGTCCACGACCTCGACCTCGTCGTGCTCGACGAGCCCACCAACCACCTCGACGTCGAGGGCGTGCAGTGGCTCGCCGAGCACCTGCTCAGCCGCAAGGTCGCAGTGGTCGTGGTCACCCACGACCGCTGGTTCCTCGACACCGTGGCCACGCTGACCTGGGAGGTCCACGACGGCACGGTGGACGTCTACGAGGGCGGCTACAACGATTGGACCTTCGCCCGCGCCGAGCGCGCCCGCCAGGCCGACGCCATCGAGCAACGCCGCCGTAACCTCGCGCGCAAGGAGCTCGCGTGGCTGCGCCGCGGCGCCCCGGCGCGCACCTCGAAGCCGCGCTACCGCATCGAGGCGGCCGAGGCGCTCATCGCGGACGTCCCCGCCCCGCGCGACAGCGTCGAGCTCATGGCCTTCTCCAAGCAGCGCCAGGGCCGCGTGGTCATCGAGCTCGAGGACGCGCGTATCGACGCCCCCGACGGCCGC
Organism: Corynebacterium timonense; assembly: GCF_900105305.1. Classification (NCBI taxonomy): domain Bacteria; kingdom Bacillati; phylum Actinomycetota; class Actinomycetes; order Mycobacteriales; family Corynebacteriaceae; genus Corynebacterium; species Corynebacterium timonense. The sequence goes on along the minus strand of NZ_LT629765.1, from coordinate 1,409,971 downwards.
ACCCTCGTTGACCACCTCACGTGGCGCCTCGCGCCGGGCGAGCGCATCGGCCTCGTCGGGGTCAACGGATCCGGCAAGACGACCCTGCTGCGCACGCTGGCCGGCGAGTACCCGCTGGCGGCGGGCAGGCGCATCGAGGGGCAGACCACGCGCATCGGCTGGTTGCGCCAAGAGCTCGACGACCTCGACCCGACGCGCCGCGTCATCGACGCGGTGGAGGACGTGGCCACCTACATCGCGCTGGGGACGAAGGAGCTCACGGCCTCCCAGCTTGCCGAGCGTCTCGGCTTTTCCCCGAAGCGCCAGCGCACGCCGGTGGGCGACCTCTCCGGCGGGGAGCGCCGCCGCCTCCAGCTCACTCGCGTGCTCATGAGCGAGCCGAACGTGCTGCTTCTCGACGAGCCCACGAACGACCTCGACATCGACACCCTCCAGGAGCTCGAGGACCTGTTGGACACGTGGCCGGGCACGCTTGTCGTCATCTCGCACGACCGCTACCTCATCGAGCGCATCGCGGACGCGACGTACGCCCTGTTCGGCGACGGGACACTGACGAATCTGCCGGGGGGAATCGAGCAGTACTTGGAGCGTCGACACGCGATGGAGGGTCCGGCCGGCGTGCTGGACCTCGGCGAGGCCGGAAACAAGGCCGAGGAGACGGCGGGGGCGGTCTCCGCGCAGGAGCAGCACGAGCTGACGAAGAAGATGCGCTCGCTGGAGCGGAAAATGGACAAGCTCGGCGAGCAGATCGCCTCGCTGGAATCCGAGGTCGCGGCGCTGTCGCAGGGGAGCGACCCCGATTTCGAGGAGATTGGGGAAAAGACAGAAAAGGCCTCTGGGCTGCGGGGCCAGCGTGAGGAGCTGGAGACGCAGTGGCTCGAGCTGGGGGAGCAGCTGGAGGGCTGAGCGTGGGCCTTTCGGCCTAGTCGAAGAAGTGGGCCACGTCCGTGGTGCCGCCGGCGGCCTCGAACTCGGTCTTGACCGCGTCGCGCAGCGCCGCGTCGGTGAGGAAGTCGAGGGCGACCTGCGCCAAGCCATACGCGCCGTCGACCGCGCCCTTGTCGCCGGCGGCGGATCCCGCGGAGGCGGCGAAGGCGCGGGTGTGCAGCGCGGAGGACTCGGGGGCGACCTTGATCAGTGGGTGGATGCCCGGCACGCGGTAGGACACGTTGCCGAAGTCGGTGGACGCCGCGATGTCCTCGCTGACAACGCCCAGCGGAAGGGGCTCTCGGCCGCGGCGGCGCTGTGCCTCGACCCAGCGCGACAGCAGCTGGTCATTGGTGCGCACCGGCAGGGTGGCGGGGTGCTCGTCCCACTCGATGTCGACGCCGACGCCGGCCATGAGCGCGGCGCCCTTGACCACGTCCTCGACGCGCTCCGAGAGGTTTTTCAGGGTGCCCGGGTACTTGGAGCGGACGTAGAACTTCATCTCGGCGGTCTCGGTGATGATGGACTCGCGGGTGCCGCCCTTGGTGATGATCGCGTGGATGCGGTCAATCGGCGGCATCTGCTGGCGCAGCAGGCCAATGCCGGTGTACGTCAGGTTGGCGGCGTCGAGCGCGTTGCGGCCCATGAACGGCTGTGAGGAGGCGTGGGCGGAGACGCCGTGGAAGGTCACCCGCAGCACGCGCCGGCCGAGCCACACTTGGTCGGCCAGGTCGAATCCGTAGGAGTGCAGCATGATGGCGGCGTCGATGTCCGCGGGGGAAAAGGCGCCGCCGCGCGCCATGTGCTCCTTGCCGGAGCGGCCCTCCTCGGCGGGGGTGCCCAGATACTTCAGCGTGCCGTCGAACGCGTCCGGGTGGAGCCTGAGAAGCTCCGCGATGGCGATGAACGCGCCCATGCCGGTCGCGGCCATGACGTTGTGGCCGCAGGCGTGGCCGATCTCGGGCAGGGCGTCGTACTCGGAGAGCACGGCGATGGTGGGGCCGTGGCCCGAGCCGACCTGCGTTTCAAAGGCTGTCTCCACCCCGTAGGCGCCCTGGTGCAGGTCCAGGCCGTGGCGCCGCAGGATCTCCTGGATTTTTGCCACGGACCCGTGCTCCTCGAACGCGACCTCCGGGTTGGCGTGCAGGTGCTGGGAAAGCTCGATGATGTCCGCGGAGATCTCCTCGACGATCTGCTCGAGCTCGCGGCTGAGCGGCTCCGGGGCGCCCTCCTGGTCCGGGGCGCGGTAGCGCAGGACCTTCTTGCGGGCGGCGGTATCGGCCTCGACGTGCTTGATGTAGCCGTCGTACGGGGTGGTCGGCTCGTGCGGTGCGGTGTAATCCACGGCGGGGTGTCCTTATCTATGCGAGAGGTGAACGGGTCAGAAGAAGCTGGCGAGCAAAAGGCCCGCTGCCACTGCGGCGGCCACGGCGACAAGGCCTGGGACCATGAACGAGTGGTTGAGTACCATGCCAATCTTGGTGGTGCTGGTGCGGTCGAAGTTGAGCGCGGCCACCACCGTGCCGTAGGTGGGCAGGAAGAAGGAGCCGTTGACCGCGGGCCACATGCCCACCAGCTGCGGCGCCGCCAGTCCGAGCGTGGCACCGAGCGGCATGAGGGTGCGCGTGGTGGAGGCCTGGGAGAACAGCACGACGGAGGCGGCGAACAGGGCAATGGCGAAGGTCCAGGGCTGGTGGGACACCATGTTGGACAGGCCGTCGACGATGATCTCCTGGTTTGCCTCGATGACGGTGAGGCCGAGCCAGGCCAAGCCGAAGATACCCACGATGGCCACCAGGCCGGTGCGCGCGATCGAGGAGGTGGCGATGTGCTTGACGTCGACACGGGTGACGGTGGCGATCAACGCCGCGGCGCCGAGCATGACGATCTGGATGACGATCGCAATGTTGAGGGGCTCGCCGTCGGCGTTCGGCGGGCGCCACCCCGGCACGGCGCCGAGGACGACGACCGTGAGCACAGCGACGAGGAAGATCGCCGCGGCGATCCGCGGCGAACCGGCCCGCGCGCCATTGTCCTCGGCGAGGGCATCCTCCTCGAGCTGGCCGCCCTCCTCAGGGCGGTGCTCCGCCAGCGCCACGAGGGATTCGCGCTCCTCGGGGCTTGGCTCCGAGCCGAGGACCTCGACGAGCGCCTCGTCCACGGAGATGTTGCGGCGCTTGGCCATGCGCTGAGCCTTGACGTAAGCCGGGATGTCCTCCACCTCGCCACTGGCCACGCGTTCCTGGAACACCGGGTCATCTTCCAGCTCTTTACCCCAGTTCATCATGACCAGGGACGCGGCGAGCACGCCGACCAGGGTGGCGGGCACGGCGATGAGCATGATCTGCGGCAGCGACATGCCCATCGGTTCGACGACCACGATCAGCGCCGCCATCGCCGCCGATACCGGGGAGGCGGTAATGCCCTGGAAGGAGGCGATCACCGCGACGGACATGGGGCGCTCCGGGCGAATGCCGTTGCGCAGCGCGGTGTCGTGGATGACCGGGAGCAGCGGGTAGAGGATGTGGCCGGTGCCTGCGGCGAAGGTGAACAGGTACGACACGAGCGGGGCGATGACGGTGATGCGGCGTGGGTAGTGCCGAATGATGCCTTCCGCCAGGCGGACCAGGAAAGCGATACCACCGGCCGCCTGCATCGCCGCCGTGGCGCAGGTGACGGCGAGGATGATGAGCATCACGTCGACGGGGGGTTCGGCGGGGGCCTGGCGGAAACCAAAGGTGATGACGAGGAGGCCAACCCCTCCCCAGAAACCGAGCGCGATACCGCCTTGGCGCGACCCGATCCAGATGCACAGCAGCATGATCACCAGCTGAAGGACGAGGATGGTGACATCCATACTGACTCCTAGTTCAGTTGCAATTCATGGGGAAAATTGATCGCTTTAATAATTTCTATCGTAAATTATCTAGCCCCAAAGAAGAAGTAACTGTGGCGAGCATCAAGTCGCGGCGCGCTTCTCGACGCCCAACTCGACCCGGCTCACACCCCACCCGGCCCGGGCGAGGCGAGCGAGGATCCCCGATTCGCGGGGCAGGTGCGCCACGCCTACGAGCACCAGCGCCTCCCGCTCGCTCACGGCACGCTGCAGGGCAGCGGCCATGTCCCGGTTGCGCCGCAGCATTGCCGGGGAGGTGAAGTCCTTGTCCGCCAGCACGTCGAGGTCCTGCCGCGCGTACCGCTCGAAGATGTCGATGCTGTCCGCTGCGAAGTAGCTGTCTAAGGCCCCGGGAAGATCGGCGTCCTCGCGCAGGTGCGCCAGCTGGACGTCGACGTTTTCGAGCGCGACGATGTCCGCGCCGACGCGTCGGGCGTAGTCGGCGAAGTACAGCTCGGGCTCGAGGGTGGCGCGGCTAAACAGGGGCGAGCGCAGCTGCTCCTCCGAACCGACGAGCGGCACGAGAGAGGCGGCGGGAAGCCGCATCAGCTCGCCTTTCATGGGCGCCAGGCGCGGCGAGGAGGCAAACACGGTGTCCAGCCGCTCGACGTCCAGCGGCGAAAGCGTCTCGCTGGCGCTTTCCTCCCCCTCGCCACCGCGCAGACTGTCCAGCCCCTGCTCCCGGAGCTCGTCGAGGTCGCACGGGTCGATTTCCAGAACGAGCGTGCCCTTCTGGCGCAGCGCTTTTTTCAGATGGGCGAGGGGAAGCGCAATCTTGGTGTCGTCGATGACGTGGATCGTGCCAAAGACCTGTGATTCCGCCCCAGCCGGGGAGGTCACGGACCAGAAGAGGGAATCGGAAAAAACGGTCGGGGAGGACATATGTCCACGCTAGCGGGGATGGCAGGGGTGGCGCGGGGTGAGGGTGCGCGGATCATTTATGTGTCCTGGCTCTCACCCCTTTAAGATGTGGTGAACTCATCATCTCCGGCACAAAAGGAGGGGTCCATGACGGACTCGAATAATACTGGCGGATCGACAAAGGCCCAGGTAGAGGGCCAGGTACGGGCCCCGAAGGGGATCGGTCCCGCCGTCGGCGCCGTCTTCTTGATGGCCACCTCGTCGATCGGCCCGGGCTTTCTCACCCAAACCTCCGTCTTCACGGTGCAGATGGGGGCGGCCTTCGCGTTCGCCATCTTGCTGTCCATCCTCGTGGACATCGCGATCCAGCTCAACGTGTGGCGCGTCCTCGGCATCTCCGGCCTGCGGGCCAACGAGCTGGGCAACAAGGTGCTGCCGGGCCTCGGCTGGGTGATGGCCGTCCTCGTCTTCGCCGGCGGCGCGGTGTTCAACATCGGCAACATCGCGGGAACCGGCCTGGGCACGAACGCGATGTTCGGCATCGACGCGCGGATCGGCGGCGGTATCTCCGCCGCTATCGCCATCTTCATCTTCCTGTCCCGCCGCGCCGGGGTCGCGCTCGACCGCATCGTCGTCGCCCTCGGCGCGATCATGATCCTGCTCATGCTTTACGTCGCCATCGTGTCCCAGCCCCCGGTGGGCGAGGCGCTGCGGCAGACCGTCATGCCCGACAACGTCGATTTCTTGGTCATCACCACCCTCATCGGCGGAACCGTGGGCGGCTACATCACCTTCGCCGGCGTGCACCGCCTCATCGACTCAGGCCACGCCGGTAAGGAGAACCTGAAGCAGATCACCACGTCTTCCGTCCTTGGCATCGTTGTCATCGGCGTCATGCGCGTGCTTCTCTTCCTCGCGGTCCTCGGCGTGGTCTCCACGGGCGTCGCCCTCTCGAAGGACAACACGGCGGCGCACGCCTTCCAGGTCGCCGCGGGAGACTTCGGCCTGCGCGCCTTCGGCCTGGTGCTGTGGGCGGCTGGCCTGTCGTCCGTCATCGGCGCCTCCTACACCTCGGTGTCCTTCATCACCACCCAGCAGACCCAGGAGCGCACCCGCAACGTCATGACGGTGGCCTTCGTCGCGGTCTGTGCGGTGCTCTACCTGGTGCTGGGCACAGCGCCGCAGACCCTGCTCATCTTCGCGGGCGCCTTCAACGGTCTCATCCTGCCCATCGGTTTCGCCGTGGTGATGTGGGCGGCGTGGCGCCGCAAGGACCTTCTGGGCAACTACAAGTACCCCGTGTGGCTGCTCGTCATCGGCGCGCTCGTGCTGGTCCTCACCGTGTTCATGGGCGTGCGCTCGATCGCAGGCCTGTCGGCACTCTGGGCCTGACCGCCGAGCGCCTAAAATAGCGGGGTATGAACCCCGCCACCGCCACCCCCGCCGAAGCCCGCGCGTTGTTTCGCACCACCGAGGTGCCCACAACGGCGGGCTTTTCGCCTGGTTACGCCCAGGCGAACCTCATTGCCCTCGACAAGCGCTATGCCTTCGACTTCCTCTTGTTCGCGCAGCGCAACCCGAAGCCGTGTCCCCTTCTCGGCGTGTTAGAGGCGGGCGAGACCACCTCGGAGCTCTTCGCGGGCGGCGACATCCGCACGGACATCCCCTCCTACCGCATCTTCCGCGAGGGCACGCTCGTCGAGGAGGTCGCCGACGCCCGCGACTATTGGACCCCCACCACGGTCAGCTTCCTCATCGGCTGTTCGTTCACCTTCGAGCAGGCGCTTGTCGACGCCCACATCCCCGTCGCCCACATCGAGCAGGGCCGCAACGTGCCCATGTACGTCACGAACATCCCGTGCACCCCGGCCGGCGTCTTCTCCGGCGCGATGGTCGTCTCCATGCGCCCGATCCCGGCATCGCAGGTGGCGGACGCCGTGCGCGTCACCTCGCGCTACCCGGCCGTCCACGGCGCGCCGGTGCACGTGGGCGACCCGGCGGCGATCGGGATCGGAGACCTCGCCGCCCCCGACTTCGGCGATGCCGTGGACATCGCCCCGGGCACGATCCCGGTGTTCTGGGCCTGCGGGGTGACTCCGCAGTCCGTCGTCATGCACTCGGCACCCGACCTGGCCATCTGCCACTCGCCGGGCCGGATGCTCGTCACCGACGTGCGGGACAGCTTCTACCAGGTGCCCTAGGGACGGGTGCTTTAGGCGATCGTTGCGACCGTCGCGTTCGCCTGCACGCGATCGCCCTCAGCCGCGGCCAAGGTGATCGTGCCGTCCGTGGGGGCGGTCAGCGTGGACTCCATCTTCATGGCCTCGATGGTGGCCACGGCGTCGCCCGCGGAGACCATGTCGCCGTCGGCAACGAGCCACTCGACGATGGTGGCCTCGTACTTCGTGGTCACGGAGCCAGCGCCTGCCTTGGCACTGGAGCCAGAGTCAGCAGCGGGGGTATCCGCGTCCGCGTCTCGGCCAGCGCCGGCGCTGAGAAGGGCAGTCGGGATGCCCACGGTGTGGAGCTTGCCGTCGATCTCGATGACGACGCTGGTGCGATCGTCGTAAAGCTGCTCGATGTCGGCGACCTCGTGGTTCGCCGACGGGGAGTAGTTGTGGTCGACCCAGTCGGTGTAGACGCTGATGCTGTCACCGACGAGCTCCGGGGCCTCGATCATGTCGCGGTGGAAGGGCAGCACGGAGCGCACGCCCTCAATCCTGAACTCGGACAGGGCCTGGCGGGCGCGGCGGATCGCCGTCGCGCGGTCAGGCCCCCACACGACGAGCTTGCCCATGAGCGAGTCGTAATACGGGGGGATCGTCGAGCCCGTGGTCACGCCCGAATCGATGCGGACTGCGGGGCCCGTCGGGACGTCGAAACGCGAAATCGTGCCCGGGGAGGGGGCGAAGCCGTTGGTGACGTCCTCCGCGTTGATGCGGAACTCAAAGGCGTGGCCCGTGATGGACGGGTCGGAGCCGGCGAAAGAGAGGGGCTGGCCGTCGGCGATGCGGAACTGCTCGGCGATGATGTCGACGCCGGTGATGGCCTCGGTGATCGGGTGCTCGACCTGGACGCGGGTGTTGACCTCTAGGAAGGACACGGTGCCGTCCTCGGAGACGATGTACTCCACGGTGCCGGCGGAGACGTAGCCCGCCTTCTCGCAGATGGCGCGGGCGCCCTCTTCGATGCTGCGGCGCTGCTCGGCGGTGAGGAAGGGCGCGGGGGCCTCCTCGATGAGCTTTTGGAAGCGGCGCTGCGTCGAGCAATCGCGCGTGCCCAACACGGCGACGTTTCCGTGCGTGTCGGCGAGGACCTGCGCCTCCACGTGGCGCGGGTGGGTGAGGAACTTCTCTACGTAGCACTCGCCGCGGCCGAAGGCCTCGCGCGCCTCGCGGCCCGCGGAGGCGAAGCCCTCCTCGATGTCGTCTTCGTCGAAGACGACCTTGAGGCCGCGGCCGCCGCCGCCGAAGGCCGCCTTGATGGCGATGGGCATGCCGTGCTCCTCGGCGAACTCGCGCGCCTCCTCCCAGCTCGACAGAGGCTCGGAGGTGCCCGGCGCCAGCGGGGCGCCGACCTCGACGGCGACGGCGCGGGCCGCCAGCTTGTCGCCGAGCAATTCGATGGATTCGGGGGCGGGGCCTATCCAGGTAAGCCCAGCGTCCTGCACCGCGCGGGCGAAGTCCGCGTTCTCGGAGAGGAAGCCGTAGCCTGGGTGCAAGCAGTCCGCCCCGGCGCGGTGGGCGACGTCGATGAGGGCGGGGATGTTCATGTACGTCTCCGCCGAGGTGCGTCCCGGAAGGAGGTAGGCCTCGTCGGCGACGCGGGTGTGCAGCGCGCCAGTGTCCGGCTCGGAGTAGACCGCGATGGAGCGGATGCCGAGGTCGCGGGCGGTGCGGGCGATGCGGACGGCGATCTCGCCGCGGTTGGCAATGAGGACGGTGTGAAGAGTCATGGGAAAGATGTCCTTTACACGGAATAAAGCTCGAAGCGGATTTTTCCGCCGGGGGGAAGCTGGGCGGCGACGTCGACGTCGTCGCTGATCACGGTCGCGATGACGGGGTATCCTCCGGTCACTGCGTGGTCGCGCAGGAAAAGCACGGGCTGCCCGGAGGGGGGAACCTGGACGGATCCGGCGACCATGCCCTCCGAGGCAAGCTCGCCCTCGCGCCCCCGCTCAAGCGGGTCGTCCGACTCGAGCCGCAGCCCCACCCGGTTCGATTCCGGAGTGACGGTGAAGGTCGTGGACAGGAAGCGCTCCACGGCCTCCTGCGTAAACCAGTCGTCGCGGGGGCCGAGGACGCAGCGCACCACGCCAACGGTGTCGGCGCCTTCGCGCGCCACGCGCAGCGGGTTGACCACTCGCGGGTTCGTGGACTGCGGAGCCTGAAGCGACACGGAGAGCGTGTCGCCCGCCGCGACGGGCGCGGGGCCGAGGCCCGAGAGCATGTCGGTGGCGGAGGACCCCAACTCCGCGTCAGCGACGAGGCCGCCGCGCACGGCGACGTAGGTGCGCATGCCGGTGCTTGGGGCGGCCACGACCAGCTGTGCCCCCGCCGGTACGAGGGTTGGGTGGGCGAGAAGCGCCGGGCGCCCGTCGACGGTGACGTGAGCCTCGGCGCCGGTGACAGCGACGACCGTCTCCGTCAGGGCGCGAAGCGTCAGCCCGCCGATGTTTTCCAGGAGGGTCGCCCCGCGCTGATTACCCACCGCGGCGTTGGCTGCCCGCGCCGAGGCGCGGTCGGCGGAGCCCGAGGACGTCACCCCGAGATCGCCGTGGCCCGGGCGCCCGAGGTCCTGGTAGAGCGTCTGCAGGCCCGGATCGTCCACGGCGAGGACGGGCCGGCGCGGAGGAAGCTGGGCCCTCTGCTGGCCGGCGGCGGTTTCTTCGGGCAGCGAGTCGACCGCCACGTAGCGCACTCGGTCGCCGGGGGCGACCAGCGCCGGCGGGGTGGCCGCGGAGTCCCACATGGGGGTGCGCGTGGTGCCCACGAGCTGCCAGCCGCCGGGGGAGGTGCGCGGGTAGACGGCGGAGAAGTCTCCGGCCACCGCGACCGCCCCCGCCGGGACCTGGGTGCGGGGCGAGGAGCGCCGCGGGACGTCGAGCGCGCGCTCGGGCTCGGCGGGGACGCAGTACGTGAACCCGGGGGCGAAGCCACCAAAGGCGGCGACCCAGGTGGTGGAGGTGTGCCAGTCGATGAGCTCCGCGCGGCTCATGGACAGCGAGTCCGCGAGCTCGCCGAGGTCGGCGCCGTCGTAGAGCACCTCGATCTCGATGTCGCGCGGGGTGGCGCGCCGCGCCGCGTCCGGCCGGAAGGCCGCCAGGGCGCTGGCCGCGGCGGCGGCCGCGCCGGCGGAATCGAAGGTGATAAGTACGGTGCGCGCGGCGGCCACCACGTCCGTCTGGCGGTGCAGCGGGCGCGCGGAGAGCGCGGCGTGCCAGTCCATCACCGTGGCAAGATCGGGCAGGTCGACGATGAGCGCGCGGCTGCCCACGCGCTTGACCACGGGTGCGCTCACAGGAAGCTCCTGATCTCGATACCTTCGTCGCCCAGGCGCGCCACGACGCTGCGGGTCAGTTCCACCGCGCCCGGCGAGTCCCCGTGGACGCAGACGGATTCGGCCTCGACGTTGATCTCGGTGCCGTCGACAGCCGTGACTGAGCCCGTCGCGGCGACCTGGAGCACGCGGCGGGCGACAGCCTCGGGGTCGTGCATGACGGCGTTCGGCTCGCGGCGCGAGACCAGGGTCCCGTCCGGGTTGTAGCCGCGGTCGGCGAAGGCCTCGCGGACCACCCGCAGGCCGGCGCGCTCCGCGATGTCGACGGCGACGCCGCCGGGAAGGAGCATCACCGGCAGGTCGGGGCTGAACGCCTTGATGCCGTCGATCACCGCGCGGGCGTGCGCCTCGTGGTGGACGATGGTGTTGTAGAGCGCGCCGTGCGGCTTGACGTAGCGCACCTGCGTGCCGTTGGCGCGGGCGAGCGCGTCGAGGGCGCCGATTTGGTACAGCACTTCGTCGGCAAGCTCGGCGGGAGCGTAGTCCACGAAGCGGCGGCCGAAGGCGGCCGGGTCGTTGTAGGCGGGGTGCGCGCCGACGACGACACCCGCCCGCGCGGCGGCGGCGAGAGTCCCGGCGATGGAGTGGGGGTCCCCGGCGTGGAAGCCGGTGGCGACGTTCGCGCTGGAGACCATCTCGAGCATGGCGGCGTCGTCGGCAACGGGGTTGCCGGCCGTGGTTTCGCCCAGGTCGGCGTTGAGGTCGATGGTTGTGCTCACGTTCGTGTGCCTTCCCAAAATAAAGAAACAAAAAGAAACGGAGTGCGGCTTGGGACGGATGCGCCCTCGCCACACGTGGTCAATGCCTTATTTATACCGCGCCCTGCGCCGAGTTTCGGCGACGGGCTGATCCGCCGTGCTTGTACGCTGGGGCGCATGATTTTGATCAACGTCAGGTTCATTCCGAAGCCCGAGTACGTGGAGAACTTCCGCGAACTCGTCGACGACTTCACCCGCGCGACCCGGGCAGAGGAGGGCTGCCTCTTCTTCGACTGGTACCGCGATACCGATAACCCGGGCCGCTACATCCTCGTCGAGGGCTTCGCGGACGACGCCGCGGAGGCGCACGTGAACTCCGAGCACTTTCAGCGGGCGGCCGAGCTGTTTCCGACGATCCTGGTTGAGACCCCCTCCATCATCAACACCCTCATCGAGGGCAAGGCCGAGTGGGACGAGATGGCGGAGTTCAAGGTGGAGTAGAACTCAGGGGCGCAGCCGGTCACGGTAGCGTGGACAGGCATGAGCGAGGCGAAAAAGAAGAAGTCCGGAAAGCCGCCGAAGCTGTCGAAGAAGGCGTACAAAAAGGAGCTGGTGCGCCTCCAAGCCGAGCTGGTGGACATGCAGCAGTGGGTCGAGGAAACGGGCGCGCGCCTCGTCGTCGTGATGGAAGGCCGCGACGGCGCCGGGAAGGGATCCGCGATCAAGCGGATCACGCAGTACCTCAACCCGCGCACGTGCCGGGTCGAGGCGCTGCCCGCGCCCACGGAGCGCGAGCGGACGCAGTGGTACTTCCAGCGCTACATCGAGCGCCTTCCGGCGGCGGGCGAGATCGTCATCTTCGATCGGTCCTGGTACAACAGGGCGGGCGTCGAGCGCGTGATGGGGCTGTGCACCTCGCAGGAGTACCGCCGCTTCCTGCACCAGGCGCCGATCTTCGAGCGCCTCCTCGTCGAGGACGGGATCATGCTGCGCAAGTACTGGTTCTCGGTCTCCGACGAGGAGCAGGCGCGCCGCTTCGAGGCCCGCCGCGACGACCCGCTGCGCCGCTGGAAGCTGTCCCCGATGGACCTCGAGTCCATCACCCGCTGGGAGGACTACTCCCGGGCGAAGGACGAAATGTTCGTGCATACCGACATCCCCTCGGCGCCGTGGTTCACTGTGGAAAGCGAGGACAAGAAGCGCTCGCGCATCAATGTCATCTCGCACCTGCTGTCCACCATCCCCTACGAGCGGATCGAGCGCGAGCTGCCGGAGATCCCGACGCGCCCCGAGGGCGACGGCTACAAGCGCCCCCCGCGCAATGAGTTCAACTACGTGCCCGACGTGGCCAGGAAGCTTGAGAAGAAGGCTTAGCGACGCCCCCGCGGCGTCGACACAGTCGCGTCCCCGGGCACCCAAAACCGCAGGGGCGCCTCGGTGTTTTTCGAGATGCCGACGCGCGGGCCGCGCACCCATTCGGGCTCGGCCTCGCGCGCGCTGATCTCGACAGGCGTGCCGTTGTCCGCCAGCTCGAGCCCGAGCGCCCGGCCCAGGTTGCCGGGCCCGCGGGCGAGGTTTTCGTGGGCGATCGGGGCACGGTCGGGGCGCTGGCGCCGCTGGCGGGCGAGGTCCTCCCCGGCGACGACCTCCCCGCCGCGCATCAGGCAGCCCTGCCCCTCGCCCTCGGGGGCGCAGACGATGTTGCCGTTGTGGTGAATGCCGTAGGACAGGTAGACGTAGAGGCGCCCGGGTGGGCCGAACATGGCGGCGTTGCGGGCGGTCTTGCCGCGGTAGGTGTGCGCGGCGCTATCGCTCGCGCCGAGGTAGGCCTCCACCTCGGTGAGGCGGATGGTGACGCCGTTGTGGGTGATGAGGCAGCCGAGCAGCTGCGGCGCGACGACGTCGGCGGGGTCGGTGAAGTTCACGGTCATCGCCGTACATACTAGGCGCGCGGGGGTGAAAGAGACAGCGACGCCCCGGGCCTGTGGCGGGCCCGGGGCGTCCAACGAGATCATCAGTGCGGCGCTACAGAGGCATCACCCCCTTCGCCAGGCCGGCGAGCGCGGCAGTCAAACCGACCACGGCAATGGCGAGGGCGAGCGCGTTCGTGACCTGCGCCGCGATGGAGTCGTCCTTCGTGGAGGACAGCGTGGAGGACAGCGTGGGAGACGACAGCGCGTGGGGCGACGACGCCTGCGTCTCCGCTGCAGGTGTCTCCGCCGCCGCGGGGGCGTGGCCCGCGCCCAGGGAGAGAGCCAGCGCGAGGGTGAGCGCGCCGCCGGTGGTCTTCAGCTTCATTGTCAGCCCCGCCTAGCGCAGCCCCGGCAGTTTCAGCCCGGGGATGGCGCCCAGCAGCGAGGCGAGGCCACCGAGGAGGCCGACGATGGCCAGAACGATACCGGCGATGCCGACGGGCGGAAGGCTTGACTTCTGGGAGGTCGGCGGAGTCGGGGTCTGGCCCTTAGCGAAGGCCAGGTCGAGGGTGATGGGGCCGTCTTCCAGCACGTCGTTCTTCTTGTATTGGAGCAAGGTCTTTTCGCCATGCTCCAGAACGGTGGTGGTGGGGGAGCCGCCCTTGAAGGTCAGGTCGTCGCCGGGCTTGAGGGGGGCTGCCATTGTGAAAGAGACGATGGGTTGGTCGTCGCCGGTGGCCGTGTCGGGGGTCTTGCCCGGCAGTGCGCCGACGCGGCGGTAGTCGGCGGTGAGGACGCCCTTCGTGCCGTCGGTGATGTGGACCTTGAGGTCGGAGTACTCCAGTTCCAGGCCCCACTCGGCCCCGCCGTGCCCTTTGTGGCCGAGGAACTTAACGGCACCTTTGAGGTCGATGACCCCGCTGCCATCGGGCTTGATCTCGGAGGCGGCGGCGTCGACGGGGAAGACGAGGTCGACGATCGACTCGCCGTCTTTGGTCACCTGCGCGCCATCCGAGGGGGTGATCGACCCCTGCGCGATGGAGCCTTGGATGTAGCGAAGGAAGGACTTTTTGATGGGCCATGACACGGTGCCGCCGTCGAGTTTCGCCGGGGCTTCCGCGTGGGCGGCGGGGGCGGCGAGGGTGGTGGCCGCGAGGCCGAGGGCTGTCGCGACGGCGACGGCGGTGCGGGAACGTTCTGGCATATGTGCTCCTTGAAGGTTGGACTACGAGGTGAGGCTAACCTTAATAAGGACACGCTGGCCTAACAAGAGCGGGGGTGGCGCGGGGGTAGGACGGTGAACAGCGGCGAATCGGCTGGCAGCCGTCCGTGCGACAGCTGGGGTGTGACGTGCAACCGGATAGGCGACGGGGTGATGGACAGATCCCAGTCGTAAACACGAGAGAGGGTCTCCGGCGTATACACCTCGTCGACGCGCCCTGCCGCCACGAGACGGCCGCCCTTGAGGCACGCCACGCGGTCGCAGTAGGCCGCGGCGAGCGAAAGGTCGTGCAGCACGACAACCACAGTGCGCCCCCGGTCCGCAAGAACGCGGGCGGTACCCATCGTCGCCTCCTGGTAGCGCACGTCCAAAGCCGCGGTGGGCTCGTCGAGGAACACCACAGGGGTCTGCTGAGCGAGCACGCGGGCCAGCGCGACGCGCGCACGCTCGCCGCCGGAGAGGGTTGTCACCTGGCGGTCCTGGAGGTGCTCGATGCCCGCGGCGGCGAGTGAGGCGTCGATAAGCTCGGCGTCGCGAGACGAACGGCCCCAGGGGGCGCGGCCCATGGCCACGACGTCGCGGACGAGGAAGCCGAAGGCGACCGACACGTCTTGCAGCATGACCGAGCGCACTCGGGCCAGCTCGGCGGGGCTCGCCGCCGCCACGTCGAGGCCCGCGCACTCCACCGCCCCGGAGGACAGCGCCACGCCTCCGGACAACGCGGCGAGCACGGTGGATTTGCCAGCGCCGTTGGGGCCGATCAGCCCCGTCACCTCGCCGGGGTGGGCCGTGAGAGAGACCGAATCGACGATTGTCGTGCCGTGGATAGCCACGGAGACCTCTCGCGCGATGACGCTCATGCGATGCCTCCCTTGCGCATCATCCGCCGCAACAGCACAAAAAACACGGGGCCGCCGATCATCGCGGTGAATATGCCGATCGGGAGGTCAGCGAAGGCGATGAGCGTGCGGGCCAGCACGTCGCCGACCGCGATGAGCAACGCCCCACCGAGCGCCGAGGCGGGAAGGAGGGCGGCGTTGGACGGGCCCATCACCGTGCGAACGATGTGCGGCACGACCAAGCCGACAAAGCCGATGAGCCCGGCGAAGGACACGGCGGCCGCGGTGAGCAGGGTCGAGAGAGCAATGGCGGTAACCCGGAGCGCCGTGACGTTGATGCCCACGTGGAAGGCGGCGGTGTCGCCAAGCGCGAGGATGTCGAGCCGGCGGCCGAGCAGCAGAGCGCCGCCGAGCGCGATGGCCGCGATGACGGCCACGATGCCCGTGTGTTCCCAGGTCGCGCCGGCGAGCGTCCCCATCTGCCAGAAAATGATGTTCTCGCGGGCTGTCGTGGGGGCGATGAAGGTAAGCAACGCGATCGTTGCCCCGGCTAACGCGTTGGCCGCAATGCCGACGAGGATGAGGTTGATCACGCGGACGGAGCCGCCGATACGAGACAGCTGGTAGACCAGAGCCGTCGTGGCGAGGCCCGCCGCGAAGGCACATAACGGCGTGGTCATCGCGCCCACGACGTTCCACCCGAAGACGATGGCGGCGGCCGCCCCGACGCCCGCGCCGCTGCTCACGCCGATGACCGATGGCTCGGCCAGCGGGTTGGCGAAGACGGCCTGCATGAGCGCGCCGCCGACTCCGAGGGCGGCGCCAACGATGAGGCCGAGCACGAGGCGGGGCAGACGGATCTGCCAGACGACGGAGGCGTCGAGGTCAGTGGCGTTGTGAGGGCCGCCCGCGAGGATCGGGCCGAGCTGCGCGAGCGGCAACTCATACTGGCCCGCTGTCACGGACACAGCCGCCGCGGCAAGAAGGCCGACGGCGGTGCAGGCATACATGAGGGTGCGGCGCCGACGCCGGACGGCGAAGGCGCCACCAGGTGAGGGGTGCACTAGGACTGCTGCCCCCCGTATAGCGCGTTGGCCGCGCTGAGGAGGAGCTGGCCGGTCTGCGGGCCGAAGGCGAGGGAGTCGCCGTCGGGAAGCGCGAGCACCCGGCGGTTCTGCCCCGCGATTGTTTGGGCCACCCCGGGGCGTTGGAGGAGCCCCTCGATGTCGCCCGTGGATTTCAACCCGCCTGTCATCATGACAAAGACCTCGGGGTTGACCTCCGCGAGGGCCTCCGGGCTGGCGGGGGAGGGCGCACCGATGCCGTTTTGAGTGTTCACGTCCACGCCGCCGAGCGCGCCGATCAGGTCGTCTGTCGCAGCCTCCTCGCCGAGCAGGTAGAACACACCGCCCGTGCCGCGGGCGTAGAGGAAAGACATCCGCAGCGGTTGCTCCGGCACCACCTTCGCGATGGCCTCCTTCGCCTGCTGCAACTCCCGCTCGCTGCGCTCGGCGAGCTCCGCGCCCGCCTCCGGCTCTCCGACCACCGCGGCGAGCGTCTCAATGTCCGCGCCGATCGAGTCGATGGAGCGCTGCGGTTCCATCACCACCGTGGTCACGCCCGCCGCGCGGATCTGGTCGATCGCCTCCTGAGGGCCGACAGAGTGGTCGACGATGACCAGGCTCGGCGCGAGGTTCAAGATCGCCTCGACGTTGAGTGAATGGCCGTTTTCCGTCACCACCGGCCGATCCGCCAGTGAGGGCTCGTCGGAGCTCACCGTCCGGCCGATGATGTTGTCGCCCAGGCCGAGGCCCCGCAGGGTCTTCGTGTACGTGCCGTACAGGTCGAGGGCCAAGATCCGCGAGGTGTCGGTGACCTCGACGTCGTAGCCGTCGGCGTCCGTTAAGCTCACGGGCAGCAGGTGCTGCGGCGTCGCTGTGACGGGTTCCACCTCCGGCACCTGCGAGATGATGGACGCGCCTTGCGTTGTGCGCGGATCCCCCGTCGCTTCGACAGCGACCGGTTCGATCGGGGTGTCCCACGAGGCGCAGGAGCTTAGGGCGAGGGCGGCCGCGCACACTGCGGCGACCAATGAACAACGTTTCGTCACTATCTTTCTCCGTAGTTGTTGAACCAGCGAGTTCGCGCAGTTACCTGCAGTTACTTCACGACGAAGCGAACCAGCGCCCCACCCGCTCCCGCGACAGAACCGAGGAGCAGGAGCAGCCGGGCAAGGAAGCCGTCGTCGACGCCCGCCCCGCCGCTGCCGGTCGCGGCGTTCTTGATCTGGAACTTGCCGCCCTCCGGCTGCTCGCTCGAGGTGGTCGTGGCGTCACCCGTCAGATCGTCGAGGACGCTACCGCCGGCTCCTGCGGCCTGCGTGGCGGCCGCCCCGCTGAGCTTCGCCTGGGCGTTTTCCGCACTGTTGCCCTTGCCCGTGGCTGCACCGGAAGCGGTGCCGCCCTGGCCCTCCAAGCAGTTGGCCGACCCACCGAGGGTGGCCGTGAAGGAGATCGGGTCGAGCGGGTCGCCCACCGGGTAGAACTGGCCGAAGGCTTCCGCGCCGACCGCGGTGAGCGCGGTGGTGGCGCTGCCGCTGACCGCGCTATCGGAGACGTCGAGCTGGGTGAATGACAGGTCGGCGAGGGCGACGCGCCCGTACTCGTGCGGTCTGCCCTCGACGTCGTTGGAGGAGACGTTGGCGATCAGCGAGCCGGTGGTGCCGTTGAACGTGATCTCGATGTTGGAAAAGCGCGTGTCCAGGATGCCCGAGTGCCCGGTGAAACGGATGCTGCCCGGGAACAGGATCGACCCCGACCTTGCACCGGGGTCAACGGCGCCCGAGTTGCCGCTGAACTGGAATTTCTTGTCAGCGTCGCCGACGTTGCTCAGCTCCCAGCCGCCCCGTGCGATGGTGCCGCGGATGTAGGTGCGGAAGGACTGCCGCACGCCCCACTCGGCGTTCGCGCTTGTGACCCCTCGGGAGCCGGGCGCGTGACAGACGTCGCCCGAGGCGCCCGTGCTCGGCGCCGCCCCACCCGCCGCCCCGCCTCCGGCGGCGTGTGGCGCCGACGCGGTCCGGGCGGAGGTGGCCGCCTGCCCGGGGGCGGAGTTCGGGGGCTTAGGCGCCGCTGGGGCGGGCTGCCCACCCTGGGTGGGGCCATTGTTGGCGGGGGCGGCCGTGTTGTTCGGATTCGCGGCGCCCCCGCCTGAGTGTGCGCTGTCGCCTCCAGCGAGAAGCTTCTTGCTGTTGCGCATGATGTTGTCGCTGTTGACAAAGAGGCCGTTGACCTCAATGAGGGTGTCGTTGATCGTGCCCAGAAGCTTCGCCGGCCCTGTCGTTGCGTTCGAACGGGTGGCGCCCGTGCCGCCGCCCGTGTTCCCGCCGGGGCCACCTCCACCGCCCAGGGAGTACTTGGGCTTCGGGGCGGGTCCGTGCGCGGTGCCCAGCGACAAGCTAATGGAGATGGGATCGAGCTCCTCCCCGGGTTGGTAGAAACCGCCAAAGACTTCGGTGGCCTGGGAGGCCAGCTGGGCAGTTCCGTTGAGCGTGACGGTGTCTGCGGAGAAGTCCGCGGGCGAGGAGAGAGTGATGGTGGCAAAGACCGCTTCGGTGCCGGTGAGCAGCTTGCCGGGCTCGTGGGTTTGCATGCCGTTGTACTCGAGGGTGCGGTAGTCCACCCGCAGCTCAGCCTTGGTGCCGTTGACCACGAGGATCGGGTTCTGCAGCGTCATGTCCAGTACGCCCGAGTGGCCGGTGAAGCGAACACCGCCTGCGAAGTTGATCTGGCCGGAGGAGGAGGAGCTGAGTGCGGAGGACGCGACGGGAAATTCGAAGCCTCCGCCCGTGCGCGAGGCGGGGCTGAGCATCTCGATCTGCCCGCGCGCGATGTTTCCTTCGATGTAGTTGCGGAAGGACGTGCGCACACCCCATTCCACGCTGCCGCTTGTGACGGTGCGGTGGGTCGAGGCGGTATCCTGCGCCGCGGCGTCCGGCATGAGCGCGGGGAAGGGGAACGGCCCGAGGGCGAGGAGGCCTGCGGTGGCGGTCGCGGCGCAGAGCGAGCGGCAGAGTGAGCGAGTGTTCATGGGGTCCTTTGCGGCCGGGGATAGTATTACGTGCCAGGTTAGGCTAACCTCAAGTTTGCAATTAAGGCAAGGCAAACTTAAGAAAGGGGTACCGTGCGGGAAAACGACACGGAAACGATCGCCGTTGTGAGCTCTGCGGTGCAGCGCGGAAACGCGGATACGCGCAGGTCTCTCGAGCGGCTGGTGATCAGCCTGTGCGTGGGGGTCCTCGCGTTCGGGGGTACCGCCGGCATCCTGCCGGTCGCCCTCGGGGCGGCCGCTGTTCTGATCGTCGGACTCGTGGTGTTGGCGGCGCGCAAGCCCGCGTCCGATCCGGCCCGGGATACGTGGAAAGCGGGAGCGATCACCGCCGGCATGTGGCTGCTTATCGCGGCGATCGTTGTCGCGGGGCTGTTTTTCGTCCCCGCCGACTACACGCTCACCGGCGGGGTCATCGTGGGCGGCGTGTGCGCCGCCCTCGCCTGGGCGACACTGGCGCTGGCCTAGCGCACTGCGGCCCCAGGGGATCGCGTGCGCGGGCTTCGTCACAACGCCCGTGGTCACAACGCCCGCGCGGCGGGCACGGCGCTACGCGTTGCGGCAGCGTCCCTGAAGTTCGGTGAAGACTGCCTGGTTGAGCGCGAAGGCCTCCTTCGCTGCGCCGATGAGGCGGGCGCGTTCGGCGTCCGTGAGTTCGAGCGCATCGAGTGCCTCGCGGTAGCGGGCCCGGAAGGGCGGGATCTTGCCCACGGCCGAGAAATCGTAGAAGTTCAGGGCCTGGGCGTCGAGCCCGTAGTTCGCGGACAGCATGCGGGCGATGACCTGGCCACCGGCGATGTCGCCGAGGTAGCGCACGTAGTGGTGGGCGACGATGGCTGGGGCGTCGTCGGGCCCGAAGGAATCGAGTTGAGCAGCGTAGGCGAGGGTCGCACGGGTGGGGACGATCGCCGAGCGCCACTCCGGTCCAAGCAGGTGGGCCAGGTCGGCTTCGAGGGCGGGGACGCGCTCGAGGCGTCGATCGGCGATGGCGGCAAAGACGGGGTCGCGGGGGAGTCGTCGCACCGCCTCTTCCAGCGCAGAGTAGACGAACCAGTACTGGGCGGTGAGGTCGACGACTCCGTCGCGGGGCAGCTCGCCGCGGACGAGAGCGGACATGAAGTCCGTG
The DNA here is from genome assembly GCF_900105305.1 of Corynebacterium timonense. Classification (NCBI taxonomy): domain Bacteria; kingdom Bacillati; phylum Actinomycetota; class Actinomycetes; order Mycobacteriales; family Corynebacteriaceae; genus Corynebacterium; species Corynebacterium timonense. Next base: position 1,389,823 of record NZ_LT629765.1, on the reverse strand, counting down.
TTTTCTGCGTCGTGGTGGGCGGTCGCGGTCTCGTCGCGCAGGGCCGCCGACAGCGGGGCGGCGAGGGACATTGTCATGAGGTCCTCCTTTAGATATGTAGGTAAGCCTTGCCTAATCATAAACGCGGAGGCGGCGGGGTCAATCAACTAAAAGTATGATTTCGGTGACGGTGTTCATGGTTCATGTGTTGTGGAACACTTGGGACCATGAGTACGCATGAATCACCGCAGGTAATCACGCAGGTCGTGGAGCGCACGGGCATCATCACCCTTGATCGTCCCAAGGCGCTGAACTCTCTCAGCTACGACATGATCACCCAGCTCGCTGACATCCTCGGGCAGTGGCGCGACGACGATGCCATCGAGCAGGTCGTGATCCGCTCCGCCGGCAAGCACTTTTGCTCCGGCGGCGACGTCAAGGCTGCCCGCGAGGGGATTCTCAGCGGCAACGCCGATCACGTGGACCGCTACTTCGAGGAGGAGTACGCGCTCAACCTTGACATTGCGCGCTACCCGAAGCCCTACATCGCCCTCGTCGGCGGCGTCGACATGGGCGGCGGTCTCGGCGTCTCCGCGCACGGTTCGCACATGGTGGTCTCCGAGGAGGCGTTTGCCTCCATGCCGGAGATGAACATCGGCTTTGTCACGGACGTCGGCATGAGCTGGCTGCTCCAGAACCTCCCCGGGCACCCCTCGCAGGCGCTCGGCGCCTTCCTCGCGCTGACGGGCTACCGCCTCACGGCCGACGACATGCTGGCCACGGGCCTGGCGACCCACAAGGTCGCCGCCGAGACCCTCGAGGGCCTCGCCGAACGCATCGCCACGGAGGGCCTCGGGGTGCTCGACGAGGTTGCGCTCGAGCCCGGCCCTTCGGCCCTCGAGCAGTGGTACGAACCCATCGATGCGCTTTTCGACGGCCCATGGGCCGACATCTCCGCACGCCTCGGCGAGAACCCCGAGTTTGCCGAGCTGGTCGGGGAGCTCACTGCCCAGGCCTCGCCCTCGGCGCTCGTCGCCGCAGCGGAACTGATCCGCGTGAACGCCAACCGCGACCTGGAGGCCGCGCTGCGCAACGAGCTCGCGCTGGGCTCCGTACTCACCCGGGAACCCGACTTCGCGGAGGGCGTGCGCGCGGTGCTCGTGGACAAAAGCCGCGACGCCAGCTTCGCGCCGCAGCCGGAACCCGATAGGTACCGCGCGGTCCTGCGCTGATCGGGGGTGCCCCCGCCGCGCCCGGTTGGGGTTCCGGCGGGAGTCTTTCCGTTAGAATAGGCGGCCAGCGCGTACCCCCGGGACGCGCACATTTTGGTAGAACACCCGCCTCACGAAGCCTAAAGAAGGACCACTGTGACTGACGCAACCCCCACCTCCAACGATTGGAACCACAAGCTGACCCTCGCGCAGGAGATGCTGCCCCTCATCAGCCAGCTGCACCGCGAAAACAACGTGGTCACCTCGATCTACGGGCGGCTTCTGGTGGGTGTGACCGACATCGACATCATCAAGGCGCACCGTTACGCGCGCCGCATCGTCGAGCGCGAGCTGCCCCTCGACGAGACCCTGCCGATCCTCAGGGAGCTCGTCCAGCTCAACCTCGGCACCGCCTCCATTGATCTGGGCCGCCTGGCTAAGAACTTCGCGCGCGTCGAGGGCCAGAACCTGCGCTCCTACCTCGAGGAAGAGCTCGGCGAGGTCATCAATGGCGGCGACGAGCTTCAGCCGCGCGACGTGGTCCTCTACGGCTTCGGCCGTATCGGCCGCCTGCTTGCGCGCATCCTTATCGCCCGCGAGGCGATGTACGGCGGTGTCCGCCTCCGCGCGGTGGTTGTACGCAAGAAGGGATCCGACGACATCCTCAAGCGCGCCTCCCTGCTGCGCCGCGACTCGGTCCACGGCGCCTTCAACGGCACCATCTCCGTCGACGAGGACAAGGAGATCATCTGGGCCAACGGCACCCCGATTCAGATGATCTACTCCGACGACCCGGCCTCGATCGACTACACCAGCTACGGCATCGACAACGCCATCGTGGTGGACAACACGGGCCGCTGGCGCGACCGCGCCGGCCTGTCGCAGCACCTCGAGTCCTCCGGCGTCGACCGCGTCGTGCTCACCGCCCCGGGCAAGGGCGACGTGCGCAACATCGTCTACGGCGTCAACCACGGCGACATCACCACCGAGGAGTCGGACCGCGTCATTTCCGCGGCGTCGTGCACCACCAACGGCATCACCCCGGTGCTCAAGGTGATCAACGACCGCTACGGCGTCACACACGGCCACGTGGAGACGGTCCACGCCTACACCAACGACCAAAACTTGGCGGACAACTACCACAAGGGCCCGCGCCGCGGCCGCGCCGCCGCGCTGAACATGGTGCTCACCGAGACCGGCGCGGCCAAGGCCGTGTCGAAGGCGCTGCCCGAATTTGAGGGCAAGCTCACAGGGAACGCCATCCGGGTGCCCACCCCGGATGTCTCCATGGCGGTGCTCAACCTCGACCTGGACAAGGAGGTGGACAAAGACGAGGTCAACGACTTCCTCCGCCGCGTGTCCACCGACTCCAACCTGCGCCAGCAGATCGACTACATCAACTCCCCGGACATCGTCTCCACCGACCTGCTCGGCTCCACCCACGCTGGTGTCGTCGATGGCCTGGCCACCATCGCCTCAGGCAACCACCTCGTCCTCTACGTCTGGTACGACAACGAGTACGGCTACTCCAACCAGGTCATCCGTATCGTCGAGGAGATCGGCGGCGTCCGCCCGACGATCTACCCGGCGCGCAAGGACCCGCAGGAGATCCGCTAGCTGCGGCGCGGGGCTGCGCTCGCGACTGCTGCTTCGTAGACCTCCACCAGCTTCTCGGTGGATGCCCGCCACGACCACCTCTGTGCCTCCTGGCGGGCGGCGGCAGCCATGCGCTCGCGGGTGTCCGGTTCCCGCAGGAGGGTGACCACGCGTTCGGCCCAGGCGGAGTCGGGCAGCTGCGGGTCGACGAGGAAGCCGGTGGTGCCGTCCTCGATGACGAAGGGGACCCCGCCCGCGCGTGCGCCGACGACGGGCACGCCCGAGGCGAACGACTCGAGCGCGACAAAACCGAGGGTCTCCGTCGTCGAGGGGAAGAGGAAGACGTCGCCCGAGGCGAAGGCTGCGGCGAGCGTCTCGCCGGAGAGATAGCCGGTGAACGTGATCCAGTCCCGGTCCATCCGCTCACGTAGCTGCTCGTACTGCGGCCCCTCGCCGACGAGAGCGAGGCGCGCGTCGGGGATCTGCCGGCGCACCTCGTCCATGATCCCGAGGGTGCGCTCGACGTCCTTTTCGGCGGAGATCCGGCCGACGTAGGTGACGAGGGGGGCGTCGGGGTGGCCGTCGCTTAGCAGGCTGCGCGCGTCGCGCGAGCGGAGCTCGGGGGAAAAGCCAACGGTGTCCACGGCCTTCGGCCACAGCTCGAGGTGCGTCATGCCGTAGTCGGCGGCCTTGTCCAGCATGGGTCCGGAGGTGACCAGGTTAGTCACGGCGCGGTTGTGGAACAGGCGAAGCCCGAACTCCGCGATTGGCTTGACCCACGGGATGCCCAGCCGGCGTGTGTATTCGGGAACGTCGGTGTGGAAGGAGGCGACAATGGGGATGCCCCTGCTGCGCGCGTAGAGGGCCGAAAAGCCCGCCGTCCAGATCGGGTTGATCGCGTGGGCAACGTCGGGGCGAAACTCGGCGAGCGCGCGCGGCATGCGCGGGGCGGGGAGCCCGAAATGGATTTCCGGGTAGACCGGCCAAAACGGCAGGGAGGGCACCTTCACCACCTCGAAGCCGGCGTACTCGCTGGGCGGGGTGCCGGTGGCGAAGATGAGGGCCTCGTGGCCCATCTCCGCGAGCTGCTCGAGGGTGCGCGACGTCCGGGTGACCACCCCGTCGATCTTCGGGTGGAAGACCTCGGTGAAAAAGGCGATGCGCATTTACTTCTCGCCGGAGGGGACGCCTTCGGACTGGGCGGCGGTCCACAGGGAGCGAGCGGGGATCTTCGAGCGGTCGGCGCGCTGGGCGTACTTCTTCGCCACGTCCTCGACCTCGCGCAGCAGGCCTTCTTCGAGGAAGGTCGGCTCCAGCCCCAGGCTGAGGAAGGTGTCGTTGGCGACGTGCAGCTCGTTTTCCGCGGACTCCTTGCGCGGGTTGGGCACGAGGGCCACCTCCGCGCCGGAGATGCGGGCGACGAGCTCGGCCAAGTCGCGTACGCGGTGGGTCTCGGTCATCTGGTTGAAGATCTTGACGCGCTCGCCGCGCTGCGGCGGGTTCTCCACCGCCAGCTGGATGCACTTGGCCATGTCCCGGATGTGGATGAAGGCGCGGGTCTGCCCACCGGTGCCGTGCACGGTCAGCGGGTAGCCCACCGCCGCCTGCATGAGGAAACGGTTGAGCACCGTGCCGTAGTCGCCGTCGTAGTCGAAGCGGTTGATCAGGCGCTCGTCGCGCTCCGTCTGCGGGGTGTGGGTGCCCCAGATGATGCCCTGGTGCAGGTCGGTGATGCGCAGCTCGTCGTTCTTGGCGTAGTAGGCGAACAGGTTCTGGTCGAGCACCTTCGTCATGTGGTAGACCGAGCCCGGGTTAGTGGGGTAGAGGATTTGCTGGTCGATCATGCCGTACTCGCCGGCGTCCACCTTGACGTCGAGGTAGCCCTCCGGGATTTTCATCCCCGCGGTGCCGTAACCGTAGACGCCCATCGTGCCCAGGTGGACAACGTGGACGTCGAGGCCCGACTCGACAATGGCCACGAGCAGGTTGTGCGTGGCGTTGACGTTGTTGTCCACCGTGTAGCGCTTCGTGCGGTTGTTCTTCATCGAGTACGGCGCGGCGCGCTGCTCCGCGAAGTGGATCACAGCGTCGGGGCGGAACTGCGTGATGAAGTCGAGCAGACTGTCGAAGTCGCGTGCGACGTCAAGGTTGACGAAGCCGATCTCGCGGCTCGAGACTTCTGTCCACGCGGTCAAGCGCTCCTCGATCGACGCGATCGGGGTGAGCGACTCCGCGCCGAGTTCTTCGTCGATGGCGCGCCGGGAGAGGTTGTCCACGATGGTGACGTCGTGGCCGAGGTCGGACAGGTGCAACGAGGCTGGCCAACCGCAAAACCCGTCACCGCCAAGAACTGCAATCCGCACAGCAAACCCTTTCTCAGAACAAAGCGCGCAGGAGCGCGCGAGCGTCGTTCCGCGGTGCCTTATGGCCGCGGGCTTCTAGCCACATTACAGCTCGCACATAGAGGCCGCTCAGCGAAGGGAGTGAACGCTTGGTGACGCGACGGAAATTTTTTCACCACGGCGGGCCCAAGTTTCGGTAGTGTTTCGCCCATGAAAGCAACTGGGGCAGTCATCGTCGTTGGAACCGGTCTTGCCGGGCTCGTCGCTGGTTACGAGGCCAGTAAGGCTGGGCGCCGGGTGATCTTCGTCGACCAGGAAAGCAGGCGAAACCTCGGCGGGCAGGCCTTCTGGTCGCTTGGCGGTCTGTTCATGGCGGGCACGCCGGAGCAGCGGCTCATGCGGGTCACGGACACCGAGGAGCTCGCGTGGATGGACTGGGAGAACTCCGCCGACTACGACGACGAGGAGTACGACGAGTGGCCTCGCAGATGGGGGAGGGAGTTCGTGCGCTTCGCGGCGAACGAGATGCACGGTTACCTCAAAAACCTCGGCCTGCGCGTGCTGCCGACCGTCGGCTGGGCCGAGCGCGGCTCCGGCGATGCCTCCGGCCACGGCAACTCGGTGCCGCGCTTCCACGTCACCTGGGGCACCGGCCCCGAGGTCGTCCGGGTGTTTGCAGAGCCGCTCGCGCGGGCGGAGGACGAGGGGGTGGTGGAGTTCCGCTTCCGGCACCGCGTCGACGGGCTCATCGTTGAGGGCGGCCGCGTCGTTGGCGTTCGCGGGGCCAGGCTTGCCGACGACCCCGGGGCGCGCGGGGAGGCGTCGAATAGCGAGGAGCTCGAGGCTTTCGAGCTGCGGGGAGTGGCCGTGGTCATCGCCACCGGCGGCATCGGCGGCAACCTGGAGAAGGTCCGCCGTACGTGGCCCGAGGACCGCTGGGGGCCGTGCCCGGAGAACATGGTCACGGGCGTGCCCGAGTTCGTGGACGGGAGCGGCATCGACATCGCCGCGGAGGCGGGGGCGCGGCTGGTCAACACCGACCGCATGTGGCACTACCCCGAGGGGATGATCAACTGGGACCCCGTCTGGCCCGGCCACGGCATCCGCATCATCCCCGGCCCGAGCGCGCTGTGGCTCGACGCGACGGGGAAGCGCCTGCCCGCCCACCTGTTCCCGGGCTCGGACAACCTCGCGGCGCTCACGCACATCGGCCGGACCGGGCACGGCTACTCGTGGTTCGTGCTTAACCAGGCGATCGCCGACAAGGAATTCATCTTCTCCGGTTCGGAGCAAAACCCCGACCTGACGGACAAGTCGCTGAAGAAACTCGCCGGCAAGCTGGCCTCGGGCACGCCCGGCCCGATCAAGGCCTTCCAGGACAACGGCGTCGATTGGGTCACAGCCACCACCGTCGACGAGCTGGTCGAGGGCATGAATGCGCTTGGCGACGTCCCCATCGACGCAGACCTCGTCCGCCGCCAGCTGGTCGAGCGCGACGCGCAGGTCACCAACCCCTTCTCCAAGGACATCCAGGTCAACTACATCCGCATGGCGCGCGGCTTCCTCGGCGATAAGGTGGTGCGCGTCCACCCGCCGCACAGGCTGCTCGACGAGTCGAAGGGCCCGCTCATCGCCGTGCGGCTGCACGTGCTCACGCGCAAGACGCTGGGCGGCATCGAGACGGATCTGTCCGGGCGGGCCCTGAACGCCGAGGGCGAGGTGTTCGAGGGGCTCTACGCCTGCGGCGAAGCGGCCGGCTTCGGCGGCGGCGGGATGCACGGCAAAAACGCCCTGGAGGGGACCTTCCTGGGCGGGTGCATCCACTCAGGTAAGCGCGTGGGCGAGGCGCTAGGGCGAGCCTAGGCGCCGTCGCAGACCTGCCCGGTGACCTGCCCTGTCGCGCCGGGGGGGGCGTGGTCTTTATGCCTCCTCGATCACGAGACCCACGTGCAGCGTGGAGAGCGCGTGCGCGCCCGGCCCCGGCGGCAACGCCTCGATCTCGGCCGCCGTCTCGGGCGTGACCGGGATGATCCACCCCAGGGTGGGGTCGAGAGCCGGGTCGTTCGGCGTGCGCACGGGCACGAACGTGACCGGGCGTTCACTGCCGCTGGTGAGGCGTAGTGGGGCGTCGAGAAGCGACAGCGGATCGAGCGAGGCGAGGGTGATGATAACGAGGGTCTCCTCCGTGTCCGGGGAGAAGTTCGCCGTATGCACGCGCAGAGTGGGTACCTCTACGCTGCGGTACTCCTCCGGGTAGTCGACGAGACGTGCGCCGCCGCCGAACAGGGAGCTGAGTCTGTCCATGAAGCCCATGGCGGCAGTGTATCCCCGTCCACGGGGCGCGCGGACGTGACCATTATCATGCCCCGGTTTAGATAAAGGTTATTAAACTTTTAAGTGTGGCCAATGATAAAGGAGGACCTTGCTGTGAGTTCAGTAACAGACCAGCCCACCGCCCCCGCGCCGCCCGTAGAAAAAACTGAAAAGGGGCCGACCCGCACACGCACCAAACCCGTCGCCTTCGCTCTCGCCTTCGTCGCACTGATCGCCGTCTTGCTGCTGCCGATGGAGACCATCGGCTGGCAGGGGCAGATTGCCCTCGGCATGCTGGCCTTCGCCGTCATCATGTGGGTCTCCGAAGCCGTCAGCTACCCCGTCAGCTCGGTGCTTATCATCGGGCTGATCTCGCTGCTCGTGGGCCTGTCGCCGGACCCGGACAACCCCGGCGAGCTCTTCGGCACAGGCGACGCCCTGAAGATCGCGCTCAACGGGTTCTCCACCTCCGCAGTCGCGCTCGTCGCGGCGGCGCTGGCGCTGGCGACGGCCATGCAGGCCACCGGACTGCACCGCCGCATCGCGCTCTACGTGCTCAAGATCGCGGGCGAGAAAGTCTCCCGCATCGTCGTCGGGGCGATCGTCATCTCGATCATCCTCGCCTTCTTCGTCCCCTCCGCCACCGCCCGCGCCGGCGCCGTCGTGCCCATTCTGCTGGGCATGGTCGCGGCGTTCGGGCTCGCCGTGAACTCGAAGCTCTCCGCGCTGCTGGTGATCACCGCGACCCAAGCCGTGTCGATCTGGAACGTCGGCATCAAGACCGCCGCCGCGCAAAACCTCGTCGCCATCGGATTTATCGAGGACCAGATGGGCGTCACCGTCTCCTGGGGGCAGTGGTTCATCTGGGCCGCGCCCTGGTCGGTGCTCATGTCCATCGCGCTGTTTTTCATCATGCGCGCGGCCATCAAACCCGAGGTGGAATCCATCACGGGCGGGCGCGCGCTGGTGAACGACCAGCTCTCAGAAATGGGCTCCATGACCGGAGCGGAGAAGCGGCTGACCACGATCGCCGTCATTCTGCTGCTCTTCTGGGCCACCGAGGGGATCCTGCACCCGATCGACTCCTCCGTGATCACCATCGCCGCCATCGGCCTTATGCTGCTGCCGGGGGTGGGGGTGATGGACTGGAAGTACGCCCAAAAGAACATCAACTGGGGAACGCTCGTGGTCTTCGCGGTGGGCATCTCGCTCGGCTCCTTCCTGCTCAACACCGGCGCCGCTGGCTGGCTGTCCGAGCAAACCTTTGGCCTCCTCGGGCTCGACGCCATGCCGATCCTGGCCACGATCGCCATCGTGTCCCTGTTCAACATCCTCATCCACCTCGGCTTCGCCTCCGCGACCTCGCTGGCATCGGCGCTCATCCCGGTGTTCATCGCCCTGGCCGCCACGCTCGATCTGCCGAACGGCGGCCTCGGGTTTGTCATCATCCAGCAGTTCGTCATCAGCTTCGGCTTCCTGCTGCCGATCTCCGCGCCGCAGAACATGCTGGCCTACGGAACGGGCGCGTTCAGCACGAAGCAGTTCCTCAAGGCGGGCATCCCGCTGACCATCGTGGGCTACCTGCTCATCCTGCTGCTGTCGGCGACCTACTGGAACTGGATCGGACTGGTGTAGGCGTGCCCCGCAGGCGGCTACGGTAACTAGTCATGGACGACACACTCGGGCGGGCCGGTCGCTATCGCTTCGGCGATATCTACGCCAACTACCTCGCCAAGGTCGAGAGGAAGGGCAGGAGCCAGGGGGAGCTTGACGGCGTCCTCACCTGGCTCACCGGGCACACAACGGACGGCCTGCACGCCGCGGCCGAGTCCGAGGAAACACTGGCCGAGTTTGTCGCCTCCGCGCCGCGGCTCAACCCGCACGCCACCCTCATCACCGGCGTCGTCTGCGGGGTGCGCGTGGAGGAGATCACCGACCCTCTGATGCAGCGGATCCGTTGGATGGATAAGGTGGTCGACGAGCTCGCCCGCGGGAAGAAGATCGAGAACATCCTGCGTTCGCCCCGCTAAGCCCGCGATAGGGTAGAGGGCATGGAACGCCCCGACGCCGTCTCGCGCCGCGCCGACCTCGTGCAGCCCTACGGCACGCAGCACGTGGAAGCGGTCACGCCCCGCGCCGAGCTTTCCGACCCCCTCTCACGGCGGGGCAACCGCATGAGCTGGCCGGGCCTCCACCTCGTCGTGCGGCGCGTCATCGCGGACTTTTCGGTCGACGACATGGTCGACCGGGCGGCGAGCCTGACGTACTACACGGTCCTCGCGATCGCTCCGATGATCCTTGCCATCTACTCCCTCGTGCTGCTGCTGTTGCCCCGCGACGGCGGGGAGGCTCCGCTTCTGCTGAACGACCTCGTGAAGAACTACGTGCCCGAGGCGCTTCAGTCGGAGGCGTTGGCACTCTTAGCGACGATCGTGGGCTCGCCCTCCGACAGCACCATCGCCCTGGTGATCTCCATCGCGGTGTCGCTGCTGTCCGCGTCCGCCTACGTTCGCTCCTTCTCGCGCAACGCCAACGTCATCTATGGGCGTGAGGAGGGCAGGACGTTCGCCATGACGTGGCTGACGATGTGGCTCGTCACCGTCGCCATGTCGCTCGGGGTGCTGCTGTTGCTCGTCGGTCTCGTCGCCCGCGAATCCATTTTCACCGGTGTCGTGGCGCCGCTCGCCCGCCCCTTCGGCCTCGAAGAGGAGGTTGAGAATTTGGTGCGCGTGTTCCTCCCGGTGTGGGACTGGCTGCGCTACCCGGTCGTCGCGCTGTTGTCGCTGGGCATGCTGTCGATGCTGTACCAGGTGACGCCGAACGTGCGGCGCGGCGCGTACCGCCCCGTGACGTATGGGGCGTTCCTCGCGTTCGTCGTGAGCGCGATTATCTGGATCGGCTTCTCCTGGTACGTCACCGAAATCGGGGTGCAAAGCGCTTACGGGGCGTTCGGCACCGTGCTCATGGTGCTGGTGCTCGTGTGGATCATGAACATCGTGCTCGTGGTCGGAGTCAAAATCGACGCGGAGGTGCTGCGCGTGAAGGAGCTGCAGATCGGCTACCCCTCCGAGGACGTGATCCAGGCGCCGCCGAAGTCCAACGCAGCCCTCCGCATCAGGCTGCGGACACAGCGCCGGATAGGGGAGATCGCGGAAAAAGTGAAGAACCGCCGCCGCAAAATTCTGTAGCGTGGGCAGGGCAACAGATTAGTCCACGCTTATTGGAGGATGCCATGACGAACCTGGTTGACCCACGCGACAAGTACGCACGCGTCTCCCCGCCGGACCAGTCCCAGAACCACCCGGGCGTGGAGACGGAGGCGGACCCCGTGCCCGACATCGGGCTCGACTCCTACACGGGCAGCGGCAAGCTGGCCGGGCGCAAAGCGCTCATCACCGGCGGCGACTCCGGCATCGGTGCCGCCGTGGCCGTGGCCTACGCCCGCGAGGGCGCGGACGTGGCCATTGCCTACCTGCCGGAGGAGCAGCAGGACGCCGACCGAGTGATCGCGGCCATTGAGGAGGCCGGGCGCACCGCCGTCGCCATCCCGGGGGACCTGTGCGACGCGAACACGTGTGTGGAGACGGTCACGACGGCCGTCGACAAGCTCGGCGGGCTCGACATTCTGGTCAACAACGCCTCGCGGCAGATCTACCACGAGGACATCCTCGAGATCACCGACGAGGACTTCGACGCAACGATGAAGTCCAACCTCTACTCCTCGTTCCGCGTGACAAAGGAGGCGGTCAAGCACCTGCCTGCGGGCTCGTCGATCATCTTCACCTCCTCGATTCAGGCGTACGACCCCTCCGAGACCCTGTTGGATTACGCCATGACCAAGGCCGCGATGAACAACTTTGCCAAGGGACTGTCCATGGCGCTGCTGTCCTCGCGGGGGATTCGCGTCAACGCCGTCGCGCCGGGACCGATCTGGACGGTGATCCAGCCCAGCCACGGGCAGCCGCCGGAGAAGCTCCAGAAGTTCGGGCACGGGTCCGAGACCGGCCGGGCGGGCCAGCCCGCGGAGCTCGCCGGCGCGTACGTCTACCTCGCCTCGGAGGACGCCTCGTACGTGTCCGGTGCGACGCTGCCGGTGACCGGAGGGGCTCTGACGCCGTAGGGCGGGGCGGGAACGCCCTCGGGCGCCAGCCCGATCGATGCTGCGTAGGTACTATGGGGCACCATGATTGATGCCCGTGACACAGCACTGATATTTGAGGGCGGCGGGATGCGTAACTCCTACACGTCGCCGTGCGTCGTCAAGCTCATCGAAGAAGACGTTCAGTTCGGGTGGGTCGGGGGAGTCTCCGCGGGGGCGACCCACACGGTGAACTATCTCTCGCGGGACCTGCGCCGCGCGAGGGAGAGCTTCGTCGACTTCGCCAACAACCCCAGCTTCGGCGGGGTCTCCTCGCTGCTGCGCGGCAACGGCTACTTCAACGCCGAGTACATCTACGAGCGCTCCGCCGACGGTGACCTCCCCTTCGACTACGACGCCTTCGAGGCCAACCCGGCGCAGATGACCATCTCGGCGACCCGCGCCGACACCGGCGAGTCCGTCCACTTCACGCGGGAGGATATCCGCGAGCGCAGCGACATGAACTCCTTCGTGCGCGCCTCGTCGACGCTGCCGCTCATCATGCCGAAGCGCTACATCGGGGGCGTGCCCTACGTCGACGGGGCGCTCGGCGCCTCCGGCGGCATCTCCATCGCGGAGGCGGAGGACGCGGGCTACGAGAAGTTCCTCTTCGTGGCCACGAAGCCGCGCGGCTACGTGCGCCCCCAGGTGAACCGGCAGAACGTGGTGCGCCGCGTTTTCCGCAACACCCCGGCCGTCGCGCAGGCGATCATTGACCGCCCCGGCCGCTACAACGCCTCGAAGCAGAGGCTGCTCGAGCTCGAGAAAGAGGGCCGAGCCCAGCTGTTTTTCCCGGACGACATGCAGGTGAACTCCACGGAGCGCAACGTGGTGAAGCTCCGGGCGAACTTTAGCGCTGGCGAGCGCCAGATGGACGCCGAATGGGGCGCCTGGCAGGAGTTCCTCGCCGCGTAGGCGGTGGCGCGGGCCGCGCTATGTGTGACCAAGATTACACATCTGTGATTGCTGCAGCACGGCGGTATTTTTTCCGCGGCACCTTAATGCATCAAGGTGAGGCGCTCGCTACCGCTGCTGGCGCCACGCTGCCACAGTGTGTGTGACCGGGTTCTCATTCGCCCGGCGCATCAACCTGAAGCACGCGTAAAGGAGCAGCGGGAACATGGGCAGCAGTACGATTAGGGTCGCCATTGCGGGTGTCGGCAACTGCGCGACCTCCCTCATCCAGGGCGTGGAGTATTACAAGAACACCCCGGCAGGGGAGAAGGTGCCGGGGCTGATGCACGTCCAGCTGGGCGACTACCACGTCGGCGACGTCGAGTTCGTCGCCGCCTTCGACGTCGACGCCGAGAAGGTGGGCAAGGATCTGGCCGAGGCCACCGAGTCCGGCATGAACTGCACCATCACAATCTGCGACGTGCCCCACCTCGGCGTCGAGGTGCAGCGCGGCCCAACCTATGACGGGCTCGGCGAGTACTACCTGTCCACCATCACGGAATCCGACGCTGCACCCGTCGACGTGGCCCAAGCGCTGCGGGACGCCCGGGTAGACGTCCTCGTCTCGTACCTCCCGGTCGGATCCGAGGAAGCAGATAAGTACTACGCCCAGGCCGCCATCGACGCCGGTTGCGCCTTCGTCAACGCGCTCCCGGTATTCATCGCTTCCGACCCGCAGTGGGCACAGAAGTTCACCGACGCCGGGCTGCCGATCATCGGCGACGACATCAAAAGCCAGGTCGGCGCTACCATCACCCACCGCGTGCTGGCCAAGCTTTTCGAGGACCGGGGCGTGCGCCTCGAGCGCACGATGCAGCTCAACGTGGGCGGCAACATGGACTTTAAAAACATGCTGGAGCGCACCCGGCTCGAGTCCAAGAAGATTTCCAAGACCCAGGCCGTGACCTCGAACCTCGCCGAGAGCCCGATCGCCGGCAAGGTGGAGGACCGCAACGTGCATATCGGCCCCTCGGACTACGTCGAGTGGCTCGACGACCGCAAATGGGCCTACGTCCGCCTCGAGGGAACCGCCTTCGGCGATGTCCCGCTCAACCTCGAGTACAAGCTCGAGGTGTGGGATTCCCCGAACTCGGCGGGTGTGATCATCGACGCGATTCGCGTGGCCAAGATCGCGCTCGACCGCGGGCTGGCCGGCCCGGTCGAGGCGGCGTCGTCCTACCTGATGAAGTCCCCGCCGGTGCAGCTGGGCGACGAGCACGCCCGCGCGGAGCTGGAGGCCTTCATCGCCGACGAAGGCTAGTCGGCGACGAGCGGCTCCGTGGTCAGGTGCGGCAGCTCCTTCTCGATGAACGCGAGTTTCCACTTGTCGCCGAACAGCGCGATGAGCTCCCCATCGGAGCGGGTAAAAATCTCCACCCCGCGCTGCCTGCCCAGTTCGGGGGCGGATTCCGCGTCGGTGCGCCGCGCCACGGAGTAGGGCACGGGCTCGGTGACGGTCTCCACGTTGTACTCGTTGTCCATGCGCGCCTGCATGACCTCGAACTGCATGGGTCCGACGGCGGCCATGACGGGGGCGGCGTCGCCGCGCAGGTCGTTGCGCAAGATCTGGACAACGCCCTCTGCGTCGAGCTGGTCGAGCGCCTTGCGGAACTGCTTGTACTTGCCCAGAGATTTCGCCCGCAGCGTGCGGAAATGCTCGGGGGCGAATTGGGGCATGGGCGGGTACTGCACCTTGCGCCCCGCGTAGATCGTGTCGCCGGGCGCGAGGGCGCCTGCGTTGACGAGGCCGATGATGTCGCCGGGGTACGCGGTCTCCACGGTGTCGCGGGTGCGTCCGAACACGGTCAGGGCGTACTTCGTGGAAAAACCCCGGCCGGACTGGGCGTGCGTGACCTGCATCCCGCGGTCGAACTCGCCGGAGACGACGCGCATGAACGCCAGGGTGTCGCGGTGGTTTTTGTCCATGCCGGCCTGCACCTTGAACACGACGCCCGAAAAGTCGTCGCCGAGCTCGCGGCGGGCATCCATCGCGCTTGTCGACGCCTCAACGGCCGCCTCATCCGAGTCCTTGCCCGCCGGGGCGGGGGCGATGGCACACAAGGTGTCTAGGATCTGGTGCACCCCGAAGTTGAGCATCGCCGAGGCGAAGATGATCGGGGAGGTCACGCACTGTTCGAAAAGCTCCTGGTTGTGCACGGCCCCGTCGGCGGCAAGTAGCTCGGCTTCCTCCACGGCCGTCTCCCAGGCGCGGTTCTCGCGATCGAGCGCCTCGGCCGGGGTGAAGTGCTCCTCCGGGGCGATGGTCGAGCCGCCCGCGGTGCGGATGAAGTGGATGTAGCGGTCCGCTTCGCCGTCGGCGTTGATGTGGGCGAGGCCCCGGAAGTCCCCGGCCTCGCCGACGGGCCAGTACAGGGGCGTGGGCTGCAGGTCGATTTCGGTGACGATTTCGTCGACAAGCTCGAGCGGCTCGCGCCCGACCCTGTCCCATTTGTTGATGACGGTGACGATCGGCAGCCCACGCGCCTTGCACACGCGGAAAAGCTTGAGCGTCTGCGGCTCGAGGCCCTTCGCGGCGTCGATGAGCATGACGGCGGCGTCGACTGCCGAGAGCACGCGGTAGGTGTCCTCGGAGAAGTCGGCGTGGCCGGGCGTGTCCACGAGGTTGATCACGTAGGGCTCGGTGGCGTCGGAGCCCTCGGGAAGGTACTCGAACTGCAGCGCCGAGGAGGCGATGGAAATGCCGCGGTCCTTTTCCATCTCCATCCAGTCCGAGACGGTGGATTTGCGGTTTCCCTTGCCGTGGACGGCGCCCGCCTCGGAGATCACGTGGGCGTGCAGCGCCAGCGCCTCGGTCAGCGTGGACTTACCGGCGTCGGGGTGGGCGATGACGGCGAAGGTGCGGCGGCGCGCGGCCTCGGAAACGGTACTCATAGGCTGTTAAGCCTAGCCCGGAGCGGGCCGGAACATGAATCGCGCTACCGGGCGTGGATGACGTTTTGGGCTTTCGCGAGCCCCTCGTCGACGACGATCCGCGCGGCCTCCGCCGCGGTGTCGACGTGGGGCGTGAGGTCGCCCTCGACGGGCGAGAGCACCCACTCTGGCACGGGCGTGCCCGATGGCGGGCGCCCGATGCCGATGCGCACGCGGATGTAGTCGCGGGTGCCTAGGTGTTCGCTGAGAGATTTCAGCCCGTTGTGCCCGTTCTCGCTCCCCCCACGGCGCAAGCGGACGGTGCCGGGCGGCAGGTCGAGCTCGTCGTGGAGGACGACGACGCGCTCGGCGGGGACCCCGAGGCGTTGGGCGAGCGGACCGACGGCGCGCCCGGATTCGTTCATGTAGGTCGTCGGGCGGGCGTAGGCCACCCCCTCATCGACGGCGACGCGAACGGGGACGCCGGGGACGGGGTCGAGGGACCGGCCGTGCTCCTCGATGAGCCGGTCAAGCGCCATGTAGCCGACGTTGTGGCGCGTGGCCGCGTACCTCGCGCCCGGGTTTCCCAGGCCTACGACGAGCCAGTCGGCCCCCGGCACGGCGGGGGTGGGGCGGAACAAGCGCGTCAAAAATCTCACGTTCCTCTACGGTAGTGGATGTGAACCTTCCTCCTGTTGTCGCGGCGCCGATGGCGGGCGGCCCGAGCACCCCCGAGCTCGTCAACGCCGTTCGTTTCGGTGTTCTCGCCCTCGGCACATGCTCGGTAGACAGCGCCCGAGAGCAGCTCGGCGAGGCGCAGGCGCCCTTCGGGGCGAACCTGTTTTACCCGCAGCCCGAGCCGGCACGCGCCGCCGTCGAACGCGTCGCCCGCGATCTCGGGGCACCCGTCCCGCACGCCGACGTGACCAGCGGTTTCTTCGAAAAGTTCGAGGTGGTGCTGGAGGCGGCGCCGCAGCTCGTCTCGTGCACCTTCGGCTGCTTCACCGCCGCTGAGATCGACAGGCTGCACGCCGCAGGATCGCAGGCGTGGGTGACGGTGACGAACGAGGCCGAGGCGCGCGAGGCCGCGGCCCGCGGCGCCGACGGGCTCATTGTGCAGGGGCCGCTCGCCGGCGGCCACCGCGGCACGTGGGACCAGAACGCGCAGCCAGATGGGCGCGCGCTCAGGGAACTGCTCGCCGCCGTGCGCCGGTCGGTGGCCCTGCCGCTCATCGCGGCGGGCGGGGCGCGCGGCAGCGGGGATGTCGGCACGCTACTGCGTGCCGGCGCCTGCTCTGTCGCCTGCGGCAGCGCCTTCCTGCTCGCGGAGGAGGCTGGGACGAGCGAACGCAACCGCGCCCTGCTGCGCGCGGGAGGACGCAGCGTGGTCTCCCGGGCGTTCTCGGGACGGTGGGCGCGCGGCGTGGAAACGGAGTTCACCCGCGCCCACCCCGACATGCCGGCGATCTACCCCTACCTCAAGCCGATGGTGCCGGGCAACGAGTATTGCCTCGTTGGGGCCGATTACGCGGGGTTGCCCGAGGCTCCGGCCGCGGAGATCGAGGCAGCGTTGACGCCCTAGAGGATGCGCGTGGTGTTCTCGATGTAGCCCAGCCCGTCGATGGAGACCCGCACCGTGTCACCATCGCCGAGGTAGCGTTTCGGGCTACGCGCGTGGCCGACCCCCTCGGGCGTGCCGGTGGCGATGACGTCGCCGGGGTTGAGCGGGTAGAGGTGAGAAATGAATTCCACCAAGTCGGCGGGGCTGAAGACGAGGTCGTTGGTGGGCGCGTACTGCATCCGCTCGCCGTTGAGCGTCGTCTCCAGCGCCGGCCCCGGGGCCCACTCGGTGTCGAGCCACGGACCGAACCCTGCGGTCGCCTCGAGCGACTTGCCCTGGTGCCATTGCTGGGTGCGGTACTGGTACTCGCGCTGGGTGTAGTCGTTGATGATGGAGTAGCCGGCGATGTGGGCCCCGGCCTCGGCGGCGGGGACGTGGCGCGCGCGCCGGCCGATCACCACCGCGAGCTCGCCCTCGAAGTCGAGGCCGGCGGCGTTGAAGGAGGGCACCCGCGCGTCGTCGTAGGGGCCGGTCAGCGCGTCGGCGAATTTGACGAAGAGGGTGGGAACGCCGGGGCGTTCGTGGCCCATTTCCTCGATGTGCTGTGCGTAGTTGAGCCCGATGCAGACGATCTTTCCGGGGCGGGTGATCACGGGGGCGAGGCCTCCGCGGTTCACCTGCACGGCCGACCCGCCGGCGGCGGCGATTTCGCGCCAGTCGGGCTGGGCAAGCAACGCCCCCACGTCGGCGTAGCCGGGTATCACCACCGCCTCGGTATCTGAGGTCAGCCGCGCTGCGACGGTTACGTTGTTGGTTCTCAGGGTGACAAGGCGCATGGCTACACGCTACCCGCGGCGCGCAGCAGCTCATCGGCGGCGTCGGCCGCGACGATGGGCAACTCGGCGGATTCCTTGCGGCTGAAGGGCTTGAGCACGTAATCCGCCGGTGCCATCCGCCCGGGAGGGCGGCCGATACCCACGGCCAGCTTGTTGTACTCGCGGGTGCCCAGCGACGCGCTCACCGAGCGCAGCCCGTTGTGGCCGTGGTCGCCCCCGCCGGCACGCAGCTTCACCGTGCCGAGGTCGAGATCGAGCTCGTCGTAGACCACGTAGAGGTCCGCCGGGGCCACCCCGAAGTACCTGGCGAGGGCTGTGACCGGCCCGCCGGAGACGTTCATGTAGCTGCGGGTGCGCGCCACAATCGCCCGCCGACTCGGCAGGAGGCGCCCGGCGGCCAGCTCGGCCACCTCCGTGTTGGTCTTCTTGTGGGCGCTGAGCTGGGCGGGCGCCGGGGTAGCACGCCCGAGGAGCTCCTCGACGACGAGGACCCCGGCATTGTGCCGGGTCGCGGCATACTTGGGGCCGGGTTTGCCCAGGCCGACGATGAGCACGGGTGAGTCAGTCACGGGCCCATCATAGGCGACGAAGAAAACAGCCCCGCCGTGCCTGGAATGGGGCCGCGGGGGCGTCGCCACGCATGCGAGCGGCGGTTGTTACTCGGTGGGTTCCTCGGTGGACTCCGCGCCAGCTTCGGCGCCGCCCTCCTCGGCCTCGGCCGCTGCCTCCTCGAGCTCTTCGTCCTGCTGCTCGTAGGTGAAGTTGACCACGAGGGTCTCCGGGTCGGTGATCAGCTCGGCGCCCTCCGGCAGGGTGATGTCGGCGGCGGTGATCTGCTCGCCGATCTCCTTGCCCTCGATGGACACGGTGAGCTCGTCCGGGATCTTCAGCGCGTCGACCTCGACCTCGACGACGTCAGCCTCCTGCAGCACGACGGCAGCCGGGTGGGCCTCGCCCTCGGTGACCACGGGGACCTCGACGACGACCTTCTCGCCGCGCTTGACGCCGAGCAGGTCAACGTGGTCGATCTCGAGGGTGAGAACGTTCTGGTCGACGTTCTTGACCATGCACAGCAGCTTCTCGCCGTCGACCTCGAGCTCGAGGACGGCGTTGGTGCCTTCGTTGCGCACAAGCGCGGTGATCTCGAGGCGGTCGACGGCGAAGTGGACGTTGTCGATGCCGGACTCGTAGAGCACGCCGGGAACCTTGCCCTCGCGGCGCAGGCGGCGGGAGGCGCCCTTGCCAAACTCTTCGCGCTTGTCAGCCTTAATGACCGGGGGTGTAGCCATAGTCTCTTCTCCCTGGGTTTCGTGGGTACGTCGGCCACAGGAAAAGCCTGCGACCACATGGACGGTGATATCTCGTCGAGTGATCGCAGGCTTTTAAAAAAGTCTGCATTTCTATCGCGTCGATAACGGCCCTGCACGGGGCCCTCGCCGAGACGGGAGAAACCCTACCACCGCAGCAAAGGCGCGCACAACCGCGGGGGGTTACGCGCGTGCGGGGCGCTCCCAGACGAAGTGTCCGGTGGTCTGGAGGTGCTCGTAGTCGTGGCTCAGCGGGATGCCCTTGCGCTCGCGCAGGCACAGGGCGGAAATGAGACCGACGGCGGACGCGGTTGCCAGGTAGATCGTAATAGACCAGGTTGTTCCGGTGTTCTGGTAGAGCGCTGCCGCGATCATGGGGGCGAACGCCCCACCCAGGATGGAGCCCAGGGCGTAGGTGATGGAGGCCCCCGAGGCGCGCACGGAGGCGGGGAAGAACTCCGCGTAGGTTGTCCCGGTCTGGCCGTACGTCAGACCCAGGCCGACAGTGAGGAAGATGAGCGCGGCGTAGATCGCCCCCAGGCTCTGGGTGTTGACCAGGGGGAACAGCGTCACGGCGCCAATACCTTGAACGATGAAGCCGACGATGTAGGTCATGCGCCGGCCGACGACATCCGAGATGTAGCCGGCGAAGGCGGTGGAGAGCATCCAGGTGAAGCCGGAGACGGTGACCGCGAGGAGGATGTCGCCGCGGTCGAGGCCAAGCTCCCGGGTGGCGTAGTTCTGGATGTAGCCGCCGGTGGTCATGTACCCGACGGTGCCGTTCGCCGCGAACAGGAGCGCGCCCACGAGGACAAGCGGGGTAAAGCGCCGCAGCAGCGTGCCAATGGGATTGCTCACCTCGACCTGCTTGATGGTGGCCATCTCTTCGTACACGGGCGATTCCTCGACCTTCAGCCGGATGAGAATGCCGATAATAACGAGGACGGCGGAGAACAGGAACGGCACGCGCCAGCCCCACGCGAGGAAGGCGTCACCCGGGGCGATCGCGTCCATCGCCGCGAGCGCGCCCGAGGACAACAGAAGGCCAAGCGGCACACCGACCTGGGGGCCAGCGCCGAACAATCCGCGCTTGGCGGTGGGGGCGTGCTCGACGCTGAGCAAAACGGCGGAGCCCCACTCGCCGCCGGCGGAGATGCCCTGAACGATGCGGAGGGTAATAAGCAGGATGGGTGACCAGATGCCGATGGTCGCGTAGGTGGGCAGTACCCCGATGAGGGTGGTGGCTGCACCCATCGCGATGAGCGTGACCATGAGCACGAGGCGGCGGCCGCCCTTGTCGGCGAAGTGCCCCGCAAGAAACGCCCCGAGCGGGCGGAAGAGGAAGGACAGGCCGACGGTAAGAAAGCTGACGATGGTCGAGGCCTCGGGGCCGAGACCGGCGAACATGAGCTGGTTGAATACCAAGCCGGCCGTCGCGGCGTAGAGGAAGTAGTCGTACCACTCGATGGCCGTGCCGATCGTTGTGGCGGCGATGACCTTGCGTCGCTCGGCGGTTCTTTCTGGCGGAACGGTTGTTGTAGACATGCAGTCGCCTTTAGGTCGGGGGTGGTGGGTTACTCTTTCGGCGCGCGGCTGTGATGCACGGCACGTGAATTTTTTAGGATAATAGTATTCATACCTGCTCAGCATCGAGCAACGCGCCGGTTCTCTCACACCCCGTCATGCGGCGGAACAGGAGGTCAACGGGAGGTCAACGAGGATGCTCGCTCTGATCGGGTGCTCCACGCGTGCGGCCGCGCGGGCGGGGTTTCCCGTTTTGGCAACCGCGGGAGCGGGAAGCTGGTAGACACGGAACATGTCAGCCCGTCGGGCGCGACTCGATAACACACAACCACACAACGCGAAAAATACACATCAAGGAGTGGAACGTGGATATCCAACAACTTCTGTCCAAAGTAGAAACACGCCTGTTCATCGACGGTGAATGGCGCGAGGGCTCTGAGGGGGAGACCTACGACGTGCTCAACCCTGCCACCGAGGAGGTTCTCGCGACCATGTCCTCAGGCTCCCGCGATGATTCCATCGCGGCGCTCGACGCCGCGCACAAGGCGCGCGCGAGCTGGGAGAACACGGACCCACGGACCCGTGCCGAGATCCTGCGCACGGGCTACGACTTGGTCAAGGAGCGCAAGGAGGAGTTCGCCCACCTGATGACACTCGAGATGGGCAAGGCCCTCGGCGAAGCGCGCGGCGAGGTCGACTACGGCGCAGATTACCTGCTGTGGTTTTCCGAGGAGGCCAACCACTTCTTCGGCCACACCAACCGCTACCCGGCGAAGGGTAACCGGATGCTCACCGTGCACAAACCGGTCGGCCCCTGCCTGCTGATCACCCCGTGGAACTTCCCGCTGTCTATGGCCACCCGCAAGATCGCCCCCGCGCTGGCGGCGGGGAACACCGTGATCATCAAGCCCGCGAAGCTCACCCCGCTGACTATGCAGTACTTCGTGCAGACGATGGTCGAGGCGGGCGTGCCCGGCGGTGTGATCAACATCGTCTCCTCCCGCTCGGCTTCCGACGTTTCCGAGCCGATCATGGCGGACCCGCGCCTGCGCAAGGTGTCCTTCACCGGCTCGACCCCCGTCGGGTCGACGCTCATGGGCCTGGCTGCGGACAACATCCTGCGCATCTCTCTCGAGCTCGGCGGCAACGCCCCGGCCATCGTCTTCCCGGACGCCGACCTCGACTTGGCTGTGGAGGGCGTGAAGTCGGCGAAGATGCGCAACATCGGCGAGGCCTGCACCGCCGCGAACCGCATTCTGGTGCACGAGGACGTGGCGGAGGAGTTCACCCGCAAGTTCGTCGCGGCCATCGAGGCGATGAAGGTGGGCAACGGCCTCGATGACGGGGTCGAGGTGGGCCCGCTCGTCGAGGAGAAGGCGGTCGCTCACATGCAGGAGCTTGTCGACGACGCCGTCGCGCACGGCGGCACTGTGCTCACAGGCGGCAAGCGCGTCGAAGGCAAGGGCTTCTTCTTCGAGCCCACCGTCATCACTGGAGCGTCCACGGACGCCAAGGTCTTCCGTGAGGAGATCTTCGGGCCGATCGCGCCGATCTTTACCTTCAAGGACGAAAAGGAGGCGTGGGAAGTGGCCAACGACACCGAGTTTGGCCTGGCGTCCTACGTCTTTTCGGAAGACCCGGACATGCTGTTCCGCGCCTCGGACGCGCTCGAGTTCGGCATCCTCGGCTTCAACTCGGGCGTGGTCTCGGACGCCTCGATCCCCTTCGGCGGTGTGAAGGCCTCCGGCCTGGGCCGAGAGGGATCCCGCGAGGGGATGCTCGAGTACACCGAGGTGCAGTTCATCGGTACCCGCGACCCGTACCAGCGGGTCAACTAACTAGCGGCCGGAGCCGGTCACGCGCCGCCAGGCGGCGAGGAAGGCCTCGGTCTCCCGTTCGGTAGTGACGGTGATGCGCAGCCCCTCGTCGAAGGCGCGGACCAGCACGTCGTGGTCGGCGAGGCGCTGGGCGTACTCGGCGGCTGGAGCGTCAAGGGCGTGTGCTGGGACCCACACGAAGTTAGCCTGGCTGGCGGGGCTGTCGTAGTCGGCGAGGGCCTCGCCGAAGCGGTCGCGCTCGTGGATGGTGGCTTCAACGCGCCGCCGGAGCTCCTCCTGCTGCTCGAGCGACGCGAGCGCGGCGGCTTGTGCCACAGAGCTCACGCTAAAGGGCACGGCGACCTTGTTCAGCGCCTCGATGATCTCGGGGGCGCCGAAGGCGTAACCGATGCGCGCGCCGGCCAGGCCGTAGGCCTTGGAAAACGTACGCAGACCCACCACGTTGGGGTGGGGGACAATCTCTTCCGTCGCGACGGGGGTGTCGGAGGCGCGGTTGTATTCGAAGTACGCCTCGTCGAGAGCCACGATGACGTCGCGGGGTACCGCCTCGATGAACGCGTTCCACTCCCCGGTGGTGATCGTCGTGCCGCTGGGGTTGTTCGGGTTGCAGACGAAGATGACACGGGTGCGCTCGGTGACCGCGGCCGCCAGCGCGGGCATGTCGAGGCGCTGGTCCGCCGTGAGCGGCACCGCGATGGGGGTGGCGCCGGCGATGCGGGTGAAGATGGGGTAAGCCTCGAAGGAGCGCCACGGGAAGACGATCTCGTCGCCGGGCTGCGCTGTCGCCGTCACCAGCTGCTGGCACAGTGCCGAGGAGCCCGTGCCCACCGCGACGCGTTCGGGGTTGAGCTGGAGGTGCCGCGCGATGGCGGCGCGCACCTCCAGCGCGCCCATGTCGGGGTAGCGGTTGAGCTCCGCGGAGGCCGCCGCGAGGGTCTCTCTGACCGAGGGCAGCGGGCCCTCCGCGCTCTCGTTCGAGGACAGCTTCACGGTGTCGGGGCTCGTGGTGCGCGTGCCCGGTACGTAGGCGGGCAGATCAGACAGGTCGGGGCGGATCACGCGAGTCACCCCCTACGCCTGGCCCTCGAACAGCGTGGTCACCGAGCCGTTCTCGAAGATCTCGTGGATCGTCTTGGCCAGGAGCGGGGCGATGGAAAGGACGGTGAGATTATCCCAGCCCTCGGTGTCCTGCGGCAGCGTGTCGGTGGTGATGACCTCCGAGGCGCCGCACTGGCTGAGGCGCTGGCGGGCGGGGCCGGAGAAGACGCCGTGGGTTGTGGCGATGAGCACGGACTTCGCGCCCGCGTCCTTGAGCACGCCGACGGCGCCGGCGATGGTGCCGCCGGTGTCGATCATGTCGTCCATGAGGATGCAGTCCTTGCCCAGCACGTCACCGACGACGCGGTTGGAGACGACCTTGTTGGCGGCGTCGATGTCGCGGGTCTTGTGGACGAAGGCCATCGGGGCGTCGCCAAGCGTGTTGGCCCACTTCTCTGCTGTCTTGACGCGGCCGGCGTCGGGGGAGACCACGCAGAGGTTGTCCAGCGGGTACTTCGACTTGATGTAGTCGGTGAGGATCGGCATGGCGTGCATGTGGTCGACCGGGCCGTCGAAGAAGCCCTGGATCTGGTCTGTGTGCAGGTCGACGGAGACGATGCGGTCGGCGCCCGCGGCGGAGAGCAGGTCGGCGATGAGGCGGGCGGAGATGGGCTCGCGGCCGCGGTGCTTCTTGTCCTGGCGGGCGTAGGGGTAGAAGGGCAGGATCGCCGTAATGCGCTTCGCGGAGCCGCGCTTGAGGGCGTCGATCATGATGAGCTGCTCCATGATCCACTTGTTCAGCGGCTGGGAGTGAGACTGCATGACAAAGCAGTCGGAGCCGCGGACGGACTCCTCGAAACGGATGAAGATTTCGCCGTTGGCGAAGTCACGCGCGGTGGTGGGAACCAGTTCGATGCCGAGCTCCTTGGCCACCTCTTCGGCGAGCGCGGGGTGGGCGCGCCCGGTGAAAAGCTTGAGGTTTTTGTGGCTCTCTGTGGAATATCCGGTCATGGTGTTCCTTACTTCTCGCGTGCGTTCTTCGCGGCCTCGGCCGCGTCCGTGCCGGGCCGGTTCTTCTCCACCCAGCCCTCGATGTTGCGTTGGCGGCCCTCCTTGATGGCGAGGGCGCCCGCCGGCACGTCCTGCGTCACTACTGTACCCGCGCCCGTGTAGGCGCCATCACCGACGGTGACGGGCGCGACGAACATGGTGTCGGAGCCGGTGCGGCAGTAGTCGCCGATCGTGGTGTGGTGCTTGGACACGCCGTCGTAGTTGGCGAAGACACTGGAGGCGCCGATGTTGGATTCCCGGCCCACGGTGGCGTCGCCGATGTAGGTCAAGTGCGGCACCTTCGAGCCGGGCCCGATCGTGGCGTTCTTGGACTCGACGAAGCCGCCGAGCTTACCGTCTTCGCCAAGCACGGTGCCGGGGCGGATGTACGTGAAGGGGCCGACGCTGGCGCGCGCGCCGATGACGCTGAGCTCGCCCTGGGTGCGCACAACGGTCGCGCCTTCCCCGACCTCCATGTCGGTCAGCGTGGTGTCCGGGCCGATTTCGGCGCCGTCGCCGATGACGGTGGAGCCCCACAGCTGGGTGTTGGGGTGGATGACCACGTCGCGGCCGATTTCGACTTCCACTCCGATCCAGGTGGTGTCGGGGTCGACGACGGTGGCGCCGGCGCGCATGGCGGCTTCGACGGTGCGGCGGTTGAGCTCCTTGCCGGCGGCGGCGAGCTGGACCCGGTCGTTGACGCCGGCGAGCTCGCGGGCGTCGGGCGCGGTGAAGGCGGCGACGGTTTTGCCGTCGCCACGTGCGATGCCAAGCACGTCGGTGATGTACAGCTCGCCCTGGGCGTTGTCGGTAGTAATGCGGGTCAGAGCGTCGCGCAGCACGGCCGCGTCGAAGGCGAAGACGCCGGAGTTGACTTCGCGGATGAGCTTCTGCGTCTCATCGGCGTCCTTTTCTTCCACGATGCCCTGGACGGCCCCGGTGGCGTCGCGAAGAATGCGCCCGTAGCCGGTAGGATTCTCGGACTCGAGGGAGAGGACGGTGGCGGCGGCGCCGGCGGACTCGTGGGCCTCGATGAGCGCTTCGATGGTGTGGCCGGTCAGCAGCGGCACGTCCCCGTTGGTCACCACGACGGTGCCGTTGAAGTTGGGCAGCGCCTCGAGGCCCACCTGGACGGCGTGGCCGGTGCCGTTTTGCTCCTCCTGCACGGCCGTGAGTACCTTCGCCGCCATCTGGTCCGCGATGGCGGCGACGGCGGGGGCGACCTGCTCACGCTGGTGCCCGATGACCGCGACGAGGTGGGCGGGGGAGACGGCGGCAGCGGCGTGCAGCGAGTGCGACAGAAGGCTGCGCCCGCCGATGTCGTGGAGCGTCTTCTGCTTGTCCGATTTCATGCGGGTTCCTGCGCCGGCGGCGAGGACGATAACGGCGCATTCGGAGTGGTGTGGCACTCGGAGACTCTCCTTAGGTGTTGTGGATATCCTTCGCCCGTGCCGCGGGCGCTGCGGGTTCAGGGGTCAGCATAACGCTTAGCCCTCGCGTTTTCAGACCTCGTCGAGGTTCGACGCGCCAAAGACGCCGATGAGCCCCATGACGGCGAGGAAGAGCAGCGTGATCTCGGGGCCGAAGGCGGCCAGCGCCGAGGTGACCGCGCCCATAACGAGCAGGATCGCGCCCATGACGGTGTTCGACGCCCCCGTGATCATCGTCCGCCGCGGCCCCTCGGCCATGTCCACTAGGTAGGTCTTGCGCGAGACGCGCACGGTGGTATGCGCGAGGTTGACGAGGAAGAAGCCCAGCGGCATCACCCACGCATTCACGCTTGTCGACGCCCACGTGGCGCTCGCCACAAGAACAATGAGCACCACCGAGGCGATCGCCGCGCTCACCGCCATCGTGGTTTTGGAGGATGCGTCCGACCAGATGCCGGAGACGCGCCCGCCGAGGAGCGCGGAGCCGCCCGAGGCGATGATGAACGCCCCGAGCCCGGTCAGGTCCTGCCCCTCCCCCTGGGCGAGCACGATGATAAACGGGGTGGACAGCGCGGTAACGAGCATGAGAGAGCGCACCACGAGGAAGCGGCGCAGCGGCTTGTCGTCGCGGATGAGGTCGAGCGTCGCTTTGACCCAGCCCGTGTCCTTCTCCTCTACGTCGTGGCCGCCCGGCGGTTCTTCGATGCGCGCGAAGACGAGCGTGGCCAGCACCCAGGTGGCGGCGCCGCCGCCGAGCAGGGCGACGATGACCCAGCGCGGTGGCTCGTTGGGAAGGAATGTCAGCCCCAGCCCGATGGCGAGGGTAAACGCGCCGGACAGGGCCGTCGCCCTGCCGGTGATGAGGCCGCGGTGGCCCTTCTCTACCGTTCTGCCTTGCACGTCTTTGCCGGTGATGGAGCAGATGGCACGGAAGACGGCCAACACGCCCAGCAGGGCGATGACGGTGACGCCGAGGACGACGCCGCGGAGGAACACCGCGGCGACGGCGATGCCGGCGGCGGAGGCGGCCTGGCCGAGGGAACCCAGGAGCCAGAGGCGCTTGCGGTGGGGTGTGGAGCTAATCCACGGGCTCAGCGCCGCCTGGGGCAGCATGGAGCCGGACTCGCGCACCGGGACGAGCAGCGCGGTGAAGGTGGCTGGCACGCCCGCGGCCGTGAACAGCCAGGGCAGGACAGTCTTGGCGGCGACGATCTGATCGCCAATGCCTTGGAGCCCGTTGGACCAGATAAAACGCCGGGCGTTTGCTTCCTCGTGTTCCGGCGTGTCCGGCGTGTTCTCGCTCATACCGGGTAATCCTAAAAGCGGTGCGCACGGGGCGCCGGATAAGCGTGTACTAATCTTCGCGCGGCGGAGGCGGCGCGTGGCCGCGGTGGGGTCGCGCTGCGTAAGCTTCCCCACCTGGACTCGAACCAAGAATGACGGTACCAAAAACCGTAGTGTTGCCAATTACACCATGGGGAACGACAGTTGGTCATTCTAGCGGACGGGGCGGCAAACCCTAATCCCGGGGTGCTGTGAAACGCCCGTAGAGTGGTGGCCATGGCTCGCCAGCGAATGTCACGCGCCCAGCGCCGCGCGCAACTGATCTCGATCGGCCGCGCGGCTTTCGCCGAACGGGGCCTCGACGGGGTGTCGGTGGAGGAGATCGCGGCGCGTGCCGGGGTGTCTAAGCCCGTGCTCTACGAGCACTTCGGGGGCAAGGACGGTCTGTACAGGGCGATTGTCGAGGAGGACACGGCGGCGCTCGAGGTGATGATCCTCGAGGCGATCTCACGGGGCCGCTGGCGCGAGCGCATCGAAGGCGGCATCGTTGCCCTGTTGACCTTCGTCGAAGACAACACAGACGGGTTCATGATCCTCGTCCACGGCCAAGTGCCGGGGGAGGAGAGGACGTTTTCCACGCTGCTGAACCGGTCGATTGCTCAGGTGGCGTCCTTCCTGGGCGTCGCGTTCAACCACCGCGGGCTCGACCCGACGATCGCGCCGCTGTACGCCCAGGCGCTCGTGGGCACGGCGTCGAACACCGCGCTGTGGTGGCTCGACGAGCGTTCGCCGGACAAGTACACGGTGGCCGCGCACATTGCGAACCTCGCCTGGAACGGTTTGCGCGGGATGGAGACGACGCCGAAAATCGATCCTGCTGTCGGCGCGCAGGATGACGCTGGCACGGAGACCAACACCACGGAGGACGAATGACCGACACCACCCCTGCCCTTGGCGGGCTGCTCGCCACTGCTGCCACCGACCCGAAGTTGAAGGGGCTAGTGGGCAACGTCGGTCAGGAGCGCCTCCACGTCACGGGCATTGACCAGGTGCGCAGCTGGGCCGCGGCCGCCGTGGCGCGCGAGACCCCGCTGCTTGTGGTCACGGCGACCAGCCACGAGGCGGAGGATCTCACCGCCGAGCTGAGGGCGCTGCTGGGCGACGGGGAGGTGGCGCAGCTTCCCGCGCTGGAGACTCTCCCGCACGAACGGCTCTCGCCGGCGGCGGACGTCGTGGGCAGGCGCGCGAAGGTGCTGTGGGAGATGCCGCGCGTCATCGTCGCCGCGGCGCGCGCGGCCTGCCAGCCTGTGCTCCCCGCCGTCGAGCCCATTGCGCTCGCGCGCGGCGAGGAACACGACTTCAGCGAGCTGACCGCGCGGATGGTGGGCTACGCCTACAACCACGTCGACATGGTGTCCGCACGCGGGGAGTTTGCCACCCGCGGCGGCATTATCGACGTCTTCCCCACGACCTCGGAGACCCCCGTGCGCATCGAGTTCTGGGGCGACGAGGTCACGGACATCCGCACCTTCTCCGTCGCCGACCAGCGCACAATCGATGAGGTCGAGGTCGAGCGCGTGGAGCTGTTCCCGGCCCGCCAGCTACTCATTAGCGACGCCGTCGCGGCCCGCGCCGCCGAACTCGCGCGCGAGTACCCGTCGAACCCGACGCTAGTTCAGCTGCTCACGCGCGTGTCCGAGGGCACCTACGCCGACGGGATGGAGGCGCTCATCCCGGTCCTCACCGACGCCCCCTTCGCGGCGGTGCCGGAGCTGCTGCCCCAGGGGGCGATTGTCCTGGTGACGTCCCCGGAGAAGGTCAAGGCGCGCGTCGCTGACTTGGAGGCCACCGACCGTGAGTTTCTCGAGGCCGGTTGGGAGGCCGCCGCCATGGGGGCCGAGGGGCCTGTTGCTGTGGAGGGCTTGGACGTCTCCGCCAGCTCGTACCGCTCTTTCGAGTCGCTCGAGGTGAGCGCGCTCAAGGCGGGCGTGGCGTGGTGGACCTTCGCCCCGCCCGGCATGTTCACGGCCGACGACGAGCAGACGCTACCCCTGGAGTTCGAGCCGGCCCCGGCGCCGAAGGGTGACCCGAAGGCGATCGAACAGCTCTACGCCGCGTTGAAGCTGCACTTGGGCGACAACGGCGGGGCGGCCGCGTTCGTAGCGCCTGCGAAAGGCACCGTGGAGCGCACCGCAGAAAGGCTGCGCGAGCACGGCATCTCGGCGCGCCTGGCGACCCCCGGCATGGAGCCGGTCGCCGGGGCGGTGACGCTCTACCAGGCGCTCTCCCACGCCGGCCTCGTCTTTCCCGGCCCCAACCTGGTGGTGGTGACGGAGACGGACGTGACCGGCAACCGTGTGGGCGACATCGCCGGGGCTAAGCGCCGCGCCCCGCGGCGGCGCAACCGGGTGGACCCGCTCGCGCTCACCCCGGGCGATTACGTGGTCCACGACACGCACGGCATCGGCAAGTTCGTGAAGATGGCGGAGCGCACGGTCAAGGCAGGAGACGAGGATTCGCGCCGCGAGTACATCGTGCTCGAGTACCAGCCGGCCAAGCGTGGCCAGCCGAACGACCAGCTGTGGGTGCCCATGGAGTCGCTCGACCTGCTGAGCAAGTACTCCGGCGGCGAGCAGCCCTCCCTGTCCAAGATGGGCGGCTCCGACTGGAAGAACACGAAGCGGAAAGCGCGCGCCGCGGTGCGCGAAATTGCCGGCGAGCTCATTGAGCTCTACGCCAAACGCCAGGCCGCGCCCGGCCACGCGTTCGCCCCGGACACCCCGTGGCAGCATGAGATGGAGGACAATTTCCCCTTCGTGGAAACGGAGGACCAGCTCACAGCCATCGAAGCAGTGAAGTCCGACATGGAAAATCCGGTGCCGATGGACCGCGTCATTGTCGGCGACGTCGGCTTCGGCAAGACCGAGGTGGCGGTGCGCGCCGCCTTCAAGGCTGTGCAGGACGGTATGCAGGTCGCGGTGCTTGTGCCCACGACGCTGCTCGCCCAGCAGCACTTCTCCACGTTCAGCGAGCGTATGGACGGTTTCGGGGTGACCGTGCGCGAGCTGTCGCGTTTTACCACCGCGAAGGAATCGAAAGAGATTTTCGCCGGGCTTGCCGACGGCTCCATCGACGTCGTCATCGGCACCCACCGGCTGCTGCAGACGGGCGTGCAGTGGAAGAACCTCGGCCTCATCGTCGTAGACGAGGAACAGCGCTTCGGCGTGGAGCACAAGGAGCACATCAAGGCGCTCAAGTCGCATGTCGACGTGCTCACCATGACGGCGACGCCGATTCCGCGCACCTTGGAGATGTCCTTGACCGGCATCCGCGAGATGACCTCGATTACCACCCCTCCGGAGGACCGCCACCCGGTGCTCACCTACGTCGGCCCCCAGGAGGACAAGCAGATCGCCGCCGCCGTGCGCCGCGAGCTGCTTCGCGACGGCCAAGTGTTCTACATCCACAACAAGGTCTCCGACATCGAGAAGACGGCCCGCCGCCTGCGCGAGCTCGTCCCGGAAGCCCGCGTCGTCGTCGCCCACGGCCAGATGTCGGAGCAGGTCCTCGAACAGACGGTGCAGGGCTTCTGGAATAGGGAGTACGACGTGCTCGTGTGCACCACCATCGTGGAGACGGGTCTTGACATCGCGAACGCCAACACCTTGATCGTCGAAAACGCCCAGAACATGGGCTTGTCCCAGCTGCACCAGCTGCGCGGGCGTGTCGGCCGTTCCCGCGACCGCGCCTACGCGTACTTCCTCTACCCGAAGGACAAGACGCTCACCGAGACCTCCTACGACCGGCTGGCGACCATCGCGCAGAACAACGACCTCGGCGCCGGCATGGCGGTGGCGCAGAAGGACCTGGAGATGCGCGGCGCGGGCAACGTGCTGGGTGCGGAGCAGTCCGGTCACATCGCCGGGGTGGGCTTTGACATGTACGTTCGTCTTGTCGGCGAGGCGGTGGAGACCTTCAAGGCGCTCATGACGGGGGAGACGGTGGACGCGACCGACAAGGGGCCGAAGGAGATCCGCATCGACTTGCCTGTCGACGCCCACATCCCCGAGACCTACATCAACTCCGAGCGTTTGCGCCTGGAGATCTACCGCAAGCTCGCGGAGGCCCGCGACGACGCGGACTTGGTCGCCGTCGCCGCCGAGATGACGGACCGCTTTGGTGCGCTTCCCACCGAGGCCGAACGCCTCATGGCGGTGGCCCGATTGCGCCACCAGGCGCGGCGCGCCGGGGTGTCCGACATCCTGGTCCAAGGCACGCGCATTAAGTTCCAGCCCGTCGAACTGCCGGACTCGAAGCAAGTGCGCCTCAAGCGCCTCTACCCGGGCGCGAATTACCGCGCCGCGGCCAAGGCCCTCCAGGTTCCGTTCCCCCGCTCCGCCAAGGGAGTCAACCAGCCCACGCTTCGCGACGTCGAACTTCTCCAGTGGGTCTCCGATTTTCTGTCCGAGATGTTCGACGTGGAGAAAATCTCCGTGACGGGGTCGACGCCGGTGGAGGAGAAAAAGAAGGTGTTTTCGGTGAGCGAGTAGGCGTCTACGGGTTGCGCGCCCGGTCCCGTAAGATATTCGGGCATGCCCCCATAGCCCAATCGGCAGAGGCAGTCGACTTAAAATCGATTCAGTGTGGGTTCGAGTCCCACTGGGGGCACAGTGTGGAGCCTCGAGGCATAGTTCCGGTTATGTCTCGGGCTCGTGTTTTTTCGGGCACCGCGTCGTAGAAGAGAGTTTTAGTTTTTCCTCACCCGGACAGCCGCGCACTGTTTGGCCGAGATGGGTTGTGACCTGCAGCGCTGGTGGAAATGCTGGGTGCCCGACGAGCTTTACCCGCGTGACGGCAAAGTTTTATGTGAAAACTTTCGGCAAACGGTTGCTCCAAGTATATAATCGCGTTATCTCACTGTAATGGTGGAGCGTGAGGCCATGACGTGAGTCCCCAGTGTTTCCTCTTCGTGATCGGAGTTTCATGACCAAAAATTCGCGTGCGCTCGTGTCCGCGCTCACGGCCTTGGGCCTCGGCGTGGGCCTCGCAACCGTGCCTTATGCGGAAGCAGATTCCGCAACGACGACTGTGAACTTGCCCTTGGCCTGCAACCTGCAGTTGAAAGATCCATCCGGCCTTGCTCAGCAGGCAGAGGGCGTGTACAACTCCGCTGAATCGGCCTACTCCGCCTTTAAGATTTCAGCGAAGGTCACCGCCCCGGCGACTGTTAAGGCGAACGAGGAGTTCGACTACACGATCGATCTCGGCCAGGTGTCCTTCCCCGCGAGCTTCAAGGCCTCGGTTGCTACGGCGACTGTGAACAAGGTGAGCCAGCTTAACCTGTGGGTGGACCTGCCAAGCAACGCCACCATCGAGTCCGTTGAGACCAGCGGCGGAAGCCCGGCCGTTGCTGTGAAGCGCGAGGGAAATCGCTTGCACTTCACCGGGCAAAGTGGCGCCGACGTGACCACGTGGTCGAAGGGCAACCGTGCGCAATTCGCGCATGGCGGCCTCGAAGCGCAGAAAGTGGGGAACAGCTACGTCGTTAACGTGCCCAAGGTCACCCTAAAAATGAGGGCAAGTGCTACGGCGGGTGAGACGATCCAGCCGAGAATCAACGCCGCCGACGCCGCGACGTTCAGCCCCGACTCCTTCGTGCAGCTGTACACGGACGCCACCGCGAAAGCGTTTTTTATCAACCTCAACGTGAGTGCGTTCATCCGTTGTGGGCTGTCCCAACACGACACCCACTACCCATCTAAGGGCGGTACAAACCGCCCAGCGGACCCGCTGCCCGCGGTGAAGGTCCTCGCCGCCGATCCGGTCCCGCCAGCGCCGACCGCGTCGCCGACCACGACTACCTCTGCGCAGCCGGAACCGACCACGACTACCTCTGCGCAGCCGGAACCGACCACGACTACCTCTGTGCAGCCGGAGCCGACTCCGCCAGTGTCTTCCTCGGATCTGAAGCAACTGCTCATGAACATCTTCGCCTCAATCCTGCAGTTCTTCCGCGCGCTCTTCAACATCCCCGGATCGTCCGCACCCGCGCTGAAGGGCAGCTCTTTCTAGGGCGCATGCCGTAGTGCGAGCAACCTCGATCCAGGGCGGACCTGGGTCGAGGTTTTTCTTCTGCAGATCTCTGCGCACACCGTCTCGCGCCTTGTATGCTGCGTGGGTAAACATCAGTGGATGGTGATGTTGGGGGAGACAATGAGAATTATCCGGGGGGCGACTCCATGCGTCGTCGCAGTGTGCGTAGCGACGACCCTTGCAGCGTGCAATAGCCCGCAGGCCCAGCAGCCTGCGAACGAGGCCGCGCCGGTCGAGGAGGTGCCAGCCTTTCACTTCCAGAGTGGTGACCTCGTCTTAGGTGACTACGATCCGTACACCATTGGCGAGAACCTGTTTAACCCGTGCGCGGAGATCACCGACGAGGAGTTCGCCGCGGCGGGCTTCGTGGGTAAGCACGATTTGGGCTATGACGCGCTGGCTCAAAAAGCGTCGTGTTTTTTCGAGTCTGACGACCCTGATATTCGAGTCGGTTTCATCGCTAACGCCGCGAATCGAGAGACGTCGGGTGCTCAGGCTCGTTTTATCGAAGGGATCGACGCGGGCAATATCCCGGGCGTCTATTTCTATCAGCCGCAGTTCGATGCGGGGGTCTGCTTTGCCGTTGTCGACACGGAGCGCGGAGCTTTCGGCACGGTTGCTAGCTCTGTCTTTCCCGATGCGGACGTCGTCCCGCTATGCGAAAGAGCCAGCCGCAGCCTCCAAGCGCTCTACAGTTTGTAATATGCCGCGTGTCCACTATGGTGGGCATGCTTCGCATGAGCGAAGGGCGGCGGCGTGGTTAACATGACGGAAGTCCAGTGTTTTCTCGGGGGGAAAGCTACATGGGGGTAGCGGATGAGTAGCCAACTTTTTCTAGACGTCGCTTCAGTTAGGAGCGCGGTCGCACAACTTAGAGCAGCATATGCCTTGGCGGACGATGCTGGATCCCACAGCCTGTCAGTAGCGTTGGCCGCGTTCTCCCCGGTGTCGGGTCTCGACATGGCGGGTCGGATGCATGGCACGGTTGCGGGCACGTACGAGCCGATGTCGTCCAAGGCGTTTGCCTCGCACATCCGGGACGCCGCCGTGCTGCTGGAGTCGAACCTGAACAATACGGTGAGGGCAGACGCCGATTTCTCTCGTTTGGTGTCCCATATCGGTGTCGTCAAGGGCGCCGTTGCGAGGGCCGCGTCGAGAGCCCAAGCGGCAGCCCCGGCGCCGGCATTGGTGAACGCCAAGACAGGCCGGTTCGCCAACGCGGCGCCGGTGGCGGGACCTCAGTTCTCGCTTCCGGGCCTGCATAGCCTGCTGTCCGCCACCAACCCCGCTGAGGCAGCTACGGCGTCCGGGCAGTGGGGTGCCACCGCGGCGAGGCTGGGGGAAACGGTTGCGGCGCTCGAGGGGGCGAAGGCGGCGCTCACGTCGTCGGCGGCGACGAGCTGGGTGCAGGCCGCACTGGGGCACATCAACCGCATCCAATGGGCCGGCGGAACGTATGCTGCCCATGCAACGGCGATGGCCTCGCACACGGCGAACCTTGCCTCGGTCGCTGCGGCGAAGCAGGTGCTTACCGCGGCAGCGTACGCGACCTGGGCCGCGCTTCCCTCGCCGGAGCAAAAGATTGCCTTTGAACAGGCGTACCTGGCGCCATTTCCATCGACCTTGACGGCGAGCCTGGTGCCCACGAAACCCGTGTTCAACCAGCTCTTGCCGGACTTGGCGGACATGCCTGGGGACCACTTCAATCCGGGGGCAGTAAGTGTGGCGGCCGCGCCAGAGTTCGACAAGATTGGGCTGCCTACAATTGTCGCCGATGCCTTCCGCCAGCGCGGTTACGGAGACCTAGCGCAGGCGCGGACGCCGGATGAGGTTGTTTCCCAGTTCAGCGCGATCACCCCCGAAGTTGTCGAGGCGATCTCCGCGGGGGCAACACCGACGCAGGCGGCTGCGCTCGCCGCGCCGAGCATGCCCGCAACGCTTACTCCCGGGGCCAGCCTGGGAGCCGGCGGAGCGGCGCCAGGCGCGGGCGCGTCCGGCATGGGGATGGGGGTGCCGCTGCCCGGAGGTTTGTTGGGCGCGCAGAGCAGCCCCCGCCCCGGTAGCGCCGCAGGAACTTCTATCGTGCCTGGGCTCGGTGTCGGGGGCGGGGCCGGACATCACCGGGCCACCGGCCGCCCGCAGCTGGGTGGTGCTGGCCACGCCGGCGGTAGTGGGCGTCCACAGTTTGGTGGTGTTGGGGCGGGCGCCGTCGGCATCCCGGCTGACGGAGCGAACCGCTACTCAAGCACAGCCGCACCCACGGCCGCGCAAGCGGGGCCCCGCGCGGTGCCGGTGTCGGGCGTGGCAGGCCCGGCTGGGTCGGGCGGACCTATGGGGCCCGCGGGTGGGGTGCCGCGCCGCGACGGCGAGGATACGCGCAGGGGTGCGCGGGTGAAGGCCGTCACCAGCGCCGTCGAGCGGGACGGGAACCTGCGGGCGCTGCTCGGGCAGGCGCCGGCGGTGCTCCCAGGCGTCATTGGGTTCAACGTCACGCAGCCGCAGCGCTAGCCACGGAGCATCAGTCGGCGAAGATCTCGCGGAGGAACGGTGCGGAGTGGGTGGTTGAGAGGTTCACCGTCCCGCTGTGGTCGGTGGGGTACCA
Organism: Corynebacterium timonense; assembly: GCF_900105305.1. Classification (NCBI taxonomy): domain Bacteria; kingdom Bacillati; phylum Actinomycetota; class Actinomycetes; order Mycobacteriales; family Corynebacteriaceae; genus Corynebacterium; species Corynebacterium timonense. Next base: position 1,353,856 of record NZ_LT629765.1, on the reverse strand, counting down.
GCGCACCTCGACGCGAGCGTTGCGCGCCCCGGCGTTGGCGGCGAACTGGTTGAGCCAGAGTTGGCTGTTTAAGGCGATGCCGATAGGGGAGGGGACATCAATATCGGTGAGGCCGTGGCCCACAAAAACGGGCCTATCGTAGCCTGCGGTGGGGGTGGACATAAAGGAGCGGATAGCCGGGGCGAGCCCGGGGACGTCGCTCAGCGGGCGCGAAAAGGCGCGGGAGAGGCTCGTGCCGGCGGAGGCGGCGGCGACCTCGGAGTAGCAGCTGCGTGTGGCCTGGTCAACCATGAAGCGGCCCTCCGGGGTCAGTGCGGAGTCGATGTCGAGGTGAGGGTGGGCCTCCTCGACCGCAGCGAGGATGTACAGGCCGTAGGTGGTCAGGCCGGAGGGCAGCGGAACCGGGGGAAACGTGGGGCCCGCGGCGATGACGATCTCTTCGATGTAGGCGGGCGCGCCGGTGGCCACGGCCCCGCGGTAGTCCAAACCGAGCTGACTGCTCAACGCGGTCGCCCGGTGCGCCACGTGCAGCGCCACTCCGCCGCCCTGGGACTGGCCGATGACCGCCCAGCGCTTCGACAGCGAGGGGCCGAAACTCGCCTGGTGGGCGGCCTGGATGGAGTCGACAACGTTGGCGGCGGCGACGTGACCGTTGAGGTAGCTGTGGGCGCCAGGCGTGCCCAGCCCGGCATAATCGGTGGCCACGACGGCGTAGCCGTGGTCCAGCCACCGGTTGAGATATTCGGCGTCCCGCGCAGAGCGCTCGTTGATACTGGGAGCGCACTCGTCGCCCAGCCCGACTGTGCCGTGCGCCCACGCCAGCACCGGCCACCCCGACGCCGGGGCCTGGCCATGCGGCAGGAACACGGCGCCCGTGCTCACGGTGGGCTGCCCGTGCTGGTTAACGGTCGTGTACGCCACCCGGAATTGTTGGGCCGCGCTGCTCAGCCCCACACGCGGGTCCAAGGGGACCTCCGCAAGCGCCGTGCCCGCAGGTCCGGAGGGCGCGGGGATGGACAAACCGCTGTCGAAGGTGGGGACGTGCCGGGGCGCGACCTCGCGCATTGGCTCGCCCGCGTGGACCACGGCGGGCGGGTAAGCCGCGAGGAGGAATCGACGGGGCTGGCGTCGGCAGGCGCTGCTGCTGCGGCGGCGACGGCGAGGCTGGCAAGAACGGTCAGGTGGCGGCGCATGGCGTCTCCTTTGGCGGGGAAAAGAAATACCTTCCCAAAATTAGAACACACCGCGGGCTACGCCGTGCCCGGTTTGAGAGGTGCCGAGCTGCGGTCGCCGCGCAGGCGCTTGATCACGTTTTCGGCCGAAATCAGGCACATGGGCACGCCGACGCCCGGCACCGTCGTCGCGCCTGCGTAGTAGAGGTTGCGCAGCTTTTTGGAGCGATTGGAGCCACGCAGAAACGCCGATTGCCGCAACGTGTGGGCCGGCCCGATCGACCCGCCCGACCACGCGTGGTAGCGCTCGGCGAAGTCGGCGGGCCCCAGGGTCCGCTGCACGCGGATCCGGGAGCGCAGGTCCGGGATGTCGCACCGGCGCTCGATGAGCTCGAGCGTGGCCGACGCGATTGCCTCGACCGCCGCCGAGGCCGAGCGGTGGTACAAGTCGCCGTGCCCGAGGTCCTCCGCGGCGGGCGTGGGGACGAGTACGAAGAGGTTCTCGCAGCCAGCGGGAGCCACACCCGGCTCTGTAGCGGAGGGCTTGGAGATGTAGATCGAGCGTGAGGCCTGCAGCGGGCGCTGCGGGGTCGGGCCGTTGAAGACCGCGTCGAAGTCGGCGTCCCAGTCGGCGCTGAACAGCAGGTTGTGGTGCGACAGCTGGGGCAGTGCGCCCTCGACGCCGAGCATGAGCAGCACGGTGCCCAGCCCGGGGTCGCGGGCGGCGAACCATGGCTCGTCGTACGTGCGCAGCGCGGGCGGCAGCAGACGGGTCTCGGTAAAGCGCAGGTCGGCGGCGGAGACGACGACGTCGGCGTGCAACGGCGGGCCGCCCAAGCGCTGCACCCCGGTGGCGCTCCCGCCGCGGTGGGTAATGGCGCTGACCTCCGTGTTCAGCAGGATCCGCGCGCCGTTTGCTTCGGCGAGGTCGCGCAGCGCGCCCATCACCGCCGAAAAGCCCCCGCGCGGGTACTTCACCCCCTGCACGAGGTCCGTGTGGCTCATCAGGTGGTAGAGCGAAGGGGTGCGCGCCGGGTGCGAAGACAGAAAAACGGCGGGGTAGGTGAGCATCTGCCGCAGGCGCGTGTCGGTGAAACGCTCCGCGACGAACGTGTCGAGGGGCACGCGCAGAAACGCCGCCAGTTGCGCGTAGCGGCCCCGCAGTTCGGGCCCGACCAGGGGCCTCAGCGAGGAGAAGGTGGTGTACAAGAACTTATCGACGGCCACCCTGTACGCCTCGGAGGCCGAGTCCAGATATTGCCCTAGCTGCGCGCCGGCCCCCGGCTCAAGCGCCTCGAAAAGTTCGGTGGCGGCCTCCCGGCCGGAGTCCACGTCGAGGGGGGCGTGCCCCTCTGGGAACAGCCGGTAGGCCGGGGCGAGGTCGACCACGTCGAGGACGTCTTCGGTGCGCATGCCGAAGAGGGAGAAGAAGTGGTCGAACGCGTCCGGCATGAGGTACCAGGACGGGCCCGTTTCGAAGCGGAAGCCGTCAATGCGTTCCTCGCCGGCGCGCCCGCCGATGGTGCCGAGGCGTTCGACGACCGTGACGGCGTAGCCCTCCCTGCCCAGCAGGGCGGCGGTGGCCAGCCCGGCGGCGCCGGCCCCGATGACGATGGCGCTGCGTTTAGCCACGGCGCACCCCCGCCCGGGCGGCGGCGCGCGTGGTGACCAGGAGCTTGCGGTGGGCGGGGACGCGGACGCGGGCGGTGGCGAGCGTTGCGGCGGGAGTGGCGTCGAGGACGTCGGTCAGCTCGCGGAATAGGGCTTCGGCCGCGGCGACCGCGGGGCGCGAGGCGGGCGGCAGTAGCGCGATGGCGCGGCGGGCGGTGTCGAGCTCGGAACGGATGTCGCTGATGAGGGCGGCCTTGAGGGCGTCGTCAAGCGCGCGCTCGCGCAGGCCGGGGAAGTAGGCACGGCCGAGGATGCCCTGGTCCTCGCGGTAGTCGCGCAGGAAGTTGATTTTTTGAAAGGCCGAGCCGAGCGTGCGAGCCCCGCGCTCCATCTCCGCGCGAGCGGCGGCGTCGACGCGGCGCCCGGCGAGGAACACCGACAGACAGAGCAGGCCGATGACCTCGGCGGAGCCGTAGACGTAGGCGTCAAAGCCGGCGGCGTCGTAGTGCGTCTGTGTCACGTCGCGGCGCATGGAGGAAAAGAAGGCGCGCACGTGATCCGGGTCGAAGCCGCAGCGGCGCGCGGTTGCCGCGTAGGCGTGGAGGACTGGGTCGGTGTGGAAGGTCACGCCGGGGGCGGCGAGGACTGCGCGCTCGTAGGCGTCGAGGGCGGAGGCGGGGTCTCGGCCGGCGGAGAGCGCGGCGCCGTCGACGATCTCGTCGCTGATGCGCACCATGGCATACAGGTTGCGCACGTCCCGCCGTTGTGGCGCGGGAAGCAGGCGGGTGGCCAGGGAGAAGCTCGTCGAGTAGGCGGCGATGACCTCTGCGGCCGCGGCGTCGCACATGGCGTCGTAGCGGGCGAGGGAAGAGGGGAGCGCGGGGTGGGCCATCGGGTTACGTCTTTCGTCGCGGGCTGGTGAAAAGGGTAGCAGCGGCAGTGGGAGCCGTTAACTCCGCGGGTCAATGACGTGGATGAGCAGCGGCACGGTGCGGAGCCGGTAGACGCCGGGGGAGGTGTCAAAGGTGGCCAGAAGCTCGGCGGCGAGCCGGGGCGGGGCGGCCACCTCGGAGACTCCGCCCGCGCAGGAGGTCACCGCGTCGGGTGCAAAACGCACCCAGGTGTCGGGGCCCGCGGCCCGCACAAGCGCGAAGGGGCGAGAGAACGCGAGCCGCCCTCGTGCGGCACGCAGGAGCGCGGCCGCACCGGCCGGGTCGAGGTCGATCCTGCCCGGCTCGACGTCGAGGAACGTCACCTCCACGGCGCCGATGGAGGAGCCTTCGGCGGCGGTGGCGTCCTCGACGCGTCGGCGGGCCTCAGGGTTGTCGCGCAGCGATGCGCGCGCAGGGTCGGTCAGCCCGAGCGGGATAAAGTCCCCGAGCACTCCAGTGAACTTCAGCGGGTTCCACGCCAGCGCGTCCTCGAGGTCGCGGGCCGTGAGCCCCACGGCGTAGGTGTAGCGCACGGTCCCGGTGACCGTCTCCACGTCACCGAGGACGGGGTCGGCGACGAAGCTGAAGCCGCGCGGCCCATCGCCCGCGATGCCGGGGGCCTGCATGTAATGGCCCGGTTCGATCGGCCGGTCGCGCGTGTGGATGTGGCGGGCGAGCGCGAAGAGGATCTCGGCGGGCCACCGGGGCGGGGTGCCCTCGGAGGGCGCGGTGCGCAGGCTGAGCTCGGTCTGCAGCCCGGCCACGGGGACGTTCGAACGCACCCGCGACACGCCGAAGGTGGTGTAGAGCAGGTGGGGTACGGGTGTGCGGCACGGGTAGGCGAGGACCGCTGGGGCGTCAAGCTCACCGGCGGGGCCGGGGAAGGCGACGGGTTCCGCCGCCCCAGACGCCGCGTCGAGCGCGCGCAGAAGCGCGTCGCCGCCGAGGCGGGGCCGCAGGCGCGCGTGGACGCGACCTCGCCTGATGCCGGACCCGAACCCGCTGCCGAAGAGGTTCATGGAAGCATCCTACGCCGCCGAGAGAGAGGGCTAAACAAAAAAATCGGATCTTATGTGTGAATCCGGGAACTAAACGGATGTCCAGATCGTTGGTTATAGCGTTGGATCGTGTGAACCATGTGAACCCATGACGAAAGGACAAGGGCACAGTGAAAAACAACAATCCCGTGATGAACACACTGCCGGGGGTAGACGGCTACGGAAACTTCGGTGGCCAGTCCGGGCAGGCGGCGCAGCTTGATTCCGAGCGCCCCATGACCATCGACGATGTCGTCACCAAGGCGGGCATTACCCTCGCCGTGATCGTGGTCTTCGCCATGATCAACTTCGGCATCGCGCTGAGCGGCAACCCGGGCCTCGCCATGGGCCTCACGTTCGTCGGAGCCATCGGCGGCTTCATCACCGTGCTGGTTCACGCCTTCGGCCGCTCGTTCGGAAGCAAGGCCGTCACGCTGATCTACGCCGCCTTCGAGGGCCTGTTCGTCGGCGGGTTCTCGCTGGTGCTCAGCGGCTTCCTGGTGGGCAACGCCAACGCCGGTGCGCTGATCTTCCAGGCGATCATCGGCACGCTCGGCGTGTTCTTCGGCATGCTCTTCGTGTACAAGACCGGCGCGATCCGCGTCACCCCGCGCTTCAACCGCATCCTCACCGGCGCGATCTTCGGCGTGGCTGTGATGGCGCTGGGCAACCTCTTGCTCGCGATCTTCACGCAGGCCAACCCGCTTCGCGACGGCGGAATGCTCTCCATCATCTTCGGCGTCGTGTGCATCGTCCTAGCGGCGTTCAGCTTCCTGCAGGACTTCGACATGGCCGACCGCCTCGTGCGCACCGGCGCCCCGGCGAACATGGCGTGGGGCGTCGCCCTCGGCCTCGCCGTGACCGTCGTCTGGCTCTACACCGAGATCCTGCGCCTGCTGGCCATCTTCGCTGACAGGGACTAGCACTCGGCGGACACGACAGCGCCCTCCCCGCAACGAGCGGGGAGGGCGCTGTTTCGTGCCCGTGCCTGTTCGGTTTAGGTGTACTGGCTTTCCGGGTTGATCTCGCGGCCCTCGACGGAGACGGTGGTGAACTGGAGCTCGCCGTCGACCATCGTCGGGTTGCCGAGGATGATCTCGGCGTTTTCCACGCGGCGATCCGGGTCGATAGTCACGCGCGTGCCGGTGCCGACGGCGAGGTCCTCGCCCCACTCGGACCACTCAATGTCCTCGAGCAGATCGTTCTGATCCTTGCATGCGAGGACAATCTCGGTGGGTTCGGTCTCGCTCGGCTCCCCGCAGTTCCTCAGGACGGGCAGGGTACCCGCGGGGGCGGGCGAGGTGGTCCCGGTGACCTCGGCGACGTTGGTGGGGACGGCGTGGCCGGTCTCTGCAGTGCCGCCGGGCAGGGAGTCGGCGTCCTGGCTGGTCGCAGTGTCCACCTTCTGCTCGGAGTCCACCTGGCCGGGAGGTGAGCAGGCGGCCAGGCCTAGGGAGGCGACGGCGGCCACACTAGCGACGACTGCAGTGCGGGAGGAAGAAAGAGTCACGGGGTCAGTCCTTATGTATCGTTCTGCGAAGTACCGGAAATCACATGAAGAGGAGCGCGCCTAGGACTGCGCGCGGGGCGTGGAGGCCTTAACCGAATCATACGGCGAGGCGTCCACGATCGTCACCGAAATCTCCCGGCCGTTCGGGGCCGTGTAGGTGCGGGTCTCGCCCTCGGAAGCTCCGACCACGGCGGCGCCCAGCGGGGAGTTTTCCGAATAGGTCTCCAAGTCCTTGTTGTCGGTGGAGGCGGCGCGGGTACCGATGAGGAAGGTCTCCTTATCGTTCTCGTCGCCGTTGTAGTAGACGTGGACGACGGAGCCAACGTGGGCCACGCCCTCGACGATGCCGGCGCGCTCGGTGGTGGAATTGGAGAGGATCTCGGAGATCTGCTTGATCCGGGCCTCTTCCTGGTCCTGCTGCTCGCGCGCGGCGTCGTAGCCCGCGTTCTCCTTGAGGTCGCCCTCCTCGCGGCGCTCGTTAATCTCGGCCGCGATCTTCGGGCGGTTGTCGATGAGGGCCTGCAGCTCGGTCTCGAGCTTGGCCTTCATCTCCGGGGTGATGTACTGCTGCTGCGTGCCAGCCATGAAGTCTGCGCCTCCCGTGTAGCTATGGTGCGCGGGCGGTGCCACAGTAGCCCGCCCGCCATGGAAACATGCAATTATACAGCGGGATTCTACCACGCGGGCGGTGGACGCCCGTGGGGCCGGGCGGGGCCAGTGGGGCGTCGACACGCGAGGTGCTCGCGGTGGTTAGCGCGCCTCGGTGTGCGTCTGGCTGGTGTCCAGGTAGAAGGGGATATCCTCCGAGCAGCCGTAGATGCGCCCGGACACGCCCGGCGCCCGGACGGGCAGGTCCACGCCGATGCGGGTGAGGGTCTCGCCTCCCGGGGGCAAAGCGACTTCACGCCGCCCCACCTCGGCAAAGCTGTAGTCCACCGCCGTGATGATGCAGTAGGAGGGGACGTCGGTGTTCCGGCGGGTGACGTCGATCCATAGGCGGGTGGTGGAGTCGTCGACAGCTTCCTGCGTGATGAACTCAGCGGTAACGGGCACGGCGGCGCGCTCGACGAGCGTGCGGGCAAAGGCCACGGCGATGAGCACGACCACGATGACGAGGGCCGCGACGAGCACCTTGCCGCCCATCCCTCCCGGACGTGCGGCCTTGTCCGTGATGCCGTAGCGGGTCACAGGGCGGCGGGGAGGGCGCGACGGGGATTCTGCGGGGGACGGGGACGCGGGCACGGTCAGAGATTCCTTTACACGGTAGAACACGGTAGAGCACGGCTGAAGCGGTCAATGACTTCATTCGAGATGGTACTAAGATGGATGCGGTTAACGTAACGCCCCTATGCACGGGTGAGGGCCACAGCAAGGAGGACTGAGGACACAGTGAGCGCTAGGCGCCTTTTGGCAATCCACGCGCACCCCGACGACGAGTCATCCAAGGGCGCGGCCACCACGGCGAAGTACGCTGCCGAAGGCGGAAGGGTTAAGGTGCTGACCTGCACCGACGGGCAACGCGGGGACATTCTCAACCCGGCGATGGACCGGCCGGGGGTGCTGGAGAACATTCGGCGAGTGCGCGAGGACGAAATGGCGCAGGCCGCGGCGGCGCTCGGCGTGGAACACGAGTGGCTGGGCTTCGAAGATTCCGGCCTGCCGCAGGGGGACCCGCTGCCGCCGCTGCCCGAGGGCTGCTTCGCCCTCGAGGACGACGACACCGTGTGCCGTGAGGTTGTCCGCGTCATCCGCGAGTTCCGCCCGCAGGTCATCATCACCTACGACGAAAACGGCGGCTACCCGCACCCGGACCACATCAAGGTGCACGTCGTGTCCATGCTGGCCTGGGAGAAAGCCGGGGACCCCGAGTACGCTCCCGAGCTCGGCGCGCCGTGGACCCCGCAGAAGCTGTACTACTCGCACGGTTTCATCCTGCAGCGCATGGAGCGCCTCCACGAGATGCTCGTCGCGCGCGGCCAGCGCAGCCCCTACGAGGTGATGATCAAGCGCTGGCGCAGCAACGAGGCCGACATCATGGGCCGCGTGACCACCCAGATCGAGTGCAGCGACTACTTCGACCGCCGGGCCGCGGCGCTGACGGCCCACGCCACGCAGATCGACCCCGCCGGCGCCTTTTTGGCAAGCCCAGTGGAGGATCAGCAGAAGGCCTGGCCCACGGAGGAGTTCGAGCTGGCGCGCAGCCGCGTCGCTACCACCGTGCCGGAAGACGACCTTTTCGCCGGCGTGGACCTTGACGCCGGGGCAGCCAAGGAGGACTAAATGCCTATCGACGCCCTCACCAACGCCTCGGGGTGGCTCATCGCCCAGGCGCCACAGGAGACCCCCGTCGGCCCCGAGTTTGGCAAGGCCGCGCCGTTCGGCCTGCTGCTCATCGTCGGCCTGCTCGTGGTCGTGTTGTTCATCGGCTTTTCGTTCCACCGCCGCTACTCGCGCTTCCACCGTCGGCGCCTATTCGCGGAGGCCCGTGGCCTCGACCCGTTCGACGAGGAGGCGGTGGACCGCGCGATGGAGGAAGCCGGCGTGCTTGACCGGCGCCGCAAGTCCCGGTTCTAGCGTTAGTTAGCGGCAGGATAGGGTTAACGGTGTGGCAGCGCTAGCGAAGATCCTCTACCCCCTCTACGAGAAGCGGCTCCAACGCGAGCTGCGCGGCAAGGTGCGCCCGAAACACATCGCGGTGATGGCGGACGGCAACAGGCGCTGGGCCCGCGAGTCGGGCTTCACCGATATTTCTCACGGCCACCGAGCGGGTGCGGCGAAGATCGGGGAGCTCGTCCGCTGGTCCGCGGAGCAAGACGTCGACGTGGTCACCATCTATTTGTTGTCCACGGAAAACCTTCAGCGCACCACGGAGGAGGTCGAGCTCCTCTTCGACATCATCTCGGACGTGGTCGACGACCTCGCCACCGAAAACTACACCTGTCGGGTCAAGCTGGTCGGCCACCTTGATCTCCTGCCGGCAGAGGTCGCCGACAGGATGCGCCGCTCGGCCGCGACGACGACCAAAAAGCCGGGCCTGAGCGTCAACATCGCCGTCGGCTATGGCGGGCGCCAGGAGATTGTCGACGCCGTTCGCTCGCTTATCGACGCCTCCGTCGCCGCCGGGGTCAGCCCCGACGGGCTGGCCGACGCCGTCACGATTGAGTCGGTCTCGCGCCACCTGTACACCTCGGGGCAACCCGACCCGGACTTGGTCATCCGTACCTCGGGTGAGCAGCGGCTCAGCGGCTTTATGCTGTGGCAGGCCGCGTACTCCGAGATCTGGTTCACCGACACGTACTGGCCGGCGTTTCGCAAGATTGATTTCCTGCGCGCGCTGCGCGACTACTCGCAGCGCTCGCGGCGCTTCGGCAAGTAGAGCGCTGTTACGCCCCTGCTCGCAGCGCGGAAAGCGACGAGGTGAGGCCGTTGAGCAGCGGCGTGAGGCCCAGAACGTTGAGCTGCGCGGCGAGGCCAAGGATCACAAGCAGGAAGGCGGGGATGCCGATGCTGAGTCCGAGTGTCAGGTGGCGTGACGAGCCGGAGCGGGGTTTGTCGTGCTCGCCTTGCTCTTGGGCCTGGCCGCCGCCCTGGCCCTGATCCGGCTCCTTGCCTGGGGCTGTGGTCTCCCCGTCCTTGGTGGGTTTCTGCATGGCTGCGTCGATCGCGCGGTCCTCGGCGCCGATACGGGAGTGGCGCTCGTCGATGGTCATCGGGTTGAGGAAAGCCTGCGGGTCAGCGGCGAACCTTTCGAAGTCGGGGAAGGCGTTGACTGTGTCCCCGCGGGTGGTGTCCACCGCGGTCAGGCCGCGGAGAGCATCCCAGTTGGTGAAGCTGTTGTACCCGAGCGTGAGCGCTTTCACGGTGCGCCTCTGGTAGCCCTCGGCCCAGTCCGAGAGCCGATCGAGGTCGGTGATGAAGTTGTGCTCGAGGTTGAGCCGCTCGATGGCGCGCTTCTGCGGGAGAGTCCCCAGCGTCTCGATGAGGTTGTAGGACAGGTCAACGGTGCGCGCAAACGGCAGATCCTTCGCCTTCGAGAGGTCCCCAATGCGGTTGTGGGAGAGGTCGAGCGTCGACATCGTCTCTTCGGGCTGCCACGTCACGTGCTCGAGGTTGGAGATGCGGTTGTGGGAGACGTCGAGAACGTCGAGTGCAGAGAACTCCGTGACCACCGAGACGTCGTGGAGCCAGTTCTGCTCCGCGCGCAGCTGCTGCAGCGCGGTGGCGCCGGAGAGCTCGGCGATCGACGTCAGCTCGTTTTCGGAGACGTCAACGACCACGAGTCGCTTCGCTTGGCGCAGCGGCGCGATGTCCCGCAGCTTGTTGCCGCGGAGGTTCACGCTCGCGAGGTTCACCGCGTGCTCGAGGCCCTGCAGGTGTGTAATACCCAGCTTGGGGCAGCTCAGCGCCTCCAGGCCCTCGAGGGCCTTGTTGGTCATCGGGACGTTCGGGGCGATGTCGGCTTGGCTTCGGATGCACGCCTCCAGACGGGCATCCGCGATGTCGACGTTTGTCAGGGGAGCGTCGGTCTCAGCCGGGCCAGTACGCGGGTTCCTAAACCGGGTGGGGAAGACGTCCCACAACTGCGGTCGCAGCAGCGTGTCGGCCCGGTCGTCATCGGTGGTGAGGGTGACAACGAGTGGCTCGCCCCCCTCGTTGTCGTAGAAGCCCACGAGGTCCTTAACACGCCCCATGAGGGTGGGCTCGAGCGAGGAGATGACGCTGTAGCCGTCCCGTGTTTCCACCGTGAGCCCGTTCAATCGCGCGATGGGTTCCTGCGTGAACTCCACCACGCCCTCCTTGGCCATGGTGCCTGTGGTGTAGCCGTCGACAAGCAAAAGCTCGTTGTCAAAGTCGATGGTCGGGTTCGAGATCCGCACGTTGAGGATTCCGCCGTACTTGTACCAGGCGACCGCGCCGTCGAAATGGAGCTTCCCGCGTGGCGACGCCACATTGATGCTCTGGCCGGGTCGAACCTTCCACATGAGGCTGCGTGAGTGCTCGAGGAGGTCCACCTGCGTGCGGGTTTCGCCCTCGTCTCCGACGAGGGTCGTTCCCACGTAGTCGCGGAAGGAGCGGCGGAAATCCCAGTTCGCGTACGCTGCAGCGATGGGGGCGGCTTGGTCCTGGGTGCTGGTGCTGGCGACAGCGTCGGTGTGCGTGGTGCTCTCGGTGCCGGAGGCGGGGGTGACGTGCCCGACGGCGAGGGCAACGGCGAGAGCGGTGGACACCGCGGCCTTCCGCGTGAATGGGCCCATAGATACTTCCTTTCCAGGTTAGGTTAGGCTTTACTTAAGCCGGAAATGAGCATACATGTGGCGCTGCTGCCGTCGTCCATCAGGTTAGGTTAGGCTCCGCTGAATTATCGACGGAGCGAGCGGAGCTTTCAGTGGTCCTAGTTGTACTTCCCTGTCATGTTGCACAAGCCCTACGCCATCGCTGCCGATTTCGTTGCCATCGCTGCCTTCGCCCTTCTCGCCCGCGCCGCTCACCAGATCGAAGAGATGCCGTTGACGTTTCTTGGTTGGCTCGAGACCTTTGTTCCCTTCGGCGTCGGCCTGGCCCTTGCGTGGCTTGCGGTGCGGCGCAACACGGGGTGGTTGATTTGGCTGATCACCCTGGTCGTCGGCCTGATCATGTGGGGTTTCTCCCGTGACAAGCTGCCTCACTGGTCCTTCGTTGTCGTCACCGGTGCCACCTGCGCCCTGCTCATGCTCGGCTGGCGTGGCATCGCGAAGCTCGTGCTGGCGAGGCGCTTTTAGACCCAGCTGAGCTCGTTGTACTCCTCCAGCGTCCGGGCGTCGTCGTTGCGCACCGGCAGCCCGCGGTCTGTGCTGACGTAGCGCACCCCGCCCGGGCCCAGGAAATGAAAGTCCCCACCGTCGCGCAAAATGGTGATGCGGTTGTCGCTGACGAGGCTGTGGCACGCCGAACACAACGGCAGCAAGTTGTCCAGGTCCGTCGGCCCGCCATCAGCCCAGTCGTGGACGTGGTGCATTTCTATAAAGCGCGTGTGACTGCACCCGGGCATCGCGCACTGGTGACGCCACATGAGCATCAGCGCGTTGACCTGGGCGTCGGAGGCAAGCCGAAACGCGCGCCCACTGTTGAGCACCAGCCCTGTGTCGTCGACCCTGTTGAGCCGGTAGGAGGCGTTGGCGAGGAAGTTTTTCACCGCCTCTGAAGGCGCACCAGGGTTGTAGGGCAGGTAGGCCTTGCCGTCGGTGGTCATAACGACATTGACATGCGCCCCGGGTGCGCGCAACGGGTTACGCGGCCGCGACAACGTCATGTTCACCATGCCCATGAACGCGCTGACCAGCACTTCCCCGATGGGCAGGCCGAAACCGGAGCAGCCGCGTGTTTTCTTATCCTGGCGGTCCATTTCAGCGTCGATACGCTCCGGATCCACTGTCCCGTCGTTGCCTGCTAAGGATGTCCAGTCCACGTCGTGCCAGGCGAGTTCCCCGACCTTCATCGCCGCCATCACACGCGCGCCTTCCGCCGCGTTGAAGTCCGCCCACAGCTTTATACGCCCATCCGGCGCGGCTTTTAGACGCACGTAGGACGTCCTCGTCGCTTTCTTTGCTGGCTGGCGGAATTGCAGCAGCGCGATCTCCAACTCGTGAAACGTCATGGTGCAGGCCAGCTCCACCAGCTCAGCCTCGTTGTCCTTTGTGAGCAGCGGCAGTATCAATCTGACCTTGGAGTAGTTTGTTCGCCCCTCCAAGAATGCTTGTGCCATCACCTCGAAGCGCAGCATTGCGCGGGCAACCCTGACGTACTCGTGGGCGGTGGAGTTCGGCACCGCGATGCTCCTAACAAGCCATAATGCGGTCGTTTGTGCGCCGAACTGGGGGGCGAGCCCGAGGACGTCGAAAAGTGCTATGGCGTAGAGTATCTGCGCCTTGCGGCGCGAGAATACGCCGAACCCTTTTTCGATGGTGTGCGCGATATGCAAGGGTGCGCTGTCCCTGCTGACGGTGGTTGGTGGTGTGTCCATTGCTCCCCCAAGCGTGTCGATCGTGTGTTTGATTGACAGTATAACGACGCGTCGGACATGTGGGTTGAGCTGGATAAAGGCAGCTTTTCGACGTTTGTATAGCGCGCGTGTTTGAGCGGGGCGGACTATGCAATGCGTACCGATCAACGCCCGACCGTCGAGCGCCCGGCTATGCAATGCAGACCGATCAGCGCCCGACCACCAAGCGCACCGACTATGCACTGCAGACCGATCAACCCCCCGAGCGCCAAGCGCCCCGACTATGCAATGCAGACCGATCAACCCCCGAGCGCCAAGCGCCCCGACTATGCAATGCAGACCGATCAACCCCCCGAGCGCCAAGCGCACCGACTATGCAATGCAGACCGATCAACCCCCCGAGCGCCAAAACTATGCAATGCATACATGTCGGCCCCGAAGCGGACGGGCCCGAAACTATGCAATGCAGACCGATCAACCCCCCCGACCACCTAGCGCCGCGACTATGCAATGCATACGGGGCACCCCAACCGTCAAGTGCACCGGCTATGCAATGCATACACCCCGGCCCCAAGCGGACGGGCCCGAAACTATGCAATGCATACGGACCGACTCCCTGTCAGTGCTCACACGTTCACAACCTGCCGAGGAAGTACATCTAGTGCTCGGGGCTACAGCTTGCGCATGCGCACGCGCTCGACGGAGTGGTCGGGGCCCTTGCGGAGCACGAGGGAGGCGCGCACCCGCGTGGGAAGGATGTTTTCGACGAGGTTCGGCAGGTTGATGGACTGCCAAATCTCGCGCGCCTCCCGCGTGGCCTGCTCGTCGTCGAGATCGGCGAAGCGGGCGAAGTGGGCGCCGGGCTGGCGGAAGGCGGTGGTGCGCAGCTTGAGGAAGCGGTCGATGTACCACTGCTCGATGTGTTCGGTGGCGGCGTCGACGTAGAGGGAGAAGTCAAACAGGTCGGAGACCATGAGCGTCGGGCCCGTCTGCAGAACGTTCAACCCCTCGAGGATGAGGATGTCCGGCTGGCGCACGACCTGGTACTCGCCGGGGACGATGTCGTAGGCGTTGTGCGAGTAGACGGGCGCAAGCACCTCGCGGTTGCCCGACTTGACCTCGGTGACAAACCGCATGAGCCGGCGCCGGTCGTAGGATTCCGGGAAGCCTTTGCGGCCCATGAGCTTGCGCTCGCGCAGGACGGTGCCAGGGTAGAGGAACCCGTCGGTGGTCACGAGATCGACCCGGGGGTGGGACTCCCAGCGCTGGAGCAGCACTTGGAGGACGCGCGCGGTGGTGGATTTGCCCACAGCGACTGAGCCTGCGAGGCCGATGACGTAGGGCACGTGGATGGGCGCGCCGATGAAGGTCTCCGTGGCCGCGGTAAGCTTCTGTCGCGCCAGAACTTGCAGGTGGATCAGGCGTGAGACGGGGAGGTAGATCTCGGAAACCTCGTTCAGGTCGAGGTTCTCGCCGATGCCGCTGAGTTGGACCACCTCGTCCTCGGTGAGGACCTGGGGCCACGCAGCGCGCCTCTTGCGCCACGCTTCTCGCGGGAAATCAACGTAGGGGCCGGACTCAACAGCACGGGACATGAACACCATTGTGTCATTCTTAGAATAAGCGCGGAAAAGTGGGTGCCGGCAGTTCCTTCGATGAATATACTGCTTGGTACGCCCATTTTTGGGGGCGTGTCTGCAAATAAGAAATCCACCGAAAGGACTCGAGCACGTGTCTGACGACCTCCGCTACCAAGATCTTGCCTCATTCGACCCCGAAGTCCACGAGGCCATCCGCAACGAGCTCGGGCGTCAGCGCGAGACGCTGGAGATGATCGCATCCGAAAACTTTGTCCCGCGCTCCGTGCTGCAGGCGCAGGGATCGGTGTTCACCAACAAGTACGCCGAGGGCTACCCGGGGCGTCGGTACTACGGCGGCTGCGAATTCGCTGACGTCGTCGAGGACCTGGCACGTGACCGCGCCAAGGAGGTATTCGGGGCGCAGTACGCCAACGTGCAGCCGCACTCGGGCGCGCAGGCGAACGCCGCCGTCCTCATGGCGCTGGCTGAGCCGGGCGACACCATCCTCGGCCTCGACCTGGCTCACGGCGGTCACCTCACCCACGGCATGAAAATCAACTTCTCCGGCCGCCTGTACAAAGTCGCCGCCTACCAGGTGGAAAAGGACACGCACACCATCGACATGGCCAAGCTGCGCGAGCAGGCTCGCGAGGTCAAGCCAAAGGTCATCATCGCTGGTTGGTCCGCTTACCCGCGCCAGCAGGACTTCGCCGAGTTCCGCTCCATCGCCGACGAGGTCGGCGCCTACCTGTGGGTCGACATGGCGCACTTCGCGGGCCTCGTGGCTGCCGGCCTGCACCCCAACCCGGTGCCGCACGCGCACGTCGTGTCCTCCACCGTCCACAAGACCATCGGCGGTCCGCGCTCCGGCTTCATCCTGACCAACGACCTTGAGCTGCACAAGAAGCTCAACTCCACGGTTTTCCCGGGCCAGCAGGGCGGCCCGCTCATGCACGTGATCGCCGCCAAGGCAACAGCATTCAAGATTGCCGGCACCCCGGAGTTCAAGGACCGCCAGCAGCGCACCCTGGACGGCGCGAGCATCCTTGCCGAGCGCCTGACGCAGGATGACGCGAAGCAGGCCGGCATCGACGTGGTCTCCGGCGGAACGGACGTCCACCTTGTCTTGGTTGACCTGCGCAACTCCGATATGGACGGTCAGCAGGCGGAGGACCTGCTGCACCGCGCGGGCATTACCGTCAACCGCAACGCTGTGCCCTTCGACCCGCGCCCGCCGAAGGTCACCTCGGGCCTGCGCATTGGCACCTCCGCGCTGGCAACCCGCGGCTTCGAGGCGGAAGACTTCCGCGAGGTCGCGGAGATCATCGCTGAGGTGCTCATCAAGGGCGATGAGGCTGATGTCGATGCCCTGCACGCGCGCGTCGACACGCTTGCAGAGAAGTACCCCCTCTACCCCAACCTTGAGGATTGGAAGATGCTTTAAGCCCTGTCCGTGTCCTCATGCAGCCCGCGCTCCTGTGCCAAGGTAGCGCGGGCTGTACGCAGCCACTCGGGCTGATCGGCCAAGAGGGCCTTGATCTCCTCGGTAGTGAGAGGCTTGTCGAGGTCGTTGGCCTTGAGGGCGGTGATACTGATTCCGAGCTTGCGCGCAACCTCGGGGCGGGGGTGCGGCCCGTTCAGGCGCAGCTCCTGCAGCCACTCGGGCGGATTGTCCTGCAGCTCGCGCAGCTGTGCATGCGTGACGGCGCCGTTTCGAAAGTGGTCGGGAGTGGCCGGTAGGTAAATTCCGAGCTTCTTTGCCGCGGTGGCGGGCTTCATTGCGGTGCCCGATGGCTGGTTGTGCGTCATGGCCTTGACGGTAGCATTAACCCATGCTCAGGCTTTCCTTCGTCACAGGGACTGAACCCGGCAAGTGGCTGCGCCGATACGAGGCATCCACCCGCGAGGCGATCGACGCCTCGGGCAGCGACGACCCCCTCGCCGAGCTCGAGGCGGGTCGCTGCGACCTTGCCCTCGTCCGCTTACCCGACGAGCGCGTGACGCAGCGCCATCACGTGGTCACCCTCTACACGGAGGCGCCCGGCGTGGCGGTGCCCAAGGATTCCGTGTACGCGGAGGTGGGGGAGGCGGTGCGCCCCGAGGACGTGGCCGACGAAATTGTCACCCTCGCGTTCACCCCAGGCACCACGGTCGAGGAGCTTCGCGGCGCCCTCCAGGTCGTCGCCGCGAACGTCGGCGTCGCGTACGCCCCGCGGCCGCTGCTGAAAATTTTGTCGAAGAAACAGGTGGTGGCTCTCGAACTGAGCGACGAAAATGCACCCATAACGACGATCGCATTGGTGTGGGAAAAACGGGCGGATTCCGACCGAATTCAAGACTTTGTGGGTGTTGCAAAAGGCCGCACCGTAAATTCTTCTCGTACGTCAAAGGCGCAGGTGAAGGGTAAAAATGAACGGCGTTCTCCGAGGTCGCGGCGGGGAAGGATTCGACGCAGGTAGGAAACTTTCCGTACAGTGGAGGTTACAAGTGATACCAACGACGAAAGGGAAGTTTTTACCATGATTGTTCGCAAGAAGATTGCTGCAAGCGCTGCCGCGCTCGCTCTCGTGACCGGCCTGACGGCGTGCGCTGACGAGGAGCAGCCGGAAGAGACCACCGCGCAGGAGACGGCGGCCGAGGAATCGGAGGAGCAGCCGAGCGAGGAGGTCACCCCGGAGCCGGAGGAGCAGCAGGAGCAGGCTAACGAAAGCACCGACACCCCCGAGGGCGTTACCGTCGAGGTGACCACGGCGGACGGCGCGACGGTGCTCGTGCCGCAGGGCGTCGCCGAGGCCATGAGCCAGTACGCCGAAGCCGACTGGGGCGAGCCTGTTGAGGTCGAGGAGGTCGACAACGGCTGGATCGTGTCTTATGACGACGAGCACTACATCGCGTGGAACGAGAACACCGGCGGCGCACCGACGTGGGGCGAGATTGCCAACAACTGGCTGACCAACGTCCGCGCCGACTCCTCCTTGGGCTTCCCGGTGGCGCCGGAGGAGGTCCACCCGGACCAGGAAGGCTGGGTCCAGGAGTTTGAGAACGGCCGCATCGAGTGGGTCCGCGGCGCTGACGGTGTCTTCACCGCCAACGTCATCGAGGAGTAAAAACCCTCGCGTTATAGCCCCGCTCTGACCCTGAAGAAGGGCGCGGAGCGGGGCTTTTCCGCGTCTTATTGCGCGACATGGTGGAAAAGTGAACAATTGCTGCCATGTCTCAGAACGGTTTTACGATCCGTCCCATCCGCCGCGAGGACTACCCGCAGGTCCGCGCCATCTATGAGATGGGCCTCAGCTCAGGCCACGCCACCTACGAAACCGAGGGCCCGAGCTGGGAAGAATTCACCGCAAAGAAGATCATGGAGGCGGTCTTCGTAGCCGTCGACGACGAGGACGAAGACAAAATTCTCGGCTGGGTGTCGGCGGCGCCGGCGTCCTCGCGCTCCGTCTTCCACGGGGTCGTCGAGGACTCGATCTACTCGCACCCGGACGCGCAGGGTCGCGGGGTCTCCGGGGCCCTCCTCGACCGGCTCATCGAAGCCTGCATTGATCTGGACAAGTGGTCGATCCACTCGTGGATTTTCCCCGAAAACGAAGGGTCTGCCGGCCTGCACACCTCGCGGGGATTCGAGAAGGTGGGCACCCTTCATCACATGGCCAAGATGACCTACGGCGACATGGAAGGCGAGTGGCGCGACACCGATATCTACGAGCTGCTTTTGCCCAAGCCGGGCGAGAAGCGCCGCGAGCCCGCGGTTAGTCGATGGTCTCGCTGAGCGGGTCCTCCTTCACAGGGATGAGGAGGGCCAGCGCCAGCAGGGCGAGGGGCACAAGCATCAAGAAAATCGGCGTGAGGCCGTCGTTGTAGCTGGTGAGTACAGCGGAGCGCAGGGCGTCGGGAAGCATGCCCACCGCTTCGGGCGTGAGCGACTGTTGGGCCGCCCCAGAGGTGAAGGCCTCGGCGTAGGGCTCGCCCTCCGGCCCCATCGCGGTGAGAGCCTCGGGCACGCGCTCGCGCAGGTTCTCGGTCATGTTGTGCACGAACAGCGAGCCGATGAGCGAGGCGCCGATCGCCCCACCGATCTGCCGGAAGAAGTTGTTTGCTGCGGTGGCGGTGCCGACGACCGCCAGCGGGAAGGAATTTTGCACGATGAGCACCAGCACCTGCATCACCAAGCCAAGGCCGACGCCGAGGACGAACATGTAGACCCCGAGCAGCGGCAAAGGGGTGCTCACCTCAAGCGTGGAGAGCAGCCACAGGGCGAGGGTCATGAACCCCATGCCGATCAGCGGGAAAATCTTGTAGCGCCCGCTAGCAGAGATGAGGTACCCGACCCCGATACCTGTGATGAGCATGCCCAGCATCATCGGCAGCATCATCAGGCCCGCGTTGGTCGGCGTGAGCTCGTGGACCATCTGCAGGTAGGTGGGCAAGTAGCCGAGGCAGCCCATCATCGCGATGCCGAGCACGAGGCCCGCCACCGTGGTGAGCACCATGTTGCGGTTGCGGAACAGGTACATCGGGATGAGCGGGTTCGCCGCGTTCGCCTCGACGAGTACGAAGAGGACCGAGGAGATGACGGTCGTTGCGAGCAGCCCGAGGATGATCGGCGAGCTCCACTCGTACTGGGTGCCGCCCCACGTTGTGGTGAGGATCAGCGAGGTGGTAGCCACCACCATGAACAGCGTCCCCAACCAGTCGTAGCGCAGCCCCCATGGCGAGCCGGTGCGCAGCTTGAGCACGGCCGCGGACAGCGCCATGGCGACAAGACCAAGCGGGATGTTCATCCACAGCCCCCAGCGCCAGCCGGGGCCGTCGGTAAACCACCCGCCGAGGACGGGGCCAAGAACGGAGGCGACGCCGAAGACGGCGCCGATCGCGCCCATGTACTTGCCGCGCTCGCGGGCGGGGACGACCTCCGCGATGATTGCCTGGGAGCAGACCATCATGCCGCCCGCGCCGAAGCCTTGGATCGCGCGGCCGACAATGAGCATGCCCATCGAGGACGCGAAGCCGCCGATCGTGGAGCCGACGAGGAAGAAGACGATGCCGCCGATGTAGAGCCACTTGCGGCCGATGCCGTCGCCGAGCTTGCCGAAGACGGGCAGCGCGATGGTCATGGTGGCGAGGAAGGCGGAGATGACCCAGCTCATGTGGTCCACTCCGCCGAGCTCGCCGACGATGGTGGGCAGTGCGGTCGCGAAGATCATCTGCCCCAGCGAGCTCATGAGCATGGTGGTGAGAAGGGCGGTGAAAATCAGGCCGACCCGTGGGCGTTCGTCTGCGGTGTCTACCACGGAAGCTCCTTTGCTAGGTCGATATGAAAGCGGGCTGCTGCCCGCAGCGGCTCGATCCCGACGGGGTCGGTCGCAGGGAAATTCGGGTTGCTCAGATACGTGGACACGGACACGTAGAACAGGTTGACAATGGCGTTGGCCTCGATTTGTTGCGGTGCCCCAGGCAGCTTACGGTCAGCGGGGAAACGCGCAAGATGCGTATCGACGGCCCGCCCGAGCCGCATCAATGTTTCTCCCAAACGCTCGAAGGCCGCGCCCGAGAGCGCCGGATTCTGCTTCAGGATGGCCCTGCGCCGCAAAAGGTGCTCGCGCCCAAGGACGTCGGGGCGCACCGTCAGCTGGCTGAAGATGAGATCGAGGATGTTGCCCGACGGGCTGGTCGCGATGGTATCGAAGGCCTCGTCGCTCAACGCGAAGGGGAAGGGACCCAAGACCGCCTCGTCCTTCGAATCCACGTAGTTGAAAAACGTGCGGCGCGAAATGTTCGCGGCGCGGCAGATGTCCTCGATGGTGACGTTGTCGAAGCCGCGCTCTTCGACGAGCGCCATCGCCTCGTCGATGATGCGCCGCCGCGTCTCGCGCCGCTTTCGTTCCCGGAGTCCGTCGCTCTTTTCTTGCACAGAGTGCGAGATTACACCCGGTGCAAAAATGTGCAAATGTTCGACTACACCGGGCTCTCCCACGACAAGGTGCCGTGGGTGGTCGACCCCTCCGCGCCGACGCGTTCGAGCTCGATGATCCCCGGCGCGGCGTCGCGCACAGACCACGTGCCTTCGCTGTCGGGGCAGCGGGTGGTAAGAGGGCGGGCCGTCCAGGCGTCGTCACGCGACTGCGTGAGCAAAAGCGCGCAGTTTTTGGCGGGGTAGGAGAGCATGGCGCTGTCGCCGGCGAAGGTGAGCACCCCGTTGAAGCCGGACTCTGCCCCCGACGAGGTGGAGGTGATCCATCCGGTGTAGGTGCCGGGGGCCGGGGACTGGGCGGGCCCGTTCGGCGGTGCGGGCTGCGCGGTGACGGTGACGACCGCGGGCGACGCCGAGCGTTCGGACGCGGGGCGCGACAGCGCGTAGGCCGCGGCGGCGGCTGCCGCAAGCACCGCGACGATGAGGACCGCGATCGCGCCGATCACCCACGGGCGGTTTGAGCCTCCGCTGTCGCGCAGCTCGCTGAAAGAATCAGGCATTGAAAAACCCCCAGTCGGCAGGGATTGGACTGGGGGCTCATCTTAGCGGCGGGCTAATTGCGGTCGGTGTTCGCCATGCTCAGCACGTCGAGGCGCTTGTCCAGCTCTTCCTCGGTGAGCCTCTCGCCGTCGACGTAGCCGAGGTCGATGACGGCCTGGCGGATCGTCGTGCCCTCGGCGAGGGCGGTCTTGGCCACCTTCGCCGCGGCCTCGTAGCCGATAGCGCTGTTGAGCGGGGTGACGATCGACGGGGAGGACTCCGCAAGCTCCTTCATGCGCTCGATGTTGGGCTCGATGCCGTCGACAAGCTTGGTCGCGAACTGGCGGGCGGTGTTGGCCAGCAGGCGGGAGGACTCGAGCACGTTGCGGGCCATCACGGGGATGAACACATTGAGCTCGAACTGGCCCTGGGTGCCGGCAAAGGCGACGGCGGCGTCGTTGCCGATAACCTGGGCGGAAACCTGCGTTGCGGTCTCGCACAGGACCGGGTTGACCTTGCCCGGCATGATGGAGGAACCCGGCTGCAGGTCCGGCAGGTGGATCTCGCCGAAGCCTGCGAGCGGGCCGGAGCCCATGAGGCGGATGTCGTTGGCGATCTTGTACAAGGAGACGGCCACGGAGCGCATCGCACCGGAGAACTCGACGAGGCCGTCGCGGTTGGCCTGCGCCTCGAAATGGTTTTCGGCCTCGGAGAGCTGCTCGACGCCGGTGAGCTTGATCAGCTCTTCGGTGACCTTGCCGCCGAACTCCGCCGGGGTGTTGATGCCGGTTCCGACGGCGGTGCCGCCGATAGGCAATTCGCCGAGGCGCGAAAGGACGCCCTCGACGCGCTGGATGCCCAGCTCAATCTGGCGGGCGTAGCCGGAGAACTCCTGGCCCAAGGTGACCGGGGTGGCGTCCATGAGGTGGGTGCGGCCGGACTTGACCACCTCATGCCACTCGGAGGCCTTGGCCGCCAGGGACTCGTGCAGCACCTTCAGGGCCGGGATGAGGTCGGTGACGGCGGCCTCGGTGGCGGCGACGTGGGTCGCCGTCGGGAAGGTGTCGTTGGAGGACTGGCCCATGTTGACGTCGTCGTTCGGGTGGACCTCGACGCCGTTGGCCTTCGCGATGGAAGCGATGACCTCGTTGGTGTTCATGTTCGAGGAGGTGCCGGAGCCGGTCTGGAAGACGTCGATGGGGAACTGATCGTCGTGCTTTCCATCGGCGATGTCCTTCGCCGCTGCGATGATGGCGTCGGCCTTGCCGGCATCGAGCGTGCCCAGGTCCTTGTTCACCTGTGCGCACGCGGCCTTGAGAAGGCCGAGGGCGCGGATCTGCTGGGACTCGAGCGGGCGGAAAGAGATGGGGAAGTTCTCCACGGCGCGCTGGGTCTGCGCGCGCCACAGCGCGTCGACGGGCACCTTGACCTCGCCCATCGTGTCGTGCTCGATGCGGTATTCCTGATCAGCCATGAAAACGTAATCTTTCTGTTCGGGGACGTACTTACCTAGAGATTATGCCCGCTCGCCGCGGCCCGGGTGGTGACTATTCCGCCGGGCCGGAGTAGTCGACGACGGAGTAGGACTGCAACTTGGACAGCTGGTGGATGGACTCGATGTAGCGGACCGTGCCGGAACGCGCGCGCATGACCAGGGACCGAGTGGTGGCCCCGTTCTTTCGGTAGGACACCCCGCGCAGCATGTCGCCGTTGGTCACGCCCGTGGCGGCGAAGTAGCAGTTGTCCGTCGAGACCAGGTCGTCGAGTCCAAGAATGCGGTCGAGGTCGTGGCCCGCGGCGAGCACCGCGGCACGCTCTGCCTCGGACTGCGGGGCGAGCTGGCCTTGGATCTCGCCGCCGAGACACTTCATGGCGCAGGCGGTGATGACGCCCTCTGGGGTGCCGCCGATGCCCATCGCGATGTCGATGGAGTTCGTATCCTGAGCGGCCGCGATCGCGCCGGCGACATCGCCGTCCGCGATGAAGCGCACCTTCGCGCCGGCCTCGCGGATCTCGCGCACGAGCTGCTCGTGGCGGGGGCGGTCGAGCACGACGACGGTGACGTCGGCCGGCGCCACGCCCTTTGCCTTAGCGACGGCCTTGATGTTGTGCTCCACAGGCGCAGTGATGTCGACGCTGCCCTTCGCCTCCGGCCCGACGGCGAGCTTGTTCATGTAGAACGCGTCCTTCGGGTTGTACATCGTGCCCCGGTCCGCGGCCGCGATGACGGAGATGGCGTTCGGGCGCCCCTCCGCCATCAGCGTCGTCCCGTCGACGGGGTCGACCGCGATGTCGACCTTGGCGCCGGTGCCGTTGCCCACGAGCTCGCCGTTGAAGAGCATCGGGGCCTCGTCTTTCTCGCCCTCGCCGATGACAATGATGCCGTCCATGCTGACCGAGTTGATCATCTTGCGCATCGCGTCGACGGCCGCGCCGTCACCCGACTCTTTCTTCCCCCGGCCGACCCACCGGCCGGACGCCAGCGCGGCCGCCTCGGTGACGCGCACGAGTTCTAGGGCAAGGTTACGGTCCGGGTACTCCGGGGACCTCTGCGTCGTTGAAGTGTCGGTCATAGAAGGCGGCCTCCTGAGCTGTCGAACGTTCGGCGCGTGCCGCGGGCGCGGCACGGGGGTATCCAAGCGACCATTGTTGCACTTCCGGCTCCGGTTTTTTCCCCCTCCCACCTTCTTACGGGGGTGGGAAGGTGGGCGTGACATACTGGAGCGCGTGGCTTCGGACGACAAACCCCGCATTTTTCAGGACGGCCGGGACATGGCGATCAACATGGCGATCATTGTTGTCGCCATGCTCGTCGTCGTCGGGTTCACGGGCCTGTGCACGTTCAATCCGGGCGCGCCGGAGGGCGGCCCGGTTCAGGAGGTGGACGCGGAGACCTTCCTCGGCTTGGAGGCCCGCGCCGTCGACTTCCCGGTGCGCTACCCCGAGATGCCGGAGGAGTGGACGACGAACTCCGCGCGCCGCTCGGTGATCGAGGGCGACCCCGCGCCGGTGGTCGGCTGGGTCACGCCAGACCAGGGTTACGTCCAGCTCACGCAGACCGGGGCGGGCGTCGACGAGGCCGTCCGCGGCCTTGACCCGCACCCGCGCGAGTACGACCGCTCGGAGCCGGTCGGCGGCGCCGAGGCCCGGGTGTATACCTCGGGGGACGCGGACGTGCGCGACGTGTGGGTCGTCGACGACGGTGACGTGCGCCTCGTGGTCACAGGCGCCGGCACGGACGAGGAGCGCCGCGAGGTCATCACCGCCACGCTCAGCAGCGAGCCCCTGCCCCGCGGTTAGTCGGTGTCGGCGTTCGTCTCCCCGCCGTCGCCGTCGCCGTCGGTTGTGGAGTCGTTGCCGATGGCGGCTTCGACGCGTTGAGCGGCGCCGTCAAGGAGCACTTCGCAGCGTTTCGCCAGAGCCTCGCCGCGCTCCCAGTAGGCGAGGGATTCGTCAAGGCTCATCTGGCCCAGCTCGAGGATCTTCACCGTTTCCACGAGTTCGTCGCGGGCCTGCTCGTAGGTCAGGGACGACGGGTCGGGCAGTGCGTCCTGCCCCCCGCGTCCGGCGCCAAACGTGTTCTGTGTCGGGTCGCTCATGTAGGTGTACTCCTTCAGTAAAGACGTGGGTGGGGCTAATCGGCGGGGGTGGTCCCGATGGAGGCGGCGGTGATCGAGCCGTCCCCGACGCGGATGCGCAGTTGCGAGCCCGGCGGGGCCTGCTCGATGCTCGTGACCACCTCAGGCTCGCTGTGGTCGCGCGGCAGCACTTGGACCACGGCGTAGCCGCGGGCCAGGGTTGCGGCAGGGCCCAGCGCCGAGACCTGGGCGCGCAGCGCGCGAACCGCCGCCTGCTCCCTGTCCAGCAGGTAGCCCACGTCGCGTCGGATGAGGGAGCGCGCTCGGTCCACCTCCTCCCGGCGCTGGCGGATCGAGGTCAGCGGGTTGGCCAGCACGGGGCGCGAACGCAGCGCCTGCACGGTGGAGCGCTCGCGCTGGACCCAGCCGCGCAGGGCGGCGTTCATCCGGGCGCGGGCCTCGTCGAGCAGGGCATATTCCTGCGTGACGTCGGGGACGACGCGCTTCGCCGCGTCCGTGGGTGTGGCGGCGCGCAGGTCGGCCACGTTGTCGAGCACTGGGTTGTCGGGTTCGTGGCCGATGGCCGAGACGACCGGGGTGGAGGCGGCGGCGACGGCGCGCTGGAGCGCTTCTTCCGAAAACGGCAGCAGGTCCTCGACGGAGCCTCCGCCCCGGGCGATAATGATGACGTCGACACGCGGGTCGGCGTCGAGCTCACGCAACGCCGCGACCACCTCGGGCACGGCGTTGGCGCCTTGGACCGCGGTGTTGCGCACCGCGAAGCTCACCGCCGGCCAACGGTTCTGGGCGACGGAAAGCACGTCGCGCTCGGCGGCGGAGCCCTTCCCCGTGATCAAGCCAACCGTGCGCGGCAGGTAGGGCAGCGGTTTCTTGCGGTCGGGGTGGAACAGGCCCTCGCTGGCCAGTTGCGCGCGGAGGCGCTCGATGCGCGCCAGTAGCTCGCCCTCGCCGACGTGGCGGATCTCGGTGACCCGCATGGAAAAGGAGCCGCGGCCCGCGTAAAAATCCGGCTTGCCGTAGATGACCACGCGGTCGCCGTCTTTGAGCGGGGTGGGCATGGAGCGCAGCAGCGACGTGCTCGCCGTGAGCTGAACGCTGACTTCCTCCTGCGTATCGCGCAAGGTAAGGTAAGACAGCTTCCAGGTCGGCTTCATGTTGATCTGCGTGAGCTGGCCCTCGACCCAGAGCCACCCGAGCTTGTCCACCCAGCCTTTCACCGATTGATTGAGCTTCGACACGGCCCACGGGGATTCGGGGGTGCTCGCCGCGGAGCGCGTGGACGTCTGTGTTGTCTGTGTCACGGAACCGGTGCCCGCCCCTTTCTGCATCTCACGGTGCGCGCGGAGCGCCGCATGGGCGGCACCCCGCAAACATCACCAGCATAACGGTGTCTGTCCTTTTAGACGGTGATTCGATACCCTTGGTTCCATGACAGATCAGGGTAAGAAGGTTCTTCTCGCCGCCCCCCGCGGTTACTGCGCTGGAGTCGACCGGGCGGTCGAGACCGTGGAAAAGGCGCTGGAGAAGTACGGTGCGCCCGTCTACGTGCGCAAGGAGATTGTGCACAATAAGTACGTCGTGGAGACGCTCAAGGACCGCGGCGTGATCTTCGTGGAGGAGACCGACGAGGTTCCGGAGGGTGCGCACCTAGTGTTCTCCGCGCACGGAATTTCCCCGGCGGTGCGTAACTCCGCGGCTGACCGCAACCTGCTCACGCTGGACGCCACGTGCCCGCTGGTGACCAAGGTGCACAACGAGGCCAAGCGCTTCGCCCGCAACGGCTACCACATCCTGCTCGTCGGCCACGAGGGCCACGAAGAGGTCGAAGGGACCGCGGGTGAGGCGCCGGAGGTGACCCACCTCGTCGACGGGGTCGACGGCGTGGACAAGCTGCCTGACTTCGCGGAGGACCAGAAGCTCGTCTGGCTGTCGCAGACGACGCTGTCGGTGGATGAGACGATGGTGATCGTCAACAAGCTGCACGAGCGTTACCCGAACCTGGAGAACCCGCCGAGCGACGACATCTGCTACGCCACCCAGAACCGTCAGGTGGCGGTCAAGGCGATTGCGCCGCGCGCGGACCTCATGATCGTCGTGGGCTCGCAGAACTCCTCGAATTCGAAGCGCCTCGTCGAGGTCGCCCTTGAGGCGGGGGCACGGGACGCCCACTTGGTCGACTACGCCCGCCAGATCGAGGAGGAATGGCTCGACGGCGCGAATACCGTGGGCGTCACCTCGGGTGCGTCGGTGCCGGAGATTCTCGTGCGCGAGGTCGTCGAATCGCTGGCCGAGCGCGGCTTCACGGACGTGGAGGAGGTCACGACCACGACCGAGACGATCACGTTTTCGCTGCCCCGCGACCTGCGCCCCGCCCGCGTGTAACGCGAGCCCGCTGGCGCGGCTGGCTCTGGGCGAGGGCCCGCTCCTAGCTCTCGTCGCCGTACAGGTCGTCGCCGAGGCGGCGGCGCGGGGTGGGGTCGTTGGTTGTCGGTTGGGCTCCGCGCCGGAGCAGCTCTTCGACGGTGACGGCGTT
This sequence comes from Corynebacterium timonense, assembly GCF_900105305.1. NCBI lineage: Bacteria > Bacillati > Actinomycetota > Actinomycetes > Mycobacteriales > Corynebacteriaceae > Corynebacterium > Corynebacterium timonense. The sequence continues at coordinate 1,326,446 of NZ_LT629765.1, read as the reverse complement.
CGCCCTCGCGCGTGCCCGCCTGCTCTGGTGGGTCGTGCGCCGGTTGGTTTCTGCGGCGCGGCTGCGGTCGCGGATCTCGCGCTGCTCGATGCGCTCGTTGTTCCGCTTCATGAGCCACACGCGGAGGAACGCGATCACCGCGCACCCCGCTGTCACGGCCACCAAGACGGGGAAGAACTCGGCGAGCGGGTAGATCATTACCAACAGCGACGTGCGGGAAATGCCCGCCCCTTCGGTCGTTGTGCTCACGCGCGCCATGGCGTACCCCGCGCCGACGACGCCCGCCGCGAAGAAGAGAGGAGCGCACACGACGGAAAGGAAGAGACCTTTCACGTTGACGAGCGTGGTCACCAGCACCGAACCGGCGGCGAAGAGCACGAGGAAAGGCCAGCCGATCTGCTCCATGTAAATGGAGATGAGCGCGCCGGTGAACACGGCGGCGAAGATGATGGCGATGCCAGAGCCCGTTGGGAGCCCGACGAACGTCGCTCGTTGAGCGTGGGAGGTGCGGGATGACGGGTGTGACACGTCGGGAGATTCTACCTGTCGCGGGCGCTGCGGCGGGAGTCAGTCGCGTGTTTCTTCTGCCGCGTGTCGGGGCGAGGCGGAAACGTGGTGTAGCTCGGGGGCCCGCCCGCGGGTAGTGCGGGCAGGGATGCCCATCTCGTTGAGCTTGCGGGCGGTGACCATGACGCGGGAATCCATCGACGCGGCGCTCGCGTTGAACGCCTCCACCGCTTTCTCGAGGGAACGCCCGACGCGGTTGTAGTGCTCGCCCATCGTCCCCAGGCGCTGGTACAGCTCAGCCCCGAGGCGTTGGACCTCCTTGGCTTTGTCGTTGATCGCCTCGTAGCGCCACCCGAGGGCCACGGTGCGCAGGAGTGCGAAAAGAGTTGTGGGGGTGGCGATGACGACGTCGCGGGAGAAGGCGTAGTCCAAAAGCTCCGGGTCGATCGACAGGCCCGAGTCGAGGAAGGGGTCGGCGGGCACGAACATGACCACGAACTCCGGGGTGGGCTGGAAAGCGTCGATGTAGGCCTTGGCGGACAGCGTGTCGACGTGCTGGCGCAGCAGGTGCGCGTGGCGGCGCAGGTACGCCTCTTTTTCTTCGGGGTCGTCGGTGTTGAGCGCGTCGAGGTAGGACGAGAAGGGAACCTTGGCGTCGACGACGATGGAACGGCCGTGGGAGAGGCGGATGATCATGTCGGGGCGGACCCGGGTGCCGTCGACAAACGCCGTGCTTTGGACGTCGAAGTCGCAGTGCTCGAGCATCCCGCCGAGCTCGACGACGCGTTGCAGTTGCATCTCGCCCCACCGGCCGCGGGTATGCGGGGAGCGCAGCGCTGAGAGGAGCTGATCCGTGCGGTCCGACAGCCGCGTCGAGGTGCGCGTGATGGCTTGGACCTGGCTGGCCAGAGCTGAGTAGGCGACGGCGCGGTCTTCGTCCATGTCGTCGAGCTGCCCGGCGAGGCGCTCGAGGGCGTGCGTGACGGGGGCAAGGTCGGTGGACGGCGGGGGCGGGGTCGCGCGGCTGCGCACGGCGAGGTAGCAGGCGAGGGCCCCGAGGAGGAGGCCCGCGATGAAGACGGCCAATGCGGAGACGATGGACATGGGCAGCAGTGTGCCACAGGGGGCGGACGCTACGTGTCTTTGTTGCCGTTTTTATCGAACAGTTTTGTGAACATGCTGGTGGGTGTCAGGCGGCGCAGGCGCTCGCTGTCGCGCAGCTTGTGCCACCCGGGCTTTGTGCGGGTCGATGACGATTCTGTGGTGAACTGGCTGGCGACATTGGCGGGGGCCCACTCCCGGTCGCCTCGCCACTGCCTGCGCTCGTAGACAGATTCGCGCTCCTCCAGCTCGGCGATGGTGCGGCCCTCGTCGGTGGCGAAGTCCAGCTGATCCGCCGTCCTTTCGCCAGCGTGGATCTTCAGCATGTCGAGGATGTAGCGGTAGACCACCGCGATCATGGCGGCGGCGGGGACCGCGAGGAAAGCGCCGATAAGGCCGAACAGCCCGCCGCCGACGGTGACGGACACGAGCACGATCACCGCGTGGATGTTCATCGCGCGGGACTGCAGGACGGGCTGGAGGACGTTGCCTTCGAGCTGCTGCACCGCGATGACGATGGCCAGCACGATCAAGGCCTCGGTGAAGCCGAGTGAGACGAGGGCGACGAGCACGGCGAGCGCGCCCGCGACGACGGCGCCGACGATGGGGATGAAGCCCGCGAAGAAGGTGATCACTGCGAGGGTGAACGCCATGGGCACCCCCACGATGGCGATGCCGACGCCGATGAAAAAGGCGTCGACAAGCGAAACAAGCGCCTGGGCGCGGATGAAGCCCGAGAGCGTCTTCCACGCGCGAGTGAGCAGCTCCGTGGCGTGCAGGCCGGTCCGCCCGCCTGTCGCCGAGCGAAGCCAGGGGAGAAAGCGGTGGCCATCTTTGAGGAAGAAGAAGGTCAAGACGAGGACGACGGTCAGCGTGATCGCGACGCCAGCCGCGGTGCCGATCCCCGCGAAGACGCCGCCAGCGATGGCGCCGGCTTGGTTCTGCAGCCAATTCGCGATCTCGTTGACGGCGTTGTTCAGCTCCTCCGGGTCGATATTCAACGGCGGGCCCTGCAGCCACAACTGCAACCGTTGGATGCCTTCGAGGGCTTGCAGGTAGAGGATTTGCGAGTGGGACACGATATCCGGCGCGATGAGGGAGCCGATGAAGCCCGCGACGCCGAAAAACACGAGGATGGAGATGATCGAGGCGAGGGCGGCGGGCACCCGCCTGTGGCGCAAGAACGTCGACAGCGGCGCGAGGACGGTGCACACAATGAGTGCGAGAACGACGGGGAGGATGCCCGCCCAGAACGCGCCGATGAGCTTGCTGGCAGCGAACAGGAAAAGCGCAATGATGAGTACGCGCAGCGTGAACATCGCTGCCGACTTCAACCATTCGTTCATGACCACCCCGCGGTCGATCTGATCGTTCTCGATCTGATCGTCCGGGCGCTCCTCTTTTTCGGTATTCACCCGCACCATCATGCCCCATCGGCACGCGCTTTGCGACGTCTTCAGGGCCCCTCCGGAGACTGCGACGCACCCCGGCGGGTCGCGTCACGGCGGTGGGATAGGATGGGCGCCTGTGAGCCTAACTCTTGGAATTGTCGGTCTGCCCAATGTGGGGAAATCCACGCTCTTCAACGCGCTGACGCGTAACGACGTCCTAGCGGCGAACTACCCCTTCGCCACCATTGAGCCCAACGTGGGCCTCGTGGAACTTCCGGACCCGCGCCTGGCCCGGCTCGCGGAGATCTTCAGCTCCGAGCGCATCCTGCCCGCCACGGTCTCGTTCGTCGACATCGCGGGCATTGTGAAGGGCGCCTCGGAGGGCGAGGGCATGGGCAACGCCTTTTTGGCCAACATTCGCGAGGCCGACGCTATCTGCCAGGTGGTGCGCGCCTTTTCGGACGACAACGTCATCCACGTCGACGGGCAGGTTGACCCGGCCAGCGATATCGCCGTGATCAACACCGAGCTGATCCTCGCAGACCTGCAGACGATTGAAAAGGCCCTGCCGCGCCTGGAAAAGGAGGCGCGCAAGGACAAGGAGGTCGCCGCCACCGTCGCGGAGGTGACAAAGGCGCAGGAAGTGCTCGAGGGGGACCGCACCCTCTTCGCCGCGGGCAAGACGGGCGAGCTTGACCTGGCGCTTCTGCGCGATCTGCACCTCATGACGGCTAAGCCCTTCCTTTACGTGTTCAACTCCGACGAGGAAGTGCTCACTAACGACGCGACAAAGGACGAGCTTCGCGCTCTCGTCGCACCCGCAGAGGCCGTGTTTCTCGACGCGCAGAGCGAGACGGACCTGCTCGAGCTGGACGAGGAGGACGCCGCGGAGCTGCTCGCTGCCGTGGGGCAGGAGGAGCCGGGCCTGAACACCCTGGCCAAGGCTGGTTTCGCAACCCTCGGCCTGCAGACCTACCTCACCGCGGGGCCCAAGGAGGCGCGCGCGTGGACGATCCGCCAGGGCGACACTGCGCCGAAGGCCGCCGGGGTGATCCACTCCGACTTTGAGAAGGGCTTCATCAAGGCCGAGATTGTCAGCTTCGATGACCTCGATGAGCTGGGCTCGATGGCCGAGGCCCGCGCCCACGGCAAGGTACGCCAAGAGGGCAAGGACTACGTGATGGAAGACGGCGACGTCGTGGAGTTCAAGTTCAACGTGTAGGCCGAGGCGGCGGCGCGGCCGAGGCCGACGGAAGCGCTCCCGCTTACGCGTCCCCGGGTTTCGTATTCCCCGCGCCACGGACGTTCCGGCGGCGGGACCTCGTGGTGGGGCCGCTCCTCGCGTCGTCCGAGGCGTCGAGACCCGCCCGTTCTGTCGAGTCTCGGTGGGGGAGGTCCGCGGCCGCGGCAATCACCTTCTGGGTGGTTCGTTGGGCGTGGGTGAAGGCTGAACGCCCTGTGTGGTTCGCCGAATCAACGAATCGTTCGACCAGCGCCCGGGCCGATTGGCCGCGGCCCTGAGCCTCGAGCGGCGTCGCCTCAGGCACGCTGCCCTGGAGGTGGGAGGCGAAACCGTAGATTGTGGTGAGTATGGAGTTTGCGTTGGTGGTCATCTCCTTCGCGCGACCGTGTTTGAGGGCCCACTGAGTATCGTTGAGCGTGCCTGCTTCCCGGATCGTGGAATCGATCGCGAGCAGCCGCTCAAGCGTGGTGGCCAGTCGCGCGCCTCTCGCTTCAATGATCCCCTCTCTGTGGGCCTCCATCACGTGTGGCTCGAACTCGCTGACGTGCGCGAGTTCGAGCGCATACAGTCGGTCATGCAGATACATGCTTCGCGCGAGAACACCAACCCACAGGGGAAGGTCGTCATTGAGTTCCGCGAGGAGCGACGATACCTTTTTGGCGTTCCCTCGGTGCGCGTTGATGTGTGTGGCCGCGTCGTCGACCTGTTCGATCACGAACGACTCGATGGAGTTCAGCGACGAGCTTAGGTGGTCGATCTTGGACCACGTCGTGGCCGAGACGCTGTTGCTTCGCCGGTAGAGCTTGTCGGCCTCGTCGATGGTGTACTGGATCCCGCCGAGGTGGGCTAGGGCATCGATTTTCCGGTGCCGCAGGAGGGTGTCTAGCTTGTCGTCGATGGACTCCAAGTATCGCTTGACCTCGGCCATCGCAATCTCGATTGCGACCTGGGTGGCAATGCCCGCGATACCCATGGCCACCGCGGGGCCAGCCGGAACACGGTTGAACGAGAGGGTTGACACGATTTCGCCGGGGTTGCCGGCCGCGCCGAGGTCGCCTTTGCGGAGAACTCCCGATACGGGCCCGTTGGTGACGCGTTGCCGCAGAAGGGCGGCGGACTCCTTGGTGGGGGTGAGGTACCGCCCGGTCAGGTTTCGGTAGCGGCTGGCGGTGTCGAGCACAGCTTTGGCTCGCGATAAGACCTGGGGAGAAACGGGGCGAACATCGCCCAGGGTTCCGCTCGCGCGCGAGTCGAGGTCCGCAAGGTCGTCGGCGTCGCCAACGATGAGGATGCCGTTGTCGTCGGCGATGAACGCCAGGTCGTGAGGGGAGTGCTCCATGAGCGAGGACTATAGCGGCCGAAGCAGCAGCGTGGCGTGCCCGCGGGACGAGCCGGCACGCCGTGCGCCGGAATGTGTGACGCTTCACTCATCTTTGTGCTCCTGAGCTGCGGCATCACCATGCGCGAGTGATGAATAAACCCTACGGGGGTAACGTAGGAAGTGGCAGTGTCCATCGTTCATTCAGAAAAGGCACATAAGAAAGGACAATGAGATGAAGGCTGTTCGGTTGTACGGAGCAAAGGATCTGCGCGTCGACGAGGTGGAGGAGCCCGGCGCCCCCGACAAGGGCTGGGTGAGCTTGGACGTGGGCTGGGCTGGCATCTGCGGCAGCGACCTCCACCTTTACCAGGACGGCCCGTCCTACCCGGTGACCCCGGATGAGGACCGCGAACAGCCGGTGACCGGCGCATCCCTTCCGATCACGCTGGGCCACGAGTTTTCCGGCACCGTCACCGCCGTCGGTGAGGGCGTCGAGGACCTCAAGGAAGGCGACCGTGTCGCAGTCATGGCAGGCGTATGGTGCGGCGAGTGCGTGGCCTGCAAGGCGGGCAAGACTAACCTCTGCCAGAAGGTCTGGGGCCTCGGCCTGTCCGGCTGGGGCGGTGGCCTGAGCGCGGCCGTGAACGTGCCGGCTCAGGTTGCCGTGCCCGTCGGGGACATGGAGCTTGAGCACGCGGCAATGATTGAGCCGCTGTCTGTGTCCACGCACGCCGTGCGCCTGGCCGGCGTCGAAGAAGGCGACGTTGTCGTCGTCGGCGGTGCTGGGCCGATCGGCGTCTTCGTCGCGGCTGTGGCGACCGCGCGCGGTGCCCGGGTCATCATTTCCGAGCCCAACGCCGCCCGCCGCGAGCTGGCGCTGAAGACTGGTGTCGCAGCGGTGGGTGTCAACCCGACGGAGGAGGACCTGCTCGAGGTGGTCAAGGAGAACAGCGACGGCTTGCTTGCCGACGTCGCCTTCGACTGCGCCGGTGTCATCCCCGTGATCCACGAGCTCGCGGGCACCCTTCACCCGGGCGGCCACCTGCAGCTCGTCGCCATCCCGGGCAAGCCCTTGGAGCTCGACGTGCTCAAGGACCTCCACCGCACCGAGATCGTCGTTCAGGGCGCCTACGGCTACACCCGCAGGGACTACGACGAGGCAATCGAGGCCGTGCAGTCCGGCCGCATCGATCTCGATCCGTACATCACCGCCAAGATCGCCCCGGATGATGTTGTGGAGAAGGGCTTCGCGGCCCTGCTTGACAAGGATGGCACGTCCGTCAAGATCCTGGTCGCCCCCGAGCGCTAGGAAGAGAGCGCTGACGACGACGCCCTGACCGACGTCTGGGCTACCGCGGCCGCTTGGCCGTGACCCAGACGTCGATTTCTGCCGTGACCGGCTCGACGCCTGCGTCGTCGACAATCTGGCAGGTGATGGTGACCAGCTGGCCGCCGCTCTCGCGGGTGATGGCGGAGAAATCGGGGAAGTCCGCGGTCGCGGTGACTGTCAGGCCACCCGTGGACTTCGCGGGGTAATCCGCCCGCATGCCGCGGGGGATCCAGCGGTGCGTCGGGGGCACCGTCGTTTCGCACAGCAGGCCCATCGCGGCTTCGGCGCCGTTGAGCGCAGCGATGACGTGGAAGGTCCCGATGTGGTTCTTCACGCCCCACCACTTACCCAGGCGGATCACCGCGCGCTCGCCGGGGGTCACCTCTCGGACCCGGGGGAGCACGGTGCGGAAGTACGGGGCCTTGAGCGAGTAGAAGGCGGAAAACACGCCCCGCTTGAGGGCGCTATCGCTGAATTTCTCCCACAGCGCGGCTGTGGGGTTGGCGGTGTCGTGGTGCGTCTCGGGCGCGGCCGATGCGGGCTGGGTTGTGTGCGTCATAACCGGACATGATAGTGATGCGCATCGCGCCGCGGGCCGATGTGGTAGTCATGCGGCTCGCGCCCGCGGCGCGCCAGCCCCGGTGGCGCGTCCCCGTTTACGCGTCGTTGCGCTCGCTTTCGTCGACGCTCTCGGGCGCCTCCTCGCCGTAGCCGAGGTGGGAGCCGGTGTCCTGTGCGAGCTGGTCGTCGTCCTTGTCCACCGGCTTGTTCGTGCTGTCTTCGGAGGAGTAACCGGGCTTAGCGGGGTCGTTGTGCATGGCGTTCCTTTCCCTGTTGAGCTTTTTCGTACGTCGATGTCGTGGGTAGCCCATGCTACGCCTGTGTGCGGTCCTGCGGGAGGGCGTCCGGGCGTGCGGGTCACGCGCGGCGGCCAGGAAAGTGTGCTGTTATATACAGGTTGTTTGCTGCCAACGTTGAAGGTGTAGATATGCAACTGACTCGCTCGCTCCCCGCAGCCCTGGCCACTGTGACCGCCCTGACCCTGTCGCTCGCCCCCGCCGCCCACGCGGTGTCTGCGGATGCCTCCGCGGGCGGCCCGATTTACCGCGTGGTCACGGGGGTGGGCTCGGATGCGACGAGTGTCAACTTCTCGTGGCGCTCACACCACGCGGGCAACGAGGTGGTGCGCGTGGCCCCAGCCGCGAACCCGGAGGCGGTCCGCGAGACGGTGGCCCGCGACGCCGACTTCGGGGCGATTGCTTACCGCTCGCGGTTCGCCGACGTCTCCGGCCTCGAGCCAGGGGTGACCTACACCTACCAGATCGGCTCGGAGGACGGCGGCTGGAGCACGCCGGAGAGCTTTACGATCGACGATGGCGACGGCACGTGGAGCTTCCTCGCGCTTGCCGACGCCCAGATCGGCGTGAACCTGGGAGTGTCGAACCAGGCCGCGACGTGGCGCGCGACGCTTGCACGCGCCACGAATGCCCGCCCGGATTCCTCGTTCGTGCTGAGCCTTGGGGACCAGGTCGAGGGGTGGGGGGACCTGATTGGCCCGCTCGGGCAATACAACGCGTTCTTCTCGGCGCCCCAGCTGCGCCAGTTCGTGTCGCGGCGCTTGAGGGCAACCACGAGGTTCTCCCATCGCCCCTGGCGCGCAGGCACTTCAAGGAGCACTGGAACCTGCCGAACGAGGTGGCCGATACCTCCCATTACTTCTTCGAGCAGAACAACGCCCTGTTCATCGCCCTGAACTCTAACCGGAAGGACGACGCTGGCCTGCAGGAGCAGGCTCAGTTCGTCCGCGACACCGTGGCCGCCCACGGCGAGGGCAAGGACTGGATCATCGTGGCCAACCACTTCGCGTTCTACTCCCAGGGCGGGCGGTACACCACCGAGGAGATCGCGCGTATGCGCGAGGTCCTCGGCCCCGTGTTTAGCGAGGTCGGCGTGGACCTCGTGCTCAACGGCCACGACCACATGCACAACCGCTCGCACCTCATCAACGGCCTCGAGCCGAAGGTGCCCGCCGTGGACGCCGCCCCCGGGGATGTGCTCTACCCGGAGAAGGGCGATGTCCTCTACCTCACCCTGAATACCGCGGTCGGCGGAAAATACTACGACTACCAGGGCATCGACGGCGCAAAGTACCCGGACATGACGTTGGAAGAATCCCGCGCCAAGGGCCTGAACCACCCGACGATCGCCCTGTGGAACCAGGACCGCACCCCGGACTACTCCATCATCGACGTCACCCCCACCACGGTGCAGGTGCGCAGCGTCAACGCTGCGGACGACACGCTTGTCGACGCCGTCACGCTCGTCCGACACACCCCGGCCGCCTCCACCGACCCGGGTTCGTCTAACTCGTCCGGTTCCTCCGCCGCCGGGATCGGCGCCGCTATCGCGGCGGTCGTTCTCGGGGTCCTCGGGGTCCTCGGGGTCCTCGGCGTGCTCGGGGCCGCGGCCTTCGGACCGGGCCTGCCGCGGTTCTAGGACAGTTTGGGCCTCACACCTCGGTCGTTACAGCTCGCGCAGGTAGGCGTACATCTCCGAGCCGGACTCGGGGTCGCGATTGGAGTAGCCGTGGCGCTCGTAAAAGCGCCTCGCGCCCGTGTCCTCGGCGTCAACGTTGATGTGGAGCTCCCGGCACCCGCGTCGGGTGAGTTCCTCCTCGGCGCGCGCGAGCAGGAGCGAGCCGACGCCGCCGGAACGGTGGGCGGGGCGGACGTAGAGCTCGTCGAGCACCGCAAGCGGGCCGTCCCAGTACGGGGTGGGGCGCAGGGTGACCAGAGCGAAACCGACGTCCGGATCCGCGAGGACCGCGAAGGCGGCGGGGGTAGCGAGGAGCCGGCCGAAGCGTCCGGCGAGCTCGCTGTGGCCGGGAGCGGCGCTGCCGAACTCGGCGTTGAAATCGCGGAGAAGGGTGGCGAGCGCCGGGGCGTCGTCACGGCGGGCGAGCCTAATCATCAGAGGCCTTTCGGTCGTAGCGTGCGGTGCCGCCGAGGCTC